>CANLEH010000001.1:282500-1895087 GCA_947489665.1 uncultured Roseicyclus sp. | reverse complement strand
TGGCGCGGTTGACGGGGCTCGAACCCGCGACCCCCGGCGTGACAGGCCGGTACTCTAACCAACTGAGCTACAACCGCGCATCGGCCGGAAAGTGCGTCGTGCAAAGGGTGGTGGCGCGGTTGACGGGGCTCGAACCCGCGACCCCCGGCGTGACAGGCCGGTACTCTAACCAACTGAGCTACAACCGCTCACCCTTTACACCGGGCAACCCGGCGTGAGGGGCGGTTTAGGGCCAGCCGCCTGCCCCGTCAAGCGGTCGGTTGCTTGGATTTGCGGCTTTTCGATTGCCCGCGTCCTGTCGGGCCTCTCTACCCCCGTCGGATCGGGCGTTCTGCTGCCGGCCCAACGCCTGCACGGCGCCGTTCGCGGGCGAAAACATAAAGGCCTGCACCGGCGATCAGGGCGGTGCCCGCAAGCATCACCCAGCCGGGCCGTTCCCCGAAGACCAGCCAGCCAAGAGCGATCGCCATGGGCAAGGCCGCATATTCGTAGGACGCAATCGTCGCCGCATCCCCAAGGCGGTAGGCCTGGCTCAGGCAATAACCGATCATGCCTGACATCAATCCAAGGATCGCAAATTTCCAGAGGTCCTCACTGGCAGGCCAAATCCATGCGCGCAGCAGGAAAACGAGGCTTTCATTTTGCACCTGACCGGCAAGCCGCCCGTCACCCACACTGATCCAGAACAGGATCGAGACGCCGATAAACGCCACCTGAATGTAGATCGCCATGGCTGAGGCCGCCGATTTTGCCCCCAATTTGCGGGTCATCACCTGCATGCCCGCGTAGCACACCGCCGCAACAACCGGCAGAAACAGCGCGCCCGTCGGAACCGCCCCCCAATCGCTGGCAGGCAACATCATGACGCCCACGCCCGCAAAGCCCACCAACAGCGCCGTCAGGCGATGGACGCCAACCTGCTCCCCCAGGACCGGGATCGCCAGAAGCGTAATAAAAAGCGGCGCCACAAAGAACAGGGCCGTGGCCACACCCAACGGCATCACGGCGAGGGCGGCGAAAAAGGTCATGTTCGCGATCACGATCAGGATCGCGCGCACAAGGTGCAGGCCCGGTTGGTCCGTCTTCAAAAGGGCAAAGCCCCCTTCGCCCATGAGGATTATGGCAGTGAAACACAGCCCGATGATGGACCGAATGAACACCATCTGATGCAGGGGATAGCCCCCCGAGAGCAGCTTGATCAGCGTGTCGTTGACCGAGATGCAGGCCATGCCGATCAGGATCAGCACGATGGCGCGGGTTGGGGTTCCGGTGCTCATACATCCGCCCCGCTGAGCCGGTCGGCCAGCCAGACCGTATCGCGCCAGGTGACCGTGACGGCAGGCACGGTGACGCCAAGGACCTCATCGGCGAACTCCGCGCTCTCCGCTCCGCCCCACGCTTTGTAGATGGCACGGGCCTGCTTGTTGGCGCTCAGCACCTCCAGCGAGAGCGCGCCGGGAATGGCCAGCACCGCGACTGACGACATCAAGGCCCGCCCGACCCCTTGGGCCCGGAACGCAGGCGCGACATGCAGGTTGTCGAGGAAGGCCGATCCGTCAGGGCCTGCATCCAGCATCGCTGCGAATCCCAGCAGAGCGCCGGCCCCATCGCGCGCCACCAGGCAGCGGCGATCGACCAAAGCGCCATTGTGCCATTTGCGCTCCATATAGTCGGACAAATATGTGCCCAAAGCGTATTCGGGCAGAGTTCCCGCATAGTCCCGCCGCCAGTTCGCCTCATGCAGCTGCGCGATCTCGGGCAGGTCCTGCGGCAAAGCCGGGCGAATATGCATGACAAGGCCAGATGACATGGCCGGACGGTGCATGGGCGATCCGCCAAGCGCAAGGGACGGTGTTACAATCCGCGATGGGCGCGGATCAAATCCTCCAGCACGCGCAGCTCTGCCATGATCTCGGACAGCACCTGGGCTGAGACCTCCATCTGCGCAAACGGGCCCGTTTCGGGATCGCCTGCTTCGACCACGATGGTCATGTCCTGTGGGGCGTCACGCTGCGCCCGGTAAAGATCGATGATGGATTGCAGCTCAACCATGCGAAACACGTTCGCCGAGCGCGCATAGCGCAACAGGAACGTTGTCTCTGATCCGCCCAGAAACACACCTGCGCGAATGTCATCAGGCGCGGTTTCGCCAAGAACCGGGGCGAGCGTGGAGTTGGCCAGAATGCCCGTCTCTTGCGACGAGACCTCAAAATTCAACCAGGCCAGCGCGCCGTCCGCATCATATTCCAGATCGAAGACCACGCCCCGCCCGGCGGAGGCGTCGATGCGGCACCAGAACCCGCCCGGGTAACGTTCGGGCGGCAAGTCTTGCGGGATCGGCCCGCAGGCCGACAGAACCAGCCCCGCGCCGTCGCCTTCGGTACGCAGGATTTGCACGGTGTCGGGGAAATACTGAACAAAGGCCGCGTTCGGGTCGTCCGAAATCGCCTCTGAAATCTGGATCATCGGGCCGTAGACGTCGCTCGGCACCAACGTACAAATCAGCGGGCTGCCCAATTGGCCCGGTTCCACGAAATAATCCAGCAATGCGCCTGCCCGCGCATCAATGGGCAGATCATCGGAGATATAG
This sequence comes from uncultured Roseicyclus sp., assembly GCA_947489665.1. Classification (GTDB taxonomy): domain Bacteria; phylum Pseudomonadota; class Alphaproteobacteria; order Rhodobacterales; family Rhodobacteraceae; genus Gymnodinialimonas. The sequence continues at coordinate 1,892,497 of CANLEH010000001.1, read as the reverse complement.
TTCTCGGCACAAGCATCCGGTGAGAACGCCATGCCTTCGGACGCTGCCAAGGACAGCACGAAACCCAATGCACAAAACGGGGACGACTTCAAAACACCCTCAGGCCGTTGCCAATGCCGATGTTCGGACACTAGGGGGCCTAAGCGGGGCTGTCACCTCTCGGGCAAGGGAATGAATTCTGCGTCATCGGTCGGCGGAAGTTGGAAGCGGCCATGTTGCCAATCGCCTTGGCGCCAGGCCTCTTTCGCCTCTTCGATCCGCTCTTTCGACGAGGCAACAAAATTCCACCATATATGGCGTGGCCCTTCCAGGGTTTCCCCACCCAGGATCATCACCCGCGCGCCTTGGTCGCCCGCGGTCATCGACACGCGGTCGCCCGGGCGGAACACCATCATCTGACCCTTTTCAAAGGTCTGGCCCGCGACGCTGACACTTCCTTCCACCACATATGCCCCGCGATCTTCGTGATCATCCGGCATGGGCAGTTTGGCCCCCGGCTCCAACAGCGCATCTGCGTAGAACATCTCGGACGGGGTCGCGACGGGGGCGGCCTCACCATAGGCCGTGCCCAGGATAAGGCGCAGGGATTTGCCCTCACCCTCCAGAAAGGGAAGCTCGGCCTTTGCGGCATGCACAAAGTCGGGCGCATTGTCTTCGGCATCTTTCGGAAGGGCGATCCACGTCTGAATGCCGGCCAGTTTGTAGGGCTGTTTGAGCATCTCGCCGTCAATCCGCTCGGAATGGGTGATCCCGTGGCCTGCGGTCATAAGGTTCACGGCCCCCGGTTCGATCCATTGGTCTGTGCCAAGGCTGTCGCGGTGGTGGAACTTGCCTTCATAAAGGTAGGTCACGGTGGACAGGCCAATATGAGGATGGGGTCGGATATCGACCCCCTGCCCCGTGATGAATTCTGCCGGACCCATCTGATCGAAGAAGATGAACGGGCCGACCATCTGCCGCTTGGGCGCAGGCAAGGCACGGCGCACTTCGAAATCACCCAGATCGCGGGCGCGCGGGACAATGACAGTTTCGATTGCGTCGACGTCATCACCAGTCGGACAATCGGGGTCGAGGGCGGGGTTCCAGCTCATGCGTCATATCCTTTGTGAGATCTATGCACTGGTAAACTGGCAGCACGGACGCGCCAATTCTGACAAATCACACGAATTCTGTGCGTAAACGCTCAGACCGCTTTCATGCCGAGGACTTCGACGGCCTGAATCGGCTGCTGCCTTTGCGCAAGCTGAATGCCTGTAATGATCCGAACGGCCAGCCAAACGACCCAGATGGCCCAGATCAGGAAACCGATAAGTACAAAGGCGAAAACGAAGCCCACGATGATCCACGCAAATCCCCACCAGAACGTGCGGATCTGGAAGGAAAGATGGGAATCGAGGATCGCGTCCTTGCCGCGCTCCACATAGGCGTAGACCACGCCGGCCAATGCGGTGAAGGGCACGAAAATGCCAAGGCCCAGAAGAACGTAGATGATGATCGCAGGCTGAAGCGGATTGCCTTGGCCGGGGGCATAGATGGGCGGCGGTCCTTGATCTGACATGTTGGATAACCCGTTCTTTTCGTGCGTTGGGCCGACTGTGACAGGAAGGTCTTGCGCGGGTCAACGGCGCAAAGGGTGTGGCGCGCGCATGTGGGGTTAAGTAAGCACCCAGGTGGACGTGCCTCAGGCCATAAAAGCTGCCGGGCCACGCGCGTCTTGCAGTGCATCGAGGATTGAGTGGTGGGTGGTGAGGGGCTCGAACCCCCGACATCCTCGGTGTAAACGAGACGCTCTACCAACTGAGCTAACCACCCGAACCGACGCGGGCTGTAACAAATCCTCTGCCCCTCCGGCAAGCGGTTACTGACCCAAGATGCGCGCTTTTCCGTTTTCGACGACATGAACGACACCCTGACCGCCCGGCAGCGTCCCCAGAGCCTCTGGCGACAAGCCCAATGCGAGGCACCGCAGCAGGCGCGAGGTGACCCCATGGGTCACGAGAATCGTGGGTTTGGTCAGATCATCCAGAACGGCGCGGCAGCGCACGGTCATCTCATCCAGCGTTTCGCCACCGGGAGCACCGAATTTCCACATGTGCCAGTCTTCGGTCGGGTCGATGCCGGCTTTCTCTGCCGCGATCTCGGTTGGTGTGCATCCGGTCCAGTCGCCGACGTTGATCTCTTGCAGGCGTGCATCCTCGATGGCCGTGCCGAAATGCTGGTCGAGCGCAATTTGGGCCGTTGCCCTGGCCCGACCCGAGGGGCTGTAGCGGGCGGCCTGACTGCCATCCAATATGCCGAACAATATTCTCTGCTGTGCCAGGGCCTGTGCTCGACCCAGGTGGGTCAGCGGGGAATCCTGCCAGCCTTGCATGCGATCGGCGAGGTTCCATTCGGTCTGTCCATGGCGCAGCACGTAGAGGGGTGGGTAATCAGGGCGTGGCATCATATGCTCCGGCGTCCATCTCAGCCTCTTCCTGCGCGCCGCCAAGCCAACGGCGAGGCCCCGCGCCACGCGCGCCCATCCGGTCATCGGCGTTGTAAAGCGGGCAGTGCTCCATCGACAGGCAGCCACAGCCAATGCAGGCCCCCATCTGGGTGCGCAAGCGTTGCAGGGTCGCTATCTTTTCATCCAGTTGTGCCGCCCAGACATCCGCGGCGCTGCGCCATTCCTCTGCCGTGATCCTTCCGCTTGGCAGCGCGTCAAGCATGGCCTTGATGTCGGACAAAGGCACGCCCACGGCTTGCGCTGTGCGGATGATCGCAACACGGCGCAATTCGCGCCTGTCGTAGCGGCGATGATTGGCGGCGGTCCGCCAGGATTGGATCAGCCCTTCGGCCTCATAAAAGTGCAGCGTTGAAACGGCGACACCTGCCCGTTCGGCCATCTGGCCGACGCTGAGGTCCTTCGCGATGCGAGATGACATTTGGCCTTTACCTCAAGTGAACTTGAGGCCGTAGCCTCATGAAATCAAATCGATTCGCCAAGAGGAAAAGACATGACTGTTCAATTGACCGCACATACCCCGACCCGAAATCGCGCCCGCACCTCGCTGGCCCGGCTTTGGCGGGGCTGGTGGCTGCGCGCCGCAAAGGCGCAGCAACGACGGTGCCTGGAACGTGTTCTGATGGATCCCCATATGGCACGCGACCTTGGGCTGCCGGTGGCAGAACGTCCTGTTATCCGCCCTGAGCTTTGGTGACGTGCGATATTCCCGTGTTCTGACGGTTGGTCCGCACGCGCGTTGGGTGGGCCAAACGCCCTACTTTTTGTAAGAAAAAGCGGATTGGTGGGTGATGAGAGATTTGAACTCCCGACATCTTCGATGTGAACGAAGCGCTCTACCACTGAGCTAATCACCCGCCGGTGCGCGGCATTTAGCTTTCTTCGTCAGCCTTCGCAAGGGGGGCCACGTCGCCCGCCGTCGGATCAGCCTGCGCGCGCTTCAACTTGAGCGTCAGCATCTCGCCGTTCGGCTTTTCGATCCGCTTTTTCACCATGAATTTGCCAAGCGGCGGCACGATCACCTCTTCATTGGCATCAAGCGCTTTGCCGATTTCATCGAGCACCACGTCAAAGACCATCTTGGCCTCGGACCGCTTTAACGAAACGCGGTCCGCAACAGCCTGGATCAGGTCCGGGCGGCGCAGTGCATCGCTGGCGGAAGCCGCTGCGCCCTCCGCAGCCGGCTGAGGCTCAGGAGCTGCAGGGGATGTTGGCGTTACAGACTTGTCAGCCACCTTAGGCGCCGAGGTCGAGGTGGATGTCTTGGTGCTGGTGGTCGATTTGCGTCGCCCGGCCGAAGTTGACTTGGCCTTTGTGGTTTTCGCCTTGCTGGTCGTTTTGGTTGCCATCTCGATCTGCCCTTCCACCAACGTCGTGCAAAAGCCCGCGTCGATTGTTTCCATTTCGACAACAGCTTAACCGATCACAGCCCATTGGGCCAGTGTGAGGCAAAAACAGCGTTAACCGGACGCCTCAACCAACCGAAGACGGCGGCGATCCCAGCGGGGCCAGCCGATCAGTTCCGATACGGTCACAAAGCGAAACCCGCGGCCCATCACGCCGTCCAAGGCGGCTGGCATGGCCCGCACGGTTGCGGTGTGGATGTCATGGGCAAGGATCACTCCACCGGGGTGCGAGCCGTTTATTACGCGGCTCGACACCACGGATGAACCCGGACGCTGCCAATCAAGCGTATCGACCGACCATAGCACTGTGGGCATCGCGCGGGTTTGGTGCAGCATCAGGCGCTGGCGATCGTAGAGATTGCCATAGGGCGGCCGCATGGTGACCGGTGGCCGTCCAACGGCCTCATAAACAGCGCGGTTTGTGCGATCCACCTGGTTCAGAACCGATCCGTCGGAATGGCCGTTCAGGTTGGGATGCGACCAGGTGTGATTGCCGATCTCGTGCCCTTCATTGACCATCCGTTGCAGGATTTGCGGGTACCGCGCGGCATTGCGGCCGATCACGTAGAAGGTCGCCCTGATCCCCCGCGCGCTCAACATATCGAGGAGTTGCGGTGTCAGCCGTGGGTGTGGCCCGTCGTCAAACGTCATTGCGACGTAGGGCTGTGCGGTCGGGATACGCGTGACCGTCGCGTCGACACCGCGTCGAATTTCACCTCGCCCGGCAAAGGATTGCGGTGCGGCTTGCGCGTCTGCGCGACGTGCGATGAATGGCATGGCAAGACCGGACGCTGCAAAATGCAGCAGGGCGCGGCGGTTTACTCTGAACATCTCGCGTGGACCCTCGCGATGGCTTACGCCCCCCGCACATACGATGGGCGGAACACCGCCTGTCACGCAACGAATCGGTTGGAGGATTGATCGAATCGACCGCCATACGTTGTCGAATGGCCACGATTTCGCGCCGGCGCCTCCGCTTAGCCGGCTCAAATCGTTGCGAGAGCGCCACTTTTTGCTGCCTCAGCGCGGTTTGTACGCGCTTTTTGAGCGAGTCGCATTGATCGCGGCCCGGTGATTTTGCCAATGTGGAACTAACGCGGGGCTGCAACGCCGCGTCGAACGTCTGCTTAACACTTGGGGAATTCCTATGAAAAAAGTTCTGATTGCCGCTCTGGCCATCGCCGCATTCGCAACCGCTGCCCAAGCTGGCGGCATCGTGACCGTCACGCCGGAAATCGTCGTGGTTGAAGATACTGCAGCATCGAATGGCGGCATCTTCGTGCCGATCTTCGCGCTTCTGCTGCTGATCATGCTGCACCACGGCTAAGGTTGGGGTGCGCTGCACCCGACCAGACAGAGATCACCGCTTCGGTTTAGAGGCGTGTTGATGAGCGCCCCGTTTTTCGGGGCGCTTTTTTATTCAAAGGGGGAAGACAGTGATGAAAAACGTATTGGCGTTAACGTTGGCTACAAGTCTGACGATCAGCACCGCGTTTGCGCAAAACGCACCGCAGCCTGAAATGGACGTGACCGTGATCCATCAGAACACGGCTGAATCTGCCGAGCAAATCTTCGTGCCGGTGTTGGCCTTGTTGATGGTGATCCTGGTGCTTTCGGCATCCAATGATGGCGGCATGATGAGCTATGCGCATGCCGCGAGTGACGAGCGCTTGAAGGAAGATATTGTGCGCGTCGGAACAGCTGAGGCTGGCTTCGGGATCTACGAATGGTCCTACATCGGCTCCGACCAACGTTTTCGCGGTGTTCTGGCACACGAGGTCATGCAGTACCGGCCCGATGCAATTGCACCGATGATCGGAGGATACCTTGCGGTCGACTATGACGCGCTTGGCCTCACGATGGAGATGGTGGACTAACCGCTGAATTTGTCGACCGGCTAGGAAAAAGGCCCCTCTGGAGCGATCCAGAGGGGCCTTCTCCGTGTTCAAGTTGCCGCTATCAGTGTGCGGTGGCACCTGCTCCGCCACGCTCAAGCGCGGCCTGGGCTGCGGCGGCCTCTTCTGCGGCCTCATCCCATTCGATGGGCTCAGGCACAGAAGTCAGCGCATGTTCCAGCACTTCCGACACGTGGCTGACGGGGATGATGTTCAGCCCCTCTTTCACATTGTCCGGGATCTCGGCCAGATCCTTCTCGTTTTCCTGCGGGATGAGGACCGTGGTAATCCCCCCGCGCAAGGCTGCGAGCAGTTTCTCCTTGAGGCCACCGATTGGCATGGCGTTGCCGCGCAGGCTGACTTCGCCCGTCATCGCAATGTCGCGCTTCACCGGAATGCCCGTCAGGACCGACACGATGGACGTGACCATTGCCAGACCAGCACTCGGCCCATCTTTCGGCGTCGCGCCATCGGGCACGTGAACGTGGATGTCCATCCGGTCGAACTTCGGCGGCTTCACCCCGATCTGCGGCGCGATGGAGCGGACATAACTTGAAGCCGCATCAATCGACTCCTTCATCACGTCGCCCAACTTACCGGTCGTCTTCATCCGCCCCTTACCGGGCAGCTTCAACGCTTCGATATGCAGCAGGTCGCCACCGACGGATGTATAGGCGAGACCCGTGACCACACCGATCGCATCCGCATCCTCGGCCAAGCCATACCGGAACTTCTTCACACCCAGGAAATCGTCGAGATTGTCGGTGCTTACGACAACTTCTTCATCCTTCCCGCGCACGATCCGCGTGACCGCCTTCCGTGCCAGTTTACCGATTTCCCGCTCCAGGTTTCTGACACCCGCCTCGCGGGTGTAGGTGCGGATCATCTCTTGCAGCGCTTCCGGCTCCAGCGTGAATTCCTTGGCTTTCAGGCCATGGTTTTTCACCTGCTTGGGGATCAGGTGGCGATGGGCGATCTCCGCCTTCTCATCCTCGGTGTAGCCGGCCAGCGGGATGATCTCCATCCGGTCCAAAAGCGGGCCCGGCATGTTGTAGGAGTTTGCAGTGGTCAGGAACATCACGTTCGAGAGGTCATATTCGACCTCCAGATAGTGATCGACAAACGTCGAGTTCTGTTCCGGATCCAGCACCTCCAGCATGGCCGACGCCGGGTCGCCCCTGAAATCCTGCCCCATCTTGTCGATCTCATCGAGCAGGATTAGCGGATTGGTCGTCTTGGCCTTCTTCAGCGCCTGGATGATCTTGCCGGGCATGGAGCCGATATAGGTCCGGCGGTGGCCGCGGATCTCGGACTCGTCGCGCACCCCACCCAGAGAAATCCGGATGAACTCACGCCCCGTCGCCTTCGCCACTGACTTGCCGAGTGACGTCTTACCCACGCCCGGAGGGCCGACAAGGCACATGATCGGCCCCTTCAGCTTCTTCGAGCGCTTTTGGACCGCCAGATATTCAACGATCCGTTCCTTGACCTTCTCAAGCCCGTAATGGTCGTTGTCGAGGATCTGCTCCGCGCGGCCGAGGTCCTTCTTCACGCGCGACTTCACGCCCCACGGGATCGACAACATCCAGTCGAGGTAGTTGCGCACCACGGTCGCTTCCGCGGACATCGGCGACATGTTCTTGAGCTTCTTCAGCTCCGCATCCGCCTTTTCACGCGCCTCTTTCGACAGTTTGGTGGCTTCGATGCGCTCTTCCAGCTCGGCCACTTCGCCTGCGCCGTCTTCGCCATCGCCCAACTCGCGCTGGATCGCCTTCATCTGTTCGTTGAGGTAATACTCGCGCTGCGTTCGCTCCATCTGGGATTTCACGCGCGTCTTGATCTTCTTCTCGACCTGCAGAACCGACATTTCGCCCTGCATCAGGCCATAGACCTTCTCAAGCCGGGCGGCGACTTCGAGCGTTTCCAGAAGCTCCTGCTTCTGGTCCACTTCGATCCCCAAATGGCCCGACACCAGATCGGCCAGTTTCGCCGGGTCTGAGGCCTCAGACACGCTCGTCAAAGCCTCTTCGGGGATGTTCTTTTTGACCTTGGCGTATTTCTCAAATTCTTCGGCGACCGAACGCGTTAGCGCGGCAATCGCTTCCAGATCGCCGGTGGATTCCGCCAGCGGGCTGGCCGTCGCTTCAAAATACGGGTCGACCATGGTGAATTCGTCGATATGCACACGGCGGCGACCTTCGACCAGCACCTTTACAGTGCCATCGGGCAGCTTCAGCAACTGAAGCACATTGGCAAGAACGCCATTGTCATAGATGCCGTCGGCACTCGGATCATCATCCGCCGGGTCGCGCTGCGAAGACAGCAGGATCTGTTTGTCGTCCTGCATCACCTCTTCCAGCGCGCGGACAGACTTTTCCCGGCCCACAAACAGCGGCACGACCATGTGGGGAAAGACCACGATGTCGCGCAAGGGCAGGACGGGATAGGTGGTTTGCTCTGGCATAAGCCTCATGCCTTCCTTTTGTTCAGGCAAGGGTGCGGGGCCCCGCTTGGCGGCAGCCTAGCCCCCCTCCTCTCTCGGATGTCTTAACGTGGGGCGCGTGTCAGGGTGTTTCAAGCGCAAACGCACGCAACTTTAGCGCGCAGAGTGCACGCGCCCGCTCCCTCACACAACCCACCCATGGGGGTATGTTGAGAGGAAAGCGCAAAATCCTGTGGAAAACGGCGGCTTAGTCCGAAATTTTGAGCGAGGACACATCGGGCCGCCGGTTTTTCTTGCCCGGATCACCGGGCAGTCGCACCACCTCGACCCCCAGCATGTGATCCAATCCCTGAATCACCCGGCTGATGCGGGGGCCATTGACCTTCCCGACAAACAAACCTCGCACGGTGCCGTCAGGCAGGCCAAGGTAAATCGCATCCACGTGCTCGGTGCGCGCAACAGTGCCTTGGGCGCTGGCCGCGCCGCCGGACGTTCGTGTCTCGGTGAACACGCCTGCCTTCAGGCCACCGGCGGGAATGAAGCGGCGCGCAAAGGGGCGATGCATCGTGATCCCGTCAGGTGTGATGGTCAGCACCCGCATTGTCGCGCGGCGGACCATCAAAAAGATAAGGAACACGCAAGCCAAAGCGAGGCCAACCGGCACCCACAGCAGCGGCTGCCAAAGGTCGGCATTGATCAATTTCACAACGATCCACACACATGTCCCACCGATCGCGGTAAAGATCAGGCAGACCAGCGCCGTCAGCAAAACTGAAGCGTTGGACTTTAGGACCACTTCGTTACTCATTGCCATTCCGTATCCCCACGAACGACGGACAAGATTGGCCGACGCGTTGCGCGGCCAACCGGATACCTGCATGCGGTTTTCGCGAAGTCCTTAACGCGACATCACCACAGGGCGATACGCATTGATCGAGCCCTCTTCGCCAACCACGCTGCCGTAGACCGCACCCTGGATCAGGCTTTCGCTCAAGACGCGGAAGACCGCAACATAGCTGAGCGTGACACCATCTTCGCTCAGCGAAAATTCGGTCCGCAGGATCGGATAAGCGGTAATGTCACACCCGATAACGACTGAGGTTTCCGCTTCACTCAACGCGCTGTCCAGCGCCTCGGCGACCTGATCAATTACGGGAGAGCTTGGGGCAACGCCAATGGGCAACATCGGAGCCTCCGCATCCATCCACGATGTTGCGTAAAGCTGATCCCCTTGCAGCACAAAATCGACCGACGATGGGGCCTCAGCTGGCATCGGAATGGGCATAATCATGCCGCCGCCTGCCATGACGGCGACGCCTTCAGGGTTTTGGGCCGACCAGTTGCCAACCAAACCTTCCGAGATCTCAGCGACATAGTTGGCCGGATCAATGTCGCAGATGGAAAACGGATCGACTTCGTCGTCGGCGGATGCCGCCCCGGCACTGGCAAGAACGGCAAAGGCAGTCAGAGAAAGCAGTTTGGATTTCAATGTCATTTTCGTGTCTCCGTTGGTGTCCTGAAATTCTTGCCACAACAGATAGACGTCACAAACCCTTGAAGACAGTATGGAAAGCCCGCGAATTTCGGGGAAGGCAGGCGCGCCCTTCCCCGCAGGGCCGCTCAGGCGCGGGCCATTTTCCGCACTTGCCAACCGGACACCGACCAATCACGACGGCCCTTCAGAAAGGCCTCTGCGCCGTCAAGTTCGCTGGCAAGGAAATCATCAAGAACCAGCAGCAGCCAGGTGCCAATGCCAAGCCCGCGATGATGGTGGCTGAGCGTCACTTTACTGCGGCCATCTGCCAATGGCTCCAACCGCATCTCGAATGTGCCGTAAAATGCATTGGGGCCGGTCTTGGCCTCATCATCCGGTCCGAAATCGTAAGCCGCATGGAACGGTTTCTGCCAGACCCGTCGCCGATGGCGTTGAACAAGCGTGCCATATCGCCCCAATCGGTAATGGGCCTCGACGGCATTCGGACCCAGATCCGGGCGGTCGGTGATGCGGATTATGCTGTGCACCCAGTGCCGCTCTAGCGTGTGTTCGTCGGGGACCAATGCGGCCCAAACGGCTTCGGGCGCTGCATCAATGGTGCGGGTGCGCGATACTGACAGGTCAAACCGCAGGCCCCGCTGTCGCAAGACATCTTTGGCGAGCGCGAGTTCGATGACGTAAAACAGGCCGATGAACCAAACGAACCCGTAGGATTGGAGGCCCCAGTCGGACAATACCGAAGGCCCGTAAGCCTTTTGCGCCTCAACCACCAATGTGGTCAACGCGCCAACCTCAATCGCGCGGCGCAGTGCGGGCGCCAGCAGGATGACGAGGATCGCCAGCGTCGTACTCAATATGAAAACGGAAAGGCCAAGCGACAGGTAAGCCAGCCATTCCGGCCCGGCCATATCGTGCTTGATCCAAACGCGCACTTCTTGGCTCGTCTTGGCCATGAGCAAGCAGGTCAGCGCGACCAGGCTCCAGAAAAGCAGAAACCTGCGGCGTTGGCGATAGAGGCGTCGGAACATGGGACAGCGACCTTTCTTTGACGCCCAGTTCTGGGCGGCAAGAATGGCGAAAAGAGGGCCGCACAGGCGCGATTGGATGGCTGTTGAGGCCCGCCCAGACAGTTAAGATTTGGTAAACGAAAAATGGATTCTCTCGGCCTATCAGCAGGTTAACCCGCCTTATCAACCGTGATAAGCGAGTGTCATGTCTTAGAGTGGCGCGATATCCCCTTCCGCCCGCAAGGCATGGAACCCGGCCTCAAACGCATCGAACCGATCGTCTGCAATTGCCGCCCGCATGCCCCCCATCAGCTCCTGATAATAGTGTAGGTTGTGCCAGGTCAGCAGCATGCCTGAGATCATTTCCTGCGCCCGGAAAACGTGGTGCAGATAGGCCCGGCTGTAGTTGGAACAGGCAGGGCACGTACAGTTCTCATCCAACGGCCGCGGATCGTCGGCATGGCGCGCATTCTTGATGTTCACTTGCCCCCGCCGTGTCCAGGCTTGCCCGGTTCGCCCTGAACGCGAAGGCAGCACGCAATCCATCATGTCGATCCCGCGTTTGACCGCCCCAACAATGTCGTCGGGTTTGCCCACGCCCATCAGGTAACGTGGCTTGTCGGCAGGCAGTTGGTCGGGCGCGTAGTCAAGGCAGGCAAACATCGCCAACTGCCCCTCACCTACGGCAAGGCCGCCTACCGCGTAGCCATCAAATTCGATACCTCGCAGCGCCTCCGCGCTTTCGGAGCGCAAATCCTCCTCCAGCCCACCCTGCTGGATACCGAACAGGGCGTGACCCGGCCGGTCGCCGAACGCATCGCGCGACCGCTGTGCCCATCGCATTGACAGGCGCATGGAGCTTTCCAACACCGGACGGTCCGCCGGCAGCGCCGGGCATTCGTCAAAGCACATCACGATGTCGCTGCCCAAAAGGCGTTGGATTTCCATCGAGCGTTCGGGGCTAAGCAGGTGTTTCGATCCGTCGATATGGGATCGGAACGTGACCCCCTCCTCTGTCAGTTTACGAAGCTCAGCCAGGCTCATGACCTGAAAGCCGCCGGAGTCTGTCAGGATCGGCTTGTCCCAGTTCATGAAACGATGAAGTCCGCCAAGCCGGTCGATCCGCTCCGCCGTTGGGCGCAGCATGAGGTGGTAAGTATTGCCAAGCAGGATGTCGGCACCGGTTGCGGCCACACTTTCGGGCATCATCGCTTTCACGGTCGCGGCCGTCCCCACGGGCATGAACGCAGGCGTCCGTATCTCTCCGCGCGGGGTGTGTATGACGCCGGTCCGGGCTTTGCCCGACACGGCATTGAGAGTGAAATCAAAGCGCTGTGTCATGGGGCAGAGCCATGCACCGACACGATTGAATTGCCAAGGGGGGACGCGTGCGTGATGCTGCGCGAACGCTGCATCAAAGGGACTACAGATGAACAATCGTGTCTTTGCTTTCCTCCTCTGGTTTGCAACCCTGCTCACCGCGCCCCTGCACGCCTTGACGGTCGCGGAACTGACGGCAATCCACGAGACACGCAACGAACCCTACGAGCTGCGCAGCATGACAATCGACGATGCCTGGCGCCAAGCGGTGGCGGAGGATTTGCGGTTCATTGACCCGAACGTCGCGCAAGAGGTCATGGCCGCCGCCGCCAGCCGGTTCGATGGTGCCAATATCCACGTCTATCAACAGGCGGATACCTCGCTTGTGTCCCATATCGTGGCGCTGGAAGTGTGCAGCGAGATTGTGCTGCTCTCCTGGCATTCCACTGCCTTTTTCGAAATCCCCGAATTGGTCGAGCGGCGCATCGACCTGCTGGATGACGTTCTGCAGGCGTTTGCGCCGCAGCGATTTCAGGTCGGTTGGGCCGAGCAGACCTTCGCCACGACGATCGAGAACTTGCATGCCTGGGCGGATGGCGCCCGCGAAGGCCCCTATCCGGGTTGGACCTACGAGGATCGCGCCGGCGTTCAGAGCCTGGGCACCACCCTAATCCCCGATTGGGTGGAAATCACCGTGACCTCGCTGCCGTGCGCCCCGCGCTATCCGTCCCAGGGATGGGCGGTGCAGTTTTTCTGCGTCGAGTAGTTGCGGGCTCTGCCCCGCGCCGCCAGCCAAGAAGCGACAGCAGACGAGCGCGGCGCGCGGCACGGGCCTGCTTGCGCTGATTGGCAACCATTTTTGCAAACAGCTCCCTCTCTTCCATCATATTTGTTTGGGCGACGGGTGGAATTTCAATCCTGCGAATGATCTCGTGCATTTGCGATCTCCATATGTTTTATGGGATCTTGTACCGTTTGCGCGCTGCCGTGCGCGACGACCAGCTTTGTGAGGTGCTTTTCAAAAATGAAAAGGACGTGCCATGTGGGATGATCTTGCGCTTTTCTCGGAAGTGGCTCGGCAAGGCAGTCTGACAGCGGCCGCTGACCGTCTTGGCAGCAGCCCCGCAACCCTCAGCCGTCGCATGAAGGCTTTGGAAGTTTCGCTGGGGCGCCCGTTGTTCCTGCATGGCCGCCACGGCTATGCCCTGACCAGCGAAGGTCGCGACCTATTGCGCCGGACGGAGCGGATGGAGGCCGCAGCCGCCGATATCGCTGAATGGCGGGATCGTCCGCGTGGCAAACGGCGGGTTCGGATCTCAGCCGGCACCTGGACGGCGATGATCCTGTCGCGGCATTTGACCGAGTTTTGGGATGCATCTTGCGAGTGGGTGCCGGAGTTTCTTCAATGCGAATTAGACATGGACATCGCCCGACGCGAAATTGATATCGGCATTCGAAACCGACGACCCGATCAGCCGTGGCTGGCCGGGCGAAAGACCGCGACGATGCACTTTGCCGCTTACGGAAATGCACCGGACGCGACCGGCTGGATCGGTGCGGCAGGTGACCGGTCCAACACACCATCGGGCCGCTGGACAGAAGCTCAGCATGGCGACGACATCGTGACCCGCGCAAATGAGGCGCAACTTGGCATGGCGATGGCGCAGGCTGGTGTGGGGCGCATGGTGCTGCCAACCTTTGTTGGCGATCACACGCACGGCCTTGTGCGATTGGGTGAGCCCATCGACGCTTTGACTTCAGAAGAATGGTTGGTGTGCCATCACGAAGGGCGGCATGATCCTGCGATCCGAAATGCGTTGACGGCTCTGGCACGGTTTCTGAGTTCAGACAGCCGGACCAAAGCCGCCTGACCCGCACGGCCTTTACGACCCGCCTTTACGACCCATGGCGCAATCCCTATATCTTCGCTCAGGTATTCGATTGGGACAGGCCATGACCGAGCAGACCCCACAGATGGAAGGCGCGCCGCTGATTGCGCCCTCAAGCACGGACCATCCGCTCTACGACAACGTGGTGGAAGCCTGCCGGTCTGTCTTTGACCCGGAAATCCCGGTGAATATCTACGACCTTGGCCTTGTCTACACGATTGATATCGGGCCGGAAAATGACATCTCCATCATCATGACGCTGACCGCCCCCGGCTGCCCGGTGGCCGGTGAGATGCCCGGCTGGTTGGCCGATGCGGTGGAACCGCTTGACGGCGTGAAGACCGTCAATGTCGAGATCACCTGGGATCCGCCCTGGGGCATGGACATGATGAGCGATGAAGCCCGCCTTGAACTGGGCTTCATGTAACGCACCACCTGTAAAGTCGGGCTTTCCTTACGCCTTGTGACGCGCGCGTCGCCTTGCGGTCGGCAAACCTGCCTGCCATCGTGCCTTCGGGGCTAAACCTCGTGCCACTGCGTCGTGACGGAGGCGTGGTGCGGGCAGAGGATACAGGACAGCCATATGGCAGCCTATACATTTGCGGCGCTCTTCTTGGCGCATGTCTTGGCGGACTACGTGCTGCAAACGACCTGGATGGTCGTCAACAAGCGGCGTGCCATCGCGATGGCGGCCCATATCGGCCTTGTACTTGGAACGATGTGCCTAACGACACTGACGTTCAACCCATGGTTCCTGGCTCTCGCCGTCGCGCACCTCTGGATCGACATCGTGAAGACCTATGCCATGCCCGAGGGGCTGTTCGCTTACATCTTCGACCAACTCCTTCACGTCGCGTCGGTGGCTGGCATCGCTTTGCTGGCCCCCGGGATCTGGCCCGCCAGCCCTTTGGCAGGGGTCGATAACCTGCCGCTTTACTACATGATCGCGGGCGGTGTTTTGTTCGCCGCGCGGGGCGGGCAATACGCAGTGGCCACGATCTTGGCCCGGCAGGGCTTGGGCGACAGTCGGGGCGTGTTACTGGGTTGGTTTGAACGTGCTGCTTTGTGCGTTGTTTTGATTGGCGGCTGGCCCGTATTCGCCGGAGCGGTTCTCGCCGCGAAGGCCCTTTACATGGGGGCCAAAATGCCCGGCCGCGATACAACATCGCGCAACAGGCTCATACTTGGCTCCGGCATCAGCCTGGCCTGGGGGTTGGCGGTTGCGATTCCGCTGGCGCTTGTCATGCCAATGATGCACTGACCCGGGGCTTGAGGCGCAGGACCCCTGCCCTTACATTGGTTACAGACAGGTATTCCAAAAGGATCGCCCCCATGTTCGGCATCCCCGGCAAGCAAGCCGTAACGCTCACCGACAAAGCCTCTGCCCAGATCGCCAAACTCATGGCACAGGGCGGCACCGAAGGCTTGCGCATCGGCGTCAAGAAAGGCGGCTGTGCAGGCATGGAATACACGATGGATTACGTGTCCGAGATCGACCCGAATGACGAAGTCGTGGAACAGGACGGCGCGCGGGTGATGATTGCGCCTATGGCGCAGATGTTCCTGTTCGGCACCGAGATCGACTATGAGGTGAGCCTCCTGGAGGCGAGCTTCAAATTCCGTAATCCCAACGTCGCTGATGCCTGTGGGTGCGGTGAGTCGATCAAGTTCAAAGACATCGACGAACTGGCCGCCGAAAAGTGAGCGTCTCGGCCGAGGAAATCGAGCACGCGGTTGAGCTGTTCTCGGGCCTTGGCGATATCACCACGCGCAAGATGATGGGCGGCTTGTGCCTGTACCATGAGGGCACGATCTTCGCGTTGTTGATGTCGGACGGGCAGATGTACCTCAAAGGCGCGGGCGACTTTCAGCAGGTGTTGGAAGACGAAGGCTGCACGCGTTGGAGCTACACGCGCGAGGGCAAGGAAAAGCCGACCTATATGCCCTACTGGACGATGCCGGATGCCACGCTGGACGACCGGGATGAAGCCGCGAAATGGGCCCGCCGCGCGCTTGAATTCCTGTAGAGCACATCTGCAATGACACTCACCCCCGTCGAAACGCCACTCGGTCCGGGCGAGGTCTTTATCCTCAAGGTTCATGTCCGCCATCTCTCACTCCCAAACCGCGCGCTGGACGGCATTCCGGTGCAGGTAAGCGTTCACGATCTTGGTGATATGGACGGCTTTACGGAGGCAACCCTTCCTGACCGCGTGACAGGCGCGATATCACTGGCGGCGCCCTGGCTCGATCAATTCTAGGCGCAACACCGCACCGCGTTGAACCACCTGTCACGCGCTGGCCTGCCCGCCGATCTTCAGATTGGGCGCGCCGCGTGGCAGTTGACCGTCGCGGCGCCTGACAAACGCAGGCCCGAGATCACGATCACTCATCCCCTGACGATCATGTACTACGTCAGCCCATCATGGGTATCGGTCTATTTGGACACAGACAGGAACGCCGAAATGCTTCTGTCGCGGGCGCAACTTGATGACATCTTCGCAACTGCGAGGGCGGAGGCAAAAAAGGGCCGCTGCGCCAAAGTTCACCCATTCGGTTTTTGGCAATTTCAAACCGGACAGTCTGACAAGCCTCAAACGCAAGTTGGTGAACGGCAAACGCGTTGCGATAGACCTATATTTGCCCCAAGCGGCTATCGACACCTTCGCCGCCGACGATCTTGATCCGTTCGTGCCGCTTGTGGAGACCCTTCCCGATCTTGCAACGGCAGTGCGCAGATCAGCCGTACCTTGCAAGGCAGATTGGCTGGCCGACCTGCTGGACCCCGCAAATGCCCATCTTCACCGCGCACTTCTCAAGGTCTTCCCAAAGGCGCAGAGCGACGGGATTGAGGATGACGCCTTTTTTGAGGCCCTGTGGTTGAGCCGTATCTGCCTGGCCCCTTTCGGCACGGGGCCATCCGACGAGGTCCCTTCTGCCACTTGGGATCTGCACGTCTTGCCCAAAGGGCGTGACGACACGATTTTCGCGGTCAAAACCAGCCCCGACGGCACGGTTCTTTCTGTGACAACGGAAAGCTGACATCGGTTGCAGGGACGCCCTTCATGGGGCGCCAAGGAGGGGCGAGGTCCTACTCCGTTCCCTGCAAGTGCGTGTAGGTCTCCATGTAGCGTTTTGACAAATGTTCACCTGCGGTGATCGTGGGCTGCCCGTCTGCCGAAACATCGGTGTCAAAGACCGGATTGAAAAACAGCGGGATCGATATCCGTTCTTGCGCGCCGCCGATCACACGGTGCGGGGTGGCACGCACCTGGCCAGCGGTCCACATCTCCAGCATTTCGCCGAAGTTGATGATGAAGGTGCCAGGGTGCGCCTCCACCGGCACCCAAGTGCCGTCGCGCAGTTGCACCTCCAGCCCCGGCTGGCCGTCCGTGGCCAGCAGCGTGAGGCAGCCGTAATCTGTATGGGCGGCGATGCCGAAATCCTTCTCCCCTGCCCATGCAGGGCGCTCGGGGTAATAGTTGCCACGCAGCAAAGCCATGGGCTTGGCGAATTTGTCGTCGAAGAAGGTTTCGTCCTTGCCAATCGCGACCGAAATTCCCGCAAGCAGACGCAGGGCGATGGCGCGGGCTTGAGCAAAATAGCCCTCAATCGCGTCCTGAAAGCCCTCCGGCGCCTCTGGCCATTGGTTCGGCGCATAGACGGGAAGCCGCGCAAATGGGTCGCCCTTAGGCAGTTCCACACCGCAATCGAAGACTTCCTTGTAGTCCGGATTCGCGTCTGGATCGACCTGCTCGGATCCCGGCCCGCCCCAGCCGCGATTGGAGCCAGTGACATTCATGTTCACCGCCTCTTTCACGTCACGCGGTCCCTTGAAGAACGCGCGATAGGCCGCAATCGCCGCCTCGACATCTGCCGTCGACAAGGTCGTGTTGTGCAGCGTCAGAAACCCGACCTCTTCCGCGCCATGCTTTGTGGCTGCCAGCGCCTCTGGATCGCGGGCGGCAAGGGCCTGGGCGTCGATATGGGGGATCATCGTGGGCACCTCTCGGGTTGACCATGGGGCGTGGGTTTGCCATCGCTCGACCCCACGCAAAATTCTCGGAGGCGGCGATGGCACGGAAACTGGCGGCAGGCAACTGGAAGATGAATGGCACCACCGCGGCCCTGGCCGAAGTTGCGGCCCTGACAGCAGCGATCGAGGCCGAGGCGTGCGAGGTTCTGCTGTGCCCGCCCGCGACACTGATTTCGCGCATGGCTGATATGGCGCAAGGCACGGGGCTGATGATTGGCGGGCAAACCTGCCACCCCAATGGCTCGGGTGCCCATACCGGTGACATCTCGGCGGCCATGCTGGCAGATGCTGGCGCGTCCCATGTCATACTCGGCCATTCCGAGCGGCGGGCCGATCATGGCGAGACGGATGGGGACGTCGCCGCGCAGACGGCTGCCGCGACCGGCGAAGGATTGATTGCCATCGTCTGCGGGGGCGAGACGGAGGCCGAACGCGACGCTGGTGTCACGCTCAACGTGGTCAGCACGCAACTTGCGGGTTCGGTCCCTGATGGCACGGACCTTGCCAAGCTGGTCATCGCCTACGAGCCTGTCTGGGCCATCGGTACGGGCCGCACGCCCACGTTGGACCAAATCGCCGAAGTCCACGACCATATGCGGGCAGAGCTGGCAGAGCGGTTCGGACAAGGCGCGCATGATATCCCCCTCCTTTACGGTGGATCTGTGAAGCCCACGAACGCGGCTGAGATCTTTGCGGTGTCGAATGTCGACGGCGCCCTTGTCGGCGGCGCGTCCCTGAAGGCGGCTGATTTCAGCGGGATTGTCTCGGCGCTGTCTGCCGCATGACACGATAGAAAAGGCCGCCCGCGGCAAACACGGGCGGCCCCTTTTTCACATCACATCACTGGGCGGGAACGTAGCGTTCCGTCGCGATCCGGATGATGCCCTGATAGCTTTCCGAATACTGACGCACGGCCAGCAGATACCGGCCTGCATTCACGCGGGCCACAATTTCTGAATTCAGCGTGCCGTTGGCATCGTCGTTATAGGCAATCTCCTGCCCCAAGTCGTTGTAGAGGATGATCAGCGGATCACTATCCGTCACCTCGACCGCATTGATGACCAGCGCGCCGGCCTCAGGCACCTCCATCGAGAACCAGGTCGCCTGCGTGCCGGAAATCTGGGCATCACGCACCGAACGGCCCGGCAGAACGCCCAGATCAACGATGGGGAAGGATCCGTCCATGGGCGGAGCGGCTTCACCGGTCGCATAAAGCTCAGCCAGAGCATCGGCCTGGCTATAAGCCAGCACGGAAACCGTAACCGGGATATCCGGGTTCGAAAGGGCGCGCATCCCGATGCAATAGGTACCGGCCTGCAGCGGTTGGGTGAAATCAAGACGACTGTTCAGCGACCAGGTGCCGCCGATTTGAGCATCGTCATTTTCGCCGATCAGGGTCCCGTTGCCGTCGAAGACATAGATATACGGGTCCGCATTCGGGTTCTCAGCGCGCACCGAAATCGTCTGCGGGCTGTTGAGCGTGAAGCGATAGTAAGGTGCGCCGTTGATCGTGTTGACCGCGCTGACACCGCCATTGGCGAGATCGGCATCAAGTGGACCGGTGCCCAGGGGGGTGGCCGCCGTTTCATTGGTGCAGGGATCCACACCCACAAAGAGCGAACCGCCTCCACCGCCAAAGAAGCCGCCGGTCAAACCGGCCGTGATCGCCTCTTGCTCCAGGCGGCTGACCTGGATGTCCGAGTTCAACTGACCGCCTGCAAAGCCACGGGTCAGCATGCAATAGCTGCCTGGCTGCAGGAACGTCTCCGCACGGCTGGCCCAACCGCCACCGCCGTCATCATCGGTGATCACAAGCGCGCCTGCTTCGTCGTAGATCTCGATGACGCTGTCACCGGAGCCGACGGGCTGCGCCTCAAGCCGGACATCGCCAGCCTCGCTGACGCTGAAAAGGGAAATGACATTGGCATCAAATGCAATGGGCACGTTCGATTGCAGCAACGGGCCTTCGGCGGTCGAGATATCGGACGCCTCTGGGCTACCGCCCATCCACTGCCCTGTCACACCGATGCCACCGCATGAAACCGTCTGGTCCTGCGCCTGAGCCATTCCAGCCGTCAGGGCCAGCGTGGCCGTGGTCGCAAGGGCAGAAAGAGTAAACTTCATAAATTTTCCTCCAATAGACCGACGCGTCCTGTCGCGCGTCGGCTCTTTCCATATCTATGCATGTCAGGGGCGCGCATTCCAGAGGATTGGCCGGAATTATCGCACGGGGAATTTTCCGGATTTGCCGACTTGCCAAGGCCCTGCCATAACGATTCCCGTGACAGAACATCGATCTTTTGAAGGGCTTTCGCCCTTGCGCACCCGTGCCACGCGTCCCCGACGGGCCATTTGGCTGGTCGCATTGGCTGTATGTGCAGCGTTGATCGGCGTGCTGGCGGCGCAACCCCGGATCGAGCGGTTGTACCTTCGCCAAGCCGGGGCAGAAGATGCCGCGACACTTCGGCTGGCGACACAAGTTCTGCGCGGTGCATTGGAACGGACCGAGGCTTTGCCTGCCCTCCTAGCCGAACGCCAAATTCTGCATCAGACGCTCGCAGAGCCGGAAAATGAAGGTCTGGTCCCGTTCACCAACGAGATGCTGCGCCAAGCGGCCCTGTCGCTCGATGTATCCGACATCTACGTCATGGACCTCGACGGTCGCACAATCGCGACGTCAAACTACCGGTCAGACACATCCTTTCTCGGCCGCTCCTTCAGCTTCCGTCCCTACTTCACGGATGCGCTTGGCGCGGGCTTGGGCCGGTTCCACGCGTTGGGCACAACTTCGGGGCAACGCGGCTATTTCTTCGCCGCCCCCGTGATCGACAACACCCAGATCATTGGTGTGGTCGCCGTGAAACTCAGCCTCGACGGATTTGAAGAGGCCTGGGCAGAAAGCGCCTCTACCATCATGGTGACGGACATCAACAACGTCATCTTTCTGTCAGACAGACCGGAATGGCATTTCCGCACGATTGCCCCCCTGCCAGACGCTGCCCTCGAGGAGATTGCGCTGACACGGCAATATCCGGCGGAGCGTCTGCGCCCGCTGTCCCTTAGGACAGAGTCGTTGGACCCCGATCTCGGGTTCGGTCTGGAACTTTTGGAGGTTGGCGATGAAACGTTCGTCAACCAAACCGCGCTGATCGCGGCTGCCGGTTGGCGCGTATCCATTCTGACCCCCACCGGCCCGGCAACGCAGCAAGCCTGGACGACCGTTTCGCTTTTGGGGTTGGTGATTGTGATTGCGGGACTGATCCTTGCATCCGTTCTTGGGCGCCGGGCGCGCCTGATGGAACGACTGGCGGCAGAGCAATCCCTGGCCTCGTTGTTGGAGGCGCGCGTCACCGAACGGACCGCTGCCCTGAAATCCGAAGTTGAGGAGCGGCGCGCGACCGAAGACAGGCTGCGCGCGACGCAGAAGGAACTTGTGCAAGCGGGCAAGCTCGCCGCCCTTGGTTCCATGTCTGCGGCCCTCAGTCACGAATTCAACCAACCGCTGGCTGCAGTTAAGGCTTATGCCGAGAATGCGGGGACATTTCTGGATCGCGGACGATCATCCGAGGCCCGCGAAAACATCAATCGTATTTCGGGTATGGCCGATCGCATGGCCTCCATCTCAAGGCATCTGCGCAACTTCGCGCGTCGCCCGCAGGATCGCACCGGTCCGGTTTCGCTGAAATCCGTGGTCGATGACGCAATTGAATTGATGCAGCCCCGTTTGCGTGCCGTCGACCTACACTACGACTGTCCGCCGGACGAGATATGGGCGCGCGGCGGTCCTGTTCGTTTGCAACAGGTCGTCGTAAACCTGCTCGGCAATGCGCTGGATGCGATGGAACACATGGAAAACCAAAGGATCGAGATCGCGCTGACAGGGGGTGACGATCCAAAGATCGCGGTGCGCGATTTTGGCCCCGGCTTGTCGGAAGATGCTTTGGAACAGGCTTTCGACCCCTTCTTTACCACCAAAGATCCCGGTCAAGGACTCGGGCTCGGTTTGTCGATATCCTACAATATCGTGCGCGATTTCGGCGGGCAGCTTGCCGCCAGCAATCATCCGCAGGGTGGCGCTGTTTTTCGCATAATTCTTGAGGCCGCGGATCCTGCGCCTGCCGAGGTGGCCGCGCAATGACCCAAGGCACCGTTCTTTTCGTGGATGACGAGCCTGACCTGCGCAGGGCGGCTGAGCAGACGCTGGCCTTGGCTGATCTGCCCGCCCGATTGTGCGCGTCCGCAAGTGAAGCACTTGACCAAATCTCGCGCGACTTTCCCGGCATTCTCGTTACCGACATCCGTATGCCGCAGATGGACGGCACCCAGCTGATGCGCGCGGCGCTGGACCGCGACCCGGACCTGCCCGTCATTCTGGTCACAGGGCACGGAGACGTGGACCTGGCCGTCAGCTCGCTTCAGGCAGGGGCCTACGATTTCATCGAAAAGCCCTACAATCCCGCGCGTTTGGTGGACATCGTTCGGCGCGCTTTGGACAAGCGCGCGCTGACAATTGAGGTGCGCGCGCTGCGCGGCGACGCGCAGCTGAATGATCCGATCACAAACCGCCTCAACGGGCGCTCTGCCGTCATGTCCTCGCTGCGCGCCCGTTTGCGCGCGGTTGCAAGCGCCGATACGGATGTCTTGATCGAGGGGGCAACGGGCACCGGAAAAGAGGTCGCTGCCCGCGCAATACATGCAACGTCCGATCGAGCAGCCCGTCCCTTCGTGGCCATCAACTGCGCCGCCCTACCCGAAGCCCTGATCGACAGCGAACTTTTCGGCCATGCCCCCGGTGCCTTCCCGGGCGCCACACGCGAGCGCTATGGCAAGTTCGAACATGCAAGGGGCGGCACGCTATTTCTCGACCAGATCGACAGCTTGCCCCTGCCCGTTCAGGGAAAACTGCTGACCGCCCTGCAAGACCGCGCGATCACGCCGCTTGGCACCAACGAAGCGGTGGCTCTTGATCTTCGGGTTATTGCCGCATCGAAACACGCTTTGTCAGACGCCGTCGCGGCGGGCAGTTTCCGCGATGACCTGTTCTACAGGCTCAACGTTGTAACGGTTCAGATGCCGACGCTTGCAGAACGGCGCGAAGATATCCCGGGCCTGTACCAAATCCTGCTAAGCCAGGCCTCCGCTCGCCATAACCGCCCTGTGCCGTCCATCTCGCCCGAGGCGCTGGCCGAAATTGCCGCGCGGGATTGGCCCGGCAATGTGCGCGAGCTTCGCAATGCAGCGGAGCGGGCCATTTTGGGCCTTGACGGAAATGCCGGCGAACGCACCGCCACAGGCAAGCTGGCCGACCGGATGGCCGCCCATGAGCGTGACCTGATTGCAGCCGCGCTCAGCGCCAATGGAGGCTCCGCGAAAGCCACCTACGAGGCGTTGGGCATCAGCCGCAAGGCGCTCTACGAGAAGATGCAAAAGCACGATTTGGATCTGCAAAGCTTCCGCCCCAACCGCGCAAGCTGACCTCTCAGCCCGCTGCGATTGGGCCAATGGGTCGCTTTCCACCCATGCCCATATGCGATTTGGGTCGAATTCCACCCAATTGAAACATTGCCGTCACAGCGTTAGCGCAAACATCGGGACGTGGCTGTTGTTTGCCTTTCCCCCACCCCTCATCCCTTCGCCCAAGCGCCCGGTGGGGAGCCGGCGCGCGTTAACCAGGGAGACATCCATGACTTTCACGAAACTGGGCGCGCTTGCGCTCTCTACTGCCCTTGTGTCCACGTCCGCTTTTGCTGACGGCCACATCGACCGCACCGGCTGGCCGGAAAGCTTCACGCTTGGCACCGCAGGTCAGGGCGGCACCTACTTCGCCTATGGTTCCGGTTGGGCTAACCTTGTGGCGGAAGAGCTCGGCATTTCCGGCGCGGGTGAGATCACCGGTGGCCCCATGCAGAACATGGCGCTGGTGCACACCGGCGAGGCACAATTCGGCATGACCACGATGGGCCCGGCGGCGGAATCGCTGCAAGGCACCAACCCTGTCGCCCCCGGCGTCCAGATGACCGGCGCCTGCGCGATGTTCCCGATGTATCAGACACCGTTTGCAATCACGGTTCTGGAATCCTCCGGCATTGAAGCGATCTCCGACATCCCGGATGGCGCGCGCATCGGCTTCGGCCCTGCAGGGTCCACCTCGGACACGTACTTCCCGCGCATGATGGAAACACTCGGCATCGAGTTTGACCGTCGCAACGGCAACTGGACCGACCTTGGTGGTCAGGTGCAGGATGGCCTGCTGGACGTGATCGCGTTCGCCGCTGGTGTTCCAACACCTGCCGTCAGCCAGCTGGAAGTGCAGACCGACATCAACTTCATCGCCTTCACCGAAGAAGAGCAGGCCCTGATCATGGAGAGCTTCCCTGTGTCGCCCTTCACCATCCCGGCCGGCACGTATGAGACGCTGACCGAGGACGCGCAGTCCGTTTCCATGTGGAACTTCGCCATCGCCAATTGCGAACTGCCCGACAGCTTCGTCTATTCGGTCGTCGACATCATCATGTCCGACAACGAGCGGATGATGAACATCCACGGCGCAGCACGCTCCACCTTGCCCGAAAACTGGGACAAGAACGGCGTTCTGATGTGGCACCCGGGCGCGGCCCAATGGTTCATCGAAAATGCTGGCGCGGACATTCCCGCCGACATGATCCACGGCGGTTAAGCCTCTGATAATGCGGGTGGGCCAGCGATTGGCCCGCCCCTTTCCGCGCCCGATAGCGCGCCCCATTTTCCTGACGGATTCCCTCCATGACCGACCAGACCGCGAATACGCCTGCTGACGACCAACTTGATGGCCCCGTTCTGGCCGAAGGCGTGGATGAGGAACCGATCGAATCCAACCGCCGCCTGTTCTCTGGCTGGCTCTTCATCACCATGGCAGGCTTGGCATTTTTCTACGCCGCCTTCCATATGGCCGCTCTGAACGGCTGGTCTATCAGCGGGATGATCGCAACGCCCGCCAGCATCCAAACGACTCTGGCCGAGCGTGAAGCGGACACGGCTTTCCAGACTGTTCTTGCCTCCCTCGGCCCTGCGGGAGAGAGCTTTGAGGGCACTTCAAACCGCCGCCTTCTGGCGCTGGCGGAAGAGGTTTCCGCCACGGCGGACAATGCTGACGAAATCGCCGCCAACCTCGCAGCCCTAGAGGCTGCGAATGATGCTGCGTCCGAGGCAAGCCGCTCTGCGCGCGATATCCAGCGCACCTGGTCTGACCGCCTCTTCTTCCTGCCCACATTCCCGCTTGAAACGTGGAATTTCCGCATCATCCATATCGCGGGCGCCCTTGCTCTAGGCTTTGCCCTGTTCTCTGCGCACACCTTCGCCCACAGCCCCGCACCCGCACGCGAAACCCGTGCCTTGTCCCTTGTCGCAGCCCTGCTGGCCTTGCCCGCGCTTTACGCGGCCTACACCGTTACGGGTTTCATCGGCCTGATCCAATCGGACGCGGCGGTTGAGATTGGCGGCCGAATTGTCTGGGTCTCAGCCCCGCCGACCAGCGAGGCCTTCGCCAATGACCTCTATTCCGCCTATCTCGGCATCTACGAGCGCGAGATTTGGCATTTCGGCCTGCCGCTGATGGTGTCGACCTTCGGTGCGTTGGTGCTGGGTTGGGTGGAACGGCGCCAGCGTGGCGTGATCGCTACCTCTGACCTCGTCCTCGGCCTCTGCGCCGCCGTCATCGCTTTCTACCTGATACCGATCTTTGACACGGCGGCCCGCAATTCTGTCGGCACCCCGAACGTGCCCATCGGCGTGGCCTTTGCCGCCACCGCAGGCGCTGCCATGATCATGGAGCTTACACGCCGCGTGGCCGGTCTGGCCCTTGTCATCATCACCGGCATCTTCCTCGTCTACACCTTCACGGCACACCTCTTACCCGGCATCCTCGCCATCGAGAGCGCGTATAGCTGGCAACGCTTCTTCGGCTTCCTCTATACCGACGCCGGTATCCTTGGGCCAACGACGGCGGTGTCGTCGACCTACATCATCCTGTTCATCATCTTCGCAGCCTTTCTTCAGGCCTCAAAGGTCGGCGACTACTTCGTGAATTTCGCCTTCGCCGCTGCCGGTCGAGCACGCGGCGGTCCGGCCAAGGTGGCGATCTTCGCCTCCGGTCTGATGGGCATGATCAACGGCACGTCCGCAGGCAACGTGGTGGCCACAGGCTCGCTTACGATCCCGCTGATGAAGAAAGTCGGCTACCAAAAGAAAACCGCAGGCGCGATTGAGGCCGCCGCCTCCACCGGCGGGCAAATCATGCCGCCGATCATGGGCGCGGGCGCCTTCATCATGGCCGAGATCACCGGCATCCCCTACCAAGACATCGCCATTGCCGCGATCATCCCGGCGATCCTCTACTTCGCGTCGATCTACTTCATGGTCGATTTCGAGGCCGCCAAACTCGGCATGCGCGGCATGCGCGAGGACGAGCTGCCCAAGCTCAACGAGATGGCCCGCCGGGTTTTCCTGTTCCTGCCGATCATCATCCTGATCGCTGCCCTCTTCATGGGTTATTCTGTGATCCGAGCGGGCACCTTGGCCACCGCCGCCGCTGCCGTGGTATCCTGGTTCACCCCTTACCGCATGGGCGTAAAATCCATCATCAAGGCGTTCGAGCTCGCGGGTACCATGTCGATCCAGATCATCTCGGTCTGCGCGTGCGCGGGTATCATCGTGGGCGTCATCAGCTTAACAGGCGTCGGCGCACGCTTCTCTGCTGTGCTGCTGGACCTCGCAGGCGTCAGCCAGCTTCTGGCGCTCTTCTTCGCCATGTGCATCGCGATCCTGCTCGGGATGGGCATGCCAACAACCGCTGCCTATGCCGTCGCAGCCTCAGTCGTGGCGCCCGGCCTCGTGCAGCTCGGCATCCCGACGCTCACTGCCCACTTCTTCGTCTTCTACTTCGCGGTTGTCTCGGCCATCACGCCCCCCGTGGCGCTGGCCTCCTATGCAGCAGCGGGCATATCAGGCGCCAACCCGATGGAGACCTCGGTCGCCTCTTTCAAGATCGGCATCGCCGCCTTCATCGTGCCCTTCATGTTCTTCTACAACGGCGCGCTGTTGATGCAGGGACCCATCGTCGAAGTGGCCGGCGAAATGGTCCATGAGGCCCCTGCCTGGTACAACCTCGTCCGTGCGGGCGTCACGGCGATCTTCGGGATCTTCTTGCTGTCATCCGGCATCCAGGGGTGGTTCCTGGGCACACGACCCGCCTGGTTCTTGCGCGCAGCGTTGATAATTGCGGCGCTCCTTATGATCGAGGGTGGCATCATCACCGACCTCATCGGTGTGGGCACCGCGGCGGTGATCTTCCTGGTCCAACGCATCGCACCGCCCGCGCCAGATGCCTCCATCCCGGTGCGCGGGGCGGATTGACCTCCGCCCTATTCATCGCCCATTAAGGTTAACGCGCGCGCCCGGCCCGCTCCAGGCGCGCGTGACCAGTTCTGGGTGCGCCCCGCCCATCTTGGTTCCATGAAAATGCCCGCCGGAGGCATCTGACCTTGCCACTGCAGACCCTTCACCAGCCGCCGACAGAACCCAGGTTCGTCCAGAACCCCTACCCGTTCTACGCCCGCGCCCGCACTGCCGGGCCGCTCTTCCATTGGGCTGACTACGACCTGATCTGCACCACGACACACGACCTGACAAACGCCATTCTCCGCGACCGCCGCTTTGGCCGGGAACCCGTCGAACAGCTCCCCATCCCCGACCACCTCAAACCCTTCTACGCCGTCGAAGCCCATTCCATGCTGGAGCTTGAACCGCCCCGCCACACCCGCCTGCGCCGCCTCGTCCTGCACGCCTTCACCTCCCGCCGCATCAAGGCCCTCGCGCCGGAGATCACCCAACTCACCAACGACCTGATCGATCGTTTCCCGTCCGGCGAACACGACCTGCTGGAAACGTTCTGCCGCCCGATCCCAGTCATCATCATCGCCCGCCTTCTGGGCGTGCCCGAGGGCATGGCAGATGACCTTCTCAAATGGTCGAACGCTATGGTTATGATGTACCAGGCCGGGCGCACCCGCGCCGACGAAGACGCCGCCGTGCAAGCAACGGAAGAGTTCGTGACTTTCCTCCGTGGCTACATCGACCGGAAACGCCAAAGCCCTGCCGATGATTTAATCTCTGCCCTCATCACCGCCGAAGAAGATGGCGAAACACTCTCCACCGACGAGTTGATCTCAACCTGCATCCTGCTTCTGAATGCCGGACACGAGGCGACGGTTCACTCCCTAGGCAACGCGATCCGCCTCTGCCTGCGCGACGGCCATCGTCCCTCTGCTGACCCTGCTCCGTTCGTCGAGGAAATGCTGCGCATCGACCCGCCGCTCCACATGTTCACCCGCTACGCCTATGAAAATGTGACCTATGAGGGCCATACCTTCCAACGCGGGGATCAAGTGGGCCTTTTGTTGGCCGCGGCCAACCACGATCCCAGCGTCTTCCCCGATCCCACAATCTTTGACCCGACGCGGCAGGGTCCTGCGAACCTCGCCTTCGGCGCGGGCCTGCACTTCTGCGTCGGCGCGCCCCTTGCCCGCCTCGAACTCGGCATCGCCCTGCCGACGCTGTTTTCCCGCTGCCCACAGCTTCGCGCCGCAGCCCCGTCATATTACGCTGACATCTACCATTTTCACGGGCTCCAGGCGTTGCCAGTGACGGCGGGATAACCCGCCTTCCCAAAGACCCTTGCGCCTGTAACGATACCGGCACGACCGGACACACGTTACAGGAGACCACGCATGATCCTCATCTGGGGCACCAAAGGCCGCACATCCGCCGCTGGCGAAGGGGAGTTTTACTGCCCCGATTGCAGCACACGCCACAACTACACCCTGCAAGAGGTCAAACGCTGGTTCACCTTCTTCTTCATTCCGATCTTTCCGATGGGCAAACTCGGTGAATATGTCGAATGCAACACCTGCAAGGCGACCTACAACGAACGGGTCCTTCAGATGGATCCAGACCGTGCGCGCGCCGAATTTGAAGCCGCCTTCTCTGTCGCTGCCAAACGCGTAATGTTCAAAATGGCGCTCGCCGATGGCGATATTGACGAGGCCGAGATCACGCAGATCACCCAGGCATTCTCCAACATCGCCAAGCGCGAGATCAGCGAAGGTGACATTGCGGCCGAGCTTGAGACCGCGCGCGCCGACACGTCCTCCATCGCCGATTATCTGCGCGCCGTGGCACCGGGCCTCAATGACACCGGTAAAGAGCTTGTGATGCGCTCCGCCATCGCGGTGGCCAAGGCCGACGGCCATGTCGATGATAGCGAAGTCGCTGAACTGCACGCGCTGGTCCCGGCCCTCGACTTGCCGCGCCCCTACGCCAATGGCATCTTCGCCGAAGAGGGCCTGCGCCCGATTTAGATCGGAAAGGTCAAGGGCTTGGGCGACACACCACTTTTCACACTCCCCGGCCCCTGGCGCATCCCAATCCAATTCGACGTCAGCATCATCATCCTCGCCGTGCTGTTCGGACTCCTCTACATGGATCGCAGCCTCTCGGCCGGCGCACTGGCATTCTCAATGATTATTGTGGCGATCCTGCTGCACGAGCTTGGCCATGCTGCAGCCTGCGTTGTGCAAGGCGTGCCGGTAACGCGCGTGGTGCTGTTCGGCGGCGGCGGCTTCTGTGAGTTCACAGGCTCCGTCACACCCCGCCAACAGGAATTCATTGCCATCGCCGGTCCAATGGTGAATCTCGTCCTCTGGGCCGTCGCGACATTGGCCGCCCCGTTGTTCGAGCCGTCCGCGCCTGCACCCATCGACGTCAGCGGCTTTTCAATTCAGCCACCTACCCCGCCGTCCCGTATGGAAGTCGGGTTGGAGATGTTTGCCAACCTCAACCTGTTCCTCGCGCTGTTCAACCTGATCCCTGTCTTGCCGCTGGATGGCGGTCAGTTGCTGAATTCCTGGCTGCACCGTTTCATGCGTGGCATTACGGCGAACAAGGTGTCCGGCGCGGTTGGCGTGGTATTGTCCATCCTCTGGGTCCCGCTGATGTTTGCCGCGTTTTTCACTTTCGGCTTCGTGCTGATCTTCTTCCCCGCGCTCCGGCATCACTGGCGCCTGATGCGCTATGGGATCGCCTGAACGCTCTGCGCGCGCAGGAACGCCGTGGCCACCAGGGCGGTGTAGGCAAAAGCCAGCAGCATGAAGACCGTCTGCCAATCCAGCAACAAAAGCGCCAAGACCCACCTTGGCACACCGGGTTCCGGCGTGCCGAACGCGGCACTTCCCAAGGCCGTCACGCCCACCCAGGCCAACAGCCCCAAAATTTGGGCAATCAAGCCCACGAACAGGATCAATACAGCCATCACAAGCGCCTTGCGCCACCCGGGCAGCACCGCTCCCGGTTCGGCCATAGCTTGAGACATTCGAGGTTGAAACCGCGCCAGAAGGACCAAAACACCAGCAACAAGGGCCGCTAGAACAGGCGCGTCAGCCATGGGATCAGCGACGGGCATCAGCACGAAGTAAATCGCGTTGAGCAACAGCACCGACAGGGCCAGCCAAAGCCATACAGCGACCCGCCCAATAGCGGCTAGCGTGAGCTTCTGGCCGATGCCGGACAAAGCGCGCCACCAGATGGCATAGGCAAGCGGACCCAGAACCAGCACCATAACCGCCAGAACCAGCCGCATCGTCTCAGGATGTCCGAAAAACCAAACAATGTGCTGGATCAGGAGTGGGTCACCCCGCGTTTCGGGATCAAAGAAGGTTGTGGCGGCAAGGGTCAGGTGGCCGATCAGGCCCACGCCGATCACCAACGCCAAGGGCAATCCGATCAGTAAAACACTCGCCAGAAAAGCTGCACCCGGATGTCGGAGCGGCGACAGGCAGGCCTTACCCAAGGCGAGCAGCATGTCTATTCAGCAGCGTGTTTGCGTGGCTTGAGCATTGGGGCGAGGTAATGTCCCGTATGGCTTTCCGCGACCTCGGCCACCTGTTCCGGCGTCCCTTCGGCCACGATCATACCGCCGCCATCACCGCCCTCGGGGCCAATGTCGATGATATGATCAGCGGTCTTCACCACGTCGAGATTGTGTTCAATCACCACGACCGTGTTGCCCTGATCCACCAGCTCGTGAAGCACCTCCAACAGCTTGCGCACATCCTCAAAATGCAGCCCCGTCGTCGGCTCATCCAGGATATACAGCGTCCGCCCTGTCGATCGTTTCGCCAGCTCTTTCGACAGCTTCACGCGCTGCGCCTCACCACCTGACAAGGTCGTCGCCTGTTGGCCCACCTTGATATAGCCCAGACCCACCCGCATCAGCGCATCCATCTTCTCACGGATGCTCGGCACGGCTTTGAAGAAGGTCTGCGCATCTTCAACCGTCATATCAAGAACGTCGGCTATACTCTTGCCTTTAAACTGAATTTCCAGCGTCTCACGATTGTAGCGCGCGCCCTTGCAGGTCTCGCATTGCACATAAACGTCCGGCAGGAAGTGCATTTCTATCTTGATGACACCATCGCCCTGACAGGCCTCGCACCGCCCGCCTTTCACGTTGAACGAGAACCGACCCGGCTTGTAGCCCCGCGCCTTCGCCTCGGGCAGACCCGCAAACCAATCGCGAATGGGCGTGAAGGCCCCCGTGTATGTCGCCGGGTTCGACCGCGGCGTCCGCCCAATGGGGCGCTGGTCGATGTCGATCACCTTATCGAGGTGTTCCAACCCCTTGATCGTCTCACACGGCGCGGGCGTCTGCCGCGCCCCGTTTAGCTTCATGGAGGCGGTCTTAAACAGCGTCTCGATCGTCAGCGTCGACTTGCCACCACCAGAAACACCCGTCACGCACACAAACTTGCCCAACGGGAAGTCGGCCGTGACGTTCTGCAGGTTGTTGCCGGTCGCTTTGACCACGCTGACCTTCTTCTTGTTGCCCTTGCGCCGTTCGCTCGGCACCGCAATCTCGCGCCGCCCGGCCAGGTAGTCACCGGTGACGGAGCCTTCCGTGGCAATCAATTCCTCCACGGTTCCCTGCGCGACAATCTCGCCACCATGCACACCTGCACCGGGGCCGATGTCGAACACATAATCCGCCTCGCGGATCGCCTCTTCGTCATGCTCAACGACGATCACGGTATTGCCCTGGTCGCGCAGGTTCTTGAGCGTCGTCAGCAAGCGGTCATTGTCACGCTGGTGCAGTCCAATCGACGGCTCGTCGAGGACATAAAGGACGCCCGTCAGACCGGAGCCAATCTGCGACGCCAATCTGATCCGCTGTGACTCGCCACCTGACAGTGTCCCGGCATTCCGGCTCAGCGTAAGATATTGAAGCCCCACGTTATTCAGGAACCCCAAGCGCTCCCGGATCTCCTTCAAAATCGCCCGCGCGATCTCATTTTTCTGGACCGTCAAAGCATCGGGCACCGTCTCACACCAGGCAAGCGCCTCGGCAATCGACATCTGCACCACCTGCCCGACATGGCGCAGCGCGTCCGGCTTGCCGATCTTCACCGCCAACGCTTCCTGCCGCAGGCGATAACCGTCACAAACGCCACAGGGGCGATTGTTCTGGAACCGCTCGAATTCCTCCCGGATCCACGCGCTATCCGTCTCACGGTACCGGCGTTCCATATTCGGGATCACGCCCTCAAACGTACGCTCAACCTGGTAAACGCGCCCGCCTTCGTCATAGCGAAACTTGATCTCTTCCTCGCCCGACCCGCGCAGGAACACGTTCTGAATCGCCTCGGGCAACTTCTTCCAAGGCGTCTTGGCGTCAAACCCGTAGTGCTTCGCTATCGCCTCAATCGTCTGCACGAAATACGGCGATTTCCCCTTCCGCCACGGCGCAATCGCTCCGTCTTCCAGCGACAATGTCACGTCCGGCACCATCAGACCCGGATCGAAATAGAGCTCATGTCCCAGGCCATCGCAGGCCGGGCAGGCCCCAAACGGCGCGTTGAACGAAAACAAGCGCGGTTCGATCTCAGGGATCGTGAAACCGCTCTCCGGACAGGCGAAATTCTCGGAAAAGGTGAAGCGCTCCGGATCACCTTCCTTCGGCGCTGTCTCCAGTATGGCGATGCCGTCCGCCAGATCCAGCGCGGTGCGGAACGAGTCCGCCAAACGCGTCTCCGTCCCCTCGCGCACGACAATCCGATCTACGACCACGTCGATGTCATGGCGGAATTTCTTGTCCAGTGTTGGAGGGCTATCCAGATCGTGAAACTCGCCATCAACTTTGACCCGTTGAAAGCCCTGCTTGCGCAGTTCCAGGAACTCTTTGCGATACTCACCCTTTCGGTCTCGCACGATGGGGGCCAACAGATAGGCGCGCGTCCCCTCCTCCATCGCCATCACGCGATCAACCATGTCTTGGACCTGCTGCGCCTCAATCGGCTTGCCAGTGGTGGGGCTGTACGGTGTGCCGACGCGCGCAAAAAGAAGACGCATATAGTCGTAAATTTCGGTCACAGTGCCCACGGTGGACCGCGGGTTCTTTGACGTCGTTTTCTGCTCAATCGAAATCGCGGGACTTAGGCCCGCAATATGATCGACATCAGGTTTCTCCATCATATCAAGGAATTGGCGGGCATACGCGCTGAGCGATTCAACGTAGCGCCGCTGACCTTCGGCGTAGATCGTATCGAACGCGAGCGAGGATTTCCCCGACCCTGAAAGCCCCGTCACCACCACCAGCTGGTCGCGCGGAATATCAAGGTCGATATTCTTCAGGTTGTGCTCGCGCGCGCCGCGGACTTCGATCTGCTTCAGCTCTGGCATCAGGGCCCCCATTCACCAACGCTTAAGACATAGGGGAGAGGTCCCGAGTCTCCAACCAAAAAAGAAGAACGTTTCAGGAACGTGCGCGTGTATAGGCAAGTCCGGTGACAAGCGCTGCCAATAGGCAGACAGAAATCGCCACCGGGAAATAGGCGCCGACGGCGAGCGCCGCAAAAATCGGGGTCCCGCTGAAGGTGCCGATGTTCCCCAGTTGGGCAAGCGCGCCGTTGGCAAGGGCGCGATCATCGTCGGCCGCATTCAACCATGGCACGGCTGCAAATCCCGCGCCCGCAACGACGCCACTAATGGCCATGGCCACGATCAATACATAAGGTGCAGCATCTCCCGCCACCATCGTGACGGCAAACAAGGCTGCCATGGCCAGAAACATGGTCCAAACAAGCGTTCCGGGTGCAATCCATCGTGCAAGCAGCCCCGCCGCGAAAGAGCCCGCGATACCCGCGAGTGGCAGGATCGGCGCAAGCCAAAGCGCGCCAAGAATCTCTGGCAAGAAGGTGATCAGCGCCAGGAACAGACCGGCGTAAATGCCATGACCCAGTCCCGGCGCGAACAACCGCGGGTTGGTGTAGATCAACAGATGGTCCGAAAGGCGCGGCATCGGGCGACGCACCGCGACGACGCCCTTGGGCAGCATCACCCAAAGTGTCGCGAAAAGGATCGCTGCCATAGCTGCGTGGGTTGCATAGGCGAGGTGAACGCTCTCTCCGATCAGTAGCGCAGCCAAGGCAAATCCGACGCCGAAGAACGTTGCCCATAGCCCCATCACCATGGCCCGGTCCTTGTCGGCCGACAGGGCCGCCATCAGGGTCGGGACTGCAACCACAAGGATCAGGTGGCCTGCGCCCTCCATCACGCGCAGGACCATGAAAATGGGAAAGGGCGGAAGGGTTGCACCAAGCCCGCCCACGATGGCCGAGGCCGCCAACGCCCAAAGGATCGCGCGTCGTGGCCCGACACTGGCCGTGATCCCGCCTGCCATGACACCGAACAGAATACCCACCACCGCGACGCCTGATACGGCAAAGGCCACGGGCCAACCGGGATAAACGCCTGCAAGTCCTTCAAGCGTCAGCGATACTTTCGAAAATTGCGCCCCCGCCAGAAGGCCGGCCACGTAAAGCGCCGCTATGAGCGGCCAAGGGGTGCTTACGGTTGGCATAGGTAAAAGGCATGATCTGTTTCAAAGGGGGCGTCAATGACGCGGAAAAAGTCGGGAAAACCAGTCTTTGCGGATCGCCCGGAACACGTTAGCGTGAGGGTTAACGGTCGGATTCTGCCCGATCTTCTGCCCCTATTGTCTGAGATGGAAATTTGATGATGCGCGCCTTTGTCCTCGCCCTTTTGACGATTGTAATGCTGCCCCTGGCTGCTTTGGCCCAATCCAGCGACCGCCCAAACACGATCCTCGTGCTCGACGGCTCCGGCTCCATGTGGGGGCAAATTGACGGCGTGAACAAGATCGTCATCGCGCGCAATGTGATCGCGGATTTGTTGGCGGATATGGCAGACGACGTCTCGCTCGGTCTAACGGTTTATGGCCATCGGGAACGTGGGTCTTGCGGCGATATCGAGACCATCGTCGAACCAGCGCCCTTCACCCAGGATCGCATTCTGGAGGCTGTGAATTCCATCAACCCCCGTGGCCGCACGCCCATGACCGACGCGGTCATCGCAGCCGCGCAATCCCTGCGCCACACCGAAGAGGCCGCGACCGTGATCCTGGTCTCGGACGGGATCGAGAACTGTAACCCCGACCCCTGCGCCATTGCGTCCGAGCTTGAGGCCGCAGGCGTTGCGTTCACCGCCCATGTCATCGGCTTCGATGTTGCGTCCGAGCCTGAGGCCCGCGCGCAGATGCAATGCATTGCCGACAATACCGGCGGCCAATTCCTGACCGCCGACAACGCAGCTGAACTTTCTGCCGCGTTGGAGCAGGTCGTCGTCGCCGCCCAACCCACGCCCATGCGGATCGAGGCGCAGGTCCTGCCGCAAGGCAACCTCCCCACCCGCCCCGTCACCTGGACCCTGCTGGGTGCAGACGGCGATGTGCTCAGCACTGGCGTTCAGGCCCCTGCCATTGATGTCGAACTTTTCCCCGGCCGCTACATCGCCCAAGCCACCCGGACAGAGCCCGATGGCCCGCAAACCTACCAGGCAGGCTTTGACGTGATCGAAGGTCAGACCGACCTGATCATCGTCGCCATGCCTCCGATTATCGAGACCAGCTCCATCACCTTCACTGCCCGGGTTGAGCCCGACATGTCCGTGCCGGCCTCCCCCCTCAACTGGACCCTTCAGGACGCCACGGGCACCGTCCTTCTGGGCCCCGTACAGGCGCCTGCGGGCAACGTCGCCCTCCTGCCTGGTGACTACTTGCTAACCGTTGAACGCGTCAGCCAAGGCACCACGCACGCGGCGCGTTTCACGGTCGAGCCCAATACGCCGCAACAAGTGATCGTGCCGCTGCCCGCCTTGATGGTCGACGTGAACCTGATCGCGCGCATCGGCGATGTCGGAGGCCTGCCCGTCACTGATCCAGTGGTTTGGGAGATCACTCCGCTTGACCCTGCCCCCACCATCGCCGCGACGAACCCATCTACCGTCCAGCTTGGCCGCGGTGCGTACCGCGTCACCGGCTACTGGACCGTGCAGGAAATCGAGGCCACGGCTGATTTCGTCGTCGTTGACCAGCCTCGCGACATTGTCGTCGTCTTCGAAGAACCCGCTGTTACGGCCACCCTGACCGCCCCCGCCACGGCCCCCGTCGGCGCGGATATCGAAGTTGGCATTCAAGGGCCGTTTGATCAGAGCGATTACCTGATCATTCGCCATCCCGACACGGACCTCCTGATCAGTACTGAACTGATCTCCGGCCCCCTCGAAACCCTCCGCATGCCCGCAGAACCGGGCACCTACGACATCACCTACCGGCCGAATGGCGGCAACGGCGACCCGATAGGCTCGGTCTCGATCGAGATCACCGATGTGCCAACCACCCTTGATGCGCCCGCTGAAGTCGGCATCGGCGAACCCTTCGACGTGGCATGGACAGGACCAGGCTACCAGCAGGACCGCATCGCCATCGTTCCCGTTGGCGAACGCGCGCTCCGTTCCAGCGGCGGCTCACTCGGGGTCAACGCCGAAAGCCCGCGCGAGCTGACGGCGCCCACAGAACCGGGCGAATATGAACTGCACTACGTCCTGCGCGTTGATGAGCGCGTCATGGCCACCCGCCCGATTCTCGTGGCCGAGGTGCAGGCCACCGTCACCGCACCCCAATCCGCGCCAGCTGGATCACGGATCGAGGTCGGCTGGTCCGGGCCGGAACAACAATATGACTTCATCGGCATTCGCGCGCCTGATGCCGAAGGCTATCACCGGTTCGCCAATTCCACCCGCGTGGATACGGGCAACCCGGTAGACCTGCTGATGCCCGTCACCCCCGGTACCTATGTGATCGAATACATTCTGAACGAAGATCGCATCCCTCTGGCTGCTGCGAATATCGAGGTCACGCCTGTCGCCGCAACAATCACGGCACAGCCCTCGGCCTCGGCTGGCGAAACCATTGAGATCGGCTTTACAGGGCCGGAATACCGCGGCGATTTCATCTCTGTGCGCGCGCCCGACAGCGAAGGCTACCACCGCTTCGTCAACACGGTCGCGGTTGATCGCGGAAACCCCGCTCGGCTGGACATGCCGACGGAACCGGGCACGTACCTGATCGAGTATATCGAGGGGCAGGATCGCACAGCGCTTGCCGCCTCGGAAATCGTGATCTCGGCCGTTTCGGCCACGATCACGGCACCTACCTCAGCCGCCGCCGGGCAAACGCTCGAAATCGGCTTCACTGGCCCGGAATATGATGGTGACTTCATCTCGGTCCGCGCGCCGGACAGCGAAGGATATCATCGCTTCGTCAACACCGTGGCCGTCGACCGGGGCAACCCGGCCCGCCTCGACATGCCGTCTGAGCCTGGAACCTACCTGATCGAATATATCGAAGGGCAGGATCGGACCGCGCTGGCCGCATCGGAAATCGTGATCTCCGCCGTTTCGGCCACGATCACAGCACCCGCCTCGGCCGCCGCCGGGCAAAGGCTCGAGATCGGCTTCACTGGCCCGGAATATGACGGTGACTTCATCTCCGTTCGTGCGCCGGATAGCGAGGGCTACCACCGCTTTGTCAACACCATCGCAGTCGACCGCGGCAACCCGGCTCGGCTGCTCATGCCATCCGAACCGGGCACATATGTGATCGAATATATCGAAGGGCAGGACCGCACGGCCCTGGCCGTTTCGCAGATCGTCATCAATGCCGTCTCGGCCACGATCACCGCACCCGCGAACGCGAATGTGGGCGACACCATCGAGATCGGTTGGACCGGCCCGGACTACGACGGCGATTTCATCGCCATCAGGCGGCCTGACAGCGAAGGCTATCACCGGTTCGAGTCCACGGTTGCAACAGATCGTGGCAATCCATCCCGCATGGCTGTCCCTTCCGAGCCAGGCACTTACCTGATCGAATATGTCGAAGGGCAGGATCGCACCGCCCTCGCCGTCTCCGAACTTGTGGTCTCGGAAAGCGAGGCCAGTGTGACGGCCCCGGCCAGCGCAGTCGCGGGCTCTACCATCGAAGTCGGTTGGACCGGGCCAAACGCCGCTCGCGACTTCATCGGCATAGGCCGGGAAGGCGCCGAAGGTGGCGCACGGTGGGAAAACTACGCCCGCACGGATGACGGCAACCCCCTGCGGCTCTTGGTGCCCACCACGCCCGGCACCTATTCTATCCAGTATTTCCTGGATCAGGACCGCGTGTCTCTGGCCTCGACAACGCTGACGGTCACGCCGGCTGAGGCGTCGCTGACAGGACCTGCTTCCGCCGTGGCTGGCTCAACGGTTGAGATTGGCTGGACCGGGCCAAACTATCCCCGCGACTTCATCGGCATCGGACGCGTCGGCGCAACCGGTGGCGGGCAGTGGGAAAACTATGTCCGCACCGATCAGGGCAGCCCTTTGCAGCTTTTGGTTCCAACAACGCCCGGCAGCTATGTCATCCGCTATTTTATTGATCAGGACCGCACCATCATTGCGGAAGTCCCGATTGACGTGACCGCCGTCAGCGCAACTCTAACCGGCCCGGACAGTGCAGCCGCAGGCTCCACGATCGAGATCGGTTGGACTGGCCCCGACTATCCGCGCGATTTCATCGGCATCGGCCAGGTCGGCGCAACGGGCGGCGGGCAATGGGAAAGTTATGTGCGCACCAGCAACGGAAACCCTGCGACGCTGGCCCTGCCGGATACGCCGGGCAGCTATGTGATCCGCTACTTCGTGGATCAGGATCGCACCGTGATTGGCGAGATGCCGATTACGCTGCAGTAGAGCTGGACGTTCAAACAAAAAAACGGGCGCTGTATTCTCGCAGCGCCCGTTTTTCATTCTTATACCATAACGCGTTTTTCGTTATTTGCCAGATACATGACCCCCCGTATCACGCGAGATATTGGGGTTCTTGCTCAGATATGGATCACCCGGTCATAGGCGTCGAGCACACTCTCATGCATCATCTCGCTCAGCGTCGGGTGCGGGAAGACCGTCTCCATCAGGTCCTCTTCCGTGGTCTCCAGCTTCTGGCCGACGACATAGCCCTGGATCAGTTCCGTCACCTCGGCACCGATCATGTGCGCGCCCAATAGCTCGCCGGTTTTTTCGTCGAAGACCGTCTTGATCATCCCCTCCGGCTCACCCAAAGCGATGGCTTTGCCGTTTCCGATGAACGGGAAGCGACCGACCTTGACCTTGTAGCCTTTCTCCTTGGCTTTCGCTTCGCTAAGCCCAACCGAGGCCACCTGAGGTTGACAATACGTACAGCCCGCAATGCTCTCCGGCTTGATCGGATGGACATTGTTCTTGCCGGAAATCAACTCCGCTACCATCACACCCTCGTGGCTGGCTTTATGCGCCAACCAAGGCGCGCCCGCGATGTCACCGATGGCATAAAGCCCCTCAACACCCGTGCGGCAGAATTGATCCGTCACAACATGCGTCCGATCGATCTTCACCCCCAGCGCCTCAAGACCAAGGTTCTCCACGTTGCCAACGATCCCAACGGCCGAGATGACAGTGTCGAACTCCTGCGTTTCAACCTTCCCGCCAATCTCGATATGGGCCGTCACCTTGTCCGCCGCGCGGTCGAGCTTTTTAACCATCGCCTTTTGCAGGATCTTCATTCCTTGCTTCTCAAAGGACTTCTTGGCGAAGGCGGAGATTTCCTCATCCTCGACCGGCAACACCCGGTCCATGACTTCCACCACAGTCGTGTCCGCCCCTAGCGTGTTGTAAAAGCTGGCAAACTCGATGCCGATGGCACCTGATCCAATCACCAGCAGCTTCTTCGGCATATGCGGCGGCGTCAGCGCGGCCTTGTAGGTCCACACCCGCTTGCCATCAGCCTCCAACCCCGGCAATTCGCGGGCCCGCGCGCCGGTGGCCAGGATGATGTTCTTGGCCGTCAGCTCCTCGGTGCCCTTGTCGGTCTTGACCGAGACCTTGCCTTTGGCGGGGATTGTCGCCTCGCCCATGATGGTCGTGACTTTGTTCTTCTTCATCAGGTGCGCGACGCCGCCCGACAACTGCTTGGCCACCTTGCGCGAGCGATCGACCACGGCATTCAGATCGTAGCCAATGCCATCCGCTTTCAGGCCGAATTCCTTGGCCCGGTGCATCAGGTGAAACACTTCCGACGACCGCAGCATGGCTTTGGTCGGGATGCAGCCCCAGTTCAGGCAGATGCCGCCCATATGCTCCCGCTCAACAATGGCCGTCTTGAGCCCCAACTGACTGGCACGGATCGCGGCCACATAGCCGCCGGGTCCTGCGCCGATCACAATAACGTCGAAATTCTGTGCAGCCATTGGGTCGTTCCTTCCGGCAAATCCATTTTGAAGCGTTTGTTCAACGTTAAACTATCTCGGATGGCACGACAATTGACGCTAGGTCGCAGGCCGGGTTGCGCCCAGTGCAAGGCTTGTTCGGCTTTGGGACCGCTTAGTCGGCAAAGCCGTGCGGAACTCGCCTATTTCTCGGCACCTTCAATCTCGCGCAGGATGGCGCCATAGCCGCCATCATTTATGAAGGCTTGCTCTTCAGGCGTCATATCCCGATCCAACGGACCGTTGCGATAGGGGAACCGGCCAAAGCGCGCAATAATCTCGCGGTGAACCCGAGCGTGGAGCGCATTGTTCCCTTCTTCCATCCGGTTTTCCATGAGGTCGATACAGATGTCCTGATGGGCCATCTCCTCAGAATGCATGAAGGGCATGTAGACGAATTGGCGCATCGGCTCTGCGATTTGGCGATCCCAGCCGTTTGCGATCATCTGGCCGGACACGTCCAGCGCAGCGGCATCTGTTTCATAGGCGCGCGGATCATCACGGAACATGTTGCGCGGAAACTGATCGAGAAGGATCACAAGGCCAAGGGCGCCCTTTGCATCCACGGCCCAGTCTCGTAGACCACCGCCCTGGGCCAACTGCCAGGCTGCGCCGAACTGATCCCGGATGCTTTGATCGAACGCCTCGTCTTTCGCGTACCACTTTTCCGGGCCAGCGTCCTGCCAAAAGGCAACAACGTCACTCGCGCTGGTCACAGATGTGTCTCCTCTTCGGTTTCGTCTCCGCCACCTTCAGCCATTTCTTCTGCGGCTTCGATATAGAGCTCCTGCGCCGTTTCAACCGCCACTGCAGACGCTGCGCCGGGCATGATATTGGCGTAGGGAACACTATCGTAATTGTCTTCTTCGACATAGGCCGACTGGCGCTGTGTCATACGGTAGACGCCGTAGACAGCCACACCACCAAGCACGAAGGCAAGGAACAGCCAAAATCCGCCCGGGCCGATCTGACCCATCAAAAGGCCCATGATGGGCGGTCCAGAGATAGCCCCGATGCCATTGACGAAGAGCATGCCACCGGAGGCTGCCGGCATATCTTCCACGGCGAGGTAGTCGTTCAGATATGCCAGCAGCAATGCGTAAAGAGGTTGCGCCAAGCCGCCCGAAAGCGCGGCTATGACAAGAAGCGCAATATAGCTGTCGGCCAGAAAAACACCGGCCAAAGCGACCCCGGCCCCAATGGCCGCGGCCACAATGATCAATGTGCGTCGGTCCATCCGGTCTGACATCCATCCGATTGGATATTGAAGCACGATTGCGCCAACAAAAAACGAAGAGATAAACACCGACAATTGCCCGAGGCTCAGCCCCACTTCAGTTGCATAGACCGGGGCCATGGCGAATTGCCCGGCGAACACGCCGCCCATGAACAACATGCCGACAACTGCGAATGGCGAGGCATCGTAGACTTGCCTCAGCGACATGGGGCGCGTGGCCTCAATGGCAGGGGTCGGCACGGCAGACAGCAAAATGGGTGCGAAACTCAGTGAAACGAGAATCGAAGGGATGATGAACAGGATCCAGCCAGACGGATCACCCGCCGCCAATATGCCCTGCCCCGCCACCAGGCCCATCATTTGCATGAGCATATAAGCAGACAGCGATTGTCCGCGGGTATCGTTTGTGGCCGAGTTGTTCAGCCAGCTTTCTGCCGTGACGTAAACGCCGGACAGGCAGAACCCCAATCCAACGCGCAGAAGCATCCACGCCCAGGCCTCGGTCACAATCGGATAGGTGATCACAATCGCGGAGATAAAAGACCCCAGCGCGGCAAAGACCCGGACGTGGCCAACCGATGAAATGAACTTGGGAGCCACGCGTGAGCCGCCCAAGAAACCCACGAAATACGCGGAGCCGATCAGCGACAGTTCAAACGTCGAAAACCCCTCGATCGCGCCGCGCACACCCATCAAGGTGCCCTGCAGACCGTTGCCGATCTGCAAAAGAAACATCCCAAGCAGGAGTGCCCAGGCCGTGCGGATAACTGTGAACATCTGGGCCTCCCGTGTTGGCCAGGTGAAGCGTCCCGTGTGCCACGGGCCGAGACCGCGCGTCTGTCAGATTCGCGACGGGATTAGCAAGGAAGCGTCGCCGTAGGAGAAAAAGCGATAATCGTTTGCGACAGCGTGGTCGTAAACGGACCGGATCGTGTCTTGCCCCATTAAGGCTGCGACCAGCATCAGCAGGGTCGATTTAGGCAGGTGGAAGTTCGTCATCAACGCGTCGGTAATCTTCCACTGGTAGCCGGGGTAGATGAAAATCTCGGTCGTGCCTTCGAATGCCTGCATTGTCCCGTCTTCCCGAGCGGCACTTTCGATTAGCCGCAAGGCCGTCGTGCCGACCGGAATGATCCGCCCACCGGCTGCGCGGGTAGCATTTATCTCAGCCGCTGCCTTTTCGCGTACCTCGCCCCATTCGGCATGCATCTTGTGGGTGGTGACATCGTCGACCTTGACTGGCAGGAAGGTTCCCGCGCCGACGTGCAATGTGACAAACGTCACATCAACGCCGCGCGCACGGACGGCATCCATCAAGGCCTCATCAAAATGCAAGCTTGCCGTTGGCGCTGCGACTGCGCCAGCGCGCTTGGCCCAGATTGTCTGATAGTCATCCTTGTCCCGTTCATCCGGGGCCCGTTTGCCGGCAATATATGGCGGCAAAGGCATGGCTCCAGCGGCGTTCAAGGCCGCGTCAAAATCTTCGCCCTTCAGATTGAAGCGAAGGTGGAGACCCTCATCCATCGCATGAACAATCGCCTCCAATTCATTGCTAAATATGATTTTCTCGCCGATCTTGAGTTTGCGCATGGGCTTGCCAAGGGCGCTCCAGCTTCCATCGGCCTGTGGTTCCAGTAATGTGACTTCGATCTTGGCGCGCACCTCACCCTCGGGCGTCAAGCGTGGGCGTTCCCCCGTCAGGCGCGCAGGGATGACGCGGGTGTCATTCAGTATCAGTCTGTCGCCAGGTCGCAGAATGTCTGGAAGGTCGGTCACAACTTTGTCCGCAATCGTCGCGCCTTCTGCCAATAGCAGTTTCGCCGACGACCTGGGTTGGGCGGGGCGCGTGGCGATCAGCCGTTCGGGTAGATCGAAATCGAAATCGTCCAGTTTCATGCAGGCTTACTCACTGAAGTCAGGAGGCGGGGCGCGGAAAATCTCTCGGAAGATACCAGGCGTCAGGATCGAAAGCGGATTGACAGAAACGCGCGTATCGTCGGCATTCCCGATGACGCGGTAGTTGAACCCGAAAAGCCCCTCACGTCGTGGCGCGAAGAGCGCGCCAAACAGACCATTCACGATGTAGAAAGGTGATACGACGCCCTGCATCTCGTACCGTTCGGATGCAACGTCGTAGACGCCGTCCATCGAAATCCCCATGGCGGGGCCGACGGCGGCGCCTTCGGTTACGGTAATTTGG
This sequence comes from uncultured Roseicyclus sp., assembly GCA_947489665.1. GTDB lineage: Bacteria > Pseudomonadota > Alphaproteobacteria > Rhodobacterales > Rhodobacteraceae > Gymnodinialimonas. The sequence goes on along the minus strand of CANLEH010000001.1, from coordinate 1,848,342 downwards.
TCTGGGGTCACACGGAAGCGGGCATTGACCTCGCCCATGTTGATGCCCTCGCCACCGAGTTGCTCAAGCAAACCGACGACAGAGATAAGGTTTAGGATCTCCGCCATGACAGGCGCGTCACGCAAGCGCGGGCTGTCGATGGTGAGTTGACCGTCGTATTGCCCTTGCTCTGGACGCGCCGCAAGGATCAGGTCGAACGGGCCGCCATGAATGTTTGTGATGATATTGGCCGCCCGCAAGACGGCCCCGCCATCAGCGGATTGCATCCGGACCGACGGCCCGTTGGGACTTGGTACAAGTTGACCGTTCACTGCGACAGCGTCGTTCACGCGGCCCCTGAAATCGCCACTCATCGTGGCGCCGTTCAGGTCCGCGCGCAGCCCGGTTAACGCAATGCCAGCCGTGATCTGCATCCGGTCGAGCGAGATATCGAGGGGGCCAATATCTCCGCTGGAAGAACCGCCTGTGCTGGCTAGTGACGGCATGGTGCGAAAATCCAGCGTGCCACCCGAAATCTCAATCGCAGGCGCCTGCGCACCACGCCCGATCAGACCGCCGCGAACATCCAGCCAGCTGCCGAGCCGAAACTGCCCGGCGGACAAGCGGTTGAGGAAGCCATCATCGGTGAAACTGATCGCGCCATCCATGGTAAGACCCGCACCTTGCAGCGCGATCTGGCGCACCTCCGGATTGCCGCCCAAGCGAATGTCGGCGCTGAAGGTGCCGGTCTGTCCTTCTGACAATCGCCACGCGAGAGGTGGGATGGCTAGACCAATGCCGTCCAGATCGGAGCGGACTTGCATCGTTGCGGCCCCGTTGGCCCGCAAGAAGACCGTCAGGTCAGCCGCCCCCTGCCCTGACATGAGCCAATCGGGAAGCGCCACGCCAAAGGCCGCAAGCGATTGCCTGTTCAACGTTGCGCGCGCCTGGACCAGACTGCCGGGATCAGCGTCTGCCGCCAACCGGACGGACCATTGCCCACTGACCGGCACACCGTCGAGGGCGGCACGCCCCCCAATCGCAAGCTCTTCGGGATTCATCCGTATGGTCATGCGATCCGAAACAAGCGTGCGGTCGGGGACCAGCTCAGTCGAACGGAAGCCGGTCACAACCCCATCAACATCGATATCAAGCCCGTCCAGGCCAGCATCTGCATCACGCTCCACAAGATGCGTGGCCAGTTGCACACGGGCACTGATTTGCCCAGTTCCAATCTCTTCCGCGGCGTACCCACTGGTTTCGAGCACGGCGAACGGCGGCCCGGCGAGAACATGCATCACGTCGGTTAAATCGCCCGCGATGGAAAGATCGAACGCGGCAAGGGGGCCTGGAACCGAAACATCCTCAATCACCATATGAGAGCCGGCTAGTCCTGCGCCGCCCGCCTGCTCTTCCGCAAAGACAGTGCCGGCATCAAGGCCAACGACAAGGCGTGTGTCCTGCAAATTCAGGAAACCAGATGCATCCCGAATGGGCGGACCGGCGGGCAAGGCGCGAATATCCGCCGCGAGAAAATCAAAGGACAATTCAAGCCGATCGGCGGTCTCTGGCGTGCGGCGAAAGGCGAAATCCACCCCTTCAGTGCGGCCTGCGATCATCCGCTCCGTGACCCACCAACGGGTGTTGGGGATGGCCCGTCGCGGCCAATAGGCAAGGATCGTCTCAAGATCTGCTTCGGCGAGCTGCGCGTTGAGTGCAAGGCTCAGCCCTTCGGGCGCCGCGGTTAGGGTGCCATCAACCATCGCGCGTAGATCGCCATCATAGACAACGGCCCGGCCGATCTCGGCCACGACCGTTTCGCCAAGCGACAGTCGCAGATCTATGGCCGCGCCGTCGATATCGAGCGGAGCGTCAAACAGCCCGTCCGGATCGGCGGCAATATTGCTGAGCGTGAACTGCCCCGTGTAGTGCGAACCATCCGGTGCGACATCCGCATGGCCACTGCCGGTGAAGGAAAGCTGTTGGGAGGCCAGCATAACATCCTGAAGGATGGCCCGGCGCGCCGCAGGGTCATAGGTGATCCGCGCTGTCATCGCATCGAATGGCGTCGGCTCTTCCTGCCCCGGCAAGCTCAACACGCCCGCTGCGATTTGCAACTGGCCGTCGACCGCGCCGAGCGTCCCATCATCGGCCATCGTTGCGGAAAGCGCCCCTTCGATGGGGGCCCGCATCAGATCAAGCCAGCCAAGCGCAGGACTGCTGGCCGCGAGGTCGCGGGCTGCAAGATTCTCAAATTCCATCGAAACTTCGGTTTCGCCTGCACGCGCGTTGCGGATCAGCGCAATATCAATGACTGCATCGCGGCTACCGGCCAACCGACCCCCGACCGAAAGGGCAAGGCTCCCTCGTTGCCGCTCCAATCGCATAACGGCTTCGTGCAGCCTCAGGTCACGACCGACCAGATCATCGGTCAGAGTGACCTCCATCCCCTCGCCACGCACTTCCTGCAGTTGGGAAAAAACGGGCGCTGAAAACATCTGATCAAGGCGTGACAATGTGTCGACAATGCTCACTTCACCAGACCCGGCACCAATCCCCTCAGTGTCTACCGCGCCGCCAAAATCCAGATCGAGCTGCCCGTCCGCGCCGCGACGAAGGTTGAGCCCTGCATCTGTGACGACGATCCGGCGCACACGCATCTGGCCAGCCAGCAACGGGCCGGGCGCGACGCGGACGCGCAAACCGGGAAAGGCTGCGCGCAACTCCCCTTCCGGTGTGGTGACGGCAACGTCCCGAAACTCGAATGCTGGCGCGCGCCCCCCTTGTGGCAGGGCAAGCACCATATCACCGACGCTCACATCGCCAATCGTCATCGCATCGTTGATGCGCGCTTCAATCCGGCTTTGAATGCTGTCCGGCAGCGCCATCGGCGCCACAAATAATCGAAGCCAGAGTGCCCCGATCGGCAACAGCAACACGAACAAAGCCACAAACAGCGCGCGGAGCCATAACCGCCGCCGTGGCCTGAGGTTCTTGGGTTGGGTGGCTTCGGTCTGCTCCATCCGCGCGCACGGCCCTACCATCCGTTGTTGAGTTGCCCTTTAATCTGTCTGCAAACCGCCTAGCTTGCAATTCCGACCGGCACCAGTGCCGCGCAGAAAAAAGGATACGCCCATGCCCGTTGTTGGTGACACCGCCCCAGATTTCGACCTTCCACGCGACGGCGGGGGCTCAATCAGTCTGTCGTCCCTGCGCCCAAAGAATGTGGTCCTCTATTTCTACCCACGCGATGACACACCGGGCTGCACAAAAGAAGCAATCGCCTTTACCGGACTTGGGGCAGAATTCGATGCTGCTAACACGCAGGTCATCGGAATTTCCAAAGACACCGTTGCCAAGCATGAGAAATTCATCGCGAAGCACGAATTGGGTGTCGCACTGGCCTCAGACGCGGAAAGCGATGTGTGTGAGCAATACGGCGTTTGGGTTGAGAAAAACATGTACGGCAAGAAATCCATGGGGATCGAGCGAGCGACGTTCCTGATCGATGGGACAGGCAGTGTTGTGCAGGTCTGGCGCAAGGTGAAGGTGCCAGGACATGCCGAGGCTGTGTTGGAAGCTGCAAGAGCGCTTTGATCGATGGCGGGGCGTCTAGATGTCCCGCCTGCCTCCTTGACCGACGCGGCAACAAAGCAGAGACGAAGCCTATGAAACCTCTTGCCCAAATGGCCGACGATGTCTTGCGTACCGCAGGCGCGCGGGAAAAGACCGCGTTGTCTCGGGACTACGCGGCACAGTGGCAGGCTGCCCGGGTGGCCGGTGAGGTGCCAGATATTGGTACAGCGTCGCCACCGGATCAGCCCGCGCGCCCTGATGCACCTGAGCTACTGGACCCCCGCGATGTCCCGCGCCGCAAACCGGGCTCCGCCGCCGGGCGCATGGCGATCCTGCATGCGGTGGCACATATCGAGTTGAATGCCGTGGACCTTCACTGGGACATCATCGCGCGTTTCAGCGCGACCCCGATGCCCATCGGTTTCTTTGACGACTGGGTGAAGGCCGCAGACGAAGAATCTAAGCATTTCAACTTGATGGCCGATTGCCTCAACGCCATGGGCAGCCAATATGGCGCGATGCCCGCCCATGCAGGGATGTGGCGCGCAGCGGAAGATACGGCGGACGATCTCATGGGGCGCTTGGCGGTTGTGCCCATGGTTCTGGAGGCGCGCGGGTTGGATGTGACGCCGTCGATGATCGCGACCTTCCAGAAGGCGAAAGATGATCCAGCGGCGGTTCAGGCAGTCGACGCCTTGAAGGTCATCTATGCGGAAGAGGTCCACCATGTCGCCTATGGGTCGAAATGGTTCCACTTCCTGTGTGGACGCCATGACATTGATCCGAAAGAAGCCTTTCACGGCCTTGTCGGGCGCTATTTCCACGGCGCTCTGAAGCCGCCGTTCAACGAAGAAAAACGTGCCGAGGCAGGCCTGCCGCCCGACTTCTACTGGCCAATGGCTGGTTGATTTTTCGCTCTGCTAGAAGAACGCCTGAGCGATCGGCGGATTTCCGCCAGATTTGCGCGCTTTTTTGGTGCCTTTTCCACACATTAAGATTACTATGTTGGCATGAAAGGCGGCGTAGCTTATCCCCAAGCACGCCGCAGCCGCCACTGGGGACAAGACGGTGGCGCGGATAAACACAAGGGGAAGCGAGGCGTAAGGACAGTGACATCTCGGCTTTTGAGTCGCGTGAATGCGGCGCTTGAACGGCATTTGCCAGAACAACGGCTCTTCCTGAAATCGGAAGAAGGAACGCGCTTTATCAGGCTGCGTCCCGTTACCCAGGCCAGCATGATCCTGGGATCTGCCGTGTTCGTTGGCTGGACGGTCATTGTGACGTCCATCTTTCTTATTGATACCATCTCTGCGGGCAATGCCCGCGACCTCGCGCAGCGCGAGCAGGCGATGTTCCAGGACCGGCTCAATGCCATGGCGTTGGAACGGGATGCCCGTGCTGCAGCTGCGGCGGCCGCGCAAGATCGCTTCGCGCTGGCGATGGACCAAGTGTCGGAAATGCAGACCCGTCTGCTCGATTCCGAGGAACGCCGGCGCGAGTTGGAGACTGCCGTTGACGTCATCCAGGCTACATTGCGCCGGACCATTGATGAACGCGACGAGGCGCGCATCGCTGCCGCCGCCTTTCAGAATGAGCTTCAGGCAAACACCGGCACGGTGCAAACCGCTGCGGAACGGGAATGGGAATTGCAGCAAACGCTCGCATTCCTCAACGAAGCGCTAGAACTGACGGCTGGTGAACGCGACGAAGGGCATTCGCTGATGGCGCAGGCCGTTGACGAGATCAACCGCCTGAATTTCGAAGCAGCCCTGACGGAAGAACGTCAAAACCGCGTCTTCCGCCAGTTGGAAGAAGCCGTCGCGGTCTCTATGGAACCGCTTGACGAAATGTTCAGCGCAGCGGGACTCAGCACAGACGATCTGATTGAGAGCGTACGCCGTGGGTATTCCGGCCAGGGTGGCCCTCTGACGCCAATCATCTCAACATCTGGCAGTGGCCCTGATCCTTTGTCGGATCGTGCCAACCAGCTGTTGCAGGAACTCGACGAAATCAATCTTTGGCGCATCGCGGCTGAGCGTTTGCCGTTCGGCAACCCAGTCAACGGCAGCTATCGCCAGACCTCGGGCTTCGGTCCGAGGCGTGACCCGATCAATGGCGGCAGCCGCATGCACAATGGCCTCGATTTCGCTGGTTCGCGCGGTACGCCGATTGTTGCCGGTGGCGCAGGTGTTGTCGAATTTGCTGGCCGCCAAAGTGGCTACGGTCTTACAGTCGAAATCAGGCACAACAACGGCTTCATGACGCGTTACGCCCACCTCAATCGCATCCGAGTGAGCGAAGGGGAAAGGGTCTCGCGTGGCGAACTTATCGGTGATATGGGAACCACCGGTCGGAGTACGGGCGTGCATTTGCACTACGAAGTGCATCGCAATGGGACCCCCGTTAACCCGATGACGTTCATAAGGGCAGGACGCAATGTTTTCTAAATCCAAGATCAACGAACCCGGGCCAAAGCAGGGCGGCGCGTCCGACGGTTCCGACGGTGACAGCCCCGCGGCGGGCACGACTTCTGGAGACACCATGAACAAATCCACATCCGCAGCATCTGGCGCCAAGTCGAAACCTCAGCCATCCATGCTGTCGTCCGACCTGACCATCGTGGGCAATCTGCGCACGACGGGTGATATACAAGTGGAAGGCACCGTTCAGGGCGACATCCGCGCACATCTTCTTACAGTTGGCGAGAGCGCCAACATAGAGGGTGAGATCGTTGCCGACGATATCGTTGTCACGGGCCGCGTTGTCGGACGTGTGCGTGGCCTTAAGGTGCGCCTGACCTCGACCGCGCGCGTCGAAGGGGACATCATCCACAAGACGATCGCAATCGAGTCTGGTGCGCATTTCGAAGGCTCCGTTCAGCGTGCGGAAGATCCGCTGTCGACGGGTGCAAACAACGCAGCGCCACGCACGCCGATCACCACCGGCAGCAGCGCGTCGTCGTCTGTCGCTGAGGCCCCCTCTTCGCCATCAATCCCGCGCCCGGCCGCAGCCGGCCCGGTTCCTCAGCCTTCGGCAAAGTCCGACAGCTGAACCGAAGCGGATATGAATTCGAAAGAACCGGGCCAAGCGCCCGGTTTTTTTATGTCAGGTCGTGGCCACAACCGCGGGACCATCTTCCCCTGTCACAGTAACCGAGCGGTAGAGGTGCCAAGAGGCATGGCCGAGGATCGGGAGAACCACCATCAAGCCAAGTAACCCTGGCACCATGGCCAAAAACGTCAGGGCGGCGATCGTAAAGGCCCAGACTAACATGGCTTTGGGGTTCTGCCGGACCACCGCAACGGACGTGATCATGGCAGTCACGAAATCAACTTCGCGGTCCAGCAACAGCGGCAGCGATACCACGGTCAACGTGAAAAGCACGAAGGCAAAGACTGCCCCAAATGCGGCGCCAACCAGCAACATGGAAAGCCCCTCCGGTTCCAGAAGATAGGCATAAGATGTTGTGACATTGGTCAGGGCTGACGGGCCCAGAAACAGCGCAAACAGCATATGAGCGAAGAAGGACCAAAACAGGAAGTAGACAATGATCACCCACGCCATCGTGGGCAATTGCCTAAGCCTTTGGCACCAGACAACGGCGAAGATATCCGCTGCTTTCCAATCCTCAAGTCCCGCTTCGAGGCGCCGGGACACCTCGTAGAGGCCCACAGCCAGAAACGGCCCGATCAGGGGGAACCCGAATGTTAGCGGGATAGCCAGCCATTCAAGATGCGCCTGAAACAACATCCAATAGATCGCCCAACCGCCAACCACATAGACGGCGGCGAAGAATAGGCCGAATGCAGGTTTTCGACGAAAATCCTCTGCGCCCGCGCGCAGCACTGGCCAAAGATCAGGGACCTGCATGTCGCGAATGGACGGGGCGCCCTCGCCCACCGGATGGCTTGTCATATCTGACATGGCGCATGTTCCTCCCGCGAACAGTGTAGCGTGTTCAACCCTTGCGTGCAAAACGGCGCGGATCATGGCAGGCTCGCGAGCCAACCGCGCGCTCCCAAGCGCGACCGAGTGCAAGCAGCTTCGCGTCCGCTCCGTTGGGACCCAACATCTGAAGCCCGTGGGGCAAACCCGTGTCTGCGTGATGGCCCGCCGGCAAGGAGAGCGCCGGCACGCCGGCAAGGCTTGCTGGCACGACGACTTCCATCCATCGGTGATAGGTATCCATGTCTTGCCCGGCAATCGATCGAGGCCAATCCCAATCAGCCGGGAACGGCCATATCTGCGTCGAGGGGAGCATCAAGGCATCGTATCGCGAGAAAAGCTCGGACAAGATCGCCAGCCAGGTCCGGCGCTGTTCCAGCGCCACTTCGACCGCGTCGCCGGTCATCGCAAAGCCGCGTTCGATTTCCCAGATTGCTTGGGCGTTCAACTGGCTCCGCTCTTCTTGCAAACGCCAATGTCCACCCAATTCCATCGCCACAACGAAAGATCGCAGCGTGGTCCAACTGTCCCAAATCACTTCAACCGGGATGGGCAAGGAAACGGCGTCGATCTTCCAACCAAGATCTAACCCCACGCGCTCCAAAGTGGCAGCGCCCGCGTCGAGCAACCCCTGCTCCATGGGATAGGCGCCGCCACAATCGGCCAACCACCCAATCCTCGGGGCACGCACTTCGGCATTTAACGGACAATGACACCCGTCTGACAGTGTGCCAAGCAAGGCCTCTAAGTCATCGACGGTTCGGGCCATGGGTCCATGGGTCGACAGCCGGTGCAGCAACGCCTTTTCGCCGGGTTCACCCGGCACCAGGCCGACACTTGGTCGGAAGCCGTACACGTCATTCCACGCCGCTGGATTGCGGAGACTGCCCATCATGTCCGAGCCGTCTGCGACGCTCAGCATGCCGGTCGCCAACGCGGCTCCTGCCCCGCCTGATGAGCCGCCAGCTGTAAGGGAAAGATCGAACGGATTTCTTGTCACCCCAAAAATCGGATTGGTCGAGTGTGAGCCCAGTCCGAACTGCGGCACGTTGGTCTTGCCAATCACAAGCGCACCGGCAGCCTTCATGCGGCGCGCCAGACCATCATCTTCATCCGGGACGTTGTCCGCAAATAACGGGGAACCAGACGTGGAGCGTAGCCCCTTGGTTGCCACCAAATCCTTGATCGCCACGGGTATGCCATGCAGCCATCCGTTCGGTGGCATCGCCTCCGCAAGGCGCGCTTCGCCCATCAAGGCCTCGCGGTCGCGCAAAGACACGATTGCGTTTACGTCGCTGTTAACCGCGTCAATCCGTGCAATCGTGTCGCGCATCAGCTCAACAGGGGACAGATCGCGCTTCGCGATCAATTGCGCCAGATCACCGGCGCCAAGCTCCCAAAGCTCCGCCATTCCAGGCCCTCCCTGCCGATCTTTGTTCCATGAATATGCAAAAACCCAGGCTTGGCTACAGGCGATGCGGCCTGAAGTTAGTCTTCGCTTTGCGCCTCTGCCCGTCCTTTGCCCGATACGCCATGGGCGAGAACGGATGCCATCAAGCCATCGAGGTTTCCGTCCAGAACGCCTTGGGTGTCCGACGTCTCGTAGGACGTCCGCAGGTCCTTCACCATCTGGTAGGGTTGCAACACGTAAGACCGAATCTGATTGCCCCATCCGGCGTCACCGGCTGCTTCGTGGACTTCGTTCACCAGAGCCGAGCGTTTGTCCAACTCCATCTGGTAGAGCCGCGACTTGAGCGCCTTCATGGCGATGTCGCGGTTTTGGTGCTGGGACTTCTCGGACGAAGTCACGACGATACCCGTGGGATGGTGTGTGATCCGCACAGCCGAGTCGGTCGTGTTGACGTGCTGCCCACCCGCGCCTGAGGAGCGATAGGTATCGATGCGAATGTCGCTTGGGTTCACCTCGATCTCGATATTGTCATCAACGACAGGATACACTTTTACGGACGTGAACGACGTGTGGCGCTTCGCGGCGCTGTCGAATGGGCTGATCCGCACAAGACGATGCACGCCGGATTCCGATTTCATCCAGCCATACGCGTTGTGGCCACTGATCTTGTAGACAGCTGATTTGATGCCGGCCTCTTCACCGGGGCTAAAGCTTTGCAGGTCGACATCATACCCCTGCTTCTCGGCCCACCGCGTGTACATCCGCGCCAACATGCTGGCCCAATCACAGCTTTCCGTGCCGCCCGCGCCTGAGTTGATCTCAAGAAACGTATCATTGGCATCGGCCTCGCCATCAAGAAGCGCCTCAAGCTCCTTCGCGGCGGCCTCTTCAACCAGTGCGGCAATCGCGGCTTCCGCCTCTGCGACGACCTCGTCATCGCCTTCCATCTCACCCAGTTCGATCAGCTCTGCGTTATCCTCAACACCCTGTTTGATCGCCTCGTAGGTCTTGAGCTTGTCGACCAGGACCTGCCGATCCCGCATCAGCTTTTGCGCCTTTTCCTGATCATTCCACAGGTTCGGGTCCTCCACCATCGCATTGAATTCCTCAAGGCGATGGGGCGCCGTCTCGATATCCATTCGCTGACCCAGCAGGGTCAGAGAATTCTGGATCTTTTCGATATTGGCTTGGGTCTCGGCGCGCATGGATAAGGGCTTTCAGGATAGGTGTGTCGCAGATGTAGTGGATCACCCGGCGGCCCTCAAGCGGGTTGCCGCATTGCGGACGCAGAGCCAACAACGGCTCTGCAATCATGTGATGGGTCAGTAAAGCCCGCCTGAGCTGAGGGTGCCAAAGCCGGTTGCCGTGGGGACACGTGCTGTGTCTCCGTCTGACGTCTCTACAAGAACGCCCTGACCGCCACCGCCACCTGAATCGCCAGGACGGGAGAAGATCGGAATATCAGATGACATCGCCCACCCGCCATCGATCACGGACAACAAGCCTTGATATGGCTCTTCACCTTCGCGGAAGAGCTCGTAGACGACGTGATCACCGGACGAGCCTGCGGGCAGACGCGCCCCGGAATAGCGGTCGATGGGAAAGAACTGACCACCTTCCGGCACAGGGAAATCGCCCCCGCCATACTCCTCGATCGCCTCCAGCATGAAGCGCTGGAAAACCGGGCCGCACATGCCGCCGCCCGACGCACCGCGTCCCAACGGTTCCGGCTGATCATATCCGATGTAACAGCCCGCCGCGATGTTCGAAGTGAACCCCACAAACCAGACATCGCGCGCCTCGTTGGTCGTGCCCGTTTTGCCCGCCGTAGGCACTGGCAGATTTACCGTGCTCGACGCTGTGCCGCGCTGCACCACGCCACGCATCATAGAGGTCAGCTGGTAAGCGGTGATTGGGTCCATCACCCGTTCCCGCGTCGACACGATCCGCGGCGCCACGCCGGGCTCCAACGACGCCAATTCGCAGTCCGGGCAAAGACGTTGGTCGTGGCGGTACACCGTTTCACCATAGCGGTTCTGAATGCGGTCCACGAGCGTTGGTTCCACCCGTTCGCCGCCATTGGCAAACATCGCGTAGGCAGCCACCATGCGGAACAGCGTGGTTTCCTGCGAGCCCAGAGAATTGGCGAGGAATGGCTGCATCTCATCGTAGACGCCGAACCGTTCCGCATAACGCGCGATGGTGTCCATCCCGACTTCCTGCGCCAGACGGACGGTCATCAGGTTCCGCGACCGTTCGATCCCTGTGCGCAAAGGCGATGGGCCGTAGAATTGGTTCGAGGCGTTCTGCGGTCGCCAGATCCCTTCCCCTGTGCGCACCTCAATCGGCGCATCGATGACGATGGTGTTGGGGCTGTAGCCGGAATCCAAAGCGGCTGCGTAAACGAAAGGCTTGAACGACGAACCCGGCTGTCGTGTCGCCTGGGTGGCGCGGTTAAACGACGAATGCTGGTAGCTGAACCCACCCTGCATCGCCAGAACGCGCCCCGTATGGACGTCCATCGCCATGAACCCGCCCTGCACTTCCGGAATTTGGCGCAGGGTCCAGCGAATGAACGAGCCGTCGCTATCACGCGTCATCCGGCGGACATGCACAACGTCACCAACGCTAAGCAAATCGCCCGCCACCCGCGCGGTGTTCCCGCGCGAGCCGTCTTCGCGCAACGGCCGGGCCCATTGGACATCTTCTGCCGGGATGAAGTGGCCGTCTTCGTCTTCCTCGACGCCTTCGATCCCAATCCGGGCGGAGCTGTCTCCGACTTCCAGCACCACGGCGGCAAACCAGCCGTCAATATCGCGGGGGATATCGGCATCGGCCAAGGCAGCGCGCCAAGTGGCTTCATCGCCCGCGCCAAGATCAGCCGCGTCAATCGTCGTGTACGCCCCGCGCCACGTACCCAGATTACGATCATAGCGTTCCAACGCACGGCGCAACGCAGACTCGGCGACTTCCTGAAGGCTCTCGTCCATGGTCGACCGAACGGCATAGCCACCGGAGAAGAACTCATCCGCGCCGTATTCGGCGCTTAGCTGCCGGCGGATTTCGTCGGTGAAATAGTTGCGTGGCGGGCGGGACAGGCGGAAGGCTTCGATATGGCCACCCTGCACCGTTTCCAATGCGGTGGCCTGCGCCTCCTCCATCTCTTGCTCAGAGATATAGCCATTCTCGTACATCTCGCGCAGCACGTAGTTGCGCCGGCTGATCGCGCGCTCGTAGTCGTTGACCGGATGGAAACGCGACGGGGCCTGCGGCAGTGCCGCCAAGTACGCCACTTGTTCCAACGTCAAATCTTCCAGCGTCGCATTGAAATAAGTCTGCGCTGCTGCCGTCACGCCATATGAGTTCTGGCCCAGGAAAATCTCATTGAGGTAGAGCTCAAGGATGCGGTCCTTAGACAAAGTGCGTTCAATCCGGGCCGCCAGAATGATTTCGCGCACCTTACGCTCAACGGTTCGCGAGCCATCGAGCAAGAAGTTCTTCATCACCTGCTGTGTGATCGTCGAGGCGCCGCGCACGTCGCGACCCCGCGACCGGATCGCCTCGACAAAAGCCGCCGCGATGGCGCGCGGATCATACCCGGCATGGTTGTAGAAGTTGCGATCTTCCGCGGACACAAAGGCATAAGCGACCAAATCGGGGATCTCATCGGCGGGCGTGAATAGCCGCCGTTCGGAGGCGAACTCATCCACGATCATGCCTTGGCGCGAGTAAATCCGGCTGATGGTCGGTGGCGTGTAGTTCGCCAGTGTTTCATGGTCTGGCAAGCCGCGCGAATACATGAAGATCAGCCCGCCCACGCCAAGCGCTGCAAAGACCAAACCCAAAGTAATCGCGCTGAAAATCGCGCCGAAAATACCGATTATGAATCGCATGTTATGCTCGTCGTCCCCAAGTCTTGCATCTGTATACGCGCGCGCGCGGGGGCGGTCAAAACACGACGGCGGGAATTTGCCGTGTTATTACGGGGAAATGCGAAGCAAACCGGATCACATTTTGACCACCTATGAGCGCGAGGCATCGGTTTGGGCCGAACGGCGCGACACGTCGCTGTGGGAGCGGCCGTTGCTCGAGGCCTGCGTGGCCGGGCGCGATCCAGGTTTGGAGGTGTTGGACCTTGGCTGCGGGTCTGGCCAGCCGATTGCGGAATGGTTTGTACAGCGTGGTGATCATGTAACCGGCGTAGATGGCGCAAATTCGATGATTACGGAGATGAGAGATCGGGTTCCTTCTGCCCGCGCGATTTGTGCAGATATGCGCGGCCTCGCGTTAGATCAGGCTTTCGATATCATATTGGCGTTCAACAGCTTTTTTCATCTCAGCGAAGCGGATCAACAGGCAATGTTTCCGATCTTTGCAGCCCATGCCAAGGCCGGGACGCGTCTGCTTTTCACCTCCGGCCCCGGCCATGGCGAGGTCTGGGGAACGGTCGGCTCGTCCGAGGTCTACCACATGAGCCTCGCCCCTACGGCCTATCGCATGTTGCTTAAACAGCATGGCTTTACGGAGTGTTGGTTCCGCCCCGACGATGCCGCTCTGAACGGTCATTCGGTTTGGTTGGCCGAATTTACTGGCGCCTGAGGGCGTCTGCCGCAGCATCGGCTTGTGCCCATGCCACCACTGCACCGGTGATTGCGGCCTGCATCCGGGCCCGCCAGCTTGGGTCCAGAATGTTCTGAAGATCGCCGCCATCGCTCAAGAAACCAACTTCCAGCAAGGCCGCTGGAAAATCAGCCGCTTTTAGGACCGAAAAGGCCCCCTCGCCCCGCGGACGGGCATGCAACTCTAACCCGGTCGTGTCGATGGCTTGGACCAGAATATCGGCAAACGCGCGGCTGCGAGGAGCGTTCTCGATGCGTGCAAGATCAAGAAGTACGCTGACCACCTCGTCATCGCTTCCCGACAGATCGATCCCTTGCAACAGGTCGGCCCGGTCGTGCTGCTCAGCAAGGGCAGCCGTCGCGGCATCCGTCGCCTCTTCGGCCAATGTGTACACCGTTGCTCCTTGCGCACGCCCCTCGGCTATCGCATCGGCATGGAGGGAAATGAACAGGTCCGCACCCGCCGCCCTTGCAATCGTCACCCGTGTCGGTAATGGAACGAAAAGATCTGCATCGCGGGTCATGACGACCTCGATATCGCCGGTGCGCCGCATGATTTCGCGCAACTCGCGGGCGAAAGACAACATCAGATCCGCTTCGGTATAGCCGTTTCGCACAGCACCCGGATCAACCCCGCCATGGCCGGGATCGAGAACAATCAGCAATGTATCGTCATTGGCTGGAGCAGCCGCAGCGGTTACCACCGGCAACAGCACACCGCTTACCCCCGGCGGGGCACCGGCCGCTGCCAAAAAGGCCGCTTCCTCAACGGGTTGCAGCGACAGCCGCACCACAGCTTCGCCAGTGGCATCATCTGTTTCCATGGCCGCAATCTCGGGCAGCATCGGCGCATTCAAGGTCAACACCATCCGCGACCAACCCGGCGTCGATGCGCCACCATAGGCGAGCGCTTCTACGGTTCGCGCGCGGTTGAAACCATCGGGCAACGCGCCGAAATCGACCTCTCTGAAATCGACGACCACGCGCATAGGGTCGGACAAGGTAAACACACGGAACGGAACGGCCTGACTAAGCGCCAATTCCAACTCAGCCCCGCGCCGATTGCCGGTCAGGTGGCTGTCGTCCGGCAGCGCGCGGGCCAATGCCCCAAATCCTTGTGCCAGGACAGGAAGTGGAAGCCAGAGAAGGGCGATAATCAGGACTGCTCGGATCACGGGGATATTCCCTCTTGGTTGGCTGCTTTATAGCTTATCCAACTCGGCCCTCCTACCCTTTTCGGGCGTCCATGAATGAGATCAAGCGCGCGACACCCTCGACAATATCATCGGTCGACCGCGCATAGGAGAAGCGTAGCGTGCCTGCCCCGCGGGCCTTGTCGAAATCGAGCCCTGGCGTCACCGCAACCCCGGCCTTGTGGAGGACTTCGTCTGCAAAGGCACGCGCATCATCTGTGAAGTCCGACACATCGGCATAGACGTAAAACGCGCCATCTGCGGGCGCGGTTTTCGTCAGCCCCGCTTCCGCAAGACCCTGCAGCAAGATCGTGCGGTTCTTTGCATAGGTTTCGCGATGCTGGTCCAGTTCCGCGCGCCCATCCGGCGATAGTGCGCCAATTGCCGCAACCTGCGCTGCGTGTGAGGGACAAATAAACATGTTCTGTGCCAGGCGTTCGATGATCCGCACATGATCGGGTGGCACAACCATCCACCCCAACCGCCAGCCCGTCATCGAGAAGTATTTGGAGAACGAGTTGATGACATAGACATCATCCGTCACTTCCAACGCCGATACGGCCCGCCCTTCATACTGCAAGCCGTGGTAAATCTCGTCAGAAATCAGGGAGATACCACGCGATGCGCACGCATCCGCCAGTGCGCGCATCTCAGCCTCAAACAGCATGGTTCCAGTCGGGTTTGCGGGGCTGGCGACGATCAGACCATCAAGTTCATCGGTCAGATGGTCTGGCGTTGGTTGGTAACGCGAGTCAGCATGCGTTTGCAGGCCCACGGGCTCAAGCGAGAGGGCCGAGAGGATCTGTCGGTAGGACGGATAGCATGGCTCCCCCAGGGCTACCTTTGCGCCCGCATCGAAAAGCGCCGTGAAGGCAAGAATGAAAGCCCCGGACGCTCCGGCGGTGAGGACTACGCGGGATGGATCCAGGTC
This sequence comes from uncultured Roseicyclus sp., assembly GCA_947489665.1. Lineage (GTDB taxonomy): Bacteria > Pseudomonadota > Alphaproteobacteria > Rhodobacterales > Rhodobacteraceae > Gymnodinialimonas. The sequence goes on along the minus strand of CANLEH010000001.1, from coordinate 1,832,688 downwards.
GTTGCCATACCACTCCCGATAGAGCGCCGCGATGCCCGCGCGAAGATCCGGGCGCCCCAACGCCACGGTATAGCCCAATGGCCCCGCTTCCATTTCGGCGGCCAATCTTGCACGGGCCGCCGCAGGCGCGCCTGATCCGGGCTGGCCCACTTCCATATGGATGATGTGGCTTCCGGCTTCTTCTGCAGCTCTTGCGGCTTCCATCACGTCCATCACAATGAACGGATCCACCAGTGCACGTTTTGAATGGCGCATTTTTCACCTCACATACTTGCGCAGGTTGAAAACAGGCCAAGCAGGTGTCGTCAATGGTGGCGGGCACGAGCGGATGTGGTAGGTAATGGCAAATCCGAAAAACGGAGACTTCTGATGAAAAAGTATTTGTTGGGTGCGGCTCTTTCAGCTCTGATTGCGAGCCCGGCCATGGCCACCGATTTGAACGACCTGTCCGAGGCTGAGCGCGAAATCTTCCGCGAGGAGGTTCGTGCCTATCTGCTTGAGAATCCCGAGGTTCTGATGGAAGCATTCGGAGTTTTAGAACAGCGCCAGGCCGAATTGGAGGCTGAAGCGCAGGCGCTCGCCGTGGTTGAAAACGAAGACGCCTTGTTCAATTCTGCTTTTGATCATGTGGGAGGCAACCCAGACGGCGACATCGTCATCGTCGAGTTCCTCGACTACCGCTGCTCCTTCTGTCGCAGGGCGCATCCGGAGGTGACAGAGTTGGTCGAGACCGATGGCAATATCCGGATCATCACCAAGGAATTCCCCATCCTCGGCGAACAGTCTGAACTCGCCAGCCGCTTTGCGATTGCGACGCGCATCGCACTCGGAGGGCAGGCCTATGAACTGATCAACGAAGGTTTGATCACCATGCGTTCCGATGTGACCGAGCTTTCGTTGGCGCGGCTTGCAACAGATCTTGGCCTCGATAGCGAAGCAATTTTTGCGGCCATTGAAGACCCGCTGGTTGAGGCCACGATCAACTACAACCGTGATCTTGCCGCGCGCATGGGGATCACAGGAACGCCGTCATTCGTGTTCGGAGATCAATTGGTGCAGGGCTATGTACCGCTGCCCAACATGCAAGAGATCGTCGCCATTCTGCGCGAGACGGCGCAGTAATCAGCTAACCTGCATCCCTAAACGAAAAAGGGCGCCTTCTCGGGCGCCCTTTCTTGTTTCGATCAGCCGCGTGACCACCAGCCACGCCGTTTCGGCTTAGCGGGTTCTTCAGGCGCTGGCTCAGCAGGTGCTTCCGCGCCGACCGGTTCGGGCTCAGGTTCCTGAATTGGTTCTGGCTCGGGCTCAGGTGCAGGTTCGGGCTCCGATGCTACAGGCTCTGCATCAGGTTCGTCAGCGACCTCCGGCTCCGGCGCAGCCTCCTCCGCGACAACGGGCGCATCCTCTGCAGGGGTCTCTGCATCCGCATCAGACTGCTCTTGCGTAACCTCTGCCTCGGCTTCTGCAGATTTGCGTCCGCGGCCACCGCGACGCGAACGGCGGCGCTTTTTCGGTTGGTCTTCTTCGCCCTCTGCCGCCTCAGGTGCCGCCTCTGGATCGGCCTGCGCGCCGTCTTCTGCGCTTGGCGCTTCCTCAGTCTGACCTTCAGCAGCCTCTTCCGCGCTTTGCGCGTCCTCGGCTCCTTCGCCGCTCCGGCGACGCCCACGGCCACCGCGACGCCGACGGCGCTTCTTCTTGGGCTGGTCTTCGTCTTCCGGCGTCTCGACCTCAACCTGCGTCTCGGTATCCTCGTCGATATCATCCATCAACGCAGCATCCATCGAGATCACCGGTGCAGTTGCCGTGATCTTGCGCGTGGCCGTCTTGAATTTCTCGATCTTGAAGTCCGGCACCACCAGCGAAGCGTCCGCTTCGATCCGGATCGCCATGCCTGAGCGCGCTTCGATGGCATCCAACGTCTCGCGCTTGAAGTTGAACAGGAAGTTCACGATGCCGACGGGCGCGGTCAACAGCACCTCTTTCGAGCGTCCGCGTGTGCCTTCTTCTTCCAACTGGCGCAGGATCGATAGCGCAAGGCTGTCGTCTGAACGCACAAGGCCGGTCCCATGGCAGTGATGGCACGCCTGCGTGGTGGCCTCCAACATGCCGGGGCGCAGGCGCTGGCGCGACATTTCCATCAGTCCGAAGCTTGAGATACGGCCCACCTGAATACGCGCGCGATCTGTCTTCAGCTTGTCCTTGATGCGCTTCTCAACGGCGTTGTTGTTGCGCCGTTCGTCCATGTCGATGAAGTCGATCACGATCAGACCCGCGAGGTCACGCAGGCGCAACTGGCGCGCCACTTCTTCGGCAGCCTCAAGGTTCGTTTTCAGCGCGGTTTCTTCGATCGAGCCTTCTTTGGTGGCCCGACCAGAGTTCACGTCGATCGCCACAAGCGCTTCGGTCACGCCGATCACGATGTAGCCACCCGACTTCAACTGAACCGTCGGGTTGAACATGTCGGCCAGGTAGCCTTCGACCTTGTGCTTGGCGAAAAGCGGCATGGGGTCGGTATGCTGCTTCACGTTCTTCGCGTGGCTCGGCATGATCATTTTCATGAAGTTCTTGGCGTGCCGGTAGCCAGCCTCACCTTCGACCAGAACCTCACCGATATCACGGTTGTAGAGGTCGCGGATCGTGCGGTGGATCAGGTCGCCTTCCTGGTAGATCGGGGCCGGCGCAATCGATTTCAGCGTCAGCTCACGGATTTGCTCCCATTGGCGTTGCAAATATTCGTAATCGCGCTTGATCTCGGTCTTGGTGCGCTGTGCACCAGCGGTGCGCACAATAAGGCCCGCGCCCTGTGGCACGTCCAAAGCAGTAGCGATTTCCTTGAGCTTCTTGCGATCCGATGCGTTGGTGATCTTGCGGCTGATCCCGCCGCCGCGCGCGGTGTTTGGCATCAAAACGCAATAGCGCCCGGCCAGCGAAAGGTACGTTGTCAGCGCAGCGCCCTTGTTGCCACGCTCTTCCTTGACGACCTGCACCAGAAGGATCTGGCGGACCTTTACGACTTCCTGGATCTTGTACTTGCGCGGCCGCGGCTTGCGTGCCGGGCGGATCTCTTCTTCATCGTCGTCATCGGCGACAGTTTCCGCATCGCTGTCGTCGCCGTCATCCTCGCTGTCAGCGCCGTCTTCATCGGCCGCTTGCTCGGTGTCCGCATCCGGCGCATCCGCGTCGTCGGCAGGCTCTTCAACAGGCGTTTCGGCGACAAGCTCCATCGGAGACAGGCCTTCAACCGATGCATCATCCGCCTCAGCCGCACTAACCTCGGAATCACTTTCGTCGAAGTCTACGACATCCATGCCAGACGGCGCCTCGGACGTCACCGCATCAACGCCAGTCTCTTCGGCCTTGGTCTCGGCAGGCTTGCGCCGCCGACGGCGCCGCTTTGGCTTGGGCGCTTCTTCTTCGTCCTCGCGGGCTTGCTGTTCGGCATAGGCGCGCTCTTCCGCCAGCAAGGCCTCACGGTCCGCGACGGGGATTTGGTAGTAATCTGGATGGATTTCCGAGAACGCGAGGAAACCATGCCGGTTCCCGCCATAATCCACAAAAGCCGCCTGAAGCGAGGGTTCGACCCGCGTTACTTTTGCCAGATATATATTGCCTGCGAGTTGCCGTTTGTTCAGCGACTCAAAGTCGAATTCCTCAACCCGATTGCCGTCTGCCACCACAACGCGGGTTTCCTCCGCGTGGGTGGCATCGATGAGCATCTTTTTTGCCATGATATCCTTGCTCGCCCGCCGAACACGCGCGTTGGCGGGGCGGACCCCGGTGGCGCTGCAAATTTCATTGGGCGTTGTACTGTTAGCGCGATGGGCCCGGGCCGGACGGACAGGGCCAAGGGCCCTGAAAGCGTGTCCGTTTGTGCACCTGGGCAGGGCATCGCGTCTGTCTCCGATGGCTGAAACATTCGTGTTTCGCCATCCATTCATGCGCCAAGTGGCGCGGTTACGTGCGGTTCTGACGGGCGCGAGAAAATAGATGCGCGCATCAGACCAAGTGACCTGCGGCCCTCCCCCGTCGCGTCATATGCGCGGCACCGGGACAAAGGTGCAGAGAAACTGATCGCTGGCTTATGGCCAGTTCCTTCACATTAAGGGAGGGTGCGACAGAAAGACAATGGGGAAACAGCGGATCGCAGAACTATTCACACGCCTGGAAGGGTCAATCAGACCGGTTCCAGCGCCTCCGGCAGCGGGGCATCTCCAAGCCAGGCATTGACCGTGTCGACGAAGACGTCCGCCGCTACCACCGGCCAGCCATGCCCGCCTGGCGCAAAGGCCCCTTCGGCCATCGACGAGGCCTCGGCAACAAGGACCACGCTGTCACGAATGCTCTCCATCTCTTCGTAACCAGCCAGAACCAGCGTGGGACGCGCCAGATCACCGATCTGGTCGCGAATGTCGAAATCGAAGGCCAGGCGTCCGATGCTGCGTAGAGTTCGCGCATTGCAAGGCGAGTTCTGCGTCACGGCCCATGAGCCGCCTTCTGCAATGCCCATACTACTGAACGCTGCCTTGCGGGCACGGAACGTCGTCATTATTGGAGATATGGCATTCAAGAACGGCACCAGATACCAGCGCCCCTTCAGCGGTATGATCTGAAAACTCGTCAAAAGCGCGCGTTCCACCAGATGTGGATGGCGCAGGGCAAGCATCATACCGGTATACGCCCCGAGCGAATAGCCGACGATGGGCATTGGGCCCAATCCCTCCGCTTCCATAAGGCGCGCAAGATGGTCGGCGCTGTCTTCGAAATTCGTGAGCGGAATGTGTGCGCTGCCGCCGAAGCCCGGGAGATCTGGACAGACAGCCTTTACTCCTGGCAATCGATCCACAACATCTTTCCACGACCCGCCAGTGGCGTTGCCGGGATGCAGAAAGAGAACCGGGCGACCGGCGGGGTCGCCAAGGAATTGCAGGCTGAGCATGGTCGACTCCAAGAAAGCTGGCGTGCCGCCGTTCAGGGCCCGTGCCCCTTGAAGACGCACACCGGAAGTGTGCGCCAATAGACGTAACAGAGCGTCTTCGGAGATGGTATGCAGAAGCATACACCGTCGGCAAACATGTGCCGACGGTCTCGCTTAGTCCCTGCTCAGAGGTAGTCCGACCGGCTCAACCCGTATTTCGCCATCTTCTCGTTCAGCGTCCGGCGCGGCAGGCAGAGTTCGTCCATGACGCTCGCAATCGAGCCACGATGTCGCCGCATGGTGTTGTCGATCAGCATCCGTTCGAACGCCTCCACATATTCCTTCAGCGGCTTGCCCTCGCCAATCGCTTGCGGCGCGATCTGCGTGTTGTCAGACATCAGGAGCGACGCAATCGTCCCAGACCCACGGCGCTGCTGCAGGATAGCGCGTTCAGCGATATTGATCAGCTGGCGCACATTGCCGGGCCAGGGCGCCTGCAATAGCTGAGCTGCCTCTTGCGCGGTGACTTGCGGGGCGTCTGTGCCATATTCCTCGCTGAACTGCTCTCCAAAGCGGGTGAACAGCGTCAGAATGTCTTCGCCGCGCTGGCGCAAGGGCGGCAAATCAATTCGCATCGCGGCCAAGCGGTAGAACAGATCCGGCCTTAGCGACCCTTCGCATTGATCCGGCTCAGGCGCATTGCAGATGGCGACGATCCGGGTCTCCGCCGGCGTGCCCTGATCATTGATGAACGTCAGCAGACGCGCTTGCAGGCTTTGGCTCAGGCTTTCGATATCCTCCAGCACCAGCGTCCCGCCACGGGCTTGCTCCACCAATGGCTTGTCCTGATCTTCGCCCACCGGGCCAAAAAGCTTGGCCGCAAGTTCCTCTTCTTCATGGGCCGCACAGGAGAGCACTACAAAATGCTTGCCCGCGCGCGGCCCCACGGCGTGAAGCGCATGGGCCACCAGCGTCTTGCCCGTCCCCGTCTCACCCGTGATCAGCACATGACCATCGGCCTGCCCCAGATCGAGGATGTCCTCGCGTAGCCGCTCCATCACCGGCGAGGAGCCGATCAGCTTGCGCATCAGAACCGTCCCGTCGCTCAGCTCCTTGCGGAGCGCCCGGTTGTCGAGCGTCAGGCGCCGCTGCTGCCCGGCCCGCTTGGCAAGGTCCGTCATCCGATCCGGGTTGAAGGGCTTTTCCAGGAAATCATAGGCGCCGATCCGCATCGCCTCTACCGCCATAGGCACATCGCCATGGCCCGTGATCAGGATCACGGGAATACCACTGTCGACCCCCATAAGGCGCTTCAGGAACGCCATCCCATCCATACCCGGCATCTTGACGTCGGTGACGACTACGCCGGGGAAGTCCGAGCCTATGCCCTTCAGCGCATCCTCGGCGCTGGCATAGGTTTCGGTGTCAAATCCCGACAGCGCCAGCCACTGGCTGATCGACTGCCGCATATCCTGCTCATCATCTACAATCGCGATCTTCATGCCGCAGATCCTTTGTTGGTGTCCCGCTCGCTACGCGTATGCGGGAAATGGTAATCCGCGTCCCAAGCGTGAAGGGGCGCGGGCATCTTCAACTCACTCAGCCGCCGTCTGGCCGCCCTGCCCCTCGGTCAATGCCGGGAGGCGCACTTCAAAGACTGCGCCGGCGCGCTCGGAATTCCGCGCGCTCAACCGTCCGCCAAGGTCTTTCACAATCCCCGATGAGATCGCCAATCCAAGGCCGACCCCCTCTCCGGGTTGCTTCGTCGTGTAGAATGGCTCGAACAAAGCCTCCAGATCGTCAATACCGTCTCCGCTGTCGCGGACAGACAACATGACCTCATCTCCTTCCACGATCATCAGGTCCAATTCCCGTCGCTCCGACCCCTTCATCGCGTCCAACGCATTGCGCAAGAGGTTGATGATCACCTGCTCCAACCGCAACCGGTCGGCCATCACCATCGCGGGCTTGCGCGGCAGGCTCTGCGTGATCTCGATTGTATCGGTCCTGAGTTGCGGCTCCATCATGGTCAGCGCGCCCTTCAGCGCATCGCGCATATCGACTGGTTCAAGCGCGTCTCCACCCTTTCTGGCATAGCTTTTCAGCTGTCTGGTGATCGCGCCCATACGCTCGATCAGGTCGTCGATCCGCTGGAAGCTGGAGGCCGCCTCTTCCGTCCGTTTGCGCTGAAGCAACAGCCGTGCCCCGGCAAGGTAAGTCTTCATTGCGGCAAGCGGTTGATTCAGCTCGTGGCTGACGGCGGCTGACATCTCACCCAGCGCGGCCAGCTTCTGGCTCTGCTGAAGGCTCTGTTCGGCCTCCTCCAGGGTCCGTTCGACCCTCTGACGCTCGGCAATTTCCCGCTGTAGCCTTGCATTGAGGCGGCGCAGTTCCGCCGATTCCCGTGCCAGAACAGCGCTTTGCATCCGGGCACGGCGGCTCAGAACATAGAAACCGCCCGCCAGCAGCAGGGCGAATCCCATGATTTCCAGCGCCAGGACCCCATTCACCCGCTCTCGAACGCTGGTATAGGCGGTGTAGCTGACAATCCGCCAACCACGGAATGGGATGCGGCTTTCGAGGCGGATCGTGGCAGAGCCAAAGAAGTTGGGCCCCGGATCGCCAAAGGCCCAATCCCCCGTCGCCTCAAGCGCGCGTTGAATTGCGTTGGGTGGCGTACGCAGAGACATAGCCTCGGTCTCCGTCCGTCCGCGCCAGCGCGCCTCGGTCGACAAGATGATCTCGCCGGTGCTGTTGGTCAGAAAGACGGCCTCGGACGTTCCGCGCCACCGATCAACGAGGCGCGCAAGGTCGATCTCCACAAGAATGACCCCAAGCAAGCCATCCCCGTTCTCGATCACGCGTGAGAAGGTGAAATCAAACCGCCCTGTTTCAGGTTCGTTTGAGGTGAAAACAGTGTCGGAACTGCGTGTCGCCTCAACGAAAAAAGGATCTGCATCGCGTCGCTCAGCGATGCGGGCACGGTCCGTGGCCGCCACAACCCGCCCTTCACGGTCCAGCAACAGGATTGAGGCGGCGCCAATGTCTTCGACATACGAGATCAGATACTGCGACGTGTTCGTGTAGTCATTCGCTTCCAGCGAACGGATCAACGACGGGTCGCGGCTCAGCAGCAAGGGCACAACTTGGTGGCGTTGGATCTCCGACAGGACGGATCCGGAGTAAATCGCCAGGCGAAGCTCGGCCCGGTTGCGCGTGGTTTCCGTGAACCGTTCCGTCAGCCAGATATTTGAAATCCAGATGACACTGACGGCCGCGACCAGAAAAACCACCAGCAATCCGCGCAAATACCACGGCCGCCAGCGAGAAAGGCCCCGAGGCCCGGGGGTACGCTCCGTCACACTCATGGGCAAAGCGTAGGCTGCACTGCGCCGTCGCTCAAGGCCGATGGACTCAGGCCGCCACCAACGCGCCGGCCAATGCTGCAAAAAGCGGCGCGCCATCGGTGCCGCCTTGCGTATCTTCAACCGCGCGCTCGGGATGCGGCATCATGCCAAGGACGCGGCGATTGGCGCTGAGGACACCGGCAATATTCGCGCGCGAGCCATTGGGGTTGTCCTGATAGGTAAACGCAATGCGATCTTCGGCGCGGAGCGCCGCAAGCCCCTCATCATCGATCTGGTAGTTCCCATCGTGATGGGCGATCGGCACCGTAACGCTTTGGCCCGGTCCATATTCGGAGGTGAACGGGCTGTCTGTCGTGGCGACCGTGAGCGGTTCTGCCCGGCAAACGAATTTCAACCCGGCATTGCGCATCAAGACACCCGGCAACAGACGCGTTTCGCACAGAACCTGGAAACCGTTGCAAACGCCCAGGACGTGGCCGCCCTTTGCTGCAAAGTCCGCCACCGCACGCATGATCGGCGATTGCGCGGCAATGGCGCCGCAGCGCAGATAGTCGCCATAGGAAAAGCCGCCCGGAACGCCCACCACGTCGATGCCGTCCGGCAGTGTGGTTTCCTTGTGCCAAACCGTCTCCGCCGCGAAACCGGCCAGCCGGAACCCTTCGACCATGTCGCGGTCACAGTTGGAACCCGGGAATTGAAGGACGGCGGCCTTCACGCGCCCATCTCCACCCGGTAGCTTTCAATAACCGTGTTCGCGAGAAGCTTTTCGCACATCTCCGTCACTTGCGCTTCGGTCGTGCCATCGGCCAGATCCAACTCGATCAGCTTGCCCTGCCGAACGCCGCCAACGCCCTCGAACCCCATTGAGCCGAGTGCGGATTTCACCGCTTCGCCCTGTGGATCCAGAACGCCCTGTTTCAGCATCACGGTGACGGTTGCTTTCATCGCCCCTGCCCTCTTTGTTCCCAAAATATGCAAATCCCACACCCAAAGCCGGGCGCGAATCTCAATTGATGAGCGTCGGTTTTGACACGCCTGACGGGCCTTGCGGCATGACACCCAAACGCCGTGCAACTTCCGTGTAGGCATCCGCCAGATCACCCAGATCACGGCGGAACACATCCTTGTCGAGCTTGCGGCCCGTCTCGATATCCCACAGGCGGCAGCTGTCCGGGCTGATCTCATCAGCCACAATCAGACGCATGAAATCACCGTCCCAGACGCGGCCGATCTCGATCTTGAAGTCGACCAGTTTGATGCCGACCCCCAACATCAGCCCGCTCATGAAGTCATTCACGCGCAAAGCCAGACTGACCATGTCGTCCATGTCCTGCTGGCTTGCCCATTGAAAGGCGATGATATGCTCTTCGCTGACAATCGGATCGCCCAGATCGTCATTCTTGAAGTAGAATTCGACGATGGGCCGCGGCATGGGCGTGCCTTCTTCAAGCCCCAGACGCGGACAGATAGAGCCTGCCGCGATATTGCGCACGACCACTTCCAGTGGAATGATCTCAACGGCGCGGATCAACTGCTCGCGCATGTTGATGCGCTTGATAAAGTGGTTCGGCACGCCAATTGCAGTCAGCCCGTTCATGAAAAACTCGCTCAGGCGGTTGTTCAACACGCCTTTGCCATCAATCACGTCGCGCTTTTCGGCGTTGAACGCCGTGGCATCGTCCTTGAAATACTGCACCAGAGTTCCGGGTTCAGGGCCTTCGTAGAGGACCTTGGCCTTACCTTCGTAGACCTTTTTGCGGCGTGCCATGGATGCTGTCCCATCAGGTGGCGCGGGCCCTGTGCGCCCACGCAATTATGCGCTGGCTATAGGTCATCGCGCTTTGTGTCGCAAGCACACGCGCAGGGTTCGGCTTGCGGCCCTCTGGCGCGGGGGGATATGCTCTGAGCAAACGACACAATCCTGAATGGAGCGACTTTCATGTCCACCTTCGATGAACGCGAAAATGCCTTCGAGAACAAATTCGCCCACGACGCCGAGATGCAATTCAAGGCCGAAGCCCGCCGCAACAAGTTGATGGGCCTTTGGGTTGCCGAAGCGCTCGGCAAATCCGGCGATGACGCCACCGCCTATGCTGCCGAGGTGGTCAAGGCCGATTTCGAGGAAGCGGGCCACGAAGATGTTATGCGCAAGGTGCTTGGCGACCTGGACGGCAAGTTGGCAGAGACTGACGTGCGCGCAAAATATGAAACATTGCTGTCCGTTGCAAAAGCCCAGTTGATGGACGAGGCGTAAGCGCCGCTCACGCCAGATAGGACCTCCTTTCAAGGCGGGCCCATACGGCGCCCGCCTTTATTGAATCTACCTCATGAAAATCATGCAGATTTTCTGCCTTGTTCATAATGCTACCTGCGGGCACACGACCCCTACACGCGCGCTCAACAAGGCCTTTCCATGTCCGACCCTCTTTCCCGCCTGCTGCAAACCCGCGATTGGCTGCTTGCCGATGGCGCGACCGGAACGACCTTGTTCAACATGGGCCTGCAGTCGGGCGATGCGCCCGAACTGTGGAATGTCGACCATCCGGATCGCATCGCCAGGCTCCATAAGGGCGCGGTCAATGCCGGTTCAGACCTCTTTTTGACGAACACCTTTGGCGGTACCGCGGCCCGCTTGAAACTTCACGACGCACAAAATCGCGTCTTTGAACTGAACAAGGCGGGGGCCGAGATTGGGCGCGAGGTTGCAGATGCCGCGCGCCGGCCCGTGATCGTTGCGGGATCCGTCGGCCCAACCGGCGAGATCATGGCCCCTATGGGCGCGCTGACCCATGAATTGGCCGTCGAGATGTTTCATGAACAGGCCGAGGGGCTGAAAGCGGGCGGCGCAGATGTTCTGTGGGTCGAAACGATCAGCGCGCCCGAGGAATACAAGGCTGCGGCCGAGGCCGCGAAACTGGCGGATATGCCATTCTGCGGCACGATGAGCTTTGACACAGCCGGCCGCACCATGATGGGCCTGACCTCGGCTGCGATGGCCACGATGGTCGAACGGCTCCAGCACAAGCCCGTCGCGTTCGGGGCCAATTGCGGTGTCGGGGCGTCCGACCTTCTGCGCACCGTTCTTGGCTTTGCCGCCAGCGGAACGGACCGCCCGATCATTGCCAAAGGCAATGCCGGCATCCCGAAATACGTCGATGGCCATATTCACTATGACGGCACGCCCGAATTGATGGCGCAATATGCTTGCCTCGCCCGCGACGCCGGCGCGACCATCATCGGCGGTTGCTGCGGCACCACGCCTGAGCATCTGTCCAAGATGCGCCGCGCCCTTGAAGCAACACCGCGCGGTGATCGCCCGAGCCTTGAGGCCATTACGGCGGCACTTGGTGGCTTTTCGTCTGATGTGGATGGCACCGAGGCTGGCGGCGGCCCTGTGCGAGAGCGTCGGGGTCGACGCCGCGCCCGCGCTTGACCTAAGCTCGCCTTCCAATGCGCACCGTCTTTATCATCCTTGGCTGCATATCCGCTGTCGCCTGGTTTCTCTGGTATCAGTTCATCGCCAGCATGGCCTGCGCGTTCGGGAGCGTTTCGGGCAATTGCACGACGCCGGCCCCATGGGATCTCAATTCAGAAGATCTGACGATGATGGTTTTGATCCCGGGCGGGATTACAGCGCTTTTCTTTTTGATCGCTTTTGCGTCCAAGTCGCCAGGCAAGAATGGCTAGCGCGACTTCAGAACAACGCGAGCTGATCCCCGTGGGCCAGCGGAACCTCGAACAAGTCCGTGCGCAGCGGCGGCAGCTTTTCTGCCATGCGCGCCGACCGGATGGCGCGCGCGAAGCGCTGTTGCAGAAGATCGGCCCAAATCCCTTCTCCCCGCATCCGCTTTCCGAATTCTGCATCGTAGTCTTTCCCGCCATGCATATCGCGCAGTTTGGACATGACCCGGCCAACCCGCTCAGGATAGTGCTCCGCCAGCCAATCTTGCCAAAGCTGCGAGACCTCAAGTGGCAACCGAAGCGGAATCATGCTGGCCGCAACAGCACCCGCATCGCGCGCGGCAGACACGATGTCCTCGATCTCATGATCTGTCAGGCCCGGAACGATTGGCGAGACCATCACGCGCACCGGAATGCCCGCTTTGCTCAGCCGCTCAATCGCCTGCAGACGGCGCGCGGGCGACGGCACGCGTGGCTCCATCTTTCGGGCCAGATCAGTTTGCAAGGTCGTGACAGACATGCCCACACGCGCCAGCCCCGCCTGCGCCATCTCAGCCAGAATATCGGTGTCCCGTTCAACCAGAGTGCCTTTCGTCGCGATCCCGACCGGGTGGCGAAACCTGTGCAAGACTTCAAGAATGCCGCGCATCACGCGCCGCTCTTTCTCGATCGGTTGGTAGGCATCCGTGTTGGTGCCAATAGCGATCACGTCGCACCGGTAGCTTTTGCGCCGCAACTCCGCCTCCAACACGCGCGGCGCATCGGGGCGCGCGATCAGTTGCGTTTCAAAATCCAGCCCCGGCGACAGGCCCAGATAGGCGTGCGTGGGGCGCGCAAAGCAGTAAATGCAGCCATGTTCGCACCCGCGATAGGGATTGATCGAGCGATCAAAGGAAATGTCAGGCGAGGTGTTTTTGGTGATCACCGAGCGCGGCACCTCCTCCGTCACCTCCGTCCGCAGCGGGCTAACTTCTTCTACAATATCCCACCCGTCATCCACCGCCTCCCGCGCGTGCCGTTCAAACCTGCCGACATCATTGCTGAGCGACGCGCGACCGACAGGCCTGGATGCGTTTGGGAACGTCATGCCCAAACATGGAACAAAAAAAGAACATTCGCAAGGCAGGTCGCGGCGCAGACGCCCCATGTCGCAATTCGCCATGTCCAGCGTCCGGAAAAGATTACCAATTCTCAAAAGCCCACAGTCCACGTGCATGATGGACCCGTCATGGAGAAGCCCCATGTCTGACGAAGAAGACGATATAGTCCTGTCCGAACTCAACGACGAAGATCTCGTCGCCCAGATGTTCGATGACCTCTACGATGGCCTCAAAGAGGAGATCGAAGAAGGCGTGAACATCCTGCTGGAACGTGGATGGGAGCCTTACCGCGTTCTCACCGAAGCGCTTGTGGGTGGCATGACCATTGTCGGAAACGACTTCCGCGACGGCATCCTGTTCGTCCCTGAGGTTCTTATGGCCGCCAACGCCATGAAAGGCGGCATGGCCATCCTGAAGCCCCTGCTGGTCGAAACCGGCGCGCCGCGGGTGGGCAAGATGGTGATCGGCACCGTGAAGGGCGACATCCATGACATCGGCAAGAACCTTGTGTCGATGATGATGGAAGGCGCAGGCTTCGAGGTTGTGGATCTTGGGATCAACAACGCGGTTGAGGCCTATCTCGAAGCACTGGAGACCGAAGGCCCGGACATCCTGGGAATGTCTGCCCTTTTGACCACAACGATGCCCTACATGAAGGTCGTGATCGACACGATGGTCGAACAGGGCATCCGCGATGATTATATCGTCCTTGTCGGCGGCGCGCCCCTGAACGAGGAATTCGGCAAAGCCATCGGCGCGGACGCCTATTGCCGGGATGCGGCGGTCGCCGTGGAAACCGCAAAGCAGTTCGTGGCCCGCAAGCACAACCAGCTGGCCGCTGGCGCCTGAGCCGGACCACGCCTAACATGAAGCCCGCGCGGGATATCCCCGGCGCGGGCTTTTTCATTTGGGGCGCACATGCAGATCATCCTGACCGGGCCGAACGACGCGCCCCTGTTCGACAATTTGCACGAAGACGTCTTTGATGCCCCGCCGCAGCCCGAGCTGTTGCAAAGCTATCTGGCGGACCCGCGCCTGCACATGGCTGTCGCGGTCGTTGATAGGCAGATCGTCGGGACGATCTCTGGCATGCACTACCACCACCCCGACAAACCGCCCCAGATGTGGATCAATGAGCTTGGCGTGGCCGAGCCGTTCCGCAGACGCGGCATCGCCACAGCCCTAGTCCGCAGCCTTTCGGAACACGCCCGCACGCTTGCCTGCACCGAGATCTGGGTGGTCGCCGATCCAACCGACATGGCCGAAGGGTTCTACACGAGCCTGGGATGGGAGCGTACCGGGGAACGGTTGGCGATGTTTACGGGAAGCCTCGACACCCCATGATGCCTGCGCGCGACATCTTGTTGGCGATGGTCGTGATCTTCGTGTGGGGCACGAACTTCACGGCGATGAAGCTGGCGCTTGAGGAATTGCCACCGCTTCTTTTCGTGGGCCTGCGGTTCGCGATCCTCATCCCCTTGATCCTTGTCTTCAAACGCCCCGCCTCATGGCTTGCCATCATCGGTGTTGGCGCCCTTCTGAACATGGGCCAATTCGCCTTCCTGTTCTCGGCCATGCGCGCAGACGCAACTGCGGGGCTTGCCTCGCTCCTGCTGCAAAGCCAGGCGCCCCTAACCATCCTGCTGGCGGCACTTGTGTACGGAGAGCGCATCACAATACTGCAAGCCACAGGCATCGCGCTGGCCTGCGCCGGTGTTGCAGGCTTTGCCGTGATCGGTGGCGGGAACATCACGGCCTGGGGCCTGACACTGGTCTTGTGCGGGGCGCTGTCCTGGGCGTGCGGCAACCTGATCCTGCGCCGATTGCCCGGCGTGAATATGCTGGCCCTGTTCGTTTGGGCCAGTTTGATCCCACCGCTGCCGATGCTTGGCCTGTCCGCGGTTGTTGAGGGCCCCAACCCTCTTGCCACCCTGACCTCGCTGAGCTCTGCCGGATGGGGCGCTGTCCTTTACGTCACCATCGCCTCCACCATCATCGGCTATTCGATCTGGGGCGCCCTTCTGTCGCGTCACCCGGCCGCGCAGGTCACGCCATTTGCCCTCGGTATCCCCGTGATCGGCATCGCGACTGCGGCCGTCATTCTCGGTGAACGCATCTCCGGGGCGGAAGCGCTTTTTGGTGTCGTGATCCTATGTGGCATCGGATTGGCTGTCCTCGCGCCACGCTTCATCCGCCCGCGTTAATCCGCCGCGCTTGGCGCACCTAAAAATCGCTCCATCTCGCGCCTCGACAACAACTTGAGGACGACCAGATATGAGCATCCAATTCCGTATCCTTTTCGGGCTTTTCTTTGTGGCGCTTGCAGGCTCCGGCCTGCTTCTGTGGCTGGCTTTGGCCTGGGGCAATGGCTTCTGGGCGATGGCCGCCCCATTGGGCGTGGGCGCGATGCTGAGCCTCGTGTCCTACAGCTTCGTGCGCAAGCTCTAGCCCCATAAAACAAGGCGGGCCGCATGCCTGCGGCCCGCCGATACTCACTACGATACCAGATTTATGATGTGCGCTTTTCCATGTAGACGATGGTGGCCGCCGCAACGACGCCGTACAGCACGTGACCGGCCAGGGCGACCCAGGTGATGCGTGCAAAACCAAGGAACGCAGGGTTTCCGACGAACCATGCGATGAAGCCGATGGCAAAGACCCAAAGTGCTGCACCGTAAAGGGCCGAAGCGATAGTCCAATGCAGGCCTGGGACGACCTTGTTGAAGAGCGGACGCGCGATGAACAGCCACCCGACCGGGTAGGCGATCACGCCGACCAGGAACAGGTGCATCAGGTTGCCATAAGGCGCACCATTGGGCAGGCCAAGCGCACCCAGAAAGCCGCGGGCGAGGCCCACAGGCGCCAGCCCGCCAAGGCCAAGCAGCGGTGCGATGGTCTTTCCCCAAAGGTCAAAGGCCATCGTCCCTGCGGCCCCTGCCAGAGCGATCAGGACAATCGTATCAAGGTTGATGCGCGGCAGCGCGGCCGAGGCTGGGTTGGTGGTTGCAGTTGCCATTTTGTCGGGTCCCTTTTCTATAGTGTCGGTGGCGGTGTCGCCGTGAGTGATCTCTGCGGGGACCATCTCCGCGAATGCGGCTCCGCTCAATTGACGGCCCCGTGAGCGCACGGGCCTGTGAGAAGGTGTTTCAATGCACGTGGATGACGAAAAACTGGTCGAGCTTGGCATGGACGCACCGAAAAAGGGGCAGATCCTTCTGCTGGCGTGCGGCGCACTGGCCCACGAAGTGATTGCTTTAAAAGAATTAAACGGCTGGGATCACCTTGATCTGCATTGCTTGCCCGCGAAGTTGCACAACACTCCGGACCAGATCCCAGATGCGGTCGAATCTGCGGTCCGCGCACGCAACGGTGCATATGCGCAGGTCTATGTCCTCTATGCCGATTGCGGGACCGGCGGATTGTTACAGGCGCGCTGTGCGGAGCTGGGGGTCGAGATGCTCGAAGGCCCGCATTGTTACAGCTTCTTCGAGGGGAATCAGGCGTTTGAGGCCCGCGATGAGATGACGGCGTTCTATTTGACCGACTTCCTGGTGAAGCAATTCGACGCCTTTGTCACAAAGCCCCTCGGGTTGGACAGGTTCCCGGAACTGCGGGACATGTACTTCGGGAATTACGAGAAACTGGTCTATCAGGCGCAGGTGGACGACCCCGCGTTGACCGAGAAGGCGAAAGCCCATGCAGAGGCCCTGGGGTTGGCTTTTGAACGCCGCTTTACCGGCTTCGGAGACCTTGAGGTTGCTCTGTCCCGGCTATGAGGGGTTGCGCTTTGCTTCGCAAATCGCCGGTGGCAAATTTCCAAGGGAAATTTGCCGCGAAAACCCAAGCGGCGCGCGATGCAGGCGGATGGTGAGGGGGGCTGTCTGCCCCCCGCTGCGTGCCGCAGCCCCCCCGAAGGTATTTTGGACCAATGGAAGACAAGGGCCTGTTGTTGGACCTTTGGTCAGTGATTGTCCCGTGGCAAGTCCTTGGCGATCCGCTGGTAAGCCGTCGCCAGTTCGAGGCATCCGCCATCGGCCAATTGGCCAACATGCTTCCGGTAGAGCTCTTGCCACGGCGTTTGGTGCGTGATTTCGGGCGGCGTCCAAGCGGCTTTCCGCGCTTCCCATTCATCCTCCGCGACGAGGGCGTCGAGAGTGCCTTCGTTGAGATCAAGGCGGACCATGTCCCCGGTTTGCAGGTAAGCGAGGCCCCCACCCACGACCGACTCCGGGGAAGCGTTCAGGATTGACGGGGATTCCGAAGTGCCAGACTGACGCCCATCGCCAACCGTGGGCAGGTGCTTGATGCCCTCTTTGATAAGCATATCAGGGGGTTGCATGTTGACCACCTCGGCCGAGCCGGGGTAGCCCACGCACCCTACACCGCGGATGAACAGGATCGAGCGGTCATCGATCGCGAGCTCTGGGTCGTTGACGCGGTCGTGGTAATCCTCAGGGCCTTCGAAAACGATGGCACGGCCTTCGAATTGGTTGTCCTTCAGAAAGCGGGTGCGGAAATCCTCGGAGATGACGGAGGTCTTCATCAGTGCGCTATCGAAGAGGTTGCCCGACAGAACCGCGAAGCCCGCTTCTTCCCGCATCGGATCCGTGACGGGGCGGATAACATCTTGATCCTGCGAGCGGATTTCTCCCAGCGCGTCGGCGAGCGGTTTGCCTGAGGCGGTCATGACCGTGCCATCCAACAGCCCTTCCGCCATCAATTCACCCATCACGGCGGGCACGCCGCCGGCGCGGAAAAAGCTTTCGCCCAGATATTCGCCGGCGGGCTGCATGTTGACCAGAAGCGGCAAGGCGTGGCCGATTTTCTCCCAATCCGTGACGTGCAGATCGACCCCGGCGTGGCGGGCCAGCGCTTGCAGATGCGGCGGTGCATTGGTGGAGCCGCCGATGGCTGTGTTAACTTTTATCGCGTTTTCAAAGGCTTGGCGGGTGAGGATATCGGATGGCTTGAGGTCTTCCTCTACCATCTCAACCGCGCGGCGGCCGGTCAGATAGGCCATCTCCATCCGTTCGCGAAACGGCGCGGGGATTGCGGCGGCACCGGGCAATGTCATGCCGAGCGCTTCGGCCAAGGCATTCATGGTGGAGGCCGTGCCCATCGTGTTGCAATGGCCAAGCGAGGGGGAGCTGGCGCAGGCTAACTCCATGAATTCATTGTAATCTATCTCACCCTTGGCCAGCAGTCGGCGGCCTTCCCAGATGCTGGTTCCGGACCCTGCGCGCTTGCCTTTGAACCAGCCGTCGAGCATGGGACCGCCGTTCAAAGCGATGGCGGGAAGGTCCACGGTGGCCGCACCCATCAGCATTGCGGGGGTGGTCTTGTCGCAGCCCGTGGTCAGCACGACGCCGTCGATCGGGTAGCCGTGCAGGACCTCCACCAGCGACAGATATTGCAGGTTCCGGTCGAGCGCGGCGGTGGGGCGTTTGCCGGTTTCCTGGATCGGATGGACCGGGAATTCCAGCGGGATACCGCCTGCATCGCGGATGCCCGCCTTGATCCTATCCATCAGAAAAACATGGATTTTATTGCACGGCACCAGATCGCTGCCGGTCTGTGCCACACCGATGATCGGCTTCTCGGCTTGCAACTCACCCTGGGTAAATGCCTGGTTCTGGTAACGCTCAAGATAGAGCGCGGTCATGCCAGGATTGTTGGGATTGTCGAACCATTCCTGGGACCGATACCGGCGGTTGGCGCGTGTGTTGGACATGATATGGTTCCGCATAGTGAGACCGAAATTCGAATACTGGAACACTATCGCCCGCGACCTCGAGCCTCAAGCATGTCTGAAATGCGTTCATGTGAACGGAGATGTGTTCACATGAGCAGGTATTTTTCGGAAACTGCGTTCAGATGAACGGATTCTCTGGCGCGCAAAAAACTGCGTTCAGGTGAACGCATAATTCTCAGATCAGCGGGATCGCTTCTTTCACCAGAGGCGACAGATCGCTGTCATCTTCAGCGGCGTGGGCCTTGAGCTCTGCCCGCATTTCAGGGCCCCAGAAATCGTTCAGATGGGCGGCCACACGCTCGGCCTGATCCGCGCCTGGTTGGGTCGCGAAGAAGGTGGCGATCTGGTTGGCCATGCGGGTGAGTTTTTCATGCGGCATGGGTCTGGCTCCGGTCGATGCGGGTGGGATGGGTGAAGGTCTCGAGCCGGCCTTCGCGCGCGAAGGCGGCGATGGTGAGGTTGGCCGCCTCGGCCAGGCGCACGGCATGGGCCGTGGGCGCGGAGACGGCGATGAGGATGGGGCAGCCCGAAAGGACGGTTTTCTGGACCATTTCGACAGAGATGCGGGAGGTCAGGACGATAGCGCCCTGGGACATATCGTGGCCCGCGCGCAGGCAGGCGCCGATCAGCTTATCGAGCGCGTTGTGGCGACCCACGTCTTCGCGGGCGAGGACGATCTTGCCGCCCGGCGAAAGCAGGCCTGCGGCGTGGACGGCGTGGGTGAGGTCGTGGAGCGGTTGGTGGGCGCGGAGCGCTTCGGGGGCTTTGGCGGCTTGCGCCAGGCCGATGGAGCCGCCCTGCCCCAGCACCGGCAAATCGCGGAGCGCCTGCTCGAGGGAGTCGATCCCGCAGAGGCCGCATCCGACGGGACCCATCATCGCGCGGCGGCGGTCGCCGAGGGTTTCGGCGACGGCGTCGGGGACCCAGAGGCGAGCCTCGATGCCTGCGTCCGTTTCGATGATCTCGATGGAATCAATTTGGTCGGGGGTTGCGAAGCCTTCGGTGAAGGCGAAGCCTGTGGCGAAGTCCTCAAGGTCGGCGGGCGAGCACATCATGACGGCTTGGGTGGTGCCGTTTACCGTTACGGCCACGGGGGTTTCCTCGGGGAGAGAGCGGGCGACGTCGCGCGCATCTTTGGGTCCGAGGGCCTGGGCGGGGATGGAGCGGGTTGGGGTCATTGGAATGCACCAGAGGGCGAGCGCCTGTCCGTGGGGTGGCGACGCAACGCTTGTTCGGGGCACTTTATGGTTGCCGCGTACATCTTCCATTCATGGAACGCGCCAAGATCAGCCAAATCGCCAGCCCGCCGGGACGGGCAGGCGCTTGCCCGGGCCACTTCGTGGCTGTTAACCGGGCTGGGACCGTTGCGCACCATTCCTTACTCCGCCGCCTCAATCCGGCGCGACATAGCGGCTTGCGCGTTATATTCACGCTGCCATTCGGTCGGGCCATTCGACAGGCCCACCTGCACCGCCGTCACCTTGTATTCCGGGCAGTTCGTGGCCCAGTCGGAATAGTCGGTGGTTATGACATTGGCCTGCGTGTCGGGATGGTGGAAGGTCGTGTAGACCACGCCCGGCACGACCTTGTCGGTGAGCGTGGCGCGGAGCGCGGTCTCCCCCGCGCGGGAGGCCAGCTTGACCCAATCGCCTTCCTTGATGCCGCGCACTTCGGCGTCGTGGGGGTGGATCTCCAGCACATCCTCGGAATGCCAGACCGAGTTTTCGGTCCGCCGGGTTTGCGCACCGACATTGTACTGCGAAAGGATGCGGCCCGTGGTCAGCAGCAGCGGGAAACGTGGGCCGGTGCGTTCATCCGTGGCGACATATTCGGTGTTGATGAACCGCCCCTTACCGCGCACGAAACCGTCGATATGCATGATGGGCGAGCCATCGGGGGCGTTGTCGTTGCACGGCCATTGGACCGAGCCACGCGCGTCCAGCATGTCGTAGTTGACGTTGGCGAATCCGGGGGTGGTTTCGGCGATTTCGTCCATGATTTCCGAGGGATGGGTGTAGTTCCAATCCGCGCCCATGGCTTGGGCCAGAAGCTGGGTGACCTCCCAATCCGCGTAGCCTTGTTTCGGCTTCATCACCTCACGCACGCGGTTGATGCGGCGCTCGGCGTTGGTGAAGGTGCCGTCCTTTTCGAGGAAGGTGGAGCCCGGCAGGAAGACGTGGGCGTAGTTGGCCGTTTCGTTGAGGAACAGGTCGTGGACGATGACGCATTCCATAGCCGCCAAGCCCGCCTGCACGTGGTGCGTGTCGGGGTCCGATTGCAGGATGTCTTCGCCCTGGCAGTAGAGGCCTTTGAACGTGCCGGAGACGGCGGCGTCGAGCATGTTGGGGATGCGCAGACCGGGTTCGGGGTCAATCTTGACGTTCCACTTGCTCTCGAAGATCGCGCGGACCTCGGGGCCTTTCACGTGGCGGTAGCCGGGGAGTTCGTGCGGGAAGGAGCCCATATCGCAGGAGCCCTGCACATTGTTTTGGCCGCGCAGCGGGTTCACGCCGACGCCTTCGCGCCCGATATTGCCGGTCATCATGGCGAGGTTGGCGATGCCCATGACGGTGGTGGAGCCTTGGGAGTGCTCGGTGACGCCGAGGCCGTAGTAGATCGCGCCATTGCCTCCGGTGGCGTAGAGGCGTGCGGCTTCGCGCAGCTCTTTTGCGGGCACGCCGGTGAGGACCTCGGTCATTTCCGGGCTGTGGCGCGGGTCGGAGACGAAGGCGGCGTAGTCCTGGAACTCGTCCCAATCGCAACGCTCGCGGATGAATTGCTCGTCGTAGATCTTTTCGGTGACGATGACATGGGCGAGCGCGGTGACCACGGCGACGTTGGTGCCGGGGCGGAGCGGCAGGTGGTGGCTGGCCTCGATATGGGCGGAGCGCACGATGTCGGTGCGGCGCGGGTCGATCACGATCAGCTTCGCGCCCTGCCGCAGCCGTTTTTTCAAGCGGGAGGCGAAGACAGGGTGCCCGTCGGTCGGGTTGGCGCCGATGATGACGGCGACATCGGTGTGTTGGACGGAGTCGAAATTCTGGGTGCCTGCGCTGGTGCCGAAGGTCTGGCCCAGGCCATATCCGGTGGGCGAGTGGCAGACGCGGGCGCAGGTATCGGTGTTGTTGTTCATGAAGACGCCGCGGGCGAGCTTTTGGACGAGGTAGGTTTCCTCGTTGGTGCAGCGGCTGGACGTGATCACGCCAATGGACTTGCGGCCGTGCTTTTCCTGCAGGGATTTCAGGCGCTTGGCGGTGAAGTCCATCGCTTCTTCCCAGCTGACCTCTTTCCACGGCTGGTCGATGCTGTCGCGGATCATGGGCGACAGGATACGGTCTTGGTGGTTGGCATAGCCCCAGGCGAAGCGGCCTTTGACGCAGGAATGGCCACGGTTGGCCTCGCCATGTTTGTAGGGCGTCATGCGGACGAGCTCGTCGCCGTTGAGTTCTGCCTTGAAGGAGCAGCCGACGCCGCAATAGGCGCAGGTGGTGACGACGGAGCGTTCGGGGGTGCCGAGCTCGATCACGGATTTTTCCTGGAGCGTGGCCGTTGGGCAGGCCTGCACACAGGCGCCGCAGGAGACGCAATCGGAGGTCAGGAAATCGCTGTCCGGGCCACCGGCGGAGACGCGGCTGTCAAAGCCCCGGCCTTCGATGGTGAGCGCGAAGGTGCCCTGGACTTCCTCACACGCACGGACGCAGCGGTTGCAGACGATGCATTTGGAGGGGTCGTAGGTGAAATAGGGGTTCGAGTCGTCCTTGGGCATCCATTCGGGGTTGTCCTGCACGCCTTGACGGGCCTCGAAATGGTTCGCAAGCGGGGCGTTTTCGGGGGCCTCGTAGCGCACATCGCGCAGGCCCACGGCCCCGGCCATGTCCTGCAATTCGCAATCGCCATTGGCCGCACAGGTCAGGCAATCGAGCGGGTGGTCGGAGATGTAGAGCTCCATCACGCCCTTGCGGATCTTTTTGACCTTGGAGGATTGCGTGCGAACGACCATCCCTTCGGCCACCGGTGTGGTACAGGAGGCCGGCGTGCCGCGACGGCCTTCGATTTCAACGACGCAAAGGCGGCAGGAGCCGAACGCTTCGAGATTGTCGGAGGCGCAGAGTTTGGGGATCGACATGCCGATCTCAGCCGCCGCGCGCATGACGGAGGTGCCTTCGGGCACCGTCACTTCGAAGCCGTCGACCGTCAGCGTGACAGGCGCGCCTTGGACGGCGGGGGTGCCCATGTCGCGGTCGTCCCACGGAATGATGAAGTCTTTCATGTTGCGGCCTCACGTTGCTGGCGCAGATCGTCGAGGATCGCGCGGGCTTGGATCAGTTGAATGGAGCGGGCGGAACTGCCTTCGGGCAGTTCCTGCAGATAGGCGGTCAGGTTCGCGAGCTCGGGGCAGCGCGCTGGGTCGGTCGGGTAGAAGACCAGATCGCAGCGTGTGCCATCTTCGCGGATGAAATCGAGCGTCAGTTCTTCGCCGAAGCGCAGCACAGCGCCGCGGAAGATGAGTGTATCGCCTTGTGTCAGGCTGCCGCTGCGGTTTGCGGCCAGCGGGCGGGTGACGCAGTAGGTGTGGCCGTAGCGTAGATGGGCGCGATCGAGGTGGGTCTCGGTGGAGTGCTCATCGCCCAGAACGTGCGAATAGACGGCGTTGCCGAGATCGGGTTGGTCGGCGAAGAGCGCTTCGAGCTGTATTTCGTAGCCGGGCTTCGCAGCCTCAAACGCATCGTCCATCTGCGCCTGGCTGTCGGCAGCGGTGGTGCGGAGGAGGGTTTCGGCGCGCAAAAGCTCTAGACGGCGAGCATTGTGCATGCCCCGGTCGCTGGGGGTAAAGAAATCGCGTTCATTCTTTTGGTTGATCATGCGGACAACGCCGGGCGCTTCCGCGAAATTGCCTTCGAATTCGAGGCAGAAGTCTTTGCCCGGCTGATCCTCAGGCTCAAAATGCAGACGCAGGCCGTTGTCATATGGGAAGACATAGGCCCCGAGGAAACGGACGCGGTCGCCTTTGGAGAGCGCACCATGGCGGTTGGCCTTCAGGTCCTGCAAAACGCGGTAAGTGCGACCAAAAGCGAACCAGCTGTGATCGAGCGACGTGCCGCCCTGCCCGCGGGCAATCGACGACAGCGCTTTGGGCAAACGCAACTCGGCCAGCATCGCATCAACCGCAGGCAGAGGGCGGTCGCTGATGGCGCGCATCTCCTCTTGTCCGTGGTGTTTGCGAAGGGCCATCGTCATTATTCCGCCGCCTCTTGCGCGACGGCAAATTCCTCGGGGAATTGTTCAAGGGCGGACATGACGGGGTATGGCGTGAAGCCGCCAAGCGCGCAGAGCGAGCCGTCTTTCATGGTCTCGCAGAGGTCCACCAAAAGCGGGATCGCGGAGGCATCGCCCTGCCCGATCCGGTCGATGGTCTCGACCCCGCGCACGGCACCGATGCGGCAGGGCGTGCACTTGCCGCAGCTTTCCACGGCGCAGAACTCCATCGCGAAGCGGGCCATGCCCAACATGTCGGTGGTCTCATCAAAGATCACGACGCCAGCGTGACCGATCAGGCCGCCTGCGCCGTCAAAGGGTTCGTAGGCGAAGGGCGTGTCGAATTTTTCGGGCGCGAAATAAGCGCCGAGCGGGCCGCCAACCTGCACCGCTTTGACGGGCTTGCCGGAGGCTGTGCCACCCGCGATGTCGTTGACCAACTCACCCAGCGGCATGCCAAAGGCGGTCTCGAACAAGCCGCCATGTTTGACGTTGCCCGCGATCTGGATCGGCATGGTGCCTTTCGAGCGGCCAAGGCCGAAGCTGGCATAGTGCGCGGCACCCTTCTCAAAAATCACCGGAACGGTGGCGAGCGAGATCACGTTGTTGACCACTGTGGGGCGACCAAGGAAGCCTTCGAGCGCGGGAAGCGGGGGCTTGGCGCGGACAACGCCGCGCTTGCCTTCGAGGGAGTTCAGAAGCGAGGTTTCTTCGCCGCAGACATAGGCGCCTGCACCGACGCGGACTTCGATATCGAATTCATGTGATGAATTAAGAACGTTGCCGAGAACGTTGTTTTGCTTTGCGATTTCGATGGCAGTATTCATCACCTCGATCGCATCGGGGTATTCCGAGCGGAGGTAGATGTAACCCTTCGTCGCGCCCACACCGAGGCCCGCGATCACCATGCCTTCGATCAGGCAGAACGGATCGCCTTCCATGATCATCCGGTCGGCGAAGGTGCCGCTGTCGCCTTCATCGGCGTTGCAGACGATGTATTTCTGCGGGCCGTCAGCCTTGCGGACCGTTTCCCACTTGATGCCGGTGGGGAAGCCCGCGCCGCCACGACCGCGCAGGCCGGACTCGGTCACCTCGGCCACGATGTCGGCGTCCGACATCTCGACCGCGCGGCGCAGGCCGGTGAGGCCACCATGGGCCTCATATTCCGCCAGGTTCAGCGGGTCGATCACGCCGCAGCGCTGGAAGGTCAGGCGGTTTTGCTTGGCGTAGAACGGGATGTCCTCGACAGACCCGAGGCTTTCGGCGGAGCCGTCGAGGATGGCAGGCACATCGGCAGGCGTGGCCGCGCCGTATCCGATGCGGACACCGTCACATTCAACCTCAACCAGCGGCTCAAGCCAGATCATACCGCGGGAGCCGTTGCGGATAACCTCGGCACCGGCGGCCTCAAACGCGGCAGCGACGGCGTCAGCGCCGAGCGCCTTGGCGGCAGCGTCGCGGGGGACCCAGACTTTCATTGAGAGACCTCCTCAACCAGCGCTTCTGCCGTGACGCGGCCTTTGACCTTGCCGTCAATCATCGCCGCGGGGCCGCAAGCGCACAGGCCCAGGCAATAGACCGGCTCTACCGTGATGCGGCCATCGGCGGAGGTGCCGTGCCAATCAAGGCCAAGCAGCTTCAGCACCTTTTCGGACAGGTCATTCGCGCCGACCGCCTGACAGGCTTCCGCCCGGCAAATCTTGAGCACCGTCTTGCCCGCCGGTTCGCGGCGGAAGTCGTGATAGAAGGAAATCACTCCGTGCAACTCGGCCTCGGTGATGTTGAGCGCGTTGGCGATGGGCGCACGGGCCGCATCGGGCACATGGCCGAACACCGCCTGAACATCGTGCAGGATCGGCAAAAGCGGACCTTCCAGCCCTATATTTTTCTGGATGATCGCGCTGACGTCACCGGTTTCGGACGGGGCGGCTGTGAGTGGCATGGCATGCTCCGGAGTATACACGCTTAGGATGCAGGCCAATCATTCAGCAATCAATATCGTAGAACCGTCAGTCGATTGAAAATACCAATGTATACAATCCGACATTTGCCCTGCGAAATGCGACGCAGTCAGGCGGTCTCGCGACCGAGCGCGCCGGTGGTCTTGAGTAGCGCCTCGATGACGGGTGTGTGCGGCTCCCGGAAGGGGGCGACCAGGCCCACCGCGTGGTCCAGCCCGCCGCCCTCAATCGGTCGAATGACGAGGTCTGCCTTCCCGGCACACAGGAATTGCGCCATGTCGTGGGGCAGAACGGTGATCCAGCCGCCCGCCTCGACATGGGCGGCCAGCACCACGGTCGAGTTGCTTTCCACTTGCGCCTCGGGGGTGACGCCGGCCTCCATGAACGCCTCATTGATGATCCGGCGGTTCTGCATGTCGGGCGTCAGAAGACAGATGCGTTCGCCCGCGAGATCCGCCCATTCGACCTTGTCCTGCAAGGCCAGATCGCTTTCGCGGTGGGTCACGAGCGTGTAGCGTTCGCGGTACAGCGGCGCGGTGGTGACGCGGCCGAGTGGTTCGTTATCGAGGTAGGACAGGCCCGCATCAATTTCGAGGTTATCCAGCATCTTGAGGATTTCAGCCGAGGTGCGGCTGAGGATGGTGAAGCGCACATTTGGATGGGCGGCGGAAAACTCCGCTGACAGGCGCGCGGCCCAGGTCAGGGCGGTGGGGATCACGGCGAGGCGGACGATACCGCTGAGGCCGTGGCGCGCTGTGCGCATCTCTTGCCGGAAGGTGCGGGCGTCGCTGACCAATTGGCGCGCCCAGACCAGGGCGCGCTGGCCTTCGGGGGTCAGGCCCCCGAAGCGGGAGCCGCGAAAAATCAGCTGCACGCCAAGGCTTTCTTCGAGTTGCTTGATGCCGGTGGACAGCGTGGGCTGTGTCAGACCCAGACTTTCGGCGGCGCGCCCAAAGTGACCTTCACGGGCGACGGCGATGAACATTTCGAGCTTGTTGATCATGCGACGCTAATGCCAATCAAAAGAGCGTATTTCAATCGAAATTCTCTATTGAGCCGCCGCGAGCATCCGGTCGGCCACACGCTGGGAGAGATCTGGGATGGCCTGCCCGTCGATGCCGTGTGCCGTGAGGCAGATGTCAAACCCCTGCCCTGTGCGCACCGCCGTGACCGCCAAAGGCGGGCGGCCAAGAACCGGGGCTGCAGGATGGATGGCGCGCAGATCGAGGCCGAAGAGCGGC
The DNA here is from genome assembly GCA_947489665.1 of uncultured Roseicyclus sp. GTDB lineage: Bacteria > Pseudomonadota > Alphaproteobacteria > Rhodobacterales > Rhodobacteraceae > Gymnodinialimonas. The sequence continues at coordinate 1,805,414 of CANLEH010000001.1, read as the reverse complement.
GGAAGCCTTCGCCCGACCGGCACAACGGTCAGCACGATGCCGGGCTGGGAGAATTCCCGCTGCACGATGGGACGTAGGAGAGCTGCTGGTATGAAGCGCGCCACGGCCATGCGGGCCGTGTCGATCATCGGGGTGCGCGTGCGTTCGAACAGCGCGGTGCTGGCCAACGAAGGCGCGGAGAGATCGACCGACACCATGCGGGCGCGATTGCCCAACACGCCGCTGGCTGAGCGTAGCGCCTCGATCCGGGCGACCTGGGCATTGTCGCGGCGAGACGATGGGAGGCCATCAAAGGCGGGCTCTTCCAAAAGGGTACGGTGCGCGAGGCGCAGGAGCGCATCCGAATGGCTCGCTGCATCGGGGATGGCGCGCGACAGCGCCTCAAAGTCCAGGCGCAGTAAGGCGGGTTCCGCCGGGGTCAGGCGCAGGTCCGTTTGCGATTGAAGGTGTTCGAGGGTGTACCGGCCTATGTCCGAGAGCGGGATTTTCTGGTCGGGGGCCGGTCGGGCCTGTTTCACGATATGGCGTGAAATGCGGGTCCCATCGGCGATGGCGTGGTCGAAGTGGAGGGCAAGGCCGCTCCACCCTGCCCCATCCGGGTTCACAAGGACCGCGCGCCACAGGGGCCGGTCCATCGGCAGCGCCAGACGCCGGGTCAGGGCCATCATCTGCGCCGCCGCGAGGTCGGGCGCCTCCAAAACGGCGACGTGATCGGCCCAATGCAGCGGAACCCGCGCACCGAAGACGGGGCTGATGCGCCCACGGGGGATGCGGTGAAACCGCTCGGTCCCCTCGACCATCTGGTGCAGACCGAAGAGCGCCCGTTCGGGATCAAACCCGCCTTTGGCCTCAAACAGGATGGAGATATTGTTGGGACCTGTGCGGTAGAGCGCGGCCTCGGCAGGTGTAAGAAGAAGGCTCACTCCGCCGCAGCCGGGATCGACCCTTCCAGCGCGATGGACAAAGCGTCCAGCAGTGCGTCGATATCGGCGATGCTGTGATGGTTGGTCAGCGTCATGCGCACCCCAACGTCACGGGCCGAGACCGCTGGAGGCGCGACGGCAGCCATGAAATATCCGGCGTCCTGCAGAGCGGTTGCGATGGCCGCAGTGCGGGCGATATCGCCAATGCGCATATAGCGCATTGGGGTCCCGTCCGCGCAGGCCAAAGGCAGGCCGCGGGCATGGGCGCCCGCATTGAAATGGGCAATGCGGGCGCGCAGGTCGGCCTGGCGCGCGGCCAACCCTGCCCCGAGGTGCAAGCGTGCAGCCCCCAGGATCGCCCCCAGCATCGGCGGCTGAACGGGGCCCGAGAAGGTCATCGCGGGGCCAAAGGCGCGCACCGCTTCGGCCTGATCTTCATTGGCCAGCGCCAGGCAGCCGCCCGCGCAGGCGAAGCTTTTGTTGAGCGAAAGTGCCACAAGAACGCGCGGATGGTCGGGCCAGTGTTGCAGGGCAAGACCCTGCCCCCGATCCCCACACCAGCCAGCAGCATGGGCGTCGTCGACATAGAGGTTGAGGCGCGGATCCTCGGCCAGCAGCCTGTCATAGGCCGCGAACGGGGCGATGTCGCCGATCATGGAATAGATGCCATCGATCAACAGCCACACGCGCGGTGCGTCGCTGGATCGCAGTTTCCGCGCCACGTGGTCGGGCGCGCTGTGGCCGACTGTCTGGACCTGAATGCCTTGGGCTTTCAGGAGGTTGGCCGCGACATGCAGGCTGGCATGGGCCTGCACATCGATCAGCACAAGATCCCCTGCGCCGACCAGCAGCGGAAGGGCCGCCTGATGGCCAAGCGAGGTTGAGGGCACCAAAAGCGCTGGCCGGCCTGTGATCTGGGTCAAAAGCGCCTCAGCCTCCGCATAGGGAGGGGCCGAAATGAAGGCGCGAGAGGCGGAAAATTGCGTGCCGTAGGCCAGCGTTGCGGCGATGGCGGCGTCTTTCAGGGCAGGCTCCATCTCCAGCCCGAGATAGGAACAAGAGGCGAAGCTGAGCATCTGGCGACCGGCGAGTGTAATCTCGCGCCCTGTCAAAACCTCATCTTCCGCGACTTGCTGGAGCAAGCCCATGCCGCGGCCCACACGCAAGGGGGCAAGGCGGTTCGTCAAATCTGTCATTACAATCCAATGGTCTGTTCCCTCGTCAATTGGGCATTGCGCCCTAGCTGCCGTCAACGGAGAATGCCCGTACTTGCCGCGACTGGCGCGGCGCGTGATGCAACGAAGAAACAACAGGCTAGAGGCATGAGCGAGACGATAGCGGCCGCAACGCGCAGGCCGCGCCCCTATCTGGCCGCTGGCCTGGCGCTGATATTAACCGTTCTTGCGGTCATCGGTGCGCGGGATTTGCATGTTGAGGCGGATGTGACCCGCGCGCTGGAAGGCGATAGTGCGGGCTACCGGGCGTATGAGGTCTTTCGGGATCAGTTCGCATTGGGCGTGGCGGACGAGGCGCTTTTGGTCCGCGCTGATGATCTTGCGGAGCCTGCGGCCTTTGAAGCGCTGGAAAACCTGATCCTTGATCTGCAATTCACCGACGGCGTGGCCGAGGTGGTGAGCCTGTTTTCGATCCCGGCAGAGGGTGTGACAACGCCGCTGATCCTGGCCGACCCGGAGGCGCCGCTGGACGCGCGGTTCGATACCTTCTTTGCAGCGGGGGATGCGGCGGGTGCGCTTGTGTCGGCCGACCGGTCTGCGGCCCTTTTGCATGTGATCGCTGCAAATGGTGTGGCGCCGGGTACTCTGGCCGAGGCCTTGCCGCCGTTGATCGAAGGTGCCGCGCCGTTGGATGTGCGCGCCGTGGGGCAACAGGCGGTGGAGCGCCAGATCTCCAACAGTTTGATCCGCGATCAGGCGGTCGTGACGCCGCTGGCGGTCCTGATCTGCATCCTTGTGGGCTGGCGCATCGTGCGCTCGCTTCGGGCGATCGTGGTCTGCGCCGTTCCGTCCATATGCGGCGTGTTGTGGTTTACGGGCCTATTGGGCTGGTCGGGCCGCCCACTTGACCCGTGGCTGGCAACCTTGCCGACTTTGGTGATGGTGCTGGCCTTTGCCGATACGCTGCATCTGTTCTACGCCAGCCGGGAAAAGGGCATGAGCCTGGAGCGGGCGTTGCGGGATGTGTTGCCTGCGGCGTTCATGACTTCGCTGACCTCTGCCCTTGCCTTGGGCAGTTTCGCGATTGTGGGCACTGATGCGCTGAATGGGTTGGCGTTCTGGGGGCCGATCTCGGTCGCGTGCGGGTTTGCGGCGGTCTGTCTCGTGTTCCCGTTGATGGTGCGATTGATGGCGCCGCGGACAAAACGCGCGCCGCATGGCTTCACCATGGCCCTGACACCAGCGCGGGCCGGGTTGGCGCGGCCCTATGTGGCGGCGGGCCTTGCGATATTGGTGGCCTTGGCGCTGCTTCCGGCGATGAACCGGGCTGAGCCCACATTTTCAATCTCCGAGCATATCCGTGATGCCAGCCCGTTGGGGCGTGATCTGGCCTATATGGAGGATCAGGGGCTTGGGTCTGCGTCGCTGTTTGTCGTGGTTGAGGACACAGACGGCGTGCCGGGCCTGTCGGAGGCGGACGGCCCGCGTCTGGCGCAGGTGGCCGAGGCGGCGTTCAGCGGCACGGGCCGGCCTGCCGATGGCGTGCCCCAGGTGCCGCAACGGTTCCAGGCCGCCGACGGCTTGTCGGTCGCTTTGCCGGTGCTTTTGCCACTTGGCACGGGCCCGGACAGATTTGGCGCGGAGGTTGAGGCGCTCAACAGCGCGTTGGAGGCGGGCGGGTTGGGTGATGTCACGATGCTGTCGGGGCAATCCCTGCTGTCGCATGAAGTGGTGCCGGAGACCGTCGCCAGCATGCGGATGAGCTTTTACATCGCGCTTGGCGCGATCCTATTGGTGGTCGCGATCTCGCAACGGTCGCTTGTGCTGGCGGCACTGGCCACCGGCGTGAGCGCGATGCCGATGATGGCGATTGAGACGGTGATGGTTCTGAGCGGCGAAGGCATGACGATGAGTGTGGCGTTTGCCCTGACCGTCGCCTTTGGCATTGCGGTGGACGACACGATCCATTTCCTCAACCGTTGGCGTCTGGCCGAAGGGGACCGGGACGCGCGCCTGGCCGAGGCCCTGACCCATGCCGGGCCGCCCATGGTAGCATCGACGCTGATCATGTCGCTCGGCTTTATCGCGACGATCTTCAGCGCCACGGCAAGTCTACCGATATTTGGCGCGTTTGTGATCTTTTCGCTCTGGATGGCGCTGATCTTTGATCTAGGGTTTCTGCCGTCCCTGATCCGAATGGTGAAAAGATGAAAAAACTTGTGCTCGCCACCCTTATGGCTGCCGCGCCGATGACCGCCACTGCTGAGGTTCCGGCATGGCTGTCCGGCGAATGGGGCACCAATGCGCGGCTGACGGCGCCCGATGGGGCACAATTGCGCATCCGGTGCACATTGGAGGCCAATGACGACGCGTCCACGACTTGGACCGGCACGCTGGGATGCGCGACCGTGCAGGGGCGATTCCAGGGGCAATGGCAGATTGCCATCTCGGGTGGGAGCGCGTCGGGACAGGTGGTTTTTTCGGGCACAGAGAACGCCACGCTGTCTGTTTCGGGCAGCGCATCTGACGCTCGGATTGATCTGGCCTCTTCCGACGGGCAAGGCGTGGCCTTCGCGCCGGGTGACGCGGGTGCCCTGATTGTGGAGATGCAGGCCCTCGGCCCGCAGCGCCTGACCGGGGCGTTGACGTTCGAACCTCGGTGAGTGTGGCGAAAATACCCTATCCCTGTTGAGGTTTAGCCCGAAATCCTTGCGTCTTGGACCCTTCGTCGCGGTTGTTCCGCTGGCCCGGACCCTCTAGCCTTTCAGTCATCACACGTGCCTGAATTTGCGCGCCTTTCGGAGCCACTTTGATGCCTGCAGCTGAAGCGACCCCCCCTGAAGAACCCCTGTATTTCGTCGGCATCGCAGCCTCGGCCGGGGGGCTGGAGGCGGCCTCCTCCCTTGTGCAGAACCTTCCACCGGATGCGCACGCGGTCTACGTGCTGGCCCAACATATGTCGCCCACGCACAAGAGCCTTCTGACCGCGCTCATTTCACGCGAGACGCCGCTTCCGGTGGTGGAACTGGATGGTACAACCGCACCGATCGCCAACACCATTTTCATCACGCCGCCCAATTCGGATGTCGTCTTGCAAGACGGCAAATTGCGGCTGGTGGACCCAAGCGGTCATCCGGCCTCGCCCAAACCATCTGCAGACCGGCTGTTCAAATCGATCGCGGAAGAAGTTGGGGAGCGTACGGTGGGCGTTGTGCTGTCGGGCACCGGCAGTGACGGCAGCTATGGCGTGCAAGCAATCCGCGAGGCGGGTGGCATCACAATCGCGCAGGACGTGGCGACGGCAAAATACGACGGCATGCCGGCCTCGGCCGCTGAAACGGGGTGCATCGACCTGACCTTGTCGCCGGAACAGATCGGGCAGCATCTGACGAAAATCCTGACCCAAACACGAGATTTTTCGCAGCTGCGCCGCCTGAACGAGCGGCCAAGCAAGCTGTCCGACATTTTCCAGATCCTGCTGGCACGTACGAACGTGGATTTCCGCGATTACAAGGAAACGACTGTCACGCGGCGCATCAACCGGCGCATGGCCGCGCTCGATATCAAGGATTACGACGATTACGTCGCCTTTTGCCGGACTTCGGCTGAAGAGGTCGACGCGCTGTTTCGGGACCTGCTGATCTCGGTCACGCGGTTTTTCCGTGACCACAACCAGTTCGAACAACTGCATGGCGAGTTTGAGCGGCTTGTGGGCGGCAAGGATGTCGGCCAATTGCGGCTTTGGGTTGCGGGCTGTGCCACTGGTGAAGAGGCCTATTCGATCGCGATCATGCTGTCCGAGGCGATGGGCGGCCTGGAAAAGTTGCGTAAGGCCCGCGTGCAGATTTTCGCAACCGATATCGACGACAGGGCGCTGGAGGTTGCACGGCGCGGGAGCTATCCGATCACAGCGGCCTCGGACATCCCCGAGCGCATTCTGGAGACCTATTTCAAGGTCCATGACGGGCGGATCGAGGTTGTGCCCGAACTGCGCGCCATCACGCTGTTTTCGCTGCACAACATCTTCCACGATCCGCCGTTCCTGAACGTTGATTTTGTCAGCCTTCGCAATGTGTTGATCTACTTCAACACATCCCTTCAGAACCGGGTTCTGCACCGTATCCACTACGCTCTGAAATCCACAGGCCTTCTGTTTCTGGGCACGTCCGAGACGGTCGGATCGATGGATACCTTGTTTGAGACGCGCAGCGGGGGCGAAAAAATATTCTCCAAGCGTCGCATGGGTCAAACGCCCTCGCCCCGGTTCACAACTGGCAGTACCGCGCTGGGGCGCTGGACGCCGACGCCGAACCTGCCGCGTGTCGAGACGGTGGCCGACCCGCAGGTCTCGCCCCATGGCACGTTCGACGCGCTGGCCCGCGTTGTCGCCAAGAACGGGTTCATCGTGACCCGCAGTGGCGAGATGGTTCGGGTGTTTGGCGACATCTCACCCTTCACGCAGATGACGGAAAACGCCCCGCTTTGGGTCGGGGTGCGGAATCTGCGCAAGCCGTTGCGCGATGAAATGACGGGCCTGTGCGCTACGGCGTTGAAAAACAAGCAGCACCGGTCGGGTCGGTGGCATGCGATGGACGGCGAAGACTTCAACGAAGTGCGAGCTGTTTGCTACCCTTTGCCAAGCATTGATCATGGCGAAGATCATGTTTTGGTTGGGATCGAGACACGCACGAAGGAATCGCAGGTCGACGTGCTTGAAACCCTCAGCGAGGATGAACAGCGCACCTACATCCGCCAGATGGAGCAGGAGATCAGCCAGACGCGGGAGGCGCTGCAACAAACGGTGGAGGAATTGCAGACCTCGAATGAGGAATTGCAGAGCATCAACGAGGAAATGCAGTCCACCAATGAGGAGCTTCAGGCGACGAATGAAGAGCTCGAGACCTCCAACGAGGAGCTGCAATCGACCAACGAGGAGTTGATCACGGTCAACGAAGAGCTGCAGGTCAATTCGGCCGAACTGCAGCGTGTTTCAACCGAATTGGGGGCCACGCTGGATGTTGTGCCGTTCCCGGTTCTTGTGATTGATCAAGCTCTTATCGTGCGCCGTGCATCCCAGGCGGCGATTGATCGGTTCAATATCAAGGATCTGCCAAAAACCGGTATTCACCTGTCGCAGTGCAACCTGCCTGACGACACAGCGCAACTGACCAGCATCTGCAACGAGGTCTTCCGGATGCGCGAGGAGCAGATCCTGAATTTCAAATCCGACGGTTTGGATATGCGGCTGTCGGTGACGCCATTTCTGAACCAGGTGGACGAGGTTCTGGGCGTTGTTGCGACCATCGTTGAGGATGCGCAGCGCGATTAAACCCGCATGGCCATGCCTGAAAAGACAGGTACGCGATGCTTTCCGTGCAGCCGGAAAGCAACTATTAATGGTTTCTTAAGGAGATCATTATAATTATCGGGTTCAACGACCATGACGGAGGAGCTTGGCTTGTCCGATCCACAGCATACTGACGGGCTGTCCATTACATTGACCCACGCATCGCCCGGTGCGCCTTGGGTGCCCATTGCGCTGGTCATTTCAAAGCCGGAGCATAGGCACCGGATCACCTTCACACGAGAACGTCCGCTGGAAGAGGTTTTTTGCCCGGAAATCAGTGACCGCATATTTGCCGTTCTGCAGGAGTTCTCGCGCAACAAATCTGACGGCGTGTTCAGCAATCCAGATGAAGAAATTCAGCTGCCTGGTCTGTCCCTCAAGCAATTGCGGGTGCTGTATTCGCACTACGATGATCAGCCCAACCGAGCCCTGGTGCGTTTTGCCGCCGTAGCGGGCAACCCGCACCGGGCCCTGAAAACCGAGGATGGGTTCAGCTATCCGTTGGAGGCATTGACCAGCCAGGTGTACCGCGATGCGCTGGATTGGGTATTGCTACCAGCGATCAATGCCGTGGCGATCGAGGATATTTCGATCCTGACGGAGGATCACGAGACCAAGCTGGAAGCGGCGATGGATCAGCTCCGCTCATCCAAGGATCGGCTGCTGTTCCAGGTGGAGCTCGTCAAACGCGAATTGACCCGGCTGGAGAGCCGGGCCTATTCGAAACATCTTGAGAACCGTCCCCTTCTGGCTGCGGAACCGGATCAGGAGGAATTTCGGACCATGAAGGCGCTGCGTCGCCTGGACGACTAAGGCGTGCCAAAGCCGCCGCCGCCCGGGGTTTGCAGGATAAACACATCGCCGGGCAGCAATTCCGCTTGATCATTGCCCTTTAGCTTCTCGGTTCGGCCATCCGCGCGTTGAACGGCGTTGATGCCAATGCCTCCTGGCCCGCCGCCGGCTGCCCCGTGGGGCGGGACGGTACGATGCGAGGTCAAAGTGGTCACTGTCATCGCCTCATCAAAGCGCAAGCGCCGCGTGATCCCTTCCCCGCCATTCCAGCGCCCCTGCCCGCCGGACCCTGTGCGGATCGAGAATTCCTCAACCGTCACTGGAAATCGCGTCTCCAGCACTTCGGGGTCGGTCATGCGCGTGTTGGTCATGTGGGAATGCACGGCGGAGGTGCCGTGGAAGCCGTCGCCCGCGCCGGTGCCGCCGCAGATGGTCTCGTAGTTCTGGTAGGTGGAATTGCCGTAGACGAAATTGTTCATCGTCCCTTGGCTGCCCGCAATCACACCTAGGGCACCATAGAGCGTGTCGGCGATGGATTGGCTGACCTCGGTATTGCCCGAGATGACCGCCGCCGGATAGGCGGGGTTGATCATGGAGCCTTCGGGCACGATCAGGTTGAGCGGCTTCAGGCAGCCCTCATTCATCGGGATGTCGCTGCCCACGAGGGTGCGGAAGACGTAGAGCACCACGGCGCGGCAGATGGCGAGCGGGGCATTATAGTTGAATTCCGATTGCGGGCTTGTGCCGGTGAAATCGAGCGTGGCTTCGCGGGCGGCGTGGTCGACGGTGATGGCGACCTTGATCTGCGCGCCGTCGTCCATCGGATAGGTGAAGCTGCTGTCTTTCAGGACGTCGAGGACGCGGCGCACGCTTTCTTCGGCATTGTCCTGCACATGGCCCATATAGGCGTGGATCGTCTCCAGCCCGAATTTCTTCGTGATCTTGGTCAGTTCCGCCACGCCGGTGGCGTTCGCTGCAATCTGCGCGGCGAGGTCTGCCATGTTTTCTTCGATATTGCGGCAGGGATAGTCGCCCGAGGCCAATAGCGCGCGGGTCTCGGCATCTCGCAAAGTGCCTTGTTCGACCAGCAGGAAATTGTCGATGACAACGCCTTCCTCGGTGATCACGCGACTGTCCGGCGGGGCGGAGCCGGGGGTCTTGCCGCCGATATCGGCGTGGTGGCCGCGCGAGGCGACGGTGTAGACGATCTCGCCCCCGTCAAAGACCGGCGTGATGACGGTGACGTCCGGCAAGTGCGTGCCGCCGTTGAAGGGGTTGTTCATCATGAACACGTCGCCGGGGCGGATCTTGCCTTCGTTCAGGCGCAGAATGGTGCGGACGGATTCCGACATGGAGCCCAGGTGGACGGGCACATGCGGTGCGTTGGCGACAAGATCGCCGTGCTGGTCGAAGATGGCGCAGGAAAAGTCGAGCCTTTCCTTGATGTTAACCGAATAGGCGGTGTTCTGGAGCGTGGCACCCATCTGTTCGGCGATGGACATGAATAGGTTGTTGAAGACCTCGAGCATCACCGGATCGACGGCGGTGCCGATCGCCTCGGCCCGTTCCAGTGGCACGACGCGTTCCAGTAGAAGATTGCCACCCGCCACACAGGTCGCGCGCCAGCCTTCTTCTATCATATTGGTGCCGGTGGGTTCCGTCAGGATGGCGGGGCCATCGACGTGGGCACCAATTTTCAGGGTTGCGCGGTCGACGAGAGGCACATCCCGGAAAGCACCCCCGGTGTAGAGGCGGACATCTACAGGCGCGGCCCCCGCCCCGTCCGGATCGGGCATGGAGACGCCTTCACCTGTCTGGCCCACGGCCTCGGCCACCAGAACATCGAGCAGGAGGTCCGAGGTATCGGGCGCAAAGCCGAAACGCTGCTTATGGGCCTCGACGAAGTCAGCGGTCATCTGGTCCGCATCGCCGTAGGGAACCTCAAGCGTTTGTTGCGCGCCACGGGGGCGGATGTGGGCGGTCGCGATGATCTGGATTTGATCCTCGGCCATGCCCTGCCCGGCAACTTCCGCGCGGGCGAGGTCCGAGAGCGCGGCCATATCGGCGGTTGCGTCGGCGGTGATGGACGCGCCGATCTGGCGTTCCTTCATGGCGCGGATATCGGCGAGCCCCATGCCGAAGGCCGACAGGACCCCCGCAAAGGGGTGGATAAAGATGCTTTCCATGCCAAGCGCGTCGGCCACGAGGCAGGCATGCTGTCCCCCTGCCCCGCCAAAGCAGTTCATCGTGTAGGTGGTCACGTCATAGCCGCGCTGGACGGAGATTTTCTTGATCGCGTTGGCCATGTTTTCCACAGCGATGCGCAGGAAGCCTTCGGCGAGGTCTTCGACCGATTTGTCGGCGCCGATCTCGGCGCGCAGCGCCTCAAATTTCTCACGCACCACGTCGGCGTCCAGAAGCTCATCGCCGTTGGGGCCGAAGACAGCGGGGAAATGGGCAGGCTGGAGTTTGCCCAGAAGGACGTTGCAATCGGTCACGGTGAGCGGACCGCCACGGCGATAGGCGGCGGGACCGGGGTTGGCGCCTGCGGACTCGGGACCAACCTGCATCCGGCCATCGCGGTAGGAAAGGATCGAGCCGCCACCAGCGGCGACCGTGTGGATCGACATCATCGGCGCGCGCATACGGACGCCCGCGACCTCGGTCTCGAAACTGCGTTCGTACTCGCCCGCGTAGTGGCAGACATCGGTGGAGGTGCCGCCCATGTCGAAGCCGATCAGCTTGTCGTGACCCAGCGCTTCAGTGGTGCGGACCATGCCCACGACGCCGCCTGCGGGGCCGGATAGGATCGCATCGCGGCCCTGGAACAGGCTCGCGTCGGTCAGCCCGCCATTGGATTGCATGAACATCAGCCGCGTGTCTGCCCCAAGAGCGGAGGCCACCTGACCCACGTAGCGGCGCAGGATCGGGGAGAGGTAGGCGTCGACCACCGCAGTGTCGCCACGGCCGACGAGTTTGATCAGCGGGGAGGCTTCATGGCTGAGCGAGATTTGGGTGAAGCCAACCTCGCGCGCGATGTCACCAAGGGTCTGTTCGTGGCCGGGGAAGCGGTAGGAGTGCATCAGCGCGATGGCGACGGAGCGGTAGCCGTCTTCGTAGGCCGTCTGCAGCGCGGCGTGGGCGGTGTCGGCGTCCAGCGGGGTCTCGACATTTCCTTCGGCGTCCAAACGTTCAGTGACTTCGACGACGTCATCGTAAAGCAGTTCCGGCAACTCGATGTTGAGGTCAAACAGGCGCGGGCGGTTCTGATAGCCGATGCGCAGGAGGTCGCCGAGGCCTTGGGTGATGAGCAGGAGCGTGCGTTCACCCTTGCGCTCCAGCAACGCGTTGGTGGCGACGGTTGTACCCATCTTCACTGCATCCACCGCGCCGTCTGGGATCGGATCGGTCTTGGACAAACCCAGCAGCGTGCGTACGCCATGGACGGCGGCATCACGGTAGGCTTCCGGGTTCTCAGACAGCAGCTTGTGCGTGTGCAGCGCGCCGGAGGGGTCTTTCGCCACGATATCGGTGAAGGTGCCGCCACGGTCGACCCAGAATTGCCAGCTCATCGGAGGGTTCCTCTTCGTTTGCGGGCCGTTTGGACCGCATTGGTTCAGTGTTCACAAGGGGTTTGAGCGCTATTCGAGCGCGTTGGGCAGCCAGAGCGCGATGTCGGGCAACCAGATCAGGGCGAAGGCCATGGCCAGCATGACCAAGCAATATGGAAGCGCGCCGAGCATGACTTCGTTGAGTGAGCCGGACTTCCGCGCGCCTTGAACCACGTAGAGGTTCAGGCCCACAGGCGGGGTGATAAGTGCCATCTCGATCAGGACTATCATCAGGATGCCGAACCAGATGACGTCATAGCCCTGCGCCAGCACCATGGGCACGATGATCGGGATCGTGACGACCATGAGCGAGAGGGTTTCGATGAAGAAGCCGAGCACGATGTAGAGGACGACGACGACCATAATGAAGCCCATCGGGCCGAGGCCGAGGCCTTCCATGAATGCGGTCAACTCGCGGCCGAGCCCGGCGGACGAAAGCGTGAAGTTCAGGAAAGACGCGCCGATGATGATCAGCATGATCATGGAGGTGATCTTGACGGTGCCCAGAAGGCTGTCGCGCATCATGGTCAGCGAAATGCCACCGAAGGCGGCGGCGATCAGAAGGGCGCCGACGACGCCTACGGCGGCGGCCTCGGTCGGGGTGGCCCAACCGCGATAGATGGAGCCGACGATCAGGCCGAACAGGATCAGGATCGGGATCAGGTCCAGCAGCGCGCGGGCCATTTGCGCGAAAGGAAAGAGGCGACGTTGGCCGCCAAGGTCGGGGCGGATGGTGCAGATGATCGCGGTGACGATCAGGAAGGCGAGCGCCAGGGCAAGGCCGGGGATCAGGCCCGCGAGGAAGAGTTGCGGGATGCTGGATTGGGTCAGGAAGCCGTAGACGATCAGGTTGATCGAGGGCGGGATCATGATGCCAAGCGTGCCGCCCGCCGCGATGGCGCCGGAGAAGAGCTTGGGGTCGTAGCCCAGTTTCTCTGCCTGCGGCATGGCCACGGTGGCGACGGTGGCAGCGGTCGCCACCGACGAGCCTGATGTTGCGGAAAACATCGTGGCCGTGGCGACATTAGCGTGGACCAGCCCGCCGGGCAGCCAGCTGACCCAGCGGTCGAGGGCTGCATAGGTGCGGGTGGCGACGCCGGAGCGAACCAGTATTTCGCCGAGCAGAACGAAGAAGGGGATGGCGATCAGCGTGGCCGAGTTGGAGGACGACCAGACCATGTTGCCCAGGCCGCGCGTCAGCGGGAAGCTTGAGAAGAACTGATCGACGCCGAAGCCGAGAAGGAAGAGCACGATGCCAACGGGGATCGACAGGGCGAGGAGTGCCAGAAGGCCTGCGGAGACGTAGGTGATCATTGCAGGCTGTCCTGTTCTGCGAAGGCGCCGGCAAAGGGCTCGGTCTCGGGGCCGCGTCCCTTGGCGACCAGAAGGATGGCGCAGAGCGTGACGAGGCACGACATCGCCGCGAACCAGACCCAGCCGGCAAACCATGGCACCTGCACCCAGGCGAGCGGGGTGGCGAGCGGCGTGTTGGCGCGGGAGCCGTTTGTGATGGCGCGCTCCACCACGGGCCAGCATTTGATGGCGATCGTGACGATCACGGCGGACATGGTGATGAGCGAAAAGACGTCAAAAAGCGCCTTGGCCTGCGACCCCGTGCGGGATCGCAGAAGGTCGATGCGGATATGGCCCAGTTCCAGCAGCGCATAGGCCATGCCCCAGCTTGTCGCCAGCGCCATGGCATAGCCCGCCAGTTCTTCGGACCCGCCGAAAGAGGCATGGAATTGCCGCAGGATGATGTCGAGCACCACGAACCCGGCCATCCCCAGAAGGCCAAGGCCCACCAGAAGGGCCACGGCGCGGTTGATCCGGCGCAAGCGGTCGATCAAAGCCAATTCCATGATTATGCTTTCTTATCAGTTGGGTAAGGTAGGGTTGCAACCTTGCAACCCTATCTCATTAGCGGCGATTACTCGATGGTCACGCCGACGACTTCACCGACCGACGCGTTCCAGCGCTCGGCCCAATCGCCACCTGCACGCTCGGCCCAATCGGGCAGGACCTGACCCACGAGAACCTCGCGCGCGCGGTCGAAATCGGCGTCGGACACCTCAACCAGCACCATGTCACGGGCATCCCCTGCGGGGCACTCGCCATTGCCGGTCAGGCAGGCGATGTCGTTGACCAGCGCGTCTTGGGCGGAGGCCCAGGCGGGGTCTTCAAAGCCTGAGGCGATCTCGGCCTCGATCGTGGCTTGCACGTCTGCCGACAGGCCATCCCAACGGTCGGCGTTCATCGCGGTCACAACGCTGTCCCAGCCGCCAAGGGGGATCGGGAGAAGGTGCGTGGAAACCTCCCACCAACCTGCGGAATAGCCCGAGCCCGCGCCGGTCACGGCGCAATCGACCACGCCGTTCTGAAGCGCGCCCGGCACTTCGGAGAAGGACACGTTCACGCCCTCTGCACCCAAGGCTTCAAGGAAGATCGCGGTCATCCGGCCCGAGGCGCGGACTTGCAGCCCTTCGAGATCGGCCAGGCTGTTGATCTCGGCATTGCAGAAGACGACCTGCGGCGGGTACGGCGCGATGGCGAGGACTTCGGCGTTGAAGCGGTTGCGGAAGATCTCTTCGACCATGGGACGCGCCGCATCGACCATGGCGCGCGCCTCGTCAGCGGTGAGCGCCAGAAGCGGCACGTCCAAACCCTCAAGTTCGGGGGCATCGCCCACGGCGTAGTCGGCCACGGTCATCGCGACGTCATAGACGCCCTGCCCCAGCAGCGGATAGATCTCGGACAGGCCAAGGCCCATCTGGTTATGGGTGGTCAACTCGACATTGAAATCGCCAGCACCAGGCAGAACTTCGGTCCAGAACGGGGCCTCATACTGGTTGTGCAGCGGCAGGGACGACCAGCTGCCGACCACGTTGAAATCCTCCGCTTGCGCGGCACCGGCAAGCGCGGTGGTGGCGGCCAAAAGGCTCAGTGTCTTTTTCATGGGATATCCTCCTGTTGGGTCGTTTATGGGTTTGAATAGATTGGGGTTTCGGCGTCTTCGGCGACATCTGCGATCAGCATATGGCCGGGCGAATGGGTGATGCAGAGCGGCAGCCTGGCCTGCAAAAGGACGTTTTGCGGGGTGACGCCGCAGGCCCAATAGACCGGCACCTCGCCTGCGCGGACGTCCACAGGGTCGCCGTAGTCAGGCCGGTCCAGCGAGGCGATGCCAAGCGCCTTCGGATCGCCCGTGGCGATCGGCACGCCATGGGCCTGCGGATAGCGCGCGGAGATCATGTGTGCGTCCCCCACCCTGTCCTCCGGAATCGGTCGCATGGTGATGACCATCTCGCCGCCAAATGGCCCCGCACTTTGCAGCGCGATGTTGGAGCGGAACATCGGCACGTTGCGCCCCTGTTCGATGTGGCGCACCGGAATGCCCGCCCGCATCAAGGCGTTCTCGAAGGTAAAGGAACAGCCCAGGGCGACCGTCACCAGATCATCGGCCCAAAGGTCCGTGATGTCCGTGACCTCGCCCGACAGAACGCCATCGCGAAACACGCGGTACTTCGGCACGTCGGTGCGGATGTCGATTTCGCGGCCCAGGGTCGGCAGGGTTGGATCACCGGTTTCGCTGACGCCCACGACGGGACAGGGCTTGGGGTTACGTTGACAAAAGCGCAGGAAATCGAGGGCGTAGCGTTCCGGCAGGATGGCGAGGTTGCATTGCAGCTTTCCCGGCGCAAGGCCCGCCGTGTGGCCGACATGGGCGCCCGTGCGAATGCGCTGCCGGATGTCCCAAGCGCTGTCCTGGATTGTGTCGGATGGCATGGCCATCAGATCCCCCTGTTTGGTCAGCGCAAGGCTTGCACAGGAACCTTCATCCGTTCAAATTATCATTTTTGATAAAGAGTGATCGAATTTTTGGATGTCAATCCGGGTGTAGGCGGTGCCAACCCGCTGCCACCTCGGCCGCGATCTCTGCGGACGCCTCAACCAGAACCGATCGTGGCTCGGCCAGGTAGGATGCAGTGAATTCCAGCGGTGACAGGGGCAGATCGGGGTCGAACTCCACGATTTCGCCCGCCTGCATGAACGGCCCGGCCAAGACCTTTGGGTAAGGCCCCACGGCAATCCCGGCGGCAATCATGCGCAGGCTGGCCGAGAGCGATGCTGAGGTGAACACCCGCATTTTGGGGCCGACCCGCTGCGACAGGGCGCTGGTCAGTTCGCGGTGCGGGCGCGTCCGGCTGGAATAGGAAATCACCGGCGTTGTGCCCAGATCCGGCTCTGCCAGGTGGGCCGCGCGGTACCAGTGCAGGTCAAAGCGCGGCAGGGGCACGTTCTTGACCGAAAACTCCGAAATTGGCCCCATCAGAAAGGCAAGATCGAGCCGCCTTTCCACCAACCCATCCCGCAACGCGCCGGAAATGTCGACTGTCAGATCAACGTTCACGCTGGGGTAGCTATTTGAAAAGGCTTGTAGAAATTCGGGCAACCAGGCTTGTGCGATGGTCTCGGAGGCCCCGACGCGGAACAACCCCTCGACCTGCGCGGAGGAGCCCACGCGATGTTTGATCTCTTCTTCCACGAACAGCATCTGCTCGGCATAGGTCAGCAATTGTTGGCCATGCTTGGTCAGGATCAACTTGCCTGTCCCACGCTCGAACAGCGTGACCTGAAGCTCATCTTCAAGGTTGGCGATCCGGGTCGAGACCGCGGGTTGGGATAGGTGGAGCCGTTCAGAGGCCTTGCGAAAGCCGCCCAGGCGCGCGACCCACAGAAATGTGCGAATTTGTTCGAACGTCACGGCGCGAAACCCGGCAAAAGTCAGTCCTTGATCTTGCGGACGGGATCAAGAAGCCCCGCGTTGCGCAAGGTCAGGTTCGGGTATTCGGGATCGTTGAGGTAACGGTCGATGGTGAACCCGCCTTCCAGTTTCTCCAAAGCGGTTAAGTGCGCTTTGGCATCGTCGAAGTCACCGGAATGGGCACAAAGGGCAACCAACTGACGGCGCGGCGCAATGAAGGTGGGCGATTTGGCGGCTGAGCTGTGTGACGTTGCGCGCGCTTCATCCAGGCGCCCTGCCCCGATGCAAACCAGCGCATGGTAGAGGTCCCACAGATGGCTGAGTTCGTCATTGGCCGCAGCCGTGCGGCAGCTGGAGGACATGGCATAGGCCTTTTCGGCATCCCCCACGGCAGAATGCGCCAAGGCAAGGGTTTGCCGGGCAAACAGGCTGTTGGTGTTCTGCGACAGGGCGGTCTTGGCCAGTTCCGCCGCCGGGCGCAGATCGTCTTCCAGCATGAAACGCGTCAGGGCGACCAAGGCGACCGCCAGACTATTGCCGCCCGACAGGTTAAGCGCATCGGAGGCCAGTTGATCGACCTCATCCCGCCAGCCCTGGGCATCGCCATCCACCGCCTCGACCAGTTGCGCCATCCGGACAAAAGCACGCCAGGCCAGGAAGACGCCGTTGCTGTCCACCTCATAGGCGCGTTGGAAGTTTTCGTTGGCCTCGGCCAGCCCTTCGCCATCCAGGCGTTTGAGCTGTCGGCGCGCGAGGCTGGAAAAGCCCATGGCCGCCGCTTCAGGCCGGTGCAGGTCGATATGGCTGGCCAGACGTGCAGGCACCTGGGCCGAGGCGGCGTTCACGATGCCATGGATCGCGTCGGATTGCAGAAGGTCCGCCGACGTGCCGGGCACTGTGAGATGTTCTGAGAAAAGGACGCGGCCACTTGCCCCCTCTTCCACACGGATGAAGGCCACGGCGCGCCCGCCGTCATTGGCCGTGTCGCACCGGATTTCGAGGTCTGGCACCAGATCAGGATCGTTGCGAGATGCGCTGACATATCGTGCGGCGCTGAAATTCTGTTCAATCCCGCGGGCTACGGTGTCGGCCAAGACACGCCCAACCACGTTCTCGGTGACGGAGCCGATTTCCGAGACAGCCGAGCGGATCGTCACGACATTTTGCAGCGGTCTTGCAGCGGCGGGCGCCGCGGGCACGCGGGCCGTGCCGTCATACCGGCTGCGCGCCTCAGATAACCATTGCTCGAACGCTTCGTCGCGCACGTCGAAGCCTTCCAGAAAGGCGCGCCCCGGTTCCCGCAATGGGCTGTTTGGGTCAATATCGGTATCCACGGCCTCGGCGTTGAGCCACACATCGCCGCGGTCAGAGTGCAGAATGTCCACCGTTTCACCGAAGGCGGATCGCAACTCGCTCAAGCTTTGGCGCAGGGAGCCGCTGGCCTGACTGGGCGCGCGGTCACTCCAAAGCATGGCCTCCAACCAACGCCGGCCCCGTCGCATGGTCGTGGTCTCGGCCAACAGCGCAACAATGCCCCGCGCCTTCTTGCCTTTCGGCGTGAGGTCGCGGCCGTTGCTGTCGATCACAGCAAACGTTCCAAAGAACCGGATTTTCACACGGTTTTTCAACAGCTTTCCCGGAGCAGCCCCTTTACTCGCCCCCATGGAGCCAGAAACCGCAATAAATCGCAAATTTTTCGTGAAAAAAGTATGCAGGTTCCGCCGAGCGTTGACGCATTGACGCAACGGCAATCATCCTCCGCTCCGGGTAACACGCTTCAGTGAAACAGGATTGGGGGTAGATATGGCAACCTATGCAGGACGTGCGGGACGCGCCGGTCGGGCTGGACGAGCCGGGCGCGCAGGACGGGCCGGTCGCGCAGGACGGGCTGGTCGCGCCGGACGCGCAGGGCGTGAGGATTCGGGTGACGTCGATGGCCTGCTGTCTTCGGCATTGATGAGCCACCGCGAAGGGGTTGCACCGTACTGGACGGGCGATATTGATCCCGGCACGACGCCCAATAACGTGCTCGACAACCGCACTGTCGGTGAGAAGCTGGAGGCCTTGTCGGACATTCCGCGCGAGGTGGTCATCGATGACCAGCTGTTCGCGCGTTTTGCGGTTTCGGGCAGCGAACTTCACAGCACGCTTATTGATCCGGCCAATCCGCTGGTCACGCTCAACCGGCCGGACAATGCCTATTTCGCCAATACGCAATTGCCGATGGTGCGGGATGCGGCGGACCTGCGCGCAGACCGGATCGACGAGATCCTGATGCAGACCGAGGATATCACCTCCTTCTTCGGCGCAGTTCTATTGCTGGACTGGTCGCGCAGTGACTGGATTTTTGAGCTGACAGAGGCGGTGGTCCGGTTGTGCGGATATATCGAGTTCCCGTTCAAGTTTGTCTTCGACGTGCCGCGCCCGTCCCTTCTGTCCTCGAAGGTGATGCCGGTGATCGACACGCCGACCCACGGGGCCTGGCCATCGGGCCACGCGACGGAATCCTTCGCATTGGCGACCGTCTTGGCGGGTCTTGTGGATCGCAAGGCAGGCAATGTGGGCCGGTTCGACATGAACGACGCAACGCGCGATGTGAACGGGTCCGCCCGGATGCTGATGCGCACGGCCATGCGGATTTCAGACAATCGCACGGTTGCGGGCGTCCACTATCCCCATGACAGCCTGTGCGGCCTTGTCCTGGGCGTGACCTTGGGCGAGGCGTTGGTGAACTGGCTTTCGGGCGCCGGTGAGACGGCGGTTCGCACGCTGGACCTGCCCGGGCCCGCGAACCCGATCCATGATCTGACAGAAGACAGTGTGCGGATTTTGCTTGGCGATGCGGCTCCAAACCCGCCGCCGCCGCCAAACGCCGTCCCGTTGAACGCGCCGGTCGACGATGTCAGCGCCTATCTGTGGCAGAAGGCCCTGGGCCAGATGCCTGAGCTTTCGTAAAAGGCCGTTGGCGATGCCCCGTGCGTCAGGGGCGTCGCCGGATGGCGGGCGTATCGAGCAAGGTGCGCTGCCCCAAACGGGGATCAGAGACCGGATGCGGCACATCCGGCAGATGCGTAACACCCAGCAATTGGTTGACCAGATCACGGGACGCCGTGGCGCATGCCGTGCTGCTGCCCGACAGGCGCGCGTTGCCAGCCGAGGTCAGCCCCGCCGCCGTGACGCCGGGGGCGTTGCGCTCTACCTCACTGATTGCGCTAAGGTCGGGGGCATGGCCGGACCAATCGGCCCCTTCGGCGCCGTAATATTCCGCAGGCTCTACCAGCAAATGCGCGGGCACCGTTGGATCACGGCGCACCAATGCACCGCCAACAGACAGGCGTCTGCTATGTTGGATCGTTGAGAGCGCCGAATTGGTGCCTCGGCGCGTCACGCGCCCCGCCGCTTCATCGACGCCCTCGAAATCGCGGCCGACGGCATCCCAGGCGCGGGTCTCTTCCCCCTCAAGCCGGGCCTGCCTTGCGCCCGTATTGCGGTCGGACGGGTCATCATCGCGCTGGACTTGCGCGGTCAGATCCATGTCCTGCTTGCTGCAATTGCGCAAGGTGATCTGCCACTGCCCGCTGGGGCATGTCAGCTCTGTGTCCGAGCGGGACCGCACGGTGGGCGCAAGCGCCAGCAAAAGGTAGGCAGGCTCCACTTGCCCGGCAAAGAGCGTGCGGGCGGGGATGTGATAGAGCCGTCCAAGCAAGCGGCCTGCATCGTCGATCAGGTCGGCAAACTGGCCCGCGAGCAATGTGAATTGGCTGGCCTGAAGACCACCGCGCGGGGCCGTGACACCCACTTCGATCTGGCTGTGATCCTGCGCCGGGCTCTGGTCCGTCAGCCGCATCTCCAGGAAGGATGGCGTGCGGTCGTCCGGCTGGACGCGCAGGTTGAAGTCTTGCGACCCACCCGACACGATCGTGCTGCGGGCCACGACATTGTCGGAATATCCATTCCCGAATGGCACGACGAGGTGGACGTTCATGTGCAGCACCAGTTCGGCGACATCCATCAGGTGCGCGATGGCCTGTTCAATGAACGAGCGTCCGTTCTTGGGCCCCGCGATATAGCCAAGGCTCATGTTCACAACCAGATCGACCGGTGTGCCCAGCCCCGCCAAAAGCGCGGTTTCGAGGATCAGCCACCGCAGGCCAATGAGAATATCGAAGTTCAGACGCGTGCCGGAGGTGTCGTCGAAACTCTCAGGCGCGACTTGAACGCCAAGGATCGGAACCTTGGTCATCGGATCGCCCGCATCGGCGCCGACGGCAAGATCGAGCATATGGGCCCCGTGGGTCTGCGCGCGGCCCAGCGAATGGCGGGTCTGGGGCGCATAGACGGCTTGCGCATAGTCACGGTAGGCGTCTTGCTCGGCCCGTTGAATGGGGCGCGACAGCTCTGCATCGATCTGGGAGATGGTTTGCACGGACGCAGCCCCAGCCGCACCTGACAGCCAAAGCACCTTCTCAATTCGGCTGGCAGTGGGATAGCGGCGGGTGCGCCCGTGCAAGACCCCGATCCCGTCATCGATGATACCGAAGACGAGTTTCGGAGGGAGGAACGGGTCGCGTGGTTCAACGCGAGTCAAATTCGGCAGGTTATCTGCGTGCAGAACGGTGCCAACAGCGAGTGTCTCAAACAGGAGGCTTTTTTCCTTGCCGGTGATCTTGTCGCGCAGATCAAGGCGCCGATAGGCGAGCAGTTCGACCGTTGCGCGTGGCGACTTGATGGCATCTTGGAACTGAAGCTCCATCGGCGGAAGCCAGAAGCCCCCCTTGCGGCCCAGCGCATCTGCCTGCGCAAAGAAGTCGTCGCATTGGGAATAGAGGGCCGGTTCACCCTTGGCG
The DNA here is from genome assembly GCA_947489665.1 of uncultured Roseicyclus sp. Classification (GTDB taxonomy): domain Bacteria; phylum Pseudomonadota; class Alphaproteobacteria; order Rhodobacterales; family Rhodobacteraceae; genus Gymnodinialimonas. Next base: position 1,783,957 of record CANLEH010000001.1, on the reverse strand, counting down.
GTCATCACGCGCAGGAGCATCGGCTCCCAATAGGCGTCAAGCGTCCGCCAGGCCGGATCATTCAAGCCCGAAAGTTCAAGGGTCCAATCCCCGTAGCCGTTCCATCCGCGTGTTTTACCCATGATACCCCCCGTCGGTGCACGCCTTCACTGTGCGGGCAGGACAGGTCTCAGTCCAATACGCACATCCCGGCGATGCAGATTTTCACGCATTTCTAACAATTTTCACGCTGGCCGCGTTTTCTTGCGCAGCGATTGCGCAGGATTTGCGGTGCCCTGACGGGCGTCGCGCAGGCTGAAGCCATTGGAAGATAAGACCCTTTGACTGCCAATTTCTTTCAGATGTGGAGGCACATATGACCACCCAACACCATGGCATGAGCCGCTTTGAAACCCTGTCCAAGCACTGCGCAGACGCGCCGCTGCCGCCTTTGGCGCCGACCTTCGGGCGGATCGGGCCGGAAAATCCGGTCAGCGGCAATGACCCGCACGGCAACGCATTCAACGCCGAGACAGTTACACAGGCATTGATCGCCCTGACTGACGAGATGCGTCATACTGCGGGTGCTGAGCCTGAAAGCACAGCCGAGGCCGGGATGACCTTCTTTGGCCAATTCGTAGACCATGACGTCACCTTCGATGCCACGTCGGAGATCGGGCGGCTGGTATCCATCGGCTCGATCCGCAATGTGCGCACGCCGTCGCTGGATCTGGATTGCGTTTATGGCGCGGGGCCAGAGGCCTCGCCGCACCTCTATCACCCGGATCATGGTGGGTTCCTGCTGTTCGGCAATAGTGCAAACCCGCTTGATTTGGCGCGCAACCAGCATGGCACGGCGCTGATCGGGGATCCGCGCAACGATGAGAACCAGGTCATCTCGCAACTGCAAGGCGCGTTTGTGTGCCTGCACAACATCGTCATGACCAAGGTTCTTGATGGCGATACGGAGCTTGTGGGCAAGATGTTGGCCCATGTTCCCGCGAGCGAACTGGCCGCGATGTCCGCCGAACAGGTGGCCTTTCAGACCGCGCGGCGCGCCTGCCGCCTGCACTATCAGTGGGTGATCTTGCACGGCCTGCTGCCCGCCTTTGTCGATGCCGATGTGCTGGATAACGTCAAGGCCAAGTTCGACCACGGATCGCTGCCGCATCCGTTTAAGGATGACAGCCCGGTCATGCCGATGGAATTCTCTGGCGCTGCATACCGGTTTGGGCATGCGACCGTTCAAAGCCAATACAGGTTGGCCAATGGAGGCCCGCTGTTTGACCTGTTCCAACTGGGACGGGCCGAATTCACCCATCGCCCGGCCGATCGCAATATCGAGTTCGATCAGTTCTTTGATGTTCCGGGATCGGCCGCATCGCAGCGGGCACGGCCAGTCGGCACGAACCTTGCCGATGCGATCTATATCCTGCCGTTCGTGGGTAGCGGTTTTACCGTGATCGACAAGATGGGCGGCACCTTCGATGTTGAGACGGGCGAGGCGCGCAAGCTGCCCCTGCGCAACATGATCCGCGACCGGTTCACGCTGCAAATGGCCTCGGGCCAGCAAATCGCGCGGCGCATGCATGTGGCCGAGCTGCCCGCGCCCGACACTCTTAAGCATCGCGGCATCACCAAGACACCGCTTTGGTTCTACTGCCTGCAGGAGGGCAATGGCCATGGCGGCAAGTTGGGCCCTGTGGGCGGGACGCTTGTAGCGACCGTCCTGATGCGGCTGCTGCATTTGAGCCCGGACAGCCTGCCCTGTTCGGCGCCTGATTTCGTGCCCTGCCCGCAGCTTGGGGCCGACGCCGATGGCACTTATTCCATGGGCCATCTGTTGCGGTTTGTTGAAAACAACCGTGCTCATATCGCTCATGCTGGCGATCTTGTGACGGGCTAGCCCGATCACAAGCGCGCGGTGCCCCGGTTGTCCCCTCTCCCGCCCCACCGGGGCACCCGCTCCTCTCTCTCTATCCCTAAAGACACCATCCGTTTCCCACACAAAAAAGACCGGCGACTTCGCAAGGAGGTCGCCGGTCTTAAAGGTTTTGGTTCTCAAAAATAAAGCTTGTGCCCCCCACCCGACCGCACCCCTGACGGAGGGCTTGGCAGATGGGCGAACAAGAGGATCTCAAAGGCAGTCGACACCGGGCAAGAAAAGGGGTCCGGCGACAACCAGAGCATCCCATGCACGCGTTATCGGACCGCCAATTCGCCATCAAACCCGCGTTAATAATTTGCCGTCATGGCAATTTCTTAACGATTCAGATCCTGCAAAAGTCGGCCATGCCTGCGGGTTTGCTGGATAAGTTGCCCGAACGTGCTGATGCCCTGTGCCTGCAAAAGGGGCAAAAGACAGACCAGTGCCTTTGCCGTCGCCTCGGCATCCCCCAGCGCAGTGTGCCTGCGCTCGGCGGCGATCTCGATCCCAAGGCGCGTGCATAGCGCATCCAGCGAATGCTCCGCATTCGTGCCAAAGACGATTGCGGACAAAAGGACCGTGTCCAGTACGGGATGATCCCAGTCAACGCCCATCTTGTGGGCGCTCTTCCGCAGCAAGCCGATGTCAAACGGCGCGTTATGGGCCACCAGCACAGCATCCTGCGCAAAATGCGACAGCATCCTCCCTGCATCGTCGATACCCGGCGCGCCTGACACGTCTTCGTCGGTAATCCTGTGGATTTTGGTGGAAGCCGGGGGAATGGACCGACCGGGATCGACATAGGTGTTGATATGCTCACCCTCCACCACGCGCCCGCGCAAGACACGGACGGCCCCGATCTGGATGATCTCATCCGCCTCAACCGACAGACCTGTCGTTTCAGTATCAAACGCCACATAGCAGAGCGTATCGAGCGGCGAGCCCGCCAGGTCTGGGGACGTCTCCATCGTCAACAGGTCAAAATCGTAGACAAGCGGGCGCGCTGCGATCGGGGGGGACGCGCCTTCGGGCGGGTCAATCACAAGCGTGTACCCGCCATCCGTTTGCGCATTCAGCCGGGCATGAAAGACATGTGCCCTTGTTGCGTCCGTCAAACTCAGCGGCACAGTCCGGGATCCGTCGCGCAAGGCTTCCATCGCCGTTTCAATCGCCGCGCCCTCAAAATAGTCTGAGAGCCGGGCCTTAAGGCGCGGTGGGGCCACGCGCGCCAAAACGTCTGCCGCTTGACTGTCGTACAAAACGATCTCTGCCGCTTCATTCAGCAAGATCACGGCCATCGGAATGCCACTTAGGATCGCGGTCAGACGCGCGCGCTCCTGCGCCAGATGCTCGGTCTCAGCGGCCAGTCGCGCGTCCGCCTCGGCCTGCGTGGCGAGTGCACGGGCCGACAGGGCCTCAGCCGCCGGGGCCAGATCACCCAGGTAGCGCCCGTCCTGCGTATCGACGCCGCTGCCCGCTTGCGAATGGGCGCGCAGGCGCAGCTGCGCAGACATGTTCAGGATGGGTTTGGCGACGTTTTCGTCAAACAGCAGCCATATCCCGAGGATCAGGCCGGTGTTGAGCAGCACGAATATCAGCAAGCTTGTCACAAACGGATCACCACGACTGGAACCGAACCAGATCGCCCCCGCTGCAACCACTGCCCCGCCCAGTGCCAGCAGGCAAAAGAACAGGAAGATGCGCAGGCGTAAGGACAGCAGGGTGAGCATCCTAGGTCTCACAAACCAATTCGAGGATCGGATCGTCTTCGGGCATCCCCTCCCACGCGGGGTCAACAACTGCGCCGTCTTCATCGAATTCAGCGCCGTCGATCAGCAGGGCCGACCGGGCGCTTGCACAATCAAACAGCATTGGGGCCTGGTTCACAGGCGACCAACGACCAAAGAAATAGAGGTCCGCAAGGCGCTGGTCGGGGAACGCGGCGTTTGTGCGGGCGGTGCCTGTATCCACGGCGACGAAGCGTTCAACATATGGGTAAAGGCGCGTCCAGGGGCGGAACCAGCTTTGGTTTTCCACCGTCATGGCGATCTCGATGCCGTCGGGCAATTCGTCAGCCGTGCGGTCAAACCAAGTGTATTCGTTGGTAACCGTCATCGCCAGCATCCCCAAACCCGCCGCAACCGGCGTGATCCAGCGTGGCAAGCGGCGTCCTGTGACCCGGTTCAGCAGCATAGCGATCCCAGCACAGGCAATGCCAGCAAAGACGGTGGCGATCAATTCGATGAACATCAGCTGAGTGCTCCCTTCCCAGACCCTGCGGCGGATTGCATCGTCTTTACCACGACAAATGCATCGCGCAGGTGACTGCGTTCGAAATCCGATAACGACGCAGGATCAAGGTAATTATCTGGCGCAAGGCCTGCCTTGATCTGGCTCACTTGATCTTCGAGCCGCATGGTGGCGATCAGGTCATAGGCCTCCAATAGGTCTGCCCCTCCGCTTGGTGACACCAAACTTGCCTCCATTGCGGCCTCAAGTCGGGCGCGTGTGTTCACGGGCGCCAACTGCCCTTGCAGCGCGTTGATACGGCCCAGATCGGTGATCGGCACGACGCCATTGTGCTTCAGGTCAAGCTGGTTGCGATGCTCGCCCGCCCGTATGGTCGCCAAGCCGCGCAAAAGCCCGAGCGGCGGATGATGCTTGAGAGAATTGGCCACCATATGGGCCACGAAGATCGAATTGGCCGATGCTTTCTTGAGGGTCTCGGCCTGGAGCCCGTCGAACAGGCTGGCATCCCCCCCGATGGGCCGCAGGTCGAACATGACGGAGGCCAGCATCTGCGCCTCTGGGTTGGGCCGGGCGATCCAGCCGTCGAAATAGTTGCGCCAGACCGACAGCTTCTGCCGCCAGCGCGGGTTAGTGGCCATCATATCGCCGGGGCAATAGACATAGCCGATCGTGTTGAGGCCGTCGCAGACAAACCGCGCCAGTGCCTCGAAATAGGGCAAGTCCGCCTCGGTCACATCGTCTGAGAGGATCAGGCAATTGTCCTGATCCGACACGCCCGTTTGTTCCTGCCGCCCCTGACTGCCGCAGGCGAGCCAGAGATAGGGCACGGGCGGCGGGCCAAACTCTGCCTCTGCCAGTGCCAAAAGGCGACGCGTTGCCGTATCTGCGATGTCAGTGATCAGGCGCGTCACCACCTCGTGCCGCGCGCCTGCGCTGATCAGTTGCACCAGAAGCTGCGGGATCTCAGCCGTGGCGCGCGCCATCTGCGCCGCGTCTTGCGCTTTCGCTACACGGCCCACCAGATCAGCCGACGTCATGGCCTGCGCGCGGGTCAGGTCGGTTTGCGTGACGATGCCGACAAGGCGGTCCCCTTCAACAATGGGAACATGGCCTATGCCGCGTTCAACCATGAGATGCAGGACATCCGTCACCAATGCAGCAGGGCCAAGCGTCAAGGGCGCGTCGGACATGATGGAGGAAACCGGCGCCGTCGGGTCGGCGCCCTCAACGATCACTTTTCCATTCATGTCACGCAGGGTGACGATGCCTTTGAAAGCTTCCGCCTCCACAATGCAGACGGAGGATATCCGGTGCGCATACATCTTTGACGCGGCCTCACGGATCGTCGCATCCAGACCGCAGACCACCGGATCGCGGGTCATCAGGGCGTCAACGGCCATTGTCGTCAGATCTTGCCGATGCGGCTGCGCACGGCCCGTGCGGTTAAAGAATTTCGAGATTGCCTTATGCTCTGCGATAAGTCGGGTCAGCACATCCGCCGGAATGCAGATCATGCTAGCGTCGGACAGGATTTTTGCGGTCCGACTGGCCCGCTCGCCGCGCAGGATCGCCCGTTCGCCAAACGAATTGCGGGGCCCCAGTAGGGACAGGGTGGCGCCGGTCTCGTCAAAAACCTCAACTTCGCCAGCGACCAAAAGGTACAGAAATTCAACGACATCGCCGGTTGCGAAGATGGTCTCGCCCGCCCGCATGTCTTGGATCGAACAGACGGCCGCCAGGTCCAACAGGTCGGGTTCAGCCAGGCTATCGTATGGATGAACGGAGGCGAGATAGCGCGTCAGTTCTGCCGAAAGGGACATGTCGCGTCTCCGGGATGATACGGTCCTGCCCGCCCCGGGGGACGGACAGGCTCGGGTCGTAATGGGAGCACCGCCGTGTGGGAGAGGTCACGGCGATGCCCTTGGGCCTTAGTGGTCGCTTGCCGCACCTGCACCGCGCGGGATGCGGACACTTTCCACCAGGTCCTTGATGTGCTGCGGCGTTTCCTTCGTCATGCCGGAGACGATGTACGCCACCGCGAAGTTCACAGCCGCACCGATTGCGCCAAACGAAGTCGACTTGATCGGCCCAAGCAGCGGATCCGCATCCGTGAAGGAGTTGGTGTCCGGAATGAACAGCCAGCCCTTGTGCAGGAAGATGTAGATCAGCGTGACCGTCAGACCGGCCAGCATGCCCGCAACCGCACCGGAGTTGTTGATGCGCTTCGAGAAGATGCCCATCATCAGTGCCGGGAAGATCGAGGCTGCCGCCAAGCCGAAGGCCAAGGCCACGGTTTGCGCCGCAAATCCTGGCGGGTTCAGACCCAATAGGACCGCCACCACAATCGCCGCTGCCATCGAGATCCGCGCTGCAAGCAGCTCGGACTTCTCAGACATGTTCGGCGTCAGCTGCCCCTTCAGAAGGTCGTGGGAGACCGCCGAGGAGATCGCCAGCAGAAGACCCGCCGCCGTGGACAGAGCCGCCGCAAGGCCGCCTGCCGCCACAAGGCCGATCACCCAGCCGGGCAAGTTGGCAATCTCGGGGTTGGCCAGCACAAGTATGTCGCGGTTGAAGTTGGTCAGCTCATTGCCTTCCCAACCGGCGGCATCGGCGCGCTCCTGAAGATCAGGGTTTGCGTCGTTGTAGTACTGGATCATGCCGTCGCCATTGCGATCTTCCCACCCCAGAAGGCCGGTGGCCGCCCAGGTGCCCATCCAGGCATAGTCGGGGTCGTTCTCAATAGTTTCAACGCTGACAGCATCGCCGCCTGTGCCGTTGGGCCACATCATCTCGGAGATGTTCAGGCGTGCCATGGCACCCACGGCAGGAGCCGTCAGGTAAAGCAGCGCGATGAACACCAGCGTCCAACCGGCCGACCAACGGGCGTCAGACACTTTGGGCACCGTGAAGAAGCGCATGATGACGTGGGGCAGACCCGCGGTGCCGATCATCAGCGACAAGGTGAAGAGCACCATGTTGATGGTCGAGCCATGGGCGGCGGTATATTCGTTGAAGCCAAGATCGGTGACGATCTGGTTCAGCGTGGCCAAAAGCGGCTCCCCGCTTTCGGTCGAGCCAAAGAGGCCAAGCGCCGGGATCGGATTGCCCGTCAATTGCAGCGAGATGAAGACCGCCGGGATCGTGTAGGCGGTGATCAGAACGCAATACTGCGCCACCTGGGTGTAGGTCACACCCTTCATGCCGCCAAACACGGCATAGGCGAAGACCACACAGGCCCCGATGAGCAGACCCCAGAAGGCGTCAATCTCAAGGAAGCGGCCAAAGGCGATGCCCACGCCCTGCATCTGACCGATCACGTAGGTGATGGAGGCCACCAGCAGGCAGATCACAGCAACCATGCGCGCAGTCTTGGAATAGAACCGATCGCCGATGAACTCAGATACGGTGAACTTGCCGAATTTCCGCAGGTAAGGCGCAAGCAGCAGCGCCAGAAGCACGTAACCGCCCGTCCAACCCATCAGGAAGCTGGAATTGTCGTAGCCGGTGAACGCGATCAGGCCCGCCATCGAGATGAACGAGGCTGCAGACATCCAGTCTGCCGCTGTGGCCATGCCGTTTGTGACCGGGTGAACGCCGCGCCCGGCGGCGTAGAATTCGCTGGTCGAGCCCGCCCGGGCCCAAACCGCGATGCCGATGTAGAGCGCGAAAGATGCGCCTACAAACAGCAGGTTAAGGGTAAACTGGTCCATGGCTGATTACTCCTCATCCACGCCGTATTGCTTGTCGAGTTTGTTCATCCGCCAGGCGTAGAAGAAGATCAGTGCCAGGAAGCACAAGATCGAGCCTTGCTGCGCGAACCAGAAGCCCAGGTCCGTGCCGCCCACGCCGATGCCAGACAGCATGGGGCGCAGCACGATGCCGAAGCCGAAGGACACCAGCGCCCAGATGGCAAGGCAGGCCATGATGATGCGGATATTGGTTTTCCAGTAGACCGAGTCATCTCCGGTCGCGGCTGGAGCCTCATTTGGATTGTCGACCATGACTGTCCTCCTCTTTCATTTGTCTGAGGTCGTTTCTGAATAGATCTTGTGGCCGCCCTGTCGGGGCGGCGCATGTCCGTCAGGCGGATGCGACGATCCGGCTGATCTGTGTGCTGATGTCCGCGATCTCACCCATGGCATCGACCCGGGCGAGCGTGCCGCGCGCGTCGTAATAGTTGATCAACGGTGCCGTCTGCTCGGCATAGGCCTGCAGGCGGGAGCGTGCCGTATCCGCGTTGTCATCGGCCCGGCGGGTCATGTTGCGCGACCCACAGGCATCGCAGACACCGTCGATGGCGGTCGGCTTGAACGCCTCATGGAAGCCCTCGCCGCAATTGCCGCAGGTAAAGCGGCCCGCGACGCGTTTGACCATCGCCTCTTCGTCCACCTCCAGCGAGATGACGGCGCTGATGCCCTGCCCCCGCTCAGCCAACATCGTGTCGAGCGCCTCGGCCTGCGCCGTGGTGCGGGGGAAGCCATCCAGCACAACGCCCTTGACGCAATCGTCCTGCGCCAGCCGATCGGTCAGGATAGCAAGCACGATTTCATCACTGACGAGCCCGCCCGCCTTCATCACCGCCTCGGCAGCTTTACCGGCCTCGGTCCCGGCTGCGACAGCGGCACGCAAAAGATCGCCAGTGGACAGCTGGATCAGTCCGAAACCTTCCTCCAGCTTGCGCGCCTGGGTCCCCTTCCCTGCGCCCGGAGGCCCGAGAAGGATCAGGATCGGCGTGGTGGTGGCTGTTGCGGCCCCATCCATCACACGTCCCTCCGGTTCATGCGATTGGCAATCAGGTCATCGACCACTTCCGGTTCGGCCAGCGTAGATGTGTCGCCAAGTGCACCGAAATCATCCTCGGCGATCTTTCGCAGGATCCGGCGCATGATCTTGCCGGAACGGGTCTTGGGCAGGCCCGGCGCCCATTGGATCAGGTCGGGCTTGGCGATCGGGCCGATTTCGGCACGGACCCAGGTCTCAAGCTCTTTGCGCAACTCATCAGACGGCTCTTCGCCCTGCATCAGGGTGACATAGGCGTAGATGCCCTGCCCCTTCACGTCGTGCGGATACCCAACCACGGCGCTCTCGGCGACCTTGGCGTGGGCCACCAGCGCGCTTTCGACCTCTGCCGTGCCCATCCGGTGACCGGAGACGTTGATCACATCGTCCACACGGCCCGTGATCCAGAAATCGCCGTCCTCATCCCGGCGGCAACCGTCGCCCGAGAAATAGTAGCCTTTGTAGTCGGAGAAATAGGTCTTCTCGAACCGCTCGTGATCGCCCCAGACCGTGCGCATCTGGCCGGGCCAACTGTCAGCGATGCAAAGCACGCCTTCTACGCCATTGCCTTCGACCACCTCGCCGGAGGTCGGCTCCAGCACCACGGGTTGCACACCGAAGAACGGCTGCTGCGCCGCGCCGGGCTTGAGCTTGGTGGCGAACGGCAGCGGGGTCATCATGTGACCCCCTGTTTCCGTCTGCCAGAAGGTATCAACGATGGGGCATTTCCCTTTGCCCACAACGTCGTTGTACCAGTTCCACGCCTCCGGGTTGATCGGCTCCCCGACTGATCCCAGAACCCGCAGATCGCTCAGGTCATACTTTTCGACCCACTCATTCCCCTTGCCCATCAGGGCGCGGATCGCGGTGGGCGCGGTGTAGAACTGGTTGACCTTGTGCTTTTCACACACAGCCCAGAACCGTCCCGCATCTGGATATGTCGGCACGCCTTCGAACATGATCGTGGTGCCGCCATTGGCGAGCGGGCCGTAAACGATGTAGCTGTGACCCGTGACCCAGCCCACATCCGCCGTGCACCAGAAGATGTCGCCATCGTGGTAATCGAACGTATATTCGTGGGTCATCGCGGCGTAGACGATGTAGCCGCCCGTGGTGTGCACCACGCCCTTGGGCTGACCGGTGGAGCCGGAGGTGTAGAGGATGAACAACGGGTCCTCCGCGCCCATCTCCTCCGGCGGGCACTCGGCACTGACCTTTTCCGCCATCTCATGCAGCCAAAAATCCAGGCGATCGCGCCATGCGACCTGTTCGCCCGTGCGCTGGACCACAAGGCATTTCACGTCTGCCGCGACATGCAGCAGCGCCTGATTGACGTTGTCCTTCAGCTTGGTCACGCGGCCACCACGTGGCGCGCCATCTGCCGTGATGACAACCTTCGCGTCACAGGCGTTCACCCGAGCCCCCAGAGCGTCGGCTGAAAAGCCCGCAAACACGATGGAATGGATCGCCCCAATCCGTGCGCAGGCCAGCATCGCATAGGCGGCCTCCGGGATCATCGGCAGGTAGAGGACAACGCGATCACCCTTCGTCACGCCGAGGTCTTTTAAAACATTTGCCATCTTGCTGACTTCTGTGTGCAGCTGACGGTAGGTGATGTGCAGCGCCTCATCCTCGGGGCTGTCCGGCTCCCAGATGATGGCGGTCTGATCACCGCGCGTCTCAAGATGGCGGTCGATGCAATTGGCGCTGACGTTCAGCGTGCCATCCTCGTACCAGCGAATGTCGATATTGCCGGGCGCGAAACTGGTGTTCTTGACCTTGGTATAGGGCTTGATCCAGTCGATCCGCTTGCCCTGCTCCCCCCAGAACGCATCCGGGTTGTCGATCGACTGCGCATACATCGTGGCATAGCCCTCGGCATCCACATGCGGAGTTGGTTTGGTCGATCCAATCTGGACGGTGTCCTTCATAATGCTTCCTCCTGCGCATCGGGACAAATGGGCCGCTTTGACAGCAATGCCCTTTGGCACAGAGGCTACACACGCCATCCCGGTTACTGAGAGGGGGACCGTGGCATTTCGTTTTCATCGTGTAAAAACTCAGCCGTTTTAGTTAAGTAAATTGTGAAATTTTTTACGAACGCCGGAATTTGCTTTGCGCACAACGGGTTCTTACGCATGCGTGACGTAACGTCAGCGCTAACATCTTTACCATTCAAATTTGCAGCGGAGTGCGTGACCCAATATGCCGCACCCCGGAAAAGGCGAGGTCGACAAACACTTGCATGCCGGTCGCAAGTACGCGGCCCAAAAAACCGGGCTGAGTCGCCCGGTATTTTCGGCTCAAAAGATCAGATAGAATGACCCGCTGTTGGTCAGGTCCGTGCGGCTTCGAACTTGCCCCAGGCCTCGGCCAACTTTTCAATGTCAAAGCCGTCTTCGCGGGCCGGCTCAAGCACGATGGCCTCAGAGGCGATAACCGTCTCGATGGCCGCTTTCAGGGACGGGATCACCTCTTCGGGGACGACCAAGGCGCCGTGCCGGTCCGCATGAACCAATTCGCCCTGCGCCACCTGAAGCCCCATGATCGACACCGGTGTCCCGATCTCGCGGACATGGACGAAGCCATGGCTCACCCCGACCGATCCGGCCAGAACGGGGAAGCCCTCATCAATCACGTCCAGATCGCGCATCACCCCGTTCGTCACTGCGCCCGCAAGGCCAAGGCCCTTATGGACGGCGACGTGAACCTCGCCCCACCAACCGGCGATGCAATTGGGGTAGTCGAGATCCTCGACCACAGCACAGGTCGGACCGTCGCCGCCTGCCATGGATCGGAAGTATTCCATCCGCCGGGCGCGGATCACGTCGGGCGCTTCTTGCGGCGGGGCAAGACCCGCAATCTTTGCCGTCCGAGCGCGGCCGACGATGGGCGGATCCCCCGGTTTGGAATGCTGCATCGTGCCCCGCGTGAAGCGGTTGAAGCCGCGCTGCCCTTGTGCGACTTCGATGGCATTGCAGACGGTGGGCGTGTCGACCTGGCGCAGAAGCGCCAGCAGATCGGCAGGTATCTCAGCCATTCCAGGTCGCTCCTGCCGGATCATCGGTGCCGACCACATGATAAAGCGCCGCTTCGCCCGTCATGGACGGCACGGCGGAGTGCGCCAGACCGGCGGGCACTTTCATGGTGTCACCGGGCGCGAGCGTCGTTTCGCCCGCCTCAAACTCACCATTGCCTGCCCAGGTCACCCGCCAATGGCCCGTCACGGGCATGAGGACAGACGCATGGTCATGGCTGTGCATCGCGTCCGAGGCCGATCCACGGGTGATGAAATCAACCTCAAATCCCGGCTTGTCGCGCAGCATGCCTGTCGCGCCGATCACCTTGGCCGGCGTGCGATCAGAAAGCGCGACCATATCCCAGTAGCGCGCCACATAGTTCGGCACGACATCTGCCGTCGTAGGTTCCGGGAAGGCCTTCAACTCTTCCGCCGTCAGCATCGGCATCGGCTTCACGCCATCGGGCAAGGCTTCGCCCTTCTTGGTGTCGTAGAGCTTCCCCTGCTCGGACAGGACCAACCCATGATCGGCCGCATCCTCGATCACTTGCGGCGCCCAGATCACGCCGCCCCCGGCGTCGTCGCCGCCCAGGATCGCCATGATCATCCCGTAATCATCGCCGATATTCTCGAATCCCCGGAAGATGCCGGTGGGAATGTTGAAGATATCGCCTTCCTCCAGCGTCACTTCACCCGCATCGCCGTAGCGACCCCAGAAGAACCGCCAGCGGCCCTTGAGGACAAAGAACACCTCTGCGGTGCGGTGGCTGTGCAGAGAGTTGCGGCATTTCGGGGGCTGGCCCGCCGCCCCGATGTTGAACCCGATCTTGTCCGTGATGTGGACGTGCTGATCGGCGGATTCTGAGACCCCACCGCCAATGATCGTAAAATTCTCTTTCTGGTCGCTGCCCGGCGTGTGGGCGTCGATGAAGGCGGTTTTGCAGGGCTTGAGCTCCCCGTAGCGGACAATGTTGGCGTCCATCTGTGCAGCTTTCATGTCTTTCATGTCGTCCTCCACCTGATGTGGGTTGCGGTCTGGCTTGGGCTGATTGCCCTTGGCTTAAGGGGTCGGGTCCGGCGCCAATTGGCGCAAGAGGTCGAATTCGTTGAATTGCATCCATTCCTCGGTGATCGTCTCACCGACGATCTTGTGCTGGGTGATGCCCCAAATGCGCACTTCCCGGCCCGTTGGCGCCCCATATGGCCCAAACCCGCCATGGGTGCCAGTGGCAGACCAACGCAGGGACGACCATGTCGTGCTCTGCCCGTCCTGCATGTAGTAAAGCGCCTCAGGCTCAAAGCTGAGGTCTGGGAACATGGCGAGCAACGACAGAAGCGCGGATTGGTATTGCGCGAGGCTACGATAGCTGCGGTTCGTCGGGCCTTGGTAGTTCAGCGCGGGCGCGTAGGCGCGGGTCAGGCGCGAGAGCATGCGGCGGTTCCAGACGTCTTGCGTCATCGAGCACAGGAAATCGGCCACGTCGAACGGCCCATCTCCGCGCGGGGCGCCGTGGGCAGGCTTGCCTTGGCCCGGCACGCGCGTTCGGCCCGAGGCGGCGAAAAGCGGGTCAGTCGCGACCCCCGCGGCCCGTGCGGTGGCGGCCAACGCCTTCAGATCATAGCCCAATTGCTGGAGAATTGCGCCGAGATTGTATTGAACATGCTCCTCGAAAATCTCGTTCTCACGGGCCACGCAATTGGCAATGCACCAGACGTTCACCGGTCGCATCGTCGGCGGACCCCAGCGACTGAACCCGGTGTTGGTGCCCTTGATCACCGTGCGGTGTGAGGTGTGGAAGCCATGCTCCGCATCGCCCGCCCAGATGATTTCATCGGCGTAGAGCTTCACATCAGGGAAAGCGTTGATCGTGTGGGTGGTGTCGGCGACGATCTTGTCGCGTCCGTATTGCAGGCCGACATCATCCCAGACCCGGCAATTATGGGCGTAGGTGTCGTAGATGTAGCCGATATCCTTCTCTTCCCAGATCCGATGGGTGATGCGGACGATATAGTCGATGATGTTGAGGTATTGGTCCTCGAACCCCGTCATCTCTTGGCTAGCACCCTGCCCTTCGGCCAGGAAACGGTCTGTGCCGCCCCGCGTATAGTCGTGGAGCGAAACGCTGAGGTCCTTCGGCATAAGCTCCGCCGGGACAACCAGAAGGCTGTTTGCCGCTTTCGCCACTGCCGGGACCTTAGCCATCACTTACCCCCTAGCCGGATGCGGTCGCCACTGTCGGGATCGAACAGGTACAGGTGGTCCGGATCGAGTTTGATGCCCACCGTTTCCCCCTGCTCCTTGCGCAGGTGCCGGTCGCCGCGTGCGATGACCCGCTGCTTGCCCCATTGCACCGTCAGGAGCGTGCTTTCGCCCGTGTTCTCAAAGGCATAGATGCTGACATCAATGTCACCTTGCCCGGCGTCGTGCACGCTCATGTCGTCCGCTCGCACGCCGAGGATCGCCGTCTCGCGGTCGGGGGCGCCGATGCCAACGAGTTTTGTGCCGCCGGTGGTGACGAACATGCCGGATTGGACGGAGCCGTTGATGAGGTTCATCGCAGGTGAGCCGATGAAACCCGCCACAAACATATTGGCGGGGTCGTTGTAGATGTCGTCGGGGGTGCCAAGCTGTTGAATTACCCCGTTTTTCATGACGGCGACGCGGTCGGCAAGGGTCATGGCCTCGATTTGGTCGTGGGTCACGTAGACGGTGGTGATCTGAAGCTCACGGCTGAGGTGCTTGAGCTCTGCCCGCATCGTCACGCGCAGCTTGGCGTCCAGATTGGACAGCGGCTCATCCATCAGGAAGACCTTGGGCGTCCGCACGATGGCGCGGGCCAGTGCCACGCGCTGCCTTTGACCGCCCGAAAGCGCCTTGGGCTTGCGGTGCAAAAACTCCGTCAATTCAACCTGTTCCGCGGCTTTCTTCACGCGAGGCTCGATATCCGCTTTCGGCGTGCCGCGGACCTTCAGCGGATAGGCGATATTGTCGAAAATCGTCATGTGCGGATAGAGCCCGTAGTTCTGGAACACCATGGCCACGTCACGGTCTTTGGGCAGGTCATCGTTGACCATGCGGTCGCCGATCCAGATCTCGCCTGCCGTAGGATCTTCCAGCCCCGCGATCATCCGCATCGTGGTGGTCTTGCCACAGCCTGACGGGCCGAGCAGGACCAGGAATTCCTCATCTTTGATGTGCAGCGACTGGTCGTCGACACCTACGAAATCGCCCCAGCGTTTGGTGAGGTTGTTGAGCCGGATTTCAGCCATGGATCAGGCCCTTTTGCGCTGTAGTGAAGCTGTAGTGAATCTGTAGTTTTTCTGTAACTACAATTGTAGTGCACGGTCTGACGCTCGAATGATCCGAACTCATCGCACGGCCCCCGTCGCGCCAAAGGCGCGCTGTTGATCGAACGATCATCGCACCGCCCCCATCGTCATGCCCTGAACGAAGTATTTCCGGATCGCCAAGGCGAGGACGAACATCGGCAGCATGATGATGATCCCGGCGGCGGAGAGCAGGTTCCACAAATCCCCCTCCTCCCCCCGGAACAGCGCCAGGCCAATGGGCAGTGTCGTGGCCTCTCGGTTCGTGAGGAACAGGGCAAACAGGAACTCGTTCCACGCGAGGATGAAACAGAAGATCGAGGCTGTGACCAGGCCGGGCGCGGCCATGGGCAACACGATGTTGCGGATCACCTGCAAGCGGGACGAGCCGTCGACCATCGCGGCCTCTTCCGTGTCCATCGGGATGCCGTCGATGAAGCCTTTGATCATCCAGATCGCAAACGGCATGACGATGGCGAGGTTGACCATGATCAGCCCGATGCGCGTGTCGAGCAGCCCCAGATCGCGGAACATGATGAAGAACGGCAGGATGATCACCACCGCAGGCACGAATTGCGTGGCGAGGATGACGACGAGGATCGTGGTTTCAAACTTCAGACGGAAGCGGCTGAACGAATAGGCCGCCATGGTCGCAATCGGGATGGCGAAAACGACCGTCACAAAGGCCACGATGGTAGAGTTGAAGAGCTTCGCGCCCAGATCGTAGGGTTCTTCGAACACCGTGCCGAAATTCTCAAACGTCGGTGTGAAGAACAGCCGCAGTTGGTAGACTTCCACGTGGGATTTGAACGCCGCCAGGAAAATCCAGATGATCGGGATCAACATGATGAAGGCGGCAATCAGGATCAGCACGGTCTGAACCGCGCGCCAGAGGCGCTGCTTGCGCTTGCCGGTCCAGAACTCGGAATTGGCGCCGGTTGTGGGGACTGTGGATTGTTCGGTCATGCCCTCAATCCTTCTTGAACACGAATTTGGCGTAGAAATAGGTCAGCACCATCATCGGGATCACCATCAGCCAGGCGACGGAGGCCGCGTAGCCCACCTGCCCGTAGCGGGTGGAGGTGATGTAGATGTAGTGGCTGAGCGTCTGGGTCGCCGTGCCCGGCCCACCATTGGTCAGCATGAAGACCTGATCGAAGGTCTTGAGGCTGAAGATCGCCTTGAGGATGATCACGACGGCCAGCACCGGCATAAGCTGCGGCAGCGTTACGTCCTTGAAGACGCGCCAGCCGGAGGCGCCGTCGACCTGCGCAGCCTCGATTGTGTCTTGCGGGACACTTGCCAGACCGCCGATCAGAACCAAGGTCAAGAACGGGATCCAGCCCCAGACATCAGCCATGACGATCACGGCGAAGGCGAGGTCGGGATCGGCCAGCCAGGACACATCGGCCAAGGGTGGGAAGACCACGCCAAAGAAGGCATCGAACAGGCCGAATTCCGGGTTGAACATGAAGCGGAAGGACACGCCGATCAGCGCGGGGCTCATCGCAAAGGGCAGGATCAAAAGCGTCTGCACGCCCGAGCGTAGCTTGCCGCCGGGGGCCAGCAACATGGCGAGGCCAAGGGCGAAAAGCGTCGTCAGCGTCACCGTGACGACGGTGTAAAGGCCCGTGACCCAGACGGAATTCCAGAAGGCGGGCTCGTACAGGAAGGCCCAGGTATAGTTCTCAAACCCCAGCCAATTCTGGGGGAAATCGCCCCGATCCGTGCGGCCTTGATAGAAGGAAAACCGCAGGGACTCGATCAGAGGCCAGACGGCGGTGGCAAAGACCACCAGGACCGCTGGCACGACCAGCAGGTATTTCAGGGTTTGATCACGCATTTTGCAAAGCCTCGGGCGGCCCCTTTCGGGGCCACCCTTGGTCCAGGGAGGTTACTGGATGCGTCCCGCGCGCCGCAGCACACGGTCCGATTGTTCGGCAGCCGCCATCATCAGCTCGCGCACATCGCCGCCAGCCGCCGCTTCGGCAATCGCAGCCGACAGGATGTCGCCGACCTCAGGCCATTCCGGGATTTGCGGCATGATGTCGGAATTCGCGAGGCTGTCATAAGCCGCCGACTGGATGTTGGCGTTGGCCGCGTTCACGTCCGGGTCGGTCAGCGACGTCACGTGCGTGACCACGTTGTTGATGATCGTCTCGCCACCCACTTCCCGCTCGATTGCATTCGCACGGTCCATGTCGGGGTTCGACAGCCATTTGAGGAATTCCCAAGCCGCTTCCTGGTTCTGCGAATAGCTGGAGATCGAGAACGGCATGGAAATCGCGTAGGTCGCCGTGGTGCCCTGATAGGAGGGCATGCCCACGAAGCCCACCTGATCGGCGTTGAGCGTCGAGCTGTCAGGGTTGATGAAGCCAGAATAGGCCCACCACCAGACGGGGATCATCGCCGAATTGCCCTGCATGAACGACTGCCGCGCGTCTTGTTCGACGAACGCCAGGGAGTTCGGGTTCGTCACGCCATGTTCAGTGTGCAGCGCGATATAGGCCTCGGTCGCGGCCAGCGCCTCTTCCGTGGTCCAACCGGCAGTGTAGTCATCGTTGAAGATCTGTCCGCCAGCGGCCCAGAGGAAGTTGATCCAGATGAACAGGTTCTGACGGTTGCCGTCATTGTTGTAGTAGAGCGCGAGGGGCGCGATGTCGGGGTTTGTCTCAGACAGTTCCTGCCCGATGCGGATCACGTCGTCCCATGTGGCGGGCGGCGTCTCAATGAGGTCCTTGCGATAGAACATAAGCTGCGCGTGGGCCCGGAGCGGGAAGCCGAGCGTCTCGCCCTCAAACTGTGCAGACCGCGCAAAGGCCGGCGGATAGCGATCCATCGAGATGCCGTCGCGTTCCATCAGCTCGTCAATGCGCGTCAGCCAGTGCGCGTTTGGCGGGCCCCAGCTGTCGAGGTAGTTGACCACGTCGAAGGCGCCATTGGCGGCGATGCCTTCTGCGTTCACACGCTCCTGCAGGGAGCCGAACGGGATAAACGTCCATTCCACGTTGATGCCGGTCAGTTCTGTGAATTCGGCGTCGCGCAGGCGCAGGCCGTCGAATTGCGGGGTGACGACCGACAGGATGTTCAGGGTCGTGCCCTCATACGGGCGGTCGGGAAGCAGGCCGTATGGCAGGTCTTGCGCGTGGGCGAGCCTGGGCAAACCGGCCGCCATTGCCATTGCTGATACTGTTGTTAGGAATGTCCGTCTTTGCATCGCTATACCTCCCAGTTTGGCGATTCTCAGTCCGATACCTTCGACCTTAAGCGGAGTTTTGAATTCCACAAAGGTTTTTTGCATAGGTATGCATGAATTGCCGAGCGGGACCGCGAAAATCCGTGACGACAACATGGGTTAGGCCGGATAAGCTGATGATGGGCCGAGCGGGATGGGCATGATGTCCCATCCCGGGGCAGAGGGAGAAGGCGCAACATGACAAACCCTGTGCATCCGGTCATTCTGTGCGGCGGATCTGGCACGCGGCTTTGGCCGGTGTCGCGGCAATCCTTTCCCAAGCAGTTCACCCAGCTGACGGGCGCGCACTCCCTATTCCAGACTTCCGCCGCCCGCCTGACGGGCGCCGATTTCGCCGCACCGGTCATCGTGACAGGATCAGATTTCCGCTTCATCGCCTTGGAGCAACTCGCCGCGATCGAAATTGCACCGTCCGAGATCCTGCTGGAACCTTCGGCCAAGAACACAGCCGCAGCAATCTGTGCGGCTGCCCTGTCGATTGAGGCGCGTCACGGGCCCTCGCTGATGCTGGTGGCCCCAAGTGACCACCTGATCCCGGATGTGGACCGCTTTCACGAGGCCGTTGCCGCCGCCCGCCCGGCCGCAGAGGCGGGCCATATCGTGACCTTTGGCATTCGCCCCGACCGAGCCGAGACGGGCTATGGCTGGCTGGAACTGTCCGAGGACACGGCAAACGATACGCCAGCAGCTGCCCAACCGCTCCGCTCCTTCGTGGAAAAGCCCGATGCCGACACGGCAACGGCCATGCTGGCCAGCGGAACGCACCTGTGGAATGCAGGCATCTTCTTCTTTTCCACACGGACCATCCTGGCCCAATTGGCCCACCACGCCCCCGATACGCTGGAGCTGACCCGTCAGTCGATGGACGCGTCCGAGCCCGATCTGGGCTTTCGCCGCCTCTCGCCCGCGCCTTGGGAACAGCTGCCGGATATCTCCATTGATCATGCCGTGATGCAGAAGGCTGAGGGTCTGGTGGTTGTGCCTTTTGACGGCGCGTGGAGTGATATGGGCGATTGGCACGCGGTGTGGCGCGAAGCGGAAAAGGATTCCGACGGCATCGCCGCAACCGGGCAGGTCACAGCGGTCGAATGCAAGGATACGCTTCTGTTCGGCACCTCTGACCGGCAGGAGGTCGTAGGCATCGGGCTTGAAAACTTGGTCGTGGTCGCCATGCCCGACGCCGTGCTGGTGGCCCATCGCGACCGGGCGCAAGAGGCGAAGGATGCCGTGGCCCGCCTGTCTGCCAAGGGCGCGGATCAGGCCACGCGCCTGCCCATCGACTACCGTCCATGGGGCTGGTTCGAAAGCCTGACCATCGGCACGCGCTTTCAGGTCAAACAGATCGTCGTCAAACCGGGTGCGGCGCTGTCGTTGCAAAGCCACCATCACCGGGCCGAGCATTGGATCGTTGTTGAGGGGACGGCAAAGGTCACCATCAACGACGAGGTGCATTTGGTGTCCGAGAACCAGTCCGTCTACGTGCCCCTAGGCGCCACGCATCGGCTGGAGAACCCTGGAAAGCTGCCCATGCGCCTGGTTGAAGTGCAAACCGGCGGCTATCTCGGCGAGGACGACATCGTCCGATACGAGGATGTTTACGCCCGCGATTGACACGCGGTCGCAGGGCGGGCCGTGAAACGCAGCCCTCGCCGTTACAGCGCCGCCATCCGAGACGAAATCAGCCGGCGTCGCTTGCGCCAGGACAATCGCGCGCCCACCGCGCCCTGCGACAGGTCGGTTACGGAAAAGTCGAGGCTGTGGCAAAACAGGTTGATGTTCGGGAACTTCTCCGAGTGAACTTCCCAATGGCCGGAGCTGTGCACTCTCTCACGTGCCCCGATTGTCGGTTTGGCCGGCCCAGGCGTCTTGTAGGCCGGAAGGGTCGGCGGCGTGGCCCCCAAAGCCGCCACCATCGCTTCGATTTTGGCAACCGAATGATCATATTCCGCCTGATCAGAATAGCTGAACGAAGACGCGATCTTCTGCACCCAGGCCGAATAGTCGATGTCGAGCGCGCCGCCAAACAGCGCATCATTGCCGATCATCAGTGCATTCAATTCATGCGACGCGGTGGCGCGCACCGACAGGTCAATTCGGTTTTCCGGGTCCCGTTGTTTCGCCTGAAGTTCATCATCGAAGAACTTCTGCGCCACGTCCTTGTCCCGCTTGGCCTTCAGCAGGGCCCAGCCCGACGAATGCCGCGATTTGCCACTCACCGTGATCGAACAGGTTGTCCGCACGAAGTTTTGGGCGAATTTGAGCCCGAAGATAGCGGCGTAGACGTCTGGTGACATAGCGCCGAAATAGCTTCCGCCGGACTGCGCGGTCAGCCGGTTCACAACGTCGCGCGACACGGCCCCGTGGTAGATCTTGGCACCGTTCAGGTAACTTGGCTGTTGGGCCTTCAGAAACGCCTCAAAGGCCTGGTCTGCATCGACCCGTTCGGCCAGCAGCGCGAAGTGCTTCGGCTTGAGGAGTGTGGAGGCAAAGCTCCCCTCACCCGCCATCCCGGGCCAAAGATACCCGATGGGCTTCCACGCGATGGCATCCGCGCCCGTGCGGCGGATCAATTCCAACAGCGCGTCCGGCCCGAACGGGGCGATCGCATCATCATCGCCGATATAGACAATGTAGTCGCCCGCCGTTTGGGTCAGCACGAAATCGTAGTGCCCACGCATGCTCATCGGTGTGGGCGGCTTTACGATCTTGAGACGCGGATCGGACAGCCCGGCCAGGAACTCGGCCGTGCCATCAACCGAATGATTGTCTGAAACCACAATCTCAAGCTGGTCATTGCGGGTTGCCAGCGCGCTGGCCACACAATGCCGCAAGGTGTCGAGCCGGTCTTTCGTGGGGATGACCAATGATAGCTTCACGGTTCCTTGCCCTTTTCGGATTGTCGGGCCAGCGCCTCAGTCGCTTGCCAGCCGGCGATGGTGGCATAGTCGTAAGCGCTCACGGCGGTTGCGGGTTCAACAAAGGTCTCGCGCACAACATGTGCAAGGACAGTTTGGCGCCGATCCCCGCGTTCCGGAAGCCGTTCCTGCGCATAGGGATCAGCCAACTCGACCCGCCAGTCTTGAGACGCGGAGGCCACTTCAAAGAGGGTTTCGTGTGAACGGGTGTCTATGTGCAGGTGCACTTTCCGCGACCGGCTGTCTTCGAACGAAGCCTGCCATTCCACCGCAATGTCAGGCGGGTTTCCTGCAAGCGTTGAGGCAAGAACCTTCTCAAACCCCAGCCATCGGAACAGATCGATTGCGTGTATCCCATAAAACCTCAGCGCGCCGCCGCCTTGGTTCGGGTCCCTTTTCCAATTGTCGAGATCGTTCTGGAAATGGTGGGCGTTGAACAGCCACCTCATCTGAAAGTCCGAACCGTCAGGCGCGTTTTCGATCTGTGATCGAAGCTCTTGTGCCCATCGCAGGTGACGGAAGTTGTAGCCAAAGCCCACATGGATCCCCGTGTTCTCCAGGTGCTTCAAGACCGCCTTTGCCTTGAGCGGCGTGGCAGCAATGGGCTTTTCCAGCAAGATCCGTTCAACCAAGGTGTTTTTGGCGATTTGCTGGACAAGATCGTCCTGCACCTGCGGCGGCACCGCCAGGATCAGACCCTGACAGTCCGCTTGCATCGCTGCGAAGTCCGGCACCCATTGTGCTTCGGCTTCCAAGTGGCCGACATCCTCGCGAGCGCGCAAAATCGCTCGGCTCTTTTCAGCAAGGACCAATTGCGCCCGCGGCAGGGCAGCGACAACCGGAGCGTAGCCATAAAGCCCGAAGCCGCTGCCGAGGATCCCAATCTTCACGGGTGCGTGTCTGGCGCGCCGGGTTCGAAATCGTCGGGGTGAATGACGTCAACGATCTCGCCGGAGAACCCTCTTTGCCGCATGAATGCGTGGATTTCATCGCGAATGTGCCATGCCAGGTTCAGGATGGGAGCAGCGTCTGTCACATCAATCCCAGCGTCCGCGACGATCGGAATCCGGGTGCCCGGCACATAGTGATCCACTTTGATTGAGGTGTCTCTTTCATAGACACAGGCCAGATCCGCCACGTCCAGATCAAGCAGTTTGACCGGGATGGCAGATCGCCCCGGAAAGGCTTTGGCGCGGAGGGGGCCGTGTGTGGCCACAAGCTTGGCGAGCTGCGCCGACTTGCGCGCTTTCCAATGGCGCACCCTTTCCTGCATGGCGGCCAGCGCACGCCCGAACGTCGCCTCTTCCGCGCGGGTCTGGGCGATGACCGCGGCGGTCTCGTCCGACTGCGGCAGCACCCGGGACATGAGCACCTGGATATTGCCGCCGTAGCGCGCGGGGAAGGCCACGCGCGACAGGACCAGCCCCAACCGATCTGCAATGACCTCGAACGAACCCAGCGAGTAGGTGCGCGGATGTTCGTGATAGAAGGTATCGAACTGATCGCGCGCCACGATGGCACCGAGATAATGGTTCTCGATCACCAGCAAGGTCTCGGGCCCCAGAAGAACGTTCAGCGCCTCGATGACCGAGCCCAGATCATCGATATGCGCAAACACGTTCGTGAAGGTGATGACGTCCGGCTGGCCATTTTTTTCAACAAAGCTGCGCGCACTGTCGGGCGAAAAATACGCCTGCAGGACGTCGTGACCAGCGGCTTTTGCATCATTGGCAGCGCCGGTCGGTTCGATCCCGAACGTGCGCGCGCCGGCGTTGCGGAAAAATCCAAGAAGGCTGCCGTCGTTGCATCCGATGTCCAGAACGCACCGGCCCCGAAGCTCGGTTCCGGTCTGCGCCACACGTTCGACCAGCGCCTTCATGCCGTTCAGCACATCAGCCGTGTGCTTGGCGCGGTAATGGTAGTCTTCCGGGAAAAGCTCGCGCGGCGGGACCTGAAAGCGCTGATGGGCCGTCCGACAGGTCTCACAATACAGGATCTCGATCGCGTATTCCGTACAGATCCGGTCGCTGTTGACCGATACCAGATCGTCGCACAGCGCGTGGGCACCAAGGTCGAGCACAGGCACAAGGTTCGTGCTTCCGCAGACCTCGCAATCCGAGATTTCTTTGAGCGTCTGGGACAAGCGGGCACCATTCAGGTCAAGACAGGTTAGTGCCTGATATAACCTGCCATGTTAGGGGTCAATTCGAACGCCATTGGCTTGCGGCGCGGACAGGTATCGCTGGATTTGCGCCTGGGTGACCGCCGTCATATCTGCGCCACGCAAAACCTCTGCGTACCAGTCGGCCGTCACCTCAAGGGCGGTCTCGATGGACCAGACCGGGCGCCAATTCAGCTTTGCCTTCGCTTTGGAGACATCAAGGCTGAGATGTTCGGCTTCTCCGAAACTTTCGGCCTCGACGCGCGCGCCTTGGGTACTTCCTAGCCGTGACAGCAAAAGGCCCGCGACCTCTTCGACCGTTCGGGTATCATCTGCATCGGGTCCGAAATTCCAATCCGATGCCGCATCGGACGGGTTTTGCCAAAGCTCTTCGGCCAGCGCGATATAGCCCCAGACCGGTTCCAGGACATGTTGCCAGGGCCGCACGGCATTGGGACGACGCAAGACCGTCTGTTCGCTTTGCATATGCGCGCGCACAAGATCCGGCACGAGCCTGCGCGCGGCCCAATCGCCGCCACCGATCACGTTGCCCGCGCGGGCGTTTGCGACGTCATACTGAAAGGCACGACCGAAACTGGATCGGAACGACGACCCGATGATGTCGGCGCTGGCTTTTGAGGCCGAATACGGGTCATGCCCGCCAAGTGGATCACCCTCACGAAAGGGCACGCCCTTTTCCAGGTTCAGATAGCACTTGTCGGACGTGACGTTGATAACGGCGATCCGATCCGCCCCACAGGTCCGCGCTGCGTCGAGGACATGGGCAGTGCCTGCGACGTTTGTCTCGATGCAGGTGGACGGGTCGTTGTAGGAGTCCGGCACAAGCGCCTGCGCCGCCAGGTGGAACAGAATGTCCGGTTTGACATCGGCAATGCGTCGGGTTGTTGCGTCGCGGTCCCGAATGTCGGTGAGTGAGGAACTCGACAACAAAGCGTCCAGATCGGTCTGCTTATAAATACCCAGCGAGTCTTCTGCCGCCAGTGCCATGCCATGCACATCCGCACCAAGGCTTAGCAGAACATGGGACAGCCATGCGCCCTTAAAGCCGGTATGGCCGGTGATCAAAACCCGCTTGCCCTGCCAAAACGGCATGATCACCTCCAGACGCGCCACGGGGCGGTGTCGGTTTCCCACAGCCGCTGCAATTCGGTCCGGTCGCGCAGGGTATCCATCGGCTTCCAGAACCCATCATGGAAATAGGCGTGGAGCTGATTGCCGCGCGCCAGTGCCTCCAGCGGCTCCGCTTCCCAGACCGAGCTGTCGCCGTCGATATGCTCGAACACTTGCGGGCTGAGCACGAAGAAGCCGCCGTTCACCCAGCCCCCATCGCCGTCCGGTTTCTCCTTGAAGCCCGTCACCCGTGTTTCCGCAAAACTCAATGATCCAAAGCGCCCTGGCGGCTGCACGGCCGTGACGGTGGCGGCCCCTCCATGGGCCTTGTGAAAGGCCTCCAACGCGCCGACGTCGATATTCGCGACCCCGTCGCCATAGGTGAAATGGAACGCCTCTTCGTCTTTCAGGTGCTCTTTCAGGCGCAACAGACGCCCGCCTGTCATGGTGTGATCCCCGGTATCAATCAGCGTCACTTTCCACGGTTCGATATTCTTGCGATGCACGGTGATGGCATCGCTTTGGAGATCAATGGTGATGTCGGACCGGTGCAGCGCGTAGTTCGCGAAGTATTCCTTGATCATATATCCTTTATAGCCGCAGCAGATCGTGAATTCGGTCACGCCGTAATGGCCGTAAACCTTCATGATATGCCAAAGGACTGGATGACCTCCGACTTCGACAAGCGGCTTTGGTCGGACGGTGGTTTCCTCGCTAAGCCGGGTTCCCAAACCCCCGGCAAGGATAACTGCCTTCATGCCCCTCGTCCTTTCATATCATCGCCATGTCCCGCGGCGGATCAGGCCAAGATCCTCGAAATCGCGCGAGGATGAATAGCGGCGCGTGCTGTCGCGTGTCGGCAATTCGCTCAAAGCCTGCTCTGCATCCATTATCTGCTGATAGTAGGCACCGCCAGCCGCATGTTGGCCCCGATCGGAATTGTATTGGAAGCGGTCGGCCCCACCCACAAACTTGAAATGAAGGTAAGCCGCCGAGGTTTCACTGAGTTTCAGCGACTGCGTCAGCGCGTGCGGCCCGCCGGGCACACGCATTCCCGTGCGCCACTTTACCAGCGCGATCTTGGTCATCTGGAAGGGGTCTGTGCCCAGCCATCGTTTCACAGCACGCCGCGTTATGCGGTACGTCCACCAATCCCAGCCCTTGGGGTCCAGCGGCCTGCCGATATGGGCATATTTCTCAAGCAACGTGCGCTGCCACCGCGCCAGTTTGCGACCGCTGCGGTAAAACATGCGTTCACGGACCCCGCCATAGGCACAAATCGGGGGCGTGGGATATTTCCGCTGAAAGCGCGTCGCGGCGGGCAGCAAACGGTAGCCGTCGACCGGGTCGGTGGGGTCGTCGAACAGGGGATAGGCCTCTATAAGGCTCCCGCCGTCATAGGGCTGCTCGCCCAGCGGGGCATCGCGAAACATGTCAACCATGATGGCGATCATAACCTCGGCGCCTTCGGCTTCGATATGCGCGACCAGATCACTTAGGGGGCGCTCTTCCATCGACGGATAGACTATATGCTCGTCCACATCCGGCAACATCGCCCATGCGCCATCGCAAAACGCATCCAGCACATCGCATCGCCAGGGTGATTTATGGACGCCGAACGTTGATCCCGGCTTGGGTTTGTAGATCGTGACATCCGGCTGCCCCTCCAGGACAGAGGCCGTGGCATCCGTGGAATGATCATCGATCAGGATGAAGTGCGCCACACCTCTGGCGCGGTAATGCTCAAGGTAGCCGGGCAGGATATGCCCTTCATTGTGCGCAATGGAGATGGCCACCAGCCCCTGCCCGGCGGTCTGCGCCAATTGGGTGCGCGACAGGTAACGGGTTTCCTGTGGCGGAAGGTTGGATTGGGGCGTCGTCATCTGGCGATCGCGTCCATCATCGCGTCTGCGATCATTTGCGCCCCGGCAACTGACGGATGATCGTCGTCAAAATAAAAGGAAACCCCATCCCGGCCTGCATAACAGTCCACATCGTCACAAAACAGGGGCGTGGTGTCGAATAGCTCTGCTCCAGCCGCCACTGCATCGGCGAACGCGCCCTCGCGGCGCTGGTCCCACCAGGCGCGCGATGCGCCCGAGATACCCTCGCCCATAACGGTGCCCTGCACAAAGACCAGATCCTCGATATGGCGCGGCAGATCAGGGGCCGAGGCCACGATCACGACGCGCTTGCCTGCGGCGATCAGGACGTCAGCAATCGCGCCCAAATCCGCCGCGACCTCGTCAGCAGGGCGTGCCGCATTGTCCCGCAGGATTTCCGGGTAGGCACCCGGATGATTGCCGTACATGTGCGAATGAACCCGGTAGGCCAGAATAACCGTTTCGATGTCCGGCGTGTTCCGAAGGACTTCAAGGGCCTCCATCGTCCAGGCCTCACAATCGGGATTGTTGCCCGGATGCTCGAAGAACGGATAGCAGGCAGAGAATGTCAGGTGCAGCACGCTCATCTCAGGGGCGAGTGCGTTTCCAATGGCGGCGGCCAATTCCACGCCGTGACTATCGCCCAAAACGGCCATGCCGAGGGGCCCGTCGCCGTGGATGCACGCCGCACTCGGCGACAGATAGGATGCCCCTTCCGTGTGGCAGGCTGCCCGGATGGGGCTGCTGATTGCCGTCTCGGAATAGGCCAGAAGCTCCGGGTCGGCGGCGAACCGCGACGGCACGCCCCGATTGGCATGTCCATACACGCCAACGGCCACAAACGCGAAAACCGCCGCCAGCGTCCCAAGAAATAACGGTGCACCGTGCACGGACCTAGCCCGCGCGCCACGAAACGGCGTCTCAACGAAACGGTAGCTCAGATAGGCCAGCGCCAGCACCACGGCAATCAAGCCCATACGCGTGATCATGGGCGCACGTTCGACCGTGATGATATGATGAAAGGCCGAGACCGGTTGATGGATCAGGTAGGCCGAGTAACTGATCAACCCGATCCCCACCAAAACACGCGTCGACAGCAGGCGGGCGGCCAACGCAGTCTTGGGCCCCAAGATCACCAGGGCCGTTCCAAGCACCGGGATGGCGACCCAGATCTGCGAAAAGGATGGGTCAATCCAGCCCCCGAACCCGATGGCGCACGCAATTGCAATCAGCCCCAGATCAGATGCGCGGCGCGCAATGGCTTCGTTGGAAAACGCGGGCAGCAGGGCACATCCCGCACCAATCGCCAGCTCCCACGCCCGCGCACGGGTCTGGAAGAAAAGCCCCTCAATCTCGGCGAATTGCCCCCAAAGAACGTAGGCAAAACTGGCCAAAATAATCACGATGAGGCCCATGCCCACCCAACGGATGCCCAATTTCCATACGAAAAACAGCAAGGGCGGGAAGAACAGGTAGAACTGCTCTTCAACGGCAAGACTCCACATATGCAACAGCGGCACGCTGGCCGCGGCGGGTGCGAAGTAGTCGGCCTGTTGCGAGAAATAGATATTAGCCACAAAGGTCGACGTCGCGGTCAACGTTCTTGAGTATTCTGCAAACGAGGGAGGGCCCAGAAGCATCCATGCCGCAAGTGTCGTGGCCGCCAGCACCACCAGCAATGCCGGCATGATCCGCAAAATACGCCGCTTGTAGAAGCGGACAATCGAGAAGGTGCCTGCGCGCAGGTCATCCACAAGAATGCGCGTGATGAGGTATCCGCTGATGACGAAAAACACGTCGACGCCAACATAGCCGCCGGAAAAGCCGGGGATGGCGAAATGGTAAAGGATGACCCCCAAAACCGCCACGGCGCGCAAGCCATCTATTTCGCGTCGGTATGTCATCAATCGTCTATTTCGCAGGCCTTGTGCGCATCGGGTATGACGGTCCGACCGCTCTTACGCGTCCGTACTGACTTTGACAAATGGCGACGACCCGCCTCCGCAAAGAAGCCGCACATGAAAGCCGCGTTGGCCTCTCCGTCTGACGCGGACAGGGGGCACTGGCGCAGAACAAACTGGAAAAAAACCGCTGCCCAACTGGGCACCTTTTCCGGGAAAAGCACGGCAGGTTTCGTGAAAACGGCCGGGGCCAAGATGCCGTTGACTAAGCGATAAACGCCTTCAGAAAGTCGCCGGTCCTTTCATAGTGAAGCAATAGAAGCCGCACGGCTTCGCTGGGATCCTCGGCTATGACGGCATTCAGGATGTCCTGATGTTCATCATCTACTCTGCGCCCTTTGTAGTCCTTGGAGCGCCCGGCGATATAGCGGTAGCGAATATTGAGGTCGTATAGCTGGTCGCAAATTCGGATCAGCAAGGGCGAATTGCAGTTCCCGATCAGGGCCATGTGGAAATTCTTGTGCTCGACCTCAAACGCCTCAACCCCTTCGGATTTCGTGCGGGTCATCCGGTGGTGGATGAGGACAAGGTCTTCGATCCATTCCGGTGTCGCGCGCTCCATGCTTTTGCGGAGTGCTTTGCCCTCTAACGTGCTGCGCAGGCTGAGAATTTCGTCGAAATTCTCACGGCTGGTCAACGCCGCCTGAAACCCGCGTTGTTCGTGCCGGACCACAAGCTGGTCCGACACCAGCAGACTAAGGGCTTCGCGAATGGGCGACGCGCCGACATCCAGCACCTTCCGCAAACGGTCGATCTTCAGCTTCTCACCGGGGGCAAGCCCGCCGGTCAGAAGCATCTGGCGCAGCTGGCGATAGGCCAGCTTGGTCGAGGATTCCGCTTGCGTTGGAAGAGACTGGAAAGGGATCGTCTGGTCCTCCGTTCAGGCCGCTTTGACGGCGGCGACGATATTGGCGAATTCCTCGTTGGACAGCACATCGCGCTTGGCGATACCGGCCTTTTTGACCTCATCGAGGATAGCCCCGATCTTCTCGTCCTCAAGCTCGCCCATGCCCAATTCGCCCATCTTGTAGATGATGGAGGCTTTGCCAGATTTCTTGCCCAAAACGACCTCCCCTTCCTTGCCCGTCAAGGACGGGTGCGTGGCAAACATCACCAGCGGATCGTTCATCACATAATTGATGCCGATGCCACTCTCCCGGATGAAATTTCCGTGCCCCAGAACGGGTTTATTCCGCGCAATCGGGATGTTGGATTTGGCCGAAATCATCTCGGCCAGTTCGGGGATTTTGTCCAACTTGTATTGCGTGTCGTAGCCGTAGAGCAGGTGCAGGCCCATCATCAGCTCTTCCAACGCGGCGTTGCCGGTGCGCTCTCCCAGACCATTGGCGCAAGAATGCACACAGACCGCGCCTGCGGTGACGGCGGCCAGTTCGGTGGCCACGCCCATGCCGAAATCGTTGTGGGTGTGGATCTCGATCGGCAGGCCGGTCATGTCGTTGACCCAGCGCACCATATGCTTGATCGCCTCGGGCGTGGCGCAGCCCATCGTGTCGACAATGCCGATGCTGTCGGGCGGCGCGTTGTCCATGATGTAGTTGCACAGGTTGGTCAGATCGTCCTTGCGCGCGCGCGTCGTGTCATACGGGAAGAACAGCGCATGCAGCCCGTTTTCGCGGGCATAGTTGATCACCGGCGCGGTTTTCTTGGCCACATCCTCCCAGGTCCAGCCGAATTGCGTGACCAGCTTGGGGTAGCCAATCGGCACCTCGATCACGACACCGTCCGCGCCGCATTCCAACGCCAGGTCGATGTCTTTCTGCATGGCGCGCGCGAAGGTGAAGATCTTGGAGTTCAGGCCGAGTTTGGAGATTTCCTTGATCGCCGTTTGGTCATCGGGCGAAACGGCGGGCATGCCCGCCTCGATCCGGTCCACGCCCAATTCATCCAGCTTCGTCGCAATCTCGATCTTGTCGTCGACGGAAAACACCACGCCCGGTGTCTGCTCCCCATCGCGAAGGGTCGCGTCGTGGATTTCCACCTTTTCCGGCAGGTTCAACGCGCCCCGGACGTCGCTTTCAAAATTGTACGGGCTGACCCACCATTTGCCGTCTTCAAGATGTGTTTCGCGCATCTGTGCATTCCTTCTACAGGTCAGAAATTCTTAGGAGTCAGGAACAAGGACGAAATCAAAATCGACCTTGAAATAGGGGATGGTGGCGTTGCGTCCAATCTCGAGATCATCCGGCAGCGCGTTGAGGTCGCGGCATTCCACGTAGTCCATGATCAGATCGGTGCGCACGCCGAAGACCGCGTCTTGGTCCAGGTAGGGGTCGCCATTGGCGAAGACCTCGGTGACGAGCGATTTTAGCCCCTCGGCCTGAACGATGAAATGAAGGTGCGAGGGACGCCAGGGTGTGCGCCCGGTGGCGCGGAAAAGCTCCCCCACCGGGCCGTCATCGGGCACTTTGTAAGGGGCGGGTTTGACCGTGGTCATGGCATAGCGGCCATCGGCGCCGGTCTTCATGGAGCAGGTCAGGTTGAAGTCATCCTGGCCGCCGTCCTGGGAATAGTAGAGGCCGTTCTCTGCGGTCTGCCACAGCTCGATCATCGCGCCCTCGACGGGGTTCCCGTCCAGATCGCGCACATGGCCTTCGATCACGACCGTAGCGCCGTCATTGTCCTTTTTCAGGTCACCTCCCACTGGCAGCAAGGGCGCGCCCACAGAGTGAAACGGGCCAAGCACGCTTGAAGAGGTGCCCTCGTGCTGCGAGCCGATCATGTCCACCAGCGACGACAGGCCCGTGACATCCGAGATCAGCACAAACTCGTTGCGTTCCTCGTCCGTTATCTTGCCGGCATCGGTCGCGAATTTCAGCGCCCGGCTCCATTCCGCGTGGGTCAGCTGCGTTTCCTTGGCGAAGGCGTGCAGATGCTCGACCAGCTTGGTCAGCACGAACATCGTGCGCGGGTCCGTGTCGTCCGCGCAGTAGTCCACAAAGGCCTGCGTGATGGTGTCCATTGTGACGTTCTTCATCGGGCAAAGGCTCCGTCAGGGTTAAAGCAGCGCGGTGGACAGGATCGGGAACTGGATGATCACGATCAGCACCAGCAGCATGAGGAAAGCGAAGGGAAGTGAGCCCAGGAACACGTCCTTGAGCGAAATATTGGGGTCATTGAGCGTGCTTTTGATGACGAAACACGAGATCCCGAGCGGTGGCGTCAGCAACCCGATCTCCGCACCAATGACCGTGACAATGCCGAACCAGATCAGGCTGAAGCCCATGCCCTCGATCAAGGTGATGAACAGCGGGACCACGATCAGGATGATGGAGGCCGTATCCAGCAACGTGCCAAGGACCAGCATCAGGATCACGTAAAGCAGCATGATCTGGAAGAACGACAGGTCCCACCCCTGCAACAGCGCGTCGAGCTGGTTGGGCAGGCCCGCATATCCCAGCATACGGCTGTAGAAGGAGGCCATGGCGATCAGCAGCAGGATCGCGGCGCTGATATGGCCGGTTTCCACCAGCGTTTCCCAGAATTCGCGACGCGACATGGATTTTCTGGCAAGGGCCACGATCAAGGCGAGGGCCGCACCCGCCGCCCCGGCCTCCACCGGTGTCAGCCAGCCGGTGTAGATGCCGCCCAGAACCAGCAGGATCAGCGCCACAACCGGCCAGGCTTTGCGGAACATCTCGGCAGGCGGCATGGCAGGCAGGGTGTCGGCCTTGATGTCCGTGCCGATGAAAGAGGGCCAGAACCGCGCCATCAGGAAGATGGCGGCGATGTACACGGCGGTCAGCAACAGGCCCGGGATGATGCCCGCAAGGAACATGTCGCCCACCGACACTTCGGCCACGAAGGAATAGATGATCAGCATCGCGGACGGCGGGATGATCATGCCCAGAACCGACGATCCAGCGACAACCCCCACGGCGAAACGCTTGTTATAGTTGTAGCGCAGCATTTGTGGGACGGCGATTTTGGTGAAGACCGAGGCAGAGGCGATGGACGACCCTGTCACCGCCGCAAAGATCGCATTGGCCCCGACTGTGGCCATGCCGATGCCCGCCAGTACCCGGCGAAAGGCGGAGTTCATCACGTCATAGATGTCCCTGCCCAATCGGGCCTTCGACACCAGCAAGCCCATCAGCGTGAAAAGCGGGATTGTCGCGAAGTTGTATTCGGTGACCCCATCCCCGACCGCCACTTTGAGGAAGTTGAACGCCAGGATGGGCCGGCCCGACATCAGCCAGATCGACACAAACGACACAAGGCCAAGGGCCACGGGAATATAAAGGCCGAGATAGACGAGGACGACGATCGCCGCCACCGACAGCATGCCAATTGTAAGCGGATCCATCCCCTAGACCTCGCCACTGGATTGCGCGGTAACGTGGCGGGGGGCCTGCGTGTCGCCCAACACGGCTTTGAAGAAGAACAGCACGGCGGCCCAGGCACAGCCAAAGGCGATGGCAAGGCGCACGGGCCACCATGGCGCCTGCAAGATGCCGGGTGTTCCGAAGTAATCGCAGCGCGCCAGACCCGCTTTGAAGTCCACCCACAGGTTGCCGGTGGGCTCCGGGCCGAAGTCCGGCGGCGTGAAGAAATGGCAGCTCTCAAAGCTTTCCACGAATTCCGGCCAGACCGTCCAAACGATCAGGCACATGAACACGCAGGCGGTTGCATCCAGCACTCGGGTCAGCGTCGCCCCGAAACGCGGCGCGCGGCTGCGCATCAGGCCCAGAAACCCGTCCGAGCGGGTCAGACGCCCGGTGCGGACAACATCTGGCAGCTGTAGGAAGACGATCAACGCGAGCGAGAAAATAACGACTTCGACGACCCCACGGAACGGCGCGTTGAACAAGTTCCGCGAGACCACATCAACATTCATGATCGCCACCAATGTCAGCAGCACAAAGGCACCGCTGACATTGGCAATGATGGCGATCGCCACGACGAGGCGTTCAATTTTTCTCAGACCCGTGACGATCATGTTAATGGTCCAGTCCCGGCTTTACTCAGCCGCCCAGTCGCGCAGCGGCGTGAAGCCCGCATCGCGCAGCTTGTCCATGTAGGCGACAAGCATCTCGGTGCCCGGCGCGCCGGTGGCATCGAGATTGGCCGCCCATTCCTGGGCAATGTTGGGCATGCTGTCGGCCCAGGCCTGACGCTCTTCCGCGCTCATCTCAACGATGGTGCCGCCGCCGTCGATATAGGCCTGACGGGCGGCCTCGGCCCGGTCCATGGCGATGCCAGCCACATGGTCGCGATACTCGATGGCGACTTGCTGGAGCACGCCTTGGACTTCCTCAGGCAGGCTTGCCCAGACGTCGGCATTCACGGTCACGGTCTTGGAGTTCACTGCCCCAAGATCAGCCTGCAGCATGTAAGGCGCCACCTCGGCGATGTTGAACGTGCCCGCAGCCTCCGGCCACAGCATCGCGGCCTCAACGACACCGGTTTGCAGCATGTTGTAGAAGTCCGGCAGACCGCCGCGCACGCCAGCCGCACCCGGAATGCCTTCCAGATACCGCAGGTTGTAGCCCGCGCCTGCAATCCGCAATCCTTCCATATCCGATAGCGAGTTGATCGGCTCGGTCGAGAACACTTGATAGGTGTCCAGCACGACGCCGGTGGCCAGATAGACCTGGTTTTCCGCCTCAAGCTCCGCGCTCATCTGCGGGAATTCGCGCGCAATCTCATCGACGGCCTGCGCCACCACACGGGCGTCTGCCGCCACGAAGGGCGTTACAGCCGAAATGCCCTGCGAGGGCAGCGCGGAGTTGTGGAAGATGGTCGTCACGATCCCGATGTCGCCCAGACCAAGGTTGATGCCTTCCAGCACGCCGCGCGGGCGCACGATTTGGCCGCCATAGGCTTCCATCCAGTTGATCTGGTAATTGCCCTGCTCGGCCAGCAGCTCATCTACACGGGGGATGAAAAAGCCCGAGAATTCCGCGACCCACATGGAGCGTTCGGGATATCCATCAATAGCCGTCAATTCGATGACTTCTTGGGCCGAGGCGGCCCCTCCCAAGGCCCCCGTCAGTCCAAGGGCGACCGAAGTCGCCAAAGCAAAACGTCGTGTAAGTTTCATGGTCTTCTCCTCCCAGAAAATCCTCACCCGGCTGTGCGCCAGGTTTCGTTTATGACGGTGCCTGACCCGCGAAAGAGCTTTGCCAGCGGGCAAAACTTCGCGACTTCGGCGGCAACCGCCTGCAACTCGTCGTCGGTGGCGCTTCCATCCGCCACGACGACAAGGTCGATTTCTTCAAACGGCACCTCGATCTCTTCCGCCAGGGTCACGCCCAACCGGTTGAACCGGCATTTTACCGAGATGTTCAGGTTGCCGATGTCCACACCCAGCTTGGCCGCGCATTTGTGCCCGATGGTGTTGGTGCACCCTGCCAGCGCACTCAGCGCCGTGTCCGTGGGCGTGAAGCCCAGGTTCGTGCCATGCCGCTCCACGGGCTCATCAATGATCTGCACCAAATCGCGTGTGCGCACTTGTGCCACCGAATGCCCGTGGCAGGTCGCGTCGATGGACAGCGTCACGGAGGTTTTCATCTTTATCGCCATGGGGCGGCCGTCCTTACGTCAGAGAATCTCGCAAACATCGTCGAAGTCGAACCGCGGCAGCCGTTGGAACAGCGCGGTCTCATCGGCGTAGCCAAGGTTGCAAAGGAAGTTGGATTTCAGCGTGGTGCCCTCGAAGAATTCCGCATCCACCGCCGCGTTGTCGAAGCCCGATATTGCGCCAACGTCGAGGCCAAGGGCGCGGGCCGCGATCATGAAATAAGCCCCTTGCAGTGTGCCGTTTCGAAACGCCGTCATCTCGGCATGTTGGGGCTTGCCTTCGAAGTGCGGGCGGCGGTCTTCGTGGGGGAAGAGCCGGGGCAGTTCCGTCCAGAAATCCAGATCATAGGCGATGATGGCGGTCACAGGCGCGCCCATCACTTTGGGAACATTGGCGGGCTTCAGCGATTTCGCGATCCGCGCCTTCCCCTCGTCGGAGCGTACGAAGATGAACCGCGCGGGGCACGTGTTCATGCTGGTCGGGCCCATCTTGGTGATGTCGAATATGCGGTGAAGCAAATCGTCAGGGACGGGCCGGTCGGTCCAGGCGTAGTGGGAGCGCGCCTTGGTCAGGATCAGGTCAATCTCGGCCTGGCTGAGCTTTTGAAGTGTGGCGCGCATGTCGCGCACATCGGCCTGGGCCGCGGCCCGCAGATCTTCCTGTGACGCACCGTCCGCCATCAACCCCTCCCAGAATCGTTCCGCAAAACTGTCGCGATTTTCACCGTGTGTCCAATAAAATCGATTTTTATGTTTCAAGTCGAAAAATATCGAGGCTAAGCTGAAGCATCAAAAAGGTGGGAGTCGCGAAATGCCGAAATGGGAAGACTACAAATCCGAAGCGAAATCCCGTGGCGCGCTGGCCATGGAATTGTTTGTCGTAAGGTCGATCCCGGCAGGCGATATGGACCTCCTCAAAGCCACCCTGCCCGCCC
The DNA here is from genome assembly GCA_947489665.1 of uncultured Roseicyclus sp. Classification (GTDB taxonomy): domain Bacteria; phylum Pseudomonadota; class Alphaproteobacteria; order Rhodobacterales; family Rhodobacteraceae; genus Gymnodinialimonas. Next base: position 1,747,894 of record CANLEH010000001.1, on the reverse strand, counting down.
ATCTCGCCTACCAAAAGGAAATGGAGGCCGCAGGCACCCTCGTCATGGCCGGGCCAGTCTCGGACGCCAGTGGCGAGATGATGGAGGCGGAAGGCATGATCATCTACCGCGCGGCCGATCTGGACGCCGCCCGCGCCATCGCCGACGGGGATCCGATGCACCAAGCCGGCGCACGCACTTACGAGGTGCGCAAATGGCTGGTCAACGAAGGATCGCTCAGCTTCACCGTGTCGCTGTCATCCCAATCTGTCGCCCTGCCCTAGGGCCGATTGCAACTGCCCGCCACACTATGGAAACCATGCGAGATTGGATGTGATTTCTGGTCGCGTAAGCGTCTCACCCGCCCGCTCTGCCACGCAAATAGTGTACCGCCACCAAACCGCACGCCAGCACCGCCCCTGCGACCATCACCATTGGCGCTTTCCAGAGAATGAGGATCGCTGCAAGAATCCGCAGTGACATTTCCCACCCGGACAGAGCCTTATGGTCGTAGCGGGCCAAGGCGGAAGCCAACAGGTAGAGCGCCACAAGGAGCCGCAACAGCAGCAGCGCGAGCGCCCCGAGTTCCGTTTCGCCGGAATACCCCTCCATCAACACACGCCGCCCGGTCTCGTCGGTGATCGTTACTGCCTCGGGGATCAGCAGCAATTCGGGGTACCAGGCGAAAACAAAGGGGATCGTGAACATCACGATGCCGACCCGGACCGCCGAAAAGGCCGTGCGCATTGGCTCCGACCCAGTGATCGACGACGCGGCAAAAGCAGCAACCGCAACCGGCGGCGTAATGGCAGAGGCCACAGCGAAGTAGAAGACGAACATATTGGCGGTGAAAAAGCTCACCCCAAGCTGCGCCAGTAGCGGCCCAAGAAGCAACGCGACGTTCACATAGGCCGGGACGGTCGGCATCCCCATGCCCAGAAGGATCGCGCAGAACATGGCGCAGACGAGTGCGAGCATCAGGTAGACGCCGCCCGCAATCGCGATCTCATAGCCGAGGATGCGGATCGACGTGACCTGCTCCAGCCAGGTTGTGACGGCTCGGGTCAGCTCTCCGGTCAGACCACTTTCGTTCAGGAACGCGGCAATGATCGACACCGCGAAAAGCAACAGGAACAAGCGGGAGATGAGGATACCCCCCTCGCCCAGCGCGATTGCGATCTTGCGCGGATGGGCGCGCGTCTCTGGGTCCAGAAGCATGAGGGGCAGCAAGACCGCCACGGCCCACCACCCCGCCGAGACGGCATCGCCGGTCGCGTTCACGATGGTCTGGACGACCGCATCCGGCAGCACAAAGGCCAGCCAGCTTTCACCGATCGCATCCTTGTTTCCCAGCAGCAGGAACAGGATCACCAGAATGGGCAGGAAGATGATCCAGAGATTGCGCCAGTCCTGCCGCTCCATGATCAGATCATCGGGGATGGTCCGCATCGGCTCCACCCGTTCGCGGCGGGCCTGGAACATGACGGCAAGGAAGATGGAGAAGAAGAAGGCGATGGCCGGAATGAAAGCCGCCGTGATGACCTTGGTGTAAGGCACTGCCGTCAGCGCGACGAGGACGAAGGCCGCAATCCCCATGACCGGTGGCATGATCTGCCCGCCCGAGGAGGCAGCAGCCTCTACCCCACCGGCGAATTGCGGCGAAAAGCCATTGCGCCGCATCATCGGGATGGTCAGCCGCCCGGTCGACAGCACATTCGTGACAGGCCCACCAGTGATTGTGCCGAACATGGCCGACGAGACGATGGCAGCGTGCGCGGGTCCGCCGCGCAGGTTCCGCGTCAGCCGCACGGCGAGTTTGATCAGCGACGTGCCGCCCGCCGACGACCCGAACAGCGCGCCCAGAACGACGTAGGGAAAGACCTGATTGATAATGATGTCCATGAACCGGCCCATGAACCCATCTGGCGTGATGAAGACGTTCGTGGCCTTCTGGATCGCGGCGGCCAACGCATCCCCCCCATCTGCCCCCAGCTTGGTCAGAAAGAAGTTCTGCTCGCTCAGGTCAAAAACCCAAATCAGGGCCGTTGCAACGGTGTAGAGCACAACGATGCTGGCCACGATCACCAGCGGCAGCCCCCAGACCCGCACGTTGTAGAGAAAGAATAATAGGATGATTGTGAACAGCAGCGGCAGAACCCAGATGCCCAGACGGGCCTGACAGGCTGGCACCTCGGCCTCAAGGGTCATACCGGGGATCAGATTGGCAGACCGCTCCAGCGCTTCTTCGATCAGGCGTGCCCGTTCGCCGGTGATCTGGTCGATCAGACAGACGGAGTCGATTTCAATCCAGAACCCGACCGCGCCCGCCAATGCGGCCAAGACAAGACCCACATCCAGGACCAGCCCCAACCAGGCGCGCCGGGGCCGTGTCGTGCGCCATGTGCGATACAGGCTCGCGTCGAGGGCGACGATCACCATCATCAGCACAAAGATTGGCGGAAAGAAGAATTCTGTCGGGAAACCGGAAATGCGGAAGAACCGGATTCCGGTGACCTCCCGCGCCCAATCCTGAAGCCCGGGGATCTCGGGCAAGGTGTTGAGCATACCGACAAACACCAGAACAAACGCAAGGAACAGCGCAATGCGCTGTCCCTTTGGTCTTAAAGTCTGTGCGTCGGTCACAGAATTTTACCGCCCGAGCAGGTGTCCCTTACGGCCGCACGCAATCGGCGACCGTATGACCCGCCTCTTCATAGGCGCGGATCGCTCCGGGATGCATGGTCAGGGTAACCGCCCCGCAAATGCCCTGCGATGCCCCGTCAATGTCACCGAAGCTCAGGAACAGGTACGGGCCGCGTGGCGAACCGGTAAGGAAGCGTTCCTGCCCCGCGAGGTAAGCGCTGGTGATCTGGTAGGCCAGTTCTTCATCCATCGAGGCCGGAACGATCTGCGCGAATGCCAGCGCGAAGGTGTCGAACGTATCGTCATCGGTGACGATCGTGATGTCATTGCCTGCGTAGGCCGCGCGATATTCTTCCACCGGGATGGAATAGGCGACGTTGCCGGGCGCGTTCAGAATCTGCTGCCCAAGCTCGCTTTCCAGAATATCCGATGGGATATCGTAAAGCGTCGTGCCACCCGCAGCCGCAATGGCGATCTGGCGACCGGAGGGCAAACCCTCGGGCAGCGTCCAGCCATCAACCGCACCGCCGGTGATCGTGGAAACCGTATCCGGCCACGGCGTCTGCACGCCTTCATAGCCTTCACCGTCCTGCAAACCGCTGAGCAACTGGATCGCCGCGCGCCCCGTCGTCAGGGCCGCGCCCCGCGGCGGGCCGTTGTAGATGCGCATGCCTTCAATGTCGTCAGGGCTTTGAATGGCGCCGCTGTTGTAGTGACCAAAAAGTTGGGCCGACGGCGCAGAAAAGAACAGCGCCCGCAGGTTCCCGGCCAACTCGGCCCCGCGCTCTTCCCCAAGACCGGAATAGGGCCCGACGCCCCGCGACAGGAGGAACGGCAGGATCAGGGGGGCCGGTGCCATGTCCAACTGGCCTTCCGCAACAGCCTGCACGGAATTGGTGAGTGTGGCCCCTTCGGTGATCTGCATCGTGGCAACGCCCGCAGAATCCAGAACGGCCGCAAGTGTTGTATCGATATAGTGCGGGGTCGACCCCGGTGACGTTGTCTCGGCCGTAAGGGTCGCTTGTGCAAACACGGCGGTCGGCAACGCGGCCAAAATCGCCCCGGCGATGGTTTTTCTGATCATGGCTTCCTCCCAATGCAGCGCCGTGGCGCAGGCAAATGACCCGCTTCCCGCGGGTTTCCCAAAAGTACCGTCGCAAAGATTATGTGACTTGTCACGTAAAATATTTGCTGCTCTTATCCCGGCAGGGAGATCACATGACAAACCAGATCAGAACCAAGCCAGACAAGGTCAAAGCGCGCCTGCTTGAACAGAACCGCAATCTGTTCGGCCGCCTGTCTGCGGCGTCCCTGGCCTCGCGCGTTCAGGCGCAACGCATGCTGAAATCCGCCGGCGAGCTTTCCATCACCGAATGGCGGGTCCTCTGGGATCTGGCAGAAGCAGGCCCGCTGACCGTGACAGAAATGGCGGCCATTCAACGGACCGATCATGCCCTGATCAGCCGCGCGATCCCCGGAATGGTCCGCAAGGGGTATGTGACCACCAGCGTCAGTGAAACCGACCGCAGGCAGTCCATGATTGCACTGACCGACTTCGGGCACGAGGTCTTTCAGGAAACCTCCGTCGTCATGTCCGCCCGCCGCGCGGCCCTGTCCCGGACATTCTCGGAAGACGAAGTGGATACCTTCATCGAACTCATCGACCGTTTCGAAGCTTTTGTTGAGGCACCGTTGCCCGAAAGCCCAACCGCAAAGGCAGCAACATGACCGATCGCCCGAATGTGCTCTGGATTATGGCCGATCAGCTCAGGTTCGATTACCTCAGTTGCTACGGCCATCCGCATCTGCACACGCCCCATATCGACGCGCTGGCCGCGCGCGGCGTGCAGTTCAACAAGGCCTATGTGCAATCGCCGGTCTGCGGCCCGTCGCGGATGTCGGCCTATACCGGGCGCTATGTGCGCAGCCATGGCTCAACCTGGAACGGCATGCCCCTGCGCGTGGGGGAGCCAACCCTGGGCGACCATTTGCGCGACGCCGGAGCGCGCGCCGTGTTGGTGGGCAAAACCCATATGATCGCCGATCGCGAAGGCATGGCGTGGCTCGGCATCGACCCCAAGAGCGAGATTGGCGTGCGACGGTCCGAATGCGGGTTCGAGCCGTTTGAGCGCGACGATGGCCTGCACCCCGACAGCCCGCGCCAGCAATGGTCGGCCTATGACGACTACCTCGTCGCCCATGGCCACGAGAGCGACAATCCCTGGGAAGACTTCGCCAATTCCGGCCTGGATGACGATGGCGAACTGCTCTCGGCTTGGCTCCTGAAGAACTCGCGCCTGCCGGCCAATGTGCCCGAAGAGCATTCCGAGACGGCCTATATGACCGACCGCGCCATGGACTTCATGGCCGAGGCCCAGGCCGATGGTCGCCCGTGGATGTGCCATCTCAGCTATATCAAGCCCCATTGGCCCTACATCGTCCCCGCGCCCTATCACGACATGTATGACGAGGCGCATATTGTCGATCCCGTCCGATCCGACGCGGAACGTCAGACCGCTCACCCCCTGATGCGCGCCTACCTCGAGGCCCGCGTCTGCCGCAGTTTCTCGCGCGATCATGTGCGGGAACACGTCATTCCCGCCTATATGGGGCTGATCAAACAGCTCGATGACAATCTGGGCCGCTTGTTTGCCTGGATGAACGAACAGGGCCTGAGCCAGAACACCATCATCGCCTTCACCTCGGATCACGGCGACTACATGGGCGATCACTGGATGGGCGATAAGGATTTTTATCATGAGATGGCGGTGAAGGTTCCGCTCATCATCGCCGATCCAAGACCGCAGGCCGACGCCACCCGCGGGACCGTGTCAGAGGAGTTGGTCGAGATGATCGACCTGGCCCCAACCTTTATGAACGCCTTGGGCTGCGAGGCGAAACCGCACGTCATCGAAGGCCGTGATCTGACGCCAATCCTGCATGGGACCGACGGCTTTTCGCGGACCTATGTCATCAGTGAACATGATTACCACTGGTCCGAAATGGCGCGCGCGCTCGACGTGCCCCAAGAAGACGCGCATACGACCATGATCTTCGACGGCCGCTGGAAATACATTCGCTGTGAGGGGTTCGAGCCCATCATGTTCGACGTTGAAATGGACCCCTGCGAACTAAAGGACCTTGGCCAATCCGACCATCCCGAACACATCGCCGTACGGACACGGATGGAGGCCGCACTCCTCCACTGGGCGACGCGCCACCACACGCGGATCACCGCAACCCCCGCCGTCCTCGCCCGCCAGAAACGGGCTGCCCAGGACGGCATCCTGATCGGGTTTTGGGATGAAACCGAATATGAGGACGCCACAGGCCAGGCTTTTGCGGAGCTCAAGCCCGTTGGAAAGACCTGATTTCATGCAGGAAATGTCCCGCCTCCGCGTGACGGGCACAGGCCACCTGTTGCGGCTGAGTCCTTTCGCAACCGCCTTTTGCATCGGAACGCTTGCCGAACCACCCAGCGCCCAGTCTCACATTCACACGGCAAGCGCCGCCAACAGCTAAACGCTTCGCAAACAAGGCACGGAAAAGACGAAGATAAATGGTGCCCCCAAACGGAGCAAACTCGAACTCAGATGATGTTGATTTTGAGGAGCTGGGGCAAGTCCTTGATGAACTCTCGGATTGGGACCAACAGCTTTCTAATGCAGCCGTTTCCGTTGATGAGCCGGAGGTTCGGCTATGATCGGGAAGACACCTCTTAAGACGATTTTTCTGGGGGTAAATGAACCTCAACCGATAACTTCATCGGCTTCGGCAAAGGATGCGCCGACGCAGACAATCTCGTTCCGCGTAACGGAAGAAGAGAAAGAACAGTTGCAGCGGGATGCGGCGGGTATTTCGCGCAGTGCTTACATCCGCGAACGGTTGTTCGGCGGGAAAACGAAGCCACGGAAGACGCGCGGCAAGTTTCCGGTGAAGGATTACGAGGCTTTGGGTCGTGTCCTCGGGCTGTTTGGGCGTTCCGGCATCTACAACAACATGCATCGCCTGATGCTCGCGGTTGACGAAGGGCGCTTTGCTGTGGACGACGACATTGTCGCGGAAATCCGTCAAACGCTGTCAGACGTCAAGGCCATGCGTAGCGACTTGGTTCAAGCCCTTGGTCTCAAACCGGAAAAATTGCAGTGATCCTAGTCGGCAACCAGCGCGGCGGTGGGCGTGACCTTGCAAGGCACCTGCTCAAAGACGACAACGAGCGGGTTGTTGTTCATGATATGCGTGGCTTTGCGTCCAATGACCTGCATTCCGCGTTTCAGGAAAGCTATGCGATCAGCCGTGGTACCAAATGCAAACAGCACCTGTTTTCGTTAAGTCTCAATCCGCCACAAGATGCGAAAGCCCGTACCGAGGATTTTGAAGACGCTGTGAACCGTGCGGAGAAGGCCCTAGGCTTGGAAGGCCAGCCACGTGCCATCGTCTTTCATGAGAAGATCGGTGAAGACGGTCAAATGCGGCGGCATGCCCATAGCGTGTGGTGCCGCATCGATATTGAAAACATGCGAGCGGTGCAACTTTCATTCACCAAAACCAAGCTTCAAGAGGTTGCGCGCGACTTTTATCTAGATCACGGATGGAAAATGCCGCGCGGATTTGTGCGGCATGAAGAACGCGATCCGCGCAATTTCACCCTGCAGGAGTGGCAACAGTGCAAGCGAGTCAAGCGTGACCCAACGAAGATGAAAGAGGTGTTCCAAGATGCTTGGTCGATCTCTGATGGAAAAACTGGATTTGCAAACGCACTCAAGGCTCATGGGTTGATCTTGGCACGCGGTGATCGGCGTGGGCATGTCGCCGTCGATCACAACGGCGAAGCATACGCGGTGTCGCGTTACACTGGCTTGAAAGCAAAGCAGGTACGGGACCGCTTGGGCCAACCTGACGATCTGCCATCAAAGATTGAAGCGCATCGAGTTGCGGCACAGCGCGTCACAGACCGCCTGCTTGAGCTACAGGAAGAGCAACACCAAGCTGCCAAACAAAAGCTCGAACGGCTGCGTACTGATCAACAAGCAGCGCGAAATTCGCGCCAGGCAGAAACGCAAAGGCTTGAGGGACGACAAACTGAGCGGTCACTGGCCGAGCAAGCGGCCAGAGATGCGCGAGTTCGGACGGGTGTACGGGGGCTGTTCGATTGGGTAACGGGCAAGCGAAAGCAAATTAAAGCGCAGAACCAGATCGAAGCTGAGAACGCTAAACGCCGCGATGAGAGCGAAAGAGCCAAACTAAAGGCTGCGCACGAAGCTCATCGAAAGAAGCAAATACAAAGTGCCGGGTCCGCTTCAGTTGAACGAAAGTCCACAAAGAAAGAGCTTGAACAGGACATCAAAGTCCTAACGGCCGTGCAACCTGAGAAAAAGGAACGCCGAGAAGTCTACAGAAAGCGAAGATAACAACCGAACAACCGGCCACGACACACTCGCAACAGAGATGGCCCGAGTGTCGGACGCTAAGCTAGCTACGGCGATTGACCATGAGCAGAATTCGCTTGATCTGAGTCCAGTATTGGCTGGATACGCATTTGATTGGCACCTAATCAACAAGCTGAATTGACTGATACTTTGGGGTCCAGCACAAGCACACACCTCTTGCGGCGATAACCAATAAAAGACAAGGTCAACTTCATGTTTGGATACTAACGAAGAAACGATCAAACAATGATGTGAGGAGATGCGAGCCTATTGTCGCCTTCGGCGCGCGACTCTTTTGGTCAATCAATCGTCCTAAGCGGCACGGGGAGCGCAAGAGCGAATTGTACAGTTAGCATCAATCACGCAGGTTCTACTTCATCGACAAGTTCGGGAAAGTCAGCGAGAACAATAGGCTCAATCGCACTACGCAGAGCAACACCTTCTGATGTAATGAATCGTTTACCATGTACATCCACCGCTGTTGCACTGCCTTTCGCAAATTTAAACAGAATTTTCTCCAATCGATCCGGGCCAAGATCTTCAACAAATTCCAGGTCAAATGGTTTAAGGAGACCCCCAATCTTTTCTCGTAGTTCGGGGTTGGTGACTGGCTTAGCCGCTTGTTCAAAAGCTCTAAGCACCACATACGCCTGGCGCGTCTCAGGTAGGCACATCTTCTTCATTCCTTTCTTGCAAAGTCCGTGCTGCTTCCGTCGCGGACTTTGCAGCGTGTCGTATAGCTGGTGGCAAACCAGAAAGAAATGCGTTATCCATCGCATCGTTAATTGCGGAAATAAGGCATTCATTCGATTTTAAATTATCAGAAATAAAATAGAAATTAAAGCGAAATTCCTTCTCGTAAATTGAACTCATTGCACGCAGAGTTACAGATGGGTGTATCACAGGCTTAACTGTCACAAATTCATCTTCCCGAACTCCATTATAGGTAAGGTAGATCTCCTCTCCTTTTGTTTGAGAAAAGTCATGATCATATATTTTGGGTTTTTGCGTAGATGTAAGAATAAGCGCTCGGCCAGCTATTTCGTCGTTAAGGGAAGACATTGCCAGTTTCAAAACTTCGTTGCGCAGTGTCTCATGCTTGACAATCGCGCGCCTTATGAGCTCATAGCGTTCTTGAAGTGTAAGCTGAAGAAGCGCTTTATACTGTCCATTCCGCTCTTCAGCTGTAAACGCGCCACACAACCGATCGAGCGCCAGGATCGCGCGTGGCGTAATGCTAGTGTCTTTAAAGGGGTCGTATACATGTTCAAATTTCCGGCGCAGGACAACTTGAAGCAACAAAACTATTTGGGCTTCCAGTCCGTCGCCCACATCAAAACTGGGTGGTAGCTTTGCTTTTAGAGCCTCCAGTGTCCAATCAAGAAAACTTCGGAATTTTGAGTCATCAAGAAGAGGGATATCTGAATTAATACCATCGACACCAACTAGGCTTACCGGAAATACAGCGTCCAGTTTTCCTGATTTTTCGCGGACAAATCCTAGTCTCGCGAAGTACTGGGTGATGGGATCTGTTGGGTGCGCCAAGCAATACTCAAAGATCGAAGCCGTTGCGTATTGCAGGGCAGTTTCAGTGCGTGATGACGTTCTATGATATATGAGATGCTTGTAGCCCAGGTGCCGTTGCGAAAAATAGTTCTCAATCTCAGGAAGGGATCGATAAAAATACCCTATCTTGAATCTTTGATCTCTTTTGTCTCGAAATAGTGTCGCTGCTTCCAGAATATCGACCGCGCTATATTGCCCAATTTCACTGCCGCAACTCATCCCATCTCTTACCGTATAGTCCATCCGATCAGCGTCGATGGTACCCGCGATAATCAATTTCAGAAACCGAAACGCAGAGTTTTTTGGGCCAGGCACCTCTTGCCCGCCACTATACTCAGTGCTTAAGCTTGACAACAAAATCAAATGTGCAATGCGATAGATAAGCTTCCGATATTCCGCAAGATGCCCAGTAAATCCATAAATGCCATTTTCTTGTAGAGAATAGAGAATTAGAAGGCTTCGTTTTTCATGCTCTGGGAAGCTTGCGAATAGGCTTCTGATCTCTGAAATTTGCTCAGCGTTGTAGACGGCTGCCAGCACCCCCTGAAGTTCTACAAAAAGTGAGTCGTACTCTGCCTTGCCTAAAAGCGTATCCCACGCGGAATCAAGGGTACGCTCGATTTCTTTCCTTTTGGCCTTAGAGGGTGCTGTTCCCTGCTTGATAAATTTACGGAAGCGAGGCTCAAATTTCTCAACTGCGCCTTCTAGGGAGTGGCTCATCGGCAGGTGCCCGATGTCATGCACCAGGCCACAGATCCTAATTGCTTGCCAGATCGTGTCTACGACAAACCCAGCTCTGAACTTTCGGTCTTGCCGGCGTTCGTCATGAGGGTATTCGCTTCGCAAGCTCAGGCTCTCGAGTGGGTGACCATTTTCGTAACGTAACGTGGGCCTGTGCCTGAAACCCGAATGACCGGATATGGTCTGTTTCCATGCCGAAACTAGGTCTTCAGAACGGTAGCTTCCGGGCATCAGTTGCGCGTGAATAAAGAATTGAGCAATCTGCTCAATGAAGTCCTCAAGATCGCTTTTTGTCGCGTTTCTCAGTGCATTTGCGAATAGCGTTCCGGACAGGTGACACACACCTAGCGAGTGGCAAAACCGACTGTTCTTATTGGCCGGATAGGCGACATAAGTTGTTGAGTTTTGCAGAATTTGATGCAGGCGTTGAAATTGTTCGCCATCAACCACTTCTCGTTCGAAACTTGTCAGACTTATGCTTCCGTGAACCGGGTCCTTGATGGACGTAACGGCTCGAGGATGGCTAAGGCTTCGTGTATCCACGCTTCTACTCATTGTACTGATATTAGGCACGCCGAGCGTGTGCAGGAACGTCTGATAGTGTCAACGTGATGAGACGTGTTTTGCTCGTGTAGTGATGCCAAAATCCAACGTGATGTCGCTTGAGGCACAATTGCGTATTGATTGCGCTTGGGGCTGGGGGATGGAACGGGGGGCAGCGTGCCCCCCTTCCCGAGGGCCGTTTAAGGGCCGAGCTAAGTTGCGCTGTCACACAGCGCACATCTTGCGTGTTCTCTAAGCTTCTCCAGAAGGACCACAAAAGGAACGTACTACATTTCGGAGAGTGTAGCACGCCAAGCTGACACACGTGACTCCACCATGACAAACGAACGCGGACCTCTCCTTCGAGCAGAGATGAGTTCGCCCCAGAGCCGACGTTCGACCGAGGTAGACGTCCTGCGGCACGGCGCGTCAAAGGAGACATTCGCTGCACGCGCACGACACACACAACAAGCCTTGACCGCAACCAAATCTTGAGACCGCAGAAAGAATAGGCTCTACATCCAAGCGGCCCGGATCAAGGTGCTGGGCCGAATGACTTGGCTCACGGGAGCAATCCTGCTCGTAGCAACCGCTGGGTAGCTGGTGCCGACCTTGCTACAGTCCACCTTGCGAGCGTACGAGCGGAGTCAAGCGAGCTCCTTTTTGAATTTAGGCTGGGCGAGAAACAAGCGCTTGGTGTCGCACACAGATTTGTGCTTTAAAGCACCGAAAAACGGGTTAGAATGTTCGACAACAATCAAAGTGGATCACTGCCAACAGCCGTCGACTTGTTCGCTGGCGCAGGCGGGTTTTCGCTCGGTGCGATACGATCAGGTTTCGATGTTAAGTTCGCTATTGAGAACGAGAAATTCGCCGTTCAAACCTACAAACGGAACGTGTTCAATTCGTCTAACGGCGCTAGCCCTGTTGTGCTCGATCACAGCATCCTCGAGTACGATCCGGTAGAAATCGCAGATTTGTATTGCCGAGATAGATCGTGCGATTTGGTACTGGGTGGTCCACCCTGCCAAGGATTTTCCACGCACAGAATTCTAGATGCTGGTGTTAACGACCCTCGGAATGAACTGGTTCATGCCTACTTTGACTTCGTCAAAGCACTGAAACCCCGGGTGTTTCTGATGGAGAACGTTCCCGGCATTTTATGGGATCGCCACAAGCCCTACCTAGATAAATTCTATGACGAGGGTGAACGGGCTGGCTACGATGTACGTCAGCCAACTGTTCTCGACGCACGTGATTTCGGCGTTCCACAAAGGAGAAAACGCGTTTTCGTTCTGGGTATTCGACGTGATGTGCAGGTTCCGCCACAATTCTCTTGGCCCCCAAGACAAACGCACTCCGATCCAGCCAGGGCAATCGATGGATTGGAGCCTTGGGTATCTTGTGGCCGCGTTTTTGATCCGGCGTCTGACAGCGATGCAAACAACATACACATGAACCATGGTACTGAACTAATCCAAGCATTTAAGAACACACCCATTAATGGCGGTAGTAGAAAAGACTCCGGAAGGTTGCTCGCATGTCACAAAGATCATGATGGGCATAAAGACGTTTACGGTCGAATAGATCCTAGCAAACCTGCGCCTACGATGACTACCGCTTGCATCAACCCGTCTAAGGGCCGTTTTGTCCACCCAACCGAGCATCATGGCATTACCGCAAGGCAGGCCGCGAGGATTCAAACATTTCCTGATCACATAGTGTTTGAGGGCGGCCTGACCGCGGCAGGACGACAAATTGGCAATGCCGTTCCCGTCGAACTGGGGAGGGTTCTAACCAGTGCAATCAGGAAACATCTGATTGCAAGCGATTCAGACAGACCGAGCGTGTCCGATACAGAATTCGAGCCAGCTCTAAGAAACGAGTTTCAATGATTGAAACACAAGCATTTCGAACCCTAGCTCGGACAGTCGACCATCTGGGGCGAGAACAAATTGCAGATTGCCCCACCGCCGTTTCGGAACTGTGGAAGAACGCGTATGACGCATATGCCCGGAACGTAAGTCTCCACATATATGATGACCCTGAACCTGTGGCAGCTATTTTCGATGATGGCCACGGTATGAACTACGAAGAGTTTCTCAACCGGTGGCTAGTGATTGGCACCGACTCGAAGATTGATAACGAGCTGTCCGATGAGAAAGACCGGAACGGGCTAAAAAAACGCTCCAAACAGGGACAGAAGGGCATCGGGCGCTTGTCCTCAGCCAATCTTGGACCTTTGCTATTGGTTGTAACCAAACGCAAAGGTGAGAATTTTGTTGCCGCACTTCTAGACTGGAGGATCTTTGAGAACCCGTACTTGGTCCTATCAGACATTCAAATTCCAGTAACACGGTTCGAAAAAAAGAGCGAACTTAGTCAATTGCTTCCTGGGTTGTTTGATAGCCTTACAGACAACCTATGGGGGTCGCCTACTGAGCCTGAGAGGGCTAAGCGTTTGAAGGTTGCTTGGGAAACATATGACCGGGTTGTGCAGGAGTCTGATCCAGAAATAGAGCCTCCATCCAACCGAATAGCCGGTACGATCATCAACGCGGTATTCGAAGATAAGCATTTCGAACCTTGGTCTGTGTGGAAAGGCGAAAAAGAACATGGAACTGCACTTATCGTCTCTGAGATCAACTACGATCTCAGAGCTCAGTTGCCCTCGATCGAGCCTGACGGAAATGTTGACAAAATAAGAGAGGCCTTTTTCTCGACGTTGTCTGCCTTTACCGACCCTTATGTTGATCCTGATTCCAATGAACACAATGCTTTCGACCCTGATTTTACCTATGAGGTGAAAACTTGGGTTGGTGAAATCGCAAAACCCGTCGTCGAGGACGAACGAGATGTCATAAACCGGGCCGTTACCGAAGAACTAGAGCATGTCCTATCGGGAAATGTTGATGCTGACGGCGTCTTTCGTGGGCAGGTGAAAGCCTTTGGGGAATGGCGCAAACTCGGTTCCGACTATGTCATCTACCCACCGAAAGACTTCAAGCTGCCAAATGGTCCCACAACTTTTGTGGGACCATTTGGCATTCACGTCGCAACATATGAACGGACCAGAACCAACTCGAATTTGTCCGATGCAGACTGGGCTCGGTTCGAGTCGCTTGCAGATCAACACGGTGGATTCCTGCTGTTTCGAAATGGCCTCAGGGTGCTACCTTACGGTCGCGTCGACAATGATTTCTTTCAGATCGAAACCAATCGCAGCATCAACGCTGGCCGGGAATACTGGAACGCGCGCCGGATGTTTGGTCGGGTGGCGATTTCTAGAGAAAGGAACCCAAACCTTCGAGACAAGGCTGGGCGAGAAGGGTTTATCGACAACCGCAGTGCAAAAGCACTGCGAGCTTTAGTAATGAATATTCTCAAGCGTGCGGCCTATGAATATTTCGGGAGCAACTCAAGCCTACGCAAGGAAATACTACCAGAGATACAAGCGAGAAACCTCGCAGAAAAAGCTGAGGCCGAGCGGCGAGAGCTTGCGAAGAAGAACGCTCGGAAGTTTCGTGTCCGGCTAAGGAAAGCCTTGCCAGCTCTCATGGACTTGTATGAGAGCACAAGCCAGGTTGTGACTGAAATATCGATTGAAAACCAACAACAGCTTGAGGATGCACAATCAACAATTGATAGTTTGAGCGAGCGCTTGAGTGATCTTAGGTTGTCAGGAGCTCCATCTAGGCTTGGGTCGGCAGAAGAGGACTACCGACGTTTCAGAGCTTTGTTTACCGAAATGCAGGAACGTATCAAACTGTTAGAGGACAGGCGGGCGACAGCTATTGAGAAAATCAATCCTGCAAAGCCTGAAGAGCTTGCGCAAAAGCAGCTGAACAGTCATGCGAGCCGGCTTCAATCGCGACTAAGAAGTTGGCGTAAATCCATAGACGAGCTGCAAGGTTCAGAACGAGATCGCGTGAACGCTCTCTTCGACGAGCGCAACAAAATCTTTCATTCGCTGGCAATGCCACTCGTGGAGCAAGTTCGATTGAAGCGCCTTGGTCTAGACGAAGCGCTCGAACAAATGAAATTGCTGCAGGCGAAGCTGGACGCGGAGAACGAAGACACATTCCAATCTTACTTGGACACGCTTGAGGTCATGAGTGAGAACATCAACATTGAGCTCATTGCAAGACAAGGGATTGCAGATAACGCCGCGCTTCGCGACGACCTTAATCAGCTAAATCAAGTGGCACAGTTGGGAGTAACGGTCGAAATTTTAGGGCATGAATTCAGTAGCAATGAGCGCATGGTCCGGGAAGGTCTTCGACAGATCAAGGCGGTTGGAGATGTACCTGGAACTCATCTAGTTGAAGAAGGGTTTGAGGCGCTCAGTCAACAACTCGATTTCCTCTCACCGCTCAAAGTGTCGGGTTCGCGAACTAGACGAACTATGACAGGCCAAGAAATCATAGACTACTTGAAGCGCTTCTTTAGGGTTGTTTCAGAAAGCCGAGGGATCGAAATTCATGCGTCCGAGGACTTTAAGTCCCTCTCTCTAGAGGAACAACCTTCCAGAATTCTGCCAGTCTTTGTCAATCTGGTGAACAACAGTGTCTATTGGTTGGTAAATTCTCATGTTGAAAATCCGGAAGTGTTCCTCTCGGCCGACGATGGAAAGGTTATTGTTGCCGATAACGGGCCGGGGATTGATCCGTTGGATCAAGAGAGTCTTTTCAAGATGTTCTTCACACGCAAATCGAGCGGCGGGCGTGGCATTGGCCTCTATCTCTGTCGTGTAAACTTGATGGCAGGTGGCCACTCCATTCGCCACTTGAATGAGTCCGAGCAAAGAGTTCTGAGCGGCGCAAATTTCTCAATTGATTTCAGAGGAGTACGCTTTGACTGAAGCGGCCACGTTTTCAAGCTTGATCCACGAAGCATTCATCGAACCACTGCGATCGGTTCTGATAGTGGATGATCAGTATCCGACTTGGGAAGAAATCTTGAACTCGAAAATTGTGGGTGGCGCCCAAGACAAGGCCTTGGAAGAGCGTTCAGTTGGCAAGGACTGGGTTGAGAAAAACCCAAGCGAACCATTGGCGATAATCAAAGAGTTTAGAGGCCAGAAGCCAGGTTTTGTCATTGACATACATGATGCTCTGGCCCCTACGCCTGCCGAAGTAGTGTCAGGCACAAACCCTCAAGAAAGTGCGTCTGAACTAGCCAGTCACCTTCACCAATCAGACCTACTTGTCTTGGACTATAACCTGGAAGGTGCGGCCGGAGGGTTGGGGGGCGCGAAGGCAAGAGAAATTCTGCGCATGGTGCTTGCCAACAGGCACTTCAATCTAGTTCTTCTGCATACTGGAGAAGATGATCTAGAGAAAGTGATGACAGAGTGCCTTGTTTCATTGATGCAGAGCCACACGTCGCTGGTTGATGCGAAAGTTCAGCAAGAGCTAGCTGGACTAGATGAAAAGCTCGATGAACTCGAAGATGAGGGTACTTTCGATCGTTCCAAGCTGAGAGAATTCTTTCCAGACGATCTATACTTGGCAATCAGAAACCCAAAACTGTCTTCTCGCGAAGTTTTTGGTGAGTTCATGCAGGGAAAAGGTCCACTTGCCGCTTTGCACGGTTGGGGGTCGGATATTGGTTTGAAGGGCGGGCAACTGCGCTCATTTCTACATTGGGCAATCCGTGAAAGTGAAAAGCCGCGGCTCGATGAATTCAATGATGCTACCTTCGAGGGACTCAGCTGGAACGCGAACGCAGACCAAAAGTGGCTGCGTACGTCAAAGGGTTTTGTTGCATTTGTGAAGAAAGGACCCGGTGATTTATTGAATGAGCTGCAGCTAGCATTGGAAGACTGGCAGCCAACACCGTCGAGACTACTCTCGGCTAAGTATCGTTATGCTCTCAACAGCATCGGTGTTGCAGCAGAAGACAAGTCACTGGCTAAGGCGAGCGTGTTTGCCCAATTCTACGACGGCATTCGGGAACCAACGAGAGCCGGAGCTCTTCCAGAACAAGCAAAGTTGTCCCGCGAATTTAAGCTGAAGGAACATGTCGCTCGTCAGTCCGAAGCGATTGCCTTCCTCATCGAGGATGAGCTTGTGAGTTTTGGTGAGAAAATCGTGCAAGCTGACGAAGCCAACGGCGATGCCTTTGCATCCCATTATGGCATCGATTTGAAAGACAACGGCATCAAACGCGATGCTGTGAACCAATACAACAGCTACGTTTCAACACTTCCGCAAAAGGCAGGCGACGCCCAGCTGGACAGCGGGCATATACTCAAACAAGCTAATGGGGATTGGTGGATTTGTGCTACCCCTGCATGTGATCTCCAGCCCGGCCAAAACACAATCGCCTTCGGCGGAGATAACCGAAGCCTTCGCCCCTTTACTGCTATGCGTCTCGTTCCGATTAAGGCAGATGATGTTGATAGCGACCACATCAACAGTGGCTCCTATTGCTTCATAGAAGACCCAGAAACTGGGAAAATCCTTTGTTTGGGGTTGCGGACGACCGCTGACGAATCAAAACCGGCCACGCAGAAAGTTACTTGGCGAATGTTTGTGGCAAAGAACCAAGGCTTGATCACTGACGGCAAATGCACGGTAATTCTTCCACGGTTGGGCGACACCACGATTGAGTTGCCAGAAGAAGTTCTCACTTTGGTGGCAAAGCTCAGATATGAATATGCTCTTAACTTTGTTCAGCGGGTTGGATCAAGCGTATCCCGAATAGGCCTTGGTTATGCGTCTTATCCACACGAAGTTGCCGCGAAATAACCAACCATTGATCCAAACCTCGCTCTGTAGTCGCCTTCTAGGCATAGCTGAACGTCGGTATTTGCATGGTCATTGACACCGTTCCCAGCCACGGAAGTCATGCGGAAGACACTGACCTCACCCAAAGCGAAGGTCGGCTCTGACAAATCCGCGAAGATGATTTCGCAGCTGCTGCGAAGGTCCGCTTCCCGCCTCACCTGTTAATCTACCCAGCTAACCTGTTGACTCCTTCTCGACGTGGGTTTGTCCGCCAAACTAACAGATGACAGAATGCTGATCCCGCGCCTTCCGGATGTCTAGCTATGCCCCGTCGAGCCAAAGCCAATACACTAAGATCCTGACTATACAGCCACATGTGCAAGACATCAGCAGACAGGGAACCCAATGCATCCTTCAGACATCAAGCGGTTAGAGCGCGAGCGAGAAATCTATCTGGCTACGCGCGGCCCTGACTATTCGATCGAAAATGACCGCCATCGCCGCAGAATGGAGGAATATTCAAAGCGCCGGGCGGCACAGGCCGAGCATGACAATTGGGGTCACGAAGCCCGTCGAAACGGTCGGGAGATGGAGCTTTAGGCGGTTCAAAACAACGAACACCGCCGCAAGCCGCGCTGAAGGGTGCTTTCCGATACTTTGAAACGCGTGGCGGCCTCCGCGAGGGTTTGTCCGTCTTGCTGCATTGAGCGATGCGCGGCCAAGATGTTTTCGATGCTCAACAGTCTAGGCCGACCGAGTCTCGAGCCACGCTCGCGGGCGGCCCGAAGACCGTTGCGGGTATTCTCGCGTATGAGGTCGCGGTGGAATTCAGCTACAGCGGCGAAGATGTGGTAGATCAGTTTGCCGCCCGGCGTAGCGGTATTGATGCCCTCCGTCATCGACCAAAACTGAACGTCTTGGTTGTCGAGACGAGCGAGCAAATCTGCGAGATGCAGCACTGAACGCCCCAGCCGGTCCAGTTTGTAGACGATTAGCATGTCGCCTGCGGCAAGGTTCGACAATGCCTCTTCGAGTCCCGGCCTGTTGGCCTTGCCACCAGAAATCCCGTGGTCATAGAAGACCTGGTCGCAGCCCGCCACTTTCAGGCTTTGCAGCTGCATATCAAGTTTCTGATCTTCGGTCGAAACTCTGGCATATCCTATCAACCGAGCCGTAGGTGCCAAATCGTGCATCGGCCCCAAGAGGAAGGTTTCTGGTCTCATCGTCGCAACTCTCCTCTGGCAAAAACGAGGGTTTTTGCAGGATGGTCATTTGCGAGGTCCTTCCACTGGTCATGTTTCCAAAGTCCTTGCCTGCCAAGGCTTTCCATTGACGGTTTCTTCATTGCTTCTCTCCTATGTCATGTAGTCATTAACCCTCGGTTTTGATTGGAACATTTGAAGGGGCCGTGGCAAAGCTCGCGCTTTTGGCAGCCTTGAGTTTTCCACAAGTTTCGAACGCTGACGGCTTCACGGGAACGGAGTTCCTAACGTGGTCGGAAGGCCAGCAAAGGGGCTATCTTGAAGCACAACTTGTGATGGCATCGACCATCGCGACGAGAACCGAACAGGCAAGATCAAGTTGCATTGCCGAAAACTTCTTCGATGTCCGTGGTCTTTCGGACAATGGCTACAATCTCGTCACAGCGCGGATCGCCGAATTCGGTGATTTTCACCCGAGTTCGGTACTGGTGATCATGATCGAAAATGCATGTGGGGAGTATGACTGAAAACTAGTCAACGAAACTCGGAAAAGCGGATGTGTTTAGAGCCGTTTCGGGCCGAACGTCTGTTTCGGTGTGTTCGGCGTGGATCGTCTGAGTTGGCATCGCGGCTTCGATTTCGGTCAAGACGCCACGCATCTCTTCCACGCTCATAGGATTGTCACGATCATCATAGCGGTTGCGGATATCGCCAAGCGTATCGTTTCGGTATGTGTCCCAAGCCATCAACGCCTCGGCTAATTCCGCTTCACGCTGAACACCAGTAAAGTATTCCTCGGCACTCGGCGCATCGTTGGGCCAAATAATCCCGCCACCAATCAAAGGATCGATGGCGCGCCCGTCTTCATCAACCACGCGTCCATCCCGGTAGCGAAAGACTGCGCGCCCGTCGATTTTGGGCGCTTGGCTGCGCATGTTGGCATTGTCCTGCTGTACGGTTGCCAACGCCTCTTGAATGGCTGAAATAGCTATGTCCGCCGCCGTCTCTGCCTCACGAAGGCGATTGCCCAGATCTTCATAGAGCGCGCGATATTCAGGGTCTTCTGCAAGTAGCCGGGCCAGTGCATCACGATAGGCCCGCTCTTTGCGTTCTTTCTCGCGAATGCCCTTTGGGCCTGATGATATGATCCCAAATCTTTCAATGCGTCCGGCGTCGATGCCTGCGATCTCGTTTCCGTAGTCGCGAAGGTCTTCTCGCCTGCGAAGCTCGTCGGGCGTCTCAGGCATAGCGCCTCCGTGCGAGGTTGCACGTATCTACCGATACGCCTGTGCGCTTGTTGATCCCATCAACAAGCGCAGTCATCGAAACCACTCGCCCTAATGCTACCCGATCACCGCTTAAATCACCATTGGTACAATATATTGTAATCATTGATCAAAATTATACGCTATGATGATTAATAAATGTTTAACCTTTGGCAGGTGCATCCCCGCCTACCGTAAGATCAGCCGTATCGTTTGGGTCAGTTTTTTCACGCGCTAGCCATTGATGATGAAGTTCCAAAATCAGCTGTGGTGGTAGGTCTTTGGGAATTAACGTTCTATCTCTACCATCATCCAAAACGATGAAATGTCCGTTCAATGCGGGGTCACTACCGCTTGCAAAGCCAAATTCGTTACTTGTGCCACTCATAAACCTCCGATCGCTACCCGAATTTTGTCTTAGGGCGACTGACAATGGCACAGAAATGTCTGGATTTTCAAGGATTTTGTGTTCGAGCGTCATCCAGAACTCGATTGTGCCACCAAACAATTCGACTAGGAACACAGCTTCAGGTTCCCGAATGATTTTTCTGCCTTGAATGAGCTTGTCAAATTTTCCCTTGTCGTCTGAACGCTCCTTTCGGTGTAGAAAGGCCGTGACGGTTAGATCGTTTTCTAGTGCTAGTGATTTGATTAAGCGACCGACGGCCCTGCGACCCTCGGGGATTTGACCATCTAAGTGCTTTGAGCTGTTGGCATTGGATACGTCGGCGCTGTCGGCGGGTCCGTCGACCTGGTTGCTTGCATCCGTTCTACGACCATTGTCCATTTGAGCCCCAGCCATTGCCCGGTGCTCGAATTGCCTCAATGAGTTCTAATTCTGCCTGCGGACAACATGACTGGACGCTAATCGGCTGTCATCTGATTTTGGAGATTCGTCTCCGATTTCCGATAACTCGGCGACGCTCGTCGCAGATATGGGGCCTAGCAAGGCAAAAGGCACAAGATAAAATGTGCCAGTCTTGGATAAGAACGTCGAAGGGCCGCGAGATTTCTCCGAATCAACGACAACTTTCTCCAATACGGGTTGGCTTTCTCGCAGCTTAGACAAGGCGTGCACAAATTAGTGTTATTTATCATGATATTAAGCGCATACCTTCGTGTGAAACTCAGGGCATCACCGCTTAGAAAGGTTGTTAGAGATGCCCTGCACCAAGACCGCACTAGTCGATTGTCCGCTCACATGTCTGTTTAGCGGCTTCTGCAAGAAAACCCTCACGCCAATTGTCACCGACGTCGAACTGGACAACTCCCAATTCATCCGCCACGTGCGCGAAACTGCCTATGATGAGCATATCAGCGACTCCGATTGGCACGAACATGTCACAAACCTCTATCGCGACATGCGCGGCTGGGTGGTGGACGAAGAAAGCGCTGGCAAGGACGAAGTGCTCTTGGACATGAGAGAGTTCGACGTTCCATCAATCCGGGAGTGGTTCCGCGATTGGTGCTGTGAGGCATGCCCGCCCGAAGTCACTCCGCGCGTGCGCCCGGAAGCTAGGGAACGGGTTCGGGTGCTGGCGACAATTCTACGTGGAACCCATCCGGTACGGGCATCGCTCTGGGGTGTTAGACCCGCAAACGACAACCGCCCGACTCAACCACAAGACTAAGCCTATCCCCCGGATCACCTTCACAATCCGCCTAAGACGAATACACCGCGTATCACCTGCGCGGTGTTTTTCTTTCCAGGAAAGGAGTGGCGATGAACGGGACGATGATTTTCCAGCTGGTGACATCGAGCGCGGGCTTTGCGGCGGGCTCGGTGTTTCTTAAGCGCTATGCCGATAGCGGGGCTTGGACCGATTTGGGCACAGCGTTTGGCATCTTTGCCGTCAGCAACCTGCTCTATGTGCCGATCTTGGCGCGTGGCCTGGCTCAAGGTGCTGCGATGTCCAGCATGGCGCATCCGATCGTAGTTTCGACGCTGGGTGTTGTGATTTTCGGCGAGAAATTGGGGCCTTACAACCTTACGGGCCTTGCGATGGCGCTGATCACCATCTGGTTGTTTTCGATGGCGCAGCACACCGCTTAAGCCGCTATCCCCCGAGACACGGTCAATTCAGGGCTAATGTGACTGTGCGGTGACTCAAACTGAAGCGCCGCACAGCCCAATACCCTAAAGAAGGGACTTCCCAAATGGCTGGAAACCAAAACCAAGCGGCTGCGGGGCGTAATCTCTTTATGTCTTCCGTGACCGGATTGGCGAATACCGTCGCTGTCACAGTGACCTTCTTCGGAGCGCCGCAACTGTGGCAGCGGTCCGTTGGATACGTGCGAGACATCACGTTTCAGACCTACGGAGCAAGCTTGGTCGATTTTGCCGCCTTCGCTTGGTTCGTGATCTGCGCGGCGCTCGTTTTCTACATCTCAAGGGCGTCGATTGGCACAGCCTTGATTTTCGGCGGCATGGCAATCGTCAGCCGCTTCATGTGACCCAATCAAGAAGGAGAACCGATATGGCAGAATGGGAACGCGCAGGAACCGTGTGGCGTAAGAAGAAGGAAAGCATTTGGCCAACCGTCTTCGTCATCGGGGTGGTACTGGTGATCATCCTCGCCGCCGCAAACTAAACAAATAGCTCCCCCTCGACCTACGGGCCGGGCTGCCATGTGCAGTCCGGCCCTTTTTTGTTGGAGTATGATCATGGATCATAACGAATACTTCCGATTTGGAAGTGCTGAACTCAGCTCAGACCAAGAGATCCGCAAAGCCGGGCTACACGAGCAAACTGAGGACGCCCTATTCTTTGGCTTCAAAGGTAAGAAGCCGCTGTTCTTTTCAGGAATGGGGGGCGCTTTGTTGGTCGCAGGCGCGAGATCGGGCAAGCTGACCTCAGTCTTGGCTTACAATGCCTGTTTCGGCATCGCCCGGCATACGCTCGTCATCCTCGACATCAAGGGCGAGATCGCGTTCATCAGCCAGGACCAAATCCCCGACAAGAAATACTGCATCTATTGGAACCCCAATGGACTCCACGGATTGCCCAAGAATCGCATCAATCCCGTAGATTTCATCAGAAAAGACAGTCCATCCCTTGTCTCTGATGTCAAAGTCTTTTGCGAAAATCTGGTTGTCTCCACGGGATCAGCCCAGGGCATCTTCTTCGAAGGGCGTGCCCGTGAGTTTCTGGAAGCGGTGATCCTAACGCTGGTCTCGATCAACGGGGTGCTGACCCTGCCCGATCTCTACGAAAAAATCAATTTGATCCCTGGAGGCGGGGATGCCTGGTTGGATTTCGGGTTTGAAATGACCGAATGCGGTTTTCCGATCTCTGAGCGCGTCGAAGAGGAAATCGCCCAATCGCGCGACAATCCCTCGAACGGCTTTCAAGGCATTTTAGGGGAGATTTTTCGGGCCCTGGCACCCTTGTCCGATCCGACCCTGATGGCCTCTGTCAGCCCACCATTTGATTTTTCCATGAAGCAACTCTGCTCAAGTGATCAGCGATACCAAGTCTATCTGATGCCGCCTGCCGAGTTCGTCGAACCCTGGTCGCCGATCATCAAGAGCCTGTTTGTGGCAGGCATGATCTACAAGGCACGTGCGCCGCAGGCTCCCAAGCAAACCTGGATCATAGATGAATGCGGGCAGTTAGGGAAATTCCCGATGGTGCCAAAGCTCTACACCTATGGCGCAGGCATCGGCATCCAACCATTTGCCGTGTTTCAAAACACCACCCAAATGGATGGGCTTGGCCCTCGGGCTGGAGACCTGATCTCTTCCAGCGCTGCGTTGGCGATTTACTTCGCTGTGCGTGATTTACCATCTGCTGAGCGCCTATCCCGCATGCTGGGGACCGAGACGCTGGAATATGATGACACGTTACAGCAATCGCGTGCTGAACTGGCCCGAAAGAAGGCCGCGCAGGATTTCATCAACGGCGGAGATCCGTTCAATGCGATGCTGAACTACCAACACCACAAGCAGGCGGCGGAAGTGCGGACGAAGCAAAACCGTTGGCTGCGCACACCAGACGAGGTGATCCAGACCCCGCCGGACAAGGGCTACGCCTTTGTGGATGGGCTGGAGCATCCGTTGGAAATTGATCGTAGGCCCTATTTCAACGAGGCCTGGATGGCCCGGCGGTTCATGCCCAATCCGTTCTATCCGCCGAGTGGTTCCGTGCGGGTGAAAACGTTCTGGGGACACAAGATGCTGCTCGTGCAAGAGGGTCCTGTGTCAGCCAATCTCGCGCACTATCCGCAATATGCCAGCGGGCGGATGCGAACTTTGGGCTAAAATCTAAGATGAGCACTGCCATTGGCACACCCACGGAGAAAGTCTGCTTTCGTAGTGCCTATGGTAGGCTTCGCAACTGCGGAAAGCCGCTAAGGAGTCGCGCTCGATGCGGGCAAACTCGGTTGTGATAGAGAAACGCAACTGTTTCCTTTTTTGCCAGAAACCCCTTTCGCTTACGCCGGCTCCGCAGCTGAAACATAGGTTTCTCGTGTAACTGGCCCACCAATAGCCCCCACTGTGTCACCTGGTCCGAAGCAACGCCCTTACGGGATGGTGGTCAGTGTGCTGAAAACCCAAGTCAAGCCCTTCGACTTCCAGTATGTCGACATTTGGCGATACCAGGAACCCGTCGATCGTCAAAACATAGTTGTCACCAGGAAGGTAAGGCTGATGTGCCGTTCTAACCGTAGGCACATCATGGTCTACAGCCCATTGCCAACCTTCTGGTACCAATTCTTGCGGAAAGTCTCTGATCCAGAAGAGATACCGTTCGTCGGTTTCGTGTGGAAATTCCGTATCGGTGAGTCGTAGATTCCAATCCCCACCAATAACAACATGGTTTCCCTGCTCAAATTCTGACTGCGCAAATTGAACGAGTTCCAGTACTTGTTGGCGTCGAACGTCCTCTTCTTCAGTGTCAAAAGTCGAAAGATGAATATTGATGAAAACCCAGGATGTTTCGTCATCTATTCGAACGATGTGCATCCGGTATCCTTTCCTAAAGATACCGAACTGAAAGTCAGGTTCGAGCGGCAGGCCTCGGCGTTCGGCTGAAGTTATATCCAACCTAGAAAGAACCATATTACCAACTTGCACGTTGAACGGACGGGGAATGCCGCGCGTGTTTATGTCAGCACCGAACGTCCACTCATATAAGGGCAGAGAAGCCAAAACCCCGGCACGAACATCTCGCTGATACGTCACCCACGACGGGAGAGCCACTTCTTGTAATAGCAGTAAGTCTGCGTCCAAGGATGGCAGTGTTTGACTAATTGCAGCGAGGTTTTCATCTACCAGTTCGCCGCTAAGCGGACGTCTCTGTTCGCCGAGATCAAAAACAAAATCGCTGTCTTGCCCCATTCCCGCATAACCGATATTCCAAGTAGCGACGGAAATTGTCGCGTTTTCAGAGAACGACGTAACCGCTTCACCAGAAACTTCAGCACTCTCGAATTCTGGCGGCACGTAGAAACGGTTGACCACAGCACAGCCAGCAAGAATGAACGCCATAGCGGTTATTAATAGTACTGCCCACATTCTCATGGCCTTTCCACTTCATTCTGCGTCGAGACTGGGCTACGCGAGGACGCTCGACCCTTGCTAGACATCTTCGTCGTCTTCATAGACTTTTTGACCGTTTCGACGATGCGTGGTCCTGATCCACAACATTTTGGCGATGGTGCTGGTAATGAACAGTACTGCCAAGACCACTAGGAGTAGGGCTACTAGGTTAACGAGATAGATTGACAGTACTAGTATGAGCGCCATTGCAAGAAGTAACTTGCGAGGCATGTCCGGAAGCGGCCAAGCAAGCATCTCATCTAGGGCTTGCTTGTGTTCGGCTTTCAAGCCGCCGCCCTTGCGCAAGGCAGCTGCGCCCAAACGCGGTGTGATAGACAGCCACGTCAGAAGGACCGCCATAACGATCCCCACAAGCAATAGGATTCCGATGAAGGCTATCCCAAATTGAAGGTTCACATCTCCTCCGGTCGGTCCGGCCACACCGTCAGAGTTGCGCAACAAAAGAGTTACAATCTTGCCAAAATCGGTACCGTTTTCGCTCACGATTTGTATGGCCGACGAGAACGTCATTGCCCCGATATGCTCAAATGTCGGTGAACGCAAAAACACGTTCTGAACGTGCATCGAAAGGGCCAATACGCAGGTAAAAATCGACGCCCAGACGACATGTCGGTAAAATGGCTCAAAGACCTCAAAGCCGCAGCGTACTTCGTCACTATTTATGTCTGGAACTATCTCCCAACCATGTCGCCTTAAGTTAGTAGAACGCAGAAAAGACGGCATCGCTGGCAGCCAGAAAAAAACTGCGAGAATGGTTCCAGACCCAACTACTGCCACAATCATGTATGCTGAAAACGAGAAGGCTAAGTTCACCAAAGGGTGAACATCCGCCCCCGAATACAAAGCCGCAATTGACCAATCAAATTCATATACGCCATGATTTATACTGACTGGGTCGTCGTCATTGCCAATAATACTAGATACGCTTGAAGGGTCCCACAACCACTGCCAGACAACTGGCATGAAATCCATTGGAATGGTGACAGCAAAAACTATCGAAACGATAGCGATGGGACCAAGCATCCATCTGGCCGATACTACCTCCCACCTATGGAGGAAATTTTCCTTGTCAAAATCCTCTCCATCAATCCTTCGCAGCATGCCTCGCTCGATCAGCGCATCGAACGTTGGCTCAACGGATGCTCGAGCCGAGAAAAGAAAGAGTATGCTTCCTGGGATCAAAAAAACTGATGCAATTGCCCAGTTTGGCGCATAGAAGAAGCCGACTTCTCTAACTGCGACCTCAGGATACTCATGCAGCGGCTGCCCTGCAACAACTCCGTCGAAAGCGACGGATCCTAGGCCTAGAAACCATGCGGCGAGATTCAGTACCACGCCGATTCCAGCGAACATCATGGCAACTTCTATTGAATTGTGGCTTAAATTCCGCCATCTCCGATTTGCAGATTTTAGCAATTTCACGTTTATCCCCGACCCGTAGCGTAGTTCCGCTAAAAGACAGTGAGGCAGTGGATCAGTCAATGCTCAAGGTGTGTTGCGACAATATTCGTGAGTCTTTAGCAGCAACAACCCAGTGCGATTGGCAACAAAAACGATCGTTTTGCCGCCGCAGTTTCACAAGCTTAGACTATGAAAAGGCTTTACGCGACAGCGTTTGGCAGTACCGCCAATGGTAATACTCCTTTCTGGGACCGCTCCAACGTAGCCACAATTGGCTTGCAGACCAGCATTTGATGAGTCCAGGCTATTTCCAGGCATTGTTAAGCTCAATCTCGGCGTCACTTGTGCAGTCACGATCTGCGCAAACGCATTCCTTCATGCAACTTGCCCAAAGCGCGGCTCGTTCAACCCCAAAGAGATTGCGAATTCAAATGCCTGTTCTTCGGAGCCACCTTCGCTTGAGCGCAGTTGGCTCATCTAGCCAGTGACTTCACCCGAAGGGACGAAACGCATGTGGAGCACGGCTTTGCCGTTGAATGTCTCTGGATGGCTGAGCCACCCTAAGCGTCGAAGGGGGCGCGAGAACTGGCTGGGATGTTTGTACTTTGGTGAACCTGAGCTTTACACCAGTTTCACGCCAATTTCTAAACCCTCATGCTTTTTGAGGTGCGCTACCATCCCCAAGAGATTATCCGCGCGCGGGTTGCCCCGCTTGCTGAGCATCTGCATCAACGCCTTCGGGCTCTTGTCCATTTCATCAGCCAGCGCCTGGAACCCCACCGTGGCGTTCACGTAGTCCCGCAAGAGCGCCTTGCCCAACTCCAGATCATCGTTGAACAGCGCCTCCAAGGCTTCTTGAAACAGCCCCATGCGGAATTCCGGGTCGCGCTCGGCGCGCGCCTTGATCGTATCTTTAAAATCGCGTGTCAGTGGCATGCTCAGCCTCCTTTCTTTCGCTGTTTGTACTCGTCCCAAAGGGCCTTTGCCGTTTCAATATCCTTGCTTTGGCGCTTCTTTGTGCCGCCGCAAAGCAAGATAACCAATTCATCACCGTCGCGACCAAAATAGATGCGGTAGCCCGGCCCAAAAGTCAGACGGCGCTCCGATACACCTTGTCCAACAGACTTCATGTCCCCGAAGTTGCCCAACTCCATCCGCGCAAGCGCGGTTGTCACCTTTACAGCCGCCGCAGCGCTCAGACCATCAAACCACTCGTTGAACGGGCATCTTCCATCAGCGGTCTCGTAAACTGTCAGCTTCATACATCTTTAATGGTATAATATATGTTACCACTTGTCAAATCGTAGCTAGTGCTTGCAGACCCTATCCCCCGGCCCTTTGTCTGCCGCGTGATACAGCCTCCAAAGGAGGCTTTGGACATCTCTTGGCCTCTTCTTTCCCTTTTTAGAAGGAGGCTCACATGCCCAAATCCCTGCAGCAAGGCTGGCACAGTCAGGTGCCCAAAACGCCTGCAAACGATGTCGTCAATTCCCCGGTCAGTGATTTGGAGCGCGATACCCTGGAGAAGTTCCGCGCCACGCCTGTGTTGGAAGCGGTTCTTAAACCCAAGGGTGAAGTCGCCGTTGAGGTTGTTCGCGATGTGGAAGCGCAACGCGAAGCCCGCATCGGATACATCACCAAACGTCTCGACGCCCAGAAGTCTCGCGCGCGCGATGGCTTTACACGGTCCCGCTGAAAGGAGTTCTCATGTCAGAAGACAACACTCGCCCAAAAGGCCCCGACTATATCGCCTATTCCGTCCGTGATCGTGGGCAAGACAAAGACGCCGCCTGGAACCGCGTCGGTGCGGCCTGGGGACACAAAGATGGCAAGGGCTATGATGTGCAGATGGATGCGACGCCCGTAGATGGTCGCCTTACGCTGCGCGAGCAACGCCGCGAAGAGTACAAAGAAGCGCGCAGCCAGGATCAGGGCAAATCGCACGATCAAGGACACGAACACTGAGCGAAAGCACGGCCCTATTCCGCCCTCATCAGGCTGGGAATGGGGTCGTGCGCATTTTGTGCATCCCATTGTATTTTATAAATTTTACTTGCCAGCTTCCAAAATAACTGCGATGTTCACTCTTCGTTCTTTTTTGAAACAACGACGGAGACACGCAACAGACAGGAGAAACCGCGATGCCAGGCGACCGCCAGAGCTACAGATCCCTCACCCTCGATGTGGACCGCTATCAGGCGATGTTAGACTCGCTCGATTTAAGCGACCCTGAAAAGAAGGAGATGGCAGAAGTGCTTTGGCTTTGGGTAATCTCCTTCGTGGACCTCGATTTTGAGCTGCACCTCCAAGATAGCTGTGGACAACTCGGCAATGGCGGACCCATCGCGGCGGATGGATCATCATCCATGCTAGGCTCTGGAAATTGCAACGCTCGGTCTGAATTCGCCCAAGCGGCAAATTCCACCGACGAACCCAAGCAACAAAAGGAGGCCCCATGAGTACAGACAACCTGTCAACCGATGCAGTGATCTACTGCAGGGTCTCCAGCACCAAGCAACTTGATGAGGGCGACGGGCTGGCGTCCCAGCAATTGCGCTGCGAGGAATACGCCAAACGCAAGGGCTACAACGTCGCGAAGGTCTTCCAAGATCGCGGCGTGTCCGGTGGTTTGACTGAGCGTCCTGCCATGCAAGCCATGCTCGCCTGGCTGCTAACCCAGAATGAGACCCATTCCGTCATCATTGACGACATCAGCCGCTTCTCCCGCGATGTGACGGTGCATTGGCAGTTGCGAGAACTGCTGGCCAAAGCAGGTGGCAAGCTGGAAAGCCCGTCCATGACCTTTGGCGAGACCAGCGATGATAAGCTGATTGAGAATATGTTGGCATCCGTCTCACAGCATCAGCGTGAGAAGATCAAAGAGTTGTCCGCCAATCGGATGCGAGCCCGAGTTTTGAACGGCTTTTGGCCCTTTAAGACGATGCCGGGCTACAAATACGTCCAGACGAAGGGGGAGGGCAAAATCCTAGTCCGCGATGAACCCGTGGCCTCCATCGTCACAGAGGCCTTAGAAGGCTTTGCCTCCGGTCACTTCGGCACTCAGGCCGAGGTTCATCGCTTCTTAGCAGATCAGCCCGACTTTCCCGTATCGAAGAATGGCCACAAACTTCGGATGCAGCGTGTCGCTGACATCCTAAAGCATCCGCTCTATGCGGGCTTCGTTCACGCCCCAAAGTGGGAAATCCCTTTGCGCAAGGGCAATCATGTGCCGCTCATCACTGTCGTCGTACATGAGAGAATTCTTGAGCGGATTGACGGACAGGCCCATGCGCCAAAGCGCAAGGATTTGGGCCAGAAGTTTGCATTACGCGGCTTTGTGACGTGCGCAGATTGCGAAAAGCCGCTCCGTAGTTGTGAATCCAAGTCCTGCACCGGGCGGCGTTATGCGTATTATCTGTGTCACACGAAAGGCTGTGCCTCCTACGGCAAGTCCATCCCACGCGATAAGCTAGAGGGTGATTTTGCAGATTTGCTCAAAGACATGCGACCCAGTGCGGGATTGATCCAGATCGTGCGCGCGATGTTCAACGACGCATGGGATCAACGCGCGAAGCAATTTGAAGCGGTCAAGGCCTCTCTCACGCGAGAAATCCTGAAGCTGGACCGCCAATTGGACAATCTGTTGGACAAGCTCGCCGACACGGACAGCGAACATGCGACCCGCGCCTATGAGCGCAAGATCGAAAAGCTCGAAAGTGAGAAGCTTTTGGCCGAAGAAAAACGCGCCCAAACGGGCCTTGATCCGCGCCAAAAGTCAAAAAAGATAGAACTCGCCCTGAACTTCCTCTCAAACCCTTGGAAACTCTGGACTTCTGAGAACATGAAGCATCGTAGATTGGTGCTAAAGCTCGCATTCGCCGACCGCCTCGCCTATGCCCGGAGCGAAGGGTATAGAACTCCCAAAACCACCTTGCCGTTCAAGGTGTTAGACCGGATTAGTGCTATGAAGTGTGAAATGGTGCCCCCACACGGCACCATATCACAAAGCCGAAATTATCTCATCTGATCCCAAGCGATCTCATATTTGTCAACATTCACTATATGATAAGAGCTTCTTGCGTCTCATTCGAGAACAGTCGGTTGCACTCTGGCTCAACCCATCGCATACACCTTGGTAACCATTTTCGCTCTTTGGTCACCACTGGGATGCTACCCGAAATGTCAAAGCTGACTCACGCCAAATTGAAAGCCCTTCCGGAAGGCAAACATGCTGACGGCAACGGCTTATACTTTCGCCGCAGACCAAATGCGCAGGACACTTGGCTGTTGCGGTACACCGATCCGGGATCAGGTCGTCGTACCGAGTGCGTAATCGGCCCAGCAGCACACTTCACTCTCGCATCGGCTCGCGTAGAGGCCGCAAGAATGAAGAAATTGATATCCGATGGCGCGTCGCCGCAAAGCAGGCGCGCTGCTAGCAAGGCAGCAGTCCAACAAGGCGCACCGAGCCTATCGCAAATCGCACCTCAGGCGTTTCACGCCCGCAAGGCCCAATTACACAAAGGTGGAACAGCTGGGCGCTGGTACTCCCCGGTTCGGGACCACGTCCTCCCTCGGCTGGGCCATCTTCGGGTCGATCAAATTCACCAAACTGATATCCGGGACGCACTTGCACATCTTTGGAACGAGATGCCCGATACGGCTCGCAAGGCAATTGGACGGCTCAAAATCATCTTGGAATACGCGGCTGCGGAAGGGCACGACGTGAACTTGAATGCAGTTCCGTTGGCAAAGGTGCTGTTGGGGAAGCAGCACAAGCGCCCCATCAGCCATCCGTCGCTACCGTGGCAGGAAGTGCCCTTGCTTTACCAGAGTTACGATCAAGGCGTGGTGGATACCGCCTTCAAGTTCCTAGTTTCTACAGTGGTGCGAGTCAGCAACGTCACACAGGCGACTTGGGACGAGATTGAAAACGATCTTTGGGTCATCCCAGCGACAAGAATGAAAGTGAAAAATCGAGGCGATCACATCGTGCCACTTTCGCCAGAGGCCTTATCCCTGATCGAGCGTGCAAGGGAATTCGACAACGGAAGCGGATACATATTTCCGTCCCCTGCAGGCAAAAAGCGCCCTTACTTGAGCGAAAATACCTTCGGAGCATCGCTTAAGCGTCGAGGCCTATCGGCAACGGCTCACGGCTTTCGCGCAAGTTTTCGCGGCTGGGTCGTCGACAATGATATCTGCTCGGAACGGATCGCAGAAACGATCCTGCACCACAAAGTCGGTGACACGGCCGCGAACGCATACATTCGCGGGACGTTCGTCGAAAAACGGAGACAGGTCATGAACCGATGGAGTGCGTTTCTTTGCGACCAAACGGGGTCCGACGTAATTCCGTTCAAGGCAAGGTCATGAGTGATGCTTACCTCACGATTGGCGACATCATCAGGCAAGCCATGGTCCGCCAATTTGCAAGCGCTGGCTTGGACGACAAAGCGCGCAGTTTGACCGAGCATTTTGACGACGCCCGGGCGAATGCCATCGGCGAATTGATTGTGCGCTATCACCGTCGCGAAGAGATGCAAATCCTCGCCGAGATTGAGTCAAAGGCTCGGGAGAAGGTCGCTGCTCTAGAGGAACTCAGATCAATCCTGGCGGCAAACCCGGAGCTCCTTGCAGATATCGACGACGGGTCAAACGGCGAACTGCTCGACAAGATCGAAAGCAATCTGCGCGTTCAAAAGACGATTGTTTGTCATGCCGTCGAGTTTGGCGGCATCATGAAACCTAGCCGCCAAAATGCCCCCGCAACTGCAGTAGCAATGCAGATTGCGCATCTATTCCGCCAGCTTGGCTTGAAACCCAGTGCGGCAAAAAGAGGCCCTGAGCCATCGACAATTTTCGGCCAGTGCGTTCAAGACGTCTTTTTCGTTTTGGGCGAAAAAGCAAACTGGCGGCGAGCCGCAGAATCCGCAGTGGATAACGGCGAAGCCCACATGCGCGCCCAAGATGAGCTTTTCGCGATGCTGGCTTTCGTCATGTCTCGTGCGTTCCCCAGAATGTGACCCCCAACTCACCTGAAGCTTCTATTCCCCTGTTGGGGGTTAGCTACACCGGTCAGGCAGCAATAGTTCTCATACCGTCTCAACTGACGGAGGGAACGATGGACATTCAGCTTATCACGATCAGCCAGCTTTCTCACAAGCTTGGAGGCCGGTCCAAGGCGTCGATCTACCGGGACATTGGCAACGGCAACCTGCCTCGCCCTGTGAAACTGTCTGGCAGTGTTTACTGGGATCAGTCCCAGGTGGATGCGCACCTGAAAGCCCTCATGGAGTCCCAGGCCACCGAATAGGCCACCATGTGACCCCGCGCACGAACTGCACGCGGGGCCGCTCTGGTGGACGGTACTGACAAGACGGTGGCACCAGCAGCGGAAGGCGTACCACGGGGCGGAACCCCACGCCAAGGGCAGTCCGAAAGGCCGAAGCCCGGTTCCCGGCACACGATCCAGTGTCGAAAGTAGCGGCCAACTCCGAAGCAGGGATCGTTGTGACTTTGGGGGCCCCGTAGCGGCGACCGGCTCCGATGAGCAGACGCAAGACGAACGGGCACGGGAACGCAAGCCTTAGGTGAATGCCTGGGGCTTGTCGTCCTATGCCCGCTCACAACAACCTCACCAATGAGCAGGGACACCAGCTCCTATTGAATTGGCAACCCAGTGCAATTCGTTGCTGTGACAAGCCGCGGTCGACAAGGACTTTCTCCCCAACGATTTGTCCGGCATTGATTCTTGGCTCATCGTTTTTTTTTACGCGGGACGCAATTCGGAATGCGTTCGTGCAGCTGAAATAGCCGCGCTGAATTTCGATTGTAGTCTCAACGCCATGCCGCAGTTTTGCGGCAGGCATGGCGCTGAGACGTGAACGGAAGCCTTTTACGCACGTCTTTGACTCAACCCTTCGCAAGTGAATTTGTTCATCGATTTCAGCTGCAGTGCGTGGATTTATCGGACTGCAGCTTCGACCATGGTGCTTCAGCAGCGCCGCTATTATGCCCCAAATCAAGCGGATCACTCGTTTCGACGCACATCAACGAATGCGCGAAATGCTCGCAATAATCTGCAGGTCATACGTTGCGGCCGCGTTCCAGCTGCGTTGGACGAGCGCTTCGATGGCCTCCAGGTTACGTCGCGCTACCTCGGCGCTTTCGTCACCGCGATAGTAGTCAAGTTCCAACACCGATGGCCGTTCGCTCAGAACCTGCATCAAGCGACCCACACCCTGTACCAAAGCCTCGGACGGTTGGCCATCCGCCAGAAAGGCATCAGCGG
The DNA here is from genome assembly GCA_947489665.1 of uncultured Roseicyclus sp. Classification (GTDB taxonomy): domain Bacteria; phylum Pseudomonadota; class Alphaproteobacteria; order Rhodobacterales; family Rhodobacteraceae; genus Gymnodinialimonas. The sequence continues at coordinate 1,713,538 of CANLEH010000001.1, read as the reverse complement.
TCAGATCAATCTCGATCAACTGGCCAAAGGTCGCGCCGAAATTGAAGACGGTCATGGTGCCGGGCGTCACGCGCAGGATGCGCGGGTTCTCAGTTGTGACGAAAAAGCCGGTCGGCAAGGTCCTGTCGTCGAGTTCCAGCTGGAAGTTCGATCCGATATCGGCCCGTGGGAGGGCTGCACATGGCACCGAGAACCGTCCATGCTCATCCGTTGTGATCAGTGTGCCATCCACTGTCACTAGGCGGACACGCGGCAGCCCCTCTTCCGTGCCTTCATCAAAAACACCGTCGAAATCGCGGTCGTCGAAAACGCGGCCGATGATGTCGGCGCAGTCGAACAGCGCCTCGGCCCGCCGCGTAACGGTCGCCGACGCGACGTTGGACAGGATCGAGCCGTCTGCCGCCACGATGAAGGCACGATTGGTCAGCTCACCGCTTTCCCCACCGGTGATGCGGGCCTGCAAGGCGATGGTGATGGTCTCGCTCGGCCCGATGGTCACGCCTTGCCATTGCAACTGCCGCCCGACGACGACAGGCACCGGTGTTGCCGACCCGTTATAGGTCGCAGTGCCCGGGGTGTATTCCAGCCCTGGCGGCAGTTCATCGATCAAGGTCAACGCGCCCTCCGACGTTGTCAGGCGGTTCTCGAAGGTCATCGTATATGTGATCGTGTCGCCTAGGATGGCCGATTGCGGCGAAGCTGTCTTTGTGGCGAAAAGGTCAGGTTCTGCCGTGATACCGGCGACCAGGGCCGTTGCCGTGACGGGCACCGTGATACGGTCTGAGGTGACCGCGACCGTGTTGGGCGAGGCTGGATTGCCGCCCGCGATGTCGTAGCGCACTGTCAGCGTGATTGTGCCGCCCTGCCCCGGATCCAGGTCGACCGCCCCATCAAGGACCAGAGTGTCCGTCTCTCCATCATAGAAAGGGTTGCCTGCCGCACCGTTCAAACCGATGGGCGCTGGTGTATCGACACCGACCAACGTGGCGGGCGCCACGAAGCCTGTCAGATCGTCGATCACTTCAACGCCCGTTTGCGTCACGTTGCCGGTATTTTCGATCTCGATCTCGAATTCGACCTGCGTCAGCGTTCCATTGATCCGAGTTGGCACGCCTGCGGTCTTACCGACCGTGATTGCGTCAATCTGCGCAATCGGCGCAGGCGTCGGCGTGCTGCCGGTGCCCGTTCCGGTGTCCGAAATATCGACCACGGGCGATCCGGTTGGCGAGGTCGCCTGGAACGTGGCGGAGTTCAGCACCCCGCCCGCATTTATGTCGTTTTGCTGAATCGTGTAGATCACGCGGTAGATAGACGATCCGTTCACCGGCAAGAGGCCGCCCGTATCACCGGACGTCTGATTGATTCTGTCGGGCGTCAGGCCCGAGCCATCGAAGTTGGTCAGGTCCTCCGCCGTCAAGGCGAGACCCGTCAGCGTGACATTGCCCGCGTTGCGCACCTCGATGTCGTAGATCACGGCCTCGCCCACCGCATCGCCGGCGGAGACCAAGGTCTTGATCACCTCGATGGCAGGGTTTCGGACAATCTCCATCTCTGTTGGATCATCCGAGACATTTCCATCGGCAGGATCGCCATCGCGCGAGACGTCCGAGATGGACGGCGCGCCAAGCGGCGGGTCTGCCGTGACGGTTGCGGTATTCGACAATCCGCCCGCATCCACATCGTCCTGGGTCAGGATATAACGCAGCTCCCACACCCAGGCCTCACCGGGCAGGATCCCGGCGGCGTTACCAGAGGTCAAGACCGGCGCTGGAATGGTCCCGCCAACGGGCGTCCCATCGATCTGGGTCAGCGTGTCTGCAATGTCGGGCGCGGTCAGGGTGACGTTACCGGTATTGCGGGCCGTGATCGTGAAGACGACTTCATCGGTGGCGATCAGGCCCGGGGTTGTCACCACCTTCTCGACCTCCAGCGACGGAGCGCTGGTGATCGCGATTTGGGTCGGATCGTCGGTGGTATTCCCATCCGCATCATCGCCATCGTCTGACACATCCGACGCGGAATTGCCGAGTTGGTCGAACGCCGTGGCTGTCGCGGTATTCTGGAAGCCCCCGGCATCCACGTCGGGCTGAGTGATCGTGTAGGTCGCGGTGTAGGTCCAGCTTTCGCCGACATCGAGCAGGTTGTTCGCAACGCCACTTTCCACGGGGGCTGACAGCGAACCGATGGGGCCCGTGGGGGTATTGGCGGCATCAAGGCGTGTCATCGTATCGTTGATCGTTGGCGGCAGAAGCGTGACCGTGCCCGTGTTCACTACCGTGAAGGTGTAAGTGACCGTACCGCCATCATCGAGAAAATCGACACTGCTGGTCTTGGTCAGCTCCAATGCAGGTGCGGGTGTCGGGCCTGGTGTGGTGATAGTGGTGGTCACAGGGGTCAATGCGCCGCGATCCGGTGTTGCTGCCACGGTGGCCGAGTTGGTAATCTGGGCCACGTCCACATCGCCTTGGGTGACCGTGTAGGCCAATGTGCAGCTTGAATTTGTGTCACCCGGCGCAAGGTCTGGAACGGCGCAGCTGAAGGTTGGGTCCAGGGGATCCGTGACGATGATATTGCGCAGGGTGACATTGCCGGTATTCTCGACTGTGAAAGTATAGATCACATCGCTGCCAACTGGCCCGAACGGGTCCGGTGAGGCGGATTTTCCCAATGTCATCATTGGCATGGCGGCGGGCATTGTCGTGGTTTCGCCATCGGTGTCAGAGACACTGGTTCCCGCCGGTGTGGTCCCGGTTACGGACGCCGAATTGACCACCGAGCCTGCATCGACATCATCCTGATCGACGATGTAGTCCTCGGTGCAGATAAGATTGTCGCCTGGATCAAGCGTGGCCACGGTGCACGACAGGCCAGGCAATAGCGGGTCCGTGACGGTGATGTTCGTCAGAGTCTGATTGCCCGTGTTTTGGACTTCAAACTCGTAGGTGATGGTCTGGCCCACGGCCGTGATGGCCGGGCTGATAACCCGCTTGTCCAGCGTGATCGCCGGGTCGGCATCACCCGGGGTCGTGACGCTATCGGTGGGCGAATTGTAGGTTGTCGGGATCGAGCCGAAGGATGTTGACGCGAACGCCGTATTCACCACTTCACCGGCATCAAGATCGACCTGCGTAACAGGATAGGCGCCCGTACAGGTGGCCGTCTCACCGCTGCGGAAATCCTCATCGGTGCCGGGAATGCGCGTCCAGCAGGTGACGGAGCCTCCAGGAATGAGAGGATCGACAACCTCGATATCCCCCACAAAGGCGCGGGTTCCGGTGTTCGTGACCGTAAAGCTGTAGTTCAGGATATCGCCCACGGCGAGGAATTCGCCGCCGGGCCGCACCGTGCCGCCCGAATCGGTTACCGATACCAGGCTTTTGGCGACCTCAAGGGCGGGCACTGCACCCGTGGGTGTTGTTTCACTGTCTGGCGGAGAGACCGTCGTGCCGGACGTTGCTGTGGCATTGTTGACGACCGATCCCACGTCCACATCATCGTCGGTCACTGTGTAATCGGCCGTGCAGACGTAGACCTCTGTCGGACCGAGCCCCGCGGCCGGGAATGTCGGGCAGGTAATATCGGTTGGTGTGATGCGATCATCGGTAATCGTGATTGGATCAGTTAGTGTCACGTTCCCCGTATTGGTGATCGTGTAGGTGTAGGTTACGACCGCACCGACGACGAAGTCTGCCGGGTTCAGCGGAGCCGCTTCTTTCAGCAGGGTGAGGGCCGGATCCTGCGCGGCTGGAACAGTGACATCATCGGCGGGGCTGACGATTGGCGTTCCGTTGAACGAAGATGAAGCCGTCGCACTGTTGGTGACGAACCCGGCATCCAGATTGGGCTGGGTAACGGTATAGCTTCCCGTACACGTCACCACTCCATTCGGGGCCACATCGCCTGGCGGACAAACAACTGACCCGCCTGCCCCGATGATCAGCGGATCGTCGATCACGATGGGCTCAGTCAGCGTCACGTTGCTTGTGTTTGTGACGACGAAGTTGAAGACCAGCACATCGGTGGTGTCGTCGAAGGTCGGCCCGCCACTGGCCAATTGCTTGTCGAGCGTCAGGCCAAGTGTCGGCAAGATTTCCTGCACCGTTGGGTTGCTGTCGCCGATCCCATCATCGTCCGAGATATCCGTGACGGGCGGCCCACTTGGCGGCGTGCCTGTGGCAGTGGCGGTGTTCTGAATGCCGCCCGCGTCGATATCTTCCTGCGTCAACGTATAGGTGAGTGTGTAAAACGCCCGCTCGCCTGGCGTCAGTGTCCCGGAAGGGGAGCCCGCGCTGGCGCTGGCGAATGTCGGCCCGCTGATTGCGCCCGTCACGGCAGCGCCATCAAGCCGTGTCACCGTGTCCGAGGCGATGCCCACATTCGTCAGCGTCACGTTGCCGGTATTCTCCACTGCGATCTGGAATACGACCTGCGCGCCAACGGTCGTGGCCGGTGTGGTGATCGTCTTGATTGCCTCAATCGAAGGGGCGGCGGGGATTTGCACCAATGTCGGCGCGTCCCCGGTGGGGGAGCTTCCGTCGGACAGGTCGTCGACCGGAGTGCCCGATGGGTCCGTCGCCTCCGCCAGCACGGAGTTCGAGATCCCGCCAGCATCCACATCTTCCTGAGTCAGCGTGTAGGTTAGCGAATATTCCCAGGTCTCGCCCACGTCCAACTCGCCAATGGTTCCGACATCCTGCACCGGTCCAACCGGCGGTGGCATCGAAATGACGGACCCGTCAAGCCGCCCAAGCGTATCCGTCAGGACCACGTTGTCGAGCGTGACGTTGCCGGTGTTCTGCACCCGAATGCGGAACGTCACATCCGCACCGGCCACAAGCGCGGCGGGTGGGTTCGGCACATCCTTGATTACGGTCAATTCGGGCACTGCAGGCGAAAGGCTTACCGAGGCCGGGGCGCTGTCGCTCGGCGGCGTCACGCCATTGGGCGGCGTCGCGCTGACGGTTACAGTATTGGTCAGCGCGGCACCGGCATCCACGTCAGCCTGTGTCACCACGTATTGCGCGGTCAGCGTGGCGCTTGCCAGCGGCTCAAGCGACAGAACTACACCGCCATCGCTGATCGCCAGCGGAGCAGTGCCTGAGGCCGAGACATGCTGGTCATCGAGCACGATATTGGTCAGCGTGACGTTGCCCCGGTTCGTAACTTGATAGGTGTAGGTGATCGTGTCGCCCACCGCCGCGCCGGAGGTGACGGAAGGCGTTTTGATCACCTCGATCACCGCGTTGCGCGCGGCTGGGACCGTTGCGGTAGCGCTTGCGATCAACGGCGTGCTCGGATTGGTCGGATCGTCGATCTCAACACCTGCGATGTTGGTCACGCCCCCCGCATTTACGTCCAGCTGCATGGTGTCGTAGGTGCCGGTGCAATTGAGTGTTCCCAGCGGCAGCAGCCCGCCTGCGGGCACGGGATCACAGCTCAGGTCAGCGGCGGGGATGCGATCATCTGTCAGCACCGGGGCGGCAGTCAGCGTCACATTTCCGGTGTTCTCGATGACATAGGTATAGGTGATCGTCTGGTTTGCCCCCGTGAAATTCGTAACGTCCGGGGTCTTGCTCAGCGTGATCGACGGGGTTTGCACGGCGGGTACCGTCACCGATCCGGTCGAAGTCAGCGGCGTGCCGGGATCCAGTGGGTTCGGCAGGGAGGCCGTGGCGGTATTGACCACCTGGCCTGCATCCACGTCACCCTGATCCGTCTCGTACGTGCCCGAACAGGTCACAGTTCCACCCGGCAGCAACCCACCCGCAGGCAGCGGATTACAGGTGATACCGGTCGCACCCGGATCGTTGATCGATGGTGTGCCGGTCAACGTGATATTGCCCGTATTTTCGATCGTGAAGGTATAGGTGATCGTCTGCAGGGCGGCATTGAAACTGGTCAGGTCCGCGGTCTTGATCAGCGTGATCCCCGGCGTCCGTGTGGGGCCCGGCGTGATCAGGTTGCCTGTTTCGGTGACAGTTCCTCCGCCGATGATAGGCGTGGCCACCCCGGTCGCGGTATTGTCGATCTCACCGTCATCCACCGCAGTCTGCGGAACGGTGTAGACAAACCGGCAGCTGTCATCACTATCGCCGGGTGCAAGCGGGCCGATTGTACAGGTGCCCGTCACGAGGTTGTCGGTCACGTCGATGGTGGTCAAGGTTACATTGCCGGTGTTGCGCACCTCCACCGTGAAGCTCACCGTGTCGCCTTCGACAGTGTAGGCGGGGCTTGGCGTGCCAGCCGTCAGGGTTTTGATGACCTCGATGTTCGGCGCAGGCGTGACCAACGGATGCATGTCTATTCCCGAGCCGGTCACGGGGCTTCCATTCGGGGAAAGGCCCGAGGCCGTGGCGGTGTTCGACAGCGTTTGCGTATCCACGTTCTCCTGCGTGACGGAGTAGTCGCCGGTGCACGTCAAAACCTCACCCGGATCCAGCGTCACGTTGGCAGGCGCAGCAACACCGCCCACGGTGCAGGTCAGGCTGGGGATCAGCGGATCGCTGAGGCTGACATTGCTGAGCGTCTGGTTGCCCGAGTTGGTCGCGGTAAGCGTGTAGGTCAGAATATCACCGGCATCCGCTGGATCAGGACCTGTCGTGACATCTTTGGCCACCGTCAGTTCCGGGTTGGCGGCGGCTGGAACCGTTTCTGTTGCAGTGGGTGAGTTGTAGATGCTCGGCCCCTGCCCCGGCGCATTGTATTCAACGGAGGCAAAGGCGGTGTTGATCACCTCTCCAGCGTTCAGATCCAGTTGATCGACCGTGTATTGCCCGGTGCAGGTCGCGGTCTCACCTGGCTGGAAATCTGGGTCGGCTCCGGTAGGCGTGAAGCAAGTGATCGGGTTCGGCGTCAGCATCGGGTCGGTCACGGTGATGGGACGCACGAAGGAAACCGTCCCGGTATTCTCGATTTCGAACTCGAAGGTGAGGACGTCGTCCACCTCGTTGAATTGCAGCCCACTTGGTGTGCCGCCTGCCGGATCCGTAACCGCTATGATGTCTTTCGTCACATCCAGCGCGGGCAATGCACCCGAAGGCACGGTAACGCTGGCCGGTGGCGATGTCGTCGTGCCGGAGGTTGCCGTCGCGTTGTTCAGGACCGTACCGATAAACACGTCATTTGCCGTGATCGTATAGGTGGCGTTACAGGTATAGGTTCCGCCGGGCGCAACGCCCCCTGCAGGAAAGGTCGGGCAGGCGATGCCCCCGCTAGGAAACCGGTCATCGGTGATCGTGATGGGGTCGGTTAGCGTCACATTGCCTGTGTTTGTGGCCACGTACGTATAGTCGATCGTGCCGCCCACGGTCAGGACGGTTACGGCAGGCGCATCTTCGGTCTTTGCCAGACTCAAGGCCGGTGTCTGCTGCGCGAACGCGGTCTCGCTTGCGGGCGTCGGGGTTGTGACCGGGCTGCCGTTGAAGCTTGTCGCGGCATTGGCGGTGTTCACGAAGCTGCCCGCATTGAGATCGGGCTGCGTGACCGGGTAGCTGGCCGTGCAGGTGACACTGGCACCAGGGGCAAGGTTCGGCGCCGCGGGGCCACAATTAACAGTCGCGCCGATATCAGCATCGGTGACGACAATCTGATCGACAAGCGTGACATTGCCCGAATTGGTAACCGTGAAGGTGTAATTCAGGACATCGTCCACCTCGTCATAGGTCAGCGTGGTTTGGGCTGAGCCATCCTCGTCGGTGATGGAGGTCAGTTCTTTAGCGATGGTGATCGCCGGCGCGCGATTGGCGTTGGCCGTTGCTGAAACCTGCGGCGACGTCTCGGTCACGGTCGACCCATTGGCGAGGGTCTGCGTCACACTTGCGGTGGCGAGGTTCACGACACTGCCAGCGTTCAGATCAAGCTGCGTGACAGGATAACTTGCCGTGCAGGTGATCGACGCGTTCGGTGCAAGGCCACCTGCAGGGAGAACCGGGCAGGACACGCTGGTACGGTTGTCGGCGACCGTGATCGGGCTGGTGATTGTGATATTGCCGTCGTTTGTCACGTCGTAGCTGTAGGTGATCACGTCACCCACCGCCGCGAAGTTATCACCGCCCGTGACCGTCTTTACCATGACCAGCTGCAGGTCCTGTGCGGGGCCACTCAGGACAAGTGTATCGTCGTCGGCAACGTCGGTGCCCTGCGTCGTGGTTCCCACCACCGAAACCGTGTTGGTAAAAGTTGCTGCATCGACGAGGGCTTGCGTGATCGTCAGATCCGCACTCAGCGGATCGCCGTTTGCACAGACGGACGCATTGGCCCCCGGTGCCAGGTCCGCCACGGTGCAGGAGAACCCCAGCGTCGGGTCACTGACGACGAGATTGGTAAGGGTCACATCGCCGTCGTTGAAGACCTGGAACGTAAAGGTCTCAACATCGTTGACCGCGCCGAAGGCCAGATCGGCACCCTCATCCGTCTTCACGATGCGCACCGCGGCAACTTCCGCCGGACCGGTCAGTGTAACCGTACTCGTCTGCTCCGGCAGGGCAGCCCCCCCGGCGCCATTGGCATTAGCGGCGGCGGTGTTTTCGATCTCGCCGCGGTCGATATCGGCCTGCGTCACGTTGTAGGTAAAGGTGCAGGTCGTGTTGTCCGTGATACCCGGCGCAAGCGTGGGGATCGTGCAGCTGTAGTTGGGGTCAAAGAACGGATCGGTCACCACCACATCTGTCAGCGTCACATTGCCTGTGTTTTCGACCGTGAACGTGAACACCACCGGATCATTCAGGGCCGCAAAGCTGGTCACATCGGCAGTCTTTGCGAAGGTGAAACTGTCATCCTGATCCACCGGGATCGAGGCTGTGTCGCTTTCGACATCCGTCCCGGTCTCAGCCGTCGTGACGGCGACCGTGTTCACCAGCGGGCCACCCCCATCAATATCGCCTTGCTCAATCGTGTAGGAGATCGTGTAGGTCCAGGTCTCGCCAACATCGATGCGTCCCGTCTGATCGCGCCCATCAGTGCCGCCACCCTCAACCGGGCCGGTCAACGTGCCGGTCGTGCCATTGGGCAAGGTATCGACGACGTTGATGCCCGTCAGCGGGATGTCACCCGTATTCTCGACCTCGATCAGGAAGTTGACCACCTGACCCTCTTCCGTGGCCACGGCCACGCCTGAGACCCGACGCTTGTCGACCTCAAATCCGATGTCGCCCGTGACATCTATGTTCACGGTCGCCGTCGCGGTCAGGCCTGCCGGGTCCGTCACGGTGTAGGTGAACGTGTCTGTCCCAAGGAAATACACATCCGGGGTGTATGAGAAGGTGCCATCCGAATTCAGCACCAGCGTCCCGTCCGATGGCCCCGTGTCAGGGCCGCTTACGACCAGCGTGCCACCGTCCGGGTCACTGTCCACACCATTGCCGTTGTCCACAGTCACGTCACCGGTGATCGCGACATTCACGGGTGTGGAAAAATCATCATCCTGCGCCAGAGGGGCGAGATTTGGAAACGGCGCAAGCGAGCAAGAGAAGCCATCGTTGTTGCCCGAGGGATCGCCGACGCCGACCTGCACGGCTCGTGGGGCGTTGGTGTTGTAGTCGAAGATTTCGTAAAGAAGCCCCGTGTTGTTGTTGAACGTAAAGAGGCGACCAGCAGAGTCCGTCCAGGTCGCGCCATAACCGCCGCCGGGCATACCACCCGAGACGTTGACGCGCGTCTTTTGACGGCTCGTCAGATTATAGACGAACATCTGACCACTGCTGAACCCGATCAGGCGATCGCCACCACCAGGGATGAACGCCACGTCAGCAGGTCCACCGCCCGGGCCGGAAAAGTTAATCTGCGTAACAGCGCCAGTCGCTAGATCAACCCGGTCATAACGATTGTTGTTGCGACGCAGATAGAAGTTGTTGGATCGATCGACATCTCCGGAATAGGTCCCAAAGCCAATGTTGAAGACCGTCTCTGTGTTCCCGTCCGACCCAATTCTGATGATGCGAGAGCCTTGGGACGCGTAGGCGTAGCCGTCCAAGATGTTGAATCCGGTCGCGTTGTAGCTGCCCTGGTTTGTCCCGATGTTTGTGTAGGTCGAGGTCACAGGATCGAAGATACGCAACTGCCCAGATTGCACCTGATAAATATCGCCAGTGCAGCCGAAGGTCGGCAAGGATGATTGCGCCGCAGCGTCGTCTGTGCCGAACGCCAGCCCGCCCAATATCGTTGCCGCAGCGATCGCGTATGCAGTGATATTCGCCTTAAAGCCCATGCGTTTCATTCTTTCGTTGCCCGCGAAACGCGGTCCGTGTGGCAAACCATCAAAAACTCGCTGTCAGATTGATGAACAGGCCCTGATCGTCTCGCGTCAGATCCGTCAGATCGTCCGAGAAGGTGCCGAAATTATAGCCCACACCCAAGCTGATGCCGTCGCTAATCTGGCGCGATACCGCACCTAATAGGCCGATGTCCGTCCCACCCGCCTGAACCGTATGCAGCGCCCGCCATTCCAGCAGCGCGTCCCAATTGTGAAGCATGTGGTACCGGGCATTCACCACGGAAAGTACGGCATCGTTCTGGGTGAACGGATCGGCCTCAGTGGCAGCCGCCTCGGTCAGGCGGAATCCGATCCGAGCCCCGATGCGCCATTGCTCATCCCAAAGGTAACTCGCATCCGCACTGAATACGTGGCTGCGTTGGCGCGGGCCCAATTCGTCGGTATCATCAAGGCGTTGGCCGACATCATCAAACAGATAGCGATACCGCACCAGCATGTTCAGGCGGTCGGTATTTGTGGGTCGGAACGCATATCCGACACTGGCATCCACAAACGTGCCATCGAGGATGGAGCTTTCGTCGGTATCGGTATCAATCCCCTCGAACGTGAAAACCACACGTTCGTGTTCACTGATCAGGTACCGCCCATCCAGCGTCAGCGCGATGGTATCGCTGTCCAGCGGCAGGCCCGAGCGTTCGCCCGTCTCCGTCCGGTATTCCAGCCGCGCGCCTGCCGTCAGCATCTCGTCCTCGTACCGCACGCCAAGGCTGATCGCCGTGCGGTCGAAATCATTGTCGAACCGATCATCGACAGACCCGAATTCGACCGCCGCCGTGTAGCTCAGGAACTCTGTCTGTTGGTAGGTCAGGCCATAGGCCGTCGTCAGCGCGTTATGGCGCCCGAACATGTCGTAGGTGTTCTCACCGAAATAGGTCAGCTGGTCGTTCACCTGACGTCGCATACCCGCAATGAACCGGCCATTGTCGCGGCCATCAAGCGTCACACCTGAAATCGTGCGGCCCGGATCCAACTCATACCCGAAGTACGATGTTGATCCCGCTCCGTCATCATAGCTGAACCGCAAGAGCCCACCTGGCCCCATGGCGCCGCCGGAAATCTCGCCTTCAACCTGCCAGCCATTGTCGAACGCGTAGGACGCGCCGATGCCGATGCGGTCATTGTTCTCAAGGCCCTGATTGTCGATGGTCGCCTGCCCGAAGACCCAGACGTCGCCGTTTTCCGCATAAGAGTAGGTCAGCCGCGAGCCGATATCGGTGCGCCGCCCCTGCTCACCCACCGATGCGGCCCGGTCGCGATTCAGATGCTCAAGCCCGAAGCCGAGCGTATAACGCGCGTTCAGGGCAAACTCGACTTCACCTTCCGCGCGGCGGTCGTGTTCGCCCACGCCGTTGGAATAATCGTCGTAGCTCAGGGAGTAACGAAGGCCTTCGCGCGGCTCCGCGTCGATGAATACACCCCAAAGGGTCTCATCCCCCGTGGCTGCCGTGATCGAATAGTCGAGGCTGGAAAACCCTTCGCCGCGCTCTTCGAAATAGCCGCCCAGGGCACCCTCACCCGCCAGGCCGATATCTGCGAAGTCCAGCCGCACATCGGCCCGCACCGCCTGCCCCGATCCGCCATTGGGCCCGACCGTATCAAACACCAGGCCGCCATCGGCGGAGAATGTAGAGCCAAATCCCGGCCCGTCGCTTTCCGCATATTCCAAACGCACATGGCTATTCTCACCAATGCGCCATTCCACGTCCGCGCCGATCACTGTCTGATCCGCCGTGCCGGTCTGCTCAACCATGCCCGATACGCCGATACGCACATCGTCCGTGATCCACCCCTCGACCCGTCCACCGACCGAGTATCCATCCACATCCGCCAGCGTCGGCGTGTATTCGTATTGGGCAACCAGTCGCAATTCTGGCGTATCGCCGGGTGATGTGACGATGCCGGCATCGCCGACGCGGCTCGCCAAAGGCTCAGACAGCGTCACGATGCCCTGCAGATAGTTGATCGAATAGTCGACCCCCGGTGCAAGCCGCACGATGTCGATCACTCGCCCCGTCACCGGATCACGGACCTCGATGCTCAGAACCTCGGTCGCAATTCCAATGTCCTGCCTTTGCAACACGTAGACCGAGCCACCGGTGCCAAGGAACACGTCCCTCTGCGCCAGCATATCCGGGCTTGCTGCATAGGCCGTTCCCGCTAGCCGCGCTTCGCCGCGCGCCGTGGTGTCCGCCGTCGCCCAATAGGCCTGCGCACCGTAAAGCGACCGGTCATTGCGTACCAGCGTGCCGTCCCCCAGATCGGCCTCGAAATCCCCCCACAGGAAGTGGTTTCCGTCCCGCTCGATCCGCAGGTAAAGCCGCCCCGAGGTCGGCGTGTTGTCCACAATCGTCGAGTCGTCGCCATAGGTCGGATAGAGGTCATCCGGGTCGATCCGTTGCACCGTGGACCGCGGGTCACGTTCTTCGAGACGGCGGAAGATATCCTCGATCTCGCCCTCGCCGGTATCCGCCTGCGCGGTGATCTCATAGCCGCTTGCCGTGCGTCCATCGATGTAGAAGGCCAGCCGCGCGCTGTTCCACGTCTCACCCCCTTCGCCCTCGACCTCACGCCAGCCCAGGTAGAAATCTGCCAGCCCCGTTGTGAACCATTCCGCGCGCGGGATGTCGATATCGCGCACCAGGTCGACGGATTGTCCGGGGCCAACCACGTTAACGTCTACGCCATATTCACCAGGTGGCAGAATGCGTTGCAGCACGAAACCACCAGACGGATCCGGTCGCACAACCTCGCCCAACGCCGAAACTCGCGCGCCCGGAACGATCGATGATCCGCGTACTGTCACTGCTCCACCATGGACCGGAATGCGCGACCGCGCCGTTAGGTCCGAGCCATCTTCCACATCATCGCCCAACGGCCTCCGGTCAGCCTCACTCAGCGGAACGGGGTAGGTCTCGTCGTACCGGCCTTCCGCATCATAAACGCGGTGGATCACGGCCAACCGCTCCCCATCCGGAACGGTGATCTGCGCGGTACCATTGGTCTGGATAGGGATCACTTGAACGGTACGTGGCCCGCCGACGGCACCAAGATCCAAAAGCCGGACCTCAGACCTGGCGATGTAGGCGGGATAGTTGGTCGCCGATTGCAGGGTCGCTGTATCGCCCGGTGCGTGAGCGCGAGGTTCCCCAACAATTTCTAGATCAAGCCGCGGGACAGCCCCTAGGCCGTCAAATACCACTTCGATATCCGCGTCGGCCAAGCGCACATCGGTGCGGCGTACGATATCGCGAACCGCGTCGTCGCCATCCAGGACAGCTCCATCGACCGCGATCACAAATCCCGTGGGCGCATCCGCAACGCGAGGACTTGGCGCTGTGATTGCAGGAACGCAAACACCGCTGACCAATCGTCCGTCACCGGCGCAGGATTGCGCGTGCACTGGCCCGCCCTGGCTCACCGCAGCAAGGCCCGCGACACATGCCATTGCAAGTGTCCACGCGGGGGACAGTGCGCATGTATGACAGTCGCAAAACGGCGCCAGAAGCGGCGCAGACCGCTGTTTTCCCAATATGCGTCCCCCCAGACACATCTCCGAAATCGCATGCTCGTCGATTCGGATTTTCGTTTCGTTATGCGGTGTTGGCTGGAGATTAGGTCGTGGCGCGCCACCGGCTAGGGAGCGCAAGAATCCGCCGATCAACGCCGTGTCTCGTGCGCCACACCCAAAGTAGTGTTTTCTTGCCGGTGGCATTTGTTGTGGTTGCTGGGGTGAACCAAGATCGACACATCGCCCAGCTTTAATTCCTTGACAGTTCGACTGACGCGGCAGTCCATTATTCCAATAACGCGGAAGTAAAATTGTGGGAGAGGAATGCCGAATGAGAAACGACCAATTGCCAGACTACCTTACTCAAGGAGAAATCGCGCGCCTATTTCCAGTGTTGTCGACCACTTCGAAGGAGGGACGAACAACTTCGATCGTATTGGCTTGCATGAGCAAGATCGATGAATTCGGGGCGCAACTGTTGGCATCAGTCGGTCAAAAAGTAGGAAGACGCGCCAAGATCCAAACCTTCACCGAAATCGTATTTGAGAAACAGCCAACGGAAATCAAGGAAAGACCAGATGGACTGATCGTTCTTTCAGTCGGGAACCGTCAATGGCGAGCAATAGTTGAAGCGAAAGTCGGGAACAGTGACTTAGAGCCGGACCAAATTGAACGGTACCGAAACCTTGCCAAAGACAACGGTATTGATTGTGTCATCACGATTTCCAACCAATTTGCTACATCTCCTCAAAGCCACCCGTTGGCGGCAATCCGTAAAGGCCGGTCCAAAGTACCAGTGTACCACTGGTCTTGGATGCACATTCTCACTGTAGCGGATTTGTTGCTTTCCACTGAAAGCATCGCAGACGTGGATCAGTTGCTGCTATTGAACGAGTTAAGACGTTTCCTTAGCCACGAAAGCGCTGGGGTAAAGGGCTTTGATCGGATGCCGAAAGAGTGGTCCGAATTGAACAAGCTTGTCTCTAGCGGAGGTGCAATACCGGCAAAGTCTCCTGTGGCCGCTAAGGTCTTGGAAGCGTGGCATCAGGAAACCCGCGACTTATCACTAATCCTGAGCCGCATGACCGGAATGACTGTCACCGAGAAACTACCCCGAAGTCACAGGGGGAACCCCGGACAACGTCAACGCGATGAATTTGCACTACTGAAAGGTACTTCAAAGCTGCTGTGCGACCTGCAAATCCCGGACGCTGCCGCCCCAATTGAGGTTTGCGTGGACTTGATGCGTAGATCTATCGACGTTGGAATGTCATTGCGAGCACCAGAGGACAAGAAATCCACGAAGGCTCGGCTGAACTGGGTGTTGCGCCAACTCAAGAACACTGATTCTGAAAGTCTGTTTTTGCGGTTACTTTGGCCGGGAACAAGTGAGCCGACACAATATTCTGTTTCAGACTTGAGGAACGAACCCGACCTTGCAGCAAAGGGAAAAGAACATCTTTCCCCACACAGCTTCCACATTTTTGTTTCGGAAAAGCTTGGGGCTAAGTTCATGCAGCAAACAAATTTCGTGACTGAGCTCGAACGCATTGTGCCGCTCTTTTATGGTGAAGTAGGCGCACATTTGAGCGCATGGGTTCGCAAGGCACCTCACCTCAAAAGCGATCGCTCGACGGGCCAAGATGTATCTACCAGCGCGATTGCCCTGGATGCTGAAGAATTTGACACATAGCCTTCTTCGCGATGCTCGAACCAATGCACATCATGGTTAACTGCCTTCTAAGGCTATCATTTCAAACCCGGCCTCCGATAGGGCCTCGTCGATGCGCGTGTACATCTTTGCGCCCGCCCGCTTGAAGCCAAGGACTTGCCGGACCGTCCTGATCAACTCATCGCGGTCCATAGCGCCACTTTCCTGTCGCACCAAGGTTGCTGCGGCCACGATCTCTGAGGGCGGCAGATACTCGGCCTTCACGACCCCGTCGCTTTCATCGGATCGATCCCGAACCGGCGTCACCTCATATTGTGCACGGGTCATTACGAATTCCCCGTCCCTGTGCAACTCAGGTCCCAGCGGATTCGCATGACGAACGGCCAGACGCGTCGCCTCGACGATGCGCTTTCCGGCCTTTGCCCTGCCAAAAGCGGTCGCGACACGTCGCGCAACCTCGTCCAGATGAATTGGTCCTTCTTCTTCGATCACCCGCGCCACAATCTCCGCCATCCGGGGAAGTGGTACCAGATGCGGCTCGACCGATGTATTCACCCGGACATTGGCGCGCTCATAAGTCGGCACCGAGATACGGACATCCGCGATATTAATCTCGTTAGGGTCGCCAGAAGGCAGGGCTTCTTCGTCCACCGGGGCGTATTCGTTGGCACCTTCGACCTTAATCCCGTCGCCCACGACCGTGCGTGCCATTTCTAATACGCGCGCCAGCTTTGCGATTTCCTGTTCGCGCCGATGGAACCAATCGGTGCTCCAAATCCTGTGGAATCTCCATCCCAGATGTTCCAGTACCTCTTGGCGCAAACGGTCCCTTTCCCGCGCCCAGAGGGCCGAATGATAGGTTGCTCCGTCGCATTCCACGGCCAAAAAGTACTGCCCTGGACGCTCAGGGTGCCGCACACCAAGGTCAATACGGAAACCGGCTGAGCCTACCTGATGATCCGCCAGATATCCGAACTTGCGGATTTCACGCGCTACATCCTCTTCGAAGGGGCTATCGGCCCCCTCACCGGTCGGCGCGCTATCCTCCATGATGCCCGACCGGGCATAATCGAGGAACCGTTTCAGCACGCGCGGCCCTTCCTTCTGCGTTCGCCCAAGATCGATATCGCCCGGATCGAATGACGCAAAGATCTCACAACGCAACCGGGATCGGGAAAACAGCACGTTCAAACGCCGTTCTCCGCCATCGCTGTTGATCGGGCCGAAGCTCATACTGCGTAAACGTCCACCCGGCTCCGCTGGCCCGTACCCCACGGAAACAAAGATAACATCGCGCTCGTCACCCTGGACGTTTTCGATGTTCTTGACGAACAGATCCTCAGTTTTTCCGGCGCGCAAGAAGCCGTCTAGAACCGCATCGTCGCGGCGCGCGAGCTCAAGCACTTCTGTAATCATCGTGGCTTGCGCCTTGGAAAACGCGACCACCCCCAACGACAGTTTCGGCCAGTCGCGTGCATGTTGCGCCACGGCGGCCGCTATCTCCTCAGCCTCGATCCGGTTCGTGCCAGCCCGGCCAAGGCCACTGCTGGCCGACGCATAGACGCCTGGCACTTTTCGGAACTTCAAGCCGTAGTTTTCATCTTTCTCCAGGGGGGACGGCGGCAAGACCAACCGATCCTCATAAAACTCTGCATTGGACACTCGGATCAGCGAGGGGTCCCTGGACCGGTAGTGCCATTCCAGCATCCGCGGCTTCAGGCCCCGCGCCTCACAGAGCTTCAAAACGCTTTCCATCTCAGCTGCCGAGGCCGCCGTGGCGATGTCGTCTTCGTCGTCTTCCACATCTTCGACCAATCGGCTGAAGAAATTTGTTGGTGGCAATTGCTGAGTATCACCGACAACCACGATTTGCCGGGCACGGGCCACCACACCCAATGCATCCTCTGGCCGCACCTGCGAGGCTTCATCAATAATCAGCAGATCGAAGGAAACCTTGCCCGGCGGCAGGAACTGCGCGACCGAAAGGGGGCTCATCAACATCACCGGCTTGATCCGCTGAAGCATTGACCCGGCATGTGTCATCAACCAGCGAATGGGCCTGTGGCGGGTCTTCTTGCCCATCTCGCCGCGCAAAATGCCCATTTCGCCGGTGGCCCCTTTGGGCATCTGGTCCATGTGCCGTGTCAGAACGGCGTCGCGGCCCTCTTGAAGCCGCGCTCGGTCTCGCGCCTGAAAGGAGGCAACCAACGCACTGCGGTCCTTGTTGGAGAGCCCGTTGAGGTCGGGTTGCGCGGCGCGGATATCGGCCCACCGCGCCTCCGCACAGGCGTAAAGGAACTCCGCAACCGCGCGTTCCGATGGCAGTTTGCCAGTGCGCACAGCCTCCACGATCGCACCGCCGCCTTTGCCGGCGGCCTCAGCACTGGCGCGCACAAAACCGGCCCAATCGGCATATCCGCCCGGATTGCGCTGCATCCCGGTCAGCCTGTCCTGCAGATTGGTAATCGGAACGCCCGTAATGTCGGCGACCGACCCATCTTCAGCGAGATCCAATCCCAACCGATCCATTACAATCCGGACCTTCGCGTCGACCCTATCTGCCGTTTGGTCAAGCCGGTCGGCATTCTCGCGCGCGACAGCGCCCAAGCCCGACACGGCAATTACCTGCTCCGCCGTCTCAAACGGCAGGTGATCCAACAAGCGGCGCAGCCAGTCGCATTGCCCCTGCAACCCTTCGAAATCCGTGCTTTCGCCGCGCCAGACCTCGACCAGATTTCTCTGCAACCAGCCCTCATCATCGGCCAGCGCCCGACGTTTCGCCTGCACATCCTCCAACGCGTCGATCAACGCCAACCGGTCGCCCGGCGCTTTGGGCAATGGTCGAACCAAAAGGCCCGCCAGCGCCTTGGAAGCTTTCCGATACGGCCCGAACATGCGTGACCAGATTGAGCCCTGCCCTTGCACCAACGCCGATCGCATCTGCCCGGTCGGCGTGTCAAAGGCTGACGGTGCGAAGTCGCCCTCAGCCCGCGTGCGCGCCTGCCTCCACGCAGCCCCTCGATCCAACCCTTCGGCCAAGCGCGGATTTTTGGACGCCGCGAACAAAGCACGCACGGAATCTGCTGCATCCGGCGGCGCTTCGGTCAGAACCCGTAGGCCCTGCGCCATCGATTTCCCCGCCTCCAACGTCAGCGCGGCGGGACGCGACAGCGAACCACTGCAGCGTTCGGCCTCCGCATGCCATTCCAAAATAGCATCCAGTGCATCGCCGATGTCGAGTTGCAACCGCGTCAGGTCTGTCGGCTGCAAATCCAGCTTTGTTGTAGCGCGAAACGGGTGTCGATCCGGGGCTGGCACCGCGTTACAGGCATCAAGAAACCGCTCGATGGCCGCGACACACTCAGACCGCTCCTCCGCGCCCATGCGCTCCAGCCCTGTGGCATCGATCCGGGGCGGCGCAATCTCTGCACCAATGAAGCCCACGATATCGGACATGGTCTGAAAGGCCGAGTCGCCGCTTTGCCCGCTAGGGCGGTGCAACATGTCGACGATCCGGTTCAACTCATCGCGGTCCTGCCGCAAACGAGACGTTTCGTTTGGCCCATCGCGTTTTGTGGCTGATGCCATCAAGGTGCGGCCAAGTTCGCGGGCCAAAGCCTTCTTGTTGGCCGTTCTCGAATGCAACTCCAGGCACACATCCCGCAGCCCGACCTTGACCAAACGGTCGTGGACAACTGACAACGCCGCCATTTTCTCTGCCACGAACAAGACCGTCTTTCCGTCGTGAACCGCTCCCGCAATCATGTTCGCGATTGTCTGTGACTTTCCGGTTCCCGGCGGCCCCTGCACGACCATGCTTGCCCCGCGCCGCACCTCTTCGATCACCTTTGTTTGCGAGGCGTCGGCATCAACTACCTGGATGATCTCCGCCGGATCAAGATGTTGATCCAACCGGTCCTGCGCCCCGAACAACGGGTCCTCCGCTTCAAAGCCAGCCTCAAGCAACCCCGTGAGCAAGGCATTGTCTTCGAACGCTGCGCCCGACCATTCCTCGGGATTGAGATCCCGATGCATCAACAGTTTGGCGAATGAGAAAAAGCCCAACTGCATCCCATTGCGGTCAATGTCCCACGATGGTTTCGACGCAATCGCCTCTGCAACCTGATCGAAATATGCCTCGGGCGAAAGGTCATCCCCATCTGGCAGCTCTGGAAGAGAAATCCCTTCATCCTGCATCAATCGTTCCCGCAACGGCAAGTTGGCCGACAAATCGTCGTCCCGCATCCGAATATCGAAGGCTGAGGTTCGCTCGTTCCGCACAAGGTCGACCGGGACCAGCAAAAGGGGTGCTTCTCGCACGATGTCCGACGCTTCGCTTTCCTTCCACCTTAGAAAGCCCATCGCCAGGTAAAGAATGTTAAGTCCCTGCTCCTCTTCCGCCGTCTTGGCAGCAATCGAAAGGCGCAAAAGGCGGCGTGCCAAACCCTCCGGTCCTAAAGGCGTCTCAAGGATTTGGTCCGTGTACCTGTCTGACCCTTCTTCAAGGGTTTCGTCCGGCACGGCCAACAAGAGTTCACCGTCCTCAACCGCCGTTCTATCCTTCCCCATCCCCTTGAACCGCATCTTCCGCGTTCCGCCGTTCAGGATGGAGAATACGTCTTCCGAGCGTTCGTTAATAATATTCAGGCAGTTCGCGCGCGTGTTCTCGCGCCGTACATGAACCATTCGGTTCCTTGTCCCAGTATCCAGCAGTTTGCTTCTTGCCTGCTCGAGCGCCCTGACAATAGTCGGTCCATAGTTCTGCTGCATAAGCCCCCCCAGTCCCTTTGAAGAGACCCGCTCACTGTATTCATGTCAATTCATTGAAATTGATGGGTTATCAAAGCGGTTAACGCTCTTAGAACGGCTTCTTCAATTTTTCGGGAAATTTGCAGCAAAGGAGGTGACCGGTACTACTAGATCAGACCACAAAGTTCAGACCGCCCTACCCCCGAGGTGTAACTCTTTATTCGCTAGAAATGCGGGGCGAATTTCTGGGTCAGGAACCTCAACGGTGACCAAAAAGGTGACCAAAAAAATGCAACATCAAATTTATATCAAAAAAACCAAATGCTTATGAAGCTTAAATGGTGCCCCCACACGGACTCGAACCGCGGACCTACTGATTACAAATCAGTTGCTCTACCAGCTGAGCTATAGGGGCACTAACAGGCCGTTGGCCTATCACGGTGGGGCGATAGCAAGTTTGCATCGCTCGGGCAATACGCAATCCGGCGTCTTGGCGCGCAACGATTTGCACCGGATCGGTCGGGCCGGTATACAACCCGTAAAGCAGGCCCATCCACAAAAGCAGGCGACACATCCACCATGCAGGTTGTCTTTCACCTCGGCGCCCCCTGCACCGATGGCGATCAGCTGATCCTTTCGCTGCTCAAGAACCGGCTGCGGCTGGCGCAGGCCGGTATCGCAGTGCCGCCGCCGGGCCGCTACCGCGCCGTGGTTCGCGACACCGCACGTGCGCTCAAAGGGCGGGCAGCGGGCGATGAAGTGCAGGACGCGCTGCTCGACGCCATTCTCGACGATGCCGCCATTGATCGGCTGATCCTGTCGGATCCCCGCTTTGTCTGCATCAACCGCCTTGTTGTCCAAGGCCCGCAGATCTGGCCCATGATCGAACGGGCCACGACCCAATTGCGCGCCCTGTTCCCGACATCGCCTGCTGAATTCTTCATCGGCATGCGTGATCCCGGCACCCTGATCCCGGCCCTGTTCAAGGCCTCTCGCTTCTCGGATTTTGCGGAGTTTACCGAGAACATGCAGCCCCATGCCGTCGCTTGGTCCGAAATGCTGCGCCGCCTGTCCGTGGCGCATCCCGATGCGCGGATCACCGTCTGGTGCAATGAGGATACGCCCCTGCTATGGGGTCAGATCATGCGTGAGATGGCGGGCGTCGCCCCGCAATCCGACCTCGATGGCGTCGACGATCTGGTCCAGAGCATCATGGAGGAAGACGGCTTTTCCCGGATGCAGACCTGGCTCGGCGACAACCCGCCCGAGACCGAGACCCAGCGCCGCCGGGTGCTGGCTGCCTTCCTTGAACGCTACGCGCTGGATAACGAGATTCAGGAAACCCTGAACCTGCCCGGCTGGAACGAGGCTTTGATCAACGAAATGTCGGAAAGTTACGACGCCGATCTGGACGTGATCGCGCGTATTCCCGGGGTGACGCTGCTGACGCCGTAGGCGGTCGAACGCGCCTCCGATCAAAGTCGGGTGTAGATTTCAGCGCGTTCAGGAAAACTCTGATCAAATGGACGCATTTTTCGCGAAAAATGTGACCAGATGAACGGAACTGCGACCAGATGGACGCAGTTTCACCGCATGCCCAATGCTTCCTTGTACATCTCGAGAACCGCCTCTTCCTCGGCGATATCGTCGGGCTCGCGCTTGCGCAGGGCCACGACCTTGCGCAGAACCTTGGTGTCGTACCCGCGCGATTTCGCCTCGGCCATCACCTCTTTCTGCTGATCGGCGATATCCTTCTTCTCAGCCTCAAGCCGTTCATAACGCTCGATAAACTGACGCAACTCATCGGCGGTCACGCGGTAGCTGTCAGGGCGGGCAGAGGCGTCGGACATGTCATCCATGGAAGGCGGCCTTTCAGGTGAGTTACGGCTGGAAGCCACCGGATAACGGGGCGCCACGCGGGCTGCAAGACTTGCGGTGCCAGATGGGCACGCTAAGGTCCCCGCAACACGTCAGGGAGCGCACGAAATGGGTTGGTTGGTCTTGCTGGGAACAGCCATGGCGGTGGTCGGCATCGGCCTGTTAGGCTATTGTATATATTCAGCTTTTTCCATCAAGAAGACCGGGCTGGAAGACGCTGAAATGCGCCAGCAGCTGCAAAAGATCGTCGCCATCAACATGGGCGCGCTTTTGCTGTCGGTCCTCGGCCTGATGTGCGTGGTTTTGGGCGTCTTCCTCGGCTGAACCGGCAGCTTTTGGCCCATCCCGAACGCCCCGCTTTACTTTGCGTCAGCACAGCGCATCCTGAAAGGCAGACACCCCTGCCCCGGAGATGCCCCATGCGTTCTGCCCTCCCGCTATTCGTCACTTTGATGCTGGCTGCCCCCCTCCTCGCGCAAGAAGCCGCGGATGCGGTCGCGCCAGAAAATGCAACGGAAACAGGTGCTTCGGGCTTTTCCGAGCGCGCGATGGCCGCGCTTGCGGCACGCGATGCCGGCGATCCGGTCACGGCCCAGGATTGGATGGTCGCCGCCGCCAACCCGCTTGCGGTTGAAGCCGGCGCAGACGTTCTGGAGGCTGGCGGCACCGCTGCCGATGCCATGGTCGCCGTGCAAGCCGTGCTGGGGCTGGTGGAGCCGCAAAGCTCCGGCCTCGGCGGCGGCGCGTTTCTTGTGTATTACGATGCACTTAGAGGTGAATTAACCACGCTCGACGGCCGCGAAACCGCCCCCCTCGCCGCCACGCCAACCCTGTTTCAGGACGAAACAGGTGAGCCGCTCGGCTTCTTCGACGCCGTGATCGGCGGCCTTTCCGTCGGCACCCCCGGCACGCCGGCGCTGATGGAGGATTCCCATCGCCGCTGGGGCCGCGCGAATTGGCAAAGCTTGCTCGACCCGGCGATTTCCCTTGCGGATGAGGGCTTTAGCGTCTCCGCCCGCATGGCCGATGCCATCGCCAACGACGCCGAACGCCTCGCCACCTTCCCGGCCACCGCCGCGTATTTCCTGCCCGATGGCGCGCCCCTGGCCGAGGGCACCCTGCTCCAGAACCCTGCCTATGCCGACACCCTGCGCGCCATGCAGATCCACGGCGCCGATGCGATCTACGAAGGCCCCATCGCCGAAGGCATCATCGACACCGTGCGTTCGGCGGAAGGCAATCCGGGCGTCCTGTCGCTCCGTGACCTCGCCGCCTACCGCGTCATCGAACGCCCCGCCGTCTGCGCCGCCTATCGCGGTATGGATGTCTGCGGCATGGGTCCGCCCTCTTCTGGCGCTCTCACGGTCGGGCAAATCCTTGGAATGGTGGACAATTTCGCCTTGGAAGGCCCCGGAAATCCCGATGATTGGCGCCTGATCGGCGATGCCTCCCGCCTCGCGTTCGCAGACCGTGGCCGCTACATGGCCGACAGCGATTTCGTCCCCATGCCGACCGAGGGGCTGGTCGATCCCGCCTATCTTGAGGAACGCGCGCAACTCATCGAAGGCGACCGCTTGGATCCCGGCACGGCCCTGCCCGAGGTCGCCCCCGGCAATCCTACTTGGGACCACGCGCAGCTTTGGGCAGACGATGAAAGCCTCGAGTTTCCAAGCACTTCGCACATCTCCATCGTCGACAGCTACGGCAATGTCCTCAGCATGACGACCACCATCGAAAACGGCTTCGGCTCCCGCCTCATGGCCCCGGGCGGCTTCCTTTTGAACAACGAACTCACCGATTTCAGCTTCCGCACCCACCGGGACGGCGTGCCCATCGCCAACCGGCTGGAGCCGGGCAAACGCCCGCGCTCCTCCATGTCGCCCACCATCGTGATGCAGGATGGAGAACCGATCCTTGCGATCGGCTCGCCCGGCGGCAGCCGCATCATCGGATACGTCGCCACGGCCATCATCGCCCATTACGATTGGGGCCTGGATCTGCAAGACGCGCTCTCGCTGCCCCATGCCGTCAACCGCTTCGGAACCTACGATCTGGAGGAAGGCACGTCCGCCGAGGCGCTGGCCGAACCGCTCACGGCCATGGGCTATGAGGTCAATATCCGCGGCCTGAATTCCGGCCTCCATGCCATCGCAATCACCCCTGACGGGCTGATCGGCGCCGCCGACCCGCGCCGCGAAGGCATCGCCCTCGGACAATAAGCCCCTGCTTCCACTGGTCCCAAATACCTCGGGGGGAGGCGTAGCCGGGGGGCAGCGCCCCCCCAAACTGAGCCCAATGCGTGGCACACGCGACGGCGAGGCGAGAGACTTGCGGCGCAGCCGCTCCTTCAGGTCAGGTCACGGCGTGGGCGGCGTTTTGTGGCCTTCATCAAAGGCTTCCCAACCCTCGCCGCCAAACACATCCACGCCCAGTTGCGCCAACACATCGGGGAAATCGACCATCACGTAATTGTCCACGATCTCGCCGTCCACGACCTTCCAGAAATCCATGTACCGGATGGTCACGCGCTTGCCCGTGGCGGCCACGCCCATGAATTCGCCCGAATGCACAGCCTCTTGCCGACCGAAGGCCGCTGCCCATTCGCCCATGTAAAGCCGTGCCTCATCCACGCAAACCTTGTCGGAGAACGCGGCCTGGAACGGTTCTTGCCAGTTGTCTTGAAACTCCCGCAGCCCGGTCTTGGTCCCGCAACCGCGATTGCCCATCCACCGGAACCCTTCGGCGAAGAACTCGCCGATATCCGCGATCCGGTGGTCGTTCAGCCCGTCCACCATGCCTTCGATCACGGCCCGTGTTGCGTCCGTTTTCGACAGGTCCGTCTCGCGCGTCAGCGCGGCTTGCTCGGGGCGGCTTCCCTTCATCCCGGCTCTCCTTTCTTCGTTGCTCAAGAAAAGGACGCGCCGCTCGGAAGTGGCACGTCCCCAAAAAACACAAGGCTGTGTCAGTCGATGCGCTGTCCGGTGCTGGCGTCGAACAAATGGGTGATCCCGTCGGGCAAGGCGATGCCAACAGGCTCCCCAATCTGGGCGCGGTAATCTTTGGCCGCTTTCACAGCCACCATTGCGCCCCCTGCGCGGACCGTGACCATGGTCGCATCGCCCAAAAGCTCCATCGAGTAGACATTGGCGTTGATCGCGCCCTGCCCGGCTTCGGTCACATGGGCATCCTCGGCCCGGAAGCCAAGCGTCACCTTGCCCGCTCCAGAAACACCCGGCACCTCGACATTCTCGCCCTTGAACGTGCCGTCTGTGATCTCGCCGTCCATCAGGTTCATCGCGGGTGAGCCGATGAAACCCGCCACAAAGGTATTGGCGGGCTTGTCGTAGATGTCCGTGGGCGTGCCAACCTGCTGCACAATTCCGGCCTTCATCACCACCACGCGGTCGGCCAGCGTCATCGCCTCGATCTGGTCATGGGTCACGTAGATCGTCGTGACCTTCAGCTCATGGCTGAGGTTCTTGATCTGCGCGCGGGTGCTGACCCGCAGCTTTGCGTCCAGGTTCGACAGCGGCTCATCCATCAGGAACACCTGCGGCTCGCGCACAATGGCGCGGGCCAGCGCAACGCGCTGCCGCTGGCCGCCCGACAGGGCCGCGGGCTTGCGATCCAGGAATTGCTCAAGCTCCACCATCGCGGCTGCCTTGGCCACGCGCTCTTCATGTTCGCTTTCCGGCACTTTGCGCACCTTCAGAGGGAAGCGGATATTCTCCCACACCGACATGTTCGGGTAGAGGCCATAGCTCTGGAACACCATCGCCACGTCGCGATCCTTAGGGTCGAGCGTGGTCACTTCGCGGTCGCCGATCCAGATCTCGCCGTCGGTCGGATCCTCCAACCCCGCGATCATCCGCATCGTCGTGGTTTTGCCGCAGCCCGATGGTCCGAGAAGCACCAGGAACTCCTGATCCGCAATGTCGAGGTGAAAATCATCGACCCCAACAAAGCTTCCCCAGCGTTTGCTGACGTGGTTCAACCGGATTTGTGCCATGGGACGTGCCCCCCTTACCCGCTAATCCATTTCGGCCATCTAGACAGCCGCCGTCACATGGCGCAAGGCTTTTGCATAGGATTGCAAAAAAGGCAGACGAGAATGGCGGAACTGGCGGCTGAGAAAGCGACGGTCTGGTTGCACTTGGAGGCGTTAAGCAACGGAGCCGCTGTGGCTGACGTCTTTGCGGAAGACGCGATTGCAGACATCGCGCATCCCTATGGCACGCTGAATGGCGTAGACCAGATCACCAGCTTCTACGACGACCTACGCCGCGCCCTGCCAGATGCGACCTGGCGGCCAGAGTTCTTTATCGGCGGTGACAACCATCCCGATGATCGGATGGACGCGCCAAGGGTCTCCCCACAGGTGGCCTCACTTGGCCATTGGCAAGGCACCTTCACGCGCCCGCTGCTGGGTATCCCAGCGACCGGTGGCGTCGTTCATCTGCGGATCTGCGAGGTGCACCACCTCAACGCGCAGGGGCAGATCGCGCGCAGCTGGATCTTGCCGGATTTTCTGGACCTGATGGATCAGGCAGGGTGCTTTCCCGACCTGCCCCAGACCGGTGCCCGGGGCATGTGGCCCGGCCCGCGCTATGGGGCTGGCGTGCGGATGGGGGCGGCGATGCCAAAGGCGGGCGCGGCGTCCATGGCGCGCGTGCTCGACATGCATCAGGCGTTGGGGATTGGCGCCGATGTCTCGAACGTGCCGATGCACCATTGGCACCCTGATTTCATGTACTACGCCAGCGCCGGCATTGGCATGTGCCGCGGGGTGGAGGGGTTTCGGCTTCATCATCAGGCACCGTTCCGGGCCGCCTTCCCCGACCGCCATTCCAAGGGGCATTTCGTGCGCATCGGGGACGGGCCGCTGGCCGTGACCGGCGGGCGTCTCTACGCCACCCATTCCGCGCCCTATCTGGGCATCCCAGCGACCGGCAAATCGGTGCATATGGATGTGATGGACTTCTACCATTTCGACGAAGACGGCCTGATCATCGAGAACTGGTTGCCGTTCGACATTCTGGGTCTCGCCCACCAGCTTGGACACGATCTGCTGCCCGGCTGCTGACAGGCCCCTTTTCCTTCCCGCCCAATTGGGGCAGGTTCCGCGCAACCTCGCATTGCCACAGCCGGAGCCTGCCCCATGGACCTGCGCCAGATCGTCGACGGATATAGCGTGACCCCTCAGATCGAGCCTTCAGATGTCGCAACTCTTGCGGCGCAAGGCGTGAAAACCCTGATCTGCAATCGCCCTGATATGGAAAATCCGCCGCCCCTTCAGGCCGCCGCCATCCAGGCCGAGGCCGAAGCCCATGGTATCGCCTATGTCTTCAATCCGTTTCAGGGCCACACGCTGACCCAGGACAATGTCGATGAACAGGCCGATGCGATTGCCGGATCAGAAGGGCCGGTCGTGGCCTATTGCGCCTCGGGCAACCGATCAACGGTTGTGTGGGCCTTTGGCGCAGCGGGCCATGTGCCGGTCGACCAGATCATCGAGATCGCAACCTCGCACGGCTATCCGTTTGAACAATTGCGCCCCGCCTTGGAAGCGGCCGCCGCGCAGAATACCGCCTGAACGACAGGGCAGCCGGGCTCGGCTCGGGGCGATGACGGGGTGGCCGCACCGTTCGACATCGTCCCGCAACGCCACCTGAAAACGGGACCACGATCATTTCGCAAGCACGCGCAGATGCCACTTCCGATACCGGGCGCTCGCTCGGCAACTGGCTTGTGGATCGGCTTTGGCGTGGCGTGATCTGGTGTGCGCTGCGCTTGCCGCATCGGGTACGCGTACGGGCCATGGGATCGCTCTTTTCGCGGATAGTTGGCCCCTTGTCGGGACGCAGTGCATTGGCCGGACGCAACCTCGCGATGGTGTTTCCCGACATGCAGGAGCCTGAGCGCCGCCGCATCACGCGCGCCGTGACAGACAATGTTGGCCGCGTCGTGATGGAGAATTACGCGACAGCCGACCAGATGGAGCGCGCCTTGAATTGGGAGCCGCACGGCCCCGGTTGGGACGCGGCAGAGGCCGCGCGGGCCGAGGGGCGGCCGATCCTGTTCATCTCGGGCCATTACGGCAATTACCAGGCCGGGCGCGCGGCGCTTAATGCACGCGGCTATCAGATGGGCGGGCTCTACCGGCCGCTGAACAACGCCTATCTCAACGACCATTACATCGCGACTATTGAGAATGTTGGCGGCGGCGCCTTTACCCGGGACAGGCGCGGATTGGCAGGGTTTGTGAAACACCTGCGCGGCGGCGGACAGGGCGCGATCCTGATCGACCAATATTTCTTTGGCGGGCCGATCCACGATTTTCTGGGCCATCCTGCGCCGACCTCACCGGCGGCGGCTGAAATGGCCCTCAAATACAACGCGCTTCTGGTGCCGATTTACTCGACAAGGGCCGAGAATGGCCTTGATTTCGATATCGAGCTTGAGGCGCCAATCCCGCATTCGGACCCCAAAACCATGACGCAGGCGCTCAACGACAGTTTGGCGGCGCGGGTGCGCGCCATGCCAGAGCAATGGTTTTGGCTGCATGATCGCTGGAAACCCGCCCGCCAGGAAAAGGCCGCGCGAAAGTCGGCAACCTACGACTAAAGCACTTTGCGTTTTATCTCAGGTAGTCTTATCGCGTTCCGCGTTCGCGGCATCGGCGCGAGGCAGCGGGTTGCGATTCAAATTAAACGGAAAGTGCTCCAAGCCTACCGATATTGCATCAATCGAGGCGCGCAGCCCCCAGAATGGCACCATGGCCGCTGGCCTGAACGATCACGACATGGGGCATGTCGCCCGCCGCCGTCACTTGCGCCTCAAACGCATCCGCCCCGGACCATTCGGCCACGGCCTGCCAAGATTGAACGATATTGTGGTAAGCCGTCGACAGGCCGGCATTTTCGCCGCGCGTGATCTCGACCTCCTGCATCGGCAGGTAGGTGACGACCTGTACAACCATCGCAGGCATGTCGGTCGACGCTCCGGTCCAGCTTGCGCGCACCTGCCAGCCGCCTTGCGCGGGAACAGCCTCAACCGTGACCGGGTTCGCGGCTTCACGATGGGCGGTGATGCGATCCACAACGTCCATGGGCTGGGTGCCCACCACGTGATCAACCCCGCCAATCACCATTTGCGGTGTGTAGACCACGGTGGAGCCTGCCGTATGCGCATAGGCGTGCTGGCGGGCTGTGAAAGCCGGATTGGCAAAGGTATCGGCCCACCCGATATAATCCCAGTAATCCACATGCAGCGCCAACGCGATGATGTCATCGCGGTTCGCAAGCTCGGCCAAAAACGCATCCGCCGGCGGGCAGGATGAGCAGCCTTGCGATGTAAACAATTCCACCACCACGGGCCCGTCCGCGAGCGCCGCAGAGGCAGCAAAGCCCCCGGCCAAAGCCGCAATCAAGGAGAGATGTCGCATGGTTTGCCTGTCGTTTCTTCGCATTTCATCGCTACACCTAGGCCATCGCCCTGCATTTGGCCAATCAAGCGTTCGCGAGACTGTGTGACAGATCTTTTCACAGCCAACGCCGCGTCGCCTTCAGGTAGACGCGCCCCTCCGCCCCGAATGCCTCTTCAAGCGCGCGCTCTTCGGGCACCGCGAAACGCACCGTAAGCACGGTTAGAAACAGCGGGATCAGAAAGGCCGGGCTCAGCGCCCCCAGCCAAAGAACCTGACCCGACAGGATCAGGATCATGCCGAGGTAGATAGGGTTTCGGCTGAGCCGGTACGGACCTTCCACAATCAACGTCCCGGGCGTGTGGTGCGGCTCGATCGTGGTCTTTTTCTTCCAGAACCAAAGCGCGGCCCAGAAAATGAACAACAGGCCGAGACCCGCCAGAAGCATCCCAAACCGCTGAATCAAAGGATCAACGGTCCCGACCAAGGGCACAAACCGCGCCAGAAGCCAGGCCAGACCCATGAACAGCACAAGCCACAGGGGCGGGAGATCGGGAAAACCTTTCATGCCCGCATCTGGCCCGGACGCGCGGCGATGCGCAAGCCTGCTGGACGATGGCCCGCCGCCCGTGATACCGCGCCTGTCATGGAGCCTGCTGCCCCCACTCCGCCGTCTGAGCCACACTTCTCACCCGCCGAGGTGCGCCGGCTCTATTGGCTGAAAGATCACGGATTCCTCCGCACGATCTGGACGAATTTCCACAAGCTTGATGATGAGGTCTGGCGCCACAATCACCCCAGCCCGGCCCGCCTTGCACAGTTGCAGGCCATGGGTGCGGCCTCGATCCTGTCGTTGCGCGGGCGCAACGGCGCCATCAGCAAAATGGAGGCTGCCGAATGCGCGCGTCTTGGCCTGCCGTTCGAAGCGGTGCCCCTGCGCGCCCTCGCCCTGCCAGCGCCTGCGCAACTGCTGCAAGTGTTCGACTATATGCGCGATATGCCCAAGCCGCTGGTGATCCATTGTAAATCCGGGTCCGACCGGACGGGGCTGGCCTCCGTGATCTACCTGCACGCCTTCAAGGGTGTGCCCCTGGCGGAGGCCCGCAAGCAGCTTGGCCTGCGCTACATTCACAATCCGTGGGGCAAGGCGCGGATCGTGAACCGGCTTCTGGATGCCTATGCGAGCGCCCATGACACGACAGGCATCGGGATGGAGGAGTGGGTGCGCACCCAATACGACCCCGCAACGCTTACCTGAACGAAAACGGGGGCCGAATTGGCCCCCGCCTCGCGGTTTTTTCCCCAGCCGGTCGCGCGCTTATTCCGCCGCGACGGGCGCTTTGGCGAGGTTGCGCAGCACGTAGTGCAGCACGCCACCATTCTCGATGTACTCGATCTCCACACCGGTATCGATCCGGCACTTCAGCGTGATCTCTTTCACGCTGCCATCGCCCATGGTGATCGTGCAAGGCACCTCGGCCAGCGGTGTCACGCTGTCGAGGCCGTGGATCGAAACCGTCTCGTCCCCCTTCAGACCCAGCGTCTTGCGGGTATCGCCATTCGTGAATTCGAACGGAATCACGCCCATGCCCACGAGGTTGGAGCGGTGGATGCGCTCAAAGCTTTCTGCAATCACGGCCTTCACGCCCAGAAGGTTGGTGCCCTTCGCGGCCCAGTCGCGGCTGGAGCCCGCGCCATATTGCTCGCCGCCAAAGATCACCAACGGTGTGCCCTGTTCCTGATACGCCATGGCGGCATCAAAGATCGACGTCTGCTGACCATCCGGCCCAAGGGTATATCCGCCCTCAACCCCATCCAGCATCTCGTTCTTGATGCGGATATTGGCGAAGGTCCCGCGCATCATCACCTCGTGGTTGCCCCGCCGCGAGCCGTAGGAGTTGAACTCCCGCACCGGCACCTGACGCTCCACCAGATATTGACCGGCGGGATGGGTTTCCTTGAACGAGCCTGCGGGCGAGATATGGTCAGTGGTGATCATATCCCCCAGCAGCGCCAGAACCTTTGCACCTTCGATATTTTCGATCTCTTTGGTGTCCATGGTCATGCCCTGGAAATAGGGCGGGTTCTGGATGTAGGTGGAGGTTGCAGGCCAATCGTAGGTTTCCTGTTGCGGAACCTCAACGCCCTGCCATTTCTCATCGCCGGTGAAGACGGATGCGTATTTTTCCTGGAAGCTCTCGCGGGTCACGGTTTCTTCCACCAGCTCCGCGATCTCCTGAGTCGATGGCCAGATGTCCTTCAAGTAAACGTCTTTGCCGTCCGGTGTCGTGGCAATCACATCCGTGGCCAGGTTGATATCCATGGTCCCGGCCAGCGCATAAGCCACCACCAGCGGCGGAGAGGCGAGGTAATTGGCCCGCACGTCCGGGCTGATCCGGCCTTCAAAGTTGCGGTTGCCCGACAGAACGGAGGTCGCCACGAGGTCGCCTTCGTGGATCGCCTTTGAAATCTCCTCCTGCAGAGGGCCAGAGTTGCCGATGCAGGTGGTGCAGCCGTAGCCCACAAGGTTGAAGCCGATAGCGTCAAGATCGTCCTGCAACTCCGCCGCTTCCAGATAGGCCGAAACGACTTGGCTGCCCGGCGCGAGCGAGGTCTTCACCCAAGGCTTGCGGTTCAGGCCGAGCGCATGCGCTTTGCGCGCCACAAGACCCGCGCCGATCATGACGTAGGGGTTGGAGGTGTTGGTGCACGAGGTGATCGAGGCGATCACAACCTTGCCCGACTCCATCGTATAGTCTTCGCCCTCAACGGCCACTTCCTTGCCCATCGGGCGCTTGAACGTCTCTGACATTTCCTGGTGGAAGGCGGCCTTCGCCTCGGTCAGCGCCACATAATCCTGGGGCCGTTTGGGGCCAGAGATCGCAGGAACAATCGTGCCCATGTCGAGGTGCAGAGTGTCAGTGTAGACGGGCGCGTAATCGTCACCGCGCCAGAAGCCGTTTTCTTTCGCGTAGGCCTCCACCAGTGCGATCCGGTCTTCGTCGCGGCCCGTGGTGCGCAGGTAGCGCAGTGTCTCGCCGTCGATCGGGAAGAAGCCACAGGTAGCGCCGTATTCCGGCGCCATGTTTGCGATAGTGGCCCGGTCTGCCAGCGGCAGGGTATCCAGGCCCGCGCCGTAGAATTCCACGAATTTGCCCACCACGCCGCGCTCGCGCAGCATCTCAACAACTTTCAGGACAAGGTCGGTGCCGGTCGTGCCTTCCATCATGGCACCGGTCAGCTCAAAGCCGACCACTTCGGGGATCAGCATGGAAATCGGCTGACCCAGCATCGCGGCCTCAGCCTCGATCCCGCCAACGCCCCAGCCCAGAACCGCCGCACCGTTCACCATCGTGGTGTGGCTGTCGGTGCCCACCAGAGTATCTGGGTAGGCCACTTCAGCGCCGGTCTGGTCCGTGTCGGTCCACACGGTCTGCGCGAGATATTCAAGGTTCACCTGGTGGCAGATGCCGGTGCCGGGGGGCACAACGCGGAAATTGTTGAACGCGGTCTGACCCCATTTGAGGAACGTGTAGCGCTCCATATTCCGTTCATATTCGCGGTCGACGTTCATCTGGAACGCGCGCGGGTTGCCGAATTCGTCGATCATCACGGAATGGTCGATGACGAGGTCAACCGGGTTGAGCGGGTTGATCTTCTGCGGATCCCCACCAAGCGCCTTGATGCCGTCGCGCATGGCCGCAAGGTCCACCACGGCAGGCACGCCGGTGAAATCCTGCATCAGGACCCGCGCGGGACGATAGGCGATTTCGCGGGGGTTCTTCCCGCCTTGGGTTGCCCATTCGCTGAACGCCTTGATGTCGTCGACGGTGACAGTCTTGCCATCCTCGAACCGCAGCATGTTTTCCAGCACCACTTTCAGTGCAGCGGGAAGGCGCGAGAAGTCGCCAAGGCCCGCGGCCTCGGCGGCCTCAATCGAATAATAGGCGACCGACTGGCCCCCAACTGTCAGTGTTTTGCGGGTCTTCGATGAATCGTGGCCGACGGTGATGGGCATAAAATGCGCTCCTCTATCCGGGTCTAGCTGCGGAATGGGTTTGGTCCTGCGCGGGGTGCCATCCATTGGGCGGCCCTGCAATGGAACAAATCGTCTCGCGCGCTCTGTATGCCATTGCATACCGTTTGCCAAGCCCCTCGGGAAAATGGGGGCTCGCCTCGCCTGTCCTTGTGCCTGACGGCCCGCATCGCAGCAGGTCTGCCCGGTTTGTTCGGGCGGACCATGGGCATTCCATTGCGATGGGCGCGGTGGTGCAACGGGGCGGGTGGGTGGGCGTTGCGCCACCGCGCCCCTTCCCCAGCCCCGCCAAACCCGCTACCGCTTGGGCCATGGCGCTTACCGTCACCGATCTCGCCTGCGCCCGCGGGCCTGCGCAAGTCCTTGCGAATGTGTCGTTTTCCGTGAACCCGGGCGAGGCACTGATCCTGCGCGGCCCCAACGGTGCCGGAAAAACCACATTGTTGCGCACGCTTGCCGGGCTGACGCCGCCCTTGGCGGGGACCATCGCAACTGAGGACGACAGCATCGCCTATGCCGGCCATGCCGATGGCCTCAAAAGCCAGCTCACCGTGACCGAGAACCTCACATTCTGGGCGGGTGTCTTCGGCACCCATGACCTCAGCCGCGCCATAACCGCATTTGACCTGACTGCGCTTGCCGACCGCCGCGCGGGCGAGTTGTCGGCCGGCCAAAAACGTCGATTGTCCCTCGCTCGACTGCTGGTCACGGATCGGCCCATATGGTGCCTGGATGAGCCCACCGTTTCCCTGGACACCGAAAACACGGCCCGCTTCGCATCCGCCGTCGAGGCGCACCTGGCAGGCGGCGGATGCGCGATCATCGCCACGCATATCGACCTCGGTCTGCCTACCGCACGAACGCTCGACATTTCACCCTTCGTCGCCAAGGGCGTGTCCGCGACAGACCCGTTCGGTGACGATTTGTTCGAGGCGCGCCCATGATCGGTCTTCTGCGGCGGGATCTGGCGCTGGCCGTGCGGGCGGGCGGTGGGTTTGGGCTGTCACTGGCCTTCTTCCTGATCTTCACAGCGCTTGTGCCCTTCGGTATCGGCCCCGAAACCGGTCGCCTGGCAGACATAGCGGCGGGCCTTTTGTGGTTGGGGGCGCTGCTCGCCTGCCTTTTGTCGCTCGACCGTATCTTTCAGCTGGATTGGGAGGACGGCTCGCTTGACCTGCTGGCCACCTCGCCCCTGCCGCTGGAGGCGCTTGCCGCACTCAAGGCGCTGGCCCATTGGCTGACCACCGGATTGCCGCTTGTGATTGCCGCCCCCGTCCTTGGCCTGATCCTGAACCTTCCCGGCCCGGCCTATATCCCGCTGGTGCTGTCCTTGCTTGCAGGCACGCCCGCACTGTCGGCCATCGGCACGTTCGGGGCCGCGCTCACCGTCGGCATAAAGCGCGGCGGTCTGCTTTTGTCCCTGCTGGTCCTGCCGCTCTACGTACCGACGCTTCTGTTCGGGGCATTGGCCGCAACGCGCGGGGCGCAAGGGCTGGATGCGACCACGCCCTTGGTGCTGACATTGGGCATCACCTTGGGCTGTATGGCACTTTTGCCGTTTGCCGCCGCCGCGGCCCTTCGCGTCAATTTGCGCTGAAGACCGCGCTCATTTGTCCGGCCCTTGCGCCGCAACGCCCCATTGTGACCCGGAATCGCCGCGCCTATGTTCGCGCCCATGTCCTCGATCTGGGAATATGCAAACCCGCGCCGGTTTATGGCCACTTCCGCCGCACTCTTGCCTTGGGTGGTGGGTCTGGCTGCAATCTGTCTGATCGGCGGGCTGGTCTGGGGGTTCTTCTTTACCCCAAACGACTTCCGCCAGGGCGCGACCGTCAAGATCATCTATATCCATGTGCCGACCGCGATCATGGCCATCAATGCGTGGTTCATGATGCTGGTCTGCTCGCTGATCTGGCTGATCCGACGCCACCATGTCAGCGCTTTGGCCGCCAAAGCCGCAGCACCAGTCGGTATGGTCTTCACGCTCATCGCGCTCTTCACCGGGGCCGTTTGGGGGCAGCCGATGTGGGGAACGTGGTGGGAATGGGACCCGCGACTGACCTCCTTCCTGATCCTGTTTCTCTTCTATCTGGGCTACATGGCGCTTTGGGAGGCGATCGAAAATCCGGACCAGGCCGCGGATCTGACCTCGGTCCTCTGCCTTGTTGGATCGATTTTCGCGATCCTGTCGCGGTACGCGCTCGTGTTCTGGAACCAGGGGCTGCACCAGGGCACGACCGTCAGCACGGTCGGTGTGGGGGTGGAGGAGAATGAAGGCGTCTCCAGCGTCTTTCTTTATCCGATGCTGACATCGCTTGCGGGCTTCGTATTCCTATTCCTGGCGCTGGTGCTCTACCGCACACGCACGGAAATCCGCGCGCGCCGCCTCAAGGCCCTGATCGCGCAGGAGCAAATCGCATGAGCCTCGATCTGGGCCAATACGCGGTTGAGGTGCTGTCCGCCTATGCCGGGGCCATCATCGTGCTGGCTGCCCTGATCATCGCCTCGGTTTTGCGCGCACGATCCGTCGCGCGGCGACTGGCTGAGATGGAGCGCCGGAGAGAGGCCCGCGTCAGATGAAGATCAATTGGCTCATGGTTCTGCCTCTGGCGCTGACAACTGCCTTTTTCGGCGTTGCCGGATGGCAATTGGCAAATAACAGCGATGATCTGAGCGCGGGTGTCGACACAACCGCCCTTCCCTCTGCACAACAGGGCAATGCGGCCCCACCGCTGGACCTTGTGGCCCTTGGCGACACCCCACTTCTGACGCGGGAGGCGTTGGAAGGGGAAGAGTTGGTCATTCTGAATTTCTTCGCCTCGTGGTGCCCGCCATGCCGGGCCGAGCATCCGACCCTGACGGACTTGGCCGAGGCCGGCGTGCCGCTTTACGGCGTCAATTATCGCGATCGAGAGGTTCAGGCACTCAGCTTTCTGGACGAACTCGGAAACCCCTATGCTTTGATCGGCGCTGACCCGACAGCCGTCAATGGCCGGGATTGGGGCGTGATCGCGATGCCAGAGACATTCTTCATCAATGCCGATGGGATCGTGGTTTTGCACTTCCGTGGGCCGATTGTGCGCAGATCACTTGAAAATCAGGTGCGCCCCGCATTGGCTGAGTTGGGCTATACCCTTCCCGAATTGCCTGATCTTTCCGAGATCGAGACAAACTGAGCCGTCCCAAGACGCAAACGAATTGGTGGGCTCACTACTCATCTTGATTTGGACGCCGTACTGCCCTCACCCGGCCTTTGGCTGAGACGACACGCGCCAACACCTTCTTTGAGGCGACTTTTAGCCTGCAACTTAAGCACTCTGCGTGACGACACAGCTATTAACCCGCGCCCAAGCCAAACCGGTCAGCGCGCTTCACAATCCGCACCACCATTTGCGCAGCTGACTTGGTCAGCCAATCCGCGAAGACATCCACCAATAAGGCTTGGAGACCAGGACCAACAGATCAGCTTTGCGTCGCCAACCCTGATCAGCCTGGAAGGGAACCGGCGCACCTTCGACCACCCGCTCTCTTCCACCAAATGCGCTCTCATCCAAAAGAACACGCTCTCAAATCGCCTTAGCCAAGCAATGGGCAGAGTTCGCCATGGCCCCGACCTGAAATCGCAGGCGCATTCTGGCCCGACAAAGCGTTCAGTAGATGTAGCGAATCTGATCGGTCCAGAACCGCTCCATACGCTTCAGCGAATGGTTCAGGCGGTCAAACCCGTCTGCATCGATCACGCCATGCTTCTCCAGGCTTTCGGAATGGCGGGCGAACAGAAGGTCCACCGTGTCTCGCACATTCCGTCCCTTTTCGGTCAGCCGCACCCGAACCGAACGGCGATCAATCTCGCATCGCTGATGGTGCATATAGCCCATGTCGACCAGCTTCTTGAGGTTGTAGCTGACATTTGAGCCCTGGTAATAGCCACGCGACTTCAACTCGCCAGCCGTAACTTCGTTTTCACCGATATTGAACAAAAGCAACGCTTGGACGGCGTTGATGTCGAGGATCCCGAGGCGTTCGAATTCATCCTTGATGACGTCGAGAAGCAGCCGATGCAGGCGCTCCACCATCGAGAGGGATTCCAGATACGCCCCCAGAATACCGGTCTGGGCGGGCGTCGCGAGGGGCGCGTGCATACTCATGATTTTAGGCTCCGCAATCACTGCTTTCGCCCAAGATTCGGTGAAAAACGAAAAAATTCCGTTAAGCGGGAAAAATCTTTTGAAATCAGGCGCCTTGGCCCAGAGTTGGCCGCATGTCGCGTGCCAGACGCGCGATCATAGGCGCCAGGGCCGCAGGCGGATCAACCTGCCCCGAGACCCACTGATAAAGGTCATGGTCCGCCTCAGCGAGGACAACCTCGAACGCATCTACGGTCTTAGCATCCGCGTCTGCCAGAAAACGATCCGCCCATCCGCCCAGGATCAGGTCCATCTCCTTGATACCCCGATGCCAGGCCCGCATGCGCAGCCGCTTCAGTCGGATCTCCGGTGTCTCGCTCATGCGCCCGCCAGCGCCGTCCGCAGGCGCTTCTCCAACCGTCCCATCCGTTCGGCCAGTTGCGTCTGTTCCTGCCGCATCTGGCGAATGTCCAGCAACAGCCGCTCCATATCTTCGTCCACCGGCTCCATCTCTTCGGGGCTATCCAACCCCTCCCCCTGCCCGCTCAACAGCCACATCATCGACACGCCCAGAATACCCGCAAGCATAGACAGCTTGTTGGCCCGTGGCTCGTTCTGGTCATTCTCCCAGCCGCGCACGGTCTTGACCTTCACACCAAGGCGTTTGGCCAGTTCCGCCTGCCCCAGCCCCGCCGCTTCGCGCGCACCGGTGACGCGGTCGCCGAACGTGGTGGTTTCGGCGTCAAACCAATCGGGGGATAGCGACAGATCGCCCATGACAATGTCCTTTAGATAGCTTGAATGCGTGCAGGCACGCCCGTATCAGTGCCCATGTTCATATAGCCCATTACCGGGCAAACCAAAGCCATAGGACGCGACACGATGCCCTTCCTTTCCGACACGCTCGCCCGTGTGAAGCCCTCGCCCACCATCGCCGTCTCCAACCTCGCCGCAGACCTCAAGCGTCAGGGCAAGGATGTCATCGGCCTCGGCGCGGGGGAGCCGGATTTCGACACACCCGAAAACATCAAGGACGCCGCGAAGGCCGCGATGGATGCGGGCAAGACGAAATATACCGGTGTGGACGGCATCCCGGAACTGAAAGAGGCGATCTGCGCCAAGTACAAGCGCGACAACGGCCTCGACTATACGCCCGCGCAGGTCTCCGTCGGGACCGGCGGCAAACAGATCCTCTACAACGCGCTCATGGCCACCCTGAACCCCGGCGATGAGGTCATCATCCCCGCGCCCTACTGGGTCTCCTACCCCGATATGGTCCTGCTGGCAGGTGGTGAGCCCGTCTTCGTCGAAGGCCCGTCGCAGACCGGCTACAAGATCACGCCAGAGCAGTTGGAAGAGGCCATCACGCCCAAAACCAAGTGGTTCATCTTCAACTCGCCCTCCAACCCCACCGGCGCGGGCTACACCGCCGAAGAACTCAAGGGCCTGACCGACGTCCTGATGAAGCACCCCCATGTCTGGGTCATGACCGACGATATGTATGAACACCTCGTCTACGATGATTTCGAATTCGCGACGCCCGCGCAGGTTGAACCGGGCCTCTACGACCGCACGCTCACCTGCAACGGGGTCTCCAAGGCCTATGCAATGACCGGCTGGCGCATTGGATACGCGGCGGGCCCGGAAGAGCTCATCAAAGCGATGCGCAAGGTGCAGTCGCAGTCCACCTCCAACCCCTGCTCGATCTCGCAATGGGCGGCGGTTGAGGCCCTGAACGGCACGCAAGACTTCCTCGCGCCCAATAACGAACTGTTCGTGCGCCGCCGCAACCTCGTAGTCGAGATGCTGAACAAGGCCGAGGGCATCACCTGCCCCACGCCAGAAGGCGCCTTCTACGTCTACCCCTCGATCCACGGCTGCATGGGCAAGACCACGCCTGCAGGCACGGTGATCGATACGGATGAGACCTTCGCCAAAGCCCTCTTGGAGGAAAAAGGCGTCGCGGTGGTGTTCGGCGGTGCGTTCGGTTTGTCGCCAGCCTTCCGCGTCAGCTACGCGACCTCGGACGAGAACCTGAAAGAGGCCTGCACCCGCATCCAGGATTTCTGCGCGTCGCTGAGCTGAGCTTTCTCAAGGCGGGTGCTGCTAACGCGGCACCCGATCTCCAGCCTGTGAAAAATGGGGCAGGGTCACATCGCTAGGCACACAAAACTCGACCATCAATGTTGCATCATTCGCGATGGCAATGGCGGTTAAACCTTCGTGAGCCAGATCGAAGCCACTCGCCTCACAAACATCTCGCGCAACCTCAATAAGTGCCCGCACCTCATCTGGCTGCTCAAGATCGGGCACGACACCATAGTAGGCCAAAGCGTAAGTGCTTCGATCGAGCGTATTGCACACCGGCCCGCCGAACACCAAAGGCGTCCCGTCTTCCAAGAAACTGCACGTTGTTCCAGCGACAACCCGAATCTCGTGACGGAAACCGAGCAGAGCTTCGTCGTTCTGTGGGGCCATGCGCATTTGCGCGGGCGAACAGGCACCTACGGCAATACAAGCCGCAACACTGCCTAATGTTTCAGACAGCTTGGTAGCGCTCACGAAAGCTGCGCCGCCGCATCGCACAGCCCCTCCGCCGTTCCAGCCCCGCCATCACGCACAGCCGCCCAGATGCCCGGCACACCGTCAAGCCAGACGCCTTCGACAATCGTCGTCCCATCGTCTGAGACATTTGCAAGATAGCGCGAGGTCACAATGCTTGCACCACCCTCCAGCGAATGACCCAAAAGCGTCAGCGCACCGTTGGGCGCGAGTGTGCCGTTGAACCGCTCCCGCCCCGAATGGCCGCCAGAACTTTGCCAGTCAAAATAGCCCGACACCGCCCAACCGGGCGACCCGGGGGCCTGCGTTTCAAAGACCAACCGCGTGTCGTGCCAGGTGTATTGCCCATCATAGCCGCAGACCGACCAGATCGCTCCCGTCAGGTCCTGTGGCACAGCGGGAAAAGCGCAGGACAGAGCAAGGAACGCACTCGCCATTAGCTTCCGTAGTGTCTTCATACGCCGCCCTCCTGTTGGCGAACACCCTGCGCAATCCGGGGTGGGTGTTCAACACCTACCGCGCACCGGCTGGCCCGCGTCCCAAGCCTGCGCCCGCTCCGCCCGCAAGCCCAAGATCATCACGCCCGAGATCACCCCAAACAGCACCCATTGCGGCATCGGCCAAACCGTTCCCAAAGCGGCGATCCCAATCGCCAAAAACAACCCGATAAACGCCACATTCACCGCCAACACCGTGAACACCAGCGCACGCGCGCCGTGCCAGGCCGCCCAAAACAGCGCGCCGCCGAACACCACGAACAACGCCGTAAGCGCGT
Source organism: uncultured Roseicyclus sp. (assembly GCA_947489665.1). Classification (GTDB taxonomy): domain Bacteria; phylum Pseudomonadota; class Alphaproteobacteria; order Rhodobacterales; family Rhodobacteraceae; genus Gymnodinialimonas. Next base: position 1,672,538 of record CANLEH010000001.1, on the reverse strand, counting down.
GCCACACCACCGCCGACACCGCGCGGACCAGTGGGTCCAGCCCACTGCCCTGCACCGGCGCATTCACTTCCGGCCCGCCCACAAAGGCGTGGATCGCCGCCGTTGCCACGAACAATCCGCCCGCAATCGCGTAGCCAGGGTTCATGCGTTTCTGATCCATGAGACATCCTCCGATTGATTCCATACGCTACCGTATGGAGCATCTCATTGCGCAAAACAATACGCAGCCGTATGGTAAGGGCATGTCAAATCGTCTCACCAAAGAGGATTGGGTCGCCACAGGCTTCCGCGCGCTCGCCGAAACCGGGCCTCAGGCGCTGAAGGCCGAGGCCTTGGCGCGCCGCCTGAAGACGACGAAAGGCAGCTTTTACCACCACTTCAAGGACGTCCCCGCTTACCACGCCGCGATGTTGTCGCTTTGGCAGGACAAGGCGTTCACCGGCATCGTCGAGGAGTTGGCAGATATCCCAACGGCAGAGGGCAAACTCCGCGCCCTCGCGGAAATCGCCAATGATGGCGCGCCTGACCGGTTCGGCGGATTGCTGATCGAGCCCGCAATCCGCGCCTGGTCGCTGCATGATGCGCATGTTGCGAAGGCTGTGACTGACATCGACGGCAAGCGCATCGACTACACCGCCGACCTTCTGGAGGCATGCGGACAACCCCGCGCCCTCTCCGTGCTGTTTTACGGTGCGTTTCTCGGCCTCGACGATCTGCAAGCGCGTGGGCACGATGGGACTGGCGGCGCCTTGACGGGACTGATGGATCGGATCCTCGGGCCGGGTGAGCGCCCCTGACAGAAGACGGCGGATCATCCGCGCGGGGCCGCCATGGCGACGAAAAACATCAATCGCCTGACGAAAAAGCCCCGTTAACCATGTTGCGGACATTTCTAGAAACATAGAAATATCAGAAATCTCAAGCTATTGATTTTGCTTATTTTCCGCTCAAGAAGCCCACTTGATCACGCGTGATCAACCTTGAGAACCTTGTTCCCCGCCCCGCCTCCCTATAGGCCGATCCCATGCCCCGCGCGCGCCTCACTGACCATCTGATCTTGATCCTCGGCTGCGTCGTGATGCTGGCACCGCTGGCGCTTGTCCTGAGCGCGGGTTTTTCCACCAACGCCATCACGCCCCTTCTCGCCGACCAACCCCATCGCCCGTCGCTCGCCCAGATGCTCGGCACGTCCCTGGCCATCGCCACGGGCGTCGCGCTGGTCAAAACAACGGTCTCGTTCCTCGCCGCCTACGCGCTGTCGCTTTTTCGTATCCCTTATGCATCGGGCCTTATGGCGCTGCTGCTTTTGCCGCTGTTCCTGCCCATCGAAAGCCGCCTCTTGCCCACGATCCTCGTCACCGACGCGCTGGGGCTGCTGAACAGCTATACCGGCCTGATCCTGCCCGTGACGGCCACCGGCCTCGGCACCCTGATCTTGCGCGCGCAGATCAAACAGATGCCGCCCGAAATTCTTGAGGCCGCCCGCCTCGATGGCGCTGGCCCGCTGCGGGCGATGCGGGACATCTATCTGCCTCTTTGCCTGCCGGCGATTGCAGCGCTTCTGGCGTTCTTTTTCGTGCTGGGTTGGAACCAGTACCTTTGGCCACTGGTGGCGTCCCCTTCCCTGCCGGATCGGGCCACTGTGGTCAGCGGGCTGGCGCTCCTGCGGATCGGCTCCCCACCCTCACTGGCGCTCGCGGCGGTCGCCATGCTTCCGCCGCTGGTGGTTTTCATCGTGGCGCAACGCTGGATCGTGCGCGGCCTTGCGCCGATGCGAGACTAGCCGCCGAGCCGCTCCAGCAAGGTCTCCCAAACCAGGCGAATACGGCGGGAATGGCGCAATTCGCGGTGGGTGACGATCCACAAATCGACGGGCATCACCTCCTCCTCCGCAAGGACCGGCACGATGCCTGAGCTTCGGGCAGCGATGTCATCGGCCATGATCCCAATTCCCAAACCGGCGCAGACCATTTGCCAAGCGGCGAATATGGTCTTGGAGTAAAGCCGCCCTGACCCGGCGGGCAGGTTGATCCCGCGCAGCCCCAATTCACGGGCCATATCTTCAGGCGGCCCAAAGCCGATGAAGGGCATGTCCTGCGCGTCCGCCATTGTGCGGGGATTTCCGTGACGTTGGACGAACCCTTCGCTGGCATAGAACCGCGCCTTGCTGCCCGTGAGCTCTCGTCCAATCAATTCGGGCTCGGTCGGCGCCATGTGGCGCACGGCAATATCGGCCTCGCGCCGCAACAGGTCCGAAATATCGTTGGTCACGATCAACTCGATTTCCAATTCCGGCTCTGCCTTGGCCAAAGCACCCAGAATGTCCGGCATGACATGGATCGCCATCATATCCGACACGCTGATCGCGACCTTGCCCGCGACGGTGTCATTGCGACCGGCCGCCACCAGCGACACGCGCGCCGCCGTATCGCCCATCGCACGCACCTCCTCCAGCACCTCCGCGCCGGATGGTGTCAGTGCCAGACCGCGGCCGACGCGCTCAAACAGGGCAACGCCCAAAGCGGCCTCCAACGCCGAGACCTGCCGCCCGACCGTGGGCTGGGTCGTATGCAGGACCCGCGCGGCACCCGACAGGCTGCCTTCCTCTGCCGTGGCCAGGAAGGCCCGGGCCTGATTCCAATCAAAGCTGATCGCATCCCAATTCATACACAGATGCATAACACACATTAGATCTCATGCAATTTCGTTTGAAACCTCGGTGCCGTATACCCAAGGCACATGCTTAGGAGGCTGGAATGACTGCCATGACACAAACAACCGATGCCGCCTTTTGGGACGGCGCCGCCCGAAAGTACGCGCAAAGCAAGATCAGCGATATGGAAGCGTATGAGGCCTCCCTGGCGCGCACCCGGCTGCACTTGCACGCCACTGACCGTGTGTTGGAGATGGGGTGCGGCACCTCATCGACCGCACTTTTGCTCGCGTCGGAGGTGGCACATATCACCGCATCCGACATCTCGGCTGAGATGATCGCGATCGGAAAGGAAAAGGTCTGGGATGCTGGCATCTCGAACGTGGCACCCGTTCAGGGTGTGATCGGTGATCCCGGCCTTGATGGTCCGTTCGACGCAATCCTGGCTTTCAATCTGCTGCATCTCCTGGCTGACCCCGAAGCGGCGATCCGCCAAGTCTACGCACAGCTTCCATCCGGTGGGCGCTTCATCTCAAAAACGCCGTGCATGGCGGGGAAGCGCTGGTTCCTTGGGCCCGCGGTGGGTGCGTTGCGCCTGTTTGGGAAGGCGCCCTCTGATGTGCAGTTCTTCAAGGTCAGCACTTTGGAGCGCATGATCACTGAGGCGGGGTTTGAAATTGTGGAAACGGGCGATTACCCGCGCAAGATGCCATCGCATTTTGTTGTGGCCCGCAAACCCTGAGCTGCACGGGTTGACGGCTGCGCACTTTGGCAGGATGGTCCCTGTCCAAGAACAAAAGTGCGCAGCAGGTCCACCTTATGACGGAACTTCCCGACTATTACTTCCGCATCCGTGAGAACGGCGCGGCGGTTTTTCGGGTATCGACCGAGAACCGACAGCGCCGGATCGAGATGGACGAAATCGCGGTCGTGAACATCCGCAACGGCAATGTCAAACCCCATGGCGACCATGTTCTGAGCGACGAGGAAAACAGCGTTATCGCGGAGTGGATGGAAGAGCGTCGGGCCGTTCTGCATGAGCGTGATATTGACGACATCCACCGTGCGGTCGACTACCTGAACCTGACGACGCAATGGGCACAGAGCCGCGCGAGCGATGATGATCTGGAAGATGTCACGGACCGATTGTTGTTGGCTATGCATGACTTGCGCAGCGTCCTAGTGCGCAAAAAAGCCGACCGTCTGATCGCCGCCTCAAAGGCAGAGGCTGAGGCTGGCGACTAGGCCAACCGCAGCCCTTAAGGTCCCTTATCAAGGACCGTTCACTGCCCCAGGACGGTCATTCGGTAATCCGTCACACCGGCAGGGATTTGCATCATCTCCATACAGGTTCCCCCTTCATCCATGGTCATCCAGATGTGGCCGGGATCGGTGGTATAGGCTGCTGCCTGACCGGGGTTGAGGGCGGTGACACCGGTGACCGCGCCACTGGGCTCGACCCAGTTCAAGATGCGAATGCCGTCGGATGAATTTATAAAATTCACCACTTGCGCCGCGCCAGTATCGCGCGACGAGACGCGCCCGAAATTGTCGCAGGCCAGGTATCCCGGCTGCGGATCAATCGGCGCGCTCGGGGCGGCGGGCCTTGCTGCATCCAGCTGTCCGACCTCTGCGCAATCGGCAAGAAATGGACCGATGGTGTTGGGGCCGTTCCCAGTGATCGTCAGGCCGATGCCCGTCTCTGGCCGGTCAAAGCGCACGGTCCTGTCGCCTGCGATCACTAGCCAAGCGGGGTCCGATACTTCGGCGGTGACTTCAATGCCGGCGACGCCGAACTCCGCACCGACGCCAATGACGTTCCCGTCCAGGATTGTGCTGCGTCCGTCGGGGATGCTGACGCGAAGCTGTGCCGGGTCGCCATTCTGCAGCCCGGAAACATCCGCCGTCACCTGAAGGTAAACAAATGGATCTGCTGCATCGACTGCACACTCGCCGAGGATGACCACATCATCAGAGTCCGGCACGGCGTAACTCATGCTCACAAAAATGCCGAACGGGTCGTCGGGGTCGAGTTGTGTGAACCGGGTCCAGACATGGCCGGATATGTCCGCGCCAAGCTCCGGCGTGAGGGATTGCGCCACCGGCGCTTCCGGAGCTGGCGGAGGAGTGTTCAGCACCTCCGTGAGATCACCGCAATCCTGCGCAAAATCAGCAACATAGGACTGATTTCCCGACAGATCGAACGCGTATTGAAAATCCGTGAAGCCCACGATCCCGTACGTCAGAATGGGCGTGGAGGAGAGCATCGCCATCTCGGGCCCGTCATGGTCGACGACCACCTCAAGCCCGCCTGTAGGCTCATTTAATCCGCGCGAAATGAGCGGCCCGTGCAGGGTCAGCACGGTGCCCGCGCCGTCGTTCAATTGGAACGCGTAGGCATCTTCCGCCAAAGCCGAGACCGGGAACGCCTCAAACCGCAGGCTCACGTTCCCGCCGTCGATATAGGGAAAGCACCGGGCCCAGATCAGCCCGCCGGGCAAGCGCCCGTCCGGCGTGTCGGGGCCAAATCCATCCTGCGTTGCCACAAGGTTCAATTCGGTGGCGGTCGGATCAATGGGATAAAGCGCGTCGTAGTGCCAGATAAAGGCTTCTTGCGCGGCGGCTGGCGCGGCAAGGCAGATCGCGACGGGCAAGGCACGAAAAAAGGACATCGGAATACTCCTTAAGCTCAATGGAGCAAGCTTCACGGCTTGGACCGGCCAAGGCAAGGATTCCCTCAAAGCCGGGTGAACCGGCTGGTCAGCACCGCGTCCTTACGGGGTCCGGTTACGCGCCATGTTTGCGTGAAACCGTCCGGCAAATCGAACTTGTAGGTCACGCGGTAGAGATCCGGGTCACAATGGTGCACGGCCTCCCGCCCCGCATCAGGCAAGGTGTGAAAGGGTCGACCATCGTCGAAAAAGACGGCGATATCAGACCCGTCAGCACGCCAAAGGTAGCGGCGTGTGGCGTGCATCGGTGGCCCATCGCCGTAGTGCAGCAACCCGGATTCGTCCTGCACCAGCCCGTCGTCATCGGCGGACCAGATGGCCTGCCCCTCCAAATGCCCGGTCAGGCCCGAATAGGTATCCTCGATCACGCGCGAAAGCTGCCAGCGCCCTTCAAGATCAGTCAGTGCAATCATTGCGGATGAATCCGGCCCTCAAAACGGTTACCGAAATCATCAAGGAACACGATCCCGTCCGGGTTGGCGCTTTGCACCGCATAGCAATCCCAGTCAGGTGACGGCGGCCAGAGCGAACAGTATTCATTGCCTTCGACGCGCCAGGAGCCCCAGGACGGCTCCCCATGGGTGTAAAGCGTCCGGCCCGACGCGAAGAAACGTTGAGTAGCGCCGTTATCGTAGGTGACGGAGCGGTCCGTCAGGACCTCTGTGATCTCAGCGCCATTCATCACAATCCAATCTTGCGCCTGTGCCGCGCCCGCGACGATCAGCGACAGCGTGACGGCTCGCCCAATTGCCCGCATCGGCTTGTTCCCTCCGGTTGATCCGCCTATCAGACAGCGACAAGCCGCAGCGAAAGGCAAGCCCATGATCCCCCGCTATTCCCGCCCCGAGATGGTCGCCATCTGGGAGCCTGCCACAAAGTTCCGCATCTGGTACGAGATTGAGGCGCACGCCTGCGACGCTATGGCCGATCTGGGCGTGATCCCGCGCGAAAATGCGGAGGCCGTGTGGAAAGCCAACGATGTCGAATTCGACGTCGCAAGGATTGATGAGATCGAGGCTGTCACCAAGCATGACGTGATCGCCTTCCTGACCCATCTGGCCGAACATGTGGGCAGTGAAGAGGCGCGCTTTGTACATCAGGGAATGACCTCATCGGACGTGCTGGATACGTGTCTGAACGTGCAACTGGTGCGCGCGGCGGACATCCTGCTGGCCGATTTGGACCGTGTTCTGGCCGCGCTGAAAACCCGCGCTTACGAGCACAAGGATACGCTGCGCGTCGGCCGGTCCCACGGCATCCACGCCGAGCCGACCACCATGGGCCTGACCTTTGCACGCTTCTATGCCGAGATGGACCGCAACAAGACCCGGATGCAGGCCGCGCGCGCCGAGATTGCCACGGGCGCCATTTCCGGTGCAGTCGGCACGTTCGCAAACATCGACCCGCGAGTCGAAGAACATGTCTGCGCGCAATTGGGGCTAGAGCCTGAGCCGATCTCCACGCAGGTGATCCCGCGCGATCGCCACGCGGCCTTCTTTGCGACGCTTGGTGTGATTGCCAGCTCGATCGAGAACATCGCCGTCGAAATCCGCCATATGCAGCGCACGGAGGTGCTGGAGGGGGCGGAGTTCTTCTCGATGGGGCAAAAAGGCTCCTCCGCCATGCCACACAAGAAGAACCCGGTGCTGACCGAGAACCTGACCGGCCTTGCCCGCCTGGTGCGCATGGCGGTTGTCCCTGCGATGGAAAATGTGGCGCTGTGGCATGAGCGCGATATCTCGCATTCCTCGGTCGAACGCATGATCGGGCCAGATGCGACGATCACCCTCAACTTTGCCCTGAACCGGCTGGCCGGTGTGGTCGAAAAGATGCTGATCTTCCCCGAAAACATGCTTGAGAACATGAACAAGTTTCCCGGGCTGGTCATGTCGCAGCGTGTGCTTCTGGCACTGACGCAAGCGGGCGTCAGCCGCGAAGACGCCTATGCCATGGTGCAACGCAACGCGCTGAAAGTCTGGGAGGAACGCCTTGATTTCCAAGAGCTTCTTCTGGCTGACGCCGAGGTTGTTGCCGCTTTGGGTGAAGATGCGATCCGCGAAAAATTTGATATGGGCTACCATACCAAACATGTGGACACGATCTTCAAGCGGGTCTTCGGAGAAGCGTGATTTTGACCCGGCGTCAAGCCGTGCTACTTTTCAGATGCAACGATTTGAAACGGGAGCGCGCGAAATGACACTCAAGACCATTCTGACCGCATCGGTGCTGATGCTCGTGCCGGTTATGGCACAAGCCCAATGCAATTGGGACTATGGCACTCAAGAGGCCGCCATCAGCTGCGCAGACGGTACAATGTGGGACGCAACCGCCATGGCCTGCGTCGCAGTCGCGTCAAGCTAACAGCGACGCCAACATCGATTTTGTGGACCGGTGGCAACCCGATTGCCCCGGTCCTTTTTCTTAAAAGTTTAGTCTGCTTTTCCGCCATCTCTTACGTTCTTTTAACGCGAAGGTGCTACGCACGACCCCGGGTTTCGAAACGGGGCGCCTGATATGCAAGATACCTTTGCCACGGACCATTCCTCGATTGTCTTGGAAGGTGAAATCGACAGCGACTTTCGCATGGTCGACGTCACTCCGCGTCAACTAAGCAAAAAGCAAAAAGCCGCCGTCATTGTCCGGCTACTTTTGGGCCATGGCGTGTCGCTTGGCGTCAGCAAGCTGCCTGCCGAAGATCAAAACACTTTGGCGCACACGATCGCGGCCCTGGGGAATATCGACAAGGCAACGCTTGCCAAGGTTGTGCAGGAATTTACCGGGCAGATCGACAATCTGGCCCTCAGCTTCCCGCGCGATCTATCGGAAACGGTTGAATTGCTCGAGCCGTATCTGGCGCCCGGTGCTTTGGGAAAGCTACGCGCAGCAGCCGAGCGTAGCGATACCAGCGATCCGTGGGGCCGAATTTCCCGTCAACCGGTTGAACGCCTGCGCCCGCTTCTTGCCAGCGAAAGCGCCGAAGTGTGCTCAGTCCTTCTTTCCAAACTCGGTGTCGCCAAGGCGGCCGAATTGCTTGGGGAACTGCCCGCGGATCGGTCTGATATTCTGGCGCATTCCATGGCCCTGACCGAAACCATTACGCCTGACCTTGTGGACCGGATCGGTGTGCATTTGGCGGGTGTTCTGGACTCTGCGCCCATCAATGCGTTCGAGAAAGCGGCGGCAGAACGGGTAGGCGCGATCCTGAATGCGACTCCGCAGGAGGCGCGCGACCGGATGCTTGAGGGGTTACAAGCGCGTGATGAGCCCTTTGCAGCCGAGGTGCGCAAATCCATCTTTGCCTTCCCGCACATCCCGACACGGGTGGAACCGGCCGATGTGCCGCTTATCATGCGCAAGGTGGACGGTGAGACTGCCGTAACGGCGTTGGCCGCTGGCAAATCCGCGGCCCCGCTGACGGTGGAATTCCTGCTGGAAAACATGTCGAAACGTTTGGCGGAACAGATGCGCGACGATGCCGAGGCGCGAAGCGCCCCAAAGCCCGAAGAGGGTGAAGCGGCAATGGCCGAGGTCATCGCGGCCATTCGTGAGCTTGAGGCCGATAGTGAGATATCCCTTTTGCCGCCCGGGGAGTGACCCTTTACCACCGTCCAGGCATGGTCTTGGCAGTTCCCGGAGCGGGCTGCGCAACCAACCCCTCGCCCCGGACCCGTTAAGGCCCTATCTTCCTGCCCATGGTTTTGGAATTCACCGAAGCGGGCATCTACTGCCCGGCCGCTGATGCCTATATCGACCCCTGGCGGCCGGTTCCGCGCGCATTGATCACCCATGGTCATTCTGACCATGCGCGACCTGGCATGGGGGCCTATCTGGCAACTGAAGCGGCAGCGCCCGTAATGCGCCACCGCCTGGGTGATATCCGCATGGAAACCACGCCCTATGGTCTCAAACACCGGATTGGCGACGCCGATATCAGCTTCCATCCCGCCGGACATGTTCCGGGCTCCGCCCAGATCAGGGTGGAGGTTGACGGCGAGGTCTGGGTTGCCTCTGGCGATTACAAGGTGATCGACGATGGCCTTTCAGAGCCATTTGAACCGGTCAAATGCCACGCCTTCATTACCGAAAGCACCTTCGGGCTGCCGATCTACGATTGGCCCGAGCAAGAGGTCCTCGCGCGCGATCTGAACGGGTGGTGGGCGACGTGCGCGGCCGAGGGCAAACGCGCCGTCCTTGGCGTCTATGCGCTTGGCAAAGCGCAACGCATCTTGCGACTGCTTGATCCCGCAATTGGTCCGATCCTGACCCATGGCGCGGTTGAGGCCACCAACAAAGTCCTGCGCGACCAAGGGCTTACCCTGCCCGACACCGTCCCTGTGGTGGATGGCGTGGATGCGAAAAGCCATCCCAATGCGATTGTTCTGGCCCCACCTTCGGCCCTTGGATCGGCGTGGATGAAGCGGTTTGGGGCCGTCTCGACCGGGTTTGCGTCCGGTTGGATGCGTCTGCGCGGCGTCCGTCGCAGGCGCGCGGCGGATCGTGGCTTTGTGGTTAGCGACCACGCCGATTGGAAGGGTTTGAACTGGGCCATCGCGCAGACCGGGGCCGAGCGTGTCTTTGTCACCCATGGATACACCGCACAGTTCAGCCATTGGCTCAGCGAACAGGGCTATGACGCGGGCATCGTTCAGACCGAATTCGGGGGCGAAGACCTGGATGAAGCCGAGGAAACTGCCGCATGAAAAACCTAGGCGCCCTTGATCGTTTCTTTGTCTTTCAGGCCCGCACGTTGGAGCGCGCGGTTTTGCGCTTTGTTGGGCCGCAGCGCATCCTCAGGGTTCTGTTCGCTATCAGCACGCGCCTTGGGGGCAAATTGCCAAGCGGCATGATCCCGATCCGCGACAAGGCAGATGGGCTGTGGTTTCGCCCAGACGGCGTGGACCGCGACGCGCCCATCCTGCTTTACATTCATGGCGGCGGCTTCACCGTGGGATCTCCCCGGACGCATGCGCCCCTGATCGGAGCCCTTGCGCAGGCCACCGGGCTGCGCGCCTATGGGCCGCGCTATCGCCTTGCGCCGGAACATCCCTTTCCTGCCGCGCGGGAGGACGTGATCGCAGCCTATGAGCGCCTGGTCGAAGCTGGCACGCCACCGGTTGCCATAGGCGGCGACAGCGCCGGCGGATGCCTTGCGCTGTCGGTCTTGCAACATGCCCGCGACACCGGCCTTCCCTTGCCCAAATGCGTCTGCCTCATCGGGCCGGTGGCTGATCTGTCGGGCGAGGTTGAGGAACGGTTCGAAGGCGCAAGCAACGAACTTCTTATCCCACCGCAATGGCCCGCCCGGATCAAGGATGCCTACCTGCCTGGACTGGATCGGACCAATCCGAAGATATCGCCCCTTCTTGGCGATCTGACCGGCTTGCCACCCACGCTGATCCAGGCCGCAGAGGGCGAGGCTTTGGCGCAAGACAGCGCGCAGATTGCTGAGGCGATAGACGAGGCCACGCTCGATCTATGGCCCGGCCTGATGCATGTCTGGCATCTTCATGCGGGTTTGATGCCGGTCGCAGACCGCGCCATCGCCGAATTGGCCAGCTTTATCAAAGCCAACACATGAAGGACTTCGCCGCCCTTTTCACAGCGCTGGATCAAACCACCAAAACCAGCGTGAAAACGGCAGCACTTGCGGATTACTTCGCGTCCGCCCCTGAAGACGACAAGATCTGGACCATAGCACTCCTGTCGGGTCGCCGCCCCCGCCGCGCGATCACCACCACGAAACTGCGGGAATGGGCGGCGGAACATGCCGGGATTCCGCTGTGGCTGTTTGAGGCCTGCTACCCAGTTGTGGGTGATCTGAGCGAAACCATCGCCCTGGTCCTGCCAGAGCCGCAATCGCGCGTCGAAAAGAGCCTGAGCGCGTGGATCGCCACGCTGCGCGGGCTCGACAATGCCGAGGACGACGTGCGCAAGGCTACGATCCTTGAGGCATGGGACGGCCTGCCGCCCATTGAGCGGTTCGTGTTCAACAAGCTCATAACCGGCGGCTGGCGCATGGGTGTGAGCCAAAAGCTGATGACGCGGGCGCTCGCCAAGGCAACCGGCATTGAAGAGGCAGAGCTGACCCACCGCCTGATGGGGGATTGGTCACCTGACAGCGTGTCCTGGGAAAGCCTGATCGAAGCCCCCGATCCGACAGCGGATCTCAGCCGACCCTATCCGTTTTACCTTGCCTATCAGCTTGAACAGGAATCACATGAACTTGGGGACGTAAGTGATTGGCTTGCGGAAAGAAAATGGGACGGCATCCGCGGTCAGTTGATCCTGCGCGGCGGCGAACGCTACCTCTGGTCGCGGGGCGAAGAGCTGATGACAGATCGGTTCCCGGAATTCGCGCAACTCATCGACTTTCTACCGTCTGGCACCGTGATCGATGGTGAGGTTCTGGCCTATGATCGTGCAGCCGAGGCCCCGCTCAGCTTCAACAAACTTCAGCCCCGCATCGGGCGCAAAACCGTGCCCAAGAAGTTGCTGACTGAGGCGCCCTGCATTCTAATGGCCTACGATTTGCTGGAATGGCAGGGCGCTGATCTGCGCCAAACGCCACTGGCAGACCGCCGTTCGATCCTTGAGGAGGCCATCGCAGCCCTTCCGCCCGTCCTTCCCCTTCGGATCAGTCCGCGCGTTGCGGCCGACGATTGGGACGGATTGGCCCAAGCACGCGCGATCAGTCGCGAAATTGGGGCCGAAGGGCTGATGCTGAAGCGCCTGAACGCACCTTATCTTGCGGGCCGGAAGAAGGGCGATTGGTGGAAATGGAAGGTTGATCCGCTCACGATCGACGCCGTGATGATCTATGCACAGGCAGGCTCCGGGAGGCGGGCGACACTCTATACCGATTTCACCTTCGCAGTTTGGAACGGCAACGATCTGGTGCCCTTCACCAAGGCCTATTCCGGACTGACGGATGCGGAATTCCGCGAGATCACTGCGTGGGTCCGCAAGAACACCACCGACCGGTTTGGCCCGGTGCGGCAAGTCACGCCGCACCACGTCTTTGAGATCGCGTTTGAAGGGATCCAGGCCAGCCCGCGCCACAAGTCCGGCGTTGCGTTGCGCTTTCCGCGCATGGCGCGGTGGCGCAAGGACAAACCGCTGCAGGAAGCGAACACGCTCGACGACCTGAACCAGATGCTGGCGCAATACGGCTGACATCGACCGAAATCGCCGCGCGAAGGGGGCTTTCGCGCGGCGGATTGTCAGTCAAATGAGCGAACGCCAGGCTTCAGCGGAAGCTGTAAGATGCGCCCCACTGGCCATAGGGCTGCGACGGGATACCATTGCGGTGGGTGCTGCCATAGCTGGACCGCCCGCCGCTAACCGCGATGGAGACGCGACCACCCGAGGATCGAGGGATCACGCCAGCATGGGCTGCTGCCACACAAATCGCACTGTCGGAGGTGTAGACGCCATCGCCCCAAATCGTCGAAGGGTTGTTGCCGATGGGCGGACAGATGAAGGAATGGACCGACCCCGCCTGCCCGGCGATGCCAAGATCAATTGCATTCGTGTTGGCACCGATCACTTGTGCGGGCGTCACGAATTCCGACCCGACGATACGGAAGCTGCGCGGCCACTGGCCGTAGCTGTGCGAGGTCACGCCATTCCAGGTCGCCCCATCAAAGGACGCGCGGCCCTGGTTGATCTCGACAACCACGCGGCCACCATTGAGGAAGGTGATATGGCCTGCATGCACGGCTGCCGTGCAGATCGAGCTGTCAGAGGTGTAGTCGCCGGCACCCCAGATCGTATGGGCTGACCCGCCGGGCGTGCAAAGATGCGTGATCCGCCCGCCATGGGAATTCAGACCCAAGCTGTCTGCGGACGCTGACCACGCAGCTTGCGGAACGGGCGGCGAATCGGCAAATGCAGCACCTGCGCCAAGGGTCAGGCTCGCGAGGGTGGCAGCCGTAATGAGGACGGATTTAAACATGGCTTTGTCTTTCGTTATGTAATGTCCCGGATTGCGCCGGGCTGAAGGGGTTCAAACTAGACCGCGCTATCTGCGGTATGACCAAACCCTACAAAGCGCCCCCGGTCCAAACACTGGGGGAGTTTCCCCATATCGTGGCTTGGGGTGTTGGCAGCCCACCGGACCTGCAATTTCAGCGATAAAATGCTATACTGAGGCTCCCGAACCCCTGACCTGGAGGATTTGGAAGATGCTTCAAAGCGATATCACTCAATACGCCCATGCCCTGTACGCCGCCCATGGCGACAAGGCCGAAGCCGAAGCTGCGCAAAAGGCCCGCGATGCGCAAAACACCGCCGAAAGCCGGAAGTGGGACAAAATCCGGCTGCACATCAAGGAAATGCGCGGCGCGAAACAGACTTAGTCAACGGGCCCCGGCAACGCTGCGCCGGGGCCTATTTTGCTTCACTGGAAGACGTAGCTGCGATCCCATGCGGGGTAGTCCGTGGACGTGACGCCGTTGCGGGCCGATCCGGTGTATGCGGGCTGATTGCCCAGAACCAGAACCGTCACAACACCACCTGCGTTGAGGTCCACCAAGCCGCGATGCAGAGCCGCAACGCAGATGGGGCTGTCCGACGTGTAGACATCTGTGCCCCAGATCGTGGAATTCGCATTGCCGCCCGGAGGGCACTGGAACGTATGCAAGCTGCCGCTATCCTCGCCAAACCCGGCTGCATCCAGGCTGGTGCCCCAGTCGATCGGGGTATGTGCGGGTGCGCCTGCCAGAGGCACGACACCCGTGATCTGGAAACTCGACCCCCAGCTTCCATAGTCCGATGAGGTGACGCCGTTCTGGTCCGAGCCTTGATAGGCATCCATCCCGCCGACCTGACGGAAGCTGACCGTTCCGCCCTCAGCCTGCGTGATCCAACCGAAGTGAACGGCTGCCGTACAGATAGAGCTGTCGGACGTATAAGTGCCCGTGCCCCAAACAGCGCCGGTCACGCCACCTGGCGCGCACTCAACACTCCCCGTGGCCCCGGGCGCATCTGCCCCAAGCGTGATCAGGTTCGCGCCCCAATCGGCAAATGCGGGCGCGCTGAGACAGGCCAACACGGCCAGTGAGCTGCTGAAAAGTCTTGAAAACATGTATGTGGGCCTTTCTATCGCGATCCGTGCCGCCGGTCCGTTTGAACGGGCATGGGCGCGGTGCCACGGCAAAGGGAAGACGCTCAAGCCGCGCCTATTGCCGTTTCGTAAGCAATAGCCTGCCTCAATCAAACATCATGGAGCAAGGGTTATCCGGGGCGCTCAGGCCACGTCGCTGACCGGCACGGGCCTGCGGCCTGACGCCCATTCCCGCGCGGCTTCGCCAAATGCTGCGAACAATGGGCGCGAGACCGGGTCATCGGCGGCGCAATATTCGGGATGCCATTGTACGGCCAGTGTAAAGCCCGGTGCGTCGGCGATGTAGATGGCTTCTGGCGTGCCATCGGGGGCATGGCCGTCGATAACCACACGCGGACCGGGCACCTTGATGCCCTGCCCATGCAAGGTGTTCGTCATCACCGATTGTGAGCCCATAAGCCGGTGAAACGGCCCATTCTCGCCAAACGTCACTTCGTGGCGGAGGGCAAACTTCTCTTCAATAGTGCCATCTGGTGGCATGCGATGGTTCATACGACCGGGCAGATCCCGAATTTCGGGGTAGAGCGACCCGCCCATCGCCACGTTCACCTCCTGAAAGCCGCGGCACACGCCCAAGAAGGGCTGGCCCCGATCCACACAGGCCCGCACAAGGGCCAGAGCCACCGCATCGCGGTTGCGGTCCATCATGCCGTGGGCGTCGGTATAGTCCTCGCCATATTCCTCGGGGTGCACATTGGGCCTGCCGCCGGTCAGAAGAAAACCGTCACACACCTCAAGCAGCTGGTCGACATCGACGAAACGCGGATCCGACGGGATGATCATCGGCAAGCCGTCGGAAACCTCTGCCACGGCTTCGGAGTTCATCGTGCCGCCCGCGTGGGTCGGGTACTCATCATTGATGAGGTAATGGTTTCCAATGATGCCGATAACAGGACGGGGCATGGTTCTTCCAATATTGCAGTTGAAACATTACCTAACCGTCAAGCGCCCGGAGGAAAAGGCGTGGCTGCGCGCAGGTCGCGGCGCATTTGCGCACATGACGCGAAAATAGGCATTCCCATGGTGTACCGCCTCAACGATCCCGATTTTCTGGCTGACCCGGCGCCAACGCTTGCCCAAATGCGGGCCGAGGGGCCTTTGGTGCGGGTCAAACTCCCGATTGTCGGCCAAATCTGGATGACCACAAGCGATGCCGCTGCCCGCACGCTTTTGAAAAACCCCGATCTGTTCCGCCGCGATCCCGGGCCAATCACCGGCAAGCCGCTCGCCAAGCGTTTCTGGTGGATGCCCGGGTTTTTCAAGCCACTGCTGGACACGATGATCGTGATGGACGACCCGGCCCACCGGCAGATGCGCCGGTTGGTGGAACTCGCCTTCGCCCGCGCAACAATCGAAGACCTTCGCCCGCAACTGACCAAAATGGCGGATGGTCTGCTGGACGCAGTGCCCTCGGGACGGGTCGATATCGTTAAACACTATACCCGCCCCCTGCCCTTCCTTGCGATTTGCACCCTGCTTGGCATCCCCGAAGACCGGCACGATGCCCTGACTCGCCGCATGGCGCCGCTCAGCGCGGTCACAAACCCGTTTCGCGCGATTTATGCTGTTCTTCGCTTGCGCGGCGTCTTGGCGGACTTCAGGGATCTGTTCGCGCAAGCCCGTGAAACACCCGGCCCGGGCTTGATCTCTGCGCTGGTTCACGCGGAAGAGGATGGGCAGAAGCTGACAGAAGATCAGCTTCTATCGATGGTTCTTCTTCTCTTTCTTGCAGGCCATGAGACCACCGTTCACTTGATCAACGCAGCCATTGTAGGGCTTGCCACTGATCCCGACTTACGCGCGCATTTCGCGGAGAACCCGGACACGCGGCACCTTCTGATCGAAGAATTCATGCGTCACATATCGCCTGTGATGACCACGAAGATGATGTTTGCAGCCCAGGACACCGACATCCTGGGGGCGCCCATCAAGAAGGGAGAGATGGTGGCGCCCCTGCTTCTTGCCGCAAACCATGATCCGGAACGGTTCGAGACACCGGAATCCTTCATCCCCGACCGCAAGCCCAATGCCCATCTTGGGTTCGGCTTCGGTCCGCATGTTTGCCTTGGCATGCAACTGGCCCGGATCGAGGCCTCCATTGCGCTGGATCGCCTGTTTGCACGCCGCCCCGACCTGCAACTCGCCGAGATGCCGCGCTACTTGCGTCGCCCCGGCCTTCGTGCGCCTGCATCCGTCATCCTCAAGCTGTAAGCCGGCATGCGCTCAGGCCAACGCATCGAAGCCCGCGGCCTCGATCCCGGCCACCGCGGCCTCGGCGTCATTGTCCGATGTGTCGCCGGTCACGCCCACCGCGCCCAGGACCACGCCATCGCGCATTACAAGAACGCCACCGGGTACAGGCACCACTTTGCCGCCATAGACCCCGTTCACCGCCGCCATGAAATAGGCCTGCGCCTCTGCGCGGGCCATCTGCGCGCTGCCGGGCATGCCAAGCATCACCGCGCCATACGCCTTGCCTTGCGCAATCTCGAAACGGCCCGGGGCCGCGCCATCCTCGCGCTCAAACGCAAGAACATGGCCACCAGCATCCAGCACGACAACTGAAAGCGGCTTTAGCTCCATTTCCCGGCCCTTTGCACGGGCAGTGGAAATGATGGTGCGGGCCTGGTCGAGGGTGATCATGACCGTATCTCCTTGGGTCAAAAGCGGCGTTGCGTCCTTCTCCCTCAAGGCGAAGGTGGGTGCAACGTATCGCAGGCATGAAACTTTTGCTCGACGCCACCCGTGGCTACACTGCCCACGATGAATGGAGCTTTCATGCCTGTCGCCTTGATCTTGACCCGTATCCGCCTGCCGCATCGCCGGACGGTATTGAAAGCGCTGCACTGGGGGATCATTCCGTTCTTCATCTGGTTCATGTTCGCAGACCCCGATGCGCTGCGCCGCATGGGGCCGGGCTGGTTTCAACTCCATTCCATCAACGGGCTGATCTTTGTCACGTTGGCTCTGATCTGGACAGGTACACATCTGCAAAAAGGCCTAGCGTCCCGACCGGGTCCAAAACTGCCCCCCCTCGCCCGGCGGCTGCATCCAATTCTGCACAAAACGTTGATCTGGGGGCTGTTTCTGGTCGCCCTTGGTGGGTTCGGCCTTGGGCTCACATCGGCTGTTCTGCTCCACGCGGGCGGGGTTGTGCCAATCGCGCCGCCACTGAACCTGCCGCAAGCCCATGCCATCGTGTCCTGGCTGCATGTTTACCAATTCTATGCGCTGGCCCTGATCGTTTTGGCCCATGGCGCATTTCACATTTGGCGGCATGTCCGTTTGCGTGACAACGCCCTGCGCATCATGGCGCCCCGCGCGCTCCATCGGTACCTGTGACCCGCCAACATCCGGTTTTCCTTGCTTGAGTTACGCCGCCAGTCGCGAAATGGTGAGTGCACCCCTTCATTGCGACAAAGACCCTTCAATGACCGACACGTTTGACCAAGAGCCTGAAACCGCCCGCCCCGAAGATGAACACCGCTTTCCCTGCTCCAACTGCGGGTCGGACATGCGCTATGCGCCGACCGAGGGCAAAATGGTCTGTGACCATTGCGGCAATGAAGAAGCGATTGAAGTGCCGCCCGACCAAGGTGGCGAGGGTTTGGTCGAGAACGATTTTGAAGCTGCCCTGCGCGGGCAGATGGACAATGTGGAGATTGAGGAAACCCGCGTTTCCCAATGCCCATCTTGCGGCGCACAAGTGCAATTTGATGCCGATGTGCACAGCCAGGACTGCCCGTTTTGCGCCACCCCCGTTGTCACCGACACCGGCACCCACCGCCATATTAAGCCCAAAGGTCTCGTGCCGTTCCAGTTGGAAGAACGCGAGGCGCATAAAGCCATGGAAGACTGGCTTGGCCGCCTCTGGTTCGCGCCCAACGGGCTTAAGGAATATGCCCGTCAGGGGCGTGAGTTGAACGGGATATACGTCCCTTATTGGACCTATGACGCAGATACGGACACAAGCTACCGCGGCCAGCGTGGCACGGCCTATTACGTCACCGTCAACGGACCCGATGGCAAACCGCGTCAGGAACGCCGCATCCGCTGGACCCGCACCTCAGGCCGCGTCAGCCGGTTTTTCGACGACATCCTTGTGCTGGCCTCCAAATCCCTTCCCAAGCGCTACACCGATGCGTTGGCACCATGGGATCTATCCGGGCTGGCCGAATATCGCCCCGAATTCCTGTCCGGCTTCCGAGCCGAAGGCTACACGGTCGAGCTTGATGAGGGCATGGTCGAGGCGCGCCAGATCATGGATGCGCAGATCCAGCGCGACATCCGCCGCGACATTGGCGGCGACGCGCAGCGGATCGACTCCATGAACACCCATGTCGACAAGACAACCTTCAAGCATATCCTGCTGCCGGTCTGGATCGCCGCCTACAAGTATCGCGGAAAGTCCTACCGTTTCGTGGTCAACGCCCAATCCGGCAAGGTGCAAGGCGAACGGCCTTGGAGTGCAGGCAAGATCGCTCTGGCCGTGATCGGCGCCATCATTCTTGCAGCGGCCGTCTTCTACGGGCTTGAGGTGATGGACCAGTAGCGACCTTCGTCGCAACGGCGCATCGGTTTCCCGGCTTCCCTCGCACCCGCGTTACCGCTAACAAGGCGCGCGAACGAGGGAGGTCCACGATGATCTTATGCGCCGGTGAAGCCCTGATAGACATGCTGCCCCGCAAAACGGAGGCAGGCGAAGCCGCTTTCGCACCCTACCCCGGTGGGTCGGTGTTCAACACGGCCGTGGCATTGGCCCGTCTTGGCCAGCCCGTGGAATTCTTCACGGGTCTTTCAACCGACCTGTTCGGTGAACGGCTGGCGGGTGTGATGATGGCCAATGGCGTGGGGTCCACCCTCGCCCATCGCTCGGACAGGCCCACGACGCTGGCCTTCGTGACGCTAACGGATGGCCAGGCCAGCTATGCCTTCTACGATGAAAACACCGCCGGGCGCATGCTGACGGCGGCGGACCTGCCCGCGATCCCGGAGACCGCAAAGGCCTGCTTCTTTGGCGGCATTTCCCTTGCGGTTGAGCCATGCGCCGAGGCTTATGCAGAGATGGCCGAACGGGCGACCCAGGGCCATGTCGTGATGATGGATCCCAACATCCGCCCCAGTTTCATCAAGGACGAGGCCCGCTTTCGTGCACGCATGGACCGGATGCTGGCCGCGTGCGACATCGTGAAAGCCTCGGACGAGGACCTGCATTGGCTTCTTGGGGACCATGGCATCCCGGTTCTGGCAGAGCGGATGCTTGCGAAGGGCCCCGCTCTCGTGCTGGTCACACAGGGCGGCGATGGGGTCACAGCATACTTTGAGGGCGGCGAAGTCCATATCGACGCTCAGATGGTCGAGGTCGTCGACACGGTCGGAGCCGGTGATACCTTCAACGGTGGCGTGCTGGCGGGCCTGGCCCAGGCAGGCGCGCTCGACAAGGGCATGATCCGCAAGGGTTTGACAGAAGAGACGCTGCGCGAGGCGATGACCCTTGGCGTCAAAGCCGCCGCGATAACGGTCAGCCGTGCCGGTGCAAACCCACCCCGCTTGGACGAGATTGCATGAGGGCGCTGATCCAGCGCGTCACAGAGGCCAAGGTTGAAGTCGACGGCGATCTGATCGGCCAATGCGGCCCGGGCTTGCTCGTTTTGGTTTGCGCTATGCAGGGCGATACGGAGGCCGAGGGCCAGAAACTCGCCGCGAAGATCGCCAAGCTCCGCATCTTCAAGGATGAGGCTGGTAAAATGAACCGCTCGCTTATGGATGTGGGCGGCGCAGCGCTGGTGGTCAGCCAGTTCACTTTGGCGGGCGACACGTCTCGCGGCAATCGGCCGGGCTTTTCAACCGCGGCACCGCCATCGGAGGGTGAGCGCTTGTATCTGCATTTTGCCAACGCCCTACAGAGCCACGGCATCCCGGTTGAAACGGGGCAGTTCGGTGCGGACATGGCGGTCAGCCTTGTCAACGACGGCCCCGTCACGCTTTGGCTGGACACTTCGGCGTAGTTGAACACCGCGTAGTCCAGACGGCTTTCGCGAAAACCTGCGCCCGGCACTTCGCCTAATAATTGGGCAACCTTTCTCCAACCCCCTGCGAAACCACCTGAAATCGCTGGCCCTTTCGCTCAGAACCTCGTCTGTTAGCGTTAGGGGTGGGAGGACACATGACCGACGACAGCCGATTTTTCGATGAAATGACCGCCGGGCAACCGGATCCACGCGCGCCATACGGCGCTTACGCCACCTGGTTCAACGGCGAAGACCTCAAGGATTTGCGCCAGAAAAACAGCGACGCAGAGAGTTTCTTCCGCCGCACGGGCATCACCTTCAACGTTTATGGTGCTGCCGAGGCCGATGAACGCCTGATCCCGTTCGACATCGTGCCGCGCATCATTTCGGCCCGCGAATGGGCGAAATTGACCAAGGGCATCGAGCAGCGCGTGCGCGCGATCAATGCGTTTCTCTACGACATCTATCACCGACAGGAGATCCTGCGCGCAGGCCGCGTACCGCGTGAGTTGATTGATAAGAATGAGGCTTTTCTGCCCCAGATGATCGGCGTCTCACCGCCCGGAGGCGTCTACACACATATCGTGGGCACCGACCTCGTTCGGACTGGCGAGGATGAATTCTTTGTCCTTGAAGACAATGCCAGAACCCCAAGCGGCGTCAGCTACATGCTGGAGAACCGCGAAACGATGCTGCAGATGTTCCCAGAGCTGTTTTCGCGCATCAAGGTTCAGCCAGTCGGCTCTTACCCCACAAGTCTGCGCCGTTCGCTTGCGGCCTGTTCGCCTGTTGCCTGCGATGGTGAATGCACGGTCGCCGTGCTGACCCCCGGCATCCACAACTCCGCCTATTTCGAACATGCCTTTCTGGCAGATCAGATGGGAGTCGAGTTGGTCGAGGGCCATGACCTGCGCGTCCAGGATGGCCGCATCGCCATGCGTACCACCGAAGGCTACAAGGCGATTGATGTGCTCTATCGCCGTGTCGATGACGACTTCCTCGACCCGCTGAACTTCAACCCGGACTCGATGCTTGGGGTGCCAGGCATCATGGATGTCTACCGCGCCGGCGGGATCACGATTGCCAATGCACCCGGTACGGGGATCTCCGACGACAAGGCGATCTACAGCTACATGCCGGATATCATTGAATTCTACACGGGCGAAAAGGCGATCTTGCAAAACGTGCCGACCCATCGCTGTTCCGAGCCGGACACCCTCAAATATGTGCTAGACCATCTGCCCGAGCTTGTCGTGAAAGAGGTCCACGGATCAGGTGGATACGGGATGCTGGTCGGCCCCGCCGCATCGAAGAAAGAGATTGAGGAGTTCCGCAAGAAGCTGGAGGCGAGACCGTCAAACTACATCGCGCAGCCCACGCTCGCCCTCTCGACCTGCCCGATCCTGACCGCCAAAGGGCTTGCCCCGCGTCATGTCGACCTGCGGCCCTTCGCGCTGATGTCGCCCGACAAGATCACGCTCACGCCCGGCGGGTTGACCCGCGTGGCGCTGAAAGAGGGCAGCCTTGTGGTGAACTCATCGCAGGGCGGCGGCACCAAAGACACCTGGGTTTTGGAGGAGTAACGCGATGCTCGGAAAAACTGCAGGTGGCCTTTTCTGGCTGTTCCGTTACCTCGAACGGTCTGAGAATACGACGCGGCTGATCGAGACCGGCTTTCGCATCGCGCTGACCCGGCCCGGGGGATCAGATGATGAATGGCATTCGGTCTTGCAAACAGCCGCCGTTGATCAGCTCTACGCGGCCCGGCACGGCGATGTGGACCAGGCCAAGGCGATAGACTTCCTGCTTCGCGACAAGGAGAATCCGTCATCCGTTCTGTCTGCCATCGCAAATGCACGCCAAAACGCCCGCCTGACCCGCACCGCGCTGACGCGTGAAGTCTGGGAAGCGATCAATGACGCCTATATGGGCCTGAAAGAAACGCTCCAGCGCCCCGTCTCGCCAAAGCATTTGCCCGAGGTTCTGGGGAGCATCCGTCAGCACTCCGCCCTTGTCCGCGGCGCAATGCACGGCACCATGTTGCGCAATGATATTTTCGATTTCTGCCGCCTTGGGACGTTCCTGGAACGCGCAGACAACACGGCTCGTATCCTCGACGTGAAATACTACGTGCTGCTGCCCTCGGTCACGCAGATCGGCTCCAGCCTCGACAATGTTCAGTGGGAAACGATCCTGCGATCCGTTGCCGGTGCGCGGTCCTACCGCTGGCTGACCCAGGGCAACATCACCCCCAAGGGCATTGCCGATTTCCTGATCTTCGACGGTCGCATGCCGCGCAGCCTTCGGTTTGCGGTGCGCAAGATCGGCTCCAACCTCAGCTATCTGGAAGAGAATTACGGGCAGCGCCACACGTGCCACGATCAGATCAATGTTCTGCAGGCCCGCTTGCAGCACGGCACCATCGACGACGTGTTCGAAGAAGGGTTGCATGAATTTCTGACTGAGTTCCTTGGTGATCTGGGCCGGTTGGGCGGCCAGATCGAACAAGATTATCGGTTCCTGGGGTGAGCGCCATGAAACTCTCCATCCAGCATACCACAACCTACCGCTTTGCAGCCCCTGCGACGTACGGGCTGCAGCAATTGCGGCTGACGCCAAAGAACCATAACGGCCAAAGCGTGGGCTCATGGCAGATGGATGTGCAGGGCGGCAAGATCGAGACACAATTTACAGATCAGCACCGCAATACCGTGACACTCGTGTCCCTTGCCGCCGACGCGATGGATGTCACAATCACGTGCCAAGGCACGGTCGAGACCGCGGATAATGCCGGTGTGATCGGAAAACATGCGGGCTTTGCCCCGCTTTGGTACTACCAGCGCTCAACAGCTTTGACGCGCACGGGCGCAGGTGTGCGCGGCCTTCTCAAGGGGTTGCAACAGGAAAGCGACGACGACGTGACGCGGCTGCACACCCTGTCGACCCGCATTTTGTCGGCGGTCCCGTACGAGATTGGCCGCACGCAATCCGGCACTGATGCCGAAGAGGCAATCACCATAGGCGCAGGTGTCTGCCAGGATCACACCCACATCTTCCTTGCCGCAGCCCGCGCGATGGGACACCCGGCGCGCTACGTTTCGGGCTATCTGATGATGGACGACCGCGTCCACCAAGACGCGAGCCATGCCTGGGCCGAGGCCCATGTTGCAGGCCTTGGATGGGTTGGCTTCGATGTGTCGAACGGGATCTCACCCGATCCGCGCTATGTGCGCGTCGCAACGGGCCTCGACTATGCGGAAGCGGCACCGATCTCGGGCCTCCATTACGGTGCGGAAGGCGAAGCCATGGCCGTCGACATTCAGGTGGCGCAGCAGTAAACCAACCTTAAGCAAGCGGTGCTAAAGACACCGTATCGGGATCTGGGGGATCGGGCCGTGACCTATTGCGTGGGGCTGAAACTGAACCGGGGGCTGGTGTTCATGTCGGACACCCGTACCAATGCCGGTGTCGATAATATCAGCGTTTTCAAGAAGATGTTCCAGTGGGAGGTTGCGGGCGAACGCTCTATCACCCTGATGACGGCGGGCAATCTGGCCACCACGCAAGCGGTCGTGAGCCTCTTGAACGAACGCGCCCTTCCGGCGGACGAACGCGGAACGCTTTCGATCATCGAAGCCCCGTCGATGTTCCAAATCGCCAAGCTGGTGGGGGAAACGCTCCGCGAGGTGATTTCGCAGCAATCCGGGCTTGAGGGCCCTCAAGCCGACAGCCCCTTCGGTGCCACGCTGATCCTCGGTGGTCAGGTCAAAGGCGGTGAGCCGCGTCTGTTCCTGATCTATCCCGAAGGCAATTTTGTTGAGGCCTGCGATGACACGCCATTCTTCCAGATTGGTGAGACGAAATACGGCAAACCCATCCTCGTGCGCGCCTACGATCCGGAGATGCGGTTCGAGGAAGCCGTGAAACTGCTTCTCCTCAGCTTCGATTCCACCATCAAGGCGAATTTGAGCGTCGGGATGCCGTTTGACCTGCATCTGTATGAGGCGGAAAGCTTCCGGCACGGCCCAATCCGCCGCATTGAAGCGGACGACGCCTTTTTCGCCGAGATTTCATCGGGTTGGGGCGAAAAACTGCGAGAGGCGTTTGATACCCTCCCCGACTATTCTCTCGACTAGGGACTGCGCCGCGTCCGCCTATCGCGTGACGTCGTGGGCGTGGATCCAGCGGTAGCGATTGGCCACCACATGGGGCGCGTAGCGTGACGCCAGGCGCAGGGCGGTATGCGCGGCAAATCGCATTGGGCCAGGCCGTAGGTGGTAGTTCGTGGCGTTGTCATTGGCCGCTTCGATCACTTGCAGGGCGCGGGGTTTGCGCAGCGCCGCATAGACGGCAAGCGCCTCGCTCGTCTCCGCGTCATCCGCCAGGCAGCGCGCCAGCACATAGGCATCTTCCAACGCAAGATTGGCCCCCTGTGCAAGGAACGGCAGCGTCGGATGGGCCGCATCGCCTAACAGGGCCAGGTTGTCCGAATGCCAGACCTTGGCCACTGGGTGCCGAAACAGGCCCCATAGGTTTGGCGCTTGAACATCCGCCAGCAAATCTTTGATTTCAGGGTAAAAGTCGGTGAACGCCGCACGCAAGTTCTTCGGGTCATCCTCATGGGCCCAATCTTCGACCGCCCATTGATCACGTTCTTCGACGGCCACGATATTGGTGAGGTCTCCGCCACGCAGGGGGTAGCGGACCAAATGGCGCCCCGGTCCCATAAAGACATGAGCCTCAGGCGGCAGATCACGGCCCGGAAGGGTCGCGCGCCATGCAACCTGGCCCGTGAAGAAGGGCTTCGAGCGCGGATTGAAGACGTGCCGGGCGGCAGAGTGCAGCCCGTCAGCGGCCAAGGTCAGGCCATGCACTTCCTCCGTCCCGTCCGCCAGTTTGAGCGTGTTGACCGACCCATCAATCTCAACCCCCGCGACGCGGGTGTTCAACCGGATCTCAACACCTGCATCCCGGCAAGCCCCGTGCAGTGCATCGATAAGATCCGCTCGGTGCACCAGATGGAACGGGCTGCCGAGCGGCATCGCAAAAACCTCTGCCCCGCGCCGGAAATCGCGCAGGCGCACGGTTGTCGAACGGATGGAGCGCGCCGCGATAGTGTCAGCGATCCCAAGGGCCCGGAGCACAACCCAGCCATTTGGCGACACCTGCAAGCCGGCCCCAACCTCCGCAATCTCGCCGGCCTGTTCCAGAACCGTGACCGCGGCCCCCCGTTGGGCACAGGCCAAAGCCACCGCCAGGCCGCCGACACCGCCGCCCAACACCGTAACGGGTTTGCCGATCAACACGCATCTGCCTCCAAATGAAAAAGGGCACCCGCTGGATGCCCCTTCCGTTTGCAATCCGCCAAGCGGTCAGTCGTCGCGGTGGACCTTTTCGCGGCGCTCATGCCGTTCCTGGGCTTCAAGGCTCATCGTGGCAATCGGGCGCGCGTCCAGACGCTTCAGCGAAATCGGCTCGCCTGTCACTTCGCAATAGCCGTACTCGCCTTCTTCCACCCGGCGCAGCGCCTGATCGATCTTGGCGATCAACTTGCGCTGGCGGTCGCGGGTGCGCAGTTCAAGCGCGCGGTCCGTTTCTTCGCTGGCACGGTCTGCGACGTCAGGAATGTTGCGGGTGCCGTCTTGCAGGGTCGAGACGGTCGAACGGCTCTCATCCAGCAAATCGTTTTTCCAGGTCAGCAGCTTGCGGCGAAAATACTCAAGCTGCTTGTCATTCATAAATGGCTCGTCTTCGGCCGGGCGATAGTCATCCGGCAGGAAAATCTCTGCTTTCATCGTGCTCCCCTCAGAGAGGCTGGTGTCGTTCATGGTGTCTCGCCCTTATGCGGAGTCCATACAGCCTATGAGCGTCCGATTACACGGGCCGGGCGGCTTTGTCACGCGCAGAAAAGCAGGTTTCTACTTTCACGTGAAATGAATTTCCGTTGATCGGCTTCCGCGTGCTTTCGGGCAGTAAAATGTGCCTGAAACGCGTGACTTGCCTTTCCGGGGCACAACCCATACCCGTCTTCAAAGCCGTTCTTTCGCAGGGAAATGCCATGCACTTTCAGGGCACCGAAGACTATGTCGCAACCGACGATCTGACCGTCGCAGTGAACGCCGCCGTCACCTTGGAACGTCCCCTTTTGGTCAAGGGAGAGCCGGGCACCGGCAAGACAGAGCTCGCGCGCCAAGTCTCGCAGTCGCTTGGCCTGCCGATCATCGAATGGCACATCAAATCGACCACTCGCGCGCAACAGGGCCTTTACGAATATGACGCCGTCAGCCGTCTGCGCGACAGCCAGTTGGGCGAAGAACGGGTCCATGACGTCAAGAACTACATCCGCAAGGGCAAATTGTGGCAGGCCTTTGAGGCAGAGGGTAAATGCGTCCTGCTGATTGATGAGATCGACAAGGCCGATATCGAATTCCCGAACGATCTGCTGCAGGAACTCGATCGGATGGAGTTTTTTGTCTATGAGACCGGTGAAACGATCAACGCCCAGGTGCGCCCCATCGTCATCATCACGTCCAACAACGAAAAGGAACTGCCCGACGCATTCTTGCGCCGCTGTTTCTTCCACTACATCCGCTTTCCCGACGCCGATGTCATGCGCAAGATCGTCGAGGTGCACCATCCCGGCATCAAACAAGACCTTCTGACCGCCGCCCTCACGCAGTTCTATGAGATCCGCGAACAACAGGGGCTGAAGAAAAAGCCGTCGACCTCCGAAGTGCTGGACTGGCTCAAGCTGCTCCTCGCCGAAGACCTCACGCCTGAGGATCTGCGTCGTGACGGGGCAAATGCGCTCCCGAAATTGCACGGGGCACTTCTGAAGAACGAACAGGACGTGGCCCTGTTTGAGCGTTTGGCGTTTATGGCCCGCGGCCAACGCTAAGGCGGGTCTTTGCCGATGCCCATGGCGCGCGTGCCACAGACCGCGTGGCAAAAGAAAACCTCCCCTATCGTGCTGCCCGATTCCTGCCATAATCTGGCGGCACTATCCGGCAAAGCACCCTTGCCGCACCCGATGTTAAGGTAGCAAATCACGTGAGCAAAGCGTTCGAAATTCGCCCCCTCGGGCGGCGGGATCGGTCCGATTGGGGCGTGCTATGGCGGGGCTATCTCGACTTTTACGCGGCTGAGATCGACCCTTCCCACGATGACCTGCTGTTTGACCGCCTGACAGATCCTGATCGCACAAATATGCAAGCCTGGGTCGCTGAAGATGCAGACGGGCTTGTGGGCCTGGTGCAGATCATCGTGCACGCCCACACCTGGCGCGTGGCCGATGTCACCTATCTGCAAGATCTCTTTGCCCTGCCCCGTGTCCGCGGCACGGGCGTGGGCCGTGCCTTGATCGAAACGGTTTATGCCGATGCCGATGCAGCCGGGCGGCCTGTCGTCTACTGGATGACCCGCCAATCCAATGCGACGGCGCGTACCCTGTACGACCGTATTGGCGAACCAACTGATTTCATGAAATATTCCCGAGCGTGAGGCGCCCTTCTTGTTCTGTACCCTGTCCCGCCTGATCCCTGTCGTCGCCCTTGCGCTCGCGGCCTGTGCCCCGACCACGGGCGCTGATGTCGCCGAACGACGCATTGCTGCCCTGCCCGAGGCTCTGCCGCCGATGAACACGTTCGGGCAGGCCAGGGCGCAGGCGCCAAGCCGCTCCAACACGTCCATCGCCGCCGACTTCCTCGACCTAAGCTTTCAGATGGAATCGGGCCGGGTGATTGAACGGATAAGCCGCTTTGAAGGCCCCGTCACGGTGGCCATCACCGGCTCTGTTCCCGCCTCGATGAGTGCGGATCTGGATCAGCTTCTGGCACGCCTGCGGACTGAGGCCGGAATTCCGATCACCCGGGTCACAAGTGATGCTTCCATTACCGTCGAAACCATGCCCCGCGCGCGCATGCAGCGCGTCGTACCGCAGGCCGCTTGCTTTGTGGTTCCGCGCGTCAGCTCGTGGGCCGAATTCCGGCGCAACCGCTCGGGCGGCACGCTGGATTGGACCACATTGGACACCCGCGAACGGGTCGCTGTGTTCATCCCCTCGGATGTCTCTCCACAAGAGATGCGCGATTGCCTGCACGAAGAAATCGCGCAGGCGTTAGGCCCCCTCAACGATCTATACCGCCTGTCGGATAGCGTCTTTAACGACGACAACTTCAACGCTGTGCTGACCGGCTTCGACATGCTCATCCTGCGCGCCTATTACGATGCGGACCTGCAATCGGGCCTCACCCGGGGCGAGGTTGCCGCCCGTCTGCCCGCGATCCTCTCGCGCCTGAACCCGCGCGGCGGGTCCGCCACAGGCGGTGGTCGCGGGTCGCAAACGCCGCGTCCCTGGATTTCAGCCATTGAAACCGCGCTTGGGCCGGGCTCGTCGGACACGGCAAGGATCGCGGCCGCCGAGCGCGCCGTCCGGTTGGCCCGGAACCAGAACTGGAACGACACGCGCACCGCATTCGCCTATTTCGCCCTTGGTCGCCTGACGCTCAGCCGCGATGTCGAAGCCTCCATTCAGGCTTTCCAACAGGCCTCTGTACTCTTTGACAGGGTCTCACCCGGCGGCATCCAATCAGCCCATGTGGATATGCAATTGGCTGCCTTCGCACTTTCTGCCGGCCAGGTGGACGAGGCGCTGACGCTTACCGCACGCGCCATGCCGGCCGCGACGCGGGCGCAGAATGCCTCGCTTCTCTCGACGTTGCTGATGATCCGCGCGGAAGCGCTGGAGGATGCAGGCCGCGCGTCTGAAGCCCGCTCGGTCCGGCTCGACTCCCTCGCCTGGGGTCGATATGGCTTCGGCGGTCAGTCCGCCGTTGGCGCGCGCCTGACCGAGGTGGCGGCGCTGTCGCCAGGGCAGTAATCACTGGGGCACATCATGCTGAACTTCATCGGGGCTGGCTTCGGTATTGCCATCGGCGCGCTGCTGGCGTGGCGGCGCAAGGGCAATTGGCAAGACATGGCGCAATGGGCAGCAGTGTTTGCGTTGATCGGGTTTCTGGTAGGCACAATTGTCATGCTGATCGTACCAGCCCCGCAATGAAATCGCGCGGCCCCACCGCCATGCAATCCTGGTGAGCGGCACGCAAACGGAACGCTTTTTATCTATTTAAATCCGCCACTTAAATCACCTTATCACGCGTGATAAGCAGCTCGCTTTCCTGTTCGACGCAGCCCTAGGATCGCGCTAAAACACTCCCATGTTTCTGCCCTTCTTCGAAACCCTCCGCGCTGCGCGCATTCCGGTCTCGCTCCGGGAATACCTCGCGTTCTTGGAGGGGATGAGCCGCGGCCTCGTCACCTATGATGTGGACGGCTTCTACTACCTCGCTCGCACAGCGATGGTGAAGGACGAACGCCATCTGGATCGCTTCGATCAAGCCTTTGCCCATGCCTTTGCCGGTCTTGAGGCGATCAGTTTCGATGATGTGCTGGAAGCCACGGAAATCCCGCGCGAATGGCTCGAGAAACTGGCCGAAAAACACCTGACCGAAGAAGAGCGCGCCGAGATTGAGGCGATGGGCGGCTTCGACAAGTTGATGGAAACCCTGCGCCAACGCCTCAAGGAACAGGAAAAGCGCCATCAGGGCGGGAGCAAGTGGATCGGCACCGCAGGTACGTCTCCATTCGGCGCCTACGGCTACAACCCCGAAGGCGTGCGCATCGGGCAGCACGAAAGCCGCCATCGCAAGGCGGTGAAGGTCTGGGACAAACGCGAATTCAAGAACCTCGACGGCGATGTGGAACTTGGCACCCGCAACATCAAGGTTGCGCTCAAGCGCCTGCGCCAATGGGCCCGCGACGGCGCGGCGGAAGAGCTTGATCTGGACGGCACCATCCGCGCCACCGCCGAACAGGGTTGGCTGGATGTGAAGACCCGCCCCGAGCGGCGGAATGCGGTCAAGGTGATCCTGTTCCTCGACGTGGGTGGCTCAATGGACGACCATGTGAAGGTCGTTGAAGAGCTGTTCAGCGCCGCCAAGGCCGAATTCAAGCATCTCGAATACTACTACTTCCACAATTGCCTCTATGAAGCTGTCTGGCGCGACAATCGAAGGCGGTGGTCGGAACAGATCCCGACCTTCGAGGTGATGAACACCTATGGGCCTGATTACAAATGCATCTTTGTGGGCGACGCCGCCATGTCCCCTTACGAGATCGCCTTCCCCGGCGGCGCGAATGAGCATTGGAATGAAGAGGCCGGCAGCACATGGCTGCAACGTGCGCGCACCCAATGGCCCGATCACCTCTGGATCAATCCGACGCCCGAGCGTCACTGGCGCTACACGCAATCGACCCAGATGATCGACGAGATATTCGAGGGCCGCATGGTCCCGATGACGCTGGAAGGCATTGACCGCGGCATGCGGGACTTGGGGAAATAGACATGACCGAAACAATGGATCCGCCGCACTTCTCGCACGCGGAATTTCAGGCACGGCAAGCCCGCGCCACAGCCGCCCTTGCCGAGGCGGGGCTGGACGCCCTCCTGATCTTTGCCCCCGAAAGCATGTATTGGTTGACCGGCTACGACACGTTCGGTTTTGCGATGTTTCAGGCCATGGTGCTGGACGCTGATGGCCGGGTCGACCTGCTGACCCGCCTGCCCGACCTGCGCCAGGCGCAGAATACATCCGTGATCCCCCATGACCGTATCCATATCTGGCCCGAGCATCAGGGCGCCAACCCGGCCCGTGATCTGGCGGACCTGCTTGTGGCCCGCGATCTGACCGGTAAGCGCATTGGTTGGGAAACGCGCACCGCCGGGCTGACCCATGCCAATGGCGTAGCGATTGCTGAGGTTGTGCCAGACCTTCGCGACGCATCCGACCTGATCCCTGCCCTGCGCCGCGTGAAGTCCGACGCCGAGATCACGATGATCCGGCGCGCGGCCGAGATGACAGATGACGCGCTCGACGCCGCCCTCTCCCTCACCGCGCCCGGTGCGTTTGAGGGCGACATCCACGCCGCCATGCAATCCGCGATCCTGTCGAAGGGGGGCGAGCCTGCGGGCAATGAGACCGTGATCGGCTCCGGCCCCAATGCGCTTCTCTGCCGCTCCTTCGCGGGGCGCCGGCATCTCGACGCGCGGGATCAACTGACGCTGGAATGGTCCGGCTCTGCAGCCCGCTACCATGCTGCCGCCATGCGCACGATCGTTGTGGGCCCGCCGTCAGATCAGCAGCGCGCGATGCATGATGCCTGCGTTGAAGCGCTGGAGGCGTGCGAGGCCGCCATCCATCCGGGGCGACCCATGGGTGATGTCTACACCGCCCATGCCGAGGTATTCGACAAACGCGGCCTTGCCCATGCCCGTCTTCAGGCCTGCGGCTATGGCATGGGGATTGCGTACAATCCGATCTGGGTGGAATTCCCGATGTTCTTCGAGGGCAACCCCCTGATCATGCAGGAAAACCAGGCCTTCTTCCTGCACATGATCGTGATGGACAGCGCGGCAGGCCTTGCCATGACACTTGGCCATACGGTCCTGGTGACACCCGCAGGGGCCGAACGCCTTTCGCGCCACGGCACGGGCCTGTTGTCGGTGTCGTAAACGACATTGTCCATGGCGCGCATCGACCCCATATCAGGCGTATGTTGAAGTTGACCCCGATCCTTCTGGCCGTGGGCTATGGCCTGGTGATGTACCTGTTCTCGTCCTGGCGCACGAAGCGGGAGCTGGACGCGCGGTCGTCCGAGCTGGCCGATCGCGATCTGATTGCACTGACGGACAAGTTTGCCCGCGTGCTCGACGTCGACCGGATCCGCGTCAATGTCTATGAGGTTGAGGCGGTCAACGGCCTCGCCGCCCCCGATGGGCGCATCTTCATCACCCGCGGGTTTTACGACCGCTACCGCGCGGGTGAAGTCAGCGCAGAAGAACTGGCCAGCGTCATCGCGCATGAACTTGGGCACGTGGCCCTCGGCCATACCCGGCGGCGGATGATCGACTTTTCGGGGCAGAACGCGGTGCGCGCCGTTCTGGCCGGGGTCTTGGGGCGCATCATCCCCGGTATCGGCCCATGGATCGGCGGCATGGTTGCCTCGCTTCTGGCTGCGCGGCTCAGCCGTCAGGATGAGTATGAGGCCGACGCCTATGCCTCTGCCCTGCTCGTCTCCGCTGGGATCGGAACCGGTCCGCAAAAATCTCTGTTCGCGAAGCTCGAAGGGCTGGTCGGGCTGAAGGGCGGCGGCGCGCCGGCCTGGTTGATGAGCCATCCGAAAACCGCTGAAAGGATTTCGGCAATCGAGGCGTTGGAGGCCCGGTGGCATGAAAGCGGTCAGCCTGAGTGACGCGCTGCAAAGGCCGTCTTATGCATTTTCATGGAACAAAGAGGGCGGGTCTAGCGTGTGAGGGCCTTGCCCAATCGCGGCAGACGCGCGCGCTTTAGTAGGGCGCGCAGGGGCAGGCTTTCGCCCGACAAACGCTCCGCCTCGGCATGTGTGGCCATCACGGCCTCTTCCACGCGATCGGGCGCATCGAGCCAAAGATCCATCAACAGCACATCCGGCGCGCGCGCCACGATCCCGTGGCCGGACAGTTCGCGCGCGGGGAAGTCGCGTAGATTAAGGGTCACAATCATCTCGGCTTGACCCACAACGGCAGAGCCAAGCACATGAATGTCGGCCGGGTCCGGCAGCCAAAGCGGTGCCTCGTCGCCTGGCGCGGTGAGGGCCGCCGGAAAGCGCGCATTGGCGCGCGCAATCTCGGCATCGGCCATCGCGGCATCCGCCTCGCCGCCATTGCGACGGGCCGCGCGCCGCCATTCCTCCAGCAGGCGTTCGGACCAGATCGGCGTGAACAGTCCCCGTTCCGCACAGCCCAACAGGATCTGCCGCAGCACCGTGGGGTAAAGGACGCAGGCATCAAGGACCGCGATCATAAGCGGAACGCAATGGCCTTGAGGTATCCCGTATCGCTCAAGCTCGGATGGACAGGATGATCTGGGCCCGCAAAGCCCGTGTGCAGGATCCGCGGATCACGCCCGGCCCGACCAATACCGCGCAGACAAGACGCGCGGAATTTCGCGACATCGGCGGCATGGGAACACGAACACAGAACCAACGTGCCCCCATCGGCCACTAACGGTGCCGCAAGACGCGCGACCCGTTCATAGGCACGCAAGCCGTTGTCGAGCGCCGGTTTTGATGGCGCAAAGGCGGGCGGGTCGGCAACCACAAGGTCAAACTCCGCGCCCTCGGCGGCCAGCGCCTCCATGGTGGCAAAGGCATCGCCCACGCGGGTCGCGAACCGGTCCTCCATCCCCATGGCCCCTGCCCCGGACGTGGCCAGTTCCAGCGCAGGGCCGGAGGCATCAACAGCCAATGCATCGCGCGCACCCGCGGCCAAGGCCGCCAGCGCGAAGCCGCCCACATGGGAAAACACATCCAGCACACGCGCACCTTCGGCCAAACCGGCCGCAAAAGCGTGGTTGGGGCGTTGATCGTAGAAAAGGCCGGTCTTCTGCCCGCCCATGACATCGGCCATATACGTCGCGCCGGTCATCGGCACCGGGATCGGCCCATCGGGGGCAGTGCCTGCCAACACCGCCATATCTTCCTCAAGCCCTTCCTGCGCGCGGGCGCGCGAGGTGCCATTCTTGATCAGGGTCGTGCAGCCCGTCGCCTCGATCAGGATATCGGTCAGGTCCGCCAACCGCTCTTCCAGCCAGATCGCATTGGGCTGCATCACAAGCGTCTCACCAAAACGGTCAACGATCAGACCGGGCAAGCCGTCCCCTTCGGCATGGATCAATCGATAGAAAGGCGCGTCATACAGCGCCGTCCGCAAGGAAAGCGCACGGTCCACTTTGGCCGCCAACCACGCGCGGTCAATGGTGGCGTCCGGGTTGCGATCCAGGATACGAAGCCCGATCCGCGCGCCAACACTGGCAACGCCAATCCCAAGCGGCTCGCGGTTTGCGTCATGCAACAGGGCCAATGCGCCGGCAGGCACGGCTTTGGCACGGCGATCGAGAACAAGGTCGTCGGCCCAGGCCCACGGATGGCCGTGGCGGATGCGTCGGGCATCGGCCTTGGGTTTTAGACGCAGAACAGGAAAAGGGGGCGCTGTCATGGCGCCCCCTCTACCGGGTTCTTCAGATGGGGAAAAGGCTCACTCAGCTGCGGCGACAAGAACGCTTGGCGCAACGGTTCCGATGAATTCGGCCTGAACCCAATCCTGCAAGCGGCGCGTGATGCGCAGGCGCTGTGTCAGGCCGGCGGCGTCCGCCTCGATGGCGTCGTTGCCGCCAAGCGCCGGGAAGGTCAGATCAAGCTCTTCCGGGCCAGACAGGATCACGCCGGTTTCGGCATGAACAACGGTCAGGATGAACTCGATTTCCTGCTCGGACGGCAGGTTCGAATAACGCACGCGCTGGGTCTGGGCGTGGAACCGTGTGATCTCGATGTTGACGATCACGGGGATCGAGCCTGTGACAGCCTCGAACGCGGGCGTCAGGGCTTCGGTCATCAGATCATCAACCTGCGTGTGACGATCGCCGATCGGGTCCTCACGCCAAACAATGTCTGCACGGGGTTTGATCGTGTTGGCCTCGCTCACCGTCAGGGTGCGCGGCACGTCGACGTCGACGGCAACAACATCCCAATCCTGGATCACGATGTTTTCGACCGCGGGCGGTGGTGTATCGAAAGCGACTTCGCGCGACACATCAACGCCACCGACACAGCCGGACACAGCCAAGGCTGCACCAAGAACGATTGCGGGGATGAAACGGGATTTCATCATGGTATTTCTCCTGCACATCGGACGCCGACGGGCCTCCGAGACTTGCCGTTGCACATGGCCTGTTCGTTACGCGCTCCGGTCGTTTTTTGCCGGAACACAGCCAATTTGCCTAAAAAGCAGGGCACAAAGGCGGAGGGTGTGTGATGATTTGGGGGTGTTTACGTGGAAACAATCCGCCCGCAATAAGGCTGATTTTTGACAAATGCGGCAAGATTGTGGCCGCAAGCCCTTGAGCGAGGGCCGTTAGTCGAGCTCACGAATACCTGCAACCTGGGCCCGTGCGCCCTGCAAAATCCACGCATGTTCGGAGGCGATAAAGAACATCGAGAAGCCGTGCTTGCGGATCGCAGCCGCGCGGTCTGCATCGGCCACGAAGGTCACATATCCCTTGCCATGGGCCTTGGCCGCGGCGCCGGTCCGTTCCATGGCTGTCTGCAGATCAGTGCTGGTTTGGTGGTCATGGCCATAGGCCACGCTCAGATCTGCCGGCCCCAGGAATAACGCGTCAATGCCCGAGGTCGCCGCGATGGCATCGGCCGCCTCTACTGCCTCCGGGTCCTCGATTTGGGCAATCACAACCGTCTCAGCCGCGCTTTGCGCCAAGACGTCTGGCATGGCGCGCGTGGCGTATCCCGCCCACCGGGTCGATCCCGCATAGCCCCGTCCGCCATGGCCGAACCGGGCCGACCGCGCCACCTTTTCGGCAACCTCGGCCGAGGTGACATGGGGCACGACCACGCCAACGGCCCCATCGTCCAGCGCTTTGCCTATGTTTTCCGGCGCGCCAGAGGGCACGCGGACCAGCACCGGGAAATCGGCGGCGCGGGCCAGGGCCATGCAGGCACTGATCGTGGTGCGATCAAACGGGGCATGTTCACAATCAAGGCAAACGAAATCCAGACCGGACAGGATCAGCACCTCAAGCATGTCGACGCTTGGCGTTTTCATGAACGTGCCCGCCAAAGGTGTTCCGCCAATCACTTTCGCGCGGAATTCCGAAATCGACATAGGCGCATCTCCCCAAGGCAAGGATCAGCACGGTGCCAATCCGGTGACCGGACATTGGCTTTCCCACTCGTGGAACACAAGCCGAAGGGACGGGATGCAGGCACTCAGCCAGACAGGTTCGCGTGCGCCGTCGCAAACAAACCGAGACGCGGCGCGCCGTCAGGCAATCGGGGCGTTGGGGTCGAAGTCAGCCATCGGCAGATCCGGGAGAGGATTGCCAACGCTTACATCGCCGCCCTCAATCATGCCGTGCGCAGTGGGCGCATTGTCAGCCCCCGGCGACGCAGTATTGGCACTGGGCATTTGCGCCACTGGTGCGGGGCCTGGAACGCTTTGCACGGGGCTTACGGCAGGCTCGGATGCCTGCCCGTCTTTCGTTCGGCCCCTCCCAAGCCTGACTGCACGACGCCCGCCGATCTGACCCAGTTTGCCACGTGTGAAGATGTGACCTTTGTCATCCTCCAAGGTGACCATTTCCAGATCGCTCCGGTCAAAGGGAACCAGATCGCCATCCTTCAAGCTTTCGACCCGCGACAGGGGCATATGCAACCGTAGCAAAACCGCATTCAGCGCAAGTGGCGCGGGGCCCAACGCCGCCAACATGTCGTCGGCCCAAGTCTCGGGCCGGGCGGGTGGCTTGGCCTCCAGCTTCTTTGAGACGCGGCGGGCAAGGCTGGGGTCGGCTGGCAGCAAAACCAGAAACCGGCCTGATTTCAGGCCAGCCGCACTGACGGTGGCATGCAATAGATGAAACCCCTTTGCCGGCAGAAGCAGATTGATCTGGCTGCGGTCCTTGATCTGGCTTCCGTAGACAATGCGGTCCGACCAATCGCGCCCGGGAACACCACCCGTCTCATGGGCCAAACTCGCAAAGAACAGATCGATGAAGTCGCGGCACAGGGCCTCGTCAATGCGCGTCACTGGGCGTGGCGGGCCCTGGACCTCTTCCACACGGCCTGTGGTCTGCACCTCGATCAACGCATCTACCAGCGAATGTTCAAGCGCCAACAGGCCACGCCTGCCGTCACGGTCTTCGGTCGCGGCAATCAAACCATGCTCCGGCAAAGCCTCAAGGGCTGCGTCCAGATCGGCCTGCATCGTGATTTCAATGGCATCCAGCGCCACGCTGAACCCGTCCAATGGCGCAGCGGCCCGGCGGACGGAGCGGGTCAAGCCAGTCTCAAGCGCCGGGACAAGATCATCCGGGCGCTGCTGCACACCGGCATGCGCCGCAATCTTGCGGGCCAGAACGTTGCGCTGGTCGGTCGCGGGCATGGGCGTTCAAGTGCCTTCTGGCAAACGGAAACGGGGTCTCGTG
The DNA here is from genome assembly GCA_947489665.1 of uncultured Roseicyclus sp. Taxonomy (GTDB): domain Bacteria; phylum Pseudomonadota; class Alphaproteobacteria; order Rhodobacterales; family Rhodobacteraceae; genus Gymnodinialimonas. The sequence goes on along the minus strand of CANLEH010000001.1, from coordinate 1,634,928 downwards.
CGCGTAGCCATGCCACAAAAGCCGTTAACGAAGCCCTTACTCCGGTGCTTTTTCCGCCTAGGCCGCTTTCAACGCACGCGCGGGAAGCCGCACCCGGAACGTCGCACCACCCTGCCCCGGCACAAAGACAAGATCCCCATCCAGGCGCGCCATAATCTCACGGCTGATGGCCAGGCCAAGCCCCGCGCCCGGCGCCCCCCGCGCCGTGTCGAGGCGCGCGAATTTCTCGAAAATCAACGCCTCCTGTCGCGTCGGAATGCCCGAGCCATTGTCCGCAAACTCAATCTCAAGACCTTGTCGCGTATCAACGACCGAGATCACCAGTTCCGGCACTGCCGCGTCGCAGTATTTCCGTGCGTTCGAGATCAGGTTGATGAAGACCTGCGCCAAACGATCGGGATCTGTCCACAGCGCCACCGCCTCACGCGCGCGATCCCGCACCAGCGTAATGCCGTCCCCGGCCTCTGCGCCCGCCGCGTGAATGGCGCGGTCCAAAACATCGCCCAGTTGCGCCTCAGACATATTCAACGTCACGCGCCCGTTCTCCAGAACGCTGAGGTCCAGCAGATCATCCAATAGACGCGTCAGACGCAGGCTTTCGTCATGGATGATCCGCGAAAACCGTGTGCGCGCCGCGTCGTCCACCTTGTCGGCCTGCATCAGGATTTCCGAGAAGGATCGGATCGAAGTCATCGGCGTGCGCAATTCGTGGCTGATCTGGCTCAGGAAGGCGTCCTTCTGCACGGACAGTTCCGTCAGCTTCGCATTGACCTCTCGCAGGCGTCCGGCGGTTTGCGCCAGTTCCTCTGACTTGGCCTCAAGCTGGCTGGAATACTCCATGATCTGCGCCGTCTCATCGGCCACCGCCAGCAGATCGCCCACGCCCACGCTGGCAGCGCCCGTGATCTGCGCCACCATTGCATGCGCCGTCGCGGCCCCAACGGAGCCGGCAAGCTCGCGTTCCAGATGGTCGAGGAAATCAGGCGTTGGCTCGGGCAACTCACCGTCGCGGCCCTGCTCCCGCGCGGCGTTGCGGAACAAGGCGATGGCCCGGTCATCGCCCATGATCCGCTGCGCCATGATCCGCAGATCATCGGCCGCCCCCGCCGCCCCGGTCCAGCCTTTCACTGCACGCGAATGGTCGAAGACGTTGACAAACTGCGCGCCTTGCAACCGCTCCAACGGACTAGGAAAGCTGAAGAGAGAGCCCAGAATAAACAGCGCAGTGTTCGCACCAAGCGACAGAACCATCGCCGTCAAAAGCGGGTCACTGGCTTGCAAGCCAAGCGGGCTATCGGGGGCGAGCCATCCGATCCCCCAAGGCCCCTCGGCCAAGACGTCGGGCATCAGCCCACCCGTTTCCGCAATATTCGGCAGCAGCAGCAGCCACGCCCAAATCAGGAAGCCCGCCCCGATTCCCAGGGCCGCGCCCAACCGCGTGGCCCCTCGCCACAGGATACCTCCAACCAAGGCAGGCAGAATTTGCGACACACCCAGAAACGAAATCAGGCCAATCGACGCCAAGGCCGCCGTGCCACCCGACAGGCGGTAGTAGACCCAGCCCAGAAACAGGATCGCCGCGATGGAGACGCGCCGCGCCGTCAGCGCCACCTTGCGCATATCCTGGCTCAGAACCACACCGTCCTGGGAGCTGCGCAGCCAGAGCGGCACGATCACATGGTTGGATACCATCGTGGACAGGGCCAGCGCCGCAACGATGACCATCGACGTCGCCGCCGAAAAGCCGCCCAGAAAGACGAGCAAGGCCAGCGCGTCCTGCCCGAGGCTCAACGGCACGGTCAGAACGTACAGATCCGGGTTGTCGCCCGTGCCCGGCAAGCTCATGCCCGCAACCGCGATCGGCACGACGAAAAGCGAAATCAGCAACAGATAAAGCGGAAAGGCCCATCCGGCCGTTGCCAGATGCCGCTCGTCTGAATTCTCGACCACCAGCACCTGAAACATGCGTGGCAGACACAGGATCGCAGCGCCCGCCAATGCCGTCAGCCCCAACCAGCGCGCACCGTTGAGCGGCGTGTCGGCCACGGGCGAGGCCTCGATCCGCGCCAGCATGTCGCTTGGCCCGTCCGCGACCCCCCAAACCACGAAAACCCCCACGGCCACGATGGCCGCCAGCTTCACCACCGCCTCGGCGGCGATGGCGCTGACCAGACCGGGATGCCGTTCGTTCAGGTCGAGGGACCGCGTGCCGAATATGATCGTGAAAAGCGCCAGACCAACTGCAATCCAGATCGCCGTATTCGGCGTGCCCGCGCCCGTGCCCGCATTGGTAAACACCGAGAAGGACAGCGTGACCGACTGCAATTGCAGCGCGATATACGGCGTCGTGCCCAACACCGCCAACAACGTCACCAGCACCGCCAAACCGCCCGATTTGCCATACCGGCTTGAGATCATGTCAGCGATCGACGTGACCCGCTGCGCGCGTCCGATACGCACCATCTTGCGCAACAACCAGAACCATCCGATGAACACCAGCGTCGGGCCCAGGTAGATCGTCAGATATTCCAACCCCGACCGCGCCGCCGACCCGACCGCGCCATAAAATGTCCAGGCCGTCGCATAAATCGACAGCGATAGCGTGTAGGTGATCGGCGAATTCAGCCAGCGCACTCGTCCCGCCTTGGCGCTGCGCTCGGCCCAGAAAGCCACGGCAAACAGCACCAGAACATAGAGAATGCAGATCGAGACGAGGCTGTTGAAGCTCAGCATCTTACACGTCCTCGGACGCTGTCTGGCTATGCCCCGGCTCTGCGGAAGGGCTTATCTCATCCTGAACGCCAAGACGCGACAGGGCGGCGCTGACCAAAGCTGACAAGGCGATCAACCCGATCCAGATGCCGAAATAGTAGACCAGCCTGGCCGATAGGCTTTCCGCCTCAGCCTCTGATCCGCGAATGAAGATCGGAACAAAGATCAGGATCAGGCCAAGGATCGGCAACAGCCGCGCGGCATCCTGCAATCGGTTCAGCCTGTATCTGCGGCGCTCAAGAAACAGCCTGGAGGCCATGGCTCACCCCTGCCCGGCAGCGGCAGGCCGATCCGTGAGGGCTGGCGCCAGATCCTTGATGACGGCCACCAATTCGTCGTTCGAGAAGGGCTTGGTCAGAAACGCACTTGCCCCAAGACCCATGGCGTGGTCCCGGTCCTGCGCCTGTCCTTTGGCTGTCAACATGACCACGGGCAGATTGCGCGTCGCGGGCTCAGCCCTGAGCGCGCGCAGAATGTCGAACCCCGATTGGCCCGGCAACATCACGTCGAGCACAAGAATATCCGGGCGCACGCGGGCAACCTCTGCCAAGGCCGTGTCGCCCTTGCCATGGCCGCGCACATCCCATCCCGCACGGCTCAGGATGAACGTCAGCGCCTCAAGGATATTGCTCTCATCCTCGACAATCAGGACGGTGCCCGGTCCGGCGTCTCGCCCGGTGATCGGCTCCGCACTAGTTGGTTGGTGGTTCACTGTCATACCCAGTCCTCCCCCCGGGTAGTGGTCATTCGCCCCGGGCCTGGTGTTGCAAGTGTGCCCAATGCTTGGGCAACACGCAAGAAATTCGCATCAAGGCCCGGCATTTCCGCCCCGGCGCGCGTCGCAACCGATCCGGGCACAGGTCTCGCATCCAGGCCCCGCGGCGATTGTCGGCAGGGGCCGGTCTCGGGGCGACGCCTCCATGATCAGCATGGTGCCCCGCAACGCAGGGGCCGCACCAAACGCCCGGCCCTCACTGGCCTCGGCCACGGCCCAGGCGTGGAACCTCGCGCCGTGAGGCATCTCGATTTCGGCCTCCTCCGCCTGCCCTGGCCGGGACAAGGCGGTGTAGATCGGCCAAAGCGGGCAGCCCGCGACCACACGAGGCAAGGCAAAGCCCGACAGCCTGCGCCGATGCACCATCGCGCCCGACGCATCGCATATCGCCAATCCCGTAGGCGGCGCGCCGGTCTCGGGCTGCAAACTCGCCATGCGGCGCAAAACAGGGGCCACGCCCACGCCCAAACGGCCCACCAAGGTCACCGGATCAAAGCCGACGTCGCGCGCCGCAGCAACGAATGGCTCCATCGGCAAAAGGGCTGCATCGGCGGCATATTCCATCAAGCGCGTGCGCCCCATGGCACGGGTGGCCGAATTGTCCATCCCAGGCGTCTGATCGAGGATCGCGTCGATGGCCGCGCCACCTTCTGCATCAATCTGCGGAAAGACATGGCCCGCCGCGTCGAACATCGCCTCGACCGTTTCTGCGGGGGATCCGCCCTCCGCGTCCGGAGCCTCGAACTGAGCCAGCAAACCAGTCGCCTGATTGGAAAGCCGCTCGGCCTCTTCATGCAGGTTGCGGTGGAAACGGCCCCGCCAGGCCGGGTCAAGGTCCGTCTCGCGCACCAAAATGTCCGATGTCGACCGGATCGCCGCAACCGACGACAAGACATCATGCATCGCCTCCGCCAGCACGGGGTCATGGCTCAGCCTATCACGCAGCGCTTCCACCTGCGCATCGAGGGCTTGCAGCCGTGCTTCCTGCGCCGCGATCAAAGCCGTCCACCCCGGAAACCGCGCGCCCATCTCATCGATCCGATCGGTTTCCGCCCCCAGCCCGACTTGAGAGCGGGCCGCCGCATCCAGAAGCGCGCTCAACTCCGCATCCGCCCCTTCGGTCAAAACCGAAGGCTCCACATCCAGCACACGCGCAAGCTCCAGAAGCAGCTTGCCCCCGATGCGGCGGTGATTGTGTTCAATCAGGTTGAGGTAGGAGGGCGACACACCCACCGCTTCCGCCAAGGCCCCCTGCTTCATCCCACGCGCCAAACGCTGCTCGCGAATGCGGCTGCCGGTGATATCTGAGGACGCTGCAGGTTTCATGAAGCGAACTTTACTGGCTTTACAGGGAATTTACAGAACAAACTTGACGGCCCGTACAGGAGCCAACCAACAGGATTTGAACGAAATCTGCGCAAAGCACCCCGCACGTGTTTACCAGCTGTTAAGGCGCGCCGGATATCCAGTTTGGCCGTGGGGGCCTCAGTACGCATCGCGTGTGAGGAGCGCAGAGATGGACATAACCAATACGCCACCAAGACCGGAACTGGCGGTCGCTCAGCCGCCAGCAGAGGCTCGCCTCAAACCCGGCGACGTGACGGGGCGTGCGGAAACCGCCAATCCTGTCATTGCAGCCGACAAGGCAAATGGCCCAGATCCGGCATCTGAGCGGGCCATCAAGCCACTGGATGTCTTTCAGGTCGGCGACAATGACGATCTGCCCGTGCCGCCAGACCCGCCACGCCAAGCTCTTGCAATGGTCGCGTGGGACATACCCGAACCTGCGGACGAGGCATCACCGACAGAAGACCAGGAAAGCGATCCGCGCGAACCCGCCGGAGCAGCGAACCCGCCCGATGCCGATCAGACCGCGCCGGACACGGCCTTGTCGGAGGCGTCGCCCTACAAAAGCGGCACACCCAACCCAATTTCGCCCACCGTCGACATCCGCCGCTGATCCCGGCAGCGCCCAGAATGCAAAACGGCCCCACGCACGGATGCGCAGGGCCGCTTAGACGTGTTGCGCGGCTGATTACTCAGCCAAGGCCGCATCCGTGATCATATGGGTGAACGCTCCCTCAGGCGCGGCCGAGATCACCGGGTCCGAGCCACCGGCCAACAGTGTATCGACCGTGCGCTGATAGGCTTCCTCGTCCAGACGGCCATCGCCGCCTTCGACCAGAAGTGCAATCTCACCCATCATGCGCAGCTGATGCTCCTCGGTCTGCGCGCCGGTTTCATCGTAATCCAGAACGATCATCGCCGCGTCATCGGGGTTTTCCGCTGCCCAGGCCCAACCCTGCATCGAGGCGCGCACAAAGCGCGTCATGCGGTCCACGAAGTCCGGGTCCTCCAGGTTCTCTTCCAGCGCCCAGATACCGTCTTCCAGCGTGGCCACGCCCTGATCTTCGTAGCGGAACGTCACCAGCTCTTCCGGCGTCACGCCAGCGTCGATCACCTGCCAATACTCATTGTAGGTCATCGTCGACATGCAATCGGCCTGCCGCTGGATCAGCGGATCCACGTTGAAGCCCGCCTGCAACAGCGTCACGCCATCATCGCCACCTTCAACACCGATGCCCAGCTGGGACATCCACGACAGGAACGGATATTCGTTGCCAAAGAACCAGTGCGCCACCGTAGCACCGGCTAGATCGGCGGGCTCGGTGATGCCGCTATCCGCCCAACAGGTCAGCATCAGGCCGGACCGCACAAACGGCTGCGCGATATTCACCACCGGCAGGCCACCCTCGCGTGCGGCCAATGCCGACGGCATCCAGTTCAGCATCACGTCTGCGCCGCCACCAGCAAGCACCTGCGGCGGGGCGATGTCCGGCCCGCCAGGGATGATGTTCACGGCGAGGCCCTCATCCTCGTAATAGCCATTCTCCAGCGCCACATAATAGCCCGCGAACTGCGCTTGCGTGACCCACTGAAGCTGCAGGTTCACCTCATCCAGATGCCCATCGGCAAATGCCATACCGCCCGAGGCCAGAAGTGCAGCCCCCGCAAATGTTAGTTTTTTCATCGTTTTTCCCTCCAGGTTGGTAGTCAAGGTGGCCCTATCTTTGTGACGGGTGCCAGAATGTCAGTTGCCGCTCCAATAGCGTCATAAGCCCGTAAAACCCCGTGCCCGCCAGGGCCGCGACAGTAATCTCGGCCCAGACGACATCCATCGCCAGCCGTCCGACCTCAATCTTTATGCGAAAGCCCATCCCAACGGTCGGAGAGCCAAAGAATTCAGCAACGATAGCACCGATCAGCGCAAGGGTTGTGCAAATTTTCAACCCGTTGAACAGGAACGGCAATGCCGTGGGCAGGCGCAATTTCACCAGGCTCTGCCAGTAAGACGCCGCATAGGTGTGCATCAGGTCGCGCTGCATCTTGTCAGACGCCTTCAGCCCCTCAACCGCGTTCACCAGCATCGGGAAGAACACCATCGCGACGACCACCGCCGCTTTTGAGGCCGGGCCAAACCCCAGCCACATCACGAAAATCGGCGCGGTGCCCACAATCGGCAAGGCCGCAAGGAAGCTGCCCACCGGCAACATGCCCTTTTGCAAAAAGGGCGAACGGTCGACCGCCAACGCCACCAGAAACGCCGCCCCGCAGCCGATGACATAGCCCACCAACGCGCCCTTCAGGATGGTCTGCACGAAGTCTGCCCACAGAATGTCGGTGTTCTGCGCAAACGCCACCGCGATGGCCGACGGCGCGGGTAGGATGACCGGGCTGACCTCGTAAAGGCGCACGGTCAGTTCCCACAGGCCCACCAAGGTCAGGCCAAAGATCACGGGCACCCAGAGCGCCGCGACCGGCCCATCGCTGCGCGCAAGCCGCGTGTTGATGTACCAGGCCCCCAGCCATACCGCCAACAATACCCAGAGCCGCAAGTCGTAGAACCCGGCGAAGACCAGCACGACGACAGCCGCCACAGGCAAGATCGGGATATTCCTCAAAGCCGCATTCATCGGTTCAACCCCATGCGCCGCAGCGTCGCCCGCTCGATCAAGCCCAGGATCGCAACCAAAATGGCCGCACAAATCGCCGCCATGAACAGCGCGCTCCAGATCTGGATCGTCTGTCCGTAATAACTCCCCGTCAACAGCCGCGCGCCCAGCCCGAACCGCGCGCCCGTCGGCAACTCCGCCACAATGGTCCCCACCAATGCCGCCGCAATCCCCACCTTGAGTGAGGCAAACAGAAACGGCACCGAGGCAGGCAGGCGCAGCTTGAACAACGTCTCGGTCCGGCTCGCCGAATAGGTCCGCAGCAGGTCCAGATCTATGGCCCCCGGGCTGCGCAGCCCTTTCACCATTCCGACAACCACCGGGAAGAAACTCAGATAGGCCGAGATCAGCGATTTCGGCACCACACCCGTCAGCCCGACCGCGTTCAGCACCACAATCACGATGGGCGCAACCGCGAGGATCGGGATCGTCTGAGAGGCAATCGCCCAAGGCATCACACTCAGGTCCATCGCCCGGTTGTGCACGATCCCGATGGCCAGCAGCAGCCCGGCCAATGACCCAATCACAAACCCCAGCAAGGTCGGCGCAAGCGTCTGATAGGCATGGAACAGCAGATTGCGCGGATTGGGGCGCAACTCCCCCCGGCGCTCACGGAACAGCTCTTCGCCCGCCGTCGTGTTCCACAACTCCGCCGCCACCTGATGGGGCGCGGGCAAGCGCGGGCGCTCCTGCGCCATCGTGTCCGCAAAGAGCTCATTGAACGTCAGCTCAACACCCTGCCGCTGCGCGGTATCCAAAGTCACCCAACGGTTCATCAGATACGCGCCGCCATACCAGATCGCCACGATCACACTCACCACCGTCAGCACCGGAAGCACCGCCATAGAGATCCGCCGCATCGCCATGCAGAAGGCGCAAGGCGGGGCTTGGGCCTCAGCCACGCTCATGCCGCCTCCCACCGAAACAGGATATCCGGCAACCCCTCTTCATTGTCGCCGTCCGTGCGCCGCTCCTCCATGAAGCCCTCGCGCCGATAAAACCTTTGCGCCGCCAAGTTGGCCTGAAACGTCCACAGACGCAGCACATCCCGCCCCGACTTGGCAAAATCGAGGAAGCGTTTGCCCAACCCCTTGCCCGGCGCGGCGACATATAGGGCGGTCACATAATCCTCGTCCCGGTCCAGCGCCATGAAACCTACCGGCCGGTCACCCGCCACATAGAGATCGCGCTTCACGAACACGAAATCGCGGTAGAAATCTCGCACCGCCTGTACCGAATGCACCCGAGGCATCCACGCCCGACCGTCGATCCAATCGTTGAGGATGTCTGCGCAAGCGTCCGTGTCTCGCGCCTCTGCCCGCCGGATCACTGGCCCCTCATTCGTCATAGGCATGCCCCTCGCGCAGCCCTTCCCGCACCCTATGCGCCAGTGCTAGGAATTCCGGTGTGTCCCGGATATCGAGAGGCCGTTCCCGCGGCAGATCGCTTTCGATCACATCAGTGATGCGCCCGGGACGGGGCGACATGACGACGATCTTGGTGCTCAAATAAACCGCCTCAGGGATCGAGTGCGTCACAAACCCAATCGTCTTCTCCGTCCGCGCCCAAAGCTTCAGAAGCTCCTCGTTCAAACGGTCCCGCACGATCTCATCCAGCGCGCCAAAAGGCTCGTCCATCAAAAGGATGTCCGCATCGAAAGCGAGGGCCCGCGCAATCGAGGCCCGCTGCTGCATCCCTCCCGAAAGCTGCCACGGGAATTTCTTCCCAAATCCTTCCAGATCAACAAGTTGCAAGACGTGGTTCACGCGATCCTGCTGGTCCTTGGCGGTGTAGCCCATGATCTCCAACGGCAGCTTGATGTTCTTTTCAATCGTCCGCCACGGATAAAGCCCTGCCGCCTGAAACACATACCCGTAGGCGCGCGCTTTCCGCGCCTCATCGGGTGTCATCCCATTGACGGACACAGTCCCGCCGGTCGGCTGCTCCAACGCTGCAATCACCCGCAAAAACGTCGTCTTCCCGCACCCCGACGGCCCGATGAACGAGACGAAATCGCCCTTTTCGATGTCCAAGGACACATTGCTTAGAGCCTGCACCGAGCCATCATTCGTCTGGAACGTAAGGTCTAGAGAATTAGCGGAAATGACAGTCATACGTGGCGCGTTATGCCCCCATCGACACGGATATTCTGGCCGGTGATATAGGCACCGCCGGGACCGCACAGAAATGCAACGGTTTCGCCGATCTCATTGCGGCTGCTGCCGTAACGACCCAACGGCACACGCGGACGGAATTCTTCCTTTTCCGGTAGCGAGTCGATGAAGCCCGGCAAGACATTGTTCATGCGCACGTTTTGACTCGCAAACTTGTCTGCAAATAGTTTCGTGTAAGCCGCAAGCCCCGCCCGCGCGACGCCCGATGTCGGAAACACCGGGTCTGGCTCGAACGCCGCAAAGGTCGAGATATTGACGATCGTTCCGCCACCAGCGGCCGTCATGATCGGGGTCACGATCCGCGCCGCCCGGATCGTGGGCATCATGTAGACGTCCATGCCCGTGTGCCATTGCTCGTCCGTCAGCGCGAGCACATCGTCGCGCGGCCCATGACCAGCAGAGTTCACCAGCGCGTCGATCCGGCCCCACTTTGCCATCGCCGCGTCCACAAACGCCTGGATGTCTGGGATGGATTGGTTTGTTCCGGTAAATCCAAGTCCGCCCAACTCGTTCCCAAGGGCCTCACCCTTCCCCGAGGAGGACATCACGCCAACGTCAAACCCTGCCGCCGCAAGCGCGCGGGCGCTATCGGCTCCCATGCCGGAGCCGCCCCCTATGACCAGTGCGACTGGCAACTCAAACCCCTGCCGGAATGTTCAACGGATCGCGCTCAATCTTGCGCGGGGTGTTCAGCGCCTTCCACTTGCTCAACGCCTGCGACGGGCTCGCCGCCGGGGGCCGATTCACGAAGCGCCCACGCCCGGGCTGCGGCTGGGAATTCTGCCCGGCAGCCCACACAACGTCCCCGCGCGACAGCGTAAATCGAGGCGAGGCGCTCACCTCCATCCCCTCGAACACATTGTAATCAAGGATAGATTTCGCCGTCGCCGTCGAAATCGTCCGCCCCAGTTTCGGGTCCCAGACCACCACATCGGCGTCGCCGCCCACGTTGATCCCGCCCTTCATCGGGTAGATGTTCAGGATCTTCGCGATGTTCGAGGACGTCACCGCCACGAACTCCTCCGGCGTCAGGCGGCCCGTCTCAACGCCGCGCGTCCAGAGCATCGCCATCCGCTCCTCAAGCCCGCCGGTCCCGTTGGGGATCATCGCGAAGTTATCGACACCCATGCGCTTCTGCTCATCGGTGAACGCCGCATGGTCCGTCGCCACCACCTGCAACGACCCCGCCGCGAGCCCGTTCCATAGCCCATCCTGATGGTCTTTCGACCGGAACGGCGGCGACATCACCCGCCGCGCCGCATACTGCCAATCCTTGTTGAAATACTCGCTTTCATCCAACGTCAGGTGCTGGATCAGCGGCTCACCATAGACGCGCATCCCCTTCTGCCGTGCCCGTCGGATCGCCTCATGCGCCTGCTCGCAGGACACATGCACGATGTACAAAGGTGTTCCTGCCGCATCGGCGATCATGATCGCCCGGTTCGCGGCCTCGCCCTCAACCTCGGGCGGGCGGCTATAGGCATGGCCCTCCGGCCCGAACACACCCTCGGCCAGATACTTCTGCTGAAGCTCCTGCACGATGTCGCCGTTCTCGGCATGGACCAAAGGCAGCGCACCAAGCTCGGCACAGCGCTTGAAGGAGGCGAACATCTCGTCATCCTCGATCATCAGCGCGCCTTTGTAGGCCATGAAATGCTTGAAGGTGTTGATGCCGCGCTCTTTAACAACGGCTTCCATCTCGTTGAAAATACTCTCATTCCAGCCAGTGATCGCCATGTGGTACGAGATATCGACGCAGATCTGGTCCTTCGACTTCCGGTCCCATTCGTCGATGGCGTTCAGCAGGCTGCCATCCTCACCGGGCAGGCAGAAATCGACCAGCATTGTGGTCCCGCCCGCCGCGGCCGCAAACGTCCCGGTCTCGAATGTCTCCGCCGCCGTGGTGCCCATGAACGGCATCTCAAGATGGGTGTGCGGGTCAATCCCGCCGGGGATCACATAGGCGTCCGAGGCGTCGATCACCTCGTCTCCCGAAAGGTTCTCGCCAATCTCCGCGATCTTCTCGCCCTCGATCAGCACATCCGCCTGCCATTGGCGGTCAGCGGTCACAATCGTGCCGCCCTTGATCACCTTGCTCATACGATCCCCCGTTGGTTAAACCCTTATGCCGTCACGCAAATCATCCGCTGGTCGCGTGTCAAAAGCGGCAGGTAGGTGCTCTCGACCGGGCCGTTGTGCAGATACCAGTAGCACCCGTCAGCCTCCAACCGGACCGAATTGACATCCTGCCCCGGCGCCACCAGCGCCAGCACCTCTTCCGGAAGGCCCTCTTCGAACTGACCCGCAGGCGTGGTCGAGACACAGCCCGCCAACGCTACGCTCGCACCAAGCGCCAGCCAAATACCTGACTTCATTCCACTATCTCCGCCGTTTCCACGACCGCATGGAACAGAACATCCGTGCCGGCCGCAGCCCATTCGGGGCTTATTTCCTCGGCCTCGTTATGGCTCAGGCCGTCCACGCAGGGACACATCACCATCGCCGTCGGGGCCACATCATTGATCCAGCACGCATCGTGCCCTGCCCCGGATACGATATCCATATGCGAATATCCAAGCCTTTCAGCGGCTTGTCGAATTGCTGTGACACATGTGTCATCAAAGGCGGGCGGGTCGAACTGGCCGACGATCTCGGCCTCGAAGGTCACGCCGATCTCCTCGCACAACTTCGGCGCGCGCTCCATCAGCTCGGCCACCATGCCGTTCAGCTTGTCGAGGATGTGCGTGCGCATGTCGATTGTGAACACGACCTTGCCCGGAATGATGTTGCGGCTATTGGGGTAGACATCGATATGCCCGATGGCACCCACCGCATTGGGCTGGTTCTTCATCGCGATCTCATGCACCAGCTCGGTGATCAGCGCGAGGCCCCGCCCCGCATTCTTTCGCATATGCATGGGCGTGGAGCCTGTGTGGCTCTCCTTCCCCGTCACCGTGCATTCGATCCAGCGCAGGCCCTGCCCGTGCGTGACCACGCCAATGTCCTTGCCCTCGGCCTCGAGGATCGGCCCCTGTTCGATATGAAGCTCGAAGAAGGCGTGCATCTTTCGATCGCCGACCTTCTCGGTACCCTTCCAGCCAATCCGCTCCAACTCGTCGCCAAACCGCTTGCCCTCCGCATCCACACGGTCATTGGCCCATTCGAGCGTGTGCTTGCCCGCAAAAACGCCCGAGGCGAGCATCGCGGGAGCATACCGCGTGCCTTCCTCATTGGTCCAGTTCGTCACAACAATCGGGTGCTTCGTCTTGATCCCCAGATCATTCATCGTGCGCAGAATTTCCAATCCGCCGAGCACACCCAGAACCCCGTCATACTTTCCGCCCGTGGGCTGCGTATCAAGATGCGATCCGACATAGACCGGCAACGCGTCGGGGTCCGTCCCTTCGCGCCGCGCGAACATGTTGCCGATCTCATCGACCCCCATGGTGCAGCCCGCGTCCTCGCACCAGCGCTGGAAAAGATGTCGCCCCTCGCTGTCCGCATCGGTCAGCGTTTGGCGGTTGTTGCCGCCCGCGATACCAGGGCCGATCTTGGCCATCTCCATCAGCGAGTCCCACAGGCGCTCGCCGTTGATCTTCATGTTCTCGCCGGGGGCTGGCATTGAATGCTCCTTCAGATATCTCTGTCAAAGGGAATACGATTTGCCTCTACTGCCAGCAAAATGAAGCGCTCAAGGTGGAGGGGCTCTATCCAGGTCTTCTCGTTAAGCTGAAGAACCCATGCCAAAATTTTCTCGTGTGTGTTGCACCTCGAAAGCTCAACGTCGTAGCGAACCGCGTCGACGTCGAAACAAATGAATCCACTGTCCACAAAAACCTCGCGCTCAAGTCGCTCTCCCAACGCACGACTCCGCCGCCGTAAGTCTTCCCAACTACTGCCCAACTCTTCCGGGATATCTGTCATTCTTATGTCAACTCCTTCAACACATCGCCCAACGTCCCGAACAACGTGTCGATCTCGGATTTCGAGATGATCAGCGGCGGGGACATGGCAATGATGTCGCCCGTGGTCCGGATCAGGACGTTTTTGTCGTAGCAATCGAGGAACGCCTGGAAGGCGCGCTTGGTCGGCTCGCCTGCAATCGGCTCCAGCTCCACCGCGCCGATCAGGCCCATGTTCCGGATGTCGATGACATGGGGGAGGCCCTTTAACGAATGCAGCCCCTCTTCCCAATAGGGGGCAAGCTCGGCCGCGCGTTCAAACAACCCGTCTTCCTTGTAGGTCTCAAGCGTCGCGATCCCGGCGGCCGAGGCAATCGGATTGCCCGAATAGGTATAGCCGTGGAACAACTCGATCAGATGCTCGGGCCCTTGCATGAAGGCATCGTGAATGCCCTTCGTCGCCAGCACGGCCCCCATGGGAATGACTCCATTCGTCAACCCCTTGGCGCAGGTGATGAGGTCGGGCATCACGTTGAAATGCTCCGCCGCAAAGCTGCTGCCAAGCCGCCCGAACCCGGTAATCACCTCATCAAAGATCAGGATGATCCCGTGCTTGGTGCAGATCTCCCGCAGCCGTTCCAGATAGCCCTTGGGCGGCATCAACACGCCGGTGGAGCCCGCCATCGGCTCAACGATACAAGCCGCAATCGTCTCGGCCCCGTGCAGCGCCACGATCCGCTCTAATTCCTCGGCCAGGTGCGCGCCATGTTCCGGCTGGCCGCGCACGTAACTGTTCTGATCGGGCAAATGGGTCGCGGGCAAATGATCCACACCGGTCAACAATGACCCGAAAACCTTGCGATTGTTCACGATCCCGCCAACGCTGATCCCGCCGAAATTTACGCCGTGATAGCCGCGCTCGCGCCCGATCAGGCGTGTGCGCGACCCCTGCCCGATCGCCCGCTGATAGGCGATGGCGATCTTCAAAGCGGTCTCAACCGACTCACTGCCGGAGTTCGTGTAAAACACATGCTCAAACGGCTCCGGCGCCATGTCGCGCAACCGGTTGGCCAACTCGAACGCCTTGGGGTGGCCCATCTGGAACGCGGGCGCGTAATCCATCTCCGCCGCCTGCTTCTGGATCGCCTCCACGATGCGCGGCTGATTGTGACCCGCATTGCAGCACCACAAACCGGCGGTCCCATCCAGCACCTGCCGGCCATCGGCGGTGGTGTAATGCATCTTGTCTGCACCCACGAACATGCGCGGCGTCTGCTTGAATTGCCGGTTCGCCGTGAACGGCATCCAAAACGCGCTCAGGTCATTTGGAACTGGATTGCTACGGTCAAGTGCCATGGCTGTCTCCCCCCGCACCGGCACGCGGCGCATTTTCTTTTTGACCAAATGGTCAAGACCACGCTAGCAAAAGCCAAGGGCCAGTCAACGGAAACGACCGACAGATGCGACCAGTTGGACGCATTTTTGGCGAAAAGTCCGACCAGATGAACGCAATTCCGACCAATTGGGCACATCTCGCCCGTCAAATGGGCAAACCGATGACGCAGGAAAAACCCCGCACTCGCATCCAGGAAAAGAACCGCGCGCGCGTCCTGGAAGCCGCGTTGGAGGTCTTTTCAAAGCATGGCTTTCGCGGCGCAACGCTTGATGAAATCGCACGCGAGGCCGGGCTGTCGAAGCCCAATCTGCTCTACTATTTCTCCTCCAAGGACGAGATCCACGTCACGCTTTTGGAAGGGCTGGTCGACACCTGGCTCGACCCGCTGCGCGACCTGAAAGAGGATGGCGATCCACAGCAGGAATTGCGGGCATATGTCCGTCGAAAACTTCAGATGAGTCGAGATTTCCCAAGAGAATCAAGGCTTTTCGCACAAGAGATCGTTCAAGGCGCGCCCCGCATGAAGGAGGGGTTGGCGACTGATCTGAAGGCCCTTGTCGATGAGAAGGCAGTGGTCCTGAAACGATGGACCGCGGCAGGCAAACTGGCGCAAATCGACCCGCACCACCTGATCTTTTCAATCTGGGCGTTGACCCAGCATTACGCGGATTTTGACGTTCAGGTCCGCGCCGTTCTGGGGGAAGGCCGCGACCCAATTGCGGAGGCCGAGGTCTTTCTCGATACGCTGTTCACCCGGCTCCTTGAGCCGTAAACCGCTGCTCTTAAACAGTTATCTTTGAGATACTAAACGCCTCAAGATCCAAACCCTCCGCCTCATCTGCGTGGAAATCCACGTGCAGATGGTTCCCGTCCGGGTCCCAGACATTGACCTGCACAAGCGGAATATCGGGCACCCGTACCACCCGGCTCGGCTGATCGCCCTCCGCCAAACGGCGCAGGAAAGCGGGCAGCCCTTTCGCCCGAAACGCCGCATGTTCCAGGGCGAGATCGGTCGCTTTCGGCGGCGCAACCTCCACCGGCACAAGATGAACGACCGGCACGTCGCCTGCGTACATCCACGCGCCGGGGAATGGGAAATTGGGCCTGTACCCCTGTTTCAGCTGCAAAAAATGCGAATACCAATGGATCATCGCGTCCAGTTGGACGGTCTGCAGGTTCACATGATCCAGCCGTTCGATCATTCCGCGGCCTTTATCGCGCCGGGGTTGTTGGGATGGGTCGTCCAGTTCGCATAGTCAGGCGACACGACATTGCCCGTCCGCTCGTCCATCGCGCCGGCGGCCAATTCCTCCATCGTGATGCAGCCCTCCACCGGGCAGACATTCACACACAGGTTGCAGGCCACGCATTCGGCGTCGATCACTTCAAACACGCGGTCCTCGCTCATGGAAATCGCCTGATGCGAGGTGTCCTCGCACGCCGCATAACAGCGCCCGCATTTGATGCAGTCATCCTGAGAAATCCTTGCTTTCGTTACATAATTCAGGTTCAGGTACTGCCAATCCGTGACGTTCGGCACGGCGCGGCCCACCAGATCATCCAGGCTCATGCCCTTTTCATCCAGGTATTGCGACAGGCCCGAAATCATCTCGGACACGATCTTGAAGCCATAGGTCATCGCTGCCGTGCAAACCTGCACATTGCCCGCCCCCAGCGCCATGAATTCCGCCGCATCGCGCCAGGTCGTGATCCCGCCAATGCCTGAAATAGGCAGGCCATGGGTTTCCGCATTCCGCGCAATCTCGGACACCATCGACATCGCAATCGGCTTCACCGCCGGGCCGCAATAGCCGCCGTGCGATCCCTTGCCGTCAATCGACGGCTCAGGAGACATCGTGTCGAGGTTCACGGAAGTGATTGAGTTGATTGTGTTAATCAGGCTGACCGCATCCGCCCCACCGCGCTTCGCGGCCTCCGCGGGCTTGCGAATGTCGGTGATATTGGGTGTCAGCTTCACGATCACGGGCTTGGAGTAATACTGCTTGCACCACCGCGTGACCATCTCGATGTATTCGGGCACTTGCCCGACCGCCGCGCCCATGCCGCGTTCCGACATGCCGTGTGGGCAGCCGAAGTTCAGCTCGATCCCATCCGCGCCGGTGTCCTCCACCAACGGCAGGATGGCTTTCCACGCCTCTTCCTCACACGGCACCATGATCGACACGATCATCGCGCGGTCAGGGTAATCTGCCTTCACGCGCTTGATCTCTTCAAGGTTGGTGTAAAGGTCGCGGTCGGTGATAAGTTCAATGTTATTAAGGCCTAACAGCCGCCGATCCGCCCCATAAATCGCACCGTATCGCGGCCCGTTCACGTTGACGACGGGCAACCCCTCGGCCCCCAGCGTCTTCCACACGACCCCGCCCCACCCGGCCTCGAACGCACGGCGGACATTGTATTCCTTATCGGTCGGCGGCGCGGAGGCGAGCCAGAACGGATTGGGCGATTTGATACCAATAAAGTCGCTGGTTAGGTCGGCCATGGGAACCTCACTCGGATGGCGCCATCAGATTGGCGGTTTGCGGAAAATCATCTCAGTCGGCGCAATCCGACCGGCATGAAGGTTTGTCAGGTAGTTTTCCAACTTCTGCGCCGGATTGCCGGACATCATCAGATGGATTCCAATTGGGGGCGTGCCGTTTGCTGCCACGTATCGCGACACACGCTCGAAATACGCCTTGGCGAAATCGGATCGGTCGCGTTCCGCCTCAATTTCCAGACCGGCGGCCTGTGCAGCCTCACCGTAGATAGACGGAGCCTCAACATGGCTTGTCTCGGCGACCGTCGACCATGGCAAAGGAAAGAGCAGGTCGCCATCTTCGGCGCCGCGCATCACGTCGAAAACCGCAAAACGTCCGCCGAGTTTCAGGCACCGGGCAACTTGCGCAAACAGCGTCTGTTTGTCGGCGATGTTCATGCCGACATGTAGCATGGTCACGAGGTCGGCGCTTGCGGCGTCCCAAGGCAGCTCCAGGATCGAGCCCTGGTGCAGCTTGATCGTCTCGCCCATACCAAGCCGGTCGTTCAACGCACAGCCCGCGTCGATGTATTCCTGTGTTAGATCAATACCTTCAACCGAAGCGCCATATCGGTCAGCAATCAGACGCGCGGTGCCGCCGATGCCGCATCCCAAATCGTACACCATGCTGTCGGAGGCCAATTCGATCTGGTCGAGCAACGCAAGCGTCGCGTCCAATCCGCCGGTGTGGAACTCATCAACTGGCTTGAGATCATCAAGCGTCGGATGCGCGGGGTCTGCCCCGGCTTCCCCCAATGCAGCATTGATCCGTGCCAGCAATTTGCCGGTCGTGTAGTGCCGCGCCACGTCGCTTTCCAAGGTCATAGCAGCCTCCCAATCCATTTGGAAAAAGGTCATGCTACATCATCCTCCGGCACCCTGACTTGATCATGCTTTGCTTATTTGCATGTGAATATCCTCCGCCGCGTCGCGCCCCTCGGCCACGGCTGTCACGGTCAGGTCTTCGCCGCCACTGGCGCAATCGCCCCCGGCCCAGACGCCGCTTAGGCTGGTCCGCCCTGCGCCGGTCACGGCAATCTTGCCGCCATCAAGCTTCAGTCCGTCCGGCGCGCCGTCCAACGTCTGCCCAATGGCCTTGAGCACCTGATCGGCAGGGATATCGAACGTCTCGCCAGTGCCCTGAACGGAGCGTCCCTCCACTTTCGTATATTCACATCTCAGCGCCGTTGCGGCCCCATTCCCAAGCACCTCAAGTGGCATCGCGTTGAAGATGAACCGCACGCCTTTGGAGGCCGCGAGATCCTGTTCATAAGCGCTTGCAGGCATCGCGTCCCGTCCACGGCGGTAGAGGACGGTGACATTCTCGGCCCCCAGCAGCTTTGATTGAACCGCCGCATCAATTGCTGTCATCCCACCACCGATGACCACCACATTGCGCCCGACAGGCAGCGTGCTCAGATCGTCGGCCTGACGAAGATCAGCAATGAATTCAACAGCATCCGTAACGCCGTCGCGCGTCTCGCCCTCCGCTCGCAGCGCGTTCACGCCGCCCAGGCCCATCCCAAGGAAGACCGCGTCGAAGTCTGCCTGCAAAGCCGCCATGGTCACATCGCCATTCAACGCGGTGCCATATTTGATCTCGATCCCGCCGATCTTGAGAAGCCAATCGACCTCCGCTTGCGCGAAGTTGTCGACGCTTTTGTAGCTGGCGATCCCGTATTCATTCAGCCCGCCGGGCTTGGGCCGCGCGTCGAAGATCGTGACGGAATGGCCGTGCATGGCCAATCGGTGCGCGCAGGCCAGCCCCGCAGGCCCGGCCCCAACAACAGCCACTGTTTTTCCGGTCGCGGGGGCCCGTTCAAACGGATGCACGCCCTTGGCCATCACCGTGTCCGTCGCAAAGCGCTGCAACCGCCCGATTTCGACGGGCTTCCCCTCCGCCGCCTCGCGCACGCAGGCCTCTTCGCAGAGGGTCTCCGTCGGGCACACGCGAGCACACATGCCGCCAAGGATGTTCTGGTCAAAGATGGTCTCAGCCGCCGCTTCCGGCGTGCCTGTGGCGATCTGCCGGATGAACAGAGGGATGTCGATGTCCGTCGGACAGGCCGTGATGCACGGCGCGTCGTGGCAGAAATAGCAGCGATCCGCGGCAACCAGCGCCTCATGCCCATCCAAGGGCGCGTGCAGGTCAGTGAAGTTCCGGGCCAGCGCCTCTTCCGGCAAGCGGGCCGGTGCAATTCCTGGCGTGAATGGGCTGTTCGTCATGCGGCATATCCCTCGCTGATCGAATGGCTTGGTTGCAAATCAGGCTGGCACGCATTCGAAAATTTATCAAATGGTAAAAAATCTGGGGATGCCCATGGCAGGATTTTTGCACCTGAAAGGGCCGATCGCCCTGATTTTGTGCACCTTGCGCGTGCATTCGCCCGGCCCCGCCCCCACATGTTCCCGAACGCAGCGGCTTTTCCCCGCGTCAACCCTGCGCTATAGCGCGTTGGACCAACAGACCCGCAGACGGGCATCATCGCAACGGCGAGGAGCGACATGGCTGAAAAAACACGCGACGAAGATGTGGCCTTCATCAAGGCCCTGGCAGAGCTTCTGCGGGAAAACGACCTGACAGAACTGCACGTAAAGCGCGAATATGCCGAAAGCGATTGGCTGAACGTGCGTGTCGCGCGCCAGATCATGGCTGCACCGGTGGCCGCGACTGTTGCTGCGGCCCCCATGGCCGCCGCACCCGCGGCCGCAGCGGCACCTGCCGCAGCGGCGGCTTCGGCCGAGGCACCCGAAGATCCCGCACAAGCGCCCGGCGCTGTCACCTCACCCATGGTGGGCACCGTTTATCTTCAGGCGGAGCCCGGCTCGCCTTCGTTTGTCAGCGTTGGCGACAAGGTCAGCGAAGGGCAGACCCTGCTGATTGTCGAAGCAATGAAGACGATGAACCAGATCCCCGCGCCCCGCGCCGGTACGGTCAAACGCATTCTGGTCGAAGATGGCGCCCCCGTGGAATACGGCGCGCCCCTGATGATCATCGAATAAACCGGAAAGGGATTTCCCATGTTCCGCAAGATCCTGATCGCCAACCGGGGCGAGATTGCGCTTCGTGTCATCCGCGCCGCGCGCGAGATGGGCGTCGAAACGGTCGCCGTTCATTCCACCGCCGACGCCGATGCGATGCATGTGCGCATGGCGGACGAGTCGGTTTGCATCGGCCCTGCTCCGGGAACCGACAGCTATTTGTCAATGTCCGCGATCCTGTCCGCCTGTGAAATCACCGGCGCTGAGGCGATCCATCCGGGCTACGGCTTCCTGTCTGAAAACGCGGCTTTCGTCCAAGCGGTCGAAGATCACGGCATCAAGTTCATCGGGCCCTCCGCCGAACATATCCGTATGATGGGCGACAAGATTACCGCCAAGGACACCATGATCAAACTGGGCGTGCCGTGTGTGCCCGGCTCGGACGGCGGTGTGCCCGACCTGGAGGCTGCATACGCGGTCGGCGATGCGGCAGGCTACCCCGTGATCGTCAAAGCCACGGCAGGCGGCGGCGGGCGCGGCATGAAGCTGGCCAAGTCGCGCGACGAGATGGAAATCGCCTTCCGCTCCGCCCGGTCCGAGGCCAAATCGGCCTTTGGCAATGACGAGGTCTATATCGAGAAATATCTCGGCCGCCCCCGCCATATCGAGGTGCAGATTTTTGGCGACGGCAAGGGCCAGGCTGTGCATCTGGCCGAACGCGATTGTTCGCTCCAGCGCCGCCACCAAAAGGTCTTTGAAGAGGCCCCCGGCCCCGCGATCGACGCTGAGACACGCGCGCGCATCGGAGAGACTTGTGCCAAGGCCGTGGCCGATCTGGGCTATGAGGGCGCGGGCACCATCGAATTCCTCTACGAGGACGGTGAATTCTTCTTCATCGAGATGAACACCCGCTTGCAGGTGGAACATCCCGTGACCGAGGCGATCATGGGCGTAGACCTTGTCCGCGAACAGATCCGCGTCGCCGCAGGGGAGCCGATGTCGTTCAGCCAAAATGACCTGCAAGTCCAGGGCCACGCCATCGAAGTGCGCATCAACGCGGAGAAGCTGCCGAACTTCGCGCCCTGCCCCGGTACGATCACCCAGTATCACGCCCCCGGCGGGCTTGGCGTCCGGATGGATTCGGCGCTTTACGACGGCTACCGCATCCCGCCCTACTACGACTCGCTTATTGCCAAGCTGATCGTACATGGCCGTGACCGGCCCGAAGCGCTGGCGCGCCTCAACCGCGCGCTGGGGGAGCTGATCGTGGACGGCATCGACACCACGGTGCCGCTGTTCCACGAACTCCTGCAGACCGATGCCGTTCAGACCGGCGACTATACCATCCACTGGCTGGAAGGCTGGCTGGAAGAGAATATGGGCTAAGTCCAATGCGAAACGGCGCCACGGGGTGAGAACCCGAAGCGCCGTTTCTGATGCAGCAGAAAGCGTTCATACGGATGAACACTTCGCTTGGCAGGTGAAGGCCACATTGCGCTGCCCCACGGGGAGGGCCAGCACTTCATCGATCTTCGCCCAAATCCTGCAGATTTATCCGGCAGGTATCCTGAAATTGATGGGCAACATATGACCATACAGCCGTTAATTGACGGTAAATGGAGCAGATTTTTTCGACGAGGCCAATTTTGGCCAATTTTTTATGGGCCTTTTGGCGTTCCGCGCCTAAATGTGCACTATGGCGCATGACATGTACCCAGAGGACCGACCGCTCCTGACGCCAGAGCTGATGGTGCGCGCCTACGCCGCCGGGATCTTCCCGATGTCCGAGGGAAATGATGACCCGAACGTGTTCTGGGTCGACCCGCAAAGGCGCGGCGTGTTTCCCCTCGATGCCTTCCACGCGTCACGATCTCTGCGAAAACGCATCAAGCGCGGCGGCTACACCGTTCATCTCAATCGCGATTTTGCGGGTGTCGTGGATGGCTGCGCCGACCGCGACCCCACATGGATCAACCATGACCTGATGGCCTGCTATCAGGTCCTGCATGCGCAGGGCCTCGCCCATTCCGTCGAGATCTGGGATGCAGAGGGCCTCGCCGGGGGTGTGTTCGGTGTGGTTCTGGGCTCTGCCTTCTTTGGGGAGAGCATGTTTTCACGGCGCACAGACGCATCGAAACTCGCCCTTGGTCACTTGATCCATCGGTTGCGCGCAGGCGGTTTCACTCTGTTCGATACGCAATTTGTGACGGATCACTTGGTATCGCTTGGCGCGGTGGAACTGCCCCGGACCGATTACCGGGCGGAACTCAGCCGTGCGCTCTTGCTGCCCGCCGATTTCCATGCCCTTCCGGAAGACGCACCCCTCGTCCTCTGACGAGCATCAAGCAGTGCAGCGCAGGACCCAGACATCGTAGCGGGAATGTTCCAGCGCGTTGAGCGCCGGGCTGGAGGCGATCATCCACCCGTCAAAAAGGGAATTCCCTTCCAGATCAAGCACTTCAAGGTGCGCGAATGCATCGCCGCCCGGGTCGCCAGCCGGGTAACGGCACTCCACGGCGCGGATCGCAATGCGACCAAAAACGACTGTCTGCCCCATCGACAGCTCTACATCCGTGGGCTGGCCCAGCATCTTGTCGAGCGCACGCAGGGTTACGATCGTGCCTTGCTCGGTCGCGGGCTGGCTGACTGATGTGACCGGGCCAGAGACACCCGGAAAGCTTTCAAACGTGCCTTGCGAGCCGCCGTCACCAAGGTTCAGCTGGATATCCCCGCCGCCCCCGTCCGGCACCAGACCACCATCTTCTGACAGGGTCAGGCCAGTGCCTTCCCCGTCACCTGTATCAAGCTGGAAGTCATCAAAGGTGTTGTCGCCATCGAAATTGTCGAATTGCTGTGCCGCGACAGGTGCCGCACCGGAAATAAGGAGAATTGAGAACAAACCGGCGCGCAGCATCAACTCTCTCCACTTCCGCCAAAGAACCGCAAGAGCAGCGTGATCAGGCTGACCGAGGATTGCGTGTCGATGAATTCGCCCCCCGCTTCCATGTTGAACGGTGAGCCGCCCGGGATCACTTCCACAAATGACCCGCCAAGCAGGCCTTCCGAGGCTATGGCGATCGCGCTGTCATCGGGCAGGATAATGCTGTCCGCCACACTGATGGTGGTCTCGGCAAGGAAGGTCTCCGGGTTCAGTTCCATGTCCGTCACAGTGCCGATCTGCACACCGCCGAGGCGCACTTCGGTGCCAATCCCGATCCCTTCAGCGGATCGGAAATGCGCCTGAAGATCGTAAGACGACCCACCCGCCCCACCGCCGGACCCGCTTGCATAAAGGAAAAAGCCAATCGCCGCAGCCAATACGGCGCCGCCAGTCGCAATCTCGGTGATGGAATAGTCTGTATCAGCCATGGGACCGGGATAGCTGGCGCGGAGGGCAAGGCCAAGGGGGAGGTTTCCCGTCCCCTTTCCCCGGCACCTTTATTCCGGCGACCAAGCCTCATAATCGCGGCGCTCTTCCGGCTCAGCCCGGCGGATCGAGCCTGCGGGGGCGTAGGCGGCAGCCGAGCCCGTCAGGTTCGGCAGGTGTGGCTTTTCCCAATCCTTGTGGACCAGCGGTTTGTCGGTGGGCGGCTCATCCCAAGTGTGGTGCAGCCAGCCATGCCATTCGGCCTCGACCCGGCTGGCTTCAGCCTCGCCGTTATAGATCACCCAGCGCTTCGTATCGTCGGCGTTGCGGTAGAAGATGTTGCCCTGCGCATCCTCACCCACACGCTCCCCGTTGCGGGCAGTGAACAGCTGTGTGCCGAGGGTCTGGCCATTCCACCAGGTCACGGCGCGTTTGAGGAAATCGAGCATGTCTGGCCTCGCATGGGTCGTTTGGGTGGGTTTTGCCCGTTTGGACGCCGGGCGTCCAGTGCCAAGCCGTCGCGCTTATGACCAAAAGGAGCGGCTGCGCCGCAAGGCATTTCCTTTTTGATGGGGGCGCTGCCCCCTTCGCGACTTTTTCGTCGAAAAAGATCGCCGACCCCCGAGGTATTTTTGAAACAAGGAAGGATAGGCGTTTTGCAGGATTGGTGCGCGTTGGAACAAATGGCCTTCCTTTCCGCGCGGTGATTGCAGCCCGTGGGCGCCCTGTTCTACAAGCGCGCCAAAGCATGACGAGGGAGACACCCATGACCGACGGACCCAGCTACGGCTTCGACACGCTGCAAATCCATGCAGGCGCCCGCCCCGACCCTGCCACTGGCGCGCGGCAGACACCGATCTACCAAAGTACGGCCTACGTGTTCCGCGATGCGGAACATGCGGCCGCGCTCTTCAACCTTCAGGAAGTCGGCTACATCTACTCGCGCCTGACCAACCCGACCGTTGCCGTTCTTCAGGAACGCGTCGCAACCCTGGAAGGCGGCGTTGGCGCAGTTTGCTGTTCCTCCGGCCACGCCGCACAGATCATGGCGCTGTTCCCGCTGATGCAGCCGGGCTGCAACGTTGTTGTCTCAACCCGTCTTTACGGCGGTACGGTCACCCAATTCTCCCAAACCATCAAACGCTTCGGGTGGGAGGCCAAGTTCGTCGACATGGACGATCTTGATGCCGTCAAAGCTGCTATTGATGACAAGACCCGCGCCGTCTTTGGCGAAGCCATCGCCAATCCCGGCGGCTATATCATGGATGTCCGCGCCGTGGCCGATGTGGCTGATGAAGCTGGTATTCCCCTGATCATCGACAACACCACTGCCACGCCTTACCTGCACCGCCCGATTGAGCATGGTGCTACCTTGGTCGTGCATTCCACCACCAAATATCTCACCGGCAATGGCACGGTTACAGGCGGCTGTGTGGTGGACTCCGGCAAGTTCGATTGGTCGGCATCCGATAAATTCCCCTCGCTCAGCGCGGCGGAGCCTGCCTATCACGGCCTGAAATTCCACGAGACGTTCGGCCCGCTCGCCTACACCTTCCACGGCATCGCCATCGGCCTGCGCGATCTGGGCATGACGATGAACCCCCAGGCCGCACACTATACGCTGATGGGCATCGAGACGCTCAGCCTCCGGATGGAGCGCCATGTCGAGAACGCGGTGAAAATCGCCAAATGGCTGGAGAACGACCCCCGCGTCGATTTCGTGACCTATGCCGGGCTCGAATCCTCTCCGTACTTTGAACGCACCAAAACCGTGTGCCCGAAGGGCGCGGGCGCGCTCTTCACCTTCGCGGTGAAGGGCGGATACGAGGCGTGTGTGAAACTGGTCGATTCGCTGGAAATTTTCAGCCACGTGGCCAATCTGGGCGACACACGCTCGCTGATCATCCATTCGGCCTCCACCACGCACCGGCAGCTGACGCCGGAACAGCAAGAAGCCGCCGGTGCCGCACCCAACGTGGTGCGCGTCTCCATCGGGACCGAAGATGCAGACGATCTGATCGCGGATCTGGACCGCGCTCTGTCTGCTGCTGCGGCGTAAGAAGGGAAAATTAACCAATTTCGCGTTAGGGTAAGGCCGGACGCGGATACGGGCCATTCGGGGGCGCGGTCTTGATCCGACCGCGCCCCCTTTTGCGAGGCGGGCAAAAGATTTACACTGGAACCGCCGATGGGGCTTGCGCGGTCAGCGAAAGGTTTGCCCCGGACGCAAAGCACTGTAAGAGGGGGCGATTGTGGCGCTTTCGCAACGCCCCTGTACGATTGACTGAGGTCTGACTTGACGGTGAATATCGCACTCTTCCTTTCGGCGGATGGCATCGCACTTGCCCATCGGCAAGCCGCTGGCCATTGGGCCATGATTGGTGAGACGCCACTGGCGGTTTCTGACCTTGGGGCAGCACTCTCAAAACTGCGTGACGAGGCGGTCGCGCGGGAAGGCGAAGACTTCAAGACGCTTCTGGTCCTGCCTGACGACCAGATGCTCTACACCTCGCTGACCGCGCCGACAGCGGACCCTGAATTGACGGCCTTCCGGATTGAGGAAGGCCTCGACGGGATGACACCCTACGCGGTGACAGAACTCGAATACGATTGGCGCATGCTGGAAGAGGACCGCGTGAAAATCGCGGTTGTCGCCCGTGAGACGCTGGAAGAGGCAAAGGCTTTCGCCGCGCAATACGGCTTTGACGGCGCCGGATTTGCAGCGATGCCTCCCATGGAACGCTTCCCGGGCGTCCCCACCTTCGATGTGGAGGGGGGCCAGGAGCAGTTCGGTTTTACCGCAGAGGGCATCGCCTTTGGTGCCGACACCCATGGCCAGCCCGAGCCTGAGCCGGAACCCGTAGAGGAGCCGGAGCCGGAACCCGCCGCCGAGAGTGTCAGCGAAGCAGAAGCCGAGGCCCCAGGCGACCCAGACACCACGCCAACCGAAGAAACAGCGGACGAGGCCGCAGAGGCGACTGCTGAAGTTTCGGCTGCATCAGACTCGAGCCCGGCTGATGCTGCACCTGAAGAAGATGGAGCCGCAGCCACCGACGACGCGCCAGACCCCGCTGATGCAGCGCAAACGCCCGCCGAGGACGCAATTGAGGATGCCAATCCGGCACTGGCCGAGGCGCTAGCCATGTCGGCGCAAGCTGATCTGGCCGATATTCCCGCGATCGACGATATTAGCACGCCGATCCAACCGATCGCTGACGACGACGCCGTCGAAGATCCCGAAAGTGGCGATGATCCTTTGCCACCCGCTCCATCTCCGGCCGCGCGCGAAGCCCGTCAGCGGGCGCGTGTCATCCGGGGCGAAGCGCCTGCTGCGCCGCCCGCACCGGATGCACCCGCAGACGGGGAGCCGCAATTCTCGGCCCATCGCGGTCGCGTGGCGGCGCCAGACAGCCAAACTGGATCGTTGGTTGGGCAGCGCAGCTCGCGCCTGGGTCTCTCGCATCCCGAAGGGCGCCCTGCCGAGCCCGCACAACCGACCGCAGAGAGCACGCCTGCAGCGTCTGACACACCCGCGGGTTCAAATGCCGGCATGCCACGTTTGGCCGAGCAATTGCAGCGCGTGCGCAATGCCAGCAAGACCAAGCCCAAGGCGGGCGGACCCGCTGCGCCGCAGCCCCCTCGCCCACGGGTGGAGATTGAACCTCGCCCCCCGGAAGAGCAGGCCGCAGGTCCGCAATTGCGCGCCTCTCCGTTCGATGGCCCGCCACCCGGCCAGTCGGACGATATGCCCTCCGGGGCCAAAAAAGGTTTGCTTGGCGGCGCGTTGCGTGGACGTGGCGGGGCCGCCAAGCCCGATGGCGGGCCCGCGCAAGCCGGCGCGGGATTGGGCGGTCTTTTGCGTCGCAATAGCCAGCCCGAAGCGGATACCCCACCTCCTGCCGATGGCGCGGCGGTGGCGGAGGATGAGAATTTCACCTCTGGCCTGCTGGCCCGCAAATCTGTTCCCTCTGCGGGGCCGTCCTTCAAAACGGGCCTGATCCTGACAGTTGTCCTGCTGCTCCTGTTGGCAATGGTCGCGATCTGGTCGGCTGTCTTCTTGCCAAACAGCGCTGTTGCGCGCCTGTTCGGCTTTGGCGATGGCGAGCAGCAAGTCGCTGGCGTTGACACGGGCGCACCTGCCCCAGACGTCTTTACCCAAGCCCCGACAATTGGCGGCACCGCGACCCCAAGCCTGGAAGATGAGGCGGCCGCAGACGGGATCGATCTTGCGGCCTTGCCGGATGACACCTCCGCGCCTGGTGATGTTCTGGCCCCCAATGTCGATGAAGGCGAGCTGCCCGACATCGATGCCGAGTTGGACCTGCCCCCGCTGCCGCCCATCGATCAAGGCCAAAACCCGAGCCTTGAAGAGGCGGAGGCGCTTTACGCAGAGGATGGCATTTGGGCCCGTTCGCCAGAGCGCCCTGATCTGCGCCCCTTCGATTTGCTGGATCGGATCTACACGGCCTCGATCGACCCTCAGATCGTGGCGTTTGATGCGGTCGCACTCCCCGATCCGGGCGTGAACCCGGGCGAATTGCTGCGCCGCTTTCCACCCCCACCGCCCTTTGGGGTGGAATTTGACCTGACAGATCAGGGGCTTGTCGCCGCCACGCCGCAAGGTGCCGTGACGCCGGAAGGCGCGTTTGTGGTTGCAGGCACGCCGCCCGTCGCGGCCCGCCAGCGTCCTCGTGAGATTGAGGAAGAAGCCCCCGCCATTGACGTGGACGATGCGGTTCTGGGCACCTTCCGCCCGACCGAACGCCCCTCAAACCTCGCCGAGTTGCGCGAACGGGCCGTGCTTGGTGGCTTGACCCAGACCGAATTGGGCGAACGTCGCCCCACTGAACGCCCGCAATCCCCACAGGAAGCCGCCGCGCAGGCCTCGCTCTTCCCGTCTGACGGAGGCGTTGCGGACGCGGATGTCGATGCCGCCGTCAGTGCGGCTATCGGCGGCACTGATCTGGCTGTCGCACGCTCTCTCCTGCCCACCACACGGCCCGGCAATATCGAACAGATTGTCGCAAGCGCCGATCGCCGGCCGGTTGAGCAGCCCACCGCCGTGGAGGTCGCTGCCGTCGCCCCCGGCCCCGATATCCCGTCCAACGCGGATGTCAGCCGCGCCGCGACCGAACGCAACGCCATCCGCCTGCGCAACGTGAACCTGATCGGCGTCACCGGTACCAACTCCGACCGGCGCGCCCTTGTGCGCTTGTCGTCCGGCCGTTTCGTGCGCGTCGCCGTCGGTGATCGCCTCGATGGTGGGCGCGTGGCCGCCATTGGCGAGACCACGCTGCAATACGTGCGCAACGGGCGCACGGTGACGCTGGAAATCCCCGGCTAAACCGCGCCCGCGCTGGCCCTTCAGAGCAGCAAGATCACGGCCAGCCCCAGGAACGAGAAGAACCCAACCACGTCCGTCACCGTTGTCACAAACGCGCCTGAAGCCAGGGCCGGATCAATCCGCAACCGGTCGAGCACAACTGGCACCAGGATCCCGGCCAAGCCCGCCACCAGCAGGTTGATCACCATCGCCGCCCCGATCACGACCCCCAGCATCGCCGTGCCAAACCACACGACGCCAACGATCCCCATCACAATGGCAAAGATCACACCGTTGATCAGACCAACCCCGGCCTCTCGCGTGATCACCCGCACCAGGTTCGACGCGGTCAAATCCTTCGTCGCTATCGCGCGCACTGCCACGGTTAGCGATTGCGTCCCCGCATTGCCCCCCATCGACGCCACAATCGGCATCAACACGGCCAAGGCCACGATCTGCGCAATCGCCGCTTCAAACTGCGCAATCACCAGCGACGCCAGGATCGACGTCACGAGGTTCACAAACAGCCACGGGAAGCGCTGCTTCGTTGTCTCCAGCACGCCATCCGACAGCGAGGATTCTTCGCCCACACCGGCCAGGCGCAGGATGTCCTCTTCATGCTCTTCGTCCAAGACAATCATCGCATCGTCGATGGTAATCACACCCACCAGCCGCCCGTCATCATCCACGACGGGCGCTGAGATCAGGTGATACTGATTGAACGCATAGGCCACCTCATCTTCTGGCTGGCTCGCTGGAATGGGCCGAAAGGAATCCTCGGTGATGTCCAGCAACCGCACCTTCCTGACAGACGCCAAAAGCCGGCCCAACATCACGTAACCCGTTGGCTTCATACGCGGGTCAGTCAGAATGATGTGATAGAATTCCTCAGGCAAATGCCCCGCCTGCCCGCGGATATAGTCAATCGCTTCGCCCACCGTCCAATGCTCTGGCACCGCGACGATCTCGCGTTGCATCAGGCGGCCGGCGGTCTCTTCGGGGTAGCTCAGCGCCGCTTCGACCGCCGCCCTGTCCGCTGGCTCCAGCGCTTCTAGGATCTGCTCCTGCTGCTCTTCTTCGAGGTCTTCGACCAGATCAACCACATCGTCGGAATCCAGCTCGCGGACAGCGTCCGCAATGACCTGATCGGGCAAGATTTCAAGAACCGCCTCACGCAGGCCCTCTTCCAGTTCCGACAGGACTTCGCCGTCGATCCCCTTCGACCACAATGACAGCCAGCCTTCGCGCTCATTCGGCGTGATCTGTTCCAGAAGGTCGGCAATGTCGGCCGGGTGCAGCGGCTCCATCAATGCGTCAATGGACGCGACATCCTGCGCCGCAACCGCGTCGCGCAAAGCGGCCCTTAGCGAGATATCCAGCGCATAGGCATCGCGGCCGTCATCGACGATGTCTTCCATCTGCTCGGCCATGGCGTCCCCCGTTCGTGAAGCACTTTTGCCCTAACATGGGTCACGCCAAAGGGCTATCAATTGGGCCAAGTTATGGGGCCAAAGATGCAAGACCGCCTTATCCTTGGGCAATGCCTGTTTTACGATGCCGACCCGCGCCTTGCGGGCCCGTCAGGGCTGCGCCACAGCGTGCGCGGCGCGGTGCTGATCCGGGACGGGATCATCACCGGCGTGGGCGAGGCTGATGATCTGCGTCGCGCCCATCCGCAGGCCGACCTAACAGATCACGGCAACCACCTGCTTCTGCCGGGATTCGTGGATGCTCATACCCACTATCCCCAGACTGCGATTATTGCATCTTGGGGCAAACGCCTGATCGACTGGCTTAACACTTATACATTTCCGGAAGAAACCCGCTTTGATGACGCGGCTTATGCGGCTGAAATCGCTGCACGTTACTTCGATCTAACTCTCGCAAACGGCACCACAACCGTTGCCAGCTATGCCACCATTCATCCTGCTTCCGTCGATGCGTATTTCGCCGAGGCGCAGCGCCGCGGCCTGCGCGCGCTGACCGGCAAAACCTGCATGGATCGTAACGCGCCCGAAGGCCTGCGCGACACGGCGCAATCTGCTTATGATGATAGCGCGCGGTTGCTGGCCCATTGGCATGGACAAGGTCGTCTCTCCTACGTCATCACGCCGCGCTTCTCGCCCACGTCCTCGCCTGAGCAGCTTGAGGCCTTGGGCGCGCTTTGGGCCGAACATCCGAGCTGCCTGATGCAGACCCATATCAGCGAGCAGGTTGACGAAATCGCGTGGGTCAAATCGCTTTACCCCGACGCGCGGGATTACCTGGACACGTATGAGGCGCATGGCCTTTTGGGGGCCAACGGCGTTTACGGCCATGCCATCCATCTTGAGCCGCGTGAGGTGGATCGTCTGGCCGAGGTTGGCGCGGCGGTTGTCCATTGCCCCACCTCCAACACCTTCATCGGCTCGGGCCTGTTTGACATGGGGTTGGCGGACCGGATGCGTGTGGGGCTGGCGACGGATACCGGTGGCGGGTCGAGCTTTTCCATGCTGCGCACGATGGCTGCGGCGTATGAAGTTGCACAGCTGCGCGGCGTGGCATTGCACCCGGCCG
Source organism: uncultured Roseicyclus sp. (assembly GCA_947489665.1). Lineage (GTDB taxonomy): Bacteria > Pseudomonadota > Alphaproteobacteria > Rhodobacterales > Rhodobacteraceae > Gymnodinialimonas. The sequence goes on along the minus strand of CANLEH010000001.1, from coordinate 1,603,129 downwards.
AGTTGATCTGGCGCGCTACGGCGGGATCGGCAGAGGCCCTGCGGCTGGACCACAAGATCGGCAGCCTGAAGCCCGGGATCGAGGCCGATCTCTGCGTACTAGACCTTGCCTCAACGCCCGCCATCGCGCAGCGCGCGGAGCGGGCGGAGGATATTTGGGAGGCCCTTTTCCCAACGATCATGATGGGCGATGACCGCGCCGTGGCACAGGTCTATGTGGCCGGAGAGCCGGTCACACCTTGAGGATCGTGCCTTGCGCCGCGCAGCACAGGGTTTCGCCACAGAAAATCTCACTCCGGACCAAAGCCTGGCGTTTGGTGACGCCGATGGCCTGCGCTTTGGCGATCAAGCCGTTTCCCTTGGCCGGGCGGATGTAATTGATTTTGAATTCCGAGGTCACAGCATCTGATCCCATCGCCAGACCACCTGCGAAGGCGAGCGCTATATCGGCCATCGTGCTGAGCACACCGCCATGGACGATGCCATGCTGTTGCAGATGGTCAGGCCTGAGGTCGAGAGCGACGACAACGCCGTCGGCGGAGGCTTCCAGCAGATCGGCGCCCAAGAGCTGAGTGAAGGGCTGCGCGTCGAAAATCTGTTTGGCGAAATCGAAAACTTCCATGGCACAAGCCTGCGCCCGTGGAGGGCCAAACCAAAGCGAAACGCTACGTCACGGCCCGTTGAGGGCGCGACGCGGTATCACGTTGATCGTTCAAGAATGAATGGAAAACGCCCGAAACCACACCGCCGCTATTCAAAATTGAATGAGCAACGCGCTCAAACGGAGGCTTCAACCGCGCCGACGATCTGGTCCACGACCTCGTTCATCAGCCCCTCGTCCTCCGCCTCCGCCATCACGCGGATCAGCGGCTCGGTCCCGGATTTGCGGATCAAAAGGCGGCCCGCTCCAACCAAACGCGCCTCGGCCTCGGCAATGGCTTGCTTGACCGCTGGCGCCTCCAACGGCGTGGCCCCTGCCCCGTAGCGGACGTTTTTCAAGAGTTGCGGCACCTTCTCAAAACTGCGGGTCAGCGTGCTGGCGGGCTGCCCGGTGCGCACCATCTCGGCCAGGAATTGCAGCCCGGCCACCAACCCGTCGCCGGTGGTCGCATAGTCGGTCATCACGATATGGCCCGATTGCTCGCCGCCCAGGTTGAGGCCATTGGCGCGCATCGCCTCGACCACATACCGGTCGCCCACTGCCGTGCGATGCAGCCGGATCGACCGATCCGCCAGATAACGCTCCAGCCCTAGGTTCGACATGACAGTCGCGGCAAGCGTATCGCCTTTCAGCCGCCCATCCTCAGCCCATCGGTTTGCGAACAAGGCCATGATCTGGTCGCCATCGGCCACGGCGCCCGCTTCATCAATCAAGATCACGCGGTCCGCGTCCCCGTCGAGGCAGATCCCGACATCGGCCCCCGTTTCGCGGATCTTTGCGGCTGCCGCTTCGGGCTTGGTTGAACCACAGCCCAAGTTGATGTTCAGGCCGTTGGGCTCCACTCCCAGTGGGATTACCTCGGCCCCCAATTCCCAAAGCACTTCAGGCGCGGCGCGGTAAGCGGCCCCGTTGGCGCAATCGATCACAACCTTCAGCCCATCCAGACGCAAGGCGGTCGGAAAGGTCGATTTCACACGCTCAAGGTAGCGGAAGCGCCCATCGTCGATGCGCTTAGCGCGCCCGATATTGGTCGCCTGCACAGGCTCCACTTCACCAAGGGCCATTTCTTCAATCGCCCGTTCTGCGGCGTCATCGAGCTTGAAGCCATCGGGCCCAAAAAGCTTGATCCCGTTATCTTCCGCCGGGTTGTGGCTGGCTGAAATCATCACACCCACATCCGCGCGCATGGACGGTGTCAGCATGCCAACGGCGGGTGTGGGCACCGGCCCCAACAGCAGGACGTTCATGCCAGTGGAAGTCAGACCCGCGGTAAGCGCGTTTTCGATCATGTAGCCTGACAGGCGCGTATCCTTACCGATCACGACACGGTGGCCAGCGGCCCCATCACGGCGGAAATATCGCCCTGCAGCGGCGCCGATCTTGAGCGCCATTTCTGCGGTCATCGGATAGGAATTGGCCTGCCCGCGCACCCCATCGGTGCCGAAGAGTTTGCGTGTCATATCTGCTCGTACCCCGGTTCCATTTACTGCACCGCGTTCGCGGCACGCCACAGGTCGATTGCCTGTCTGTGCAGCTTTATATCATGGACACGCAGAATTTGAACGCCCTGCGCCAAGGCCCACAGGCCGATTGCCGCCGATCCGGCCCCGCGCTGGTCTGCCTGCGCCTCGCCCGAGATGCGACCGATGAACCCTTTGCGCGACACGCCCAACAGGATCGGGCAGCCCAAGGTGTGAAACAGCGACAGCCGCGCAATCAGGGCAAGGTTCTGCGCCTCGGTCTTGCCGAAGCCGATGCCGGGATCCACGATGATGCGGGCCCGGTCCACGCCCGCCGCAACCGCGGTGTCGATCGCGGATTGGAGGCCGTCATAGACATCGAGAAGGACATCCGAATAGGCCGTCTCTGCCGCTTCCTGCATGGTCTGTGGGTCTTCGATGGAATGCATCAGGATCAAGGGCTTACCGCTGGCGGCGGCCACATCGGCAAGGCGTGGATCAAAGCGAAGGCCCGAGACATCGTTGAGTGCACCGGCGCCTGCGGCAAGCCCGGCTTCGGCCACCCCGGCCTTGCGGGTATCAAGGCTGATGAACGCGCCGCCCTGCTGCGCCAGCGCCTCGATCACCGGGGCGGTTCGGTCGATTTCCTCAGCTATCGCGATCTCTTCCGCGCCGGGTCGGGTCGATTCCCCCCCGATGTCGATCAGGTCAGCACCGTCGGCCAGCATGGCTTTGGCGTGAGTCAGCGCGGCATCGACTTGGGTGAATTTGCTGCCGTCCGAGAAGCTGTCGGGCGTGGTGTTGAGGATGCCCATCAGCCGCGGGACGTCCATCGCCAATGGCCCAAAGGCCGCGCGCGGGCCAGTCATGGACGCCAGAATGGCATCTGGCACGTCCGTCATGGGCACGATTTGCGGCGCGGCGGTGCGCGAAAGCACTTCGACCCGGTCAAACCACGTCCATCCACCGGCAATTGGCAGTGCATCAGCCGGTCGGGCGGGGTCACAGGACGGGATCGGGCGGAAATACTGGGTCATGGCGCGGGGTAACTTGAAGTCGGAATGCGGACAAGGCCGCAGGGCATTGTAAAAGCTATCAACTTGAGAGTCGCGAGATTCAAAAAACTCTGAAATGCTTTGCGGGATGACCGATCGTTTCGCCTTCCGCACGCTGCGCCTGTCTGGCCGTGCCCCAAGCCCACTGGCGCTTGGCCTTTACCAGCAGCTGTTTGGAGCGCGCGGAGAAGGCGATCTGGAGCGGGATATGCAGGATTGGAGCCGCCACCGGATTTCGCCCTGGACGCTGTCGCATGCGGGCAATGATATCGGTGTGGGTGGATTTCGCCTTGGCTTTGGCGATGACGGGCTGGAGGTTTTGTTTCACTTCCTGCCCGATATGTGGGGTCAGGGCTTGGCCAGTGAGTTCCTGCTGGCCGCGCTGGACCATGCCCGCGGCCCGCTGAACGCGCAGCGGTTCTTTGGCCATGTGTCCGAAGGGTCAGTGTCATCCCAGCGGGTCATGGAGAAGGCCGGGTTTCGGGTTGAGGACAGGCAGGCGGATGGGCAATTGCTTATGCGTCTTGCGTGATCTGGGCCAGGCTGGGAAGCGCATCTGCGGCAAATGACTGTGCATTGTCGGCCCCGAACATGAGCAAGGAGCGGGCTTCAAACGCCTCGGCCAGCCATTGGGTGAGCGCCAGGGGTTCCGTGACCTGTGCGCCGGGGCCATCGACGGCGTCGAGGACCAGTTTGGACGGGGCCCAGACGCTGATCTGACCTTGTTTCATGGCCCAATCAAGCTCAGTCCGGCTGTCGACGACGACGCAGCGCGGATCGCGGGCGGCAAGAACCCAGGCCTGCTGCTCGATCGCGAGCAGCGCGATGCGGCGCTGGGGCATGGCGTGATCGGCTACGGGTTGTTCCAGATCGGGCGTGTCGACGCATAGGATCAGCGGCGCGTCGAGGTCTTCGAGCCGGTCAAGAAGGGCAGACAGATCGGGGCGGGCCACGGCCGCGTTGGACAGAAACACCACAACCGGGTGCGGGGCTGCGTCGGCCAGAAGGCGCAGGCGTCGACGGCCTTGTGGCGGCGTGCGGACGATTTCGACACCAAGCGTGTACGGGCCACGGTCGAGCTTGCCGATGCGCACGAAGGCACGCGCGGCCAGGGGGTGTTCGATAATTCCGTCGGCGATGCGCGCGGCGAGGGTTTCCAACAGGTTCACACGCTCCGCGTGGAGGGCTGCGTCAATCGCCTCAACGATGGTGTCGTAGCTGAGGATGCGGTCCACATCGTCAATCGCCTGCTCGGCGCGGGTCTCAACCTCAACCACCACATCGAAGCGGATTTTCTGAGTCACGCCGCGTTCGGCCTGGAAGGCGCCGATCTCGACCTCGCGGACATGGTCGGTCATGGAGATGCGGTCGCGCGGGACGTCGCCGGCGGTTGCTTTCGCGCGTTCGGACGGATGGTCGAATGCCTGTGTAATCTCGTCGCTCATGGCTCTCCTCGCAATCAGCCAAAGGCGGGATACCACGGGAAACGATCACCGCAAGGACCAGCTTGCGGCGCGTATCAGTCCAATTCCGACGCGCGTGGCGTCAGTATTGCTGGCGATAGAAGTGGTGGATGCCGATATCTGCCGTCATCGGATAGAGCGAGGCCCATTGCGGGTTCACGAAATCGGCGTGGTAGTGGGTCGCACCGGCAGTCAGATCGCGCGGCGCGCCGTCGATCATGATGCGCGCGATATGACCCAAACGGTGCCAGGCGTTCTCATCGCCGATCTCCTCGGGACGCCCATCGCAGGTATAGGTGAATTGGCAGGCAAATTGCCGCCCCGTGCCCTGATTGATCACGCCGCAGATGCTATCAGGGTAATTGGCATGGTCGACGCGGTTCAAAATGACCTCGGCCACGGCATATTGGCCTTCGACCGGCTCGCCACGTGCCTCGAAATACAGGGCTTCGGTCAGGCAGCGCCAGCCTTCTCCGCCGCGCGGGGTAGGCAGCGCCATCAAGGCGGAGGCGTCCATGATGCGGGGATCATCGGATGCGGTGCCAGAAAACGGAGAGGCGAGCGTGCGCAGCCGTGTCGCATTCACCCCCGAGAGGGATGCATTTTCCACGCCCATAAGCTGATCGAGCACATTCGACAGCCCGGACGCCGTGGCCGACGTGCTGAGCGTCACTTCCAATTCCGTTACATTCTGCGCCACTGCCCCAGTGGTCACACACAAACCAATCAGGCCCGCGCCAAACGCGGCCAAAGTCCGATGCATCATTTTCGTACCCTTCCAGAGGCCTTTGATGAACCCGCTCTGCTCAGCGGATCCGGACCTCTTGTCCTTTTTCGGCTACGTAGCGCATTTCGGAAAATTCGCAAAATTCGCTCTGAATCTTGCGTTTATCGGTTATCCTGCCCCTAGCTATTGGGTCGGCGCGCGTTAAAGCGACACTTTAACGGCTTATTCCAAACCCTTGTCACGAATGGCAAATTGCGCCGCCGCCAGCTTTGCAACTGGCACCCGAAACGGGGAACAAGACACGTAGTCGAACCCGGCTTTTCGCGAAAAATCAACCGCTTCGGGGTGTCCACCGTGCTCTCCACACAGCGCCAAGGTGATGTCCGGGCGCGCCGCACGGCCCCGTTCGGCACCCAAAAGCAACAGTTCGCCCACACCTTCGACGTCCAATTCGCGGAACGGATCCTCGGGAAACACGCCCTGCTGCACATAGGCAGACATGAACCGCCCCGCATCATCGCGTGACAGACCATAGGTCATTTGGGTCAAGTCGTTCGTCCCGAATGACAGAAACGCGGAATGCTCGGCAATCTCGCCAGCACGCAAAGCGGCACGTGGCGTTTCAACCATGACACCAAGGCGGTAATCGAAGTCGATGCCGGATTTGGCGCGCACTTCGGCCGCGATGCCGTCGATCCGGGCTTTCACTAGCTCCACCTCTCGTCTGGCGGAGACGAGGGGGATCATGATCTCAGGCACAATCGGGGCGCCTTTCTTGGAGACCTTGATGGTCGCCTCAAAGATAGCGCGGGCTTGCATTTCGTAGATTTCGGGGATGGTCACGCCAAGGCGCACGCCCCGCAAACCCAACATCGGATTGAATTCCTGCAGGTTTTCGATGCGCGACGAGACCCGGCTGACCGGCAGATCAAGGGCTTCGGCCAAGGCGCGCGTGCCTTCCCGGTCGCCGGGGAGGAATTCATGCAGCGGCGGATCGAAGAGACGGATCGTGACGGGCTGGCCGCGCATGAGCTTGAAGAGCTCAATGAAATCAGCGCGTTGCATGGGCAGCAGGCGATCCAGCGCGGCTTCGCGATCCTGCGCGTTTTCTGCAAAAATCATCTCGCGCATCACGGTCAGGCGAACGGGGTCGAAAAACATATGCTCGGTCCGGCACAGGCCAATCCCGTCGACGCCGAACCGATGCGCCATGGCGGCGTCTTCAGGCGTGTCGGCATTGGCCCGCACGCCAATATCGCGGGCTTCATCGGACCAATCCATCAACGTGGCGAAGGCCCCGCCAAGGGCGGGTTCGACCATATTGACGCTTCCGGCAAGCACTTCGCCCGCCGTGCCGTCGATGGTGATCACATCGCCTTCGTGAAACACTTTGCGCCCGGGCACGGTGAGGGTTTTCTTGCGCATATCCAATTGCAGACGGGTCGCGCCCGACACACAGGGCAGGCCAAGCCCACGGGCGATCACGGCGGCATGGGAGGTCGCCCCACCCCGTTCGGTCAGAATTGCCTGTGCCGCGTGCATGCCCCGGATATCTTCCGGGCTGGTTTCACGACGCACGAGAATACAGGGCTCCCCCTGCGAGGCGGAGGCCTGGGCTGCGGCCGCCGAAAAGACGATCTTGCCGGACGCAGCACCGGGGGCTGCTGCCACGCCGGTTGTGAGCAAATCGCGTTCAACCCCGGCGGCGATCTGTCGGTGCAACAAGCCATTGAGGGTGAAGGGCGGAATCCGCATCAGCGCCTCTTCGCGCGGGATGACGCCATCTTCGGCCAGTGCGACGGCGATTGTAACCTCGGCCCGGGCGGACCGAGGTGCGCGCACGGCATCAAGGATGGACAATTGCCCATCCATCAGCGTGAATTCCGTCTGCATTTCCTCGCGCAACCGGATGCGCATCAGGGCCGCGGCTTCGCGCAAGGCCTGCACCTGATCGGGCGCGATATCTTCGAGGGAGGCGCCGCGGGGATCACCTTCGATGAACTGTGCCTCGCCATCGGTCAGCGCCTCACGCCCCTGCCCGCGTGGCAGATAGCGGCCTGTGACCTGCGGCTCACCCGTTTCGGACGAGACGTATTGCACCACACCCGCGCCGGAAATGCCCTGCCCCGGGCCCAGCGCCATTTTCTGCACGACGAGGCCTAGCCCCGCATCGGCGGGTGCGCCCTGCGCCTGACGCAGCAGGCGTGCAGTTGTGCCATCCCAGGCCCGCGCCATGGAGCGCAGAACCTCGGCCAGTTGGACCGTGGGGTCTTGTGGGAAGGGCTCTTCCATCTCGGCCTCATAGGCCTCTTTGGCGATGCGGGGCGTGATGGGGCCTTCGAATTCGTCGGCGTCCAGGCGATGCACTTCGACGGCGAAAGTGCGGATGAACGCGGTATAGGCGGCATCGGCGACGTCTGGCCCGTGGGTTTCCGCGAGTTCGCGCGCGACGTCATCGCCCATGCCGATATTGAGAATTGTCCCCGGCCCGCCCCAATCCGGCGTCTCGGACGAGGACCGCACCGACAGAAGCGCGCCTTGCCCGAACACGCCCACAAGCGCGTCCAGATCGGGCATCCGCCCGTCCGCGATGGCGCGGACGGTGTCGAAGCTGAGTGCCACGGTGTGCGGCACCGGCAAATCCAGCCGGATTAGCCGTTGCAGGCATTTCGCACGGTTGCCGTGGCGGTCCTTGCGGATCGCAGCGGTCTGGGTGATCTCGACAAAGTCGGGTGTGGTGAGCATGGGCTCGCCTCCGGTAAACTTGTACACACGATACAACCGGAAGGCTTTGTGTCTAGTTTAGCGGACGCAAATAGTGTCAGATCGCTGCGTTTTTTCTGCATTTGCAAAGAAAAGTGATCGCTGCGGTGCGGCGAAGGGCTGTCAGCCCTCGATTCGCGACAGATCCGCGATGGCGCCACAGGTCTGCGTGATGTCGTGCAGAAGGTTCAGGCGGTTGCGGCGGACGATATCGTTGTCGGCGTTGACCTGCACGGCCTCGAAGAAGGCGTCGATGGGCGCGCGGAGTTTGGCCATCTCGGCCATGGCATCGGCGAAGCGTTCGTCGGCCATAGCGGGGGCGATGGCTGCGTTGGCGGCTTCGAGGGCCGTGAAGAGGGCCTTTTCCTCATCGGTTTCGGCGAATTTGGCGTCGGCGCCATAGCGGTATTCGACGCCGTCCTTCTCCTCGGCCTGTGCGAGGATATTGGCGGAACGTTTGTAGCCCTGGATCAGGTTTTCGCCGTCTGGCGTGTCGAGGAACGCTTGGAGGGCGCGCGCGCGGGCGACGACGAGGGTGAGGTCGTCGGTGGGCGGCTTGGAGAGCGCCGCGTCGATCACGTCGTGGCGGATGTTTTCCGAGCGGAGATGGACCTTCAGGCGGTCGTGGAAGAAGGCGAGGAGGTCGTCGGATTTGTCGGGCACTTGGGACGCCATCGTTTCCAGACCTTCGGATGCCTTTCCGCGCGTCTCTACCACGGCTCGGAAGGCTGCGCCGAATACGCCGTGATCGGCAATTTCGCGCAAGAGATCAACGACCTCTTCGGACTGGACGTCTTCAATCAACGCACCTTTATGCCGCACGAGTTGTGCATCGAAATAGCGGTCGAGGCGCAAACGCAGCCCGTTGGTTTCGACGATGCGGACCACACCCAAAGCCGCGCGGCGCAGGGCGAAGGGGTCTTTGGAGCCGGTCGGTTTTTCGTCGATGGCCCAGAAGCCGGTCAGAAGGTCGAGCTTGTCGGCAAGCGCCACGGCCACCGAAAGCGGCGCGGTGGGGACGTCGTCGGTGGGGCCGAGGGGCGCGTAGTGCTCCTCCGCGACGGCGGCGATTTCCGGCGCTAGGCCTGCTTCCAGCGCGTAGTATTTTCCCATAACCCCTTGAAGTTCGGGGAATTCGTAGACCATCTCTGAATTGAGGTCGGCCTTAGCGATGCGGGCGGCGGTCTCGGCTGCGGTGGGGTCCGCATCAACCATCGGTGCGATTTCGCGGGCGAGTGCCGCGATACGCTCGACGCGCTCAGCCTGGGTGCCGAGGCGGCGTTCGAAGGTGACGTTTTTCAGGCCTTCGCGCCAGTCGCCCATGCCGTCGCGGGCGATGCGCAGGTCGTTGTCCCAGAAGAATTTTGCGTCGGCCAGACGGGCGGAGAGAACCTTCGCGTTGCCTGCGATGATCGTGGCACCTTGGTCGGCGGTTTCGCGGTTGGCGACGGTGATGAAACGCTCGATCCGGCCGGTGGCGGGGTTGCGGACAGAGAAGAACTTCTGGTGTTCGCGCATGGAGGTCTGCAGGACCTCGGGCGGCAGACCAAGGAAGTCTTCACCGATCTCGCCCATCAGGACGACAGGCCATTCGACGAGGCCTGCGACCTCGGCCAGAAGACCTTTATCTTCAACGACTTCAAGACCGGCGGCGAAGGCCATGTTGGTGGCGTCGTGCCAGATCGTCTCGGCCCGTGCCTCGGCAGAAAGGACAACTTTGGCAGCGCGCAGCTTGGTCTCATAATCCTCGAAGGAAGAGACAGCGAAGCGGCCCGGGGCCATGAAACGGTGCCCTTCGGTCGTGTTGCCTGCGGAGAAGCCGTCAACCTCGAACGGGACAACCTCCGCGCCTGCCTCATCGGACAGGATGCACAGGATAGACTGCAACGGGCGCACCCAGCGCAAGCTGCCCGCCCCCCAGCGCATGGATTTGGGCCAGGGGAAGGTGCGGATCACGCCGGGGACAAGATCAGCGATGATATCAGCGGCCGGGCGGCCTTGGGTGGTGACTTGGGCGAAGTAGAAGGCGCCCTTCTTTTCCTCCCGCTCCACCAGATCTTCGCGGGCCACCCCTGCCCCGCGCAGAAAGCCTTCAATGGCCTTGTCGGGGGCGCCGACCTTGGGACCGCGACGTTCTTCGACCGTTGTGGGCGAGGCATCTGTCAGCCCCTCAACCGTCAGGGTCAGACGACGCGGCGTCGCGAACGCGCCGGCGGAGGCATAGGTCAGGCCCGCGTCGACCAGACCGTCCGTCACCAGCCGCTTGAGATCATCAGCAGCCTTGCCCTGCATACGGGCCGGGATTTCTTCGGAAAACAGTTCCAGCAGAAGGTCGGGCATCGGATCGGGTCCTGTGAAGCGTTCGAGCGCGGTCTATCGCGCGGTGTGTTGGTTGAGCAAGGCGGCTATTCGAGGGTGCCGTTGAGTTGGTGCCACATGAAGCCGCGCCCGTCGGGGAACAGCGCGCCGACGCGGTCAACGCCCCGGGTGATGTCGCGTTGGATCAGGAAAGCCTGTGCCTCTCCCGCCTCCAGCGCGGTGCCGATGGCCACGGCATCGAAACAGTCGAACCAGCCGGGGGCGCCGAGGGGCGTCGGGTCTTCGTAAAGAAAGGCCTGCGATAGAAGCGCTGATGCCTCTACCGGATCCAGAGTGAAACAGGCGCGGAAGCGCAGGGGCGAGCTTTCCGCATTGATGCCGCTGACCTGATTTTCCGCGGGATCGAGGGGGACTTCGAAGGCCTGCCCGTCGCCGCGCTGGACGAGCAGGACAACATCGTCAAGCTCTTCGTAGAAGGCGTAATTCACGAACCACCACAGGGCGATGCCAAAGATCGTCGTGACGCCGACGATCACCGAAACAAGGATTTTCCCGGACGTCATGCCGCGTCTGCGCCCCCGGCCTCGGTCTGCACGAAGGCGTCGGCGCACATCTTGGTCAGAGCGCGCACACGGCCGATATAGGCTTGGCGTTCGGTGACGGAAATCACGCCGCGCGCGTCGAGCAGGTTGAAGACGTGGCTGGCCTTGATCGCCTGATCATAGGCGGGATGCGCCATGATGATCCGCTTGCCGGTTTTGGGGTCATCAGCGGCCTGGTCGAGGATGTGTTTGCACTCAGCCTCTGCATCCTCGAAGTGCTTCAGGAGCACGTCCGTTGTGGCCGTATCGAAGTTGTGGCGCGAGTATTCCTGCTCCGTCTGGCGGAAAACATCGCCGTATTTCAACGCGATGGGCGCGTCGGGGTCGTTGAACGGCATGTCCATGACGTGGTCGATGCCAAGCACGTACATCGCAAGGCGTTCGAGGCCGTAGGTCAGCTCACCCGAGACGGGGTGGCAATCATGGCCGCCGACCTGCTGGAAATAGGTGAACTGGCTGACTTCCATGCCGTCGCACCAGACCTCCCACCCCAGGCCCCAGGCGCCGAGGGTTGGCGATTCCCAGTCATCTTCGACAAAGCGGATGTCGTGGATGTCAGTGTCGATGCCGATTGCCCGGAGTGACCCGAGGTAGAGGTCCTGCAGGTCGGGCGGCGAGGGTTTGATGAGCACCTGATACTGATAATAGTGCTGCAACCGGTTGGGGTTTTCGCCGTAACGGCCATCGGTGGGACGGCGCGAGGGTTGCACATAGGCGGCAGCCCAGGGGTTGCGCCCAAGCGAGCGCAGGGTTGTGGCCGGGTGAAAGGTGCCCGCGCCCACTTCCATGTCGTAAGGCTGCATGATCGCGCAGCCTTTTTCGGCCCAGTAGGTCTGAAGCCGCAGGATGATTTCCTGAAACGAACGGGGGGTGGTTGGCTCGGCCATATCAAAGCTCCGGGGTCGGGTTGGGCGCCTGACTAGACCCGCGCGCGGCAAGGGTCAACGCGGGCCAGTCGCGCGCATGTCCCATCTAAGCCACGCCTTGTGGAAAACTATTGGGAATCAGGGTGCATTCGACCGCGCGCAAAGATAACGTCACGCTTGGACCGCTGACGCTCGCATTCACGGGCGCGCGGAATGACACGGTATCTAAGAACAGGGTTTCGATAACAATCATGGCGATGCGTATTTTGCGGGGGGTGTTGGCCCTGACGTTTGTGGCCGCTTTCGGCGTTTTGACTGCGGGGGGCGCACAGGCGCAGGACCGTGTTTGGGTTCAGATCGAGGCGCACCAATCCCTTGCCGCCGCTGAACAGCGGGTTCGGGCCTATTCGCAATTGGTTGAGAATGTGAACGGGTTTCAGGCGACGACAGGGCTTTATGCGGTCGCGTTGGGCCCGTACGAGCTCGATCTTGGGCAGTTGGTGTTGCAGCAATTGCTGGCGCAGGGGCTGATCCCGCGGGATTCGTTCCTTGAGGACGGCGATCTGTACGCCACGCAGTTCTTCCCTGTGGGGACGGACACGCTGCAAGGCGAAGGCGCGGTGACAACCGAGGCGGCGGTGACCGAAGCGCCTGCCGCAGAAGAATTTGCGGTTGTGGAAGAAGAGCCAGCGCCGGTTGAGATCCCCGACGAGACGCCACAGGAGGCGCGCCAATCGGAGGGGCAGTTGACCCGTGAAGAGCGTGATCAGCTTCAGATCGCGCTTCAATGGTTTGGGTTTTACACCGGTGGCATTGATGGCGCATTCGGGCCCGGCACGCGCGGGTCGATGGAGGCGTATCAGATTGATCGCGGGATGGAGCCCACGGGCATTCTGACGACGCGCCAGCGTGCGCAGCTTTTGAGCGAGTATAACGGTGAGTTGGCCGCGCTCGGCATGCAGAACGTGCTGGATCAGCGCGCGGGCATCCAGATGGACCTGCCGATGGCGATGGTAGGTTTTGACAGCTACAACTTCCCGTTTTCGCAGTACGAGGAAATCAACGACAGTGGCGTGCGGGTCATGCTGATCAGCCAGCCGGGCGACCGGGCGACGCTCTTTGGCCTTTATGAGATCATGCAGACGCTGGAGATTGTGCCGCTGGAAGGCGAGCGCGAGCGGCAGGGGGACAGCTTCCTGCTGACCGGTCAATCGGCGGATCTGCGCAGCCACACCGAGGCGCGACTTGTGGGTGGAGCCGTGAAAGGCTTCACATTGATCTGGGAGCCGTCTGCCGACGACCAGATCGCCCGCGTTCTGCCGATGATGCAGGCGAGCTTCCAGGCCGTGGACGGCGCGCTGGACCCGGCAGCAGTGCCGGAAGGCTTGGATGAAAGCATCGACATGGTTTCGGGCCTGACGGTCCGTTCACCTGATCTGGTGCGGACGGGCTTTTTCCTCGACGCGCAAGGCACGGTTCTGACCACCACAGAGGTGGCGGGCCAGTGCCAGCAAATCCTGATCGACAATGCCTATGATGCATCGGTCGCGTTCCGCAATGATGCGTTGGGGATTGTGGTCCTGCGCCCGACACAGGCGCTGGCACCGCTTGGCTTTGCGCGGATGGCCGATGCCCCTGCCCGGCTGCGGTCGGATATCGCGGTGGCGGGCTACCCGTTCGGCGGCGCACTTTCGGCGGCCTCGACCAGCTTCGGTCGCCTTGCCGATCTGCGGGGCGTGAATGGTGAGGAAACGGTTCAGCGTCTTGAGGTGGCAACGGCAGATACCGAAGCGGGTGGCCCGGTTCTGGATGTGACCGGCAACGTCATAGGCATGGTCCTGCCCGGCACGGTCGAGGGGCGCACCCTGCCCAACGAAGTCACGCTTGCCCTGCGCTCGGACCAGTTAATCGGGCTCTTGCAGGAAGCGGGTGTCGGCCTGACCGTCGCACAGCCCGCAGGCGCGTTGAACCGCGAAAATCTGAGCCGTGAAGCTGCAGACATGACTGTTCGTGTCAGCTGCTGGAACTAAGGTCAGCGGCCCAAACCTTGAAGACACTCCAAGCGAAAGGCCGGGCAATTTGCCCGGCCTTTCTGTCTGCGCAATTTGTTGCGCCGGTTGCACGGGACAGTAACCGGACGAGCGCAGATCTGGGTCAGGAAGGTTGGGGACAAGGGTGGCGAAGGGGCGGTTTTGTCCGCTTCCCTTCGCCCGACGGAACTACATGCCTCCCTGACCATGCAGCCCGTCATTGTGGAGCGCTGTCCCGGCGGGATTGCCGGGCCTGTCAGAAGCCACGCAAGGGGCGGGTGGAAGGTTTCAAGTGATCAAGCTGGAAGAGGCTGAAATGCCGCAAGCTTCTGCATTTTATGGATTTTTTCAGAAAGCACAGGTGCGTGATCTCGCCCTAGACGCGAGAGATCAGAGTGCGACGAGGGTGCCCAAGGCAAGAATTTCACCCGTTGGCGCGCCGGTGGGGGAGCCGCCGGGCGGCTCATCCGAGATGGCAAGGGCCGCGCCCGCTTCGAATAGGCGCGCGACCTCTGGATCAGGTGCAATTGTCGTCAGCGCATCTTCATTCAGCAGCCCAAGCGAAAGCGGGGCGCTTTCGCCCACGATCAACCAAAGTTCCTGCGCGCGCCCGGCCGACATCTCGCCCGCAACACGGCGCACCTGTAGTTGGCCCGAGGGCTCTCGCGTGACGGCCAGACCAAGGGTGCTGTTTTCGGTCGGGATCAGGTGGGTCATCAAGATCGTGCCGTCGGGGATGCCGGGGGCCGTCGGACCGTTGGGCACTGCGCCCGGCTCAAGATAGGGCAGCACGGCCACCCCAAGCGCGAAGATGGCCACGGCGCTGGAGGCGAAAGCGGCACCGCGCCAGAACGAGACCCGTTCCCAAAGCGTCTGGGTGGCCGCATTGACCGTGCGTTCGGGCGCGCCGAAAAGCTTTGCCTCAATCGCGCGCTGTACGTGGGCAGGCGGGACCACGCCTTCGACCTCAACCTCTGCCATGGTGGCAAAATAGACCTCCCACGCGCGCACTTCTTCAACAAGCGCAGGCTCCGCCCGAAGGCGTGCGTCAAACGCCGCGCGGTCCTCAGGCGACATTGTCCCAAGGACGTATTCCGCCGCCTGGACCCCCATTTCGGGTGATATGTCTGGCCGGCTGGTCAAGACGCCAAGCACTCCCTCAAACTCATCAGGCTGCGCCGCAGCCAGGTTTTCATTGTATTGAGCGGCACATCGTACCGCTCTGCCATGTCTTGATAGGACTGGCCCTCAAGATAAACGCCGCGCACCGCGTTGGCGCGATCCACTTCTAGCGCGTCCAAACATTCGACGATCCGTCGGGCTTCCCCTGCAGCGACGGCGGCTTGCTCGGGCGTGGGCCCTGTGGCCGCGAGGCTGACAACCTCATCCACATCCTCCGTCGCGGGGCCAGACGCCCTCAGCCGATCAATCGCCGTGTTGCGTGCGATGGTGATCAGCCAGGTCATTGGGCTGTGCCCGGTCACGGCGTAGCGGTCGGCCTTGTTCCAGATCTTCACGAAGACCTCTTGCAAAACGTCCTCTGCTGCCGCGCGGTCTTTCAAGACACGCAAGGCCACGCCAAAAAGTTTCGCTGAGGTGGCGGAGTAAAGCTCGGAGAATGCCGCGCGGTCCCGGAGCTTGATCCGAGCCATAATGTTTTCAAGGTCTTGCGGCGTCGCCATCCCCTGACAGAAGCACGCCAATCGTTATAATTCCAATCACAATTCTGCATCGATCCAACCACCCCTTCCCCTTGCAGCCCCCCGATATATGTTGCATCCCGACGCGACGCGAACATCCGACGATTTTGAGGGCACCATGGCCGACGGCAGCAGCTTGAACATTGATGCGAAACCCACCGAAGAGATTTCGGTTCGTGAGGTCTTTGGCATCGACACCGATATGAAGGTGAAAGGCTTTGCCGACCGCACCGACCGTGTCCCCGAGATCGACAGCACCTACAAGTTCGACCCTGACACGACGATGGCGATCCTTGCCGGCTTTGGCCACAACCGCCGCGTGATGGTTCAGGGCTACCATGGCACAGGTAAATCCACGCACATCGAACAGGTCGGCGCGCGGCTGAACTGGCCGACGGTGCGTGTAAACCTCGACAGCCATATTAGCCGGATCGACTTGATCGGTAAGGACGCGATCAAACTGCGCGACGGCAAGCAGGTCACCGAATTCCACGAAGGCATCCTGCCTTGGGCACTACGCAACCCGGTTGCGATCGTGTTCGACGAATACGATGCGGGCCGCGCGGACGTGATGTTCGTGATCCAGCGTGTGCTGGAGCATGACGGCAAGCTGACGTTGATGGACCAGAACGAGATCATCACGCCGAACCCGCATTTCCGCCTGTTTGCCACGGCCAACACCGTAGGCCTCGGCGATACGACGGGCCTTTACCACGGTGTGCAGCAGATCAACCAGGCGCAGATGGACCGGTGGAGCCTTGTGGCGACGCTGAACTACCTGAGCCACGACGCCGAGGTGAACATCGTTTTGGCGAAATGCCCGCATTACAATACCGAAGCCGGCCGCAAGACCATGAACCAGATGGTGACTGTGGGTGAGCTGACGCGGACGGCCTTTATGAATGGTGAGCTTTCGACGGTGATGAGCCCGCGGACAATCATCAACTGGGCGCAGAACGCCGAGATCTTCCGCGATGTGGGCTATGCGTTCCGCGTCTCGTTCCTCAACAAATGTGACGAGCTTGAGCGGCAGACGGTCGCGGAATTCTACCAGCGCTGCTTCGATGAGGAATTGCCGGAAAGCGCGGCCTCGATGAGCCTTGGCTGACGACGTCGATCCGACGCCACGCCCCCGTCGCAGGACGGGGTGGTGGGTGCTGTTCACGTTCATTCTGCTTTGGGGCCTGCAAGCGGGCTTTCCACTTTACATCATTCTGACCGAGGGGGCTGGGTCCGGCTTTGACTGGGCGGGCTTCATTGGCTTCTCGCTGGGATTGATCGCAATACCGATGCTCTTTGGGTGCCTTGGTCTTTTGTGGCGCAAACGCCCGGGCCTTGGCTTTTTCCTTGTGGCGTTTGTGGCTTTCCTGGTGCTGAACACGGCCAATATTGTCGCCGCGGCTTCGGCATGAGGGTGGCTGCGGGTCTTTTGGCGGCTGCGCTGAGCCTCGGTACCGCACAGGCGAGCCCGCCGGGGGAGCGGCCGTCCAACCCGCCGCAATCGCTTGAAGAAATGCGGTTCGCGATTGCGTGGTACGGCGCGGCCTGCCTGTTGGGGGCGTCTGAGGTTGACCTCTACGGCGATGTGATCCGGCTGGAGGATGTTGCGGTGGAGTCGGGTGTTTCGGTTGACCGCATCCGTGCCATGGCAGAGGCGCGCGCCACTGAGCATGACATCGCGGTAGACGTCCTGCGCCGGGGCGGCGAACCGCTCCGCGACCCGCCTGAACCGTTTCTGACGATCCTGCGGCAGGCGCAGGCCGATTGTCAGGATTGGGAGCGCGCGCGCCGGGTTGTGGAACGGGAGCTTTCCACCCGCCGGTTCCCGGATGTTTCGCCAACGCGCGCGACGGCCTTGCGCGGTGAAATTGATCCCCTGCCCTTCGATTTTGAGCGCAGGCAGCGGCTGACGGCGGTGATCCGCGGGATCGACGAGGCGTTGGCAGCAGGTGATTTTGGCGCGGATGTTGAAGCCTTGCTTCAAGCCGTCAGTGGCCGGGCCAATCTGTCGCTAGCCGATATTGAAGAGGCTCTGCCACTTTACACGGCCCTGCCCGGGACAAATGCCGCTGAAGCGCTCGCAACCGACCTGTTGCTGCCCAATCCGGAGAGCTTCGACGGCCTAACGGAGGCCGAGGTCGCTGAGATCCTGGCGCGGGTCTCGGACGATCCGCAGGACCCGTTCGGCCGGTACTATATGTGGCTGCTTTTGGCGCACTCGGACGTGCTAGGCGACGGTGCATCTTTCGTTATCATTGACGAGACGGGAGAGGAGCAGGTCGAGGCCCCGCCACCCGGTCCACTGCCGAGCTGCACACGCATCGCAGGCAGTGCTGCAGTGGCCTGTCCGCTGCGCTAAGGGGCCGACTGTGCGGGGTTTCCCCGCGACGGGGCCGCCAGCCTTCGTGCACAATGAAACGATGCAACGCCTTTTCG
Organism: uncultured Roseicyclus sp.; assembly: GCA_947489665.1. Lineage (GTDB taxonomy): Bacteria > Pseudomonadota > Alphaproteobacteria > Rhodobacterales > Rhodobacteraceae > Gymnodinialimonas. The sequence goes on along the minus strand of CANLEH010000001.1, from coordinate 1,585,048 downwards.
TCATTCCAATCGCTCTTTGTGCGCTGGGTGCGTGTCAGCCGGTCTATTCCCCGGGCCAGTCCATCACCTTGGCCGATGGTGAGGTGTGCCAGGTCTTGGGACCTGACCCGCAGGGCACCCGCCTGCAATGCCCCACGCGCGGCACGATCGTGGCAGACATTCAGACGCCGGATATCAATGCGCAGCTAAACCCCGAAATTGCGCCGGGCATCAACCTGAGCGATGTGCCGGGCGTGCCGAATATCCCGACCATCCCGCAGAGCCGGGCCGAAGCGGAATGCCGCGCCGGGCAGCATGTGCAAGGCCGGGTTCGTGGCGCGGTTGAGGGGGCTGTGCTGGATGCAGTTGGCCTTCCGGGCAATACACTTGGGATTTGGCGGCGCAGTCAGGAAATTGCGCGGCGGATCGAGGGGCGGCCTGCGACACCGCAAGCGCCGGATCCGTGTGCCGGGCTTTAGGCGTGGATTGACGCCCTCGGCCACCCGGTCCATCGTCCGGCCATGCCATATCCGACACCCCAAGAGATATCCGATGCCGCGCCTCTGATCGCGCCGTATATCCGCAAAACGCCCATTCTTTCGATATCAGAAGACGCGCTTGGCCTCTCTGGTTCAATCACGCTCAAGCTGGAGCACACGCAGGTCACCGGATCGTTCAAGGTACGGGGCGCGTTCTTCAACATGCTGACCCGCGATGTCCCAGATGTGGGGATCGTCGCGGCCTCCGGCGGCAACCATGGCGCGGCGGTGGCCTATGCGGCGACCAAGCTGGGGCACAAGAGCCGCATCTACGTGCCCAAGGCGATTGCCAAGGAAGAGAAACTGCGCCGGATGCGGGCGTTCGGAGGCGAGGTTATTCTGACGGACGGCTCCGTCGCGGACTGCATGGCGGAATACGCGACCTATGCCGAGGAAAGCGGCGCGCTGTCGGTTCACCCCTATGACACGGTGCCAACCCTGACCGGTCAGGGGACGGTTGCGCAAGAGATCGAGGAGCAAACGGGCGGAATTGACACGATCCTGGTTTCCACCGGTGGGGGCGGTTTGATCGGTGGCGTGGCGTCTTGGCTGCGAGACCGGGTGAAGATCGTCTCGGTCGAGACCGAAGGCACGAATACGCTGGAGCAATCCCTGCGTGAGGGGCCGGATATCGACGTGTCCGCCAGTGGCGTGGCGGCTGGGTCGCTTGGTGGTCCGCGCCTGGGCGTCGACAGTTTTGAGGCGATCCGGAACCATGTCGATGAAGCCATCATCGTGGACGACGCAGCCACATATGAGGCCGCCCAACGCCTGTGGGAGGGCACGCGTCTTGTGGGAGAGCCCGGCAGCGCAGTGGCGCTGGCAGCACTGACGTCCGGCGCATATATACCATCCGCAGGGGAGCGCGTTTGCGTCTTGCTTTGCGGCGGCAATGCCGAGCCCGATTGGTTTGTAACCGCCTAAAGATCATGCAAGGCAGCAACATAACGCAACGGAACCTTCATTTGTGATTTGGGCGGAATTCCGCCGTCTGCTATTCTGCAACCGCGACGGTCGGACGGAAAAACGATCCGACTGCAATCACGTGAAGGGGAAGATAATGCGTCAATCACGGCTTTGGGCCGCGGCTGTTGCCGTGTGCCTGTCCGCCCCCCACGCGGGGGCCTCACCACTCAACTGGCCCGATGAAGGCGAAGCGATGGCACTGCATTGTGCAGCGGTCCTTTCGGCTTATGGCCATGCCTATGAATTCGCCAATACCCTCGCCCAGGTCGAGGCGCTGCCTTTTGGCGGTCCGCCGGCCACATTGGTGCAGGAGGCCGGCGGTGACGCCAGCCTGAGTGCCATTGAAGACCTGGCAGCAGGCTATTTCAGCCATGCGGAAAGCGTGGCGCGCACCAGCTTTTATCCACGCCTTGTCGGTGACGGCACGCCGTACCTCGCCGATGATGGCCGAGAGTTGGTGATGGCGGTGCAATCCTGCGTGGATCGCTACGCGCTGTAAGGGTTTCCCGCACTCGACGGGATGGTGGGCCTGAGGGCACTCTCTTCGCAGTGAGCGGAGTGAATATGCTGTCCAAATCCCACATGACCGGCATTTTGCTGGCCTTGATCGCGTCGGCCCCCGCATTGGCCGATGCCCCGGCCCCAACGGCAATGGAAGCCGCCATCGCCGCACGTTTGGTAGATGCGGCTTGCATCGAGCTGGCGCCGGGTGGCCCGACCTGTGACCGTGTCCTGCTGCTGACCTCGGAAACGTTGGAGGGCATGGTCGATCTGCTGATCGTCCCCTCAAACGAGGCCATCGAGCCGTTGGTTGCCCGCGATTTCGCATTGCACCGTGATTTGGACGGGCAACGCGCGCGGTTGGCAATGGGCGAACGCGGCGCCCTTTTGGTGCATTCGCAACAGTCCAGCCATGGCCGCTACCCCTGGTTCGAAACGCTCGAAATCGCCTATCACGACGATGCGTTTCAGGTCGTTGGCTACTCCTACAGCAGCTATGACCGCCCGATGGGGGGCGATTTCAGCTGCGATGTCGATATGGTTGCAGGGACATGGCGCGCCGTTGCTGTTCGCGTCGATCCTGAATCAACCGAAGAGACGATAGACTGGGATACCGTCGGACAGGCCTTTCCCGATGAAACGGATGTGCGATGGTGGTCATTTCGCGAGCCGCCGTCGCATTGCGATGAAATCCTTGCAAGCTGGTTCGACCACGCACCTTGATTTGGCGAGATTGGAGACGACGCATGAGATATCTGGCATTCGTGGCGGGATTTCTTGCCGCAGCCCCTGCAATCGGCCAAGAGCTGACGGAGGCGGAGGCGTCCATATTGCCCCGCCTGATTGACAGTCTTTGTCTCGACCTCGTTGAGGGGAGCAATGGGTGCGAAACGGCGGTGCTTTTGACCTCAGAAGACGAGCCTGATGGCGCTGATCTGGTGATTTTCACCGACCGGCGCCGGTCGGACGGCAGCGCCGTTCTAGAGGTGGTGCGCAATATCGCATTCAACGGCCCGCTTTTTGGGCAGGCCCCGTGGCTTGAGGAAGCTGAAAACGGCTCCCTCCTTTTGCAATCAGAGCAGATTGGGATTGGCCGGTCGCCCTGGTCGCAGACGCTGACAATTGCCTTTCGCGACAGTGCCTTTGTGATCGCTGGGTTCACCTATTCCACCTATGACCGGCTGGATGCAGGTGGTTTTCGCTGTGATGTGAACATGCTGACCGGCGATTGGGAGGTTTTTGGGGAACGCGGCGGTGAAGGGGAGACTGAGGCGGTGCTCTATTCCGTTGCGGATTCAGGCCGTGCCGAGATCCCGCGTGTGAGACTATCGGAATGGGATTGGACAGCAGCCTTGCCTGCACCCTGCACGGGTCCGTTGGATGACTGGTGGGCGGCCGGGCCCTAGGGGCACGAGTTCCCCTTGCCCTCCCCGCCCCTGCGGTCCACATATCGGGCATGAGCAAGTTCAATCCATCCGACAACCCTGCCGACCCGTTCAAGAAGGCGCTGGCCGAAGCAACGCGTGTTATGGCGGATGACCCGGAACTGGCGGTTACCTACACGGTGGACCCGCCGGGCCTGTCGGGTGACAGTGTGCGTCTGCCGCAAGTCAGTCGACGGATGACGCGCGAAGAGGTGTTGCTGGCCCGCGGGACGGCGGACGCCTTGGCCTTGCGCCACAAATACCACGATCAAGGCACCGCTGCGCGCTACGCGCCGCAGGGTGCTATGGCCCGCGATCTGATGGAAGCGATGGAAACCGCCCGCTGCGAAGCGATGGGCGCGCGCGACATGCCGGGCACGGCGGGCAATATCGATGCCAAAATCGGCTCGGACGCGCGCCGCAAGGGATATGGTGAGATCCGCGATGCGGCCGACGCCCCCCTGGCCACGGCTGCGGGATATTTGATCCGACATTTGGCAACCGGTCGTGACATGCCGACCGAGGCGGCCAATGTGATGGAGTTGTGGCGCGGCTTCATTGAGGATCGTTGCGATGGGACCTTGGAAAACCTTCAAGATGTTCTGTCTAACCAGACCTCCTTTGCAAAATTCGCGCGACAGCTGATCGACGATCTGGGCTACGGCGACCAATTGGGCGACGACCCGGACGAAATCGACGACGAGTCCGACGAGGATGCGGGCGAGGATCAGGAAGAGGATCAGCCCGACTCGACCGGCGAAGACGATAACCAGGAGGAAGAGGCCGAAGCCTCGCCCGAGCGCAGCCAGGAAGAGCAGCAGGATGCCTCCCAGGCGCAGGTCGAGATGGACGACAATGGCGAGTCGGAGGATATGGAGGAGCAGGAGCTGCCCGATGGCGAAGCGCCGCTTGATCCGCCGCCCCCTGCCCCGCATTCCGAAGCTGACCCCGAATACGTGGTGTTCTCGACCGAAAACGACGAGGAAATCGCCGCCGAGGATCTGGCCGAGGCGCAGGAGCTTGAGCGCCTGCGTGCCTATCTGGACCAGCAGCTTGAGCCCCTGAAAGGCGCGGTGTCGCGGCTGGCCAACAAATTGCAACGGCGGTTGCAGGCGCAGCAGAACCGGTCGTGGGAATTCGACAAGGAAGAAGGCATTTTGGATGCTGGCCGTCTGGCGCGGGTTGTGGCCAACCCCACCACGCCGCTGAGCTTCAAGATCGAACACGACACCGAGTTTCGCGATACGTGCGTGACGCTGCTGCTCGACAACTCCGGCTCTATGCGCGGGCGCCCAATCTCGATCGCTGCGATCTGCGCCGATGTTCTGGCGCGTACGCTGGAGCGATGCGGGGTCAAGGTCGAAATCCTCGGCTTCACCACACGCGCCTGGAAGGGCGGCAAGGCGCGGGAGGAATGGCTCGGCCAAGGCCGTCCGCAACAGCCCGGGCGCCTGAACGACCTGCGCCATATCATCTACAAGAGCGCGGACGCGCCGTGGCGGCGTGTGCGGGACAATCTTGGCCTTATGATGAAAGAGGGCTTGCTCAAGGAAAACATCGACGGTGAGGCGCTCGAATGGGCGCATCGGCGGATGGCCGGCAGGCCCGAGGCACGCAAGATCCTGATGGTGATCTCGGACGGCGCGCCGGTGGATGACAGCACCTTGTCGGTGAACCCGGCCAACTATCTGGAAAAGCATCTGCGTGATGTGATCGCCATGGTTGAGAAGCGGCGCGCGGTCGAACTGCTGGCTATCGGGATCGGCCATGACGTGACGCGATACTACGAACGCGCGGTGACGATCACGGATGCCGAACAGCTTGCCGGAGCGATCACTGAACAGCTGGCCTCGCTTTTCGACACAGACCCAAGGGCGCGGGCGCGCGTGATGGGGATGCGCAAGGCAGGCTGACGCAAGCTCTGCAACACCATTGAGGGGAGCACGGGATGTTTCAGAACTTTGAGGAACAGACGCGGCCCGAAGATGGTCCGCCCCGCTTGGCAACCCTGCGGGCCCATCTTGCAGCCAAGGATCTGGACGGCTTTCTGGTCCCCCGTGCCGATGCGCATCAGGGCGAATATGTCGCCCCGCGTGATGAGCGTCTGGCCTGGCTGACGGGGTTCACCGGATCAGCCGGTTTCGCCGCGATCTTACCGGACATCGCAGGCGTCTTCATCGACGGGCGCTACCGCGTCCAGGTCAAATCCCAGATTGCCGCGGACTTCACGCCGGTACATTGGCCCGAGGTTCAACTTGGTGATTGGTTGCTGGAGCACATGCCCGGTGGGGGCGAAATCGGCTTTGACCCTTGGCTGCACACCATCAACGAGATTGCGCGGCTTGAGGCCAAGGTGGGGCCACATCAGATCAGCCTGGCGCCCATCGACAACGCCGTTGATGCGATCTGGGGATCTGAACAGCCGGGACGACCGGCTGGAGCGGCTGTGCCGTATCCCGAGGCGCTTGCGGGCCGGTCCAGTTCGGAAAAGCGGGACGAGATCCTGAGCATTCTGCGCGAAAAGGGTCAGGGCGCCGTTGTTCTGACACTGCCGGATTCGATCAACTGGTTGCTGAATATCCGCGGGTCCGATCTGGCCAACCTGCCAGTCGTGCAGGCCTTTGCGATCCTTGATGCCAATGGCGCCATGACCGTGTTCTCGGACCCTGCGAAATTCGAGCGGCTCGATCTTGGCGAGGGCGTGCGCGTTGCCGCTTGGGATGCGTTCGAAGCCGCCCTTGCAGAGTTGAAGGGCCCGGTGCGCGTTGATCCGGCCACCTGCCCCGATGCGGTTCGATGGGCGCTGGAGGGTGCGGGCACAGAAATCGTGAAGGCCGCCGATCCCTGCCTTTTGCCAAAGGCGCGCAAGACCGAAGCCGAACTGGCCGGAAGTGCGGACGCCCATCTGCGCGACGGTGTCGCAATGGCGCGCTTCCTGCATTGGTTTGACGAAAAGGCGCCAGCGGGGGGCCTGACGGAAATAGACGTGGCCACGCAGTTGGAAGGCTTTCGCGCGGAGACTGGCGCACTGCGCGACCTGTCGTTCGATTCGATTGCGGGCGCCGGACCCAACGGTGCCATCGTGCATTACCGCGTGACCACGAAGACAAATGCACCGGTTCTGCCGGGCCAGTTGTTCCTGATCGACAGTGGCGCGCAGTATGAGGACGGCACCACGGACATCACGCGCACCTTGCCTGTGGGCGAAGTCGGGCTGGAAGAGCGGTTGTGCTTCACGCTTGTGCTGAAAGGCCTGATCGCCATCCACCGCGCGCGGTTTCCCAAGGGTGTCAGTGGCGCACATCTTGATGCATTGGCGCGCGCGCCCCTTTGGGCCACAGGTCGAGATTACGACCACGGTACGGGTCACGGGGTTGGGGTGTATCTGAGTGTCCATGAAGGGCCACAACGGTTGGCGCGGACGGGGCGCGTGCCTTTTGAGGCGGGCATGATCGTGTCCAACGAGCCCGGCTATTACCGCGAAGGTGCGTTTGGCATTCGGATCGAGAACCTCATTTACGTGGCCGAAGCCCCGGAAGGGGCCGACGCACATCGTGAGATGCTGGGGTTTGAGACACTGACCTATGCGCCAATCGACCGCCGCCTGATCGTTGCAGATATGCTGGCCCCTGAAGAACGCGATTGGCTGAACTCCTACCATTCAGACGTGCTGCAAAAGATCGGCCCACGTTTGACGGATGGCGGGCACAAGTCGACCGCAACCTGGCTTGCAGCGGCGTGTGCGCCAATCTGAAGACAAACGCGCCCCTCCCTTGTGCAACTGCGACCGAGCAGGGTAGAAGCGGCGTTCAACATTGGGGGGACAGGCACGATGGCAGACCATATCACGATCCGTAAGGTATCCGGCACTTGGGTTGTTCGCGCCAGCGGTGCTGTTCTGGGCGAAAGCGCCAATGCCCTGGAATTGACCGAAGGCTCCTATCCGCCGGTGATCTACTTCCCGCGCGAAGATATCGGGATGAGCTTTTTGGAACAGACGACCTCGACCACGCGGTGCCCTCACAAGGGAACGGCCACGTATTTCACGGTGTCCGGTCCAGATGGCGAGATCGTCGATGCCGCCTGGAGTTATGAGACCCCGCTGGATCAAGTCAGCGAGATTGCCGGGCACATCGCCTTCTATTCGGATCGGGTCGCAGTCGAAAAGCTCTGACCTTCACGGGGTCAGGACATGTCCCAAATCACCGATGAACAGCAGATTCGTTAGCGTATGGGACGGGCGGTTTTGAAGAAAGTCATCGGACGCCGGCGCGGATGATCGGATGCTTAGGGCAGGAACCTCACCGTCATGGACGGTAACGATCGGTGCGTCTTCGAAAATCTGATTAAATGGCCTGCGCGCCCCAAGGCTCATGCCGTCGGTCAGCGTCGTCCGTACGTTTGCAGCAAGTGCTGTCACGTCCGTGCCCGCAGAAAAGGTCAGCACCATAAAGCCAATGTCGGTGTCCTGCGTGGCAAGGTCGAACGCCATGAGAGCGGTCATGGCGATGGACGGGTTGCTCAGCATCGTTTGTGCAAAGGCCGGGAGTTGCGCAGGGTCAGCCACAACGCCGTAGACATGGCGCAATACGGAACCCGCTTCCGCGTTCGTCGCGTCGAGCACGTCGATGATCGCCGCCAGACGATCATCCGTGGCAAACGGTTCAGCGTCTGACAGGGCCGCTTCGATGGCAGGCCAGCCGGGCGACCACAGCACACCGGGATCGGTAAGCAGGTACCGCCCGGACAAGCCTAGATTTCCGCCAAAGGGATTGGACGGGTCGCGGTTTTGGATGTTGACCGCAAAGTCTTGCGCGCCCGTCCACGCCACCTCCGCCTCGCCCCTCCGCTCGAACGTCATTGAGTCGCTGTCGGCCAGCGCCGCGCGCATCGCAGCGCGTGCTTCTGGCGCGAGCGCAATGGACAGCAGCCCATTTGGCGGCACGGACAGATGCAGGGACGCACCCAGATCGTAGGGGGCTATCCCAATGGTCGGAATGACGTCATCGGGTTCGACAAGGACAAGCGCTTGCCGAAGGTATGTGGGAAGCCCGCCAAGATGGGCGACATAAGGATCGGGTGACGGCAGGCCCGCCGCGCGTCGAATGTCTGCGATGTTCGATGAGGCGTCCGGGTCGCCAAATTCGACTTCAACATAGGGGCGCTCAAAGGCAACAGCGTTCGAGGGCACGTTCAAAAGCGCATCTTCGAACGGGGACAGCGATTGAGCTGCCAATGGCGTTGCGGTCAGCAGCAAAGCCGCGGCGACCGCAGAAGATTTCAGAGAGACAGTTTTTTCCATGCAAAACCATGGGCGTATTGCCGTTTTCGCCGCAAGCCCAAAGGTCCTAGCGTGACAGCAGGAACCCTAGGCGCCCGCCTTCCAGTACGTTGAGGAAAACATCATAGGCGTCATTGCTTTCTGCGCCGTTCTCCCCCCAATCGCTGCGCATGGTGATCGTGATGGTCTGGCCGCCTGCGCTGATCTCGGGCTCGGCAGGGGAGGGAAGGTCCGACAGGATCGGCCAAGCCTCGCGCAGGCTGGCCGCAAGCGCCTCCGTATCACGCCCCTCTTCCAGCAGAAGGACCATCGCGGCACCTTCGGTTTCGCGGTTGGCGTAATCGGCAAGGGCCAACCCTTCGACCGGCCCGGCCTCCGCACCCGTGACCGGCATCTCCGCGCCATTGCGCAACCAGCACCGCACCGAGACGAGCGCCCCTAGATTGCCGACCCGCCTGAGGCCCGCGATTACCGCCTGCGCATCTGCGCGGGAGCCAACGGTTTCACCGCTTGGCGACAAGGCGAGGTCAAGTGCACTCCACCCGGTTGCCCAGACGGCGCGGTCGCCAAGGAAGGCCATGCGCAGAGGCAAGCCCATATCCCCGCCAAACGGATTGGCCGGATCGATACGATCCTGCGCCGGTTGGAAATCCTCGTCCCCGGTCCACATGATGGGCGTGCCGCCACGATCTTCTTCCGTCAGTCCGCGCACATAAAGCGCGCCCCGCAGGCGCATTTCGCTATCGGGGAAGATATCCAGCGCCCCGACCCGGGCGGCCCCTTGGGCGACCTCCCAAGTGTTCACCCAATCGCTTGCCTGCAATCCAACTGCCGCCCGCAAGGCGGCATCGGCGTTGGCGGCGATGATGGCCTGCTGGTTCGGGGCGGCCGACCGTAGGGCTGCGAACCGGTTTGGCGTATTGGGATTGCGCCCGGCTTGCGCGCCACGCACCGCGATCCAGCGCACGGCATCGCCGTTCCCAAAGCCAGCAACAATCGCGCCCTCCCCCGCTTGCAAGGCGGCGACGGGCACGCGGCCCAGGATGGTTTGCAGCCGATCCGCCGCGCCCTGCGCGCTGGCGCCGGTTGCGAGCAAACCAAGGGAAAATACGAGAAACAGAATCCGGTTCAACATGGCGTTAACCATGCCGTGCCTTCCCACGTTCTCCAAAGAAAAATTCTGTTTCCAGAACCGTCAGGAATGTTCTTCCGCAGCTGTCGCCGCCAAGGCCCGGTTATAAGCCTTCAGGGCGTCTACGTGAAACAATGCCCCTTCAAGGGCGGGCGCGCCGCCTTGCGGCGACAACTGAACCACTGGCACAAAGTCCAGCCCCGTGCGCTCGAAAATCGGCAAGGCGCTTTCCAGTGTCGATTGGGTATCGGTGAAAATGCCCTGCTCGATTAGGGTAAACAGCCGCTCTTGCGGGGCCGCGTTTTCATGGGCCATGGGCCGCATGACATTGCCGACGCGGAACATCGACAGAAGATAGGCCTGCGGCCCGGCGGCAAGGTGAATATTGCGCCGTTCCAACTGGGTCAGGAAGAAGGACCGGTGCACCAACTTCGTTGAAATGGCGGTGGACATGGACACGGCGACCATAACCGCCAGGCCGGTCTGCCAGTCGCCTGTCAGCTCAAATACGATCAGGGTTGTCGAAATCGGTGCGCCAAGAACGGCGGCGGCAACCGCCCCCATCCCGGCCAGGGCATAAAGCGTCTCGGACCCGGAGACATCGGGGAAAATACCCGTGGCGACCAATCCAAAGGCAAGGCCCAGGATCGCACCGATCATCAAGGAGGGGGAGAATACACCACCCCCCATACGCCCCGCGATCGTTATCGCGGCTGCAAGGGCCTTGAGAATGGCAAAGACCACCGCCTCCCACAGCAACAACTCACCGGTCAGCGCGGCCGAGGTCGTCTCGTATCCGACACCGATGATGTGCGGGAACCAGATCGCGATCCCGCCAAGCATCAGCCCTGCAATGGCAGGACGCAGCCAGCGCGGCAGGTTGATCCTGTTTTGCAAGGCCGTGCCCATATCTTCGGCCCAGAACGTGCCCCGCATGAAAAGAACGGCGACCAGCCCGCTTACAATGCCGAGCAGAAGGAAGGCCGGCAATTCCACGTAAAATTGAAGCATACTGTCGCTGCTCAGCATGAATTCGGTCACATTGCCGAACTCAAGCCGGTTGATGATCGTGCCTGCGGCACTTGCGATGACGATGGGGGCGAAGGCATGAACGGCGAAGTGGCGCAGGACAACTTCAAGGGCGAAGATCGCCCCAGCAATCGGTGCATTGAAGCTGGCCGAAACCGCAGCCGCCACAGCGCATCCCAAAAGATCGCGGCCAGTGATCCCGTCCGCATTGATCCAACGCGAGATTTTGGAAGAGATGACGGCCGCCAAATGCACGACAGGCCCTTCGCGACCACTTGATCCGCCGGAACCCAGAGTGATCAGCGAGGCTGCCGCTGAAGCCAGGCCCGCGCGCCCTTCGACCCGGCCTTCGTTCAGCGCGGCCCCTTCGATGACGTCGGCGACGGAGCGTACCCGGCCATCCGGCGTGAAGTGGTGCAGGATCGCGCCCACAATCAGCCCGCCGCCCACTGGGATTATCAGGATCACCCACCAGGGCAGGCTTTCGGCAAAGGAGTGCAGCATGCGCACATCCTCGACCCCGTAAAGCGTGGTCTGCAGCCAGGAGATCCCTTTGCGGAACAAGAGCGCGGCGAAGCCCGCAAGGACCCCGATGATCAGGGCGATCAACCAGAATTGGAACTGACTTGGTCCCTTTTCCAGAAGCAGTGCCCAAGCCCCGCGTGCGCCCATAAGCAGCCGATGGGCTTGGCTTTGGACATATCCGCGAGATGGTTCGGCCACGGCGGGCTCTCTTTCTGCTTGGCGGGGTGTGTGGCACCCTTGGCCATCCCCTGCCCCGGTACCGCGCGTGCCGGCAGATCAGGTGGCCTGAGTTCAGTGGTAGACGAGGGCCAAGGCTTTGAAAACCCGGCACCTCTTCAATTCAGCGTTTCTAGCTGCCGCTTAAGTGCCGCCGGTCAAAAGCGCCTTCGCGGCCTCTCGCGCCGCGTCGGTTATGGTATCGCCCGCGACCATGCGTGCCACTTCGTCGATACGCTCCCCTTCGGAAAGCGGGACGACCCGGCTAAAGGTCACGCCCTTTTCAACCGATTTCGCAACGCGCCAGTGATGGGCGCCAAGGGCGGCAACCTGGGGGGAGTGGGTGACAACCAGAACCTGGCCCCCGTCCGCCAACGCGGCCAAGCGGCGGCCAACCGCATTGGCCGTAGCCCCGCCGACGCCCCGGTCGATCTCATCAAAAATCATTGTCAAACCAGAGGCTTCAGCGGTCAGGCACACCTTGAGGGCCAGCAAGAACCGGGACAGCTCGCCGCCGGATGCGATCTTGTTGAGAGCACCAGCCGGGGCGCCAGGATTGGTGGCCACAGTGAACGTGACGGTATCGCTGCCATCCGGCCCGGGGGGTGTCGCTTCGCAACGGGTCTCGAACACTGCCCGCTCCATCTTCAACGGTGCCAGTTCTGCCGCCATGGCTTTGTCGAGCTTCTTGGCCGCGGCTTTGCGCTTGCTGCTCAATTGCCCGGCCATGTCCTGATAGGCACGCTCCGCCGTGTCTAACTGTACACGCAGCTCGGCTATTTCAGCCTCGCCGCCATCAAGCGCTGCCAAACGGCCCGACAGGTCTGCCGCCAATCCGGCAAGTTCATCGGCCAGAATATTGTGCTTTCGCGCCAAACCGCGCAGCGCAAAGAGGCGCTCTTCAACCATCTCAAGCTCAGATGGGTTGAATTCCAGCCGTTCGGCGAAGGCCGCAACACCTGCCTGGGCCTCGCCCAATTCGACCATAGCCCGTTCCAAAGCGGCAAGCGGTGTCTCCAGCTTGCCTTCGGCCTGATCGACAACGCCATCCAACCAGCGTTGGGCGTCAACGATCGCGCCTTCGGCGCCGTTCAGGCCAAGCCCATCGATGGCGCGGGCGACGTCTTCGCGCATCTTCTCTGCGCCCTGCATCAGGCGGCGACGGGTGTCGAGTTCCGCCTCCTCCCCTTCCAAAGGGGCCAGCTTTTCAAGCTCAGCCACGGAATGGCGAAGGAACTCCTCCTCAGCCCGCATATCAGCCAACCGCGCTTCCGCGGCGGCTAGAGCTTTGGCGACCGCCGCCTTTTTGCGCCACGCCTCGGCAACCTTCAGGCGAACGGGCTCCAAGCCGCCAAACTCATCCAACATCAAGCGATGGTTCTTGGGATCAAGCAGGCCCTTGTCATCCTGTTGCCCGTGCAACTCCACAAGGCAATCCGACAAAGCGCGCAGAACATCGCCGGAGACGCGGCGATCATTGACCCAGGCCGTTTTGCGGCCCTCGGGCGTGTTGATCCGGCGCAGGATCAGTTCATCGGACACGGGCAAACCGGCCTCTTCCAGTACTGCGCGGGCTGGATGTGCGTCGGGCAGTTCGAATTCGGCCAAGACTTCACCCTGCTGCGCGCCCGCCCGGACAAGATCCGCGCGCCCACGCCAGCCAAGGACAAACCCGAGCGAGTCCAGCAGGATCGATTTGCCCGCGCCGGTCTCACCCGTCAGAACATTCAAACCGGGCTGGAACGCCAATTCCAGCCGGTCGATGATCAGCATGTCACGTATGTCGAGATGGCGCAGCATGGGATGGGTGTTCCCTAAGCTGTTGGGGGCGTCAAGACGCTTACAGCCAATCGCCCCGCACGGTCTGTTGCCAGACTTCGCGCAGCCAGTTCTCTCCGGCGGCTTCCAGCGACAGGCCCTGCCCGGTCAGCTGGCGGTAGGCATCGTCGTAGAAGGGCGACGAGCGGAAGTTGTAGCCCAGAATGGCGCCAGCGGTTTGTGCCTCATCGGTGAGCCCGAGCGCGAGGTAGCTTTCCACAAGGCGCAGCAGGGCTTCCGGTGTGTGCGATGTTGTCTGGAATTCCTCAACAACCACGCGGAAGCGGTTGATTGCAGAGGTATAATGCTGCCGACGCAAGTAGTAGCGTCCAACTTCCATTTCCTTGCCAGCAAGATGGTCGAAGGCAAGGTCAAAGCGCAGGATCGCATCTTGCGTGTATTCGCTATCGGGATAGCGTTCGATCACAACGCGAAGCGCTTGCAGCGCCTGATAGGTCACGCCCTGATCGCGGCCGACCTGATCGATCTGATCATAGTAGCTCAGCGCCAGAAGATATTGCGCATAAGCCGCGTCTTCGTTGCCGGGATAGAAATCGAGATAGCGCTGTGCTGCAACGCGGGCGGCCTCGTAGTCACCATCTTCGTGGTACGCAAACGCCGCCATGATCAGTGCACGCTCTGCCCACTCCGAATAGGGGTGGAGGCGTTCCACTTCGATGAACAGCTCTGCGGCATCATCTGCCTGTCCGCGCTCAAGCTCAAATTCGGCTTGTTGGTAGATCGTTTGAGCGTCGAGCTCTTCAAGCGGAAGGTTCGAGCCACGGCTGGCAAACAAGCCACCACCACCGCCGCCGCCGAATAGACCGCCGCCACCGCCAAACAATCCGCCGCCACCACCGCAGCCCGCCAGAACGAGTGTCAGCGCAAGCGCAGCACCGGAGAGACGGAAGCGGGTGATACTCATGCAGACGGCCCCAAATCCAAGCGCCAGACAGCGGCGCAGACAATCAATTTCGCCCCATTCGAGGCTGATTGCCTTTCCTCTAGCACATTCCTTTTGCGGGCAAAATCCCTGTTGCGCTCAATAAGCTGCGGATTGCCGGGCAAAGCTTAGGCCACCTCGGCCAAATCACCGGTTTTGACCCCGACACCGGGCAAACGCGCGGCCTGTTCGGGGCTGCATTCCACCAACCGCACCGCACCCGGCGTGGCAAACAGGGCGCGCAGCAATTTGTTGGTCAGCATGTGGCCCGAGCGAACACCGATATAGCGGCCAAGGATCGGGGCACCGGCAAGGGCCAGATCACCCAGAGCGTCCAGCATTTTGTGGCGCACGGCTTCATCCGCATGGCGGAACCCGCCGGGGCTGAGAACGACATCGCCATCCACAACAACCGCGTTTTCATACGTGCCGCCAAGGGCAAGACCCGCCTCACGCATCATGTCGACATCGGCGCGACGGCAGAAGGTGCGGCTGTCACACAGCTCCCGCACGAATTTGCCGTTGGCGAGTTTTTCAACTCGCCGTTGGTAGCCGATCGCTTCGTCCACAAAGCTGATCGTATAATCCATTTCGAGGCCAGGGGCCGGTTCAAGCTCGGCCCAGGCATCACCATCTTCAACCCGCACGGCCTTGAGCACTTCGAACGCATGGATCGGGGCTGCCTGACGCTGGATGCCCGCATCCAGAATGCCCCGGACAAACGGCGCTGCCGAGCCATCCAGAATTGGAAGCTCCGGCCCGTTCACTTCCACCAACGCATTGTGGATGCCGCACCCGACAAGGGCGGCCATGATGTGTTCAACGGTCGAAACTTCGGTGCCGTCTTCCGCGACCAGCCGCGTGCAAAGGCGGCTTTCGGGAACAAGGTTGTAGCGTGCAGGGATCATCTGGGCATCGTCCAGATCCGTGCGACGGAACCAGATGCCAACATTAATCGCTTGCGGAAGGATGCTAACGGACGCGCTTTGGCCCAGGTGGAGGCCAACGCCATCGAACGTTACCATCTTGCGGATTGTCGCCTGCATCATTTCGCCTGCACTAACTGTCCCACCCGTATCGCGGCGTTCATTAACCTCGAACGCTCTGCGGCAACGCAACGTCGGAATAGCCCCTTTGTCGCTGGATATGGCCTATCGGGGGGCGGTGGCATGGGCAACTCAACCTTTATGACGCACTGCAACATTGACCAAAACTGTCGGCAGATTCTTGCCGGTGCACTGGGGATAACCATTTAAGTCTATGATTTAGATACAAAAAAGGCCAGCGCAAGGCTGGCCTTTCCGTATGTGTTGTGACTGGCCTCAGTTCGCCTGACGGCGCAGGAATGCCGGAATTTCAATGCGCTCCTGGTCTGGGTCAACGATGCCATCATCCGCCGATGTCGGCTGCGTGGCGGCCGGTGCAGGCGCAGGTGCCGCGCCCATTGTGGGCTGGCGACGCTCAACCGGGGCCGGTCCATCATCGGCGCTGCCCGTCATCCGGTTGATCAGCGAGTTGATGCCAAAACCACGCTTTGGTTCCTGCGTTTGCGCTGGTTCAACCTCGGCACGGGGCGTGTCGCGTTGGATCGCCGCGCGCAGGCGGGCCAATGCTTCCGGCGTCGGGGATCCGGCGGCTGCTGGTTTCGGAGCGACGTAACCCTGCTGGGGTTGCTCAGCCACTGCCGCGATCGGAGCGCGTGTCGGGCTCTGGTTCAGGACAGGCGCAGGTGCTTCGGCGGCCGGTGCCGGTGCGGGCTGATAAGCTGGCGGCGGCACATCATCTTCCGCTGCAACTTCGGTCGCTTCAGCCGATGCGGCGGCGGCATCGAAGCCCTCGAACAAGGACGGCTCCGTCCCTGTCGCTTCGGGCGCTTCGATCTCGGCAGGGGCTGCAGTCTCCGCCGGCGCTTCACTCTCGGTCATGGCCGCAGCAGCCGCAGCCAGCTGACGCGCAGGCATTGGCGTTTCGGCCTGGCGCTCAGCTGCGTCGATGCCAGTGGCCACAACGCTGACGCGCATCTGGCCTTCCATGTCGGTGTCGAGCGTCGAGCCAACGATGATGTTGGCTTCCTGATCCACTTCCTCGCGGATACGGTTGGCCGCCTCATCCAGTTCGAACAGGGTCAGGTCGTAGCCGCCGGTCACGTTGATCAGGACGCCTTTTGCACCTTTGAGGCTGATTTCATCGAGCAGCGGGTTGGCAATGGCCTTCTCAGCCGCGGCCAAGGCGCGATTTTCGCCGTCGGCCTCGCCTGTGCCCATCATGGCTTTGCCCATCTCGTTCATCACGGCGCGGACATCCGCGAAGTCGAGGTTGATGAGGCCAGGGCGCACCATCAGGTCGGTCACGCCCTTAACGCCTTGATAAAGCACATCATCCGCTAGCGCGAAGGCTTCGGTGAACGTGGTCTTTTCATTGGCGAGCCGGAACAGGTTCTGGTTCGGGATGATGATCAGCGTGTCGACAACCTTCTGAAGGGCTTCGATCCCCTCATCGGCCTGCTTCATCCGCTTGTTGCCTTCGAACTGGAACGGCTTGGTGACAACACCGACTGTCAGAACGCCAAGCTCCCGCGCGGCTTGCGCGATGATGGGCGCGGCACCTGTGCCTGTGCCACCGCCCATACCAGCGGTGATGAACGCCATGTGCGCACCGGCCAGATGGTCGACGATATCTTCGATGCTTTCTTCCGCGGCGCTTGCGCCAACTGCGGGGCGCGCACCTGCGCCAAGGCCTTCGGTCACGCGCGCACCCATCTGGATGCGGCTATGGGCACGGCTTTGCTGCAGCGCCTGCGCGTCCGTGTTGGCGACGACAAATTCACAACCGTCCAATTGCTGGTCGATCATGTTGTTGACCGCATTGCCGCCGGCCCCGCCGACGCCGAATACTGTAATACGTGGCTTCAGCTCAGGCTGAGCGTCGGTCATGGTAAGATTAAGAGTCATGGGTACTGTCCGCCTGTTTCTGTCCTGGCTTCCAGTCTGCGCCGGATCGCCGTTCTGCCTCATTTATTGGACGCAAGCCTACCGACTCGTTTCCGGCGCGTCACGCGGAAAATACCCCCAATGGGCGAAATGTGGCCACAATGTGACGGGAAAACCGGCGATTTAGCGTCTGCACCCCAGATGAAGGGCCTACCAGTTGTCGCGGAACCACTTAACGGCACGCCGGATGGACCGCGCAGGCAGTCTGTCGGCGGGCAGATCGAAGTCCCACCACTCGTCCTGCGGGCTGGCTGCAAACAGCGAAAGGCCGACACAGGCCGAGAATGCGGACCCATAGGCCGATTGCGGCAGGCCCGCGACACGCATGGGACGCCCAAGGCGCACCTGATTGCCCAGAATGCGGCTTGCGAGGCCATCGAGACCCGGGATCTGCGCGCTGCCGCCTGTCAGGACGATCCGTTGTGACGGCAGATGTTCAAACCCGGCCGCATCAAGCCTTGCGCGCACCTCTTCAAGAATCTCTTCGACGCGGGGGCGCATCACGCCGATCAATTCGGCCCGGCTGACCGTGCGCCTGTCGTGGTGCCAATCGCCGGTCTGCCCCTCAAGCTCGATGATTTCTCGATCATCCAGGCCAGTGGCCATCAACCCGCCGAACTTGGTTTTGATCCGTTCTGCGTCGTCGACCGGAATTTGCAGTCCCTGGCTGATATCGCGTGTCACATGGGCCCCGCCCATCCGCACCGTATCGGCAAAAATCATGTGTTTTTTCATGAAGATGGACAGAGAAGTTGCCCCTGCCCCAAGGTCGATGCAGGCCGCGCCTAGCTCTTGCTCATCCTCTACCAGCGACGACATCGCGGCGACGTAGGGTGCGCTGGCCACGCCGGCAAGTTCGAGATCGCAGCGCTTTACACAGTGCAGCAATGTCTCAATCGCGGCGGCGTCCACCGTCAAAAGGTGCATATCGCACGACAGGCGGTTGCCGACATGACCACGCGGATCGCCCAGGCCCGTGCGATGATCCAGCGAGAAATTAACGGGCTGCGCGTGCAGAACCTCGCGACCTGGCCCAATGTCCGGCATATCGCACATCGCCAGAACGCGCCCGATATCGTGATCTTCCACAGCCCCTGTTTGGATCTCAACTTCCCCGGTCAGGCCATAGCTGCGCGGCCGTGCGCCGGAGAGTGACACGATCACATGGTCAACGCGGGCATTCGCCATCTTCTGCGCTGCCTGCACAGCGGTTCGGATCGCGCGTTCCGTCTCGTGGACGGTATCGATTTCGCCGAACTTTACGCCACGCGATCTTGTGGTCGCGGCTCCGATCACACGGAACGAAGACTGCCCGGCCATTGCACCGATGCCCTCATCCTCAACTTGCGCACCGTCAAAGCGCAGCACGAGGCAGGCAACTTTGAAGGTGCCAATGTCCAATACAGCAATCACACCGCGCCGCATGGCTTCCGTCCGCTTGGCCCGCATGGCCCGCTGCGTCTGATAGAGCAACGTCATCCCTGGTTCTCTCCACTCGTCCCATTCGCCACCAACGCACGGATGCGGCGAAACTCTTCCATAGCTGTATCTGTCAGGCGAACCGTCAGGCGGCCCGGATTGCGCAAATCAACCGCTGTCAGATCGCGCGACAGGATCTCGCCCACATCATGAAGGGCCAGCACACGGTCAAACGCCCCGCGGGCGCCGACCTCTGGCAGCATGACCCGTGTGCCATTGGTCAAAACGACGTCCCAGCGCCGTTCACCCATGCGCACCAAACCATGCACACGTTCGCCAAGCGGCAAGGCGGCCTCAATCAATTCCAGCGCCTCGGGCACGGCCAGGTCTGCGCCCTCTCCTGCCAATAGCGGAAGCGGGCCATCCAACGCACGCTGCCCAAAACCGGCAATGAAATGCCCTTCATGGTCGATGATTGAAAGACCCTCATGGGTCAGCCAAAGCGCTGCGGGGCGGCGTTCATCAATGCGCACGGCCAGATAGCCACCGGTTTGGATGCGAAGATCGGCGGTGCGCACGGCGGGCAACGCCTCAAGCCGACCACGCAATTCCTCAAGGTCCAGATCGAAGGAGGAGATGGGCAGGTCAATCGCAAGGGCGGCGCGCACCTCTTCCGTGACATCGTCGCTGGCGCCATCAATGCCAAGAACGTTCACGCGGAATTCGGGGCGGTTCTCCACCTCGCGGCGGATCTCATAGGCGGCGTCAAACAGGCTCGCGACCCGCTCTTCGTCACTCAGATACCAACTGATCGCAGCAAACAGCAGGAACAGAGGTACGCCGATGTTGAGCGCTTTGCGGAAAACGGGCGTCAGCCAAAGGCGTTGCACGCGGTAGCTCAACCGCGAGGGTGCGGGATCATGGGGGGCAACGGGGCGCTGCGGCACCGACGATTTACCGGCAATCAACGATCGCATGACGCATCCTCCACCAACCAACGGCACAAGGCCCCAAACGACATGCCTTTCGCCTCGGCCTGTTCGGGCGTCAGCGAGGTGGGCGTCATGCCGGGCTGCGTATTTGTCTCCAGCACGATCAGACCGCCGAGGCCTTTGCTATCGTCCCAGCGGAAATCCGTGCGGCTGACACCCCGGCATCCAAGCGCTGTATGCGCACGTGCGGCCATATCCATGCAGGCGTCGAAAATCTCATCCGGCACATTGGCGGGCACTTCATGGCGCGAACCGCCCGGCTTGTACTTGGCGTCGTAATCGTACCAGCCGTCCGTGATAATGTCGGTGACGGTGAGGGCGCCGGGATCATTCGGGCCATCGCCGAGGACGGAACAGGTCAACTCGCGGCCGGGCGCGAATTGCTCAACCAACACCTCTTCGGGCATCTGATCGTCCAGCTGCGGCGGGCCATTCGCGGCCTCATGCACAAGATAGACCCCAACAGAGGAGCCTTCGTTGTTTGGCTTCACCACATAAGGCGCGTCCATCACATGCTCGGCCCGGACGCGGTCGCGCGGCGCAATCACGGAATTCGCAACGGGCAGGCCATGGCGGCGATACACGTCCTTGGCGCGGGTCTTGTCCATCGCAAGCGCCGAGGCCAACACACCGGAATGCGTGTATGGCAGGCGCATCCATTCCAGCAGACCCTGCACACAGCCATCTTCGCCCCAGCGCCCGTGCAATGCATTGAACACGACATCGGGATTGGCGGCGCGAAGCGACACGCACAAATCTTCACCCGAGCCAAAGGCACCGGGATCGAGTTCGATCACGTCAAAACCTTCACCGCGTAACGCTTCGGCGCACCCTGCTCCGGTGCTCAGCGACACCTCGCGTTCCGCCGAGGGGCCACCCATCAAAACGACGACGCGGGAGGGGAGGCTGCTCTGCCCTGCCACCACCTGGTCCTCAAACTGCCCATCAGATACGTGCCTGCCGGGTCGGTTATGCCCGCGATTTTCGCGGACCCTTGCTTTTATGAATTGCCGATGGGAACACCCACCCGCATGATTTCCCACTGTAAATCGATGCCTTGGGTTTCGGAAACCCTTTTTCGCACCTCTTCGCCCAATCCCTCCAAATCTGCGGCAGTTGCGCCACCCTTGTTCACGAGGAAATTGGAATGCATCTCAGACATCTTAGCCCCGCCGCGCGTGGCCCCGCGCATGCCAGCCTCGTCAATCACCTTCCAGGCCTTCAGATCATGGGTATCGTCGGCCCTGCCGGTTGAGCTGAAACCCGCCGGATTGCGGAAGGTTGAGCCCGCTGTCAGCTCCTTTGTGGGTTGGGTCGCATCGCGTTTGGCGAGTTGCTCTTCCATCCGGGCGTGCAACGCGGTCGGTTCCGCATGGGGACCTCGCAAAGTGACAGAGGTAACGACCGCACCATCGGGTATGTCGGTCTGGCGGTAGTTGAACGTGATGTCGTCTTTTGTCAGGCTGATCGCTGTCCCATCGCGAAGGATCGCCTGCGCCGATACAAAATGATCGGCGATATAGCTGCCATAACACCCCGCATTCATCTTGAGGGCCCCGCCAAGCGAGCCCGGGATCGTCCGCAAAAACGTGAGGTCCACACCCGCATCTGCCGCCGCCTTTGCCACACGCGCATCAAGGGCTGCGGCCCCGGCCGTGATCCGGTCACCATCCACCACGACATCCATGAACGGACGCCCCAGCTTGATCGTGACACCGGGAAGTCCCCCGTCCCGAACGATCAGGTTCGATCCGACGCCCATCGGGAACACAGGCACATCAGGGTCAAGAGCTGCTAGAAACTCCGCAAGATCAGCCGTATCAGCAGGTTGAAACAGCCACTCCGCCGGGCCACCCACGCGCAGCCAGGTCAGACCCGACAGGTCGCGATTGGGGGTCAGGCGCCCCCGAACGTCCGGCAGGGTAAAACTCATTCCGAACCAACGCGCGCCACGACCGAACGCACCGCCAGCCCCAAGGCACCGGCGACAATGGCGCACCCGGCAAATGGCACCAGCATGCCGTAGACCAGCAAGATCGCATCCACATTGCCGCCATGGGCATCCGACCACAGGATGGCTGCGGTGATCGTCAACGCACTTGCCGACCACAGCGCCAACACCATCCGCCGGGTGCCGAGACGCGCGGTCATATAGCCCGCTGCCATGCCTGCGAGGATCGCAAAACCGATATAGAGCACCAGCGTATCCATCAGCCTGCCTCATCCTCCGCCCGCTCTGGGAACAGGGCGCGGCGAATGCGCTGCCCCAGCCGGATCAGGGGCCAGCGCAGAACCGAAGCACCGGCTAAAAGCAGGACGATCCCCCAGAACGGGCCGGTTTGATAAGTTACGAAGCCCAGAAGCGGGATACCTGTCAGGATCAGCACCCATGCGGCTGGGATATGGAACCGGCGCGGCCCCATGCCAGCGGCACAGGCAATCAACGCCCAGATGCAGGCAAGGATCAGCGATAGCGGCATCAGGCGGCCCGCCCTGTCAAACGTTTTACAAAGTAGATCAGCGGGTTGCGGAACATGGAGCCGATGGCGAACAAAAACAGCGCCACCCAGATGAACCCATGGCTGATACCGATAAAGATGAGCAGCGGCACGGACAGCACCAACAACGCAATGCCGGGTGGAAACTGCATGCGATAGGGCAGCATCGCCGTAAAGGCTGAGGCGACAATCCAAAAGCTGGCAAGGATCAAGGCAAGGCTCATGCCGCGGCCCCTTTCCTGTTGCGGGCACCAAAAACCGTTCCCAGTACGGCCGATAGCAGCGTCGCAAAGACGAATGAGAAAGCCCCAAGCGCCAAGTAGCCCGAAGCCCCAATCGCCGCATCCCCAGGCGCGCCAAACGCGCCGATCGAGGATTGTGAGCGTTCGATCATCAAGCTCACATGACCCAGAGCATTCGGCAGGTTCAGAAGAGCAACACAGCCCACAACGATCCAGCCAGCGCGCGCGCCAAACTTGCGCGACAATCCGAACGCCAGAAGGCCCGGCAGCACGGTCAGAATCGTGATCCAGCCGACACCGGGCATCACATCCAACCTCCGCAAACGGACGCGTTCGCTTTCATCCGCCGACCACCTTCTTATTCAGATCCTTCAAGCGCTCAGGCAGGCCATTGGCCCATGCGCTGATCGTACCCGCACCTAGGCAGACAACCATATCACCGGGCCGCGCCTGTTCGCGCACGAGTCGCTCCAAATCATCTTCGTCCATTATGGCACGAGCATGGCGGTGCCCGTGGCGGATCATACCGGCCACCAAATCATCGCGGGACGCGCCCTCAATCGGCTCCTCACCGGCGGCATAGACCTCAGCGATGGCAACCACGTCGGCCTCGCTGAAGCAGCCGCAGAAATCTTCAAACAGGGAATGCAGGCGCGAATAGCGGTGTGGCTGATGCACGGCGATCACGCGGCCTTCGCTGGATTGGCGCGCCGCTTTCAGAACGGCCGCAATTTCCACCGGGTGATGGCCGTAATCATCAATCACGGTAATTCCACCAACTTCGCCCACCTTGGTGAAGCGCCGGTTCACACCTTTGAAGCCCGCCAGTGCCTCTCGGATTTCATCCGCCTTCATCCCCAGATGCCGCGCAACCGCGACCGCCGCCAAAGCATTGGAGACGTTGTGATTTCCCGGCATCGGCAGGCGGCAGTTGTCAATCACCATATCATCGCCTTGCAGCGCGATGTCGAAATGCGCCACGCCGCCCTGATAGGTCAGGTTCATCGCCCGCACATCGGCCTGCGCGTTGAAGCCAAAGGTCACAACGCGGCGGTCGGTGATGCGCCCCACAAGGGTTTGCACATCGGGGTCATCGGTGCAGCAAACGGCAACGCCATAGAATGGAATGTTGGAGACGAAATCGAGGAAGCCCTGGTGCAGGTTCTCCTCGGTCCCCCAATGCTCCATATGCTCGGGGTCGATATTCGTCACGATGGCAATGGTCGCGGGCAGTCGGTTGAAGGTGCCGTCCGACTCGTCGGCCTCGACCACCATCCAGTCGCCCTGCCCCACCCGCGCGTTGGAGCCATAGGCGTGAATGATGCCGCCGTTGATCACGGTCGGATCAACCCCGCCATGATCCAGAAGTGTCGCCACCAGCGTGGTGGTCGTCGTTTTCCCGTGCGTGCCCGCCACCGCGATGTTCGACCGCAGACGCATCAATTCCGCCAGCATCTCGGCCCGGCGCACAACCGGCAGGCCCTTCAGGCGCGCCGCGTCCAATTCCGCATTGCCCGGCTTGATCGCGCTGGAGATCACGACGACCTCCGCATTCTCAAGGTTCTCGGCCTTCTGCCCGATGAAGATCTGCGCGCCCAAGTCCCGCAGCCTTTCGGTGATCTTCGACGGCTTCAGATCAGAGCCCTGCACCTGATAGCCGTGGTTCAGCAGAACCTCCGCGATCCCCGACATGCCGATCCCGCCGATGCCAACAAAATGGATCGGGCCAAGTTGTGTGGGCAGTTTCGTCGCGGCGGCATTCATTCGCTTAGTCCTTTTTTGCTCAGGCGCGCTCTTCGGCCAGATTCTCCACGAGCGCAACCAGCCTTTCGGTGGCATCGGGCTTGCCGACGGACAAGGCCGCAATCGCCATCTGCGTGGCAGCCTCAGGCTGGGTCAGGATTGATTTGATGATCTCGGCCAAAGCCTCAGGCGTCAATTGGCTTTCCGGCATAAGGGCCGCGGCCCCCGCATCCACCGGGCCACGCGCGTTTGCCGTTTGCTCGTCCCGCACGGCAATGGCCAATGGCACGTAAATCGCAGGTCGCCCCACAACGCAGATATCGGCCACAGAAGACGCGCCAGACCGACAAATCACAAGCTGCGCCTCCGCCAACCGGGTCGGCATATCGTGCAGGAACGTTTCAACCTCGGCCCGCAGGCCCATCTCGTCATAAGCGTGACGCACACGCTCCACATCTTCTTCGCGGGCCTGTTGGCTGACGCGCAAATGGTGGCGGATATCCTGGGGTAACAGGGCCACCGCCGCAGGCACCATATCCGACAGGATCCGCGCCCCTTGGGAGCCGCCGAACACCAGCAGGCTCATCGGCCAATCGCCCGGCGGCGTGTAAGGGGCACCGGCGCGCTCAACAATTGCCGCGCGCACTGGATTGCCCGTGTCGCGCGCATCGGCACCCTCGGGCACCTCGGTCGGCCAGGTGCCGCAGGCCACATGGGCTACACGCTTGGCAAAGATGCGGTTCACCCGGCCCAGAACGCCGTTTTGTTCATGCAGCATCCGGGGTCGCCGCGTCAGGACCGCTGCCGCCATGGCAGGGATCGTTGGATAGCCGCCAAAGCCCACAACGACATCAGGCTTTTCCCGCCACATGCGGAAAGTCGCCCCGATCACCCCGCCGAAAATCCGAAACGGAACCGCCAGCTTGGCCAACACACCACCGCGTGTGAACGTGGCGCTGGACACCTGCCTGATCTCAACGGCATGGGAAAACCCGCCCACATACCTTGCCCCACGCGCGTCGGTCGAAAGCGTCACGCGCCAGCCTTTCCGCAACATCACCTCGGACAAGGCCTGGGCCGGGAACATATGCCCTCCCGTGCCGCCCGCCGCGATGATGAGGTGCTTCTGCGTCATGCCTTACCGGGACCTCGTAAGAAGATGATCCGCAATATCGCCCTGCGGTCGCGTCCGTGTGAACACCAGCAGCATACCAACGGCGATGCCCGTCGCGATCAGGGACGAACCGCCATAGCTGACGAACGGCAAGGTCATGCCTTTCGCCGGCAAAAGCCGCACGGCCACGCCCATGTTGATGAACGCCTGCAACGCCAGCAGGCTGACCAACCCAGTGCCGGCGAGACGCGCGAAGGGGTCACGCTCTTTCATCAGGCGGAAATAGCTGCGCATGGCAATCGTCAGGAACAGCGCGATGATCACAGCGACCAGGACGAAGCCATACTCTTCCGCCGCAACCGCGATGATGAAATCGGTATGCGCATCAGGCAGCGTCCATTTGACCGACCCTTCGCCGAGCCCGGTGCCGAACAAGCCGCCCTCGCGGATGGCATCCGTGGCAAATCCCAGCTGCGTATTCTCGCCCACTTCATCGCTCAGGAAACCGTCGATCCGGCGTTGAAAGTGCTCAGACGAGTTGTAGGCCAACACCCCGACACCGACCACCGCACCCGCAAGGATCATCAGGATCAGCATCGGCGCGCCAGCGACGAAGTAAATCACGCCCCAGGCGAAAATGATCAACGCGGCCTGCCCAAAGTCGGGCTGCAACGCGAGGAACCCCACGATCATCACGGTCACAAACAAAGACACGCTCTTGCCCGGTGGGCCGGCAACCTCCTGGCTTGCCGCCATCATCCACGCCGTGAAGACCACGAACATCGGCTTGAGGAATTCCGACGGCTGGAGGGAGGCAAAGCCAAGCGAATACCACCGCGTAGCGCCCATCCCGTAATCCGTCCCGAAGACGGGCAGCAAAGCCACGGCGGCCACGGCGGCAAAAAAGCCCAAAACACCCCACCGGCGTACGGTTGTTGGCGTCATCATCGACACCAGCACCATCACGCTCAGCGCCAATCCGCCAAACAGCGCCTGACGGATCACGTAGTAGAACGGCTCATGCCCGTTGCGTTCGGCCAAGGGCGGCGAGGCCGCGAAGCCCAGAAGGATGCCGATGGCGAAAAGCCCAAAGATACAGCCGAGCGTGACCCGATCGATCGTGCTCCACCATCGCGGAATAACCGCGTCGCCCGTGTGCACGATTACCGTGCCATGCGCCATTTCTGTCATGGGTCGCCTGCCTTGCCATGCGGTGTTTGCTACCGCGTCTTCTGCTCAAAGCCCGGGTTTTCCCGGATCTATCCGGTCAGTTTAGCCTGAAAATGCAGGGCTGGCTAGGGTTTGCGTGTGTCGGGCCATCACAAGCCGACGGCCCCGGGCCGCGCCCAAGATCAC
This sequence comes from uncultured Roseicyclus sp., assembly GCA_947489665.1. Classification (GTDB taxonomy): domain Bacteria; phylum Pseudomonadota; class Alphaproteobacteria; order Rhodobacterales; family Rhodobacteraceae; genus Gymnodinialimonas. Next base: position 1,558,341 of record CANLEH010000001.1, on the reverse strand, counting down.
TCCACCACCTGATGATACTCCGTAAACCGGCAAGCATCGGGCCTATGCCCCATGCAGGAGGTGAAGTTTACCCTGCTCAACACATCGATCAAAACGCGCGGCGCGGTCGCATATTCAATCTGAACGTCCACGTTACCCACAAGCTGCAACGGGCCCGTTCGGCCATCGGGGAACAGATAATGGGCGCACGGCATCTCTGGCCGACCCTGTCCATCACCGCGCGATATCAAAAGGCATGTGTGCATCGCGGGCCCCGCAATTATCTCAACGCGCACAACTGTTGCGTCGTGATAGCTTGACATTGTTGCGTAGTCGATCGGCTGCACGGCCCGGTGAATGGCGTCATCGGTGCGGTTGGGAGAGCGTGCCGTCTCCGGGTGCTCGAAACCGGTCAGAACGCGGCTCACCTGGTCTGGCACAGAAATCGCACCAGTGTCCGCAAAGGCCGAAAATGGAAGGGCAGCTACAAGGGCAAACCTGAAAAGGAAGTTGAACAAAGGGCGCCTCCTTTCAGCGCGGGTGGATTTTGAAAAGTAGGGCATGCGCTCAATCCAACCGTTCAATCAGCGAGAAGCCCGGCACAACCGGATGGCTCAGCGTGTTTTGCGACCAATCATAGGTCAGCCTGTTCACGTGCAGCCTCGCCGGACCTTCCTCGTCAAAGCCTTCAATGAAGTGATCCTGCAACGACCCGTCCGGCATCCGCACGCGGGCGCACGCGGACGGCGGCATCAGTGGATGCACCATGCAGGCACCGGGCTCAGCCAAAACCTCAACACTCATTGGGGTCTCGGCGATCACTGGCGGCAATCCGGCGTTGACCGTATCCAAGAAGCTTTGGGACAGTGCGACACTTGGCGCCAAAAGCGCGGCGATAAGAACGAAGTGTTTCATTCTCTCAGCCCTCGACCGCGACGAAATGCAAGGGCCATGCATCGGTAAACGTGACAGATTGCGGGTATTCGATCCGCTCCACCGTGACAAAATCGGCGCCGTCGTGTGTGTAATTCGCAATCACCATGCCTTCGCGGGTGCCGTCCCCGTGAACGACCACAGGGCAGTCAATCGCGCCCCAGATCCGTGGGCATTCCGTGCGCTCGTCGGTCACAAAAACCTGCATCAGGTTCCTACTGATCGGCTCGGCAAACGGAAGCGGATCGCGCGGGTTTGGTTGGGCCCGATTTCCGATGGAAACGGGAAGTTCGCCATTCGCGCCCACAATGATGAATTGCTGAGAATACGGTGCTTCAACAGGACCGCAGTCGTCCGAAAAGCAAGCCTCCGCAGGCATGGGCGTCAGAAACGGCAGGGCCGCGGCGAGGGCGAGGATTGAAAGTGTCTTTTTCATAATGGGCCTCCTTTCGGGAGGGATAAAAATGCACCAGGCAGCCATGGGGTGAAGGGGATGCGCCCGGATTGCGCCCTTAATGCCCAAGAGCGCGCGCGCCCGATATGAGGGCAAACCCCCATATTGCAGCTCCACCCGCTCACCCCCGTTTCAAACGGCCATTTGCCCGTCCGCGCATCGCGCAAAACCTTGCGCATTACGGTTCAGCCCGGCACCCTGCGTCCAATGACGCAAACGCTTCCCCTGCCCCGCGCCCTGCGCGCCAATGCTCTGGCTTCACTTGTAACGGGGCTCGCAGGCCTGCTGATGTCTGCACCCCTCGCCCAAACAATCGGCCTTGCCGCGGGCACGACCTACCAGGTCATCGGCGGCATCTTGATCCTGCACACGCTCATTCTGATGTGGGCCTCAGGCCGCGCTACGATCGCCTGGTGGATAGCACGCAACATCGCAGCCCTCGCAGCTTACGTGCTCACCCTGATCGCGCTACTGATCTTTAGCCCCATCGCAACGCCGCTCGGCCAAACCCTGCTGGCCTCCGATGCGCTTCTGGTCACCGCTCTCGCGCTCTGGCAATTCCGCGCGCTTAACGCGGCAGGCCCTCAACCTGCGCAATGAAATCCGCGCCCCGCGCCTCAAAACTGTCGTATTGATCGAAACTGGCCGCCGCCGGTGCCAGCAATACCGTCTCGCCCGCTTCGGCCTCAGCCGCCGCGCGCGCCACGGCCGTCGCCATATCGCCGCACACCTCGCTGGGGATATCGCCCAGACGCATCGCAAAGGCCTCGGCCTCGCGCCCGATGACATAGGCTTTCACAACAGAATTCGCCGCCTCCCACAATCCGTCGAGGCCACCTTCCTTCTCCAGCCCACCGCAGATCCACCGGATCCGCTTAAACGCACCCAAAGCCTTCGCCGCCGCATCCACGTTCGTGGCCTTGCTGTCGTTCACAAAGGCCACGCCGCCGATATCGGCCACGCGCTGGGATCGGTGCGGCAACCCTTCGAACGTCTGGAATGCGTCCTCGATCACGCGCGGCGCGACCCCCAAAGCGCGCGCCACACCGTAGGCGCAGGCCGCGTTCTGGTGATTGTGTGCACCAGGCAACCCCGGAACACCGCGCAGTTCCAGCGAGGCAACCTGCCGCCCTTTGCGCACCTCGCTCAGCCAACCTTTGCGCGTCGAAAGCTCCCATCCCGGGGCATCGCCGATCTTACCTGATCGCACGCGGATCACGCGGGGATCACTGGCGCGTTCGCTCAATTGCCCGGCCAGGTAAGCGCCCTCGGCCTCGTCCACACCCACAATCGCCCGCTCTGGTCCACCTTCTGCAATGAGCCTGCGCTTGGCGGCAAAATAGCCGCCCATTCCGCTATGCCGATCCAGATGATCGGGGCTGAGATTGGTAAAGACCGCGATGTCCGGTGTCAGCGCGCGCGCAAGCTCCGTCTGGTATGAGCTCAACTCAAGCACCACCACTCCGCCATCGGTCGGCGGGTCGATATCCAGGACCCCACGCCCGATATTCCCGGCCAATTGCACCTCAGTGCCCGTCGCCTCCAGAATATGCGCAATCAGGGCAGAGGTCGTCGATTTCCCGTTCGATCCCGTCACGGCCACAACCTTGGGCGGGCTTTCCATCCGGTCCCATTCCGGCGTCGCGAGAGAGCGGAAAAACAGCCCGATATCATTATCCACCGGCACACCCGCCGCGTAGGCCGCAGCAATCGCGCGGTGAGGCGTGGGGTAGAGGTGCGGAATACCTGGTGACGTTATCAGAGAGGCGACATCCGCAAACGCGCCGTTGCCCATCGGGTCGCGCAGCACGAACCCCTCTTCCTCCGCGCGCGCACGACCCGCCTCACCATCGTCCCAGCACAGCGCCTCCGCCCCGCCAGCCCGCAAAGCGCGCGCTGCGGCCAAGCCCGAGCGCCCGAGCCCCAGAACCAGAACCTTGGCCCCCTCAAAACCCAATACCGGGATCATTCGCCGCTCTCCTTGACCAGTTGGTCGCCTGCCACATGCCGCCCGTTCACACGCACCTCGATCTGCGTGAACAGGATCGACAGGATATGCATCTCGATATGCAAATCATCCACCTGAGCGTCCACAAAGGGATGCGCCTCATCCAGCGCCAGCTTGCCCATGTTGCGCGCAACCTCAACGCCATCGACAAAGATCGCCGCCCCGTTGAACCAGGTGTTCAGACATTCGATCCGGCGGCCCTCAACCTCGACCCGCACCCATTTATCGAACAGCGCCATATCGCCTTCGCCCCTTGCAACGGCCACTGCACACCAGCGCAGGCCGCGACATTCACCGCAATTTCAGCGTCGCCAAACCGATCAACGCCAAAATCAGCGAGATGATCCAGAAGCGGATCACGATCTGCGGCTCGGCCCATCCGCGCTTTTCATAGTGGTGGTGGATTGGCGCCATCAGGAAGACGCGCTTTCCGGTGGCCTTGAAGTAGGCGACCTGGATGATGACCGAAACGGCCTCCGCCACGAACAATCCGCCGACAATCGCCAGAACAATCTCGTGCTTTGTGGCCACCGCAATCGCGCCCAAGGCCCCGCCCAAGGCAAGCGAGCCGGTGTCGCCCATGAACACCGCCGCCGGAGGCGCGTTGTACCACAGAAAGCCAAGGCCCCCGCCGATCAGACCGGCGGTGAAGATCAACAACTCACCCGTGCCAGGCACGTAGTGCACATCAAGATATTCAGTGAAATCGACGCGGCCCACCGCATAGGCAATCACGCCAAGTGTGCCCGCCGCAATCATCACTGGCATGATCGCCAGACCATCCAGACCATCCGTCAGATTCACCGCATTGGCAGAGCCCACGATAACGATCATCGCAAAGGGAATGAACAGCCAACCCATGTTCAAAAGCACGTCCTTGAACACCGGAAAGGCCAGATGGTTCGACAGCTCGACCGGGTGCAATTGCGCCGCCACCAGGGCGGCCGCGCAGGCCACGGCAAAGCCCGCCGCCAACCTGATCTTGCCAGACACGCCAGCGGTCGTATTGCGGCTGACCTTCGCCCAATCGTCCGCAAAGCCGATCAGACCGAAGCAGACCGTGACGCCCAGAACCAGCCAGACATAGGGGTTGTCCATCCGCGCCCAAAGCAGCGTCGACAGTGTCAAAGCCGCCAAGATCAACAAGCCGCCCATCGTGGGCGTGCCAGCCTTGGTTTCCAGATGGCTTGCGGGGCCATCTTCGCGGATCGGCTGGCCATGCTGATACTTGCGCCGCAGCATGTTGATCAGCGGCTGGCCAAAGATAAACCCGAAGACCAGCGCCGTGAAGAACGCGCCACCGGCCCGAAAGGTGATGTAGCGAAACAGGTTGAAGAAACCGCCGCCGTCCGAAAGGTCACTCAGCCAATACAACATCTAGCGGTTCCTCACCTCTCACGCCTCAACCGATTGCCCGAGTTTGCGCAGCGCGTCAACCACGAGGGACACCTTCGATCCCTTTGATCCCTTGACCAGAACCACGTCGCCGGGCCGCAGATGTCGGACGATTTGTTGGCGCATGTCCTGCGCTGTTTCCGTGTGCAGCCCGCGCTTTGCGCCTGGCAACGCATTGTGCAGATGCTCCATCAAGGGGCCGCATGTGTGCACCTCTGCGACCGCGTCCATCGCCGGCAGGTCCGCGACCTCAGCATGCATCACCTCTGCCTCCGGCCCCAGTTCCAGCATGTCACCCAAAACAGCGATCCGCCGTCCGCCGCGCGGTGGCTCGATCCCGGCCAGAACCTCCAGCCCTGCGGCCAGCGAGGTTGGATTGGCGTTGAACGCATCATCAATCAGTTCAATGGCGATATCATCGGTCCGGCTCAACGTGATCCGCTCGCGCTGCCCCCGCCCTTCCACGGGCTGCCATTGCGACAGCGCCATTGTGGCCTGGGTCAGGTCAGCCCCCGCCGCCGCAACGCTCAGCATCACGCCGACCGCATTGCTGGCATAGTGACGCCCGGCAACGGACAATTTGGCCAATCGCGCGCCTTCCGGCGTAGCCACGCGCATCACCGTGCTGTCATCGGCCACGATCACATCGCTTAGCTGCAGGTCAGCGCCCGGCGTCTCGCCAAAGGTCACAACCTCCGCCGAATGGGCCTGACCCGCCGCCAACAGAATGTCGCGCGTTTCGACATCTAGCGGAACGACGGCAATGCCACCGGGTTCAAGCCCTTCAAAGATCGCGCCCTTCTCGGCAGCAATCGCCTCCATCGAGCCGAGGTTTTCCAGATGCGCCGGTGCAATCGTCGTGATCATCGACACGTGAGGCCGGGCCATCTTGGTCAGCGGTGCAATCTCTCCGGCATGGTTCATGCCGATCTCGATGATCGCGTAGTCGGTGTCCACGGGCATGCGCGCCAGCGTCAGCGGCACGCCCCAATGGTTGTTGTAGCTGGCCACCGCTGCATGGATGTTCCCCTGCCCCTCCAGCGCCTTGCGTAGCATTTCCTTGGCCGTTGTCTTGCCGACCGAGCCGGTGATCGCGATCACCTTAGCCTCTGTCCGTGCGCGCGCCGCGACGCCAAGCCGCTCCAACGCCGGCAACACATCTTCAACCAGCAGGCACTTCGCAGGGTCCACGCCGTCCGGCACACGGCTCACCATCGCCGCCGCGGCCCCGCTCTCCAACGCTTGCGCCACAAAATCGTGCCCGTCCCGCAGGTCGGACAGCGCTACAAACAGATCTCCCGGTTGCAACGTCCGCGTGTCGATCGAAACGCCGTCCGCCACCCAGTCCGAGGCCACCTGACCACCCGTCGCTTCAGCGGCCTCAGAGGCTGTCCAAAGGCTCATACCAACCCCTCCAACGCGGCCACGGCGACCGAGGCTTGTTCAACATCATCAAAGGGATAGATCACATCGCCCACCTGCTGGCCGGTCTCATGCCCCTTGCCCGCAATCAACAGAGCATCACCCGGCTCCAACATGTCCACAGCGCGCAAAATCGCCTCGGCCCTGTCGCCCACTTCGGTCGCCTCGGGGCAACCCGCCAGCACTTCCATGCGGATGATCCCCGGCTCTTCACTGCGCGGATTGTCGTCCGTGACGATGGCAATATCGGCATAATCCGCCGCCGCTTTGCCCATCAGCGGGCGTTTGCCCTTGTCCCTGTCCCCACCGGCGCCAAAGACCACGATCAATCGGCCCAGGACATGGGGGCGCAGCGCCTTCAGCGCGACCTCCAGCGAGTCCGGCGTGTGCGAATAATCCACGTAGATCGGTGCGCCATGGCCCCGCCGGGCCGCCAGCTGCATCCGCCCCCGCACGCCTTCCAGCTTCGGCAGCACTGTAAAGACATCATCCGGCGCTTCGCCGCCTGCAATCACCAACCCCGCCGCCGTCAGCACGTTCATCGCCTGAAACGCACCGATCAGGTCCAGCCGCGTCTGCCGCGCCTCCCCCTGCCAGCGGAACAGCACATCCTGCCCCGTCTCATCAATCCGGCGTCCGGTAATCTTCAGCGCGGCCTCTGCATATTGCCCGACACCCAGAACCTCGATCCCACGCGCAGCACAGGCCTCGGCCACACGCGCGCCGTAGCTGTCGTCCATGTTGACAACCGCCACGCCATCCTCGGTCAAAAGATCGTTGAACAACCGTAGCTTGGCTTGGAAATACGTCTCCATATCTCCGTGATAATCCAGATGGTCCTGCGTCAGGTTCGTGAATGCCGCCGCCGCCAGCCGCACGCCATCCATCCGTTTCTGATCCAGCCCGTGGGACGACGCCTCCATCGCCGCATGGGTCACACCACCCGCCGCCATATCCGCCAGCACTTTATGCAGGGTCACAGGCTCCGGCGTCGTGTGAAGACCGGGCGCGGCAAACGCGCCCTCAACACCGGTTGTGCCGATATTGACGGCCTCGCGCCCAAGCGCTTCCCAGATCTGGCGCGTGAAACTCGCGACCGAGGTTTTGCCATTGGTCCCCGTCACCGCAACCATGCAGTCCGGTTGCCCGCCAAAAAACAGCGCCGCCGCATGGGCCAAGGCCGCCGCCGGATCCTCGACCACAACCAGCGCGGCCTCTGACGCGTCCAACTCAGCCCTTGCAATTTCGGCCCCGTCCCGATCCGTCAGAACCGCACCTGCGCCCATCCGCAATGCGTATTGAATGAACTCCGCCCCATGCACCCGGGTGCCAGGCAATGCCGCGAAAAGATTGCCTTTTTCGACGTTCCGTGAATCCAGAACCACACCCGTGACAGGCACGTCATCCCCGCGGGGCGTCAGGCCCAGATCGGAGAGTCGTTTTGCAGCCATGCGCCTCACCCCTCAATTCGAGGAGTTGGATAGCTGCAAACCAAGGGGATGTTCAATGTCAGGCCGCAAGCCCAAAAGCGGTGCCGTGCGCCGAATGATCTCGGCCGCCACCGGAACAGCGGTCCAGCCGGCCGTCCGGCGCGGTTGCGGGCCAGACAGCTCCGCTGCCTCCTGCAACGTCACGATCAGCACATATTGCGGATCATTCATCGGGAACGCGCTGGCGAACGTATTGAGGTTGCGGTCCTCGTAATAACCGCCATTGGGGCGCGGCAGGTCGGCTGTGCCGGTCTTGCCGCCCACATGGTAGCCCTCAACCTCGCCAAAACTGGCCGTGCCATCCGTGACAATGGCCCGCAGCAGCGCGTTCATCGCCACGCTGGTCGCCTCCGAGATGATGCGCTCGCCATTCTGTGGCTCTTCGCGGCGTTCCAGCGTCGGAATGATCTCCGTCCCGCCATTCACGATGGTGGAATAGGCGGCAGCCAGATGTAGCGGGCTGGTCGAGATGCCGTGACCATAGCTGATCGTCATCGTCGCCAACTCGCCCCAACGGGGCGGTGTCAGCGGACGCCCGGACGGCGCTTCGACCAGCTCCACCTCCGTGGGCTCCAACAGGTTCAGCGAAGCCAGGAAGTTCTCCTGCCGCGAGGCCCCGATCACCCGTGCGATGCGGGCCGTACCAATGTTGGAGGAATGGATTAGAACGTCCGCCACCGACTGCTCTGGCCCGTAGTTCGAGAAATCGCGGATCGCAAAGCCCGCCATGCGGATTGGCCCGGTCGTATCGATCATGTCATAGGGGCTGAACAGGTTCAGCTCCAAGGCCTGCGCGATGGTGAACGTCTTGAAAACACTGCCCAATTCGTAAACGCCCTGGACGGCGCGGTTGAACAGCGGGCTATCAGCCTGATCCCCTTCCAGCAACGGGCGGGGCCGCGCGTTCGGGTCGAAATCGGGAAGGCTCGCCATCGAGATGACTTCACCGGTATGCACATCCATCAACACCGCAGCCGCACCCCGCGCGTTCATCAACGCCATGCCACCCGCCAGCACTTCTTCGACCGTCGCCTGCACCGTAAGATCCAGCGACAGCATCAGCGGGTCAACACGGGCGGGATCGCGCAACTCTTCGTCAAAATGCGCCTCGACGCCCGCAATCCCGATGACCTCGGCGGCATTCACCGCCTCTTCCCCGAAGCTCGCACCGCCCAAAACGTGCGCTGCGATGGAACCGTTGGGATACAGCCGCATTTCACGCGGCCCAAACAGCAATCCGGGGGAGCCGATGTCATGCACCTGTTGCTCCTGCTCGGGTGAGATGTAGCGACGCAGCCAGATGAAGCGGCTTTCGCCCGTGAACCGACGATAGAGATCCTCGGCATCCATCTCGGGGAAGATGGCAGCCAGACCATCGGCCGCGCGGCGCGGGTAGATGATGTCTTGCGGATGCGCATAAAGCGCGTTGGTGGCGAAATTCGTGGCCAACAGACGCCCGTGGCGGTCCGTGATGTCGGCGCGTGTGTTCAGGATCGTCGGACCCTGGCTGATGATACGTGGCTCCGAGGGCTCAGAAGTCGCCAGCGCGGCCATCTTGTAGCCCACCGCGCCAAACGCCATGACAAAGCAGGCCGCGACCAGCAAAAGGCGGCTCTCGGCCCGAACCCGCAGCTTGTCACGCTGCGCTTCATGGCGCAGACGCAGGTTCTCTTTCTCAACGTTATCAGGGTTTTCGCCCCGTGCGCGGGCATCAAGAATGCGCGTCAGCGGACGCAGGGGAATACGCAGGCTCATAGCGGCTCAATCTCCCCTTCTGGCAAGGACGACGTGCCCTGCAGGAGTTCCGGCGCAAGCTCTTCCGGCTCCGGCGGCGGGAACGGGATTTGCGCCACATCGCCAAACTGATCCGGCGCCAGCGGCAACAGGCCAAGACGCTCGAAATTGAAAGCCGCAAGGTCCCGCAAGCGGTCCGGGCGGTTCAGATAGGCCCATTCGGCGCGCAAAACGCCCAAACGCTCATGCTCTGCCGCGATCTGGCGCTGCAACCGGTCCACCTGACGGTCCGCCATCTGGGTCTGGATCGTCTGATGATAGGCCCAATAGCCAAGACCAATCACGACAATCGCAGCAATTAGGGTCGTCAGCCGCATCAGTTCAACCTCACATCAGGCAGGCCAAGCTGGCTTGGGTCGATACTTTGCGCAGGGGCATCTGTGCGCGTGGCGATCCGCAACTTCGCGGACCGCGCACGCGGGTTTTGCGCAATTTCCACGTCCGTCGGCGGGATGGCTTTGCGGGGCGTCAGCGTGAAGGCGGGCGTCTTTGCATCGGCCTCGGGCGCATAGCGCGATCCGCCGCCACCCGTGCTGGAACGTTCAGTCATGAAGCGCTTCACGATCCGATCCTCGGACGAATGAAACGTGACGACAGCCAGCTTTCCGCCGGGCTTCAACGCGCGCTCAGCGGCCATCAAGCCTTGGGCCAGTTGGCCATATTCATCGTTGACGGCAATGCGGATCGCCTGAAAGCTGCGGGTCGCCGGATGGCTTTGCCCAGGCTTCTTTCGCGGCAAACACTTCTCAACAATCTCAGCGAGTTGTAGCGTGGAATTAATGCGTTGCTTTAACCGTTCCGCGACAATCGCCTTTGCAATCCGTCGTGCCGCGCGCTCCTCTCCGTAATGAAACAGAATGTCCGCTAACAGCGCCTCGGATGCCTCATTGACCACATCCTCAGCCGACACACCGGCCTGCCCCATTCGCATGTCCAGCGGCCCGTCACGCATGAAGGAAAAGCCACGCTCCGCCATGTCCAACTGCATGGACGATACGCCAAGATCCAGTGTCACCCCGTCCAAGGGCTCACCGGCCAATTCGTCCAAATCAGAAAACGTGCCCGAGACAAGCCGAAGCCGGTCCCCGTAGGTCCCGGCCCAGTCTGCAGCCATTTCAAATGCCAAAGGATCGCGATCCACCCCAATCACCAGATCCGCCCCCCTATCCAGCAATCCACGGGCGTATCCACCAGCGCCGAAGGTTCCGTCCAACCACACGCCAGAGATCGGGCCCACGTGCTCCAGGATTGCGCCAAGAAGAACGGGGATATGCGGGCTGTCGGTCATGCGTCATCGTCATTTACCGGAGCGGGTTTCGGCGGATTCGCCAAAGACACGGGATTGAAGAACTCCTTGCCCTCGCCAAGTTTCGACAGCATCGCGGCCAGCTTGTCCTTCGACGCCTCGCTGTCGGCGGGCTTGAGGATGTGGAACTTGGTGCCCTTGCCCTGGAACACGGCCTCGCCGTCCAGCGCCAGCTTCTCGCGCGCCGCACCGGGCAGAACGAAGCGGCCCGCATCGTCGACCACGATCTCGTCGCAGAGGGAATAGAACAGAATTTCAAGGACTTCGCGCTCGGCCTCGCCCTCTGGCATGGCCTGAATACGCGCATCAAGGTCGTCATAAGCGTCGCCTGAAAGACACTCGACATAATCGTAAGCGGGATTGCCGTACGCGATGTAGAGGCGCGGCGCATCGCCAGGGCCGCAAGCGCTATCGGCGGCCTGCAACGCACGACGGAACTTAGCCGGGAGCGAGACCCGGCCCTTCCCGTCAACCTTGACGGTGCTTGTTCCTGTAAAGCGCGCGTCCACCTAGCTGCTGCCTCATGTCCCGGACGCGTCAGTCGCGCCACATTCTCGCCGCAAAGCGGCCTTAATCTTGGTCCCGGAAATGGAAACGGCGGTTGAGGAAGCTGCCACTCCTCAACCGCCGCCCTCGTCCCATTTCTGGGGTGTCCGACTGCGCAAACTACCTGGGGGGATGTCTGCTCGCCTGCGCGCCGGATCTCTTTGTTCGGCGTAATGAGATGCCTGTATGAACCTGCCTATTTTTGTTTTTGGTTCAGGTCTTTGCGACCCGTTGTGTGTCTCGTTCTGCCGATGACTATGTGTCCCATGGGAAAGCCTCCCAATCAACACCTTTTTTCTCCACTTTGCCCCAATCTGTTGATTTTGACCCCACTGTAACACTGCATCTTGTGTGAAGCGCACGGCGGTAGACGCCCCATATTGTGTCCCAATGGAAGACGATCCCACGATATGGGGTCCACGGGCGGTGGGGGAAGAAAGTGGAGGAATGTGGAAGTTTTTTCCCAGAAAATCCCAAGGCCGATCAGACGATCTTGGTTTGTTCTGGTTTCAGGTGATTCGTTTCACCTCAGGATGGCCCGGTATCAGGCCATCCCGCCATCAATGAAGCGCCGCGCGAGGGAGGCATAGGCCTCCGCCATAGGGCTATCGCCCGCGGCAATCGGCACACCGGCATCGCCGGCCACGCGCGTCTCCAGATCAATTGGCAGCGTTCCAAGAAACGGCAGCCCGGCCTCAGCCGCGGCATCCATCACGCCCCCCTGCCCAAAGATATGCGCCTCATGCCCGCAATTGGGGCAATGGAAGGCACCCATATTCTCGATCAGGCCCAGGATCGGCGTCTTGAGCGTGTTGAACATGTCGAGCGCTTTCTTCGCATCCAACAGCGCCACGTCCTGCGGGGTCGACACGATGATCGCACCTGTCACGTCCGATTTCTGGCACAGCGTCATCGCCACATCACCGGTCCCGGGCGGCAGATCGACGAGCAAAACGTCCAGCTCACCCCATTCCACCTGCGTCAGCATTTGTTGCAACGCACCCATCAGCATCGGGCCGCGCCAGACCACGGCCTTCTCCTCGGGCAGCATGAAGCCAATCGACATCAGCGTCACGCCGTGCCCCTGAAGCGGGATGATCGTCTTCCCATCGGGCGAGGCCGGGCGCTTGTTCACCCCCATCATGCGCGGGACGGACGGCCCGTAGATGTCCGCATCCAACAGACCAACCTTGCGCCCCTGCCGGGCCAGAGCCACGGCGAGGTTTGTGGACACGGTCGATTTGCCGACGCCCCCCTTGCCCGAGCCGATGCCGATGATCCGCTGCACGCCGCTCGGCTTCATCGACCCTTCCTGCGGCTTCATATGCCCGCCCACTTTCAGATTGGGGGGCGGTGTTTGCGGTGCGGCGGCCTTGGCAGGCGCCGGGGCCGTCAGGGCGACCATGGCGCTGTCCACACCGTCCATGCGTTCGACCAGCGCCTGCGCCGCGTCCCGCACCGGGCCCATAGCCTGCGCTGCCTCAGGCGTTGCGGCTTCAATGATGAAGCTCACCTTCGCGCCTTGCACCTGAACTGCACGCACCATGTCCCGGCTGACGAGATCACCGCCATCGGGCAATGCCACTGCGCGCAAGGCATCCAGAATGGTTTCACGAGTTTGCGACATGTCAGAAGGCTCCAGGGACAGGCATCTTTCCCCTCACATAGGGTGATTTCGCCGGGTGCGCACCCCCAAGGCCACCGCCCCCATTGCCGCAGCCCCGCAAACGCCTGCAAGGGCCAGCGCCTGGCCAACATCGGTCACATCTGCCAGCGCGCCAATCCCAAGCGCGCCGATCGCCACCGTGCCAAAACCCACAACCACCCACAGGCTCATCACGCGGCCCCGCAATCCGTCGGGCAGATCGGTCTGAATGGCCGATTGCAGGCTGACACCACACCATGTGGCGCAAAAGCCGGTCAGTGCGGTGGCGGCCAGCGCCATGGGCCAGCTGGGCGCCAGCCCCATGGCGATCACGGCACCCTGCCCGGCCAAAGCCGCTGCCCAAACCGCCAGCGGAATGCGCGCGCCCACGGCCCCCACACCGGCCGCCTTCATAACCGCCGATGCCAAGGCCCCGGCCCCGGCCGCCCCTGTCAGAAAGCCCAGGCCCGCCGCCCCGCGTCCGAACCCGCCATCGGCCAGCACCGGCAAAACCTCCAATGCGCCCCGCGCAACCGTTGCAAAGACCAGCGTGATCAGCAGCGCCTGCCGGATCAGCGGCGTCTTTACCGCGTAAGCGATCCCGTCGCGCAGATCGCGCAGGAACGGCGACGGCGCGCGTGGCTCCAAAGCTCTGGGGCGCAACACCGGCAGCACGGCCAGCATCGGCACGTAACAGACGGCCGCGATCCATAGCGCGGTGCCGCCCTCTGCTGTCGCAATGATCCAGCCCGCAAAGACCGGCGCAACCAGACGCGCAATGTTGAAATTCAGCGCTGTGGCCGAAACCACGTGTTGCACCATGTCGGTGCTCACCAACCGTGGCCCCAACGACATCCGGATCGGATGGTGCGCGGCCGAGATGATGCCAATCGCCAAAGCCGCAGCCCCGAGCCCCACTGGCCCGACTTCCCCCGCGATCACCGCCAGAACGGCAAGCACCAGCGCCATCAAGCCGTTTGTGACCAGGGCTGCACGCTTGATATCCACCCGGTCCGCCAGAACGCCAAAGAACGGCCCCGCGAAGAGCGTCGGCATAAGGCTCAGCGCCGCAACCAACCCCACGACGCGGGCGGAGCCCGTGCGCTCCCACGCCAGCCATCCCAAAGTCACGCGCTGGATCCAAATGGCCTGCACGGCAAAGAACACGCCGCCGAAAAACAGCCGAAATTGACGATCCGCGAAGGCTCCACCGGCAATCAGCATCCCGTTAACCATACGTAATGTAACGGAAATGTGTCATGCGCTCGCTGCATAGCAGCAATTCGCCATCGGTTATTGTGCAATTGCAGCATTGGCCTAAATTCAATCGGGACAGGGCAACGACCCAATCACCAACGCGGTTCAAGGACAAGGGGTCCGGACCGCAGCAGATCGATGAGAGAGTAGTAAAATGGCATATGTAACGAGCAACCGCGCAGCATCTGAATCGCTTGCCGCCCGCTTTGCAGCCCTGCGCACCGACGCAGTGGCGGCGTACCGCAACTGGCGCGTCTACCGCAACACGCTGAACGAATTGAATGAGCTTTCGGCTCGCGAAATGGCAGATCTGGGCATCAACCCATCGATGATCCGCCGCATCGCGCTGGAAGCCGCCTACGGCAAGACCGCCTGAGGCACCTCACGGAATACCATGCGCCGCTCCTCCCTTGGCGCATGGGACGGCGGGCAACCCTCTCCTCCCTTGGGTCTGTCCGCACCAACAAAAGGCTCGGCAACGGGTCTTGAAGATCGGTCCCTCTCCTCCCAAATCGGGGCCGTGACGACCGGCAAAGTTCCTCGTCCTCCCTTGAGGGGCGATGCCATAGGCGCCTTCCTCTCCTCCCTTGGAAGGGGCCAAGATATGCGGCGATGATCCTCTCCTCCCTTGGATCATCGCCGTTTTTTTATGCTCTGATCTTCAGGCCCGAGTGTCCTTCGGCGATCCCATCACCACAAAAGTCGTGATCGTCGCCACCTGCGGCAGCGCGCCCAGAACATCGGTGTGGAATTGCTTGTAGGTCGGCAGGTCCGCCACCTCGACCCGCAGCAGATATTCCACGGTCCCGGTGATGTTATGGCACTCCCGCACCTCGTCCGCCCGCGCAATCGCCGCCTCGAACGCGGCCTGGCTCGCCTTGGTATGCGTCCCCAAACCAACCGTAATATAGGCGATAAAGCCGATCCCCAGCTTTGCCTGATCCAACACCGCACGATATCCGCTGATCACGCCGGCTGCCTCAAGCGCCTGCACCCGGCGCAGCGTGGCCGAGGGCGACAGCGCCACACGTTCCGCCAGATCGAGATTCGAGATCCGGCCATCCCGCGATAGCTCTTGCAATATCTGCTGATCTTTTTCGTCAATCTTCGTCATTTGTTGCGAAAACTATCCCATCTCACGCAACTTCGCAATTTCATTGCCCCTGCACCTGCCTAATGTTGCGTCCATGACATACGAACTCCTCTCCGGCCTCGTGCTCTTTGCCTTCGCCTCCTCGATCACGCCGGGGCCGAACAACATCATGCTCATGGCCTCCGGCGTGAATTTCGGCCTCTCCCGCACGCTGCCGCATATGTTGGGCGTGTCGATGGGCCATGCCGCGATGACGCTGATCCTGGGCCTTGGCCTCGTGCAGGTATTCGAGGTCATCCCATGGCTGCGCACCGCGCTGACCGTCATTTCCGTCGCCTACCTGCTCTGGCTGGCCTGGAAAGTCGCCAACGCGGCCCCACCCAAAGACGCGGATCACGACGCGAGACCGCTCACCTTCCTGCAGGCCGCGGGCTTTCAATGGGTAAACCCCAAGGCCATCTACATGTCGATCTACGCGCAAACGACCTATGCCCCCGATGATGGCGGCTGGTTCGGCGCGGTCCTGGTGGCTTTGGTCTTCGGGATGGTGAACCTGCCCTCGGTCTTCACCTGGGCGTGGGGCGGCACGCAGATCCGACGCTGGCTGGATGGCCCGGGCCGCCTGCAAGCCTTCAACTGGACAATGGCCGCCCTGCTGGTCCTGTCGCTTTACCCGATGCTGCTGCCGTCCGAGGGTTAACCCGACGGCGCAATCGCAACGCCGCTGGCAAACAGCGGGATCAGCGCAATCGGGTCCAGCGCCTCATCGACGACGCCATCGCGGAAAACATGCTGGAACAGCGCATCGGGTCCCGCATCGTCAATCGTGTAGCGGAAGCAGAAATCGCGCGGCGAGGCCTCTCGCAGGTTCTCGATCCGCTCCGGCAGAACGTCGTCGCCCAACGGTGTTAGCCCGGACAGATCAAAGGCAAAGCGGTAGCCATCGGCCTCCCATGCCGCCTCAAGCCCCTGATCCTCGTAGGGAATGCACAGGGCGTTATCGACCCAGTTGAGGCGATAGCGCTGCACCTCCAGCGGCTCCTCCCACACGGCCGAGGCAGTGTGCAAAATCACATGATCCTCACCAAAATCCGAATAAATCTCGGCCCAGGCGCAGGAAAACCGGTCGCTTGGATGATAGCAAAACGCAAAGTCCTGCATCACCGCCTCAACCTCCGCCCGGCTCAGAAACTCCTGCGCGGCAACGGGTGCGGCACACAGGCCGATGGCCAGTAGAGAGGGGGCAAACAAGCGGATCGTCATTGCATTATCCTTCAAAGCGACGGGCAATTCCGTGAAAACCTAAGCTCTGTGCGCGAAATGTCGATAGCGGGTTAACCCGCATGCACCAGCCGCTAGAACGGCACGTCGCCGCCTTCGCTGCCCGCCGCCACCAGAAACCGGCCCACCACGTGCTTGCTGCCCGCTTTGTCAAACTCGATCCCCAGCTTGTCGCCCTCAACGCTCATGACCTCGCCATACCCGAACTTCTGGTGAAACACCCGGTCGCCAATGGTGAATGCGCTGACCGCATCCGCGTCGATGGTCATGTTCTTGGCCTCAGACGGCTGGCGCATGGGGCGCTGCCCCTGATTGGCCTGCAACCGCCGCCAGCCCGGAGAGTTATAGACATCCGCCTTGGACGCCCGATCATGCAGGTTGCTGCCCGCCATGGTCTGCGAAACCGGTGAGGCACTGGCCGAAACTGATCCCTGATGCCCATAGAGCCCCGGCGGCGTCAGCACCTCCACATGCTCCTCTGGCAATTCATCGATGAACCGGCTGGGAAGCTGGCTTTGCCATTGCCCATAAACCCGCCGATTGCCCGCAAAACTAATCGTGCAGACCTCTTCAGCGCGCGTGATGCCCACATAAGCAAGCCGCCGCTCTTCCTCCAGGCCGGTCATCCCGCTCTCATCCATGCTGCGCTGACTTGGGAACAGACCATCTTCCCAACCCGGCAGGAAGATCGCCGGAAATTCCAGCCCCTTCGCGGCGTGCAGCGTCATGATCGTCACTTTGGGTTCCTGATCATCGCTCTCATTGTCCATGATCAGGCTGACATGTTCGAGGAAGCCTTGCAGGTTCTCAAACGATTCCAGCGCCTTGACCAGTTCCTTGAGGTTCTCCAACCGCCCCGGCGCCTCGGGCGTCTTGTCGTTCTGCCAATGGGCGATGTAGCCGCTCTCATCCAGAATGATCTCGGCCAGTTCAATGTGGCTGACCCCAGACGGCGCGTTCTCTTCCTCGATCAGATCCTCGGCAGGCCCGACCTGTCTCAATGGCCCGGTCAGCATCTGACGCCAGCGCGCAATCCCTTCGACCAGTTCCCCAAGCGCCTTGCCGCCCTTTCCGCCAATTGCCTTGGTTTCCACACATAACCGCGCGCCTTCCAACAGGCTCACCCCGTTGGAGCGCGCCATTTTCTGGATCGTCTGCTGCGCCTTGTCGCCAAGCCCCCGCTTCGGCGTATTCACAATCCGCTCAAACGCCAGATCATCATCAGGGCTCACGACCACGCGGAAATAAGCCATCGCATCGCGGATCTCCATCCGCTCATAAAAGCGCGGCCCGCCAATCACGCGGTACGGCAGTCCAATCGTCAGAAACCGATCCTCAAACGCCCGCATCTGGTGGGAGGCGCGGACGAGGATCGCAATGGAATTCGGCCCGATCGGGTCCATCCCCCGCGTGCCCTGCCCCATCGCTTCGATCTCTTCACCAACCCAGCGCGCTTCCTCGTCGCCATCCCAATGGCCGATCAGGCGGACCTTTTCGCCGTCGTCGCCAGCAGTCCACAGCGTCTTGCCTAGCCGCCCCTTGTTGCCCTCGATCACGCCAGACGCCGCTGCCAAGATATGCCCGGTCGAGCGGTAATTCTGCTCCAGCCGCACCACCTTGGCGCCGGGAAAATCCTTCTCGAACCGCAGGATGTTGCCCACCTCGGCCCCGCGCCAGCCGTAGATCGACTGGTCATCATCGCCCACGCAGCAGATATTCTGATGCCCCGCCGCCAGCAGCCGCAGCCACAGATACTGCGCCACGTTGGTATCCTGATATTCGTCCACCAGGATGTAGCGGAACCAGCGTTGATACTGCGCCAGAAGATCCTCGTTTTCCTGGAAAATCCGGATCATGTGCAGCAGAAGGTCGCCGAAATCGCAGGCGTTCAGGTCGCGCAGACGAGCCTGATACTGCGCATAAAGCTCCACGCCGCGATGGTTGAACGCGCCGTGGTCGGCAGCGGGCACCTTGTCAGGCAACAACGCGCGGTTTTTCCAGCCGTCGATGATCGACCCCAAAGCCCGGGCGGGCCAGCGTTTTTCGTCAATCTCCGCCGCAATGATCAACTGCTTCAAGAGCCGGTTCTGATCGTCGGTATCGAGGATCGTGAAGTTCGACTTCAGATCCACTAACTCCGCATGCCGCCGCAAAAGTTTCACGCAGATCGCGTGGAACGTGCCCAGCCAGGGCATCCCCTCCGCCGGTTGGCCCAGAAGCTGGCCCACCCGGTTCTTCATCTCGCGCGCGGCCTTGTTGGTGAAGGTCACGGCCAGAATGTCATTGGGGCGCGCATGGCCGGTGCTCAGCAGATGCGCAATCCGCGCCGTCAACGCGCGGGTTTTTCCCGTGCCCGCGCCCGCCAGCATCAGGACGGGACCGTCGAGTTGTTCGACCGCCTCCCGCTGTGCGGGGTTGAGGCCGTCCATATACGGCATGGGCCGCGCGGCCATGGCGCGGGCCGCGAGGGAGGCGCCAGCGGCGGCCTCGAACGCGTCGGAATCGTCAAAACTGCTCATGCGCCGGAGAATAGAGCGGGCGCGCATGATTTTAAAGGTTTGTTCGCAGATTGTTCTGTCCGCGTCTGTGGCCGATGTCCGGTGCGAGGGGGCCAGCCCCCTCGCGCTCCCCCGGCATTTTCGGGGAACAAAGAGGGCGCGCGCGCAATTTGTGACAAATCTGATTGAGTTGCGGGGGTTTGGCGGTATTCAGGCGCCATGGATCTGCACGCCAAATACCCTGCCCTGAGCGATCTGAAGGCGCGCGCGCGTCGGCGCATTCCGCATTTCGTTTGGGAATATTTGGACTCGGCCACCGGGCAAGAGGCCACGGCGCGCCGGAACCGCGCGGCGCTCGATGCAGTTTTGCTGCACCCCGCTGCCTTGCGCGGTGAGGTTGCCCCGTCGCTCACCACCACCTTTCTGGGGCGCGATTATCCGGTGCCGTTCGGCATCGCGCCCGTTGGCATGTCGGGCCTGATCTGGCCGGACGCGGAGGGGCTGCTGGCCCGGCACGCCGCGCACGCCGGCATTCCTTACGGGCTGTCCACCGTGGCAACCGCCCTGCCCGAGGTCATCGGGCCAATTGCCGCCGATCAAGGCTGGTTCCAGATGTATCCCCCCAAAGCGCCGGAGATCCGCGATGATATGCTGACCCGCGCCAAGGCCGCGGGCTTTCACACGCTGGTTCTGACCGTCGATGTCCCCGCAGCCTCGCGCCGGGAACGTCAGACCCGCGGCGGGTTGGTGCAACCGCCGCGCCTCACGCCGCGTCTGATGGCGCAGGTCGCGCGCTGCCCGGCCTGGGCGCTTGGCATCCGGGCCAGCGGCATGCCCCGCATGCGGCTGATGGACAGCTACGCGGAGGGGCTGCTTGAAAAAGGCCCCCTGCCCTCGACCGCCCATATCGGCTACCTGCTGCGCGCGGCCCCGGACTGGGACTATGTCGCGGCGCTCCGCGAACGATGGGACGGCGCATTCATCCTCAAGGGCGTGACAGAGCCCGAAATCGCCCAGCGTGCCGAAACAGAAGGCGTCGATGCCATCTGGGTGTCGAACCATGCCGGCCGTCAGTTCGATGGCGCGCCGGGCGCGGCTGCTGTGCTGCCGGACATGCGGGCAGCCACGCGCCTGCCCCTGATTTTCGACAGCGGCGTGGAAGGCGGGCTCGACGTGCTCCGTGCGCTCGCCCTTGGGGCAGATTTCGTCATGATGGGGCGTGCCTGGCACTACGCGCTTGGCGCGCTCGGGGCCGAGGGCCCAGCCCATTGGCACGATGTCCTCGTAAAGGACATGGAAAGCAATATGGCCCAGATCGGGGCGCGAACCCTTGCCGAAATCCCGGGCCGTCTTTGCAAGTCGCCCTATTACGACGGACGGAGTTGATACGATGCGCACCGCACACCCCATTCTGCTGCCTGTGTTGGCCCTTTGGGCCTCTGCCGCCATGGCTCAGGGCAGCCTGACCACTTTGGATCAGGCGCGTGACTGGTATGTCGCCATGATGGTGGCGAACGGCTGCGAGATGACCGCGCGCGAAATCGACGATGCCTTTGCCGCTGCCTTTCCCTATTCCACACCCGCAGGGCAGCACGACACGGGCATGGTGACCGAGGCCGCCTTCGCCATCTACAGCGATGGTTTGATTGAACAAACCGGCTTCAACCGCGTGCGTTATACCGGGCCGGAGTGCTGATCACCGCACTTTGCACGCCGTCCTTCCCATTCACACTCCGTTAACCGAATTCATTAACAATGGGTTAACATCCGGAGCGTATGTTCCTATATCGTTCTCATGACCGAGGCCGATGCCATCCTGATCCTGTGCGCCCTTCTGGGCGGCGAGCCCGAGCAGCGGGTCGCCTATGATCTGCATGCGGTCTCGTCCCATGTTCGGGTGGATTGCGTGACCGACACCCATGCGATCGAAGTTGGGCTGGACCGCACGCGCGGGGCCTATGACAGCCTGCACCAGGCCACGTTCAACGCGCTTGAGGCCGGGTTGGAGCCGATGGTGGTTCTGATCGACACCGATGGGGTCGAAAGCCAGTACGAGTACCAGATAGAGACCGTCAGCCGCCATCACGGCGTGGCCTATCAGGTCTATGATGAGGATTACCTCATCCGCTGGCAGATGACCCAACCCTTCCGGCTGCGCGGGGCGCGCCCCTAACTCGCCGCAGCGCTGGGAAGCTGCTGCAGACTCGCCAGAAACAGTCGGACGTGATTGCGCACATTCGCATCCTGCCCGCGATACTGGCTGTCCGGCGACAACAAATCCCGGATCGAAAACGCCGCCAAAGGGGATCGTTGCAACCCGTCCGGGATCGCATACCCCATCCGCCATGTCTGAAAGGCACGCCGTTCAACCGGGCCATGCTCCAACAGCTCCAGCTGCATGTGCCGTGTGTCTTTCGTGATCGACTGCATCACATTCAGAAGCGCCTGATCCTCACCCTCCAGAACCTGAAAGAACCGGCCTTCGTGGAAAACCAGAATGCCCGTCAGCTCCAGCGCCGCATTTTTGCGGCGGCACGTGGCACTCAACGCCTCAACGCCCTGAACGGAAAAGTACCGCGTGGCACGGCTTCTGTAGATGACGCGATGCACGGCGCAAAGCTCCTCGCCTTTGTGGCTGCTCGAATTGAACTAGCGTCAAATCGTTAGAAATTGGTTTCCAGACCAGCCGCAATTGCCGCCACCTCCCTGCGTCTCGCTTGCCCTCAGGTCACGCTGCCCTTACAGATTTGCTGCAACTGCGAAAGGGTGCCGAAATACCCTACCGCTTCGCTACTTGAGGGCAGTCTTTCCGCCCCACCGCTTCGCTACTTGAGGGCAGTCTTTCCGCCCTACCGCTTCGCTACTTGAGGGCAGTCTTTCCGCCCTACCGCTTCGCTACTTGAGGGACGTGCACCCATGGCTGAATTCCAGAAAATCCTTGTCGCAAACCGGGGCGAAATCGCCATCCGCGTGATGCGCGCCGCCAACGAATTGGGCAAGCGCACCGTCGCCGTCTATGCCGAGGAAGACAAACTCAGCCTGCACCGCTTCAAGGCAGACGAAGCCTACAAGATTGGCGAAGGCCTGGGCCCCGTCGCCGCCTACCTTTCCATCGAAGAAATCATCCGCGTCGCAAAGCAATGCGGCGCCGACGCGATCCACCCCGGCTACGGTCTGCTTTCGGAGAACCCCGATTTCGTGGATGCCTGCGCCGCCAATGGGATCACCTTCATCGGCCCCAAAGCGGAAACCATGCGCGCCCTTGGCGATAAGGCCTCTGCCCGCCGCGTGGCAATTGAGGCCGGCGTCCCCGTCATCCCGGCCACCGAAGTTCTCGGCGACGATATGGCGGCCATCAAGAAAGAAGCCGCTGAAATCGGCTATCCCCTGATGCTCAAGGCCTCTTGGGGCGGCGGCGGGCGCGGGATGCGGCCCATCGCCTCCGAGGATGAGCTGGAAGAAAAAGTCCTCGAAGGCCGCCGCGAAGCCGAAGCTGCCTTTGGCAACGGCGAAGGCTACCTGGAAAAGATGATCCTGCGCGCCCGCCACGTGGAGGTGCAGATCCTCGGCGACAGCCACGGCAATATCTACCACCTCTACGAACGCGATTGTTCCGTCCAGCGCCGCAACCAGAAGGTCGTGGAACGCGCCCCTGCGCCGTACCTGACGGACATGCAGCGCAATGAGATCTGTCTTCTGGGCAAGAAGATCTGCGAGCATGTGAATTACGAATGCGCGGGCACCGTCGAATTCCTGATGGATATGGACTCGGGCAATTTCTACTTCATCGAGGTGAACCCCCGCGTGCAGGTCGAACATACCGTGACCGAAGAAGTCACCGGCATCGACATCGTGCGCGCGCAAATCCTGATCGCCGAGGGCAAGATGCTTGCCGCCGCCACCGGCGTTGCCTCTCAATACGACGTGAAACTCGACGGCCACGCGATCCAGTGCCGCGTGACCACGGAAGATCCCGCAAACAACTTCATCCCCGATTATGGCCGCATCACCGCCTATCGCGGCGCGACAGGCATGGGCATCCGCCTTGACGGCGGCACGGCCTATTCCGGCGCTGTGATCACGCGCTATTACGACTCCCTGCTGGAAAAAGTCACCGCCTGGGCCCCCACCCCCGACGCTGCCATCGCCCGGATGGACCGCGCGCTTCGCGAATTCCGTATCCGGGGCGTCAGCACGAACATCGCCTTCGTGGAGAACCTCCTCAAGCACCCCACCTTCCTTAACTACCAGTACCACACCAAGTTCATTGACGAGACGCCGGAACTCTTCGATTTCCGCCCCCGCCGCGACCGCGCCACCAAGATCCTGCGCTACGTCGCCGACATCACCGTCAACGGCCACCCGGAAACCCAAGGCAGGCCCACGCCGCCCGCCGACATCAAGCCCGCACGCGCGCCGCAGGTCTCCTACGACGCGCCGCCCCCCGGCACCCGTACGATGCTGGACGACAAAGGGCCGGAGGCCGTCGCCAAGTGGATGAAAGCGCAGAAACAGCTCCTCATCACCGACACCACCATGCGCGACGGGCACCAATCGCTGCTTGCCACCCGCATGCGCTCGCTCGACATGATCAAGGTGGCGCCCGCCTATGCGCATAACCTCTCGGGCCTCTTCTCCGTCGAATGCTGGGGCGGGGCCACCTTCGACGTCGCCTACCGCTTCTTGCAGGAATGCCCGTGGCAGCGCCTGCGCGACATCCGCGCCAAGATGCCCAACATCATGACGCAGATGCTCCTGCGCGCCTCAAACGGCGTGGGCTACACCAACTACCCCGACAACGTTGTCGAAGGCTTCGTGAAACAAGCCGCCGAGAGTGGCGTCGACGTCTTCCGCGTCTTCGACAGCCTCAACTGGGTCGAAAACATGCGCGTCGCCATGGATGCCGTGGGCGAGACCGGAAAAATCGTCGAAGGCACCATCTGCTACACCGGCAACATCCTCGACCCCGACCGCGCCAAATATGACGTGAAATACTATGTCGATATGGCGAAAGAGCTTGAGAAAGCCGGCGCCCACGTTCTCGGCCTCAAGGATATGGCAGGCCTCCTGCGCCCAGCAGCAGCAGAGGTCCTGATCCCCGCCCTCAAGGACGCCACCGATCTGCCGATCCACTTCCACACCCACGACACGGCTGGCAGCGCCTGCGGCACCATCCTGCGCGCGTCCGAAGCGGGCGTGGACGCCGTCGATTGCGCCATGGACGCGCTCTCGGGGAACACGTCCCAGGCCACCCTCGGCACCATCGTGGAATCCCTGCGCTTCACCGAACGCGACACCGGGCTCGACATCGGCGCAATCCGCCAGATCTCCGATTATTGGGAAGCCGTCCGCTTCCACTACGCCGCGTTCGAGTCGGGCATGCAAGCCCCAGCCTCCGAGGTCTACCTGCACGAAATGCCCGGCGGCCAGTTCACCAACCTCAAGGCGCAGGCCCGCTCCATGGGGCTTGAGGAACGCTGGCACGAGGTCGCCCAGATGTACGCCGATGTTAACCAGATGTTCGGCGATATCGTGAAGGTCACGCCATCCTCCAAGGTCGTTGGCGACATGGCCCTGATGATGGTCTCCCAAGGCCTCGACCGCGCGCAGGTGGAAGACCCGAACACCGAAGTCTCCTTCCCCGACAGCGTCATCGGCATGCTCAAAGGCGATCTGGGCCAGCCCCCCAACGGCTTCCCCAAGGCCATTGTCAAGAAGGCCCTCAAAGGCGAAAAGCCCAACCTGGAACGCCCCGGCAAACACCTTGACCCCGTCGATATGGAAGCCACCCGCGCCAAGCTGGCCAAAGAACTCGGTGTCGACATCGACGACGAAGACCTCAACGGCTACCTCATGTACCCCAAGGTCTTCACCGATTACGCCACCCGCCACGCCGAATACGGCCCCGTCCGCACCCTGCCGACGAAAACCTTCTTCTACGGCATGGACCAGGGCGAAGAGATCGAGGCCGAGATCGACCCCGGCGTCACCCTCGTGATCCGTCTGGTGGCCGTGGGCGAGACCAACGACGAAGGCGAGGTTCGCGTGTTCTTCGAGCTCAACGGCCAACCCCGCACCGTCCGCGTCCCCAACCGCATCGCAGGCGGCGGCAAAGCCGCACGTCCCAAGGCCGAGGCCGGCAACCCCAACCATATCGGCGCCCCCATGCCCGGTGTCGTGGCAAGCGTCGGCGTCCAAGCCGGCCAAAAGGTCGCTGCAGGTACGCTTCTGCTAACCATCGAGGCGATGAAGATGGAAACCGGCCTCCACGCCGAAAAAGATGCCACGATCAAGGCCGTGCACGTCACACCCGGCGGCCAGATCGACGCGAAGGATTTGTTGGTAGAGTTGGAGTGAGGCACCGCCAGCCCCCCTAAAACGTTGCGGATTCGTTACGCAGAGCGACTATTTCGTAGCAGCGAGGGACAATTTCTGAAAAGCGGCACGTCTGCACGTAACATAGCAACAATTGCTTTTGCTAATTTTGGGAGCTTCCCGCCATGACCCGTCTTACCACCCTCGCCCTCGCAACCGCGCTGGCCACCATGGCCCTTCCCGCATTCGCCAACGGCATCCAGCCTGCACCTGTTGTCGTGCCGCCCGTGGTTGTCGCCAACGACACGTGGACCGGCGCCTATGTCGGTGGATCGCTGGCCTACGGCGCGTTCCAAGGAACGTTTTGTCAGGAAGGCGCCCTCGGTGCCAGCTGTAGTGAAGGCATTGATCACGCTGTATTCCCGGTCCTTCCAGAGCCCCAGCCTGAGGGCGCCATGGTAGGGATAACGGCAGGATACGACTGGCAGGCCGGCAACATTGTCTACGGCGTCGCTGGCGACATCATGTTCGGAGATTTGGTTGACGGAGCGCCAGCAGCCGGAGGCTTCGCTTGTGGCGCGGCAAATGCATGCCAATTGAGTATAAGCCAATTGACGATGTTACGTGGCCGCGTCGGATACGCCGCATCTAACCGTCTCCTCCCCTATCTTACCGCCGGGGTCGCATTCACGGAAGTGAACGTGGCATTTGTGGGGCTCCAGCCAGACATTGACGACACGGCAACAAATGCCGTGATCGGACTTGGTGCCGATTACCTTGCAACCGACCAAATCAGCGTTGGTTTTGATTTCCTTCATCTGATCGAACGTCCCCAACATTTGGGGGCTGGCGCTAGTGGCAACCCACGCGTCGGCGTTACAGATTTTGGCGGCAACATCCTGCGCCTGAACGTTGCCTACCGCTTCTGAGCATCAGACGCCGGTTTACGCATGACTGACCTTACCTGACCTTCCTTGTCGCGAGTGCTATAAGACGAGGATGAACCATCTTCATCTTCGTCTTTTTCTTTTGCTGGTCTTCGCGCTGCCGACACCGGCGCTCGCCCAAACCCACCCCCTCTGCCAAACTTCGCCCCCATTCATCCAGCTTTACGATACCACCCCGGCCCGCGAGAGCTTTCCCATCGTCACCCGCAACACCTTCATCGACGGCACCGGCCCCGAACTTCTCGACGTCTCGGTCCACCTCCCCGGAACCCTCACCCCCGATTGCCCCTTCGGCTCCATCGAGCCCATGCGCGGCATCCGCGACCTCGGCGATGGCCTTTTCGAGGGCTACGTCGTCCACAACTCCCTCTCCCATCACTCCCATCTCTTCGGGCAGACCTTCACCTTCACAACCGACCAGGTCTGGGATTGGCAACTCATCACCCCCGCCTCCGAAGGCCGCTTCTATGGCAACTTCCGGGGCCGCGATTTCGTGACATGGGCACCCGATGGCGGCGGAGTTATGATAACGTTAATGCCAGACCCTCTACCGCCAGACTGGAACTGACCCCATGCGCCGCCTCCTCCTCGCGTTACTGCTGACCACTCTTGCCCCACCGGCCCATGCCCAGGCGGCCGTGTTGTTGGAGGGGGAAGAACCGCTCGATATGGTCTTTCGCCTGCTCGATGCGACCCTGCCCACCTTCATGGACCGCGCCTTCGACGAATCCGGCACAGGCCACCCGAACGCGCAGCTGCTGTTCGCCTTCCGCTCACCACCGGAATCTCCGAACGCCGAGTTTCTCTGGGTGAACCAGATCCGCCGCGATGCGGATGGTCTGTTTCACGGGCACCTGATCACCGGCTCCGCCACCAACCCCAACCTGCCCGCAGGCACCCCGATCAGCGTCAGTGAAGTGGCCGTGGCCGATTGGGGCTTCGTCGCCCCCGATGGACGCCGCTGGGGTTATCTCAGCGCCCGCGCGCAAGCCATTGCCCAGAACAACCCCGAATTTCTCGCAACCCTCATGCCAGATATCTTGCCACCGGATTGGAAATGATGCCGCTTCTCCGCCTGACCCTGACCCTTGTTTTGCTGTCCACCCCCGCGCTCGCGCAAAAGACCGACCCGCCAGAGGATGCGCCCGCCATCATTGAGGCCGAGGGCATCGAGCTGTTCGAGGATACCCATATCGTCATGAACGAAGCCGTGGCCGAGGCGCAGGCAACCCTGCCCCTGTTCCTCGATTTCGTCCTCGACGAATTTGGCATCGCGCAGGGCGGGTCGCTGAAGGTCGCCTTCCAGACCTTCCCGCAGGATATCGGGCACGAGATCATCTGGGTCGCCGGGTTCCGGCAATTGGAAGATGGCAGCTTTGAGGGCTTCCTCAACAACCAGCCGTTCAACTTGGGGGATTGGAGCCAAGGCGACCGCGTAACGTTCGAGGCCGCCGATGTCCGCGACTGGTCGCTTGCAACCCCCGAAGGTCTCTACGGCAACTACACCACCCGTGTGATCGCGGCCCAGCCCGGCAATGACTATTTGTGGCAGTCGCTCACGCCTGACCCACTTCCGGCCAATTGGCAGTAAAACGCGCCATATTTCCGCCTAACTGACCCTTTTTACTACGTTTGGGGGCGCAGTCAGGAACAAGGCGCGCAAGGGATGTTTGCGGAATTCGCCACAGATGAAAGCGGTGCCGTCACCGTCGATTGGGTTGTCCTGACGGGCGGCCTTGTCGGGCTTGGCCTGGCGACCATGGCTGTTCTGTCCAGCGGGGTTGAGAACCTGACGGGCGATATCGGCAACAGCCTCGCCAATATGCGCGTGGGCGCCTCCCCCTTCAGCAATCTCAGCTCGATCTTTTCCGATACCTTCTCTGCCGGCGCCGCCGGTTGGTCCGGTGGCCAGATGGTCAACCTAGCGGGCTTCGGAAACGTCCTGCAACTTGGCCCGGGCGTGCTGGCGACAACCACAGCGACCCTGCCCGCCGGCTCGACTGCTGCCACCATCACATTCGACCTGATCGGCGTCGATGACCTCTCCGGCGCGCCTGCGACCGTCTTCGTCAACGGGCAAGCGGTTGCGATCTACTCCGACAACCATGGCAACATCACCACTTCCGCGCCCGCTGTCGCAGGCATCTCCGTGACCGTGGACCAGCAATACACCAACGATCCGATGGGCTCCGGCACCCACGGCCATGACAGCCGCGCGACTTATACAATCACCGTCGACGACCCGGGTGAGACGCTCACCTTCGGTGTCGGATCAAATTCGACCGAACCCACATCCGATGAATTCTACGCCATCGACGACGTCGAAATCAGCGCCGGCTGACGCACGGGTCTTGCCCCGCCGCGCCCCTTGCGGCACCGTCGCGGGATGGGAGAGCATTTCGACAAAGCCCTGATCTTTACCGATCTTCACATCGTCCCCGAGGGCGAAACGATCATCGGCCTCGAACCGCTGGCGCGGTTCAAGCAAGGCCTCGCCCATGCCTTGGCCCGTCACCCCGACGCCCAGCACCTGATCCTTCTGGGGGACCTGACCCATAACGGCACCCCTGCCGAATACGCGCACCTCGCCCCCGCCCTGGCCGATTGCCCCATCCCGATCACCGCGACGATGGGCAACCACGACCTGCGCGACAACCTGCACGCCGTCTTCCCCGACGCGCTTGACCGTGACGGCTTCGTGCAATCCGCCCTCGACCTTGGCCCCCTGCGCCTCCTGATCCTCGACACTCACGACTATGACGGGCAGGCCCCGCTGGAACATGACGGCTATCTTTGCGCCACACGGCTGGCCTGGCTGGACGCTGAACTTGCGCGCGCCGCCTCCGACGGCAAAAGCGTGGTGGTCATGTGCCACCACCCGCCCTGCCCCGTGGGCTTTTGGGCGATGGATGCGATTGGCCTGGCCAATGCCGATGCCCTGCTATCACGCCTGCACGCAGCCCCCCATGTGAAGCACCTGATCTGCGGACATATCCACCGCACCATCCATGCCTCCGCAGACGGCCTGCCGGTCAGCATCCTCAAAAGCCCCTGCCACCAGATCCCGATGATCCTGGGCCAGGGCACCTTCGCGGATTCGGTGGATGAGCCGGGCGCCTACGGCATCCTTCTCGCCCTCAAGAACACCGTTGTGCTCCATACCGAGGATTTTGCCCTCTCCGATGGCTCCGTCCTGACCTACGAACGTTAAAGCACTTTGCGTCTTATCTGAGCCAATCCTATCGCGTTCCGCGTTCGCGTCATCGGCGCGCGGCAGCGGGTTGCGACTCCAATCAAACGCAAAATGCTCAAGGCGACAAACGAAAAGGCCCCCGGCATCGCCGAGGGCCTTACATCACAACTGCAAGGGCGTTATCCGCCCAACGTCACCTTCCCAACCGTCTCGTTGAAGAAGAACAGCTCATAATCGCCTTCCGTTCCCGCACCTAGGAAGAACAGGGTGACAGAGACCGGGTTGGAGGCCCCTTCCCCGTCCCAGCTAATGGAATTCGAATAACGGTTGCGGACCGACCCCGAGACCGACCGACCCATCGGCAGCAGCGGATACCCCGCCGGGCCAATCAACGCGAAATCGGTGTTGGTGAAGAAGGAGGAGTTCTCACCCGGCTCCGCATCCACATTGATGTTCTGCAAAGCGGTGACCGAGATATCGACCCGCACGATCTCCCCCAGACGCGGCACGATCCGGCCGGGGATATTGGTGCGACCGATCCGGTCTTCCGTGACCAGTTCCGGCGACGCGGAAATGCCGCTGATCGCAACATCAAAGAAGCTCGACGCTTCGGGCAATTCAGTGACGGGCACGTTCAGATCCACCGGAATGCGCATCGTCGTCTCGCCTTCGCCGATCACAAGGGTCGCACTTGTGGCCCCTGCAGGCACGGTAAAGACGAGGTCCAGATGCCCACCGGCATTCTCTTCCGGCCAGTCACGCGGACGGCGCGCGTTCAGGCTGTTACCGCCGCGCTCGACCTCGGGGAAGAAATTGAACCGCCCCCATGCACTGCGCGCTTCAGGCTCGTTTTCCAGCTGAAGGCCAATATCGCCCGCCCGCACCTGCACGCGTTCCAGCTCGTCAGACCAGGCAACGGCAAAGTTTGCGTCGATATAGATGAAATCCTCGGCCTCACCGGATTCGTAAGTGTGCAAGGCACAGCAAGGCGAGGCCAGATCGGGGTCGATATTGGGCATCGTGTCGTAACGGGTGACCGTCAGGCTCGAAAGGGTCAGCGCCTCGGTCTGTGCAATAGCAGGTGTCACAAAAGCGGTGGCTGCCAGCGCAAGCGCGGGCAGGAAGGGATGGTTTGAAATCATGGAAATATTGTCTCCGTCTCAGGGGTCTTCGTATCCGGGCCAGCATAGGCCAACCCGGCCGGTATCCCCGGATGCGCCATAAGAAATTGGACGCCCCGGTGGATCATGCGCCGCAACCCGCCATCGGCGGGCACGGAATCTATCAAGCGGATCGGTCAAGGCCCGGTCCTCCCAGTGCCCCGAAACATTGGGGCGGTCACACTCACTCTGGCGTGATCCACCTCTTCGCACAATGGTAGGAAATTCCCCCTTGCGCCCCTCCGAAAACGTTTATAAGACGCCCGCACACTTAGTGAGCGGGTGTAGCTCAGGGGTAGAGCATTACCTTGCCAAGGTAAGGGTCGTGAGTTCGAATCTCATCACCCGCTCCAAAGTTTTCTCCGAAAATCAAAACATTACCCCATTCTGGGGCGCATGGTTCCACGCGTTCTGCGTCCAATTGGCCGCGCTTCGCGGAAAAGGATGCCGCCTGCCTTGGCGTTGCCATGGTCGCTTTTTATAAGGCACGCGACGGTTAGAGGACGAAAACCATGCGCACCGCCCAAATCAGCCGCAAGACCGCGGAAACCGACATTTCGGTCGAGATCAACCTCGACGGAACCGGCACCTATGACAATCAGACCGGCGTGGGATTCTTCGATCACATGCTCGATCAGTTGGCTCGCCACGCCCTGATCGACATGGTGGTGCGCTGCACCGGCGATCTGCACATCGATGATCACCACTCCGTCGAAGATGTTGGCATCGCACTGGGCCAGGCCCTGACCCAGGCCATGGGCGACAAGCGCGGCATCCGCCGCTACGGCGAATGCACCCTTCCAATGGACGACGCGCGCGTCGCCTGTGCGCTGGACCTCTCCGGCCGCCCCTTTCTGGTGTGGGAGGTTGAGATGCCAACTCAGAAGATCGGCACGTTCGACACCGAGCTGGTGCGGGAGTTCTTCCAGGCTTTCGCGACCCATGGCGGGATCACGCTCCACATCACGCAAGGCGCAGGCTTCAACAGCCACCACATTGCCGAGGCCGCCTTCAAGGCCGTCGCCCGCAGCCTGCGTGACGCGCTTGAGGTTGATCCGCGCAAGGGCGACGCAATCCCCTCCACCAAGGGCACGCTATAGGGCGTGCAAACCCGTCCAATTGGTCACATATTCAGGCCGCCCTGCTGCCCTGTGAAATATGTGACCATCTGGACGCAATTTTCGCGAAAAAACTGACCAAATGAACACATATCCGTCCATTTGGTCACAGTTTACTGGTCCTCGATGCCCAAGGATGCGCCCATGACCACCGTTCTGATCGACTACGATGCAGGCAATCTGCACTCCGCCGAAAAAGCGTTTCAGCGCATGTCGGCCGAGGTCGGCGCAGGCGATCTGATCGTCACCGCCGATCCCGATACTGTCGCGAAGGCAGACCGCATCGTCCTGCCCGGCGACGGCGCTTTTCCTGCATGCCGTCAAGGGCTTAGAGAGATTGACGGGCTGGAAGAAGCGCTGCTTGAAGCTGTCGAGGCACGCGGCGTGCCATTCTTCGGGATCTGCGTTGGCATGCAAATGATGGCGCGCCTAGGCCTCGAATATCAGGAGGTTGCGGGATTTGGCTGGATCGACGGCGTCGTGGACCGGATCACCCCCTCAGACCCGGCATTGAAGATCCCGCATATGGGCTGGAACGACTTGAAGATCGACGCACAACACCCTGTTTTAGAAGGCGTTTCTACCGGTGATCACGCCTACTTCGTGCACTCCTACGCGATGCGTGTGGACACGCCTGCCCACCGTCTGGCGCATGTCGATTACGGCGGCGATGTCACGGCCATCGTCGGTCGCGACACCATGATCGGCACGCAATTTCACCCAGAGAAAAGCCAATCCGCAGGCCTGCGCATGATCGCGAATTTCCTGACATGGGCGCCTTAACACCTGTCTTTTCCGGTAGGTAGGCCGTGCAACACCCGCAGGGCTCGGCGAAAAAACTGTGGATTCATGTGGTCTTGGCCAGCGGAATGCGTATCGTTCACACATCCGTGATCACGCTTAACCCCGGAGGAGATTCCCTTGATCCGTATGCTTGTTGCCGTTCTGGCGCTTGTCGGCCTTTCGGCCTGTACCCCCACGACCACCACCGTCTACCCTGAGAACTATACGGCGGCGAACTGCTTCACCGGCAACTATGTGTTTGATCTGGAAGTCTACGTCCCAGACGAATATGGCCGCATCCTTGCGATGACGCAGTTCTCAAACGATTCCAACGGCTTGCGCACTGTTTGCCGCCTGGTGCCGGAACCAAATCCGATTCCGGGCTTCGGCTATCCGATTTATGCGGGCGAGGTCGACAATGGCCGCGATGGCATCTGTGTGTCGGCCCGCACCCAGAACGCCGGCCATGTCTTGTCCTGCGCTTCGCAAAGCCAGGTTCGCAACGCAGTGCGTACGGGCAATGCGATCCAGCTGACCCGCTGGCAACCCTTCGGCGGCTCATAGACGCCGCCTTTGAATGCGAAAGGGGCGCGCCATTGGCACGCCCCTTTTTTGTTCTGGAACAGTCTCTTACTGGATGCGCACCCAGGTCTGACGGGCGCAGATCAGGCCACCGGCCACGCAGCCGCGCAGCGTCAACTGGTTGCCGCTGACATTCATCCGGCCGATATAGATGCGATCGTTCGACGGACGCCAGACAGAGCCTTCGTACTCACCGCCGCCCTGCGGCACCATGTCGATGACGATCTGACGGCCCAGGTTCGGGCTTTGATATTCGCCGGTGCTGTCGAACGTGCGGCTGATGGTGCCGCAAACGGCCCCACCGCAGCCCGCAAGCGTGACATAGGCATAGCTGCCGTCATCCACTTCGGTCTGCCACACCCCATGCGACGGATCCGCAGCCGCGGCCCCCGCCATGCCCACAAGCGCCAAAACGGCGCCAAGAAGCGTCTTTTTCATAACCTTGATCTCCCTTGGTCTCCTCTGCGCGCGATCATTTCGTGTGCAACCCATGGTGGCAAGGATGACGTTGCGGCCTTGCGGGCCCGCCTTGTCTGCGACAAAAGCCGCACAACCCTGCCCTTTGGACGCGAGATACCCATGATCCTCTACCCCGCCATCGACCTCAAAGACGGCAACGCCGTGCGCCTTTTGCGGGGCGAAATGTCTGAAGCGACCGTCTTCAACACCGACCCCGCCGCACAAGCCAAGGCATTTGAGGAGGCTGGCTGCGAATGGCTGCACCTCGTTGATCTTAATGGCGCTTTCGCGGGGGAGCCGGTGAATGGAGCAGCGGTTGAGGCCATCCTCGCCGCAACAAACGTACCGACGCAGCTTGGCGGCGGCATCCGCGACATGTCCACCATCGAGATGTGGCTGAAAAAGGGGATCGCGCGCGTGATCCTTGGGACTGTCGCGGTGGAAAACCCCGACCTGGTGCGCGAAGCCGCAAGAGCCTTTCCCGGTCAGGTCGCTGTCGGCATCGACGCCCGCAAGGGCCGTGTCGCCACCAAGGGTTGGGCGGAAGAGACCGACGTTATGGTCACCGACCTCGCGCAAGCTTTTGAGGATGCGGGCGTAGCCGCCATCATCTACACCGACATCGACCGTGATGGCGCGATGGGTGGCCCGAATGTCTCTGCCACCGCTGATCTTGCGCGCGCGACATCCATTCCGGTGATTGCATCAGGCGGCGTGTCGTCGCTCGCGGATTTGCAGGCCCTCAAGGCCACCGGTGTGATCTCAGGCGCAATCTCGGGCCGCGCGCTCTACGACGGTGCGCTCGACCTCGCCGAGGCGCTTGGCGCATTGGCGTGAGCGATCTTATCGTTGCATCCCTGACCGTATTGCTGCCGACCTGGTGCATCTGTGCAGCCTTTGCCGCCTGGGGCGCCCATTCCTGGTCGCTGCGCCTGTCCAAGATCCTCAAGATCAGCGCGCTTTTCTGGGTCGTCATTTTGACCGCAGCCTTTGTGGTGTTCATTGCTTTGACGGCCAACTGTACCGGCAATTTCCTCTACGGATTTGGGACCTGTCCCGGGATTGGGCTAACTGGAACGGCCGCAGACCAGATTTCGGGTGTTGCTCTACTTGCCTATGGGCTTGGCATTCTGTTCGGCGCT
The DNA here is from genome assembly GCA_947489665.1 of uncultured Roseicyclus sp. Taxonomy (GTDB): domain Bacteria; phylum Pseudomonadota; class Alphaproteobacteria; order Rhodobacterales; family Rhodobacteraceae; genus Gymnodinialimonas. Next base: position 1,523,541 of record CANLEH010000001.1, on the reverse strand, counting down.
GCGCTGTTGGTTTTGGCAGGCGTCTGGGAGTTTGTCGTTCGGCGGCGCGAAGGGTCTGGCTAAGCGCTCCGCCGCCTGCGCGATGCGCGGTTTCGGCAAGACCTCGCTGACCGGTGCTAGGGGCAACGTCGCGCCACATTTCCCCCTGAACTGATTTGTCCCTTAGCTGTATACAGGTGCGAGTTTCCTCCTGTTTTCAAACGAAAACTGGACACAAAGCATGATGGATCAGGAGCCCACATTGGCGATCGGAGAAGCCGGTACAATCAGCGACAACACCACCGTCACGGGCGAACCCATTGTTGTAACCTTCGCTGACCCGCTGGATGATCCTGTCATCGTGCTGATGGCCACCGATTTCGGGGGCAACAAGTTCTCGCTTCGCTTGATCGACGTGCAGACCAATGCCGCTGGCGAGGCGACCGGTTTTCGGTTCACCATGGATGAATGGGAAAACCACGATGGCCCCCATCCTCGCGTCGAAGACATAAATTGGATTGCGGTCGAGGAAGGTAGCCATGTCTTGCCAGACGGCCGCCTGATCGAAGCGCGCCACGCCGATGCCGACGGCGATGGAGAGGCCGTGGGCTTCAGCGCAGGGTTCTCTGCCCCGCCGGTAGTTCTGACGACGGTGGCGTCCGACAATGACGCCTCCAACGTCGACAGCGACCCCTACAATATCACCGCCTCAGGGTTCAATCTGATCGTGGAAGAGGCCGAAAGCCAGGACGGCGTGCACGGCACCGAACAGGTGGGCTGGATCGCAATTGAGCCTGGAAATGGCACCGACAGCGGCGCCGCCCTGAACGGCAGCACCGTGAATTCCGGCTGGTCCACCTATTCCACTGGCGACGATTTCACCAATCCGATCACCGTCGCGGAAACCCAGACCCGCAATGACACCGACACCGGCAATGTCATCTTCCGCAATGACAGTGCGGGAACGGATACGATCCAGCTCCGGTTTGAAGAGGATACGTCTGTCGATGGCGATACCGGGCACGCCGATGAAGGCGTTGGCATTGTCACGTTTGAGCAAGGCGCGATTCTTTGCTTCACGACAGGCACTGCAATTGCGACCCCGCTGGGCTATCGTGCGGTTGAGGATCTGTCGGTTGGCGATCTAGTCATCACCCGGGATCACGGCTTGCAACCGTTGCGCTGGATCTGCAGCCAGACTGTTACGTTGCCCGAAGCCGATCCTGCCCTATCGCCGGTCACGATCCCTGCTGATAGCTTTGGTCCCGGTCTTCCGTCGCGCGACACGCAGGTCTCGCCCCAGCACCGCATCCTGATGCGGGGCGCCAGCGCGCAGCTTTTGTTTAGCGAGGCTGAGGTTCTGGCCCCGGCCAAAGCGCTCTTTGCGCAAGATACCAAGGCCCGGACAGTTACGTATATTCATCTGCTTTTCGATGGGCATGAAATCATCCAAGCCAACGACCTGCCGATGGAAAGCTTCCATCCGGGCGATATGGCCAAACAGGCCCTGAGCGCCCGGACCCGGGAAGAGCTTTTCACGCTGTTTCCCGATCTACGCACCGCGCCCGCTTGTTGGGGCCCACCGGCCCGCCCCGTTCTGCGCATGCAGGAGGCCCGCGCGCTGGTCGCGTGACAGCGGTATGATCTGCTAGGCTGTGAGCATCACACGCTTAAGGACGCTTAGCCATGAAACTCACAGGTCCCCTGATCACTCTTGCCGCAGGTGTGTTGATCTGTGCCATCGCATGGACGGCCAGCAACGGAACCGGCGATGCCAATATCGGACGTAACATCGCCAACGCCGTGATCGCTCAAGGCGCTCTCATTCTAGGCGGGCTGACCTGCATCGCAGGCGTGACGTGGGTTCTGGTGCGTTGGCTTGGCGGCTCAGTCGACGACGACTGATTCACTCTCCTGCGGCCGCCGCCGTGAGATTGCCTAATGCGCCGTTCATCCGCTCCAGATGCGCGGCATCGTCAGCAATATCGAGATCGTCGAACATGGCCTCAGGCGTTTGCCATGTGATCACGCTGCCCTCACCATCGCCGTACACAAGCACGCGCAACGGCAAATGCAGGCCAGCGCGAATGTCATCTTGCAAGGCCGGTGTGCCCAACATCGGATTGCCAAAGACCAGCAACTCCGCATCCACAAGGTCCATATCAACGGACGCGGCCCCCGCGCCGTGATTGACCCGCGCGAACACGGTCGCGCCTGCGTTTTCCACGGCAGCCACCAGGCGATCCATCGTCATGGCCACGCCATCTGCGCTGCTGCGCTGCGCGTAGTCTTCTGCAAATACCGGGCTGGCTGCCATGATCAAAGCTCCTGCGAGTGTCATCATCCGCGTCATCGTGTACCTCATATTTTGTGTTGGTCTCGCGCAAAGTGTCCACACGATCGGAGCGTCCCGCCAATCACCCTTTCGTGCGCGCCCGTCTCGGTCTAAAACCCGCCCATGTTGAAAACCCGCATCATCCCCTGCCTCGACGTCGCCGAAGGCCGTACCGTCAAGGGCGTCAATTTCGTCGATCTGATCGACGCGGGCGATCCCGTCGAACAAGCTCGCGCCTACGACGCCGCTGGCGCGGATGAGCTGTGTTTTCTCGACATCAAGGCCACGCACGAAAACCGTGGCACCATGTACGACCTCGCCACCCGCACGGCTGAGCAGTGCTTCATGCCGCTGACCATCGGTGGCGGTGTCCGCACCGTGGATGACGTGCGCAACCTTCTGCTGGCGGGCGCCGACAAGGTCTCCTTCAACTCCGCCGCCGTGGCTGATCCCGATTGCATCGCGCGGGCCGCCGACAAATTCGGCAGCCAATGCATCGTCTGCGCCATCGACGCGAAAACTGTGGCCCCCGGAAAATGGGAAATCTTCACCCATGGCGGCCGCAAACCCACCGGCATCGACGCCGTGGAATTTGCCAAAACCGTCACCGCCAAAGGTGCCGGTGAGATCCTGCTGACCTCGATGGACCGCGACGGCACCAAGGCGGGCTTCAACCTGCCGCTGACCCGCGCCGTCAGCGATGCGGTCAACGTCCCTGTCATCGCAAGCGGAGGCGTCGGCACGCTCGACCACCTTGTCGAAGGTGTCACCGAGGGCGGCGCGTCGGCCGTGCTCGCCGCCTCAATCTTCCACTTCGGCACCTATACAATCGGCGAGGCCAAGGCCCACATGGCCGCCGCCGGTATCCCAATGAGGCTGACATGAGCATCCAAGACCTGGCCGCCACCATCGAAGCCCGCAAATCCGCGGACCCCGGCAGTTCGTGGACCGCCAAACTCCTCGCCAAGGGCCCGGAGAAATGCGCCGAAAAGTTCGGGGAAGAGGCCATCGAGGCCATCGTTGAGGCCGTCAAAGGCGACCGCGCAGCCCTCACATCCGAGGCCGCCGACGCCCTCTACCACCTGCTCGTCATGTGCGCCGCCCGCGACGTGAGCCTTGCGGATATCGAGGCAGAACTCACCCACCGCAGCGCCCAATCCGGCCTAACGGAAAAGGCAAGCCGTGGCTGACACGATCTACTTCTACGCCCAGACCGACCCCTACGCCGAATTCTCCAACTTCGCGCCCTTCGGCGTGGAGATGGAGGGCACCTACTGGCGCACCGTCGAGCATTACTTCCAGGCCATGAAGTTTTACGACGCCGATTACCGCGAGCGCATCCGTTCCGCCTCCAAACCCAAGGACGCAAAGGCCCTGGGCATGACCCGCGCGGTCCCTCTTCGCCCTGATTGGGAAGAGGTCAAGGACGGTCTCATGTACGCCGCTGTCTCACGCAAATTTCGCACCCATGCGGCAGCGCGCGATCTGCTGCTTGGTACCGGCACCGCCCGCATCGTCGAAAACGCGCCGATGGATTACTATTGGGGCGGCGGGCAAGACGGCACCGGGCTCAACAAACTGGGCGAAATCCTCATGCGTGTCCGCGCCGATCTTCGCGCCTGACATCCGCGATTCGGGGGGCGGGTCAAGGATCGGCACAGCCGACCGCGCGCCGCGCGGCTTGTCCTTGACGCGGCGCCCGACTCGCAGACCACACTCGAACTGGCCTGTTTGATGGCACAGATGCCAGCAAACGGCCTCTCAGCAGGAATCCAACCGTTCCCCGTACGCACAACCCTCACATTCCGCGCGACGTCCCGCGCCGTTGGGCCGCTTGCGGCGCAACGGCGCGCGCGGCCCAAAGATCACCAACATGTCGGCAAAGCCGACTGGCGGTGATCACGGGAGCGCCCGGCCTTTACAGCTTGGACGAAATAATTCCGGTGTTGAACCCGCCCATCCTCAACTCGCCGAACAAACGCTGATACTCGATCTTGGGACAGCGGTTCTGAATCACAACCAGACCCTCGGCTTCCGCCTTTGCAGCAGCTTCGGCATGAGTCACACCGATTTGCATCCAGATCACCTTCGGTCGGATCGCCAGCGCCAGGGCGGCGTCCACAATATCTGGCACAGCCTCGGGCCGGCGGAAGATATCGACCACATCGAACGGCTCCGGAATGTCAGCCAGATCTGACCTAACCTCCGCCCCAAACAGGGTTTTTCCAGCATGGCCGGGATTGACAGGGATCACATCGTACCCCTTCAGCCTCAGGTAACGCGCGACATAGTGCGACGGTCGCACAGGGTTGGGCGAGACGCCCACACAGGCGAAGGATTTGGAGGTCTTGAGGACCTCGCGGAGCAGATCATCTGAAGGAGTCGTCGTCATAGGCCCCTCATAGCAAACAAAAAAGGCGCCCGCATCGGAAGATCCGGCGGGCGCAGTTTCGGAACGAGGGACAGTGATGGGCGCGCGGGGTTCCGACCCGCGGCGCCTGTTAATGATATGGGGTCGCCCAATGCCTTGGAAAAGAGGCGCTACAAAAACGTGATCACGCCTGTCTTAGCCAAGAATTGCCGGCCAATTTGCGTCGCCATTCCCAATCGCTTGGGGCAATTCACGCAGCCAACGGCGGCGGATGCGCAGGGAATAGTTCAAGAACAATCGCCCGTCGACAATCGACCAGGCCTCGGGCACCGTGCTTGCCACATAGCCACGCGCCGCAGCAAAGGCGCAATAGCCGCCAAAGGCAGGCGCATAGGCCTCCGGATCGGCCGCGAACAGGGCGCGGTTTTCGGCATTTGCAAAATGCCACGTGGCCCCGTTCCACTCGAACGCGTGATCCGCGACACCAATGACCGGAGCGTCGTCCTCGGCGAGCGAAAAGAACGCAACCGCATCCGCCCCGTCGATGGCGATCCCGCCCTCGGCATAGACGGGCGGCTCCATCGCCAGCGCAGGCGGCGCCAGAAGGATCGCGGTCGAAGCGGTCAACATGGAAAGGGTCGTGCGGCGTGTCAGCATGAGAAGGCTCCCGGTGAAGGCGTCGTTCGCCGTGCAAAATGCCCATGTTTCCGCAAAAGGGAACCCAGGCTGGCGCGTTCGTGAGAATGCGTCAGTCGAAAATATCTTCGATGACATCGAAAGCGTCTTCAAACACGTCCTTCATCATCCGTTTCCATTTGGGTTTGCGCTTTTTCTTGCGGCGGCTCTTCAGCTGCCGCTCCGGCAGGCCAAACCCATGGGGCGCAGGCCGTTGGGGGGATCGTTTTACCGCACCCCTCTGCTCCGGCGGTTTCAGCCACTTCATCTCGTGGATCGGCGCACCGCACGCGCCGCAGGCGAGCTCATGGCCCTGCCGTGCAGTGAAATTGAGTGTCTGACGTCGCCCGCAATACGAACAGGTCGCGATCTTCGTGTTTTGTGGCATCCGTTACCCCTTTGTCAGGGCATATAGAGCAACAGCCGCCGCATTTGAGACGTTGAGCGATCCGAATTCGCGCGCGAAGGGGATTTTTGCCAATACGTCACACAATTCCCGCGTCCGTTCCCGCAAACCCGGCCCTTCTGCGCCCATCACCAGCGCCACATGCCCTTCGGCGTGGACCTTCGCGACCTCGTGAATATCTTGCGCGCCCTCTTCGGCAAGACCAACCATCCAGAATCCATCGGCCTTGAGCGCCTCCATCGCATCACCAAGATTGCCGATGCGCGCGTATGGCATCCGCTCCAACGCGCCGGAGGCCGTCTTGGCCAATGCGCCCGTCTCTGGCGCCGAATGCCGCGCGGGTGCCAGCACCGCCGTCGCCCCGAACACCTCAGCCGACCGCAGGATGGCGCCCACATTGTGCGGGTCGCTGACCCGGTCGAGCATCACGACCACAGACCGACCGCCCGTGCCCCGCGCCAAGGCGCGCCAATCCCCCCAATCGAGCGGTTTGACCTCAACAGCTGCCCCCTGATGGACCGAGCCCGGATCAAGCGGCACTGGAAATTTGCGCGGATCGGCCATCTCGGGGGTGATCCCCCGCGCGCCAATTGCCTCTGCCAGCTTATCGGCGGCGTTTTTGCTGACCACCAGCCGCAACACCTCGCGGTTGGGATTCGCCAACGCGTCACGCACCGCGTGCAGTCCGAACAGCCATAGCGTTTCCGCCGCTGCTGCCCGCTTGCCACGTTCCTTGTCGATCACCCATGTCGGTTTTTTTGCCATGTCGCACCCTTAGCGTTGCATGGAGCCTATGCAAAGCCGCATTCCCGCTTGACCCCTCCCGCGCGCATGGATATCCCGCGTCCACGTTTCGCGCACTGCGTCGGAATGGGTGACAGGCCGCAAGGTGTGGCAGGGGACTGTAACTCCCTCGAGGCGACTCACGCCTGGTTCGATTCCAGGGTCACCCACCACCGCCGCATTCGAAGGATGCTGGCGAGAAACGACAGGGTCGCTTCCAAGGGAAACGGTCCCGAAAGCCCCCGGTTACTGCTTACCACAATTACCCGCCACGCGACCCCTTGCGCGATTTTGCCCGCAAACGTCGCCCCCTGACCAGAATCGCGCGCGGCCCCGGCGCACCCTCCTTCCATGGACCGCAGACCGGAGCATACCCCATGAAAACCCACGCCCAGGCCGTCGTCATCGGGGGCGGCGTTGTCGGCTGCTCGATCCTCTACCACCTTGCCAAGGCGGGCTGGACCGACGTGGTCCTTTTGGAACGCGATGAGCTGACGTCCGGCTCCACCTGGCACGCGGCGGCCAATATCCATGGCCTCCACGACAGCACGAATATCTCGCGGCTCCAGCACTATACGATGAACTTGTATAAGGAGTTGGAGGAGGAAACCGGCCAATCCTGCGGCGTCTTTCAGCCCGGGTCCTTGTATCTTGCCCAAACCGAGGACCGCGAACATCAGCTGCGCCTGCAAGAGGCCAAGGCGCGCCGCTACGACATGAATTTCCACGAAGTCAGCCGGGATGAGGCCGAACGCCTGCACCCGCTCGTCGACTATGACGGCATCCGCTGCATCATGTTTGAACCTGATGGCGGCAACGTCGACCCGTCCGGCGTGACCAACGCCTACGCCCTTGGGGCGCGGCAGCGGGGGGCGGAAATCATCCGCTTTTGCCCTGTCACTGGCACCGAACAACAACCCGACGGCAACTGGATCGTGCGCACGGAAAAAGGTGACATCCGCACGCCTTGGGTCGTGAACGCCGCTGGCCTCTGGGGCCGCGAAGTGGCTGCCATGGCGGGGATTGAACTGCCGCTGATCCCGACTGAGCACCAATATTTCGTGACCGAGACCATCGCCGAGATCGCCGCGATGGAGAGCCGGCTGCCCTCTGTAGCGGACCGAGACGGAGAATATTACCTGCGCCAGGAGGGGCAAGGCCTGCTCGTCGGGGCCTATGAGAAAGACATGCGGTTTTGGGCCGAAGACGGCACGCCGAAAGGCTTTGGGCACGAGCTTTTCGCCGATGATCTGGAACGGATCGAAGACAACATGATGCGGGCCATCGACCGCGTGCCGGTTGTCGGCACGGCGGGCATCAAGCGCGTCATCAACGGCCCGATGATCTGGTCGCCCGACTCAAGCGCGCTTTTCGGCCCAGTCCCCGAATTGAAGGGATACTTCTGCTGCAACGGCATCATCCCTGGCTTCTCGCAAAACGGCGGCCTGGGCAAACTCGCTGCCGAATGGATGGTCGAAGGCGAACCATCCCTCGATCTCTTCGGCTGGGACCTCGCGCGCTATGGCCATTGGGCTGGTAAAGCCTTCACCAAGGCCCGCGTCGAAGACCAATACGCTCACCGCTTCAAAATCCATTTCCCTGGCGAAGAACGTGAAGCAGGGCGCCCGGTTCGCATGCGTCCGGCCTATGAAATGCAGTCCGCGATGGGGGCCAAGTTCGGCTTGAACTATGGCTGGGAGCATCCGCTGTTCTTTGACGAAACCACGCCCGACAGCGCCGGTTTTGCGCGCCAACCCTGGTGGGATGTTGTGGGTCGCGAAGCGCGGATGTTGCGCGAGAACGCAGGCATCATCGACATATCGAACTTCGCCAAATATCGCGTGAAAGGTGCCGGTGCTGAGGAATGGCTGAACGCGCTTTTCCCCAATCGCATGCCAACCAAAATTGGCCGCTCCTGCCTGACGCCCCTCATTGGCAAACGCGGCGGCGTGGCGGGTGATTTCACGGTTACTCGCCTCGCGGACGACGAGTTCTGGATCCTTGGCGGTGGGGCTGCGGAACGCTTCCACCAACGCTTCTTCAAGGCCATCCCCCTGCCCGAAGGCACCACCTTCGACAGCCTGACCGAGGCCACCTGCGGCTTCAATGTCGCTGGTCCCCAGGCGCGCAACCTATTGCAACGCCTCACAAATGCGGACCTTTCCAACGATGCCTTCCCCTTCTTCCGATCCCGGCGCATCACCGTTGCGGGCGTCGATTGCGTGGCCATCCGCGTTTCCTTCACCGGCGATCTGGGATGGGAGTTGCACTGCGCCGAGGGCGATCAGGTTGCGCTCTACACCGCGCTGATCGATGCAGGAAAAGCCGTCAACGCAGGGCCAGTCGGCTCCCGCGCGCTGATGTCCTTGCGGCTTGAGAAAGGCTACGGCTCATGGGGTCGGGACTATTCACCGGAATACTGGCCCCAGGAAAGCGGTTTGGCCGGCCTGATGAAGACGGACAAGAATTTTCTGAACAAAGACAGTTGGTTGAAGATAAAGGACAAAGCCCCTCGCGAAACGATGGTCCTGCTTTCGATCGATGCAAAGACCGCGGATGCCAGCGGTGGAGAGCCGGTTTTTCTTCCCGACGGTACGCCCATCGGACAGGTCTCATCCGGGGCCTACGGATACAGCGTGTCCCAATCACTGGCGCTGGCCTATATCAAAACGGCATCCGCAGATCCGGGCGACATGGTTCATGTGGCTATCCTCGGCCAACCGCACGAAGCGCGCATTCTGCACGAGGCCCCGTTTGATCCGTCTGGCAAGCGATTGCGGGATGTCTCGTACGCAATGGCCCCGTAAACCCATTGGAACGCTGCCCGTGATACCGCTATAGTCGGAAAAAATAATGAGCAGCGGACCACCATAATGGCGAAAAAGCCAAAGACGCCCCAATTCAACGTCATGATCGTTGGCCAAAACGGTCGGCTTCAATACGAAGCAGCCCTTTTCGCCGCGTCGTTCCGGGCCGCCAACCCAAAGTTTCCGGGCCGTCTATTCGTCGCCGAACCTCAACCCAACCACCGCTGGTCCAAGGATCCGCGCATGGGGGACAACGCCGTCCGTGGACTGCTGGAAGAGCTTGGGGCTGAGATTATTCCGTTCGAGAACAATCACTTCGGTGAATACTATCCCTACGGCAACAAGATCGAAGCGCTCAAGGCCCTGCCCAAGGGTGAGCCTTTCGTCTTCTTCGATACCGATACGTTGGTGATGGATGATCTCACCAAAGTGCCCTTCGACTTTGAAAGGCCTTCGGCCAGTCTGCGCGTGGAAGGCACCTGGCCGAAGATCGAGCTTTATGGGCCCGGCTACACCGCCACCTGGAAATCTCTCTACGACCAATTTGGGCTGGATTTCGAAAGCTCATTGGATACGGACCAACCCGAGGAATACTGGCGCCGCTACCTCTACTTCAACGCTGGGTTCTTCTACTACAAATGCCCGCACGAATTCGGGCAACGCTTCACCGAATACGCCACCACGATCCGCGACAACGGACCGGAGGAAATCGTCTGCCAGGTCCTCGACCCCTGGCTCGATCAAGTCGCACTTCCCCTTGTGATCCACGCCTTCGGGGGCGGTCGGGATGCGTTGGAGCCAGGCTGGCTGGACGGTCAAACCACCTGCCACTACCGGGTTCTGCCGCTTCTTTATGCAAGGGAGGAGCAGCGGGTTGTCGACGTGCTGGAGGAGGTCTCGGCCCCCAACAAGATCAAGAAAGTCTTAAAGAACTATGACCCGATGAAGCGGATGATTTACCAAGGGAAAGGCCAAAAGGCCCGGGCGCTGTTTGATCGCGCGAACCTTCCGCGCCGGGAACAGGCGATCCGCAACACGCTGAAGCGTGAGAAGCTCTGGCTGCGTTAATCTCCGTAGCGGATGCGTGCCGCTATGCGGTGTGGGGCTGAATAGATATGAACGGTTTCCCCGACTGAACCGATGATGTGCCATGACCCCGGCTGAGCCATCGCGGCCTCCAGCCGTTCATTCGTTCCCGTGCTGAAATACCGCGCGCAGAATCCAACCGCGTCCCTGTTTCTTCCTAGGGGTGGCGCGGGTGTTGGCAACCAGTCGCCCCCGTAAGCCCAGTACCAGGGCTGATCGCGCCGGTTCTCCGGCAATTCCGGTGGCTCAACTGGCGCGTCTGTGCGGAGCGATACGATAGCATAGGTGCAATCGTACGCGTCTGCACCGTGTCGGTGCCAGCGTCGGCTTTCACGAACCTCTTCAAAAGCGACGTAACCGCCGAATACAAATTCAGCGTAAGCAGGATCATCTCGCGCGCGCCGCTCATCTGGCAGATGAACAGCCAGATACCAATAGACGCCATAGAAGAGACCACCCAACAAAAGCAGGGTGGCCGGTATCTTTAAAAGCGCCTCGAAGGTGTCGGACAGCGGCCCGCGCAATTACCCTGCGCTCGCCGGTTCTTCCTTAGCCTTATCGGAATAGACCATCATCGGCTGGGTATCGGAGTTTACGGCGTCGTCGTTTACGACAACCTCTTCCACGCCTTCCGCGCCCGGCAGATCGAACATCGTATCCAGCAGGATATCTTCCATGATCGACCGCAGGCCACGCGCGCCGGTTTTGCGCTCGATCGCACGCTTGGCAATCGCGCTCAGCGCATCCTCGGTGAAGGTCAGTTGCACATCTTCCAGCTCGAACAGGCGCTGGTATTGCTTGACCAGGGCGTTCTTGGGCTGGGTCAGGATGGTAACAAGGGCATCCTCGTCCAGATCCTCAAGCGTCGCGATAACCGGCAAGCGGCCCACGAATTCCGGGATCAGGCCGAACTTCAGCAGGTCTTCCGGCTCCAGATCCTTGAAATATTCGCCCACGGACTTGCTTTCCGGGTCGCGCACATCGGCACCAAAGCCCATGGCCGAACCCTTGCCGCGCTGCGCGATGATCTTGTCGAGCCCCGCAAACGCGCCGCCACAGATGAACAGGATGTTCGTCGTGTCGACTTGCAGGAATTCCTGCTGCGGATGCTTGCGGCCACCTTGCGGCGGAACGCTTGCCACCGTGCCTTCCATGATCTTCAGAAGCGCCTGCTGCACGCCCTCCCCCGAAACATCGCGGGTGATCGACGGGTTGTCAGACTTGCGCGTGATCTTGTCGACCTCGTCGATATAGACGATGCCGCGCTGCGCACGGTCGACATTGTATTCCGACGCCTGCAACAGCTTTAGGATGATGTTTTCGACATCCTCACCCACATAACCCGCTTCGGTCAGTGTCGTTGCGTCCGCCATCGTGAACGGCACATCCAGAATGCGCGCCAGCGTCTGCGCCAGCAGCGTCTTGCCGCAGCCCGTGGGGCCAATCAGCAGGATGTTCGATTTCGCCAGCTCGATCTCGGACTTTCCGGAATGGTTCAGGCGTTTGTAGTGGTTGTGCACGGCAACCGACAAAACGCGTTTCGCATGCGCCTGGCCGATCACGTAATCGTCCAGCACACCGCAGATCTCTTTCGGCGAGGGCACCCCATCATCGGATTTAAGGCCCGCCGATTTCGTTTCTTCGCGGATGATATCCATGCACAATTCAACGCATTCATCGCAGATGAATACGGTTGGGCCTGCAATCAGTTTGCGGACCTCGTGCTGGCTTTTTCCACAGAACGAACAGTACAGCGTGTTCTTGGAGTCGTTGCCGGAATTACTTGCCATCTCGTCTACCTTGTGCGGTCCGTCGGGGGCAGAATGGCCCCCTCAGGGTCGGTGCTGGACCCGAGTTTGCGCCAGCCTAGAACAGCGCTGCCCGGGCCACAATCGCAAATTCCGGAACAATCACGCACCGTTTGACACGGTTGCGCGAGGGCCTCAGCCCTCGTCCGATGACCGGTTTTCAACGATCTCGTCGATATGGCCCCATGCCTTCGCTTCTTCTGGAGACATGAAATTATCACGCTCCAACGCCTCAAAGATATCTTCTGCACTTTGACCGGTGTGTTTTTCGTAAATACCGATCAATTTATCTTTGATCTTCTGCGTTTCTTGCGCGTGGATCATGATATCGGTCGCCTGGCCCTGATAGCCGCCAGAGGGCTGGTGCACCATGATCCGGCTGTTGGGAAGGGAGAAGCGCATATCTTTCGCCCCGCCCACCGACAGGATCGAACCCATCGAGGCCGCCTGCCCCACCACCAGCGTCGACACCGCAGGTTTGATGTATTGCATCGTGTCGTAGATCGACAAACCGGACGTCACAACGCCGCCGGGAGAGTTGATGTACATGCTGATTTCCTTGGACGGATTTTCCGCCTCAAGGTGCAGAAGCTGCGCCACGATCAGGTGGCTCATGCCGTCATGGATGGGGCCGTTGACGAAAATGATACGTTCTTTCAGCAGACGGCTGAAAATATCATAGGCGCGTTCGCCGCGGCTGGTCTGTTCCACGACCATGGGAACAAGGTTGTTATACGTCTCAATGGGATCTTGCATCGCGCCTGCCTCTCGAATTCATCGCGGTACGGTCCTTGAGTCTTATGTCTGCCCATGGGGGCCTGCAAGGGCAGGTCCTGTCGAATTCGTATCGGTTGATTATCCGGGTCTTAGGAATATCTCGCCCTCGCATGACCGATCCGTTCCCCCCGACCCGACTTGAAGCGCTCGCCCGCCTGTCCGATTTTGCCCCCAAATCGGGCCGCGATTATGCGGCGAAGCGCAATTACGACTTGCCCGATCAGGGCCATCCCCATGTCAGCCGGCTTTCCCCCTATCTCCGCCACAGGCTCCTGACGGAGGAGGAGGTGATCCAAGCCATCTTGGGACGCTATTCCTTGGGAACGGCGGAGAAGTTTGTTCAGGAGGTTTGCTGGCGCACCTACTGGAAAGGCTGGTTGGAGCTGAGGCCAGGCGTTTGGGCAGACTATGCCAATTCTCTCAATGCGTTGCAGGTCGATCCTCAAGTCGCGGCAGCTGAGACCGGCGAAACAGATATCGACGCCTTCAATGCTTGGGCCCGCGAGCTGGTAGAGACCGGGTATCTCCACAACCACGCCCGGATGTGGTTCGCCTCAATCTGGATCTTCACACTGGGGCTGCCATGGCAAGCGGGTGCAGATTTCTTCATGCGCCATTTGCTCGACGGCGATCCGGCGTCCAATACGCTCAGCTGGCGCTGGGTGGCCGGCCTACAGACCCATGGAAAACACTACATCGCACGGTCTTCGAACATCTCTAAGTACACCGAAGGCCGCCACAACCCGGAATGGCGGTTGAACACTCAGGCCGATCCCCTGTCCGGGCCACCCCACCCCGAACGCCGCCCGCTGCGCGATGTGGGTGAGGTAAAAGCCGGTCTGCGGACGGGCGTCCTGCTGCATGAAGATGACCTGTCACCCGGCTATCTGCTCGATGTACTGCCTACCGCGCCTGTGGCTTGTGCGGCTTTGCTATCTCCATCACGCAGATCGCCACGCACCGTGAGTGAGAAAGTCATCGCATTTGTCGATGCCGCGGCGAAGGATGCTTTGGAACGGTGGCAAGGCAGGCTTGGTACACGCGGACCGGTCACTCATTCCGTTGGCGAGATCGTAGAATGGGTCAAATCGGAAGGATTGGAACAAGTGGTCGCTCCATTTGCCCCCGTCGGCCCTGCCGCTTCGACCTTGAGGAGTTTGCGCAAACGCCTTGGCGCGGACGGGATTTCATTGGTGGAATGCCGCCGCGCTTGGGACAGCGCCGCTTGGCCCCACGCGACACACGGATTTTTCAGGTTCAAGAAGGCCATTCCTGAGCTCGTCGCAGACTTCGCGTGACATGAGGGGATGAAGGTTCGAAAAGAGTAATAAAAGCGGATTCTGGACGCAGGTTGCCCTCACAAAATCTCATTTCCGCAATATCTGCCCGCTCAGCCGACGGACAAATCCGCCTTGCGATAGCGGAAAACACCGGATCCTGTCGCAATCAACTCCCCCAAATCGTCTCTTACTTCGCCCTCGGCGAAATAGGTCGACTTGCCCCCGCCAATTTTGCGTGCCGTTGCAATCAAGCGGGTGCCCTTGGGGCGGGAAACGAAATTGATTGTCAGCGAAAGGGTCAGTGCCATCTGCTTGCGGTCCGGGTCGCCCGTGAAACAGCCCGCATAGCCCATCGCCGTATCAAGTAAGGTCGCATGCACCCCGCCATGGGGAAGGCCTTGCCGGTTCTCCAGATGCGTCAGCAGCGGTTGTTCGATGGTCGCCGCCCCTTCGGACCAGTCCATCAAACGGTAGCCCAGATGCCGTTGAAGTGGATAAAATGGCTCCTCTAAGTCCGGCGGAACACTCATCCCAAAGCCTCCAATCCCGCGGCAGCGTATAGCGGCACGAAAGCGCCCAGTTTTCGGCCCCGTTCCGGGTCCGATGCGTTGCCATCCAGCGCCCGTTTTGCCACGCCCTGCAGGATCGCCCCCATGCGAAAGAAGCAAAACGCGACGTAGAAGCCGAAATTCTCTATCGCCCCGATGCCCATCCGCGTACAGTAATCCGCAACGAATTCCTCATCAGAAACAAGGCCTTGATCCGCACGATCCACCCCGCGCAAGCCCCGCCCCTGATCACCGGGCGGCATCTGCCACTGCATGATCACTGCCGCCAGATCGGCAAACGGATGGCCAAGCGTCGACAATTCCCAATCCAAAACCGCCCGCACTTCGGGCGCATCCGTATCAAACATCAAGTTGTCGATCCGGTAGTCGCCGTGCACCAACGTCACCCGGCCATCATCCTCAGGGCAGGCTCGGTCCAAAGCTTCAATCAACCGGTCCATGGCCGCGATCTCGCCGGTTTCGCTGGCGCGGTACTGCCCGGACCAGCGATCAATCTGACGGCGGAAATAATTCCCCGTAGGCCCATAATCCGACAGGCCCGTTTGCTCCAGATCGACGCTGTGGATTGCCGCAAGAACGCGTCCCATCTCTTTGATAAAACTCCGTCTTTCCGGTTGCGTGATGCTGTCCAGGCGTGGGTCATCAAAGACCCGCCCCGCGACATGTTCCATCACATAGAACGATGATCCGACCACCGCTGTATCCTCGCAGAGCGCATAGACGTCCGCCACGGGCACATCCGAGCCCGCCAGCGCTTTCTGCACCCGGAATTCGCGGTCCACGGCATGGGCGGATTTCAGCAGTTTTCCGGGCGGTTTGCGGCGCACAACCACGGACCGCGACGCGCCCTTGATCAGGAAGGTCGGGTTGGATTGCCCGCCGGAGAATTTCTCTGCCTCGAAAGGCCCTTGCAGCCCGAGGTTCAAGTTCAGCCAAGGGCCGAGCCGGGCAAGATCAAGCCCGCTCATGGCGCGTCGTTGGAGAATTTGCGCAGCTCCGCTCGCGCAACCTGCCGCCTGTGCACCGCATCGGGTCCATCTGCCAGGCGTAACGTGCGCAAGTCGCAGTAAAGCCGCGCCAATGGCGTGTCCTGGCTTAGCCCCGTCGCTCCGAACATCTGCATTGCCTCGTCCACGACCTTGAGCGCCATCAAAGGCGCCACGACCTTCACCTTAGAAATCCATGGCTGTGCCGCGCGTACGCCCGCATGGTCCATCATCCACGCCGCTTTCAGGCACAACAGGCGACACATCTCGATCTCCATTCGGGCATTGGCGATGATGTCGTAATTCGCGCCCAGATCGACCAGGCGCTTGCCGAAGGCCTCGCGCGACAGCCCGCGTTTCACCATCAATTCAAGGGCATATTCCGCCCGCCCAATCGCGCGCATACAATGGTGGATCCGGCCCGGCCCAAGTCGCCCTTGCGCCACCTCGAACCCGCGCCCTTCGCCCAGAACAACCGCGTCGGCGGGCACCCGGACATCCGTAAACCGGATATGCATATGGCCGTGCGGCGCGTCGTCATGGCCGAACACCTCCATCGGGCGCAGCTTTTCGATCCCGCGACTGTCCGCCGGAACCAGCAACATCGTGTGCCGCGCATGTTTCGGGCCATCCGGGTCGGTGCAGGCCATCACGATATACAGCGCGCAACGCGGGTCGCCTGCCCCAGTTGCCCAATATTTCTCGCCGTTTAGGATATAGTCTTCACCCTGCCGTTCGCATTTTAACGAAATCTGCGTAGCATCGGAGGAGGCGACCTGCGGCTCCGTCATCAGATAGGCCGACCGGCTCTTGCCCTCCATCAAATCCGGCAACCACCGTGCCTTTTGCGCGTCGGTCCCGTAGCGCTCCAACACCTCCATGTTGCCGGTGTCGGGCGCGTTGCAGTTGAAAATTTCCGGCGCGATGGACACCGCGCCCATTTCCTCGGCCAAGTAGGCATATCCGACCGTGCTCAGCCCATAGCCTTCGTCAGAATCCGTCAACCAGAAATTCCAAAGCCCCTGCGCGCGGGCCTTTTCTTTCAGGGACTTAAGGATCTCCACCTGCCGGTCCGTCATGGCAAACCGGTCGCCTGATGGGTGCTTGCCCACCTCCGCGTGATACTCGGCATCCAGCGGCGCAATTTCATCGCGCACCATGCGGCGCACGGCCTCGACCAGCGGCTTCACCCGCTCTGAAACACCCAGATCCATCTACAATCCCTCCCGTGCGGCGATGTATTCCCGCTCCAACCGATCCACGAACACGGCCACCGGCTCCACCGCTTTCACGGCGCCAATCCCCTGACCCGAGCCCCAGATCTGGCTCCATGCCTTGGGCTTGGCCGAGCCTTTGCCGAAATCCATCGACCGCGCATCCGCTCCGGGAAGCGCATCGGGGTCGAGCCCCGCTGCCGCAATGGACGGCTTTAAGTAGTTCCCGGAAACCCCTGTGAACAAAGAAGATGTCACGATGTCCTCCGCCCCGCCTTCCACAATCATTTGCTTGTAATCCGTCACCGCATTCGCCTCAGCCGTGGCGATGAAGGGCGAGCCAATATAGGCCAGATCTGCGCCCATCGCGCGCGCCGCCAGCACAGCGCCGCCTGTCGCAATAGACCCGCTCAAAAGCAGCGGCCCGTCGAACCATTCCCGGATTTCCTGCACCAGGGCAAAGGGCGATTGCGGCCCGGCATGGCCGCCCGCCCCCGCCGCCACGGCGATCAACCCATCCGCGCCTTTGTCGATCGCCTTCTTCGCAAACGTGTTGTTGATCACGTCGTGCAACGCGATGCCGCCGCACGAATGCGCGGCCTCGTTCACCTCCACCCGCGCGCCAAGCGATGTGATCCAGATCGGCACCTTCCACTTCGCGCAAATCTCAAGATCGCGCTCCAGCCGCGTGTTCGACCGATGCACAATCTGATTGACGGCAAAGGGCGCGGCTGGCCGGTCAGGATTTGCCTGGTTCCACGCATCCAGTGCCTCGGTGATCCGCTGCAGCCAGACCTCCAGCATGATCGGCTCGCCGTCCGCCTCCCGGGCATTCAGCGCCGGGAAAGAGCCCACGATTCCCGCGCAGCATTGCGCAATAACCAAGTCCGGGCCTGACACGATGAACATCGGGCTGCCCACCACCGGAAGGCGCAAACCGCTCAAAACCTTGGGTAATTCTCTACCAGCCATTGTGTCTGCCTCTCCCTGCCCAAACGCTAGCCCGCCCAACGGGGCGCGGCAAGGCACCGCCCTTGCCAATCCTGCGTCCCGGCCCCAGACTCCGCGCAACACGACACGAGGAGAGACCAGATGCCCGACGGTCAGACGCGCCACACCGGACCTTCCCTTGCCCCGTTCGATTGGGCTGATCCCTTTCACCTGCAGAGCCAGCTAACGGAAGAGGAACGCATGGTCGCCGAAAGTGCGGCCACTTTCGCGCAAGACAAGTTGCTGTCCCGCGTGACCGACGCCTATCTCGAAGAGCATGTCACGCCCGAGGTCTTTGCAGAGATGGGCGAAATGGGTCTGCTCGGCACCACGATCCCCGAAGAATATGGCGGCCTCGGCGCGGGCTACGTCACCTACGGACTTGTCGCGCGTGAGGTTGAGCGTGTCGACAGCGGCTATCGCTCGATGATGTCGGTGCAGAGCTCGCTCGTGATGTACCCGATCCACGCCTATGGGTCCGAAGAGCAGCGCCAGAAATACCTGCCTGGCCTCGCTGCAGGAACCAAGATCGGCTGTTTCGGCCTGACCGAGCCCGATGCGGGCTCCGATCCGGCTGGCATGAAGACGAATGCCAAGAAGACTGATGGTGGCTATGTCATCAATGGCGCCAAAATGTGGATCTCCAACTCGCCCATCGCCGATGTCTTCGTTGTCTGGGCCAAGTCCGAAGCCCATGGCGGCAAGATCCGTGGCTTCATCCTTGAAAAGGGCATGACAGGCCTCTCCGCCCCCAAGATCGGCGGTAAACTCTCCCTCCGCGCCTCCGTCACGGGCGAAATCGTGATGGACAATGTCGAGGTTGGCGAAGATGCGCTTCTGCCCGGCGTCGAGGGCCTGAAAGGTCCGTTTGGCTGCCTCAACCGCGCGCGCTACGGCATCGCCTGGGGCACCATGGGCGCGGCTGAGGATTGCTGGCATCGCGCCCGCCAATACGGCCTCGACCGCACGCAATTCGGCCGCCCGCTGGCGCAAACCCAGCTTTTCCAGAAGAAACTCGCCGACATGCAGACCGAAATCACCCTCGGCCTGCAAGCCGCCCTGCGTGTGGGCCGCCTGATGGATGACGGCGCCGCGGCCCCGGAAATGATCTCGCTGATCAAACGCAACAATTGCGGCAAGGCGCTGGATATCGCGCGTCAGGCCCGCGACATGCATGGCGGTAACGGGATCATGGCCGAATACCATGTCATGCGGCACGCCCAGAACCTGGAGACGGTCAACACCTATGAAGGCACGCATGATGTCCACGCCCTGATCCTTGGGCGCGCACAAACTGGCCTGCAGGCCTTTTTCTGAGGACGAATTGACACGCATCAAGGCGCTTAACCTGCGCCTTGATTATCCTTCTTCGAAAGCAAACGAAGGAGGAAAGCAGATGTCAGACCCGAAATTCGAAATCACCCGCGAAGGCCCAAACAGCCTGCGCATAGCCATTGCAGGCCGCGTCGACGCGGCCCTGATGGAGGTCGCGCTGCAGCAGATGTCGACCGAGATGGAGGGCATGGCCCATGGCGATGTCCTGATCATTGACGAGGGCGCGGAATGGCCGACCGTGGGCGCCATCGGGGTCGAGCTGCGGCATTGGCCGCAGATGATGGCCATGCTCCACCAACTCGATCGCGCGGCGCTGGTCAGCCACAACGCCTTTTTCCGCAACGCGGCTGCGATCGAATCCGCGCTGATCCCCGGCTATGAGATCCGCAACTTCAACGACGAAGCCAGTGCGCGCGAATGGCTGAACACAGCCCCTGCAACCGCCTAGCGCGCCTCAGGGGCGCTCGGCTGCGGTGGGTTGGGCTTCGGCGGATTTGGCACCGGCGCTTTTGGCGCGGCGG
This sequence comes from uncultured Roseicyclus sp., assembly GCA_947489665.1. Lineage (GTDB taxonomy): Bacteria > Pseudomonadota > Alphaproteobacteria > Rhodobacterales > Rhodobacteraceae > Gymnodinialimonas. Next base: position 1,503,619 of record CANLEH010000001.1, on the reverse strand, counting down.
CCACGGCATCCCCCTCAGTGATTTTGTCGGCCGCAACGGGCTTGGCGTCCGCCTCGGCTGGCCCCGCTGCTTCCTCCTTCGCCGCGGGTGCTGGCAAAGCCAGCGCCTCATCTGCAAATTGCTCCGGCTCCTCCAACTCGATCCGCCCTGTTGCAGGGTCCAACGTTACCTTTGGCTTTGTGGGCAAGCTATCGATCAACGCATTCAGGTCCGTCGTCAGCCGCTTGAACTGCTCCCGATCCGTTTCCGGAACAGCCTCTTCGGAAACTTTCTTTCCACCAAACAGGAACTTGAACATCTCTTACCTCAATGTTGATCGTTTCCATCTGCCTACCCCATGCGGCAGCGCAGCAAAACCCAGATGGGGCGGGGAATAATGATCGGCAAGGCCCCGCTTGGCTTTACCCGGCCAAGCAGGCACAAAGGCCCTCAAACCGGGAGGGGCCCATGAAGATCGCGACCTTCAACATCAACGGCGTCAAAGCACGCATCAACGCACTCACCGATTGGCTGGACGAAGCGCAACCTGACGTCGCCCTCTTGCAAGAGATCAAATCGGTGGATGAAGGCTTCCCGCGCGAGATCTTTGAGGACAAAGGCTATAACGTCGAAACCCACGGTCAAAAGGGCTTCAACGGCGTCGCGATCCTGTCGAAACTGCCACTGGAAGACTTGAGCCGCGGCCTGCCCGGCGATGACAGCGACGAACAGGCCCGCTGGATTGAGGCCACCGTCATGGGCGACACCCATCCGGTTCGCCTCTGCGGCCTCTACCTGCCCAATGGCAACCCCGTGCCGGGCCCGAAATACGACTACAAACTGGCCTGGATGGAGCGGCTCCATGCCCATGCCGCCGATATGATGGCGCAGGAAATCCCCTTCGTCATGGCCGGCGATTACAACATTATCCCGCAGGACGAAGACGCGGCCCGCCCGGAGGTCTGGCAGGAAGATGCGCTTGCCCGCCCGGAAAGCCGCGCCGCCTTTCGTCGCCTCCTTAGCCTCGGCCTGACCGAAGCCTTCCGCGCCCGCAACCAGGCGCCGGGCCTGTATTCCTTCTGGGATTATCAGGCCGGCGCATGGGACCGAAACGACGGCATCCGCATCGACCATCACCTGCTCAGCCCCGAAGCGGCAGACCTCCTTCAGGATTGCTGGATAGAAAAGGACGTGCGCGGCCGCGAAAAGCCGTCTGACCACGTCCCGGTCTGGATCGACCTCGCCGCATAATGCGCCTTACGGGACGGCGGGAGGGGCGATGGCGTCAGCCGAGCGTCTTCCGACCGACCCCTACAATCCGTTCAACGGCACCTTCAGAACCGGGCGCCCGTCGCCATCTGTTGGAATATCGCCTGCGCGCATATTCACCTGAAGCGAAGGGATGATCAGCTTGGGCATGGCCAGCGTCGCATCCCGCTCTTCGCGCACCCGGATGAACTCTTCACGCGAGGTGCCACCGGCAAGGTGAATGTTGCGCTCCCGCTCCTCGGCAACGGTCGTCTCCCACGCAATCGCACGTCCACCGGGCCCGTAATCATGGCAGATGAACAGCCGCATCTCGTCCGGCAGGCTCAGAACCTTCTGGATCGAGTCGTACAATTCCCCAGCATCGCCGCCCGGAAAATCGCACCGGGCCGAGCCTCCGTCGGGCATGAACAGCGTGTCGCCAACAAAGGCCGCATCCCCTGCAACGTGGACCATGCACGCAGGCGTATGGCCGGGCGTGGCCATCGCAAAACAGGTCATGCCGCCAACCTCGTACGTGTCGCCATCCTTGAACAGCGCATCAAATTGCGATCCGTCGCGTTGGAACTCCGTGCCCTCGTTGAAGACCTTCCCAAAGACCTCCTGCACTTGCGTGATCTTCTCGCCGATCCCAATCTTGCCGCCCAGTTTCTCTTGCAGGTAGGGCGCCGCTGACAGGTGATCTGCGTGGACATGGGTCTCGATCAGCCATTCGACTTGCAAGCCGTTTTCTTGCACGAAGGCGATGATCTCATCGGCGCTGTCATAGCTGATCCGTCCCGCCGCATAGTCGATATCCAGAACCGTATCGATTACGGCGCAGGCCGGGCTATCGGGGTCCTGCACCACGTAAGAGATCGTATTGGTCGCCTCGTCAAAGAACCCCGTCACCTTCGGATGCACGTTCATGTCAACCGGATAAGCCATTCTCTCACCTCCTCAAGCAGACGCGCGGCGGGCCAACAGGCCAGGCCCCAACCGTGCGACAAGGATACCCGCCACAAGTGCCCCCGTGAAGAGCCACACCGACGCATCAAATGCGCCCAGGACTGGCAGGGCGCCTCCGGGGCAGAACCCGGCAATCCCCCAGCCCACGCCGAACGTGGTGGCACCCAGCACCAATCGCCGGTCGATCTGCTTGGCAACTGGCAAATGGAAATTCACGTCAAACAGGGGCCGCGCACGTGGGACGGCCACGCGGTAGCCCACCAGGGTTACGGCCAGGGCGCCGCCCATCACAAAGATCAGGCTCGGGTCCCATGTGCCTGCAATATCGAAGAAATTCACCACCTTGGCCGGGTTTCCCATGCCTGAGATGACGATGCCAAGGCCGAACAAAGCCCCTATCAGAAAGATCAAGATCAACCGCATGGCTCAGCCCCCCACCACATGGCGCACGATGTAGACGGTGGCGAAACACGCCACCATGAACACCCCCGTCGCCACGATGGAGCGGACGGAAAACCTCGCGATCCCGCAAACTCCGTGGCCAGAGGTACAGCCACCGCCAAAGGTCACGCCGAGACCAACAAGAAAGCCGCCTATCAACAGCATCGGCGTGCTGACCGGCACGGTGATTTCCGGCCAATCGCCTGTTCCAAGCAGATAAAACGCAGGCGCTGTTACCATGCCCGCAATCATCACCCAGCGCCAAAGCCCATCGTCGCGGTCCGCCGGCAACAGCGCGCCCGCCAGAATGCCCGTGGCCCCCATGACGCGGCCCGCCACGGCCATCAGAAACACCGCCGCCAACCCGATCATCGCGCCGCCGGCCAGCGACGCCCAGGGCGTGAATTCCGTTTCCATGACATGTCCCTTCTTTGTACCTTGCCCGATTTAATCACCCCGGCGCCCGTCGCCAAGCCCGCTGGACATTTCGAAATCCGTCCATACTCTTCCACCCATCAGCAACGACTGACGTGACTGACCCCAGACACGGGGACCAACCGGGAGAAGACAATGATGAACCGTTTCACCGCCTTCAGCGCGGCCCTACTGGCCACGACTGCCCTGACGGCCACAACTTTGAATGCCGAGACCTTGCGATGGGCCCGCGCGGCCGAGGCCCTTACGCTCGATCCGCATTCCCAGAATGAGGGTCCGACCACGACCCTCATGCACCAGATTTATGAGCCGCTCGTTCTCAACGACATGACCGGTGCCATGGTCCCCACCCTCGCCACCTCGTGGGAGCCATCGGCTGATAACCCGAACGTCTGGGTCTTCCAGATCCGCGAAGGCGTCACGTTCCACGGCGGCGAAACGTTTGATGCATCCGACGTGGTGTTCTCGCTGAACCGCGCGATGCAGGAGACGTCGAACTTCAAGGAACTCCTCTCCGGCGTCGTCGAAGTCCGCGCCACGGGCGACTACACGGTTGAGATCGAAACCGACGGCCCGAACCCGCTTCTGCCCAACAACCTGACAAACATCATGATGATGGATGAGGGCTGGACGACCGAAAATGGCTCCGAAAACGTGCAGGATTATGCAGGTGGTGAAGACACCTTCGCAGCCCGCAACGTCAACGGAACAGGGCCTTTCATCCTTGAAAGCCGCACGCCCGATACCGAAACCGTCCTGAACCGCAACGACGGCTATTGGGGCGCGGATGAATATCCGATGGACATCACCCAGATCGTCTTCACGCCGATCCAGAACCCCGCCACCCGTCTGGCCGCGTTCCTTGGTGGTGAAGTGGACTTCATCCAGGACGTGCCCGTCCAAGACCTTGAACGTGTGGAAGCCGCCGATGGCATCGGGCTTCTCTCCGGGCCGCAGAACCGCGTGATCTTCTTCGGCATGAACGTGGGCGACGACGACCTGACGCTTGATGATGTCGAGGGTGAAAACCCGCTCGCCAACCCGCTGGTGCGCCAGGCGATGAACATGGCCATCAACCGCGAAGCGATCCAACAGATCGTCATGCGCGGCCAGTCGGCCCCCGCCGGTGTTCTGTCGCCCCCGCCGGTCAACGGCTGGACGGCTGAGCTGGATGAATATCCCGCCTATGACATCGACGCTGCCCGCGCCCTGATGGCAGAAGCTGGCTACCCGGACGGCTTTACCATCCAGCTCGACTGCCCCAACGATCGCTACATCAACGACGAAGCGATCTGTCAGGCGGCCGTGGGCATGTTCGCGCAGCTCGGCATTACCGTGAACCTATCGGCCCTGCCGCGTGCGCAGCACTTCCCGCTGATCGCCAACCTGGAGACCGACTTCTACCTCCTTGGCTGGGGCGTTCCGACCTATGACGCGGAGTATATCTTTAACTTCCTCTATCACGGTCGCTCCGAAGGCCGTGGCTCGTGGAACGGCACGCGCTTCGACAATCCTGAGATGAACGAGATGATCGTCTCGCTGTCGTCCGAAACGGACCTCGACGTGCGCAACCAGACCATCGCGGACCTCTTTGCCATGTCCGAGGAAGAGCTGATCTATCTGCCCATCCACAACCAGGTCCTGAACTGGGGCATCTCGGATGCCTGGTCCTCGGAAGTGGATGCGGACGATCAGGTCCTGTTCAAGTATTTTGAACTGAACTAAGGCGCACACCTTACCCAAACAGAACGCCCGGCGATGCAAATCGCCGGGCTTTTTCTTGGCGCTCGCCGCCAGACGCACGCCACGCGGGCTATACACCGCCCACAAAACGCACTAGGGCCACGGCTTCCCCGGCATTTGGTGATCCATGAAAGACTTTTCCGGCGTTCCAAAGACGCTCTCCACCGCGCTTGAAAAAAAGGGCTATAGCGGCCTGACCCCTGTTCAAGAGGCGGTCTCGAACTCGGCCCTGGCCGGGATCGACCTGTTGGTCTCTGCGCAAACCGGGTCCGGCAAGACCGTGGGCTTCGGGCTCGCGATGGCGGGAGACATCCTCGACGGCGAAGGCCGCTTCGGTCCTGCCGCAACGCCGCTGGCGCTCGTCATCGCCCCCACGCGCGAACTGGCCATGCAGGTCCGCCGCGAATTCGACTGGCTCTATGCCGAGGCCGGGATTGTCACCGCCTCCGCCGTGGGCGGTATGGACACGCGCACCGAACGTCGCGCGCTCGAACGCGGCGCGCACGTGGTGGTTGCCACGCCGGGACGGCTGCGCGACCACGCCATGCGAGGTGTGATCGACCTATCCGGCCTGCGCACCGTCGTCCTCGATGAAGCTGATGAAATGCTCGATATGGGATTTGCCGAGGATCTGGAATTCATCCTCGACCAGACCCCCGCCGACCGGCGCACCTTGATGTTCTCTGCGACCGTGCCCCACGGCATCACGAAACTCGCCCAGACGCACCAGAAGGACAACGCACAGCGCCTCAAGATCGGCAGCGCCGATACACAGCACACCGATATCGCCTATCGCGCCCTGGAAGTGGCCCCTTCCGATATCGAAAAGGCCATCATCAACCTTCTGCGCTATCACGAGGCGCAAACCGCCATCGTTTTCGCCAACACCCGCTCCATGGTGGCCCGCCTCAGCGCCAAGTTTTCCAATCGGGGCCTCTCCGTCGTCTCGCTGTCCGGTGAGCTTAGTCAGGCAGAACGCACCAACGCTTTGCAAGCCCTCCGCGACGGGCGCGCGCGGGTCTGTGTGGCCACCGATGTGGCTGCCCGCGGCATCGACCTTCCGGGGTTGGAGCTGGTGATCCACGCCGATCTTCCGTCCAATTCCGAATCCCTCCTACACCGCTCGGGCCGCACAGGCCGCGCGGGCCGTAAGGGCACATCCGTCCTGATCGTCCCCGGCCGTCAACGCGCCAAGGCTCAACGCCTGCTCAAAGGCGGCAAGCTTCAGGCCGAATGGGGCACGCCCCCCTCCCCCGACGACATCCGCGCCCGCGACGAGGATCGCATCCTCGCTGACCCTGCGTGGAATGACGCGCTCAGCGGTGAGGAACGCGCCTTTGCTGAAAAGCTGCTGAACCTCCACCAACCCGAACAGATCGCCGCCGCCTACCTGCGCCTCTACCGTGAGCGTCACTCGGCCCCTGAACTGCTCAGCGCCGTCCCCGCCCCCGGTGAACGCCCCGCCCGCAAGGGCCGCGAACACGCGGATTTCGGGCCAAGCACATGGTTTTCCCTGTCGCTCGGCCGCAAGCACCGGGCCGAGCCGCGCTGGCTTTTGCCAATGATCTGCCGCAACGCAGGCATCTCGAAGGACGCCATCGGCGCCATTCGCGTCCAGTTTCAGGAAACCTTCATTGAGATCGCCAACGAGGCCATCCCAGCCATGACCCAGGAACTGGGCCCTGAGATGGTGATGGAGCAAGGCGCGAAGCTGACCCAATTGCCCGGCCTGCCGGATTTCGATGCGTCCCCCAAGGGGCCGCCCGCCGCCGCCCACATGCCCGCCGCGCCTGCGCCCGCACATAAGCCGCACAAAGGCAAACCCGCGAAGCCCGCTCAGACGTCCGATGGTGCGGACCAAACGGACAAGCCCGCGAAGCAGCCCCACAAACACAAAGGCAAGCCCCCGGCAAAACCCGCGGCTCAACCGGCCCGCAGCGAAAAGCCCGCGCATAGCAAGAGCAACAAAAAACCCAAGCCCACGCACGGCAAAGCCAAGCCATCGCAACCCAAAACCGACGGCCCCAAGACCAAGCCGCAGTCCGCACCTGGCGACAAAAAGCGCCAAAAGCCCGACAACAGCGCGTCTGATCCGGGAAAGTCTCTGGGGGGGCGCAAGCAGCGCCACAAGTCAAAACACAAGACATCCGCAAAGGCCCAGAGTGGAGAAGCGCGGCCCTTCCGCAAACCCTCCAAGCGGGGCTGAGCATCGGTCGAACCGGCCCCGCTTGATCCATCTCAAAGCGCCCACGCCCCCGTTCTGCCAGACTCGTAAGCGCAGCCAATTGCGCGAACAGTCTGGAAAGGACACACCATGTTCAAGACCATCATCGCCCCCGTCGACGGCTCGGATCCGTCCAAACATGCGCTCGACAAGGCATGCGAATTGGCCAAAACACTCGGGGCCGAGCTGCACCTGGTCCATACACCACAGATCGACACAACCATGGTCGCCGTGGGCTATTCGGTTGTTGAACTGCCGTTGACCGCCGAAAAAATCGAAGAGGCTGGCAAAGCCGTCATGGAAGCCGCCTTGGCACAGGCGACAGAGGCCGGGGTCACACCTGCCAGCACCCACGTCATGGCTGGCGATCCGACTGAAACGATCCTGCGCATCGCCAAACTCAATGACGCGGACCTGATCGTCATGGGTCGCCGCGGGCTCGGCTCGGTGGCCAGCCTGTTCCTGGGATCCGTCAGCCAGAAGGTCGGCCATGGCGCGGAATGTTCAGTCCTGACGGTGCACTAGGCGCAGCCAAGGGCGGATCGGGCCGCGGCGGCGCGCGCGGCCCAGTCCGGGCCCGAGATCCGATGCCAATCGGCCCCGAATGCCTCCAGCCAGGCCTCCAGCCGCTCCGTGAACCACGCCCGCCGCGCCGGGTCAGGGAAGTGGCGCGTGCCATCGTCGTGCCAGGGCGTCGCATGATCCAGCAGCAGATAGGTCTTGCGCCCCTCTCCCGCCAAGCTTTGCGCCTGCGCCACCAACTCCTTGGGCACGGAGCCCAACAACGCCTCGGCCCAGACAAGCGTTTGGATAGCGTCGGTATCCTCAATCACCATCGGTCCACCGCGCATCGCCACGGCCGTGGCCAAGGCCGCATGGCCATCCACGATGGCGGCAAAATCGTCCGCCTCCCATGTCTGGCCGTGCCGGAACAACGCATCGTAATCGCGCCCGTATTCCGGAACCGGGACGGCCCCCTGGTCGCTTGCCAAAGCCTCCGACAAAGTGGTTTTCCCGGTGCTCTCGGCCCCCAGAAGAACCACACGCCGCTGGAAAAAGCTTCGGACAGGGGATGGTACATGGCCCCAATGGGCCGACGGGTCGGCGCGGATTGCACTGGCCGACACCGGCACGACCCGCCGCTCTGGGTCCACCGGAAACGGCCGCGCCCCGACTTCGGCGGCAAGGCGATGCACATAGGCCTCCGACCCGAAGACCCAATCGATGGGCTCGGGGTGATGCTCTGCAATCGCGGCCCTCCAGATCGGCCAGAAATCGGGATGATCCTCGGGCGCCTGCGGGATGTCGCGGTGCATATGCACCACCCGGTAGCCCGGCGCAGTCAGGCAAGCGCGCATCCACTCGGCCCGCAAACACCCGTCGATGGGTTCTGCATCGTGGCTGCACACCAGCACCGTCATCTCATCGCACCGCGCGCGCCCGACCTCGGCGCAATGCAAATGGCCTGCATGGGGTGGCATGAACTTCCCCAAAAGAAAGCCGCGCGTGGTCATGCGGTTGCGCGGGCGGCACGGCGCCACTGGATCAGCCCCGTGATCGCCAGACCCAGGAAAACCACATAAAGCGCTGCCGTCGGCTCCAGCCCGCGCGTGTAGAACAGGCCGATGGCCAGCACATCCACCGCAATCCACAGATACCAGCTTTGCAGGTGGCGACGCGACAACAGGAACTGCGCCGTCACACTCAACGCCGCGACCGCCGCATCCCAATAGGGGGCCGCCGCGTCCGTATAGGCCGACATCAGGCTTGCCACGATCAGCCAGACCAATGCCGTGGCCAGCAGATACACGGCAAAGGCCCCGGCCCCCAAGGGCGCCACGACAATGCGCCCATCCGGCGCGCGGCCCTTGAGCCAGTAGTAAAGCCCATAGATCTGGATCACGAAGAAATAGATCTGCAACAGCGCGTCGCTATAAAGGCGATATTCCCAGAAGATGAAGAAATACAGCGTCACAACCGCGAACCCGAACGGGTAGTTCCAGATCGACCGGCGGATGATCAAGCTGACATTCAGGATGCCGCAGGCCACGGCGATCCACTCAACAGGCCGGCTCCCGACCATCCCCCAGAAAAACTCCAGCATGTCCCTGCCCCACCCGGAAACCCTTGGCCCGCATAGAGCGTAGGGCGCCGCGCAATTGCAACCCGGGACAGCCGATCACGCGTTCGTGACAATACCCCCCCTCGTGCTATGCTCGCGGTTGGGTCACGTTTGGCCATACGCGGCGGACCGGGTCGCACGCACACCAACTCTGGGGAGAGATTTCATGAATCGCCTAATGACCGCCAGTCTTCTGGCGCTGGCCACCGCCCTGCCCGCGCAGGCCGAGACCTTCCGGTGGGCCGCCACCACCGACCCGCAAACCATGGACCCGCATGCCGTGTCCTCTGCGCCGGTTCTGGGCTTTCTGAACAATGTCTACGAAGGTCTCGTGCGCCGTGGCCGCGACATGTCCATCGAAGGCGCGCTGGCCGAAAGCTGGGAGCCGCTGCCCGACGGCGCAGGCTGGCGCTTCAACCTACGCGAAGGTGTGACCTTCCATGGCGGCGAAGCGTTCACCGCCGAAGATGTGCTGTTCAGCTATCAGCGTGCCAGTTCCGAGGACAGCGATGTCGCCAGCTGGTTCTCCCCCGTCTCCGACGTGGTGTTGGTGGATGACTTCACCGTCGATATCCTGACGTCCTCGCCGCAGCCGATCTTTCCCGACAGCATCGCCAACTGGATGATGATGGACAGCGGTTGGGCGGCCGAGAATGGCGCCGAACGCCCTGCACGAGATGCCGAAAACTACGCCACCCGTAACGTGAACGGCACAGGTGCCTTCATGCTGCAATCCCGCCAGCCCGATCTGGAAACCGTCCTCGTGCCGTTCGACGGCTGGTGGGGTGAGGTCGAGCATAACGTGACCGAGGCCGTCTTCACGCCAATCCAGAACTCCGCCACCGCCGTCGCGGCCCTTCTGGCAGGTGACATTGACCTGATCGACCCTGTGCCCGTGCAAGACGCCGCGCGCGTGAACGACGCCGATGGCGTCTACGTGCTCGACGGGATCGAAGCGCGCGTCATCATGTTGGGCTTCGCCCATGACCACGAAACCCTGCTGAATGGCGACCCGAACATCTTCGCTGATGTCCGCGTCCGTCAGGCCGTCAGCCACGCTGTGAACGTGCCTGCGATCCTGCAAGCCATCATGGGCGGCGTCGCGGAAGAGGCCAGCCAACTGGTCTCCCCCGCCATGCGCGGCTATTCGGAAGCGCTCTCCGAGCGCCCCGCTTACGATCCGGACCTCGCTCGGTCGCTGATTGCCGAGGCCGGGGCCGAGGGCGCAAATTTCACCCTCTCCTGCCCCAACGATCGCTACCTGAATGACGAGGCCGTCTGTCAGGCCATCGTGGCCATGCTGGCGCAAGTGGGCCTGAACGCCACGCTCGATGCGATGCCGGTCTCCAACTATTGGCCGCAACTGCGTGAGGACAATTTCGACATGTACCTGCTGGGTTGGTCGCCCGGCACGTTCGACGCCGAGCATCCGATCCGCTTCCTCGTCCACACCAATGGCGAGCGCTTGGGAACCTGGAACTTCGGCGGCTATTCCAACCCCCGCATTGATGAACTTCTGCCCCTGATCCAGTCGGAAATCGACGACAGCGCCCGTCAGGCGATGTTGGATGAGGCCGCACAGATCATTCAGGATGATGCCGTCTACAACACCATGTACGTCCAGCCTCTGCTCTGGGGTGTGCGCGACGGGATCGAGTTGACCCAGCGCCCTGACAACTTCTTCATCCTGCGTTGGGTGACAGTCGGCGCCGAGAATTAAGTGGTTTCGCCCCGGCCCAAGGCCAGGGCGACCAATGCGAGGGGGGATACCCCCCTCGCGCTCCCCCATCCCTGTCTGGGGGGCTCTGCCCCGTCGCCAAGGGCGACTCCCCGGCATATTTAAAGAACAAAGATGATCGCGAAGTTGCCCAAGTCATGGCCAAGCAAGCTGACGGTTCGATGATCTAAGCCGCACAACCCGGTTTTCCCCTGCTCCAGACTTGACGCCCCCCACCCTTCGCCGCACAACCGATCAATGCTCAGCTTCATCCTCAGACGCATCTTCCAATCCGTCCTCGTCCTTTTGGTCGTGGGCCTCGTGGCCTTTGCGATGTTCCGCTTTGTGGGCGACCCGATCGACACGATGCTGGGTCAGGAACGCACGCTTGAGGATATCGACCGCCTGCGGGAGCAATTGGGCCTGAACAAACCCTTCTTCATCCAATACTGGGATTTCCTCGTCCGCGCCGTGCAAGGCGATCTGGGCATTTCCTACCGCCAGGGCCGCCCTGTGGCCGAGATCATCGCGGAACGCCTGCCCGCCACGTTGGAGCTTGCGCTCGTGTCCGGCGCCCTGGCGCTCTTTTTCGGGATTGTCCTGGGCATATTCACGGCCATCCGACGCGACGGGATCACGGCAAACCTTGTCATGAGCATCAGCCTGATTGGCGTCTCGCTGCCCACCTTCCTGATCGGCGTCCTCCTGATCTACGGCTTCGGCGTGGGCATCGACATCCGCATCCCCTTCACCGACATGACGTTCAACACCGGTGGCATGCCCACATTCGGGCGCGGCGATACTGGCGAGATTTTCGGCTGGACCACGGGCTTCGCCACATGGGACGGCATTCAATCCATCATCCTGCCCGCGATCACCCTGGGCCTCTACCAGATGACGTTGATCATGCGCCTCGTGCGGGCCGAAATGCTGGAGGTCCTGCGCGCCGACTATATCCGCTTTGCCCGTGCGCGCGGCCTAGGCGACCGCGCCATCAACTTCCGCCACGCGCTCAAGAACACGATGGTGCCGGTGATCACGGTGACGGGCCTGCAACTGGGCTCGATCATTGCCTTCGCCATCATCACCGAGACGGTGTTCCAGTGGCCGGGCGTGGGCCTGCTCTTCATCAACGCCATCCAGTTCGTCGACATCCCCGTGATGGCCGCGTACCTCATGCTCATTTCGGTGATGTTCGTGGCGATCAACCTGATCGTCGACCTCCTCTACGTCTTCATTGACCCGCGCCTGAGGGTAAGCTGATGACCGACACGCCAGACGATATTCCCGCCGTCTCCGAGGCCCGCGCGCAAAGCCGCCTTGCCCGGGCGTGGGACAGCGACGTGGGCTATGCCTTCCGCCATTCGCCGGTGGCCATGATCTCGGCCATCGTGACGCTGACGCTGATCCTCGCCGCCGTTTTCGCGCCGCTCATTGCGCCTCACGACCCGTTCAACCCGGCCACGCTGAACCTGCTCAATGGCCTCACCGCCCCCGGCGTGCCGTCTGCGTTTACCGGAGAGACCTTCCTTCTCGGCACTGACGATCAGGGCCGCGATGTCTTTTCAACCATCCTCTACGGGATGCGCGTGTCGCTCTTCGTGGGCTTCGCCGCCGTCACCTTCGCGCTGGTCCTCGGCGTCACACTTGGCCTGATCGCGGCCTATGTCGGCGGCTGGACCGAAACGATCATCATGCGCATCGCCGACATCCAGCTCACCTTCCCGTCGATCCTTGTCGCCATGCTGATCTTCGGCATCGCCAAGGGCATCACCCCCATCGAGTACCGAGATCAGGTCGCCATCGCCGTCCTGATCCTCGCCATCGGCCTGTCGGACTGGGTGCAATTCGCCCGCGTGGTCCGAGGGGCTACGCTGGTGGAAAAGAACAAGGAATACGTCCAAGCCGCCCGCCTGATCGGCCGCTCGCCCTTCGTCATCATGGCGCGCCATATCCTGCCCAACGTGCTCTCGCCCGTCCTCGTCATCGCCACGATCTCTCTGGCGCTCGCCATCATAGCCGAAGCCACCCTCAGCTTCCTCGGCGTTGGCGCGCCGCCAACGGAGCCGTCCCTCGGCACACTGATCCGCATCGGCCAGACATTCCTCTTCTCCGGGAACTGGTGGATTTTGGTCTTCCCGGCGGCGACGCTGCTGGTCCTGGCGCTGAGCGTGAATCTGCTTGGCGACTGGCTCCGCGATGCCCTCAATCCGAGGTTGCGTTAGTATGGCGCTCAGTCAGGTTCAGATAATTCAGTCTCTGGGTGAAGCGCTCAGCTGGTTTGAACGTGAACTGTCTTGGGGAACAAGCCCCGCAGAACTCAATCACCTGACGGGCCGAATTGGCGAACTCTACGCGGCCATGATCACCCGTGGCCAAATGGCGTCAGACGTAAACCAACAAGGTTACGATGTGGTCAGCGCCGAGGGCGAGCGCATATCTGTGAAGACCATCACGTCGTCTAACCATGTGGCGTTCAACCAAAACACTCTCGATAGAGTTAATCGCATTCTCGTTTTGCGGATATTGATCGATGAGGGAGAAGTCTCGATCGAGGAATTGTTCGACGGCAGCCCTGAAGACGCCCGACCAACGATGCGCGAAAGCAATGGAAAACTGCGTATAAGTGTCTCTTCAATGGAGAAACCCAACAAGCCGTTGCGCGAAATTACGGTCCAGAATTCTGTCGCAACCCACGGATTCGAAGTCTCCATTTTGGAAAATGGCACGATCAAAGTGACCTCTGGCGAAGCGATTATCCAGCCTTCGAAACCTGTCCTGCGCGACCTTGCCGCCAAGTTTGGAGTCGACCTTTTGAATGGTGCTGGAAATCCCAAGAACACAAGACAACTTGGTGCAGACGTCGTTCGCGCCGTAAGTGAATTGAGCACCTAATGCCCCTCCTCGAAATCCAAAACCTCACCGTCGAATTCCCGGCCCGCCGTCAGGTCTTCACCGCTGTGAAAGCCGCGAACCTGAGCGTGGAACCCGGTGAAATCCACGGCCTTGTCGGCGAATCCGGGGCCGGAAAATCCACCATCGGCGCCGCTGTCATGGGCCTGCTCGATCGCCCCGGGCGCATCGCGGGCGGGATTATTCGCTACAAGGGTGAGGAGATCTCCGGCCTCGACACCGACGCCATGCGCGCGCTCCGCGGCAAGAAGATCTCAATGATCTTCCAGGACCCGCTAACCTCCCTCAACCCGCTCTTCACCGTGCGACAGCAGCTTGTGGAGACCATCACCCAACATCTCGACGTGACGGACGCCGAGGCCAATCAACGCGCCCGCGATCTGATCGACCGCGTGGGCATCCCCGACCCGGAAACCCGCCTCGACCAGTATCCGCACCAGTTCTCAGGCGGCATGCGGCAGCGCGTGGTGATCGCCCTCGCCCTCTGCTCGGAACCCGATGTCATCATCGCCGATGAGCCGACCACGGCCCTCGACGTCTCGATCCAGGCGCAGATCCTGGAACTCATCAAGGAACTGACCCGCGAGCGGCAGGTGGGCGTGATCCTGATCACCCACGACATGGGCGTGATCGCCGACACGACCGACAAGGTGACGGTCATGTATATGGGCGAGGTGGTCGAAAGCGGCTCCACCGAACAGGTGCTTGGCCAACCCAACCACCCCTACACCAAATCCCTCATCGCTGCCGTCCCCCGCCCCACGGTCAAGCTGCACCGCTTCCCGCTGATCTCCTACGGCGGTCGCGTCACGGAATTCGCCATCGAAGACCTCAAGCGCAACTGGCCCTCGACGGACGTCGACCGCACCAAACCGCTGGTCGAGGCCAAGGGCCTGACCAAGACCTTCCTCCAGAAACGCGCGATCCTGCCGCGCAACCGGGAATATTTCACCGCCGTCGATCAGGCCCGCTTCGACATCAAGGAAGGCGAAGTCTTCGGGCTTGTGGGCGAAAGCGGCTCTGGCAAATCCACCATCGCGCGGATGATCGCGGGGCTGTACCCGGTCGATGGTGGTGAGGTCTGGTTTGACGGCGCCCAAGTTGCGCCGCAGCCCGGCGGCGTCCCCGACAGTTACCGCAAGCAGATCCAGATGATCTTTCAGGACCCCTATTCATCGCTCAACCCCCGCATGCGCGTGGATGAGATCGTGGCCGAGCCCGCCCGCCATCACGGGCTACTGGCCGGGCAAGCGCTCAAGGATCGCGTGGCCGAACTGCTCGACCGCGTGGGCCTCGGCGCGGAAGCGGGTCTCAAATACCCCCACGAATTCTCCGGCGGTCAGCGGCAGCGCATCTCCATCGCCCGCGCCTTGGCCACACAACCGCGCTTCCTGATCTGTGATGAGCCGACCTCCGCCCTCGACGTGTCCATCCAGGCGCAGATCCTCAACATCCTGAAGGACCTGCAGGAGCATCTGGGCCTTACGATGCTGTTCATCTCCCACGACCTTCCCGTAGTGCGTCAGATGTGTGACCGCGTGGGTGTGATGAAGAACGGCGAGCTGGTGGAGGTCGCCGAGACCGAGGCGCTCTTCGCCAATCCACAGCATCCCTACACGCAAAGCCTGCTGTCCCTGATGCCAAGGTTGGATGGGCTTTCCGATGAAGGTCTGGCGGTCGCGTGACATGATCGGTTTCGCCCGCTGACGCGGTCGACCGAGCGGGGGGCGCTGCCCCCCGGACCCCCCGAGGTATTTTTGAAACAAGGAAGACTAATCGCGCATTTCGCCGCTGGTCAGGGGGCGAAGCGGAGCCTGAGAGTGATTATCTCGTAAGGGCGGAGAGGCACGGAGACCATCCCGGACGAGATCGGCAGCTTTGTGGCGCCATCTTCCAGCAATCCAACCTGCTCCACGCCAGACACCCTGGGGGAAAGGCGCACGTCTACCGTGCCACGCGTCGCATGGGCCTCGAACAGGCGCACGATCACCCCGTCGCCATCCTCGGCCGGTTTCACCGTCTCGATCACCGCGCGGCCCGACAGGCAGCGCACCAAAGGCTCCACCAGCTGCCCTTGCCCCGGCCCGTGCAGCACACGTGGCGGATAGTTCAGGGCATAGGCCTCTGCCCGCACATCCACGCGCGTGTTCCCGACATGGGGCAGGAGCGCATAGGTGAACCGATGCGCGCCCTGATCCGCACCCGCATCGGGCATCGTGGCTGATTTGATCAGGCTCAGCCGCAGCACATCATCTCGCACGTCATACCCGTATTTGCAGTCGTTGAGCAGCGCGACACCGTAATCGCCCTCGCTCAGATCCGCCCATTTCTGCGCGGGCACCTCGAATTGTGCCGCGTCCCACGAGGTGTTGCGATGGGTAGGCCGGTCAATCTGGCCCCATTGGATGTCGAACACCGCGCGGCTGGCGCGGATATCGACCGGGAAGGCCGCCTTCAGCAGCAGATGCGTTTCATGCCAATCCACATCCGTCTCAAAATCGAGCCGGGCGGAGCCTCGGCGCAGGACCACGCGCTGCGTGATCTTGGATTGCCGAAAGGCGCGCTCCACTTCCACCACAGCCCGCAACGGCCCCGTTTCCACGACCTCGATCCGGGTCAGGCCGCCCACAAGCTCCCCGCGATCCTCAAAGAAGATGTCGATGTCCCACGCGTCCCAGGAGATGGGTCGATCTTCAAACAATTCCAAGCGGTTGCCAAAGGTACCAGGCTTCAGCACCTCACGCCCTGCGCGCTTGTCGTAGAGCCGTGCAATCATGCCGTGATCGCCAATCTCGATGCGCAGAAGATCATTTTCGAGCACGGCGCCGTCACCCTCTGCACGGGCCGATGCGCCAAAGACATCCGCGCCCTCAGTCGCCCGCGACAGCGCCCGCGCCGACAGCGGCGCGCCCTCCGGCAGCTCGACCAAGACACCGCCATCGACCACTTGCGCCGGCAAGGCGTTGCCAGCCTCCACCGCAGGGCCGTCCAGCAAAACCTGCCGCGCACGCGCCAAGGGTGCGCCATCCAGAACCAGCCAATCCGCCCCTTCAGGCATCAGCGCAGCCCCAGCCCGCTCCAAGACGCCCTCGACTTCGCCCATGATCCACTCAAAATCGGCGCGCGCATCCTCAAACACTTCGCCGATGGAGGTGCCCGTGAGGATGTCATGGAATTGGTTGGTGCACAGCCGCTGCCACACGGCTGTCAGATCCTCGGGAACATGGCCGCGCTCCATCGCCAGCGCCATGGCCAGCTCCGCATCATGCAGCGCGACCTCCGCCTTGCGGTTTGCACGCTTGATCCAGCCCTGGCTGGTCAGCACCCCGCGATGCCCTTCGAGGTAAAACTCGCCCTGCCAGACAGGCAGGTTTTGCGCCTTGTCCTCAAGCGCTTCGAAAAACGCGCGCACGGTGGACGGCCGCAGTTGCGGCGCACCGGGCATGTGCGCCCAGACCTTGGCCTTGCGGATCAATTCATCCGTCGGTCCCCCGCCGCCATCGCCATAGCCATAGCAGATCAGCAGGTCGCGCACCCGGTCCTTGACGGTTGAACGGGACCATGTGCCCACCACCTCCTCCGCCGTCAGGTCCGATTTGTAGTTGGTCGGAAACGGCAGATGCTGCACCTCGCGCGGGGTGGTCAGGAACTGCGCCATCACCCGGCTGCCGTCGATGCCCTCCCACATCGTGGTCGAGGCTGGCATCTGATTGTACTGGTTCCAATTCACCTTGTTGGTCACGAACCACCGCAAGCCCGCCTGCTGCATTAATTGCGGCAGGCATCCAGGAAAGCCGAACGTATCCGGCAGCCACAGTACCGGCGTCTCCGCCCCTTCCCCAAACGTCTCGTCACAATAGCGCCGGGCCAGCGCGATCTGGCGCACCAACGCCTCCGGTCCCGGCATATTGGCATCGGGCTCCACCCACATACCGCCCAGAACCTCCCATCGGCCTTGTGCAACGCGGGTCTTGATACCCTCGAAAATCTCGGGGAAATCCTGCGCTGTCCAATCGTAGAGTTGCGGCTGGGAATGGCTGAACCGGAATTCCGGATGCTTCTCCATCAGGCGCAGCACGTTGGAATAGGTCCGCGCGTTCTTCTGCCGGATCTGCGCGATGGGCCAAAGATAGGCCACATCCATATGCGCATGCCCCGCAGCATGGAGCTGAATATCAAGCGATGGCCCCGCTTTCTCCAACCCTTCCAACAGCTTGTCGGTGGCCGGCGCGACGGAGCGGCGGAAATCCTCGCCCATCGGGTCACGCGTATCGAGTGTCAGGAACGCCTGATCCAACGCCGTCAGAATGGCATGCTTTTCGGGCCGGTTGTCGTTGAGCTCCGAGCAGAGATCCAGCGCCACCTCCGCCATCGTCTGAAACCCCTCCAGCGCGCGATCAATCTCGATGACGGAGCATTCCTTCATCAAAAGCTGTGTGCGGTTGTTCGGATCGGGCGGCCAGCCCGACAGGCCAGTCCAGCCGTGGATCAGCAGATCATGGGGCAGACCATCGGCAAAGCGTGCCGGAATTTCGATGGAGTGATGATAGCGGTCGGCCGAGGCAATCACGTCGCCATCGATATACAAAAGCCCCTCAGGATGGGTGAAGATATCACCCGCCACCCCCAGCGGCAGATGCAGCGCTGGATGCCGCCAGCCCTTGGGCACAGTAAAGCGCGAGCGCAGCACGAAATGCATGTCCTGCCCGCCCCAATAGGCGTTCCACTCCAATCGCGGGCCGGGGGCGTTGCAGGCAAACAGGCTCAGATCCGGGCGCGCTGTCGCATCCGGCAATTCCTCCAGAACGAATTGATCAATGGGCGCCCGGCGCACTGCAACCATTGGCGCGATCAGCCGCAAGCGCTGTGCCACCTTCTCGGCAGTCAATCGCATCCGGTGCGACGGCATCCCCTAGCCCTGCCCCAGGGTGAAGCCGGGTATATCGCCGCGATAGACCGTCTCGGGCGTCCCGCCGATCTCGGCCAGCACATCCAACGCGGCACGTGCATCGCCCGCATCGCCCCAATCGCGGTCCAGATCCGGCCAGGGGATCGAGTCGATCAGCAGTCGCGTATAGGCATGTTGCGGATCGCCGATCACCTCTTTCGGCGGGCCAGCCTCCACCACATGGCCATGGTACAGAACCATCACATAGTCACTCACATGATAGGCCGTGGCCAGATCATGGGTGATGTAGATGATCGAAATGCCGTGCTTGTCCTTCAGGTCGTGGATATTCGCCAGGATCGTGGCCCGCAGCGACGCATCGACCATCGACACAGGCTCATCGGCAATCAGCAGCTTCGGCGACAACATCAGCGCGCGCGCCACGATCAGCCGTTGCCTCTGCCCGCCGGAAAGCTGATGCGGATAGCGGCCCAGAACCAGCGAGGGGTCCAGCCCAACGGCCTCACAGGCCTTATGCATTTCAACCTCAACGTCGCCCTGCATCCCAAAGTTTTCAAACGGAAATTTCAGCGCGTGGTTGACGCGGTAAAACGGATTGAAGCAGGCATAGGGGTCCTGGAACACCGCCTGCACCTGCTTGCGAAATTCCAGCCGCTCACCCGCGGTCATCCGGTTGATATCATCGCCCTTGAACCGCACCGCCCCCGCCGTCGGGTCGTTGAACCCCAGCATGAGCGATCCCATGGTCGACTTACCCGAGCCCGATTGCCCAACGATGGAGATGATCTTGGGCTCCTCCCCATCCAGCGCGAACGACATCGGATGCAGGGCCGTGACCGAGCCATAGACCTTGCTGACGCCGTCCAGCTCCAACAGCGGCACGTCCAGTTTCTCGCCCTTGGGCGGCGCGGCCTGCGCGTGCAGGAAACTCTCGCCCCCCACCAGAGGAACGCTCGAAATCAGTTCCTTCGTATAGGGATGCTCCGGGTTTTCGATGATCTGCCGCACCGGCCCAAACTCCACCAGCACGCCCTTCTTCAGCACGGCGATATCGTCCACCGACTGCGCCATCAGCCCCATATCATGCCCGATCAGGATCAGACCCGCGCCGATTTTGGCCTGCATCTCCCGCAGGGTCTGCATCACATGGCGTTGCGTGATGACGTCGAGCGCTGACGTCGGCTCGTCGGCAATGATCAGGTCCGGCGTCAGGCAGGTGCCAATGGCGATGCAGACCCGCTGCTTCATGCCGCCGCTCAGCTCATGGGGATAAAGCCGCCCCACCACCTTCGGGTCCAGCCCGACGCCCTCAAGCGCCGTGTCCGACCGGGCTTGTAAATCCTCAACCGCGCCTTCATGGGCCACCACCGCGTCCCAAATCTGCGCCTCCACCCGCATCACCGGGTTCAGCGAATTCATCGCACCTTGGGGAATATAGCTGATCTTGCGCAAACGGACGCGGCGCATCCCTTCCTCATCAAGGTGCAGAACGTTCGTATCCCCCTCCAACGAATTCAAATGCACTTCGCCGGACGCGACAAAACCGGGATTGGCCAGCATCCGCATCGCCGCCAGCGCGGTCGTCGTCTTGCCCGAGCCGGACTCGCCGATAAACCCGATCCGACGGCCCTTTTCGACGGACAACGTTACATCTGTGACCGCATGAACGACCCCTTTGGACGTGGGGAAATCGATATGGATGTTCTTGATGTCGAGGACGCTCATCTCACAACCTCCTCAGCCTTGGGTTGCTCACTTCATCAAGCCCCAGATTGATCAGCAACAGCCCGATGAACATGACCATCAACAGGATCGTGGGGAAGCCCCACCACCACCACATGTCCCGCGTCAACGCGGCGCTATCGATGGCGTCGTAGATCACCCGGCCCAAGGTCGGCACCCGCTGCGGACCAAGCCCCAGAACCTCCAACCCCACCGCCGTCACGATAGACGTTGTGACATTCGCGATGAACGAGCCGAAAAGATACGGCACCAGATTGGGCAGCATCTCCCGGAACATGATGTGCCGGTCCGAGGCGCCCGAAAGGCGCGCCATCTGCACATAACCGCTCTCACGCATCGACAGCACCTGCGCCCGGATCAGGCGCGTGGGCGATTGCCAGACAAAGGCGGCAATCAACAGCGACATCATCGTCAACGTGATGTCCCCGAAACTCGCCTGCACCACGACCAAAATCAGCAGGGGCGGGATCGTGATCATCACGTCTGACCCCACCCGGATCACGTCATCAACCCGCCCGCCCGTATACCCGGCCGTGAACCCCAGAAAGATGCCCAAAGACATTCCAATCAGCGAGGCCAGCACACCCACATAAAGCGAATTGGGCGCGCCCACGATCAACAGCGCCAGCAGATCCTTGCCCGCCACATCCGTGCCCAACGGACTACTCGCCAACCCAACCTGCCCACGCAGGTTCTCAAACCCCACAGGCGCCTGGCTCGGCAGGACAGCGCCGGTGAACACAAGGTCGGTATCCCAGAAGATGCGCCCGAAAATCCCAAGCGCAATGATCCCCATCAGCAGCGTGATGCCCCAGATCAGCTTCGGATTGTTCCACGGATTATCGAACCGCTTCATCCGCTTGAGCTGACGTTTCGTCAACCCTGCCATATCGGGGGCGGCGGTCTCCGGTGCGGCCGCGTTTGTCGGATCAGACATCTCTTTACCCTCCCAACCGGATGCGCGGGTCGATCAGCGGGTAAAGCAAATCGACAAGGAACACCGCCAAAGCCGTCATCAGGATGATGACGAAACTCACCCCCTGGATCACCGGATAGTCCTGCGTCAGGATCGCGTCGTAGAGCAGCTTGCCCATGCCCGGATAGGCAAAGATACGCTCCACCAGAACCTGCCCTGCCACCAGCATCCCGATCTTCAGCGCAAAGGCCGTGATCTGCGGCAGGATCGCATTGCGGATCATGTACTTGTACAAGATATAGCGCTTTTTCAGGCCCTTGGCCTTGGCCAGAACCGTGTAATCCTCGCCCTGCACGGTGATCATCAGGCCCCGCATCCCCAAGGCCCAAAAGCCAAAGGTGACGACGACAATGGACATGGCCGGCAACACGCCGTGGTGGATCACCGATCCGATGAACGACAGGCTCAACTCCGGCTCCACCCGGATGGAATAGGCCCCGTTGAGCGGGAACCACGGCAAGGTGCTGGAAAAGATATACATCAGCAGCAGACCCGACAGGATCGGCGGCATGGAGGTGAACACCATCATCGCCGGGATCACCGCCTTCCACGGACGCGGCGTATGCTCCCACACCATCAGTGCACCCAGAAGATTGCCGATGATGAAGGTGATGATCAGCGCCACCATCATCAGCCCGATGGTCCAGGGCAGCGCGTCGCCGATCATCTGGGCGACCGGCGTGGGGAAAGAACTCGTGGACAGTCCGAAATCGAAAGTCAGCGTGTTCCTGATATAAAGCCAGTACTGCACGTACCACGGGTCGTTGAAGCCAAAGCGCTCCATCAACTGCTCCATGATCGCGCCCGAGTTTTCGATCGTGCCCCCGCCCGAGGCCATGCGCCCCAGCATCGCGTCAATCGGGTTCACCGGCGACAGGCGCGGGATGATCCAGATCAGCGTCGCGGCGATGAACACCGTCAGAAACAGCGTGAAAAACCGGTTGAACAGGTATCTGGCAAACGTGTTTTCCATGTCAGCCGCTCCTTTCGGATAGGGTCCTGGCGGGCACAAAGCGCAGCACCAGCTTGTCGTACAGGTACGGGGTGCCAAAAGGGCTCTGCCGCGGGATGGTCTCGATAATCTCGATCCGGGCAACTTGCGCAATCAGGCTGGTCAACAAGGACCGCAGCAACAAGCGGGCATGGGGCGCGCCCAGGCAGGTATGCGCACCCGCACCGAAGGCCAGATGAGGGTTTGGAGCGCGGTCCAGGCGGATCTCTTCCGGGGCCTCGAAGATCAAGGCGTCGCGATTGGCCGATGCCCAGCACAGCGAGGCCCGCTGATCCGGCGCGATCCGCACGCCGCCGCGCTCAAGGCCCGCAGGACAGACCCGAGCGATCTGTGGCAAGGGGGACAGGACGCGAAATATCTCTTCCGCGGCCCCGTCGATCAGTTTCGGCTCCGCCCGCAGGCGCGCAAGCCCGTCCGGGGCCTCCGCCAAAAAGGCCAGAGTCCCGCTCAAGGCGTTGATCACCGTATCCCGGCCCCCAGCCATCGCCAGGTGGCAAATCCCACGCTTTTCGTCGCCGCTCAAAGGTCGGCCTTGGAACTTGGCTGTGTGGAGGTAGGAAAAAAGGCTTTCGTCGGGCTTTGCCTGGGCCTCCGCCAGCATGCGGTCAATGAACGCCAGGAATCGTGCGGCTTTGGCCGGGTCCGTCTGGCCCTCCGTTCGGAACGCATGAAGGCCCCATTGCACCCATTCGTCCGCCAGGGCCCGGTCGGTATTCAGCAGCACCGTCAAGGCCGCCGATTGCAGTGGCAGAGCAAAATCGCCCAACACATCGAAGGCACCTGCGCGGGCCGCGTCGTCAACAGCTTGCGCCACCAAAGTTTCGATCTCAGCCTTCGGGCCCGCCTCCTTCGGCCGTCGGAAATAGGGCTGGACCAGATCCTTCCATTCGGTGTGCTCGGGCGGATTGCTTTCGATCGGCAATTGCCGAAACGCGCGGATTTCGGTCTCGGGCGGGGTCGGCACGCGCCCCAATTGGCCGCTGTCGAAGGTCTCGACGTCCCGCGCCGCCTGCCGCACATCGCGCCAGCGCAGCAGCATCAGCATCTCTTCCCCATGCAACCGCGCCCTCCGAACACCGCGTCCCTCGCGGTCTTCGCGAAACGGATCAGGTGGGACGCTATTGATCGGGGAGTCCAACATGGTGACGACTCTCTTTGTCTGGATCACCCGTAAGGGCGATGGAAGGCCGGGCGACGCGATCAGGCCGCCCGGTGACGGGTCTTGCGGGATCAGGGCTGTTGAAGGCCCGGGAGACAGGCCATCCGCCCTGACCCCACCTCAGATCATTCCGCCCGCGTCAGGTTGTGGATGATCTGGTGGCCGCTGTTCCAATGGAAGAACGGGTGGTTGTAGTAGTTCTCGGCCGAAGGCCACCCTTCCCAATAGGTCGTGGAAAACGGCATGAGCTTGAACGCCTGCACCAGCGGGATGAAGGGCATCTCGGCATCCAGATACTGATAGGCCTCGGCCACCATGCCCGGGATCGCCGGATCACCCAAGGCCATCGTCTCCATCTCGTTGACGATGGCCGAATAGGCCTCAGCCGCCTCACCATCCCAACGCGAGGTATTGTTGAAGCCGGGGGAGCGTTCGCCCACCGGCACCACATCGGCAACCGTATAGCGGCCCATCGAGGCCCAAGGCTCGTTCACCGACCCGCACGACAGCCACGAATAGCTCATCGTGAAGGCGCCGAATGGAAGCACTTCACCCCAGAACACACCGTTTTCCACCGGTACGGACCGCGCATCGATCCCGGCCCGCTGAAGCTGTTCCACCACCATGTCGATGGTCCGTGTATATTCGGTGGAGGCCGAATTGACGTGGATTTCGACAGACAGCGTCTCACCGTCCTTCACGTAGTAGTCGCCATCGCGGACCCATCCTTCGGCCTCGATCAGCGCCTGCGCGCCCGCGACATCCGCCGTTGCAGGCAGGCCGTGGCCCGCCTCGACCACCGCATCGATAAAGGGCGACATGGAGCCAAAGTCTGCAAACATCGTTTGCGAGGCGGTCGTTGCGCCCTCGGCCGCGATGTTCACGATCTGGGTCCGGTCGATGATCATCGACACCGCCCGGCGCATATTCGCGTTGTCCCAAGGGGCGATGGTGGTGTTGACCTCCATCTGGCGCGCGCATGGATCGGCCACCGCATAGGGATAGCTTTCATACCAGGCGATGGCATCGGGATTCTGGGCTTGGATCGCCTCGAACGTGCCCACGCTCAGATTCTGGGCCGCGTCCAATTCGCCCGCGATCATCAGCTGCGCACGGCTTTCTTCGCCACCGCTCTCCAGGAAGATCACGCGATCCGGCTCAGGCATGTCCATGAAGCCCGTCTCGGCGCCCCACCAGCTGTCGCGGCGATCCCAGATCGCACGGTTCGACGCGCTGCTTTCATACTCATAAGGCCCCGTGCCAATCGGCGGGAAGAAGGCAAACGTCGCGGGATCTTCTGCAGCACTCCACACATGTTCCGGCATGATCAGGAACGAGCCAAAGATACGCACCCCAAAATTCTCCACGGCAAAACGCGGATTGGGCGCGTTCAGCGTGAACTGCACGGTATGGCTGTCCAGCGCCTCAACGCTGGCCACCTGCCCGCGCAGGGTCGCCACTTCGCGCGCCGTCAGCTCTTCGTTCTCAAGCGCCATGTTCACTGTGAACACGACGTCCTCGGCATCAAACGCCTCACCGTCCGACCAAGTCACACCCTCCCGGAGCGCAATGGTCCAGACCGCGCCATCCGCATCAGAGTTCGCCTCAAGCGCCAGCCAGGGGTCCAACTCACCGGTATTGTAGTTGAGGATGAACAGCGGCTCCCACATGGTCTGGTGCGCGCCGTGCATGCGGCGAATACCGGTTCCATCGGTCATCCAGTTGAAGTTTTCCGGGTCACTGATCGTACGGTCGAGATCGAAGATCACCGTATCTTCACGCGCCACATCCTGGGCATAGGCCCCGCTTGCAAGGGCCAGCGTCATCGCGGCCGTTCCAAGCAGCAGTCGAGTTGTCGTCTTCATCAAGGTTCCTCCCTAGGGTCTTGGTATGTGCCCCCACCGGCGTCCCGGAGGGGGTATGGTTATCGGACGTAATCCATCACCATCACGCGCGTATGATCGGGCAGATCGGCGGCGTTCAGGTCGATGGTATGGGAACAGGCGAAATCCACATGGGTGTCGCGGAAATGCGCCAGAAAGCTTTCGATCCACATCGTGTTACGCGGCTTGTAGGTCAGCGTGCGGAAATGCATCGGGATAATCACCTTGGGCTTCACCCGGTGGATCATCTGCATCAGGTCGGGCAGCTCGATGGTCAGGTAGCCACCGGCCAAGGCCAGAAGCACATCGGTGTCGGCAAAGAAATCCTGCTGCGCCTCGGTCAACGGGTTTCCGACATCGCCCATATGCGCGATCCTCAGGCCGTCCAGTTCAAAGCGGTACATTCCGTTCTGTCCGGGAATGTCGTGTTCGGGGTGCAATTCCCACTCCATTGCCTCGATGGCATGAACGGCCAGCCCACCCGCCTCGCCCGCGCCACCAGCCTTCGCGACATCCAGCGCATTCAGGACCAGCGGATCGCCCTCAATCAGATCAGCGCGGCAATGGGCGCTGTCATCGTCGGACGAGATGATGACGACATCCGCGCTCTCGCGGATCGGAGCATAGCCGACGCCTTCAGGTGTGTAGGGATCGGTGATGACGGAAAAGCCGCGCGCATCGGTCAGTTTGAACGCCGCATGTCCGAACCATGTGATTTTCATGGGGCCATACCCCCCGCAATCGTTGGAGCACTCTGTTGAGGCAGATTGGTCGCGCTGCACGGCGCGCCAGAAGTGACCATTTGGTCGCTTTTTTCACGAATAATGTGACCAGATGGGCGCAATTGTGACCAGATGGACGCTGTTTGCATCAATTGTTCCCCACAACATGCGGGCTGGAGGTGGCGAGAATATCGTCGTTTTCGGGCCGCGGATGGTGGCGCCAATGGCCGCTTGGATCGCTCCCGCGCGCGATGATCGCCTCAACACCTTTGGCCCAATCAGGGTCCGTGATCTGGCTTTCCGGGCTGCAATAGCGCAGCGTCAGCCCACAGCGCCGCCGGTTCGAGCGGTTGATGTCAGATCCATGCACCAACATGTCCGCATGAAGCGAAATTTGCCCTGCTTTCAATGAGTTGACAAAGGGGGCGCCATAGCGCTCCGCATCAGCGATGCCTTTGTGAAACACGCTGTCCGCGCCCATATCCGCCGTCTCCAACACGCCCTGCGCGTGGGTACCGGGGATAAAGCACATGGCCGCGTTCTCTGCGTCTGCATCATCAATCGCAAGCCAGACCGTTACCGTCCGCGCCGGTGATAGCTGCCAGAACGAGGCATCCTGATGCCACGGAACCCTACGTGATCCCTCTGGTTTCTTTGACAAAATCGCGCTGGCCCAACAGATGATGTCCGGCCCGATTATGTCTTGGACGAGGTCCAGGATGCGGCTGTCGGTGGCGATATCCCAAATCCCCGCCATGCGCGCCTGATAGCAATTGATGCCATAGGCACCGTCTGGCCCGAGGTCGGACATCAGCTTGTCGAAATAGGCACGGATGCGCGCCATTTCGTCCGCGCCGAACACGTCGAACGGCTGCACAAAACCTTGCCTGTTGTAATGGTCTATGTCCGATACGCTCAGCCGCCGGGCGCGTGCCGCCACGGCGGGCTGAAAGCGCAGGTCCAGCGACGTGCTCGCAAGCCCCATGCCATATTCCTCCCCGTTAACCAAAACGCTAAGCCAAGTCGGCTTGGCGAGGGCAGACCCGATCTTGACAAAAACATGTATTATTTTGACATTGTGCATGATGTTGCAGGTGCAGAAAACAGTATAAAACCATGCGATTACCCCAGAAGGTGTTCAGAATTGATACATATCTGGCAGCGGACGACGCCTATCATTTTACGCGTAAGGATCTACCCGAAACGCCGCCCGTGATTGAGCACAGCCATGATTATTTTGAGCTTTTTCTGGTCGAACAGGGCCAGGTTTTTCACTGGATCAACGGCTTGGAGGAACGCCTTGATGCGGGTCAGCTGACCTTCATACGCCCCGCCGACCGCCATGCGTTGCAAGCAGCACCCGGCACGGGCGGGCGCATTCTGAATGTGATGTTTCGGCAGTCCACTGCCGACCATCTCGTGTCGCGCTATTCCGCTGAAATGAATGGAAAATTCTTTTGGGCCCGCACCGAATTCCCGATGTCCATCCGGTTGGATGGCCCGCAAAGGGAGCGTGCGGTCAACGCGATGCTAACCCTGCAATCGACCCACAGAAGCCTCGCGAAGATCGAGCACTTTCTGCTGTCGATGACCACGCATGTCCTCGATGCGACCGCACACGCCCAGGACCGCGCTCCGGCCTGGTTGATCAAAGCGGCCCATGCGGCACAGGACCCGCGCGTCTTTCGGCAGGGCGCCGAAGGCATGATCGAGGCCGCAGGTCGCTCGCAAGCCCATGTGTGCCGCGAATCCCGTCGCCATCTTGGATTGAGCCCGACGCAGTACATCAACCGCATCCGCATCCAACACGCTGCGATGATCCTGTCCGGAACGGCCCATCCCATCGCCAACATCGCGCTGGATTGCGGGTTCGAGAACCTCAGCTACTTCCATCGCCTCTTCCGGGAGCAATACGGGACCACACCACGCGGCTACCGGCAGCGCCACACGAAAGCGGAGCTGCCGGACACTCCATTCTAGACAGCCGCGCGGCTTGGCGTCAGGGTCGCGAAACAACGCCGGAGGATGCCATGCCACAACCCGATCATGTCTCGATCTACGATCTGCCCGACCCCGAGACGCTCGACGATGACATGAAGCGGTATTTCGAAATCTGTCAGGAAAAATTGGGGATGGTCCCCAATGTGCTGCGCACCTTCTCGGCCAACCAGGACAAGCTTCGCGCCTTTGCGCAATACTACAACACGCTGATGTTGGCCCCGTCCGGCCTGTCGAAGCTGGAGCGTGAGATGGTCGCCGTCGTCGTCTCGTCCGCCAACCGCTGCTTCTATTGCCTCGTCGCGCACGGTCAGGCTGTGCGCAATCTGTCAGGCGATCCGCATCTGGGAGAGATGTTGGTGATGAACTACCGCGTCGCCCAGATCGAGCCGCGCCAACGCGCCATGCTCGATTTTGCATGGAAGTTGACCACCGCCCCGTGGGAGGTGGACGAGCCCGACCGTCAGGCGCTCCGCGACGCGGGCCTGAGCCAAGCGGACATCTTCGACCTCTCGGATGTGATCGGCTTTTTCAATATGTCCAACCGCTTTGCCATCGCCTCCGACATGATGCCGAACGCGGAATATCACGCGATGGACCGCTGACAGCCTACTCGTCGGCGGCGTCGGCCAGCGCATCGGCAGCCCGGCGCGTGCCCGGCCCGACATCGCCATCAATCCGCATTGTGTAGAACCCGCGTTCGGCCAGGATCGTCTGGAAGGCAATCGCCGTATCCCGATCCCAGGGCGGCGTCTGGCCATCGATGGTCCCGCGCATCGTGTCGATGTCGACCTCGCCGGTCTCTAGCGCGGCTACATAGTCGGCCGCTGCCAATTCCGGGTTTGCAGGGCGCCCAATGCCCTGTTCGTAGAGGAAGCCGCGCTCTGCGATCCCAACCGGATCACCGGTCTCGGCCAGCGTTTCTACCCAGCCCCCGCGCAGGAAATCGCTCGGCTCCACGCCATCGGCCCCATCGGAGTAAAGCGTGATCAGCGATTGCACAGCCTCGACACTCCCCTCATTCGCAAGCGACACCAAAAGCGGCACCGCGGCGCGCGCATTGGGCAGCCCCAGCTCTTCAAGCTCGCCACGCGGCACGCCTTCGCCCGACAAGTAGGTCTCAGCCAGGTTCTGTCGTGCAAAGGAATAGCCGGAGGCGGCGGCCTCCTCCATCAAGCGCAAATACTCCGCGCCGCTTTGCTCTACGCCACGGCCCAGACGGTACATGAAGGCCAGCGTGGCCGTGCCCGCCGGGTCGCCCGCCTCTGCCGCGCTGCGGTAAAACTCCACCGCTTGCGCCGCATCTTCACGCACGGGGCGCAAGCCAAAGTTGTGGTAATCGCCCAACCGCGTCAGCGCCGCGACCACCCCATTCTCTGCCGCTTGCTCATATAGCGGCACGGCCCGCCGATGGCGGCCAGAGGCCTGCGCAGCCGTTGCCAAATGGAAGAAAGGCGCGCCGGCCTCGGGCAAGGCCTCAGCCGCGGCACGACAGGCCGGCATGGCCTCCCGCAAAGCATTCAGGGCGGCGGCTTGCGCCTCCTCGGTGGCGAAATTCTCGGCCGACGGCTCACCTGCGACCGCCACGCAGGTCTCCAGCGCCAGTTGCGCTTCAGCGCGGGCAGCGCTTTCTGCGGCAAGCGCCTCAAAAGCCGATTGCGCCTCGGCAATCGCGGCCTCCCGCGCGGCGGCGGCTTCGACTTCGGCAGCCATTGCGGCAAACGCGGATTGCGCGGCCTCCACGGCTGCGGCCCGCGCAAGTGCGGCCTCTTCCTCGGCGCGCGCGGCGCTTTCAGCGGCCAGCGCAGCAAAGGCATCTTGCGCGGCACCCACGGCAGCGCCCCTTTCGGCGGCAGCTTCTTCCTCGGCGCGCGCAGCGCTCTCGGCGGCCAATGCTGCAAAGGCATCCTGCGCCTGCCCCACGGCCTCCTGCCGCGCGGCCGCCGCTTCTTCCTCTGCGCGGGCAGCGGTTTCTGCGGCAAGCGCGGCAAAGGCAGAAAGTGCCTCTTCGACCGCGCCCTCGCTGTCAGACCCGTCATCCCCGGCTGCGACATCCTCCGCCTCGTCCACCGTGGCACCACCTGCAAGGGCTTCAAATGCGGCCAGGGCGTCTTCGACGGCTGCGGCACGCTCGGCGGCCGCATCATCCTGGGCCAGCGCGGCCCCACTTATCAACGCGATGGCAGAAACCAAAGAGAGTGAGCGCAACGCAACAGGCAGCTTCATGGCAGGCAATTCCCCGAGTAAAATCAACATGGCAAACGATAGCCATGACACTCAAAGCTGTCGATAGATTTGGGGCGGAGAACCCGTAGAAACCGCTAGCCAAGCCCGGAGGAGTGAGGCACCTTCGCTGCATTCATCAAAGGATTGAAAACACTGACACCCTCGCCCGAAAACACACGTACCAATGCACCAACTGACGCACCCGGCGGGGCTGTTCTTGCGGTTGATCTGGATGGAACGTTGCTCCGCTCGGACATGCTGTTTGAGTGCCTCTGGTCCGCCATGGGACACGATCTGTGGGCGACCGTGCGGGCCACGGGGACTTTGCTGGACGGGCGCGCACCGTTCAAGCGCGCCATCTCGGACCTGGCCGATGTTGATGTCACCACCCTGCCCTACGACGCGGAAGTCATTGAACGGATCAAGGCGTGGCGGGCGGAAGGCGGGCAAGCGGCGCTGGTGACTGCAACCGATCAAAAGCTGGCAGACGCTGTCGCCGCGCATCTGGGCCTATTTGATGCGGTCCACGGATCAGACGGCGTGCGCAATCTCAAAGGGGTAGAGAAGGCCGCGTTCCTCAACGACCATTACCCGGACGGATACACCTATATCGGCGACAGCGCCGCCGACCTTATGGTTTGGGATCAAGCCGAACGTGCCATCAGTGTCGGCGCGTCCCCGCGCGTCCGGGCCGCACTGGATCGCGGGTCAACCCCCGCTGAGCATCTTGAGCGGGAGCCTGCCTTTGCCGCGCTCAGCCGCGCCATGCGTCCCCAGCAATGGTTAAAGAACCTCCTCGTGCTGGTGCCGCTGGTCGCCGATCCCAGCTATGGCGCGCCCGCTTTGCTGCCTGTTCTGGCGGCCTTCCTGTCGCTCAGCCTTGCGGCATCCGCCGGGTACCTCATCAACGATCTTCTTGATCTGAAGGATGATCGCAGCCATCCGCGCAAGCGGTCCCGACCTTTTGCCTCAGGCGCCCTGTCCACGGCGTTTGGAACCGTGGCGATCCCCATATTGCTGGCAGCGGCGCTGGTTCTGGCCCTGCTGGTCTCACCCGCCTTGTTGGCGGTTGTGGCGCTCTACTTCCTGGCGACGGTGGCCTATTCGGTGCGCCTCAAGCAGCACACGTTGATCGACATTTGCGTCCTGGCCTTTCTGTTCACGCTCAGGATCATTGCAGGCGGTGTGGCCATGGGCTCCCCCCTGTCCGTGTGGATCCTGGCGTTTTCGATGTTCATCTTCTTCGCCCTGGCCGCAGTGAAACGGCTGGCCGAGTTGACTGATAGCGAAACCGCGGGCCGCGAGGCATCGCGCCGCGGCTACCAGCCAGAGGATCGTCGCGTGGTCAGCCAGATGGCAATCACATCCGGTTACCTCGCCGTGCTGGTTCTTGCGCTCTACGTCGATGAGCCTGCAACACAGGCCAAGTTCGGCGCGCCGTGGCTGTTGTGGGGCATCTGCCCCTTGCTGATCTTCTGGGTCAGCCGGTTGGTTCTGGTCGCAGATCGTGGCGAGATGCACGATGATCCGATGATCTTTGCAATGACCAACTCCACCTCACGGCTCGTGGTCGCCTTCTGCGCCGTGCTGACTCTGGGTGCCGTTTTCCTATGACCCGGTCCTCGCTGGTCCTTCGCTACACGGCCTTCGCCATTGTCGCCGTCATCGTGAACCTGGCGGTTCAACGCGTGGTCCTACTGGGCGGTGACAGCGCCATCTGGTTCACACTGGCCCTTGGCGCGGGCACGCTGGCCGGGCTGGTGGTGAAATACGTGCTCGACAAGCGCTGGATCTTCTTCGACCGCACGGCGGGGGCCGGAGCCACGGGTAAGCAATTTGGTCTTTATTCGCTGATGGGCGTGGCCACGACCGTGATTTTCTGGGCAACGGAAACCGGGTTCTGGTTGGTCTGGGGCACCGATTTGGCGCGTGAGGTTGGCGCGGTGATCGGCCTGACCATCGGCTATGTTACCAAGTATCAACTCGACCGCCGCTTCGTCTTCCGCGAGGGCACGGCATGAGCCTGCTCAGCGGCTGGGGCCGATATCCCAAAGCGGACTGCACCCTTGTCTCGGCCCGCTCGCCAGCCGACGTTGAGGCCGCGATTGTGGCCGCCCCCTTGATCGCACGCGGGAACGGGCGCGCCTATGGCGATGCGGCGATGAATGCTGGCCAGACCCTCGCCATGACGGGCATGGACCGCATGTTGTCGTTTGAGGATGGCGTTCTGGTGGCGGAGGCCGGCGTCCTTCTGGCCGACATCATCCAGACATTCCTGCCCCGCGGCTGGTTTCCCATGGTCACACCCGGCACGAAATATGTGAGCCTTGGCGGCGCCATCGCGGCGGATGTGCATGGCAAAAACCATCACCTGGACGGGTCCTTTCGCACCTGCGTCGATTGGGTGGACGTGATGGGGCCTGACGGTGCAGTGACCCGCACGGTCCCGGGCGATGACCTCTTCGACTGGACACTGGGGGGCATGGGCCTGACCGGCGTGATCCTGCGCGCCCAGATCCGCCTGCGCGCGGTCGAGACCATGTACATCGCACAGGAAACCCGCGCCCTGACATCGCTGAGCGAAACGTTGGAGGCGTTCGAACAGACGCTCGACGCCCCCTATTCAGTCGCGTGGATCGACTGTTCAGACGGGCCGCACCATGGCCATTCGCTGCTTTTGCTCGGACGTCACGCAACGGCGCAGGATCTGCCGCCCCGGTGGCACCCCTTTGCCGTCAAACGCAAACGCAAGCTGCCAGTGCCCTTCGGCGCACCGCCCTTCCTGTTTCGCGGGCTGTGGCTCCGCGCGCTCAATGGCATCTATTGGCGGCGCGGGGCCCGGCGCGCGGGCCATGCCCTTGTTGATTGGGACAGCTACTTTTACCCCCTCGACGCCCTGTCGAATTGGAACCGCCTTTATGGCCGGAACGGCTTCGTGCAATTCCAATGCGCCCTGCCCGAACACAGCTCAGCCGCAGGGTTGGCCGAGCTCATGGCCACAATCGCCGCGTCCCAAACGGGATCTGTGCTGTCCGTATTGAAACGGTTCGGGCCGCAATCCGGCCATTTTTCCTTCCCAATGCCCGGCTATACCTTGGCCCTGGACTTCCCGGCGTCAGAACGGAGCCTTGAGTTGATGAGCAGACTTGACGAAATCACCCTCGCCCATGGTGGGCGCTTCTACCTCGCGAAAGACGCGCGCATGCCTGAGGCCGTGGCCAAGGCCGATCCGCGCACGGAAGCCTTCGCCGCCATGCGCAAACAGGCCGGGCTGTCAGACCGGTTCGTGTCCATGCAATCCGAAAGGTTGGGGATATGAGCGGCCCGGTTCTGATCCTCGGCGCCGCCTCCGGTATCGCGCGCGCCATCGCACGCAGCTTTGCCGAAGCGGGCCACTCGATCCAGCTGGCCGCGCGCAACTCTTCACGCCTCGAAGATGACGCCGCTGATCTACGCACACGCTACGGCATTGAGGTCAGCCTGCACGACTTCGACGCCCTGACACTCGACAGCCATGCCGCCTTTGTCGACACGCTGCCCGTCCTACCGGAAGTCGCAGTCTGCGCCGTCGGCGCGATGGGCGAGCAAGGCCAAAGCGAAGCCGACCCGCAGGCCGCCGCCCATATCCTGCGCTCCAATTTCGAAGGACCTGCAAGCATATTGGCGCATCTCGCAAACGCGATGGAGGCCCGCGGATCAGGCACGCTCGTGGGCATCTCCTCGGTTGCGGGGGATCGGGGGCGCGCCTCCAACTACATCTACGGCTCCGCCAAGGCAGGCTTCACCGCCTTCCTGTCAGGCCTCCGCAATCGTTTGGCGAAAAAGGGCGTCCATGTTGTGACGGTCCTTCCCGGCTTTGTGCGCACGGCGATGCTGGATGGAATGGAGACGCCAGGGCCGCTCACGGCGGAACCCGCCGAAGTGGGTGCGGCTGTTGTGAAGGCGGTCGAGAAACAGAAGAACGTGATCTACACGCGCCCCATCTGGCGCATCGTAATGGCCGTGATCCGCAACATCCCCGAGCCGGTTTTCAAGAAGACATCGCTCTGAGCGGGAAAATGCGCGGCTGGCAAGATTCCGCGCAAAATTCAAGCGGTATGAACAAACTGAATTGGCCTTGTTGCTAATTTAACACTTCCGTCATAGGGACGAATAAATCGACGGGACAGCAAGACGCGGGCAGGCACCGCGACGGCATAACAAAGGGGCAGAGCCTCAAGATGAATGGGACAGTAACGGCCAGAATCGTGCGCGGACGCGCGCGGGCCGACAAGGTGCAGGCGGCAGTCAGCAAGCCCGGCTTCTTTGAACGCCCCAACGGCGTTCTGGGGCTTGTTTTGGCGTCGACTGTGATGACGTCGGCCTGCGGCTATGTCGTCTATTCCAATGCGCTTGATGCTCACCGCGTTGATCTGGCGCGGGAGGTTGCAAGCGCCCCGTCCCCGAATATCCAGCCAGATCGCGCCTATCCGCTGCCTGAGGTTTTTGACACAACCGTTTCGGTCGCCATCGATATGGGCCCACGCACGCGCACCGCACCGGGGCTGGAACCAGCGGACGCGCCCGTCGTGGCCGCGGCCAACCCATCCGGCCCCGCGCCCTATACCGTTGTCGAAGGCCGCCCGGCTGTTGAGCCTTTGCCACGCCCGTCGCAGGGCCCCGATATCCTGACCGTCGCGCGCAATATCACCATCGCCCGCGCCCGAACATTCCCGGAGCCTGTGGCGCGCCCGAATGGCACCACCACACCGGCCTGGCCGGATCAGGAAACCGGGCCGCAAACGTCCGAGCTTTTGGCAGCGGCCAGCCCGCGCCCCTCACTCCGCCCTGAGGATCTCGTGACGCGGGTCGCCGCACGCCCCGATGACCTTGAAATCGAAGTCGCCCGTGGCGAAGTCGGTGAAATCCCGCGCGGCAGCCTCTTTGGTGGCAGTGCCGGGGAATGTTCCCCCCGCCTCGCACGTGAAATGCCGCGCCGCCCGGGCTCTGCCGCAGGCGGATCAGCGGTGATGGCCGCAGTTGGCAACGGGTCCGGCTCGGGCCGCGACAACCGGCTGGTGCAAGAAGCGCTGAACGGCAACATGCCGACCTACATGCGCAATCTTCACCCCGTGACGTTTGATGGAACGGTGGGTGGACGCTCGATCACCGTGACGATCTGCGTGACGCCCGACTACCTCGCCATCGGGTCAGACAGTGATCATGTGCGCGTGCCGCTTGGTCTGCCTGCGGCACTGCGCGTGGCTGACGCCTTTGACATGATGCTGCCGACCACTTCGATGGTGGATGCGATCTACCGGCAGGCCGACGTTCGTGTGGCCCCGTCGCCGATGACGCCGGGCTCGTCCATGTCCTCGACCAGCTATTTCGTCACCCACGACCAAACCATCGACGCGCAATTCGCCCGCGCAGGTGCGCAGCAGGGCATGTTGGTCGCGGGTCACAAGAAAGACCTCGTGATCGCCAATCGCCTGTCCCGCAATCCCGGACGAGTGGCGATCTATGGATGGCACCGCACGAACGGCAACGCGATCCAGCCGCTGTCGACCGTGCATGGCGAATATTACGCGGACTATTCTCATGGTATCCGGCTCGTCAGCCGCACAGCCTATGTGAACGGCGAAGCGGTCGATCTGCGCGAATTGCTGACCGATGAACGCTATGCCGGTTTCCTGAATTCTGACGGCGCGCTGACCGGCGCAACGGTCCGGCTCGCCTCTCTCTGATTTTCGCTCGCCTTTGGGCAGCATGTCGGCCCCCTTTGGGCGAAGTGCGTTCACGTGAACGCATCGCGATCCGGGCCCGGAAACTGCGTTCAGTTGAGCGGGTTTTTCGCGAGATTTGCGTTCACCTGAACGGAGATGCGTCCACCTGAACGGGGTTTGCCCCCAAACGAAAAGGCGCGCCAGCTCGGCGCGCCTTTCCCTTTTGCAACATTTCGTCGCCGTTCAGTTCACGTCGCGGAAACACCTGAACCCGAGGTGATAGTTCCGGTGGCTCCCCTCGCTCATCACGCGGGTGCCGTGCCAGAACGGGGCGCGCCAGCGCGCCCAATGCTCATGCGCGCGGATCGTGTCCCAAATGAACCACGACCCCTTCATCTCGGTCACGCCAAGGGTCGTGGACCCGGCAGACGCCATCTGATCTTCGGCCAGCGGTAGGTTCATATGCTCAGCCGCGTTGCCGTCGATATCATAGACACCCAAGGGCGACTGGCACGACGGGAAGCTGCCGGCCGGATAGGTGTTTGATCCGCACCCCTGAAAGCTGCCGCCGTTGCACGAGGCATTCTTGAACGACCCGGTCGCGCAAACGCCCGATTGCCAGGCGCCGATCGAGTACGTGCCGGAGGTGCTGGCATAATGGTTGTTGTGCCAGTTCCGCATGGTGTTAACCGCGGCGGACAGGCCCATGCCTCGGATCATGTCGAACGGGTAATCGGGCGGCAGCAGCTGGCCCGCCGCGGCCCCCTCCCATTCATGGGCATCGCCGATCCGCCCGCCTTCCGCTGCGCACAGCTGCGCCGCTTCGTTCGCACGGACCCAGACGACCGGGTAAACCATTGGGATGTTTGGATATTCAAACATATCTGCGCACACCGTCGCATCCCGCGGCGACTGTGTCTGGGGATCATACAGCGGCACCATATAAGGCCCGCCGCAGATGCGTTCATATTCGCGGTTGCGGTAACTTGCCTGCACCTGCTCCACCGTGCCGCCAAGGCGCGCAGCGGCCTCTTCCGGCGTCAGCGGGTGCTGGGTGACGGCAGGGTTGCCCTGCCCCATCCAGCCGTTGGGCGATCCCGCAAAGATCTGGCGCACGCGGTTAATTTCCGAGTTCGAAAGCCCCCGGATCTCCTGCAATTGCTGGAACAGAAGCTCGTTCCGCTCCCCCAACGATTGGGCGTCGGCCGCCCCGCCGGTCAGTGCAAGTGCAAGCGCCGCGCAAGCGGCCTTTAAGGTCGTTCGAATAGCCATCACTGCCTCCGCAAAAGATAAAAGAAATCACGGTTGTCTGGTGCGCCAATGAAGCGAGCGATGCGGCCATTGTCCGGGTCCGCTTCCGCCATGCCAGAGACGAGGTGCTGCCACTGCATCTCTTCCTCGCCCTCTTCGTCGTGGACGTAGAGCGCCATGTATGTGTGCTCCTGCGAATTCATGTCGAGCAGCATGGCATAGTCGCACTGATAGGCTTGGAATGTCCGCGCCATGGCCGACGGCGTGGCAGAGGAGAAATAGGCATAAATCAAGAATTGGCGCCCCTCCACGGTGCGCATGCACGCCCCGCCCCGCAAGGTACGCAAAGTCGCATTCGCATCCCCCGACCAATTGCCGCCACCCCATGAGGTCACGCGGGGGCCCGGCACGCCGTCCTCGATGATGGGTACGCCGTTTTGCCGCGCAAAGACCAGATCGGACAAA
The DNA here is from genome assembly GCA_947489665.1 of uncultured Roseicyclus sp. Taxonomy (GTDB): domain Bacteria; phylum Pseudomonadota; class Alphaproteobacteria; order Rhodobacterales; family Rhodobacteraceae; genus Gymnodinialimonas. The sequence continues at coordinate 1,465,782 of CANLEH010000001.1, read as the reverse complement.
AGTGCGTCATCCTCTTCCGACCAGGTGCGCATATCGACCTCACCGTCTTGCGTCAGATACATCGTGGCAAGGTTCGGCCAGAGGCGAGAGATCAACACACCATTCTGCATGAAGCCGTAATGGTGGCCGTAGTTGAAGGTCGCGTAGTCGCCAAAGCGCCATGCCCCATGGTCCCGTTTGAACCCGCCGGTAAAGGTTGCCGCGACACGCTCGACAAAGGCCGGGCTCAGCATGCCCGTGCGCACCAGTGGATCAGGCCGATCAAAACCATCCGGTCCACGGCCCTGGCCGTGCCTGTTGGAAGGGCGCGACGACCAGCCTAGGCGTGGATGCTCGGTGCCCAATTCATAACCGATCTCAAAGCGCGCCATGTCGAACGCAACCAGATAGACGTCGGCACGCCGCTCGATGCTGTCCAACCCGTTGGCGCCAGAGACCTGGAAAACCTCGTTCGCGATCATCGACGGCTGCATGACGGACGCGTAGATGCCAGGGCTGTTTTCAACCTCGTACCAAGAACCGGCCGTCATCGCGCCTGCGTCGGTCCCGCTCAGCTCAAAACCCATATAGGGGCGCATGTTCGGAGTGCTGTCGAGCAGGGCCGTCCCCAGAAGTTCGACGCCATCGATTTCCTCGACTTCCTCTTCCCCTTCGGAGGACACCATGAATGCATCTTCAAAGAAGGCGCCCTTGATCAAATTCACAATGGATTCGCCAAAAACGATATTATCGCGCAGGAATTCAGCCACAGCTTCGCGGGTCGTGCGGTTTCCGCTGACCGGATTGCGAACAAAAAGGCTCCAATCGCAAACGGGTGCAAATGGCAATGCGCTTGTTTGCGCCTCTTCCAATTCGCCATCATCCCATGGAGCGCAGGCAAAACTATCCCCTTCCCCTTCGATCAGAAGGGTCGGCCCATCTTCGTCGATCAGCGAGATATCCCAGGTGTCCGGTGCCCCGTTCTCAAAGTGCGCGAAGCGTGAGCGCCCGCCTTCCGGCGCTATTTCAAGCACAAACCATGAGTTCACGTGCGGGTTCAGCGAGGTCAGCGTGTATGTCGTTCCGTCCTCACCCGTCAGCGTCTGGGCGTTGCGGAAAGGCTGCATCGCGAAGATGGTGCCGGGAACGTTCTGGTTTAGTTGGGCAAGTTGTTCATCAACGATACTTTGATCTGGCAAATCAATGCCTTGTGCCAGGGTCGCGCTGGCGGCGAAAAGCGCCGCGTTGGTCGTGAAAAACAGTGCAGAAAGGCTTTTGGGCAGCAAGGGTCAAGCTCCGGTCAAAAATACAGATAACACGCGCTCAAAAATGCGAGCGGGCAGAAGCGTGCAGGCCCTAGTCTTGCAGCAATCAAACATGTGACGCAACGGCACAAAAGATAGTTTTGACCACCATAAACGGGACGCGCGCCTATCGAGAGGCAGCGCAAGGGCCCGCCGTTGACGGGGCGGTTTTCTGCGAATTTTCTGGCGCACCCAATATTCGTGTATACATTAACCAACAATTAACCGCCTAATGGGTTATCGTTGTGGGCGGTATGCGTCGTGTGGGTTGGCGCCATTACCTGAAAACTCTTGGGGGAATTGGGGGAGTTGCCATGGGCAACAGAATCAGGGGTGTGTTGAATAATCATCCTATTGCGCCTCAGGCAGAGGCGCGCCGGGTGACACGCGCCGAAAAATCGGAGCAGGAAACCGTCAGCGGATTTCTGGGCCAATTGCAGTCTGCACTTGCAGCCGTGGACTTTCAAAAAGCGCGCAACCTTGTCGCCGATGAAGAGGGGCGCCTGCACGAGTTGGACCAGTCCGAGGCCATCGAAGCGCGCGCGCAGGTCGCCGCAGCCAAGGCACGAATTGCAGTCAAAGCGGGTGACGGTGCTGCGGCGCATGCCATCTTGCTGGCCGCAATCGAGACCAACCCGGGCAACCGCGCCTTGCGTGTTCTGATGTCGGAAGTCATGCTTGCAACTGGCCGCGCCACAGATGTTCGACCGGTCCTAAAACATATTGGCCGAGTTGCTGATCACGGATCGCAGGATGACCCAGGCGAGGCGTTGGCGGACGGTCCTGCGAAGGACTCGATCTAGGCTTGTGGGTTCGGGCGTGCGCTAAAAGAAGCTGACGATCGCGTCGTCAGAGCGGCTCTCGTTCGGCCGCAAAAGAGCACGTATCGCTTCTAGTTCCACGCCAATGATGAGATCATCGATTGGCAGGGTGAGATGTGGGCCTGTAGCGGAACCCGCTGCATTTTCACACAGGACCGAGAGTGCATCTAAGCTTTGAGAAAGCCTGTCGATTTCCTGGACTTCGATCGGAACATCAAGGTTCTCAACCATGGCGCCGATCTGGCTGTCCAAATTCTTCGCCAGCCTCGCCTGACGCGAAAGCTCGCCTGAAACGGCTTCGAACAAAGCTTCCAGCGGCACCTCTCCCGGACGCAGAAGATCACTCATAAAGGGCCCACAACGCGTTCGATGCAGGCGCGAAGCGCTGTTGGTGAGAACGGCTTCTTGAGGAAATTGTTCATACCAAGCTGCGTCCCTCGGTCCACGATCTCTGGATCCGTAGTGCCGGTTATCAAGATGAACCCGATGCGAGAGAAACTTTCGTGTTTTCGCAAGACCTCAAGCAGTTGGAGACCATCCATGCCAGGCATGTTGTAGTCGGAGATCACCATATGAACCGGCGAGGCGGATAGCTTTTGCAGCGCGGTCTGACCGTCTGCACAATGGTCGATGGTTGCAACTCCCATCCATTCAAGGGCTTGGATAATTAGTCCTCGTGACGTGGACATATCGTCCACGACGAGAACGCGAAGCATGTCTTTAGTGCTCATGAAATTCACCCTTTCAGGAGATGCGTCGGTATTGGGTGACACCGCTGGATTTCAACTGTTCGGAACCGGGGCCCGTCACCCGTTCCGAGTGACCGATCATCAAAGGCGCGCCGGGCCGAAGTGCCGTAGCAAATCTGGGCCAAAGCGATGCTTGCGTCTGCGCAGAGAAATAGATGACGACGTTCCGGCAGAAGATTGCATCAAACTGGCCCTGCATCGGCCACGGGTCGACCAAGTTCAACTGAGCAAACTGGACGAGGGATCGAACCTCAGGACAAACCTCAAACATGTTGGGTTCGTCCGCGCATGGCCTGGTGTATTTTTGAAGTAAAGGGTGCTCGATCTGATCATAAAGGCTGGACGAATACCTCGCGCTGCGCGCGCGTTGCAAAACATCAGCGTCGATATCGGTCCCGAGGATCTTAACATCCAGGTCATCGGATTGAGGAAGTGCATCGCGCACGACCATTGCCATTGAATAGGCCTCTTCTCCGCTTGAACAGCCAGCGGACCACATCCGAATTCTCGGTGATTGTGCGATGCGGGAGAGAAGGACCGCTTTCAACGCATCGAAGTGGTGCGACTCTCGGAAAAAGCGCGTCACGTTTGTCGTGAGGGACGTGATCATGTGCTGCAGTTCGTCTGCACCGTCCGGTCCATTCAGATGGTCGCAGTATGCATCGAACCCGGAGAGTCCCAATCGCTTGAGGTGTCTGGACAACCGGGATGCCGCGATCCGGCGTTTTCCGTTCGACAACACAATTCCGGTCCGGTCCTCGAGAAACTCCGCCAACTTCGCAAACGCTGCATCACCTGCGAGACCGGGGTCTCGCGAGCGTTCGATTGACGGGTCACCCATCATCATGCAGCCACCGGGTTGGAGCGTTCGACGACAGAGTTCAGATCAAGCCGGCGCAACATGCGCTCTTCCAGAAGGACAACGCCGGAAACAAACCCTCGAACCTTGCCCGAAACCATCTCAGGCACGGGATGCACAGCGTCGTCGTCCACAGACAAAATGTCTGAAACCATGTTGGCGAGCAGGCCGATTGTCTGGCCGTCTACGACAGCGACGATAATCACATGGCGATCACATGGATCGGTGCGCCCAAGCCCCAAACGATCGGAGAGATCGATCACGGGAACAACGGCTCCACGTAAATTGATCACACCCTTCACGAAACTGTCGGCATGCGGAAGTGTGGTCGTTTCTGTCCAGCCGCGGATTTCACGGACCGACATGATATCGAAACAGAAATCCTGCTCTGCAACGCGAAAAGCAACCATTTCGAGCGTGGATTGATCTTCGGGGGATTCAGATGGTTTCAAGTGCGCCTCCCTCAGAATGGGCTGTCTGCGCCATCAACGCGCTGGCCGGGGAAAAATCTGTCGCGCGCCTCGCGATGCCTTCGGGGTCAACAATCAAGGCAATCCGCCCGTCTCCCAGAATGGTTGCGGCCGCAATCCCTTCGATTTTACAATAGTTTGTCTCAAGGCTTTTGATCACGACCTGGCGTTGATCATGCAAGGCGTCGACGACCAAAGCGCACTGCTTGTTGGCGGTGGTTTCGACCACCAAGAGGACCCGGTCCCTGAGGTCGCTTGCTTCGGCGCGAAACCCGAATTTGACGCCCAGATCAACGACCGGCATCAAACAGCCGCGGATCGAGAGCATCTTTTCCCCAAGCCCGATGGAATGGGTCGTGGCGCTGGTGGCGTAGAGTGTTTCCTTGATGGCGCCTATCGGCACCACCATGGTCTGACCGGCGATGTCGACAACCATGCCTTCCTGAACGGCAAGGGTCAGCGGGAGACTGATTGTAAATGTTGAGCCAAATCCAGCCTCGGACGAGACGGACATGCGCCCGCCAAGCGCTTCGATTTCGCTGCGCACAACATCGAGTCCGACCCCTCGACCGGACAATTCTGACACCTCTTGCTTCGAGGAAAAGCCCGGCAGGAACAAAAGCGCGTCGATTTCGGGCGGCGTCAGGTGGTCGTCCGGGGCGATCAATCCTTTTTCTTCCGCGACTTGCCGCACACGATCACGATTTATGCCTGCGCCGTCATCCGTGATTTCGATCACAACGCGGCCAGATCTGTGGGCGGCGGTCAGCTGTATCATACCTTCGGGTGACTTACCCGCAGCGATCCGGTCTTCTTGCGTTTCCAGGCCGTGATCGACCGAATTGCGAACCATATGGGTAAGCGGGTCGACCAAGCGTTCCAAAACCGTCTTGTCGATCTCGGTCCCCTCTCCTTCCATCACCAGTCTGACGGTTTTCCCGGTGCTCGCAGCGGCGTCGCGAATTGTTCGCGCCATGCGCTGAAAAAGCGGTTTGACCGGTTGCGCCCGAATGGCCATGACGCTTTCCTGGATCTCGCTGGCCAGATGTTTCAGACCTTCAAGTTCCAGCAAGACGGCATTGTCGTGCGCAACTTGCTGTTGTCCGATTTTCTGCGACAACGCGGCCTCTTTGATCACCAGTTCGCCGACCAAGTTGATGAGCTTGTCCACCTTTTCGAAATCTACCCGAATGGTTTGGGAGGCAGATCCGCCCGCTGTTGTGGCAGCTATTGGGGGCGCGCTCGGCGCAATATCGCGATCGTCGAGCGCAATCGGGGCCTGCTGGCCCGCGTCCGGTCCTGTGGAACCCGCATCCTTGGGAGGCGTCGCAATCGTGCTGAGATCAGCACCGGTCAGGGGCTGGATCTCAACCACAGCGCAATCCATGACGAATTCGAAGACCTCCAAGATGACATCCTCGGTTTCGGAGGTTTCCACATCGATGGTCCAATGCATGCAACACACCATTGGATCGAGGCGATCCAAGGACGGCACAGAGGAAAGATCTGCGGTGATTTTCACGGGTCCAAACCGCTCAAGCGCTCGAATGAGAGGCAATGGCTCATTGCCGCTCGTGAACAGCTCGGATGCGGCATTGAAGGTGATGCGCCAACCGTGCTGCGTGTCCGCCGCCGGGGCGGTTAGGGGCGCAATTTCCAAGGCCAATGGTACAAAGCCTGCGTCATCATCTGATGTCTGCGCGGCGGTCGATGGGACCAAATCGATCTGAGTGGCGGCCTGCAAACGCTGCAACAGCAGGGCCTCCGTCTCGCTATTTCCATCGGTGCCATTTCGGGCCGCAGAGACAAGATCAGACAGATGGTCGCCGCATTGCTGAAACAGCAGATACAGCTCGGAAGTTGGCCGTACTTTCCCGGATCGAAGTTGGTCGAGAACAGTTTCAAACCGGTGGGCAAATGCGACCAACTCGTTCAGGTCGAAGGCACCCGCGCCGCCTTTGATCGAATGCACCGCGCGAAAGACAGTGTGGATCGTTTCCACATTTTCGCGCCCATCAATCATCAGGCTGAAGCCGTCCTGCATTGCCTCAAGCAATTCGCAGCACTCTTCAAAGAAGGAGTCGCGGAATTCATCACTCACGGCAAAGGTCATTGGGAGGCCGCCGTGTTTGTGACCCGCTCAATCGCCCAGACCAGTTTAGCTGCGTCAAAGGGCTTCACGATCCATCCCGTGGCACCGGCATCCCGAGCCTTTGCGCGGAATTCCGGCGCGGTTTCGGTCGTCAATACGAGGATTGGCACGATGCGCGCCCTCTCCAAGCGTCTCGCGCCTTCGATAAAGTCAAACCCGTTCAGCCTAGGCATGTTGATATCGGTGATGACAACGTCCGGATCGGTTGCAGAGAAGCGATCGAGCCCAGCCTGTCCGTCTTCTGCAAAGTCCACGGAATATCCAGCCCGGCCAAGGGCGGCCCCGAGCAAGTTACGCATGGTTTTGGAATCGTCGATGGCGAGAACGGATAGGCTCACGAAACGCCCCCCGAGCCTGCCTCATTGGCCCCAAGATCGGTTAGTGCGATGCCAAGGGTGCGAGCGTCGTGCCGGAACGCATCACTGAAAGCTGAAAGCGAAAAGCCGTGCCCATCGTGTTTCCATTGCCGGCACGCGGCGACTATCACCTGAAGGCCGAGCGCGCCGATATGGTTTGTCTTGCTCGCGTTGACGGATACATCAGTGCCGCGAAGCGCCGCAAACTCTGCGGCCAATGCGGGTGCTGCGGCAGTGCCCACATTTTTCCCCAAGGCGATGGTATTCCCCAAAACGCGGCCTTCCCAAGTTGATCTGTAGTCAGCAGAGCAGCGCACCTGCCTGAACAATTGAACTGGTGGAATGGGCATAGGGCATGGAGAATGAAGGCCCGGTTAACATGGGATAGCTTGATGCGTTTGGCCGTCACGAGCGGTGAGGCAATGAACGCGCCTGCGCTGGTTCGTCCCTCTTGCGTTTGAAGCGTTGCTTGTGCACAGGAAGGCCAAGCCACGTTGTCTCGGATCGTGAAGCGCCTAATAAATGTGCTCTGGACCTATCCATTTCGAAGGTCTGGCCCTACCGAAAACGAGACTTCTAGGCTCAATAACGCGCAATTGCGGACCCACGGGGGAGTCCGCTCTCGGGAGATTCGCCATGAAAATGACCACCGAAGAAGCCTTCGTCAAAACGTTGCAGCGCCACGGCATCGAGCATGCCTTTGGCATTATCGGCTCAGCCATGATGCCGATCTCTGATATTTTCCCGGATGCTGGCATCAAGTTCTGGGACTGCGCCCATGAAGGCTCAGCAGGCATGATGTCGGACGGCTACACGCGCGCCACCGGCAAGATGTCGATGATGATCGCGCAGAACGGCCCTGGCATCACCAACTTCGTGACCGCTGTCAAAACTGCCTATTGGAACCACACGCCGCTTCTGCTGGTCACCCCTCAGGCGGCAAACAAGACCATCGGTCAGGGCGGCTTCCAGGAAGTCGAGCAGATGAAACTGTTCGAAGACATGGTCTCCTACCAGGAAGAGGTCCGTGACCCGACCCGCGTGGCCGAGGTTCTGACCCGTGTCATCAGCCAGGCCAAGCGCCTGTCCGGCCCTGCGCAGATCAACATCCCGCGCGACTTCTGGACCCAGGTCGTGGATATCGAGATCCCCGATCCGATCGAATTCGAAGCCTCCCCCGGTGGCACGAACTCCGTCGCCGAAGCAGCCGCCCTGCTGTCATCGGCCAAGAACCCCGTCATCCTGAACGGTGCCGGCGTGGTTCTGTCGTCGGGCGGCATCGACGCATCCAAAGCCCTGGCCGAGCGCCTGACCGCGCCGGTTTGTGTGGGCTACCAGCACAACGACGCATTCCCGGGCAACCACCCGCTGTTCGCAGGTCCCTTGGGGTACAACGGCTCAAAGGCCGGTATGCAACTCATCAAGGATGCTGACGTCGTCCTCTGCCTTGGCACGCGCCTGAACCCGTTTTCGACCTTGCCGGGCTATGGCATCGAGTATTGGCCCGCTGACGCCAAGATCATTCAGGTCGACATCAATCCCGATCGCATCGGCCTGACCAAAAAGGTCACTGTGGGCATCGTGGGCGACGCGGCGAAAGTTGCAAACGGCATCCTCGAAAAACTTGCAGACGATGCAGGTGACGCGGGCCGTGAGGAGCGCAAGAACCACATCGCACAAACCAAATCCGCATGGGCCCAAGAACTGAGCTCGATGAACGAAGAGCAGGACGATCCCGGCACGGACTGGAACGTTCGGGCGCGCGCGGCCAAGCCGGATTGGATGTCGCCCCGCATGGCATGGCGTGCCATCCAGGCCGCTCTCCCGGTTGAGGCGATAATTTCGTCCGACATCGGCAACAACTGCGCCATCGGCAACGCTTATCCGTCGTTCAACGAAGGCCGGAAGTATCTGGCGCCCGGCCTGTTCGGTCCCTGTGGCTACGGCCTGCCCGCTATCGTTGGCGCAAAAATTGGCCAGCCGGACGTCCCGGTTGTCGGTTTCGCAGGTGATGGCGCCTTCGGCATCGCGGTGAACGAGTTGACGGCCATTGGCCGTGGAGACTGGCCTGCAATAACGCAGATCGTCTTCCGCAACTACCAGTGGGGTGCGGAAAAGCGGAACTCCACCCTGTGGTTCGACGACAACTTCGTGGGTACAGAGCTGGACGAAGACGTGTCCTACTCCGGTATCGCGGATGCATGCGGTCTGAAGGGTGTGGTGGCCCGCACCCAGGAGGAGCTGACCGCAGCCCTTGATCAAGCCATCAAGGACCAGATGGAAAACGGTATCACCACGTTGATCGAAGCCATGATCAACCAGGAACTTGGTGATCCGTTCCGCCGCGACGCGATGAAGAAGCCTGTCGCCGTGGCTGGCATCAGCAAAGAGGACATGGTTCCTCAGCAGGTCGCTTGAGATGAGCGTGGCGGCAGGTGATCCGCTTGCCGCCATCGCCGCCCGTGCGGCGGCGGACAAGAAGCACATTGTGCTGAGCGAAGGCGACGACCCGCGTGTGCAAGACGCCGCGCGGATTGCCGTTGAACAGGGTCTGGCGGATGTCACGATCCTGGGCGCGGCCGAAATTGAGGGTGCCATTGCACCCGGCGTGTCGGTCCTGGACCCCGAAAACTCCCCACATCACGACACTTTCGTCGCACGTCTCGTGGAATTGCGTGGCCACAAGGGTATGACAGAGGAAAAGGCTGCGGAAGTTGTCCGTGACCCGCTGATCTTCGCAGCTCTCATGGTAGATCAGGGGATGGCCGACGGCACGGTCAGCGGCTGTGTGCGCACGACGTCAGACGTGGTGCGTGCCGCGTTGCAGGTCATCGGCAAAGCCAAGGGCGCGCCTCTGGTATCGAGCTTCTTCCTGATGGCCCTACCGCCCGAGCATCCAGCTGGCCCCAAAGGCATGATCTTTTCTGATTGCGGGCTGGTTATTGACCCAGCCGCAGAAGAGTTGGCCGGAATTGCACAGCAGGCGGCCACTTCGGCGCACGCGCTTTTGGGCGAGACACCTCGCGTTGCGATGCTGTCGTTCTCGACCAAAGGCAGTGCGCGCCATGCGGCTGTGAGCAAGGTGACCGAGGCCATGGAGCTTGCCAAGGCTGCGGCCCCTGATCTGATCCTCGACGGCGAATTGCAGTTCGACGCGGCCTTCGTCCCTTCTGTTGCAGCACGCAAGGCCGAGGGCTCTCCGCTGGAGGGCGCAGCGAACGTATTTGTCTTCCCAAACCTCGATGCGGGCAACATCGGTTACAAGATTGCGCAACGCATTGGCGGGGCCACTGCCATCGGTCCGGTGCTTCAGGGCCTTGCGAAACCCGCCAATGACCTGAGCCGGGGCGCCACGGCGCAAGACATCGTAGACATTATCGCGGTGACCGCCGTGCAAGCCCAAGTCCCCGCCTGACCCCCTTTTCGAACGTACTTTTGTTGCGCAATCCCTATGTGGGTTCGCGCCTTTGTTGCTTGGCCAAATCGCTCACTATCCGTGGCCTTAATCAACGTCATCTCTGGCCCTACTCCGACTCTCTGCGTGGCGCGATTTTGGCGCATCTTATTCGCGCGTAGCCCGCGCCCTTTGGGGAGGAACCACCCATGGCTTATGATGCTGCTAACAATTCGCTCGAAGCGCACTGGATGCCGTTCTCGGACAATCGTGGCTTCAAAGAAGACCCGCGTTTGGTTGTTCGGGCCGAGGGCGTTCACCTCTACGATCACAAGGGCGGTCAGCTTTTGGACGGCTCATCTGGCCTGTTCTGCTCGCCCGCCGGTCACTGCCACCCGAAGATCGCCGAGGCCGTCGCCAAGCAGATGACGGAATACACCTACGTGATGCCGTTCCAGGCGGGCCACCCTGGTTCTTTCGCGTTGGCCGAAAAGATCAGCCGCATGTTGCCCGAGAAGATGAACCATGTGTTCTTCACCAACTCCGGCTCTGAAAGCGTCGACACGGCGATGAAGATCGTCATGGCGTACTGGAACGCGCGCGGTGAGAGCCGCCCCCGGTTTGTGTCCCGTGAACGCGCCTATCACGGTGTGAACATCGGCGGCGTCAGCCTTTCCGGCATGGTCAAGAACCGCGACATCTTCCACGCAACGGTCCCGGGCGTGATGATGCTGCGCCACACCTACGACCCGTCTGAGAAGTTCATCCCCGGCGGCCATTCCGAGCATAACGGCGAGGAGCTGGCCAACGATCTGGAGCGGATGGCCCAGACCTATGGCGGTGGCAACATCGCGGCGGTCTTCGTTGAGCCCGTTGCAGGCTCCACCGGCGCTCTGCCGCCCCCGAAAGGCTACCTTGAGCGACTGCGCGCGATCTGTGACCAGTACGGAATTCTGCTGGTCTTCGATGAAGTCATCACGGGCTTTGGCCGTATGGGCACCGCTTTCGCCGCGCAGCGCTACGGCGTGGAGCCCGACATTATCACGATGGCAAAGGCGCTCACCAACGGCTCCATCCCCATGGGTGCCGTCGCTTGCCGCGATGACATCTACGAGACGGTTGTCGGCTCCTCCAAGCGTGGTCTGACGGAGTTCTTCCACGGCTACACCTATTCGGGCCACCCCGCCGCCTGCGCGGCCGGTAACGCCATGATGGACATCATCGTGGAAGAAGATCTGATCCAACGCTCCGCCGATCTGATCCCCTACTTCGAAGCCGCTTTGATGGATGGCCTCAAGGACCACGAGCTGATCAACGATATCCGCGTTGCAGGCTTGATGGCTGGCGTCGAAGTTCATGCAGATGGCGGGCCGGGTATGCGCGGGACCGAGCTTCAGAAGCGCATGTTCTGGCAGGGCCTGTCGGTGAAGTTCACCGGCGACAATGCAATCATCGCGCCGCAATTCATCGCGACACGCGAAAATGTCGACGAGATCGTGGACCGCTTCCGCGCCACGCTTGACGATATGCGCGACAACGGCTGATCTGAACCGGGCGGGCTTTGCGAAAGGCCCGCCCGTTTTTCATCTTAACTCTTCGACCGGGTTCCTCACATGTCCAAAGTCCCTTCCCACGCGCGCGTTGTCATCGTCGGTGGCGGTGTTGCTGGTTGTTCTGTTGCCTATCACCTGACCAAGTTGGGCTGGACGGATGTGGTCCTGTTGGAACGCAAGCGGCTGACCTCGGGCACGACATGGCATGCGGCGGGTCTTATCGCGCAGCTGCGCGCCACGAAGAACATGACGCGCCTGGCGAAATACAGCCAGGAGCTCTACGGCAATCTTGAGGCTGAAACGGGCGTTGCTACGGGCTTCCGCCGTTGCGGCTCCATCACGATGGCTTTGACCGAGCATCGGGCCGAGGAAATTCGGCGCCAAGCCTCCATGGCGCGCTCGTTCGGGGTTGAGGTTGAAGAAATCGACGCAGCCGAAGTTCTCAAACACTACCCGCATGTGAACACCGATGGGATGACGGCAGCCGTGTGGCTGCCGCTCGACGGGCAAGGCGACCCGGCAAACATCGCGCTTTCCATGGCCAAAGGTGCGCGGATGGGCGGCGCGAAGGTGCTGGAAAACGTGAAGGTCACGGGCGTCTCTCAGGCAGACGGCAAGGTCACTGGCGTTTCGTGGGAAGCAGACGGCGAGGCTGGCGAAATCCAGGCCGATATGGTCGTCAATTGCGCAGGCATGTGGGCCCGCGATTTCGGCGCCATGGCGGGCGTGAACGTGCCGCTGCAAGCGTGTGAGCATTTCTACATCGTGACGGAGAATATCGACGGCCTGCAACAGCTTCCGGTTTTGCGCGTCCCCGACGAATGCGCCTATTACAAGGAAGATGCCGGCAAGATGCTACTTGGCGCGTTTGAGCCCAAGGCTAAGCCGTGGGGGCCGATCCCAGAGGATTTCGAATTCGACCAACTGCCAGAGGATTTCGACCATTTCGAGCCGATCCTTGAAGCCGCGTGCGAGCGTTTGCCGATGTTGGCAGAGGCTGGCATCCACACCTTCTTCAACGGCCCTGAAAGCTTCACGCCGGATGATGCCTACCACCTGGGACCCGCACCGGAATTGGAAGGATACTGGGTCTGCGCAGGCTTCAACTCCATCGGTATTCAGTCCGCCGGTGGGGCCGGTTGGGCGTTGGCCGAATGGATGGAAAATGGCATCCCCCCGTTCGACATCGGCGATGTGGACATCCGCCGGATGCAGCCGTTCCAGAAGAACCGCCGTTACCTGAAAGAACGCGCGTCCGAGACGCTTGGCCTGCTCTACGCAGACCACTATCCCTACCGCCAGAAGGCAACCGCGCGGGGCGTGCGCCGCTCGCCCCTGCATGAACATCTGAAAGCCAACAATGCCGTTTTCGGTGAATTGGCCGGGTGGGAGCGCGCGAACTGGTTCGCCAACCCAGGTCAGGACCCGGAATATGTCTATGACTGGAAAGGCCAGAACTGGTTCTGGAATCAGCGCCAGGAACATGACGCGGTGCGCAATACTGTGGGCATGTACGACATGTCCTCGTTCGGCAAGATCCGCGTGGATGGGCCCGATGCGGAGGCGTTCCTGAACCGCATGGCGGGTGGCAACATGTCAGTTCCCGTTGGCAAGATCGTCTACACGCAGTTCCTGAACGAGCGTGCCGGGATCGAGGCCGATGTCACCATCACGCGCCTCGCCCACGACAGCTACTTCATCGTCACCCCGGCCGCGACGCTGATCCGGGACATGGCATGGCTCAAGGCGCACAAGCGCGATGAGGTGGTGATCATCTCGGATGCCACCGCATCTGAAGCGGTGATCTGCGTGATGGGGCCGAATGCCCGTGCGCTTATGCAATCGGTCAGCCCCCATGATTGGTCAAACGAAGCCTTCCCGTTTGGCGTGGCACAAACGGTGGAAATCGGCCTTGGCCTCGCGCGCGCGCACCGCGTGACTTACGTGGGTGAGCTGGGGTGGGAGCTTTACGTCTCCGCCGACCAAGCTGCCCATGTGTTTGAGACATTGCACGAGGCCGGGGTGGATCACGGGCTACGTCTGTGTGGCCTTCACATGATGGACTCTGCGCGCATCGAAAAGGCGTTTCGCCATTTCGGCCACGATATAACCGGCGAAGATCACGTTCTGGAAGCGGGCCTGGGCTTTGCCGTCAGCAAGCAGAAGAACAACTTCATCGGCGCGGACGCCGTGGCGCGAAAGCGCGATGAAGGGCTGCAGATGCGCATGGTTCAGTTCAAGCTGACCGACCCGGAAGCGATGCTGTTCCATGCCGAACCAATCGTGCGGAACGGAGAGGTCGTGAGCTACATCACTTCGGGCAATTACGGGCACACGCTGGGTGGAGCCATCGGTCTTGGCTACGTCCCCTGCCCCGGTGAAAAGCCCGACGAGGTGCTGGCCTCAACCTATGAGATCGAGGTTGCCGGGACGCGCGTCTTGGCAGAGGCGAGCCTCAAGCCGATGTACGACCCGAAATCCGAGCGCGCGCGCGCCTGAGCGCGGCCATTCGAGGGCAGCCAGCCCGCTATTCCTGCGCCCTGATCGCTTCGGCGATCAGGGATACACCCTCTTCGATCAGAGCCGTTTCGATCGTCGCGAACCCAAGCCGCAGGCGGTTCAGTGGCGGCGCGGGATCTGCGTAAAAAGCAGACCCAGCCTCAACCAATACCGACTTTTCGCGCAAAGCGGCCACAACTTCGGTATCGATCATTCCGTCTGGGCCCTTCAGCCACAGCGTCGTCCCGCCGGTCACGCGATCCAAGGCCGGCATCAACCCTTTGGCCAGCAAAGCCTCTCGCAGCACCTCATTGCGGCGCGCCATCCGCATCCGCATCCGGCGCGAATGGCTGTTGTAGTGCCCCTCTGACAAGAAGTAGGCAACGGTCTTTTGCGTCAACCCGGGCAGGTGTCGCCCGCTCAGCGTCCGGATGGCGCGGGCATGTTCGACCAAGGCTGTATCTGCCGTGAGGTAGCCCAGGCGCAGCCCCGGAAATATGGATTTTGAGAAGCTGCCGACATAGACAACCCGCCCCCTGCGATCCAGCGATTTCAGGGCCGGAAGGGCCGGTGACGCATAGGCCATCTCGTAGTCATAATCGTCTTCGATGACCACGAAATCGTCCTGTTCCGCCCGGTCCAACAACTCTTTGCGTCTGGCCATGGACATGGTTGCCCCGGTCGGGGCCTGATGGGACGGGGTGGTGAAGACCGCTTGCACGCCAGGCGGAATGTCACTGACCCGCATTCCGTCCTGATCCACGGGGATTGGGTATACGGTCAAGCCTTGCTGATGCAGCAGATTGCGCATCTCGGGGTAGCCGGGATCCTCTATCGCGACAACGCCTTCGCGTTTGGGAAACAGTACCTGAACCGTCAGCCACAACGCGTTCTGGGCACCAGCCGTGACCAACACTTCGTCAACGGATGCGGCCACGCCCCGTCCCGAAACCGACCGCCGAACGATCTGCTCAAGCAGGAAAGGATCGTCTCGGTCCCGCGCGTCAAACGCGATCTGCTCAAAATGGCGCTTTCCAAGCGCGCGCCGCACGCAGTCGCGCCAATCGTCCACAGGAAAGCGCGCCACGTCGGGCTCGCCAAAGATGAAGGGGTATTTGAAACGCCGCCAATCCGGCGGATTGGCCTGTGCGCCCAGGGCCGCTGGCGGGTCACCCAACCGCGTGGCCCAGTCCATCTGCTCCACCGTGCCGTTGGCGGCCGTGCCGACCGTTTCAATGCGGGTCGGGGCATCGGGCGCTACAAAATACCCTGATCGCGCAACAGAGATGATGTAGCCGGTCGCGAGCAAGCTATCATAGGCAAGGCTGACCGTGATCCGGCTGATGCCAAGGTGCTTGGCCAGCGCGCGCGTGGCCGGCAACCGATCCCCCGGAGCAAACCGCCCGTCCCAGATCGCGCGCGTGATGGCGTCTTTCAACCTGGTCTGTAGACCCACATTCGCGTCTTCGGACAGAAAGATATGATGTTCGGAGATGATGGCCATGGTCGCTCATACACATTGATAAGGCCAGAATGGACCGCATTCTGCAGAACAACAAGGCCAAGATCGATGCCGGGGTTGCAGTTTCGACTGCTGCATGATGCGGTGCCGCTTGCACGAAAGGAGCATCCGAGATGTCGCAATACAGCCCCCTGTCCAACACGACCGGCCCGATCGTGGCCGACCTTCGCTCGGATACCGTCACAAAGCCGTGCGCGGCCATGCGCGCCGCCATGGCGGAGGCGGAAGTGGGCGATGACGTGTACGGCGAGGACCCGCTGATCAACCGGCTAGAGGCCAACCTTGCCGAACGTCTTGGAAAGGAGGCCGGGCTTTTTGTGCCATCGGGAACGCAATCAAACCTTTTGGGCATGCTGGCGCATTGTGGCCGTGGCGAAGAAGTGATCTCCGGCGAAAGCTACCATGTGATCCGGTATGAGGCTGCGGGTGCCTCCGTACTTGGCGGTGTGGCGCTCCATGCGCTGCCGGTGTCAGAAGATGGCGGGCTTGACGCGGACGCGATCGTCGGTGCCGTGAAGGAGGATGACAGCCATCACCCGATCTCTCGCCTGCTGTCATTGGAAAACACGAATTACGGACGGGCTGTTCCGCTGCACCGGATCAAGGAGGCCGCGACGGCCGGGCGCTCCGCAGGATTGTCGACCCATCTGGACGGCGCGCGCTTTTTCAACGCGATCACTGCGCTTGGATGCGCTGAGACCGATCTTGCCGATCCGTTCGACACAGTGTCCGTCTGCCTGTCCAAAGGATTGGGCGCTCCGGTCGGGTCCGTGCTTGTTGGCCCCAAGGACTTGATCGCGAAAGCCCGTCGCATGCGGAAGATGCTTGGCGGAGGCATGCGTCAGGCCGGCATATTGGCCGCCGCAGGCCTTTTCGCGCTGGAACGGAACGTGGCCAGATTGACCGAAGATCACCAACGGGCCGACGCGCTGGCTTCCCATTTGCGTAACCTCGACATCGGGGCCGTTAGCCAGGCCACCAACATGGTTTTCCTGACCCCAAGGGATGGCGTCAGCCTTACCGGTCTATCTGCAGCCGGCATCGCCATGTCGGCGCCGGAACCTGCATGCCGGATGGTGCTGCACCGTGACATCGACGATGTCGCCTTTTCGCATGTTTTGCGGGCGTTTGATGCGCTCGCCGCTGACTGCAGAGCCGCGTGATGCGGGTTCTTATCACGGGCGGGGGCGGCATGATCGGCGCACGTTTGGCGGCCAGGCTTGCGCAAACCGGGGAAATCGGCGGCGCGGGCGTGTCGGAGCTCGTGCTGGCTGATCTGGTCGAACCAAAGGCGCCGGACGCCCCGTTTCCGACAAGGACCATTGCCGCCGATCTTGGCACCGAGCTTGGGCGCGCCGCCTGTCTTGAGCACAAGCCTGATCTGATCTTCAACCTTGCTGCGGTCGTCTCGGGCGCGGCTGAGGCTGATTTTGATCTCGGCTATCGGGTTAACCTCGATGCCACGGCCGCCTTTCTGAATGACATCAGGTACTTGGGAACCCATCCTAAAGTCGTTGCAACCTCTTCTGTCGCCGCATTTGGTGGCGATTTGCCCGACATCGTTCCCGACACCCACTGCCTTACACCACAGAATTCCTACGGCACGCAAAAGGCGATGGCAGAGCTTCTGCTGGCGGATCACACACGGCGTGGACACCTGGATGGGCGCTGCGTGCGCTTGCCCACAATCTCTGTCCGGCCCGGGCGCCCGAACGCGGCGGCATCCAGTTTCATATCGGGGATCATCCGGGAACCCCTGGCTGGAGAGGCGGCCGACCTACCCGTCGATGGCGCAATGAAGGTCTGGATCGCCTCACCCGACTGTGCCGTTGAAACGCTGCTTCATGCCGCAAGCCTGCCCGCCGGCGCGCTAGGGCCCGGCGCTGTCGTCTCCGGGCGCGGCATAAGCGTTTCCGTGAAAGAGATGCTGGATGCTTTGGAACGTGCGGCCGGGCCTGAGGTTCGCGCACGGGTCAGGCCGAACCCAGACCCAATCGTCTCCCGCATTGTCGGGGGATGGCCCAAGGCGTTCGCCTGCCGCCTGGCAAGTGACCTTGGATTTCCGGTCGATGACAGTATCGACGCGATTATCGCAATGCATATTCGGGATATGGGCACCGCGAGCTAGCGGCCTCGCCTAAGCGATAAGGGTCAGGGACCACCCGACCCGAACACCGTGTTCACCAGGTATGGCAGGGATAGTCCAAGGGCCACGACAACCCCAATCAGGATTGCCCATTTCAACCCGTTGAAGACGCGTTGGAGGATTTGTTCGACGGCGAACCACGTGAACAGGCCAAGCCCAAAGGCGACTGTGCCCGGAAGCTCGTTGACGCCCGATCCGATACTGACGACCCAATCAACGAGTGTCTGTACAAGAGTTCCAAAATCCATGGCCCCCGATGCCGTGTTTTGCGCGCCGGGTCCAGTGCCTGTTTCCCGCACCTTTTCCGCTACCCAGATCAAGGGCTGGCCTGTAAACATCCCGCAACAAATGATCTGAGGCGCCATGACCCGCGAAAGCCACCTTCGAGAACAAATCTGCTTGCTGGCGAAATCCATGTTTGATCGCGGCCTGACCGGCGGGTCCACTGGCAATATCTCGGCCCGGACAGAGGATGGGGGGCTGCTGGTCAGCCCGACCGGGACCAGTTTCGGGCGGCTCGATCCGGGCCGGCTCAGCCGGTTTGACGCGAACGGTCTTCTTGTTGGCGGGGATCAACCGACCAAAGAGATGCCGCTTCATCAGGCCTTCTACGACACACGAAGCACCGCAGGCGCGGTCGTGCATCTACACGCCTGCCATTCTGTTGCCTTGTCGATGATGCCGGATGCGGATGCGGATAACTTTCTGCCAACACTGACGCCTTACGGGATCATGAAGCTGGGAAAAGTCAAATTGCTTCCCTTCTTTATGCCGGGCGATCCAGCGATGGGTGAGGCCGTTCGGGGCCTGGCCGGAAAGCGCAGTGCTGTGATGCTCGCCAACCACGGACCCGTTGTCGCCGGCAAGGACGTTGAAGCCGCCTGCAACGCCATTGAAGAGCTGGAAGATACAGCGCGTCTGGCGATGATGACACGCGGCATGAACCCGCGTGGCCTGAGTGAGGCGGAGGTTTGGGGCTTGGTGACCAAATTCGATATTGAATGGGTGGATTGAGCCGGGCGAATTTGGGTCAGGCCCCTTTTCATCGTTTGAACATCTGCATCCCGTTGGGATGGAATTAACACTCTTGGCGCATGGTGCGGCTCAAAACCGCTACAACGGATTTCAGCTTGCGCGCCGACCCATCATCCACCTCCGATGAACTGAACGCATTCCGCCGTAACAACGCGTGGATCTTGCGTTCCGTTTTGCTGTTCAGCCTGTTCGTGAACGTTCTGATGCTGACCGGTCCGCTCTACATGCTGCAGGTCTATGAACGGGTTTTGGGTGCAGGCCGCGAAGAAACCCTGCTTGCGCTGACCCTTCTTGTTGCCTTCCTGTTCGCCGTGATGGGCATCCTCGATTTCGCGCGGGCGCGCATAGCGGCGCGATATGGCGCACGATTGCAGGCGGCGTTCGATGCCCGCGTCTTCCGGGCAGCGCTGGCGCGGGCGCAGCGCACAGGGCAGGCACAAACAGCCTTGTCCGATTTGGCCGCCGTTCAACGGCTCACCTCATCGCCGGTCTTCATGGCCGTGTTCGACCTGCCCTTTGCGCCGCTTTTCATTCTGGCACTCTTCAGTTTCCATCCGTGGCTTGGCTGGATGGCGCTGATCGGCATGGCGGTCCTGATCGGGATCACAATTCTGAACCGCCAGACAACGAAAGAGCCTTTGTCAAACGCCGCCGCCAGCGGTCACGCCGCCGACCTTTTAGCGGGTGAGATGCAATCACAGGCAGAAACCATTCGCGCGCTTGGCATGCGCGAGGCCGCCTTTTCACGCTGGCATCGCCAAAGGCAAAAAGCTCTCACCATCGCGATGCGCGCGGCGGACGGCGTCGGGGGATATGCCACGCTGTCCAAGACGCTGCGCTTGTTCCTTCAATCGGCGATCCTTGGCTTGGCGGCGTTTCTTGTACTGCGCGGGGAGCTGCGGGCGGGTGCGATGATAGCCGGTGCCATTTTGCTCGGGCGTGCATTGGCGCCCATCGATTTGGCCATCGGGCAATGGACGATGATCGCGGAGGCGTTGCGTGGGTGGGCCCGACTGAATGACCTGTTGAGCCGCGAACAAGAGCCGAAGGCGCGTCTGCCCTTGCCCCGCCCCGCCGCCGCGCTGGAGGTCTCGAGCCTCTCTATTGTGCCGCCCGGCGCAACAAAGCCAACACTCCGGGGCGTGTCGTTCCGCGTTGAACCCGGAGAGGCCGTTGGCGTGATCGGCCCCTCTGGCGCGGGGAAATCGAGCCTGGCACGCGCCCTGGCAGGCGTTTGGACCCCTTCGGCCGGGTCCGTTCGCCTCGACCGCGCAACGCTGGATCAGTACGACCCCGATTGCCTCGGCCGGTTGATTGGATACCTTCCGCAAAGCGTGACACTCTTTGAAGGGTCAATCGCCGACAACATCGGTCGCCTTGATTCCGAACCTGATGCCGCAGCGATCACAGCTGCCGCAAAGTCCGCTGATGCGGACACGATGATCCGCGCCTTGCCTCAAGGCTATGACACACAAATCACCGGCCCGGGCGCCCGCCTGTCGGGCGGCCAGATCCAGAGGGTCGGGTTGGCAAGAGCCCTCTATGGGGACCCAGTCCTTTTGGTATTGGATGAGCCGAACTCGGCCTTGGATCACAATGGCTCAGACGCGCTGAACAGAGCGGTGGAAGCCATGAAAGCCCGGGGTCTTGGCGTCGTCATCATGGCGCACCGCCCCGCTGCCATACAGCATTGCGATAAGCTGTTGGCGCTCAAGGACGGGGTGGCAATCGCCTTCGGCCCCCGCGACGAGGTGCTGGCAAAAGTGCTCCAGAATGCAGGAAACGTGCGGCTTGTGGCCAAAAATCAGACCAAGGGCGCCCTCGCATGACTGAGGCAATGGAAAGCTGGACTGTGGTCCGTCCCATGTGGATTGGAGCCCTTGGTTTGGCGCTTCTGTTGGGCGGCTTTGGGGCATGGTCGGTGATGGCGACCCTATCTGGCGCGGTCATTGCGCCGGGCCAGATAGTCGTCGATCAGAACCGACAATCCATCCAGCATCCGGAGGGCGGGCGCGTCGTTGAATTGCTGATCGAGGAGGGCGACCACGTGCAGGCCTCCGACCTCCTCATGCGGCTCGACGCGTCGGACCTCGTCACTGAATTGAACGTGGCCCGCACCAATCTGGCCGAGCTCCAGGCCCGCCGCGCACGGTTAGAGGCCGAACGCGATGGTGCCGACGCGATCTCCGTCCCTGCCGAGCTGCGTCTTCGCGCCGAGGAGGACCCTGAGGTTGAAGACCTCCTCTCCGGACAGCAAAATCTGTTTGCGATCCGCACCGAAGCGCTTGCACGGGAAATCGCACAGCAGCGCGGCCGGGTGACCCAAATCAACGCACAGATCCAGGCGCTGCAGGCGCAACGCGATGCCCTAGTCGCCCAAATTGAGCTCGTCACGGCCGAACTCACAAGGCGGCAGGATTTGCTGGCGCGTGGGGCTGGCACACAGGACCCGGTGATGCGTCTGCAGCAGGAATTGGTTCAACTGCAAGGTGCCATCGGCGAAGTTGCCGCAAATGAAGCCGAAGCCGCAGAACGGGTCATCGAAGGCGAATTGGCGGTTCTTCAGCTCGAAACAGAGCGGCGCGAACGCGCGATCACCGAACTGAGAGAGGTCCGCGTGGCGGAGCAGGAGTTGCTTGAACGCATTGATGGCTTGTCACAGCGTATCACCAGACTCGACCTTCGCGCGCCTGTCTCGGGCCGGATCCATGGCCTCACGATTTTCGGGGAAGGCGCCGTCCTGCGCCCGGCGGACCCATTTGCATATCTTGTCCCCGATGGACGGCCTTTTGTGATCTCGGCGCGCGTTCCGGCCGTTCACGTCGACCAGGTCCTGACCGGCCAGGAGGTCCGGCTGGTATTTCCATCGTTCAACCAGATCGAACTGCCGGAGATAACCGGCCATGTCAGCCTGATCTCTGCCGATGCGTTTTTCGACGACACAACAGGCAATCGCTTCTACCAGACGGAAATCACCCTTCCCGACGACCAAATCGCCCTTTTGGGGGATCGGAGCCTCGTGCCGGGCATGCCTGTGGATGCCTTCATGCTGACCGAAGACCGAAGTCCTCTGGCCTATTTGCTGGAGCCCTTCCTGGCTTACTTCAATCACGCCATGCGCGAGAGCTGACTGGCTGGCGCGCCCTGCCCCCGCTATGGTTTTGAAAAACCAGCCGCCGCTGCGGGAGCACGCCAATGTATATCGAACCGTTCAAGGTCGAAATCTGGATGAATGAGTGGGAGACCCGCTGCACCTACAACCTTGCAGAAACCTGTGTCGCCAGCATCACGATAGACGAATTGTTGCGCATGTCCGGCCGCAATGACGCCGATCTATCTGAATTGCTTTCCATGAAAATGACCTACGGGGCCATTGAAGGCTCGGACCGGCTGCGTAGTGCAATTTCGGATCTCTACACCGATGTGGCGATCGACCGCATCACAGTCACCCACGGCACGATCGCGGCCAATATGCTGGTCCACAAGGCTTTGGTCTCGCGCGGCGATCGGGTCGTCTCGATCATCCCGACCTACCAGCAACATCATTCGATACCCGCCAGCATTGGCGCTGATGTGCAAACGTTGGCACTGCGGGAGGAAAATAGCTTTCTGCCGGACCTGGAGGAATTGCGGGCGTTGGTCGTGCCCGGCACCAAGTTGATTGCGTTGACCAACCCCAACAACCCGACAGGCGCCCTGATAGATCGCCCCATGCTCGAAGCGATTGCGGGGATCGCAAGTGATGTCGGAGCCTACGTTCTGTGCGACGAAGTCTATCGCGGCACCGAGCAAAGCGGCGACCGCATGGGCCCTTCCATTGTGGACCTGTACGACAAGGGCATCGCAACGGCGAGTGTCTCAAAGGCCTTTTCGCTCGCAGGGCTTCGCGTGGGCTGGATCGTAGCCCCAACAGACGTGACTGAACAGGTTCTGCTTCACCGGGATCACGACACAATTTCAGTTGGCATGATCAACGACCATTTTGCAGCCATGGCATTGGAAAATCACGCCAAACTGCTTGCGCGCAGCCGCGCGATCACGCGCGAAAATCTCGGGATCCTCGAAGATTGGATTGCAACGCAGCCCCGGGTCAGCTGGGTGAAACCGCTGGCGGGCACAACTGCAATGCTAAAGCTCGATATCCCCGTTTCGTCGCGCACTTTCTGCGTCGATCTTGTACAGGATACTGGCGTGATGCTGACACCCGGGGATGCCTTCGAGATGGAGGGTTACGCGCGCATCGGCTTTGCCAATGACCCCAAAATCCTCCGGGCGGGGTTGGAAAAACTCGGCCAATATCTGGGGGATCACTTTCCAACTGGGTGAGCATTCCGGTTTGTGCTGGGGGGGGGAGCATGTGTGCGCTAGGCCGACCTTCCAACTGTAAGGAAATCGGTTTGGGGCTGAGCCATCTTGACGGCCTGAAAAGAGAGTTTCAGTCGCTACACCTTAAGCGAAAGTCACCTCATGGCGCGCGGTCTTGAAGTCGATGCAGCTGACCTGCGAGGCGCCCCTTAGCACAAGCACGCGAGAACAAGACGTTTCCGACGCAACCTTCAAACCGATTGATACCAACAGGTTGGCGAGGAAAGTGGTGCCCGGGGGCGGAATCGAACCACCGACACGAGGATTTTCAAGCAAAATCCATGGATTTTCATAGGCGAACATGGACACTCACAACATACTGTTTTAATGTAGTTTTGTGAAGTTTTGGTGAACATAGCACATCACCAAAACACCCCTAAGCACGTGTATTTTAAGAGCCTATAGCGAGCCTAAGATGCCAACCATCCAGTTAACTGACCGCACGCTGAAGGCCCTTCCTGCGCCCGAAACTGGACAGGAAACACATTGGGATTGCGCCCTCGCCGGGTTCGGTGTCCGAGTTTCCCAAGGCGGGACGAAAAGCTTTGTTGTTGTCTACGGCCCAAACCGCACCCGCAAAACCATTGGCCGCTACCCTACAGTTTCTCTCAAGCAAGCCCGCGACAAGGCCAAAGAGCTTATTGCTTCATTCGTTTTGGGTTTGGACCGACAGCGTTCCATTACCTGGGCCGAAGCTCGCGACCGGTTCCTTGAGGATTGTGAGCATCGCCTGCGGCCTGCCACCGTCAGGTACTATCGCAGCCGCTTGAATACGCACTTTCGCTTCGGAAAACGGCAGCTCTCCGACATTACGCGGCAAGACTTCCAAGACAAGATCCGAAGTGGACCGGTAACACGCGGTGAACAGCATCATGCCCTAGTGGCCGCGCGAACGCTGCTGAACTGGGCCGTGCGCGAAGAATACCTCCAAGCCAACCCATTGGCTGGGATGCGCTGGTTCAAGGCGCCGAAAGCGCGCGAGCGCGTCCTCACAAACGACGAACTACAGGAGGTGCTCGCAAAGGCGGAACAGGCTCCATACCCCTTTGGCAAAATCGTCACGCTACTTGCTCTAACGGGTATGAGGCGCAGCGAGGTTGCTGCGTTGCAATGGGATTGGATCGATAGCAAAGAACGGCTGATAACACTGCCAGCCGAACTCACGAAAAACAGCCGAACGCATACCCTACCGTATGGGGCGTTAGTCGCCGATGTGCTTGCAGGTATGCCGGAGCTTGGCGAGTATCTGTTCCCCTCAACCGGCGGTAAAGGATCAGTGTTCAACGGCTGGGGCAAGTCATTCGGACGGTTCTTCGTGACCCTTGAGGATGTCGCACCATTCACTCTGCATGACCTGCGCAGGACCTTCGCCACAAATCATGCCAAGCTTGGTACGCCGATCCACGTCACTGAGAAGCTTCTAAACCACGTTTCAGGCACTATCAGTGGCGTTGCAGCCGTCTACAACCGCCATTCCTACATTGGCGAGATGCGTTCAGCGATGAATGCGTATGACGAGTCTCTCGCCAAGCTGATGTCTTCGCGGTAAGCTAGCGTTTCCTCGGGGAACCTGTCGAAACCTGAGGGCATCGCGTTGCTCTTCTATCATGGAGATATCGTGATGCGGATACTTTCAAAGCGTCAGCTAAAGGAGCTGGTTCTGTACTCACCTCAACACATCGCCCGTCTGGAGAAGGCAGGGAAATTCCCCCAGCGGATCATCCTCGGCCCCAACCGGGTTGGCTGGTTAGAGAGCGAGGTACTTGATTGGCTGCAGCAGCGTCTCGACGCACGTGAGGAACCATACCGACACTCCTGATCTCAGGAGCTGGGTGGCCGGGGTTGCAAACTCGGCCACCCGATTAGTCGACGGAAATCCCAAAAAGTACCAACTTTTCATTGACTAGCCGGAACTCAAACGCTCCAATTTCCAACCCAAAACTAGAGCTTAGTAGATACTTAATTCCGTTGAGGTAGCGTTTCTCGTCCTACACTATGGAGTTCAGTATGCAAAGCAAACGAGAAGACGTAGCAGCGAAGAGGCTTAAACTGTTCGCACTTTGGAGGACGGAGACCGGCGCACGCGACAAACGTTTAAACAGTTGTCTGTTTCACAGCCAAGACACCAGCGTCACTGCAAGAAGGTCCCAAAACATACCCCGTTCGCTGCCAACAGTCAGGCGACCACCCACCATTTGTTTGTTTGACGAACTTTTCGACGCCTCTGACGAGTTTAAGTTTGCTTGGTTGTAGTCACATTTATGATGTAAACCCGCATTCAGCCTCAGAGAGCAAGCGCCGTTAACGGTCCATTTACCAATTCGCAATACAACGTGAACTGAGGACTTCAAACAGTCCGTAGCATAGATTGTCAGGATAGACCTTGAGCAGCTTTGAATTGCGAGTTTTCACGCTCAGCATTGGCCTGCGATGCAAGCAGTAGAGGCGGCGTTCTATTGCTAACTGTTTTCTCGTTGCTGCTTCTAAGCTTTGCGGTTTCGCTCGTTTTTGTCGGGGACGACAACGATGAAACTGATACATCGGACGAAACGTACGGGGACGACAATGATGACATCATCGTTAACGACGAGTTCGCATCAGACATTCTCACGTTCGCTGGCGACGATACGATCGCCATTCAATCTGAAGCGGGGTTCAACGTGCTCGCAGGAGATGGTGACGATTTAGTAACATCTGGCGCCGGCGCGGACGAAATTTCAGGTGAGGCCGGAAACGACACAATCAGCGGATCATCCGGCAACGACACTTTATCCGGGGGCCTAGGAAACGATGTTTTGTTGGGTGGACCAGGAATCGACTTTATGTCCGGTGGAAACGGACAAGACACGTTAATCGGAGGCCAGTTTAATGATCGCATGTCTGGAGGCGCTGCAAATGACCTCCTCCGAGGGCTACGTGGTGCAGACCAAATGTATGGTGGCGGCGGAAATGATACGCTCCTAGGCGGTTCTGGTAACGACTTTCTGACCGGCAGCAGTGGAAACGACATCCTAGAGGGGGGCGAAAACGCTGACAGAATTCTCGGCGGCAGCGGAAATGATCTGATCAGTGGAGATTACGGCGATGATACACTGCTTGGCGGAACTGGCTCTGACACCCTACTGGGCGGTAGCGGAGATGACGAAATGAGGGGCGGGTACGGAACTGACATTCTCTATGGTGGAAATGACAACGACACGCTCTATGTCAACGCGAACGACATAGCCGTCGGCGGGGCTGGAAACGATAGCTTCAGCGTCACCTTGCAGGAAATCGAAGGGTCACAGGTTGCTGTTGTAGCCGACTTTGACGTCAGGACCGACAAACTAACACTCAATGTGATTAATTCCGCGGACGAAGATGTCGAAAGAGTTTCTTCGCTTCGAGACGCTGCTGATGGCTCGGGTATAGAGGTTTTCTTTGGAGCGGACAAATACGCCAAGCTGCTGAATGTATCGATGGCTGACCATCCCAACGTTGAGATTGTGTTGTCTTGAGTCGTTCAAGCTCACCCACGTCGGCAACGGTGGTCCGCGCCATCAGGCCGCAAGTTCTTTCTGCGCTTGATGGTGCGCGCACGAAATACGATAGCCGAACCCTCGATCGGTCAGAATGCTGACATCATCCACATCGATTTTCGCGAGAGTCCGCCGCAGCTTGCATATCATAACATCAATAACCTTCGGCTCAGGCTCATCCTCTAGGCCGTACAATCGTGTTAGAATACGTTCACGCGAAACCGGTCGATTAGCCGATGCCGTTAGCAAGTCCAACAATTGAAATGGCTTTCTCGGAAGAAACACTGTCCCTGCATTACCCGTAACTTCCTGACTCGCAAGGTCCAGTTGCAGGCAACCAAATTGGCGCACTGTGTGAATGTGAGTACGTTGGATCTCAATTTTATGAACGATTAGATTTGTCAGTGCTGCATAAAACTCGCCGTCGAAAAAGGGGTAACGTACGGTTGTAAGTGCGCCCAACTTTAAGACACGCGATCGTCTCTGGGGATTATCCTCCGACAAACAGGCAACTACTGGCGACCGTAGCATGCGTCGTAGCGCACTAATTTCTGCACAAGGAAGGGCTCCCTGATCGGCATAAACAAGCACCGCCTGGAACTCAATCTCACGCAGCAGATCGTTCGCAACCACAACGTCATCGGTGCTGGAAAGGTTCCAACCCTTGGCTTCTGCAAGCCGTTTGGCTTCGCAACCGATTAGATCAGGTCCTAAGAAAAGAAATCGCACCTGCTACTCCCAAAATTATGCTAGGTAAAAGAACACTTGTCACCTACTAGGCAGCGTTTTGGAATCGTTTGCAAAACGCTTCACGGAGGGTTGTTCGCCAGGCCCTGAATTCTACAAATGTGCAGAACCCTGCTGACGCAAGTTGTTTTCTGAAGCCAGCCGGAAACCATTGGCCGACGGCGACACGCATCCCATCCACTTCTAGGCAATCGCGCATTGCTAGATAATTGAGCAACGCGGGAGCGTAGCTGGTACAGCCTTCGATATCGACAAGCACATCGTGATATCGCGACTTGGCAATGCTTTCAAATTCATGAACACAGCCGGTGCTATGTGCTATGTCCCACGAAAAACGGTTGCTTTCCGCACACAGCTGTTCAATCTCGACAGGCAACATGCCGACTACGAGGAGGTTTCTGCGCTTGAGCGTGCTGTGGGGCATAACTGAATGTCCAATTTTCCGTTACCGCTAACGATTTGAGCCTCACATCCTGCACGCCGCACGCCTAAACAAGTTTCGAAGCGTTATGTAACGTTACACCGGGAAGTAATGCCATTTTGCTCAATGGCTTAAGCGCCGTTTAAGCATCGTCTTGATCAGTCGCCGGCCGCGAAGGCGCTGTTTGGACCCATCAGTTTCCGATAGTGGACGAGAGGATTTGTTGGTAGTTCGCCAAAACGTCTGGGTTAGAAAACGACCGCGATACTTCACCAAGAGGGTCGCCCCAATCAATCGCTTGGGCAGCATCAGCTGAAGCGCGTATGTCGTTGGCTACAACCAGATCCCCTAATGCCAAAGCAGCAACGAAACCCAGAATATGGCCGCGCCGGTCACCGCTTTCCTGTACTTGCCGTGCAATCTCAAGAGACGTTGCGAAATCCCCTATTCGGAAGGCATCAAGTGCGAGAGGTATCTGCATGTAGCCCGGAGGGTTAGGAGTCATCTCGACGCCAATACGGACCCTGGCCATGCCTTGGTCCCACTCACCGGTCAGTACAAGTTGCCAACCAAGCAAAAAGTGAAGAGAAGGTTTCCACGGCGATATGGCAAGTCCAGTCTCATACGCGGCAATAGCTTCACCTCGATCGCCTCGCGCTGAGAGAATCGATCCAAGATGCTCCCACCCTAACGCATTCCTGGGATCCAATTGAGTTGCTCGCCGTGCAAGTTCCAAAGACAAGACGTAGGCAGCATCGGACGTGTTGGTCGAAGTACTACCTGCCCAGGAAAGAAATTCGAATAAAGCAGCCTGAGCAAATATTGAAGCGTTGGTGCTTCCTTCCGCAACTAAACGAGAGAGGCACTCCTGGGCGGCAACGACCAAATCCTCGACCTTTGAAGCATCAGCAGCAAACGAAAGAACAAGACAATCATACTCTTCCAGAAGTCCATTGGATTCGTCGTCCAACCTCGAAGCCATGCGTGTCAAAAAGTCCGTGATGAGCGCCCCAGTGTCCCCCGCTATCTCGGTTGCTATTGCTCCGGATGTACTCCTGAGAAAACGCGCATATTCGACATCTGTATTCGGCAGTAGGTATGTTTCGGCCCACAGTGTTGTGCCAGCGGCGTCGGTAAGTACGAAAATGAGTGATTCCGCGTCAGCGGACAAAAAAGTCTGTAGCCGGTGCGCTTCTGCGGACTCATCGCTCATGGACGGCACGTCATCACTCATTGTGCGATCGATAACCCGTATGAAGCTTGTGCTTTCGAGATCATGGATCAGTTGCCTGAGCACTCCACTAGCCAATGCCAGTGTTCTTTCGCCCGTATCCGTGTCGATGCGTTGGACTATCAAGTCTGCCACAGCCGCCTCAATTTGAATATTCGGAGGACTTGAAGAAGGTTGCCCAAACCAAAACACAGCACTGAGAGCTCCGACAACGCTCAACGACGCGACCATGCCAATGAAGAAGGGTCTCTTATGGTCTTTAGTCGGAGTTGTCTTTGTTCTGACGCTCTCTTCTCGAACAGCGACGACTATTCGCGGTTGAAATGTTCCTTTCGGAAAATGAATCTTGATTTCGGCGTCTTTTCCCTCCAGCGAACCGTAGTGCCGATCCAACAATTCTCGCAGTCTGTTCATTGCGACCCTAACACTAGAGTCTGAGCTCGGGTCGAAGTCTTCCGGTCTCTCTAAGGCGTCGACGCCTACTGCGTACGCTGTAAGCACACCTTTCGTTTCGTCTAGATCCGCCTCAACCAAGTAACGAAGTAATCGGCGCGCCCTTGGAGAACGCCTAAATGTGTCAGATTCGACAACGCTAGCTAACGCTGTAAGAACGTCAGATTTGGCCGGTAGCAGCTTGCTTTCAGGCGTTTGGTTCAAATCCGTAGACAAGGTCCTACCCCAAATATGGCCCCGTGCCACATGTCATTGGCTCGGCTGGGTGTTGCGCGATCTGCGGCAAACTTCTAAGCGTGGTGAGCGTTTGTCCTTCGATAGCCTGCGTGTCACTACCCATCGATTACCATAAAACAATTCAGGTTCGGAACAAAATCACGCAGACAGCAGAATTCTCGATTAGTCTGCTTGGCGCACGCTGTACCGGCAGGGTACCGAGAAAACTTGTCCCAAAGTTGTACAACTGAGTGCTGGTCTGACTAAGGACTTCGCTTTAATCATACGGGCATCTTAAGAACACAGAGCCATAGGAAGAGATGTTATGCTGGGTAACGCGATCGAAGCTATAAGCTCAAATTGGAACGACATTGCGTTGATTTTCACTGCAGCAGCTGTGATCATAGTTAGGCGTCAGCTTGCACAACCCTCTCGTAGCGGCAGATCCAACTGAGGAGCTAGCACTTCAAGGTAGGCGAAGCCCACACAGCTCTTTTCGCACCCACTTGGCGTGCGAGTTCTTCCATCGTTGCAATTTCAAAACGGGTTGCCGCGTGGCAGAGCACTATAGTCGTCAATATTTTAGAATTCACCACACGAGCGCTCTTCGCCCAACAAAGCGCGGTATTGCGTTTCGAATCTCGACCAAAGGTAGTCAAAGGAATAATCTGTACATCGGCTCAGCTGAAGGATGCTCTGTCTAAAGCAACTCAACTCGATGGGTATTCGTGTACCGGCGGCGAGCAAGGCCAGTTCAGCTACCATTCGATGGGTCTCAATTGATTTTTCCATGCAGCCCCCCAAAACCGTTCCAACGACCATCGTCGATTCCGGTTAACAAGGGACTAATGAGAAGGGGAATACAGTTTCACAGAGAGGGTTCGTGCCGTACGCCATCCCTGTTAAGCGGTGGTGTCTGAAATGCGCGCAACTCTTCATCGCGCAGGATGCGTTCAAGTGCTCGCGCAGTGTGTTTAAAGTTGCTTGCCTCAGCAAGTTTTTGCGCCTCAACGAGGGTATGTAAGAAGCGGAGATCGTACTTCATGAAGGGTACTCCTATGCGTGCC
Organism: uncultured Roseicyclus sp.; assembly: GCA_947489665.1. GTDB lineage: Bacteria > Pseudomonadota > Alphaproteobacteria > Rhodobacterales > Rhodobacteraceae > Gymnodinialimonas. Next base: position 1,434,925 of record CANLEH010000001.1, on the reverse strand, counting down.
AGTTAACGCTAGGTAACCCTAGTTAACGATAGGTTAATTGCCCTATTGGACCAGCGAATACCCGCCTATTAGCGACTTGGTAGTGCTGGGGTTAACCATGTCTTGTTCAACGCGCATCTGTTCCACCACCGCTTGCGCTCCCGTCAAACAAGGATGTGGGGACGCACGTCACGACCGAAGGACCAAGATTGGAGCTCCTTCCAGCGTTGCCTTCCAGCGTGATAGTCAATCTCGAAGTTTTTCTCGAAACTGATCCGAGCTCTTAGCCATCCTTAATCACTCCAAATCCTGTATCGGCAACTATCCGCAAGAAAGTGCATGTCTTTTTGTCAGTATTGGATCATCTCAGATTTGATAGTAACCGGAGAAAATGTCAGAAGAACTCTTTAAGAACAAAGCCTCTCATCGATCGACACACGATTTTTTCAGGCTTGAGTGGTCGCAATTTGTAGAGGAAGTCGATGCCCTCACAGGTGGCAATGTCGTGGCGCGGCAACTATTCTTCGATGCTAGAGAAAAATTCCTCAAGCTCGGCTACCACAAAACTTTAGATGACCCAGAAATTTGAATTGCCCCTATAAGCAAAGAGCGCTTCGTGGTGCCCCGCGAGTCGATTGCACCATATGCTTAGTAGGCTTGTATGTCGCCAACACCAGGAACCCCATTGATGACGCGCGCTTACTGAACGCGCCACGACTGGCGACTTCCACGACGATCCGACCGATGTTCTCGATACTGTTGTACAGTGTCGAGCTCATCATGTTGTGAATGGGTGCTTGACACGGATTCACTCCTATTGGTGTTTTGAGTGCTATGCGCTACGCGCTTCAATAGGGCCTCAATTTCTGCTTGCGATACACCCATGTCCTTAGCCAGCGCCGATACGAGATCTGAACAAGAATGCACTTCTCCCAGGCGCCCATCACAACAAACCTCACCCATGATCTCTGCGATGCTTCCAAGAAGCCGGGATCTCAATGTATGCATTTTCCCACCGACGTTTTCAGATCACATTGCTCACAAAAGAGTTAATTGTCCGTTAACACTGCTTCACCCAGCTTACGGTTACAGCAATCACGCGGAAATTGGATAGGGATAGATGCGTTTTCGAGCCAAGCAACTAGAATCCATTCTCAATCTCTTGAAGGCACATCCTTGCAAGAAATGAGGCATCGCACAAACAGACCAGAGGCTGCGCGACGCCTCTCTCCTGGAGTGCCTCGTTGAGCGATTGTGGGCCACAATGGTAGTCCCCATTGTCACGGAGAAGCACGATACCAGGTTCATGCAACTCGATAACCGCTAAAGCATCAGGTACGTTGCCTACACCGATTAGCGTTATTCCTTGACAACTCAAAAGGCCGTGAAGGAAGTCAAAATCGCTCTGCTCAAATCCAATCAAAACGGCAAGTTTGTGGGTAAGGTTTCTAGAAACCAAGCCAACCGCATCCATTTCCATTTTGCAGCGAATTGGTGCTAGTGAGATCTGCTCTCGCATCGGCGCTTCGGAACCTGCGGAAATTCTTAAAGCCTTGCCATTATGCGCTGTGTCATTCGGTGTCATGTGTGCACACCCCCCTGAGCAGCGGCACTAAAGACTCGGAACCGTTGGCAACAGGGGAAACCGTAGGCTGCATTCCCCCAGCATAGGCCCAATATGCGGTTCGGAACGGCTGACAGCGGGTCCATGTGGCACCGAAACGACAGAACGTGGATTTCCCACCAGGCGGAGCAGAACCTAGTCAGAACAGCAATCCCGCGAATTCGGCCAATGCAGTAGATTCTTCGATCCGCGCGGCCGAATAGAGGTGAGGGTAAGGGCCCCAGCCATTCGATCAATAGTCTGCAGGACAAAAACGTAAGAATTCACAAAACCAATTACTTTTCTGTCCTAGGATCGCACCCGTTCAACGGTGGGTGAAGCAGTTAAGCCCCCGGGACACCACAACACTTCTTCAATGCTAGGCAACACTTGCCACTTGAATATTCAACCCCGTGGTTTGCGCTACTCCCTCCAATAAGACAACTGGCACACCGTTCACGACCACCTCTACGCCCTCCTGGGTTGCCCGAACATCGACATCATGGTCACCTCCGCTGAAGTCGTCCCTCATTTCGATTAACAGAGACTCGAGTGAAGCATCAAAATCGGCAATTCTTGCAGTCGTAGGAGTGGCTCCATCATCAGAAAAAACATAGAAAAAATCAGTTCCATCACCCCCGACCAGTAGGTCGTCGTTCTCGCCTATGAGGGTGTCATCCCCTTCGCCACCGTATAGTTCTGAGGCAGAGGCGTCGTCTCCGAGATATGGGTCAGATACCGCAACGATCAGATCGTGCCCGTCGCCACCTAGGATGGTATCGGATCCTTTTCCGCCGTAAAGGTAGTCATCACCGGAACAGCCCTCGATTTTGTCGGAGAGGTCCCCTCCCACAACCAGGTCGCTTCCACTCGTGCCAACAACTTCATTGTCGGTATCTTCCGCAAACTCGACCATCTCAAACGCGTCAAGGTCAAAGTCGTTCTCGTATGGAGCATTTGATGTACCAATTCGGTTATTGTCTGCTCCGACATCATCAGCAACAACTGTATCCGGCGCCACTCGCTCTGAGATGAGAGCATCGCATGGATCGTCAGCCGTCACATCACCGAAATCCGTCGGCAAAAGATCAAGTAGGTCAGTCTGATCCGGCGTAGGAGTGGTTTCATCTGTATCGAAAGACCCGTCGTCCGAGGTGGCATCACTTCCTCCTGCTGAACTGCTCTCTTCAGTGCCATCTGGTAACATGAGAGAAACCCCTACACCCACCAGCAAGAACGCAAGAATGCCAAACATAATCCAACTTTCGCTCGTTGAAGCCTGTTCAAGCTTTAGCATAGATGTGGAGTTGAAATCGCAATACTTTGAACCTTGGTTAACGCAATGCCTTGTTCCACCACTAGTTGCACTATTTGAATTCAAAAAGGGCTACTCATGATACAAGTTAGCACCACAAACAGAGCTTCTTGGAGTAGATCATTACTCCGTAGGGCACTACGCTCCCCCTCCCCAAGAAAAACCTATGTGCCCAGGAATACAGGGTTCGGAGACATGTGAGCCTTCTTGATACGCGCTCTGCAAAGATGCTATGGACGACTCCGGGAGTCTGAAAACGCTATCGAATTACGCACAGCTTCGCATTTTCAAACAGCAGTAGAATTCCTAGTTTTATCTCCAGTCGTCTTTGTTTCAAAAACTAGTTTGTTCGCTCAACTCTCCTCTCTCTGGACGAACGTGGCCTACTGGTTCGGCAACTAGCATGCTAAGAGCGATGCAGCGATTCTGGAAGGCGACGTGAGCTTGGATTTCCGCAAGTTTCCTATGAAATTCTTTTTCGATCAAGGATTTACGCGCAATCTTGGTGCAATTCTGCTCGGCTTCGACAAGACTCCGGCGAAAGTATCCACACCATTGGCGCCAGATCGTTCGGCAAGATACCCAGAGGCATCAACGGCCTAGTTCCGGGCGCCAGCCCCAGCGCGAGGGGTTTCCACGGCTTGGCGTTCTTGCGCGGGAGTACAACCGCACAAACCCCGAGTTCCGCAACCGCATCTTGGCACTTTTTGGGTGTCACAGGCGCCGTCGGCGGTAACGGTACCAATCTACTGATCATACGCGATTTGGTCCGGTAGTTCTGGAAAGAAGGCCCGTGGCACAAATGATGCCACAGATAGCGCCTTACGAATTGTTAACCAAATTGCACTCAAAAGGTACTTGGCAACCTCGGAATAAGGAGCAACTTGGGCATGACGTCGCCAAGTAGACTTTTTGAGCTGACAAAACATTTGTCCGGTATTGTACAAGAATTGGAAAAAGTCGGAATTCGCATTGAGATTGGAGACGACTTCGCCAAGTATCGCGCCTCAAGGAGCGAGTTGTCGGGTCGCGGGCCGATTTACCCCATGTTCGACGTGGCAGCTTCTTACATTGATGATACAAACGGCTTTTGGATATGCGGTTTCAACGACAACGGCGATCTGATCCACACGCAAGCCGTGCGCCTTCTCGACCTATCGGGAAGCTCCCTGAATATTCATTTGGATCGACATCGTCACAAATACATCACCCCAGACTCCACACCTGACCCGGACCAGACCTTTTACTCAGGGCCTGACGCGCTTCAGTTCATAACCGGACGGGTTTGCTATCAGGGCGAATTTTGGCTTCGTGCCCAGGGCCTTGGTGGCCCGCGCAGTCAAGGAGTAACTACCCTGCTCTCGCGTCTGATGCTCGAAGTTGCTGTAGCGACATGGAACCCATCGTATGTCTTTGCACTTGTGCCGCAGCGTGTCGCCGCAAAGGGAGCCCATTTGCGCTATTGTTTCAACCATTGTGAGCCCGGGCAATGGATCGGACCAGACCAGCAAGTAACTGAGGAAGACTATCTCATCTGGATGGAAGCAAGTGAGTTGGAGCGAACGCTCGCAAAGACACGACCAGCAACCGAAGTTGAGGCTAAAGCTCCAGTGACAACGCTTGCCGCCTCGCTCGTGCGAGGTGCCCTTGATGTGGGTGTGGCTGCCAATGGCTGAGCAATACTTCTCGCAGCTGAAACCGAATACAACAGACATCCGCAAGATTGCGGGAGGGCTTTTCGTGTCTCGTGCCATGATTATCGGACCGATTGCGGCATTCATCGCCTTCGTGTTGGATCTCACCCTCGTTCCCCTGTTGTTGCCAGCCATACAGTCGCAATTTGGCTTGTCGGTTGCGGATCTTGCTTGGGTTTTCAACTCTTACGGTGCGGCGGTCGCCCTTGGCGTGCTGTTTTGCGCATGCTTCGGCGACACTCTCAACATAAGAAGAATTTTTGGATGGGGGGTCGCCCTTTTCGCGACGGGGGCACTGGTATCAGCAACAGCCCAGAATTATGAAACCATTATTGCCGGGCGACTTCTGCAAGGTTTCGGGAGCGGTATTTTCTCCCCGCTTGTCCCGATATATTTGACGCGCGCCTCTCCAGACACCCCGGGACGCGCGCTAATTTTGTGGGGAAGTATTGCAGGCTATATCGCTGCTTTAGCCCCTCTTCTATACGGACATCTCCTCGGGGATCACAGCTGGAGAATAGCTTTCGTCGTTATGGCGACCGTCGCCGCCAGCGCATGGGTATTGCTGATTAGATCACAGGTATCGCAAGAGCCGGAAGCCTCCACTTCAGGCAAGCGGAACTATTGGGAGATTTTCCGCAGCCGAGACCTTCTCATAACATTTGCATATGTGTTCTGCACATACGGGAGCATCACCTATTACCTGTTTCGCCTACCGGTTTGGCTGTCCGAGAATGAAATTGGCGCCTCCAGTATTGGCCTTTTCTTATCAGTGGCATGGCTGACTTTTTCCGGTATCAGCACGTTGCTGAGGGATATGGTCGATCGTCATTATATCCATAGGATCATGCTTGTTGCTCCGCTCTTCATGGCTATCGCAGTGCTCCTTTTGTTCAATCATCAAAGCTTCCTGATAGTCGGGCTGTCGTCAGTTCTGATCGGTGCAGGACTGGCGTGCAGCAATGCACCGTCGACGCAGTTGATCCTGAGATTTGCGCCTGAGGGATTGACCGCGGTCTCGGCAAGCCTGGACATCACGTTTGCTCGGCTAGGCGGGATCGCAACAGTATCCACTCTGGCATGGTTGGACGGCGGGTATGCGAACCTGGCCATATGCGTCCTATGCGTATTGGCCGTAGTATTTGCGCACGGTGTAAGCCACAGCCACGCCGACACTGGTTAATTTTTCACGGATGGCGATGAAAAGCATTAGTGAAATGCAAAACACACGTGGGTTAGACCGGGAGCATGCCGTGTTTCGTTAACGACTGGTTAACTATTGAGAGATATCGCTTTTTCGAGCTTGGTGAATGGTCTCATGATATCGTTTCGACTCCTCGAACAAGTGCCCTCGAAGTGCGAAGAAGGATTGGGGCTGGCACTCGCAAGCGATGATGATGGTGCGGTGATGGTGTTCCATTGGTGCAATAGACCGTTTCTTCAGGTTATGGGCTTCGAAGAGGCAGATGTTATTGGCCACAGGGCAACGATTTTTGTAAGCCCAGATATGGACCAGAGCACCCATCTTCTCACCATCGACAAGTTGATGCGTTGGGAGCATTTTTCAGTCAAAGTTCAGCTGTCCAAGAAAAATGGTGTGCCTATCTGGGTTACGATGACTTGGACACCTCTGACTGACCCAGAGAACGGCAGTCGCTGGTGGCTATGTTCCTTGATCGAGTTCCAACCTAACTGTGGAAAAACAAGCAAAGTTCAAGATTTAAGCGGCGAGGCAGCCCCCAGCCACCTGTTAGGAGAATATAAGGAAAAAGTCGCGCACTTGGAAAGCGAGAATAGGCGCCTACGCTCCATAGCAAAAGCTGTCACACGGGACTCCAACGAGGACCCACTAACTGGTCTATCTAACCGTAGACACTTCGAAGCCAACGTTAGCGTTTGGACTTCCGCGTTGAGAAATGGAGGCGCTTCATTCGCAATACTTTACATCGATTTGGATCGTTTTAAGGCAATAAACGACACGCTTGGCCATGAAGCGGGTGATGGTTTACTTGTCGCCGTTGCATCTATGTTGAAACGGATTACCTCGGATTCGGATTTGGTCGCTCGGTTGGGGGGTGACGAGTTTGTTATTGTGAGGCCCCTAGGAGAGAGTGCACTCGAAATCAGCGGATTAGCAGACGAAATCATGCAAGAGATGTCCAAACCATTTGAATATGGCGGAAAATCGGTTTCGTGTAGTGCAAGCGTAGGATTGGCAATCGCAGATGCGAATACCAAAATCCCCGAAGAAGTCGTCGGAGATGCGGACACGGCACTTTATCACGCGAAGTCAACCGGCCGCGGTCGCTGGTCATTCTTTACGGCTGAGATGCATGCTCAGTCCGTGGCGACCAGGCATCTAGCAGCAGAGCTGCTGGTTGCGTGCGAACAAGATGAGTTCGTTCCCTATTTCCAACCACTGGTCGATGCGTCGACAGGTCAAATTTCGGGTGTTGAAGTCCTTGTCAGATGGCCACATCCGACAAGGGGCCTATTACCGCCAACGGATTTCTTAGATGTCGCGGCAAAAATGGGAATCCTTGCGGAGATTGATGCGATCTTATTCAGCCGCCTTGGAGAAGCGGTGAAATATCTTGACAATGCGCAGATAGAGCTCTCTAGGTTTGCGATCAACGTTTCTGCTGGTCGACTTTCCGATACAACGCTCTTGCACGACATTAAAGTCTCAGGGATCGATCCGAAACGATTGACCGTTGAGATCCTTGAGTCAGTGTACTTGGAGCCGGTCCATGGTGCCACCAATTGGACAATAGAGGAACTGCGTGAACTCGGCGTCGAGATCGCGGTAGATGATTTCGGGACCGGTCATGCTTCAGTCCAAGGACTTCTTCAGATTAACCCAGACGTTCTGAAGATTGATCGTCAGTTCGTTCAGCCTGCTGCAGCAAGCCAACGTGCCCGAGCGTTGATCGAGTCGCTCATAGGCATCGGAAAAAGCCTTGGACTGAAAGTCGTCGCTGAAGGGGTGGAAACTGAAGCCCAAGCGCAGCTCGCTCGCGATTTGGGTTGTGACATTTTGCAGGGGTTCCATTTTGGGAAGCCGATGACCGCACCCGAGCTACTCAAAGTGCTGAACGAAACGAGCGGGTGGCTTTGGCGCTCGACATCGAAATTCCAACAATCAGAACTATCGTTAGACAATCTGCTTTAGTGCTACTCGTCGTCGTTGCCAACTCGCACCGACGACCGTAGCTGAGAGTGTACGCTTCGCGCATCACCGTCAATCTCCGCTCAGGCGGCCAAGTCCGTTGACGGCCCAAAGCCGATTTTCGTCCCATCCTCACGATGCCGCGCACAACCTGCTGACCGGCCATTCGCCGCGCGTGCGAGATTGGTTTAGGTCCAAGTTACATATGCAGGACAAGGCTGCCCCGGGCCTAAGGTCTGCTTTGGCAGCAGCGCACCGGGAATCCGTATTCTGATATCTTTGAATGCGTTCGCCTCAGCTCTCCCGTAGCGCCCGGCCAAAATATGTCGCGAACGGCTCAATCAGATAGGTCATCGGCGTCCGCTCTTCGGTTCGGATGAACGCATCCACCGGCATCCCTGGCACAAGCGCCCGATCACCCAACAACGCCGCCTGATCTTCCGGTAGGGTGATCTCAGTGCGGTAAAAGCTGCTGCCACTCACCTCATCGACAAATGCATCTGCAGACACCTGACTGACCAGGCCAGTAATTTCTGGCAGCTCGCTTTGATTGAAGGCCGGAAACACCACCGTGACTTCTTGGCCCGCGAAGACCTGGTCGATGTCGATCGCGGGCACACGGGCGGAAATCACCATCGGTCGTCCTTCGGGCACCAGATAGGCAAACGGATCAGCCGGACGCAGAACGGATCCTTCACCGAAAATCGTCAGACCATGGATACGTCCCGCAACGGGCGCGCGGAGGTCCAACCGGGAGATACGTGAGGAGAGGTTGTTGGCACGTTCGGTCAGCTCCTGCTCCGTGACGCGTATCTCGCGAAGCTCCGTGATCGCTTGTTCACGGCGCTCTGTCTGAACCTGCAGGATGGCCAGTTCGCTTTCGATGATGCGTTCTGCTGCCTCTGCCTGACCCGCAGCCACTTCTCCGGCAGAACCCTGGAGCTGCACAAGTTCTTGTTGGAGACGCACGACGGGCTCTCGTGTGCCAGTCCCAGCATCCAGCAGTGTTTGTCGCCGTTCCAATTCTTCCTCGACGAGAGCAACCTGCCCGGCCAATGCCTCCTGCTGTGCTTCAAGCGCACGTACTTGCGCGTTGATTTGGGTGACACGCCCACGCAGTTGTTCCATCTCACGTGCGGTGGTTTCGGCTCGTGCCTCGAATAGGTTTTGTTGTCCGGCCAAAAGATCTGCAATCTCCGGATCGGCTTCGGCCAACGCAATGAGGTCTTGCACAAACGTGACGGTCTCGCTCCCATCTCGTTCTGCCTCGAGCCGAGCTCTGCGAGCCTGCACTTCAGCCAGATTGGCTCGGACAATAGTAAGTTCTGTCTGCAATTCTGACGGGTCGAGCCGGACCAAAACCTGCCTTGCATCCACGCGGTCCCCTTCATCAACGAGTAGCTCTGCCACCAATCCACCATCGGGATGCTGGATGGCTTGTCGATTGAGGTCCACTTCGACCTGTCCAGAGGCCACAACGGCCCCCGACAGGGTTGTCGTGAAAGCCCACGTTCCAAAGCCGCCGACGAGAGCGAGCAAGGAAAGAATGCCAAGTCGCATCGGCCCAGCGACGGACCAACTGGTCTCATTCTCGCTCATGTCAGGCCTCCCTTGCCCGGATTGTCAGACACCAAACGCACATCCGCCGTGTTCTTCAAGACGCGCGCCAAGACCTCATCACGTGGTCCAAAGGCCTGCGCGATCCCATCGCGAAGCACCAAGAGCTTGTCGCATTGCTGAATGGCATTCGGACGATGGGCCATGATGATCACTCCGAGGCCACGCTCCTTCATGCCCTGTACAGCCTTGTTGAGGGCGTCCGAGCCTGCGCTGTCCAATGCGGAGTTCGGCTCGTCCAAAACCAGCAGAACAGGATCTCCATAAAGCGCACGGGCCAAACCGACGCGCTGGACCTGTCCGCCCGACAGCATGGGCCCGATCCCAGAGACCTGCGTTTCATAACCATCCGGAAGCGCTCGGATCATCGTATCGGCATCCGCCGCCACGGCTGCCGTCGAAATGGACTCTGCGTTTGGAGAAGCCTCGAGCCTGGCAATATTTTGTGCAATAGATCCGTCAAAGAGTGTGACGCTTTGCGGCAGATACCCGATCAGCTTTCCAAGCCGATCCGGATCGTACTGATCAAGCGTCGCCCGGTCGAGGCGGATAGACCCGCCTGACGGTTGCCATAGACCTGTGATCGCACGCGCCAAGCTGGACTTGCCAGAGCCGGAAGGCCCAATCACGCCAACTGCTTCTCCGGGTTCCACACGGAACGATATGCCCCGCAATGTGGGCACGCTCGCCCCGGGCGGCACGACTGATAGGCTCGCAACTTCGAGCGCCGCTTTCGGACGGGGCAGGTCCAGTTTTGGAGACGGCACGGGTTCATTCGCCAGCAAGCCCTGCAACCGACCCCAGCCACGTGCAGCCTCCGAAATCATCGACCATTGCCCAATGGCAAGATCAATCGGCGCCAATGCGCGGCCCATCAGGATAGACCCTGCAATCATGGCACCCGCTCTAAGCTCGCCCCGCAATACCAACAGCGCCGCCAGACCAAGTATGGCGGATTGCAGAAAGAGACGCAGTGTTTTGGACAACGTAGAGAAGCCACCAACCTTATCTGCCGCCCGCATGGAGATATTCAGCGCACGCCTGCGCTGGCCATGCCACCGTGAGAAGGCTGCATCCTGCATGCCGAGGGATCGTATGACCTCAGCCTGCGACTGCATCTCACCTGCCATGCGGTCGGCAAGACGCCCAGTCTCAGCGGCCTCACCAAGCGGCTTTGCCGTCGTCTGACGGTTGAGGATCGTGACCACAATCAGCACAGCCGCGCCCCCAAGCGCGAGCCAGCCGAGCCATGGGTGAAAGATGAAGATGACAGCGATGAAGAGCGGTGTGAATGGCAGGTCGAACATGGCCATGAACACGGGCGAAGAGGTCAATCGCTGAACGGATGCCAAATCCGATAGAGCAGTTTGCGTCTGCCCAGTCCGCTGTGCACGCGACAGCGCTGCGCGGAACACTCGCGCGTCAAACGCCTGTTGCAGCTTTGCGCCGTAGCGCGCCGCCACGCGGGCGCGCGCGAAATCCAGCAGACCCATCATGACAAACAGGAATCCGACCAGGATGGTCAGAGCCAGAAGCGTCTCTTCACTGCCCGAACCAAGGACGCGCTCGTAGACCTGCAGCATGTAGAGCGGCCCGGTCAGCATCAGTACGTTTACAAACAGGCTGAACAGCAGCACTGACCACAAAAGCCAAGCGTTGCGACGCCGAAACTCCGCAAGCTCATCGGAGTGGTTCTGGGATCGTGTTGAGCTCATGAATGCGTGTCATCCACTGACGGCGGAGTGGTCCTTGGCTAAACTTGGCACAGAACTATTGACATAAGCTTTAGATCATATCGTCGATCACCTTCTGATCGATACCAGCAAGATCCAGAGTTGATGCATCGGCGAAGGTAATGAGCTCGATCGCTTCTGAGTTCGGATTTGAGAAGTGATCAATGACTGTGATGATATCCGCGCCAGTATCCATCACCAAATCACCGCCGTTGGTTTCCGTGAAAGTCAGATCGGACTCATTGAGGTCTGCGAATACAAACTCGTCTGACGATCCCCCGTATTCTTGGATCGTGTACGTCCCATCTCCGGCCTTGTGATTGTAGGTTTCGTTTTCGGTCATGCCTCGCACGAAGCCTGTGGCCGGTGCTGTCAGACGAATTCGAACCGGTCTCAGCTATGGCAGGACGGCTGTCCATTATCCGGCACAAAGGGCCCGCCACTCGGAGAGTGCGGCGGTTCGGTTCAGCTTGAAGTTCTGACGTGAGCATAGGTGACGCTCTTGATTGAAGTGATTGTGGACTGAGGCATGGACTGAGGCGAACTTCTGCAGGTTTCGCATGCGCCTGAAGCGGAGCATCGCCCTCTCCCTTCGTCGAAACGGTAGGTGCGAATTCTCCGCTCGGTTGTTCAGCCACCTGCCCGTTTCCTGTCGTTCTGCGCCACCCAACTCCTTCAGCGCCGCACAGTAGGATCTTAGCTTGTCCGTCACGACAGCCTTCGGGTTTCCGTGCTTACGCATTGCTTTTCTAAAGCACTTTAGCGCCGCCTTTTTATCTCGCTTCTTCGTGACGTAGCTTTCCAGAACCTCGCCCTCGTGATCGACAGCGCGCCACAGATAGTGTTGCTTGCCGTTAGTCTTCACGAACACCTCGTCCAGATGCCACCGCCAACGGCTTGATTTCATACACTCGATCCGCCGTTTCTTGATCTTTGAGGCAAACATCGGGCCGAACCTTTGCCACCAGTATCGGATGGTCTCGTGGCTCACATCCACACCGCGCTCGTGCAGTAAATCCTCGACGTTCCGGAGCGACAACAGGAACCGCACATAGTACATCACCGCCAGGCGAATGATCTCAGGGCTCGTCTTGACGTATTTGAACGGGGTTCGTTTGGTCATCCCGCGACGCTACGAAACCGCCCTGCCCCGCTCAAGCGATGTTCCTCTGACAAGGCCATCGTTCTTGTTGTTTTCGCGGGTGCGTCACTCGCTAGAACTATTGCAATTCGAGTTGGGCAAGAACCGCAGATTCAATTTCCTGCGCGAACTCCGTTGCTCGTGAATAGACTGTTTTCTGCAAGTCGCCGCTCGGCTCTGAACCGTCAATCCCCTCAACTATTGGGGCAATCAATGTCATAACGAATTGCTCTGGGTCGTCGTCCATCGTTGCGGTCCTTGCCAGCAAGGTTTGGAGGATCAACTTTGTAATCAATCGTTCGGCGCTCGCCTTGGCATTTGCCGCCTCAAATACTCTGCGTAGTTTTTCAACTTCACTCATTTCAGCATCCTCCAATGATCTCCTTTTAGGCTCACAGAAAGATATCGGTGAGTCCACAAACACCCGCCAGGCCAGAATGCCGTGACGGGGTGCGCACTGGGGATGAGGCGCTCTGCCAAACGCCTTTGTGGGTACTTGCCCCGTCCCTAAGCCTAAGGAGGGCAATGCTTCAAAGCCTTGAGCTGAAATCGCTAATAATGGGTTAACAGAGGATTGCTGCAAGGTGCGACCTACAACTGCCGGGTAGTTGAGTATGGCTAGTCAGACTTGGACGCGGCTTCGTCGGTCGCTTCTCGTTCATTCCGGAACGCATCCAGATGCAGGATTTCAGCGCTTTGTGGAACTGCATCAAACCTCGGATGTGGCCTTAGAGGTTGAACTGGATCTTTTTGACCTGAACAAGCTGAAAGCACCAAGCACAGCAATTGCAACAAGTCCTGCAAGAAAAGACCAACTAGCCAATGCCAGCATTGTCTCGAGTAACGTCGACCCGAACTGCAATGCCGCGATCATCGCACCCAACGCGGCCACAGCGACCAGGAACTGAGACTTAGTTACTCCACTCATCTCTGAATTGTGTGCCAATTCGGCAAACGGAGAGTTAACGGCGTGCCGTACAAGCTGATCGTCTCTAAAAGGTGAAATCTCCCCTCATTGTGAAAAAGCCTGCCTCGGTGCCCCGACTTAACTTCATGTCAAGATTTCCAGGACTATCCATGCCGGACGGCCGTATCGCTCGGATTACAGCCGCACTGTATTCACCGGGACCACTGATTTTGTACACGGGTCCGGGGGTCCCGGTGGATACTTTTTGAACGGGCAATCTTTTCTACGTGCTGCCAAAGGGCCTAAGTCGCAATCGCCTGTCCGTGACTGCGCGAGAAAGCTCGAAGAGAACAGCACGCGCGCAGGTTAGATGGGTTATACGAACTAAAAATCGTAGCTGTTCGTAGAGCCCTATTTCAGCTCCTCTTCACGAGACCTAAGTAAGCCCACCAGTTCACCAGATGCTTTGCTCCTATTCTTTCTTGGCCAGGACCAATGCGGCTCCGTGCGGTTTTGCAAAGAGTCTCTCAGACGTTCGAGCCTGGCATCCTTTCGCTCTTTTTGAAGGGGGGCAAATCGATGGGATATCTCGCTCTCGAGACCATCGCAGCAAAGATGTCCGTATGTGCGGCTGACAGTGTCAGTGTTCGAGTGCCCTAGTTGCTTGGCAATCATTGCGAGTGGCGTACCCGCTTGTACGAGCTGGCTTGCATATGTGTGTCGAAGCCCATGAAACACAAAACCATTGGGTAATCCGGCCCGTCGCACGGCATCCCTAAAGAGGTGTTTGTGACAGCCTGACCATGATCTTCCTGATGACATTCTGAAAACCAAATCTTCGTCTTCCAAGCCCTCGACCAGGTCTAAGAAGAACGACATGCCTTCGTTCGGCAGCACGACATAACGTCCACGATAGCTTTTCATGGGTGCTACGTAGATCCCGAACACGTGGCCGCCGACGTCTCGCGCCTGAAGGCGAGCAAGTTCAGATACGCGGCAACCAGAATACAAAGCGCCCTGCACCAAGAGCGCCAGGTCGGGTCTGCAGGAGGCGATCAAGCTTTTTGCCTGAGCCCGCGTCAAAAAGAACTGTCGCGGCGTATCGGCGTGGGGAACGCGGCGTAGGCGTCGCCAATACAGCTCACTCTCCACGTCACCGTTCTCCCAGGCCATTTCAATTGCCGTGCGCAACAGGCCGATGACGGTGTTAAGGGTCTTCTTCCTTTTTCGAAGCCGCTCATGATCTATGTCTTCCAAACGAACTCGCACGCCTGACTCACCTCTGCCCCTCTTGGGCGCGGTTTCAAGAACGTCGATACAGAATTGGGTGAAAACGGGTTGAGTGAGTTCCTCAACCGGCAAGTGGCCAAGACGAGGAATGATATGATGGTTAATCAGCGTAAGGGTTGTTTCGAAGTATGTCCTTGCGGCTGCGATGCGCTTCCATTCCACAAAAGAGTGCATTGCGTCTCCGACTGTGAAGCTTTTTGTTTTCTTAGTATATTTGAGCTTGGTATTGACCCCGACGGGGTACTTTTCGGACGATATGGCCATTATCCCAGGGTCGTTGAACCAGTCTTGCGCACGAGCCAAGGCCTCTTTGTAATTCAGCCCATGGCCTTCGTTGGACAAATGAGGCCCGAGCCTTGTCTGCTTGTACCGCCCATCCAAGCAACGAATTCGCGCCACCCAGTAAAGTTCTCCAGAAGAGAGCTTTTGCAAACCAATGTGGCGACAGAACTCCAGGATATTCCAATAAGGGCTTTTTCTTGGGGCAAGTGCTCTAACGTTCTCCTCGCATGACAAGGAAGGAGCATGTGCTGCTTTTCTCATGTTTAGTGCCTCCACAAATTTCGATGCGGTGAATGTCGTTATGGTTTCAAAGGCAGCAACGAATAATTGGCCACACGGCGGATCAGAACTCGCCACCAACCGGATTTGGTTTCTCAAGTTCGGTGGATGAGGAAGTTTACGAAGGAAGGAGTCTAGGGAGTCCATTCAGCCAGCCACTTCGTCTGTTGGTGGGCAGCATTCGAAATAGTGTTGGAAGCGAAATTTCTCGAACTAAATTGACCGGTGGCCCCGTCCAAAGGTATAGCAACTGGGCAACACCAAAGGCCTGCTGCATTTATGAGAGAACCCCGAGACGAGCTGCAGGCAATGTACGATATCGAGTATGGCGAAAAGCTCGACATCATCGTCCGCGCCATTGGAGTGCCAGTCGGCGGCGTCCTGTTGTACCTCTACACAGGTTGGCTTTCTGTGGTTCTTTGGGTGCTCGCATACGCCGCACTGCATGCCGCTCATTTTTGGCTTCTTCGCTTAAGCATAGCGCTGCGAAATCCCACTAGAAGGCATGTAGCTGTCGGTGCGGCACTGTTCGTCTTCGTTCACGCGTCATTCTTATGGCTGCCCGCATATTTGGCTTCACTCGATGAGCCAGGTTTGATGTTAATTGGAATGTTCGTGATCGTGGCGACAGCAATGTTCTTTGTCCGGAGATCCGATACCATCGGTTGGTTGGTGACCTCACAGATTGCGGTCTTTTCGATTATTGTGGTCTTCGTTTCCGGAACACATGTGATGCGGATTGATGAACCGTTGGTGCAGGCCGGTTTGATTTTCACGTCTGTGATGACTGCAGTGTATATTGCCTTGACCTTACGCAGCGGTCACGAGCGACAAGTCCGTCTGTTGGAAGGCGCTGAGAGATTAGCCCAAGAGCAGAAGATGTCCGCAATTGGTCGGCTCGCCGGTGGAGTCGCTCATGACTTCAACAACGCACTCACAGTCATCAAGGGAAACGTGGAACTGCAGCAGTATGTGAAAGATCCTGCAGAGCGAGATGAAGTACTTTTTCAAGCATTGTCAGCAGCGACGCGGGCGGAAGGCGTAATCCAACAACTCCTGGTATTTGCTCGAAGAGCACCATCGACGAAGCGCTTCCTAGATGCGAATGACGTCTTGGAAGACACAATCGAACTCGCAGAGCCGATGGTTCCTGAACGTATTCACTTCAAATCTGAGCAGGACGCACCGGGATCAAAAATCTATGTTGATGATCGCCAGTTCTCAGCCGCATTGCTCAACCTAGTAAAGAACGCAACGGATGCGATAGTCGGAAATGGGACAATAGCCATCAGACTCTCGGCTGTTGAAGCGTTGGACCCCAACTTGCAGTTCATAGGTGATCGACCAGCAGACGGTCGGTACGTCTTGGTAACGGTGACTGACACTGGTTCGGGAATTCCGGATCAAGAAGTGGCTTTGGTCACTGAGCCGTTCTTCACTACAAAGCCGCAAGGGAAGGGAACTGGTCTCGGGCTTTCGATGGTGGTCGGTTTCTTGGCGGAGCACAGCGGTGGGCTTTGTATCCAAAGCTCGAATGCAGGCACTGAAATTTCACTATTCCTACCGTTGGCCAATGACCTTGCTGAACCGACTTCGCCTCAGAGATCAGCACGCGTCGAGATGATAGGATAGCCAGGCGCCCCTCTAGGGGCATCTTCGGGGGGCCATTTGTGCTTTTCCGTTTTGCCGGAAAAGGCGCGTTCTGGTTTCCAGAAAGCAGGAGAACAGAAGCCCGAAGACTACCCTAAGGTTTTCGCAAAGAAATATTGGGCAATAGTCGCGTAAACCCCTTGAACAGATGAGGTAAATTAATACCCCATTGCCGTGGATGTTACGCGCACTGCATGGAAGCCAAATGACATCTTCCTAGTGTATTGATCCGCCTATGGAGCTCACAAAATGCCAGCACCGGATGCACATTCAATCACGATGGAAGCAGACCCAAATGGGAGTTTGGTGATCCGTGCCGAGGCACCGGCGGAGCGCAACCTTAGTATGAGGCGGCGTGCAATCGCGATGTATCGGCGCTACGCGACTGGGTGGATCTGTGAGCGCTGCGGTTCAGTCATGCCAAGCTGGAAGAGGGTGGACGCACGGTTGTGCCGTGAGGCTTGCCGAAAAGCTGCTGCACGGGATCGAAGAGCACGGAGGCGCACATGGCAATGAAGCCCTCCCACATCAAAGGGTCAGACTTTGCCTTTCTGCGCACGGCTTCTGGACCGACGCAGGCCGAGTTGGGCGAAACGATTGGCTGTGGCCGCCACGCTGTCGGCTATTGGGAGGCAAAGGGCATTGTGCCGCTGGCTCATGGCGTTCCTGCCCGCATCGCTGCGCAATTCAGCGATTTCCTGCGGTATTTTCGTGATCCAGCCAAGCGCGCGCATCTCGGGTCCGTAGTTCCGCGAAATACTGTCCAGCATGGCAAGCAGCGACCAACCTGTGGCGCAAAGACCCGGAATGACCACCCCTGTCGTGCCAAAGGCGAGCCAGGCCGCAAACGCTGCGAGCTGCACGGGGGCCTTAGCACTGGCCCGCGCACTCAAGAAGGTCGCAATCGCATTTCTCTGGCTCAGCAGCAGCGATGTGCTGAATGGCGGGAGGCTAAGGCAATGCACAGTATCGGGGATGCATCATGAAATCCGGCATCCCTCCAGTTGGTCCAGTCATGAGTTGGTTTTGAGGTTTAACGGAAAATCGCGCTGAATGTGCTTAGGCCGCATCGGCGGCGACGCTTCACAGCAACTCTGTGCGCGAGAGATTGCCGCTCAAAAAGATGTTCCATTGCTCTTTCGTGCATCGCACGTGGTGCGCCGCCACGACGGCTACATCCCTGTATGCCTGTCCACCAATAGCGTGCTTGCCAACTCCAGATACGAGATTTGGGCGAGAAACCGCTTACGCAAAGGTTAACTTAAGACTTCATTAACACTCGTTATCGACACTTCCTTTTGCCAATAGGGAGAATGACCATGACCCCAGATACTTCCATTCTAGAAAAGCTGCTTGTCGCGGAAACCGCAGCGGAGCGGCGTGGCTTTGAGAACACCAAGAAGGCACTCACTGAGATGATTGAGATTGAACGCCGAAGCCTCCTGGTTCGCGGCACGGGCTTTTATGTTGCACCCACCAACGGAACCACAAATCCGCGCCGCGCGGTTTCTAAACGTTCGTTAGGGGATTGTTAACCACGCGTCGGCATCCTCTTCGCTATTGGATGGGGAAGAGATATGACGAGAAACACAGACGACGTGTTCCGTGCAATCGCTGAACTCGCGCTCGAATGTTCAAGCGAACACGGAATAGACAATTCACTGAGAAGACTGGAACCCGTATTGAAGGGTTTGAGCGAAGACTCTGGAGTGAACCTTCATTTGCTTCGGTCGCGGCTGCAACGGCAGATAGTGGTGCTGAATCCATCATGCGTCGTTGCTTGCAGTCCGCTCCCGAAATCGGGCCGGGCTGGCCAAACAGCGCACGACTTCTTGCGGAACGTTCACTAGGGTGCGGCAGACAAATTCGAACCAGTCCTTGCCCGGACAGAGACACTGCCGTTTTTTCAGCGCAAAGACCGCGCCACTTGGTCAGAGCGGCGGTTCTGCTCAGCTTGAAATGTTTTCGACTTGCGAGACTGCGGTCTTGGTTGAGGTGGTTTGAGACAGATGCGTGGACGGAGGTCATCTTCTGCAAACTTCGTATGCGCCGGAACCGCTTCATCGCTCGCTTCCTTCGTCGAAATGGCAGGTGCGAATTCTCCGCTCGATTGTTGACCCAACGACCTGTCTCTTGCCGATCTGCACGCCTAGTTCCTTAAGAGCAACGCCATAGGAACGAAGCTTGTCGGTCACCAACACCTCAGGTCGACCGTGCGTGCTCATTGCTTTTCTTAGGAATTTCAACGCTGCCTTCTTGTCGCGACGTTTGGTTACATAGCTTTCCAGCACATCGCCGTCGTGATCTACGGCTCGCCAGAGATAGTGCGTCCTGCCCGCGATCTTCACGAAAACCTCGTCCAGATGCCAACGCCAGCGACTGGACTTCATCCCTTCGACCCGCCGCTTCTTAATCTCAGACGCAAACATCGGACCGAACCTCTGCCACCAGTATCTGATGGTCTCATAGCTGACATCGATGCCACGCTCATGGAGCAAGTCCTCCACGTTTCTGAGCGAAAGTGGGAAACGGACGTAGTACATCACCGCTAGGCGGATGATCTCAGGGCTCGTCTTGAAGTATTTGAACGGGGATCGTTTGGTCATCCTGCGACGCTACGAAACCGCCCTGCCCCGCTCAAGCGATGTTCCTCTGACAAGGCCATGCAGGCATCTGAAAGAGGTCCTTCCGCCTCACTAGAGTGGACCGTACGCAGTCACAGGAGTCCGGCCCAAAGCTGCTGTTCGCCTGCGGCCAACTCGCCGCAGTGCAGCTTTCCTAGAGCGGACGTTCCCGCAGCTTGCTGAAAAGCTCAAAGGTCAGCTCCGCGGGATATTTTGAGCGACCTATTTGCGCGGTAGTGTTGGCCGGGAGCGAAGATGGTACCACACCCGGCATAGCGCAACGGCTCGGCCGGATCTTTCGCTCTTGTATTTCAAGCACTAGTCCCTTGCTTGGGTTGCCAGTGTTGCGTTCAATCATTCGACCGAGGCAATAGATCGGGCCAGGATAAATATTTCGCAAAGTGACGGGTCGTTGTCAGCCCCCAGAGGTCGTCACGAAATTCGATTTGCATCTTGTTTGAAAACTTGGGAACCACAAGTTTGCCAGCTGACATCATATAACTCTCGTGTTCACCAAGAATTTTGGTCCGACCGCGAAACTCCGCAGATGTAGCGATGCGAACATATGCGTCGATACCAAGTGATGCCAACGCGTTGGCAAAGCCAAGGAATTGTTTATGCGCGGTCTCTGAGTCGTTGAACTCAATGAGTTGATCGTCGGTTTGGAGAACATGCGGAAGAAATATGCGACGAACGAACGTGTCCGCGTCGCGAACCAGAATTGCATCACTCATCTCATCCAGAAAGCGCTGATAGATGTTGATCGCGTCTTTACTCATTGCAAGTCCAGGGTACAAATACCAGCTAAGTTAGTTGGTTCTGCTACGGACCATGGCGCCAGTCGGGTCTACTGGCAACTTTGGCAGTTTGCTTGCGCTATTGCACGCAAAAGGCTGCCTATCGACGAGGGCGTCAAATTGTCTCCGTTTGAGGTACATCGTAGACGCTAGGTTCGTCCAACAGTGCGCCAGAGCGGTAGTTTAGCCAACCGTTTTTTGGCGCTTTGGCTCATCGACCATTTCAAGCGGCGAGACTTCTTAAAAGAGCTTCCCTGAAATCTGCTTGCCAATTCGTTTTGTAAGCGCAGGTTTGTATGCCAGCTCGGACCAATTGGTCTTTAAACGCACCGGGGAACGAGTCGGAGATAGCAAACCTGAACCCGCGGTTCGAAAAGCAACCCCGCGTCTGCAAACACTCTACCAACGCGGGCGGGAAACTTAGGCAACGATCTACATCGATGATCAGGTCGTCGTATCGGCGGTACCTAAGTGTCTCAATGCGAGATGTGGCACCGAGCGTACTTTCAATTGTGACCCCAAAAACGGAACACTGCATATAAATATCCGCAAGCGCGTCAGTGCTCACCCCAATCGCGAGCACTTGTCTCATATTATTCGGTCCTTGGAACACAACAACCTCCAGGGTGCGCAAGTCCATGTTTCAACAGAAAGGCCGACAGCATGTCGCCTGGCAGGACACGACTGAACAATGTAAGCAGTCAGGAGCAGTTAACGCCGAAATTGCGGTCCGATCGCCTGCTCCAAAAGCTCCACATCACGCGTCTTTCGGCCTAGTACCTCGGCATGCGCAGGAACGCTTTGGCAGAACACGCCACATCTTTTGCATTGCGTGACACTGAGCGAAGCTGGAACTCAATGAGCCCGGAGCAAATCACGCCTGAGTTGGGTGGGAGATTTCTGGTATCTTTTGGATACTGCTCGCGAAAAAGCCGATTGATCGGAATAGCCTGTTAACTCTGCAACTCGGGCCAGAGTAACATTTGGGTCACTCAAAAGAGTTTCGATGGAGGACATACGGACCTCATCGACAAGTTGCTCGTACGTTAGATTAGCGAATGCAAGTCGACGCTGAAGCGTGCGGACACTCATGCCGTTTCTACGGGCCATCTCCTTGACGGTGATGCCTCCCGCAGGAAGTGCTTCAATGATATCCTCGCGCAGAACGGTCGTGAGCGGTTTCTTTTCTCTGCTTTGCCTCAACATGAACTCGCATTGCTGTCTCATGTAGTCAAAGGCGACCGGATCCGATCGAGGGTTATCCATCTTCATGAGCTCAGTTGCAAAGACCACTCGGTTCATGTCCTGTCCAAATCGCAGAGGCCCGGGGAATGCTTGCCGGAATCTGGCCAAATCAGCCGGGCGCGGTTGTTCAAACGAGAAGAGTTTATAGCGTTGGCGATTGTTTGTGGCGTGCTCGAAGATCGAAATAATTGAGCTGACGGAGAAGAGAACAAATTGCTCGTGCTTTGACACAAGCGGCGAGTAGCTCCATTCAATCGTAACTGCGTCTTGTTCGAAGGTGGCTTCGAAGTGTCGATGATCGACGATGGCATTCAAGTAGGTTGCCAGAAATCGAAAAAGGTGCTCGACCGTAGGCGCTTTCGAGAGCCCTTGGCCAAACGCACCTGAACCACCAGATTGAAAGAAATCCGCATAATTCAGCGCGAACGCATTGTCCTTGCTGAGTAGCGCACAGGTCTCGAGAATTCTGCAAAAGGCATCAAGATCGACCCTGGCGGAAAAGTCAGAAAACACTGCAAGGTCTATCCCGACAGCATTTGCAATCGGCGCCAAGTCGATATTGATGGTAGCGCAATACTCCTCCAAGTCGCGACCCAGAGATGCCACGACGGTCGACAAGCCCCTGCCATCGCCATACGTCATGTCACAAGATGGTACAAAATTGGCACGCACTGTCAAAGAATTAGGTGCTGTCCGCGAGTAGCCTGACCCAGCAAAGGCTGCTCAAACGAATGGGGAGGTCGTTCTTTTTTGAGTACTTCTAATGACAATGTCCTTCCAGCGGACGCACCTGAACTTCATCACTGGCTACTGGGAGAATGGGAAGCCATTCGCACCGTTCGAATGCCGACATTGGATGATTTCGATTTCCACGATGCGGTAACAATGCCACATGACCCTTTCGTACTGGAAAGACGCAAAGACACTGAAGGCGAAATGGCCTTCTGCTACCTACAGATATCTCCGAACGCTGAAAGGATGTATGGCCGCGACCCAACTGGTGCGAACGTTCGCAGCATCATGTCCGCTTCAGAGTACCGGAACACAGCGCCAGTTTACCTGACATGTCTTGACAACTTCGCTCCCCACTTCTGGGAAAAGGTTCGGTCGTTTTACGGCCGCGAGCCAGTGCACTTCCTGCGTCTCGTTTTGCCGTTGGCTGATCAGAATGGAGAACCCAACCATCTCTTTGGGAGCTTCATTTGGCACCATGACCGAATGAAGCGATGGCCCGAGCAGAACAGAAAGTTTGGAGCGCACGACAGGAAGTTAGAACACGGCCCAAACCGGACATTGCCGATAAAGCCTCATGCTGCGACACCGCTAAAGCAAAGCGGACCTTCGACGCCGAAGCCAAGGTAGCAATCATTACGACGGCTACTAACTTGTCGGAATTCGAAGAGCGTGGTCCTTAGCGCATGAATCAACGAGACTGCACTCGAGTCGGTGGCTTTTGGTTTTTTCACGTCGGCGGCGCTGAAGATTGCGTATCGACGTTGCCCTGGACGAGGCGCATCCTTGGTTTAGTGTCCGACGCAATCGAATGAGGTCACATGCCACGACGCTACGCTGAGATTTACCCTTCGCTACCTCTGCTCAACAGTGATGGCCTGACCCACGCATCAGCCGCCGCGCTGATGTCAGTGCGGTATTTTCAGGCTGAACCCGCTAGTATGCCGGCCGAGATATTCGCCGAGCATCATGTGCTTCTGAACCTCAAGGAGGACCCGCACCGCGTTCAGAATACCCGCGATGGGGAGTTGCACGAATTCACCTTTCGCAAGAACGACATCATCGTGACCCCTGCAGGGGTTAGGACCGGATGGGTGTGGTTCGAAACCTCCGACGTAATTGTCGTAACGCTTGAACCCGATCGCGTCCGGTATTTCGCGGAGACCGAATTGGGCCTGCTGCTCGACCCGCAGCAATTCAAGGACCTGCCGCTGTTCTCGGACGCAGACCTTTGCGCCGCTGGCGTGATGCTGCGCGAGGCGATTGAAGCCGACGATATGACCTCGGGTGTCATGTTCGAAGCGCTGAGCCGGGTCTTTCTGGTGAAGCTGCTGCAACGCTACGGAAAACGGCGGCCGGAGGAGGTCGCGCTGTCGTCGCGGTTCACCTCGGCCCATTACAATCGTGTTCTGGCTTTCATCCGCGCCAACCTGGATCGCACCATCACGCTGGATGATCTGGCCAGCGAGGCGGGGATGAGCCCGTCGCATTTCAGCAGGCTCTTCAAGGAGACGGTCGGCAACACGCCGATGCAATATGTGATGGCATACCGGATCGAACAGGCCAGCCAGATGATGAAGGACGCCACGCGGCCGTTGGGCGAAATCGCGCTGGCCTGCGGCTTTGCCGATCAGGCGCACTTCAGCCGCAGCTTTAAGCAATTGACCGGGCAGACGCCGCGACAATTCCGCGTCAGCAACGCGTAAGCGCCTCCCAAGCAAGATCATCCAAAAACCAAGCAAGCCGGTGCAATTAATCCGTGCCTGCCCCCCGTATCTCTTTCGTCATCGGGCCAACGCCCAATCAAACGAAACCAGGAGATACTCAGATGAGAATCGCAACGCTTTCCGCCGCCGCTTCACTTTTGACAACCTCGGCCCATGCCGATGTCACGACCCGCACGGTCACTTTCGAGAATGAAGGCGCGACCCTGACGGGGACTCTTTACCTGCCCGCCGACCATGACGGTCAGCCGCTGCCGACCGTGGTTGTGACCGGCGCTTGGACGTCCGTGCAGCAGCAGATGCCCGCCACCTATGCAGAGCAGATGGTTCAGCGGGGCTTCGCCGCCTTCACCTTCGATTTCCGGGGATGGGGCCAATCAGGCGACCTGCAGCAGAATGTCCGCTTCGTTGAAAGCCCAGAAGCCAAAACGGACGATATTCGGGCAGCCATCGAGTTCGTTGCCACATTGCCCGAAGTTGATGCGGGCCAGATCTACGGCCTCGGGATTTGTGCCTCGGCGGGTTACATGGTCGATGCGTCTGCCGGGAACGATCTCGTGCAACGCGTCGGTCTGGTGGCGCCATGGCTGCAGAATGAAGAGCTGGTCAATGCCGTCTACGGCGGGCCGGAAGGTGTCAGCAGTCTGATCGAGATGGGCCGTGCCGCCGAAGCGGCGGGTGGTCAGATCATTTCCGCTGCGGGTCCAGAAGGGGCCGAGGGCGTACTGATGCCAATCGGCGGCTACTATTACGAGGCCGATCGCGGTGCGATCCCGGAATATGACAACCAGTGGAACAACGCGTCTTGGGAAGGCTGGCTGACCTACCACCCCGCCGAAAACCCCGAGCGTCTGACGCAACCGCTGGCCATCATCCATTCCGATGCTGCTGCCATCCCGCAGGGCGCCCGCGCCTTTGTTGAAGGCGTCACCGGCCCCGTGGTCCAGCAATGGCTGGAGGACGTCACGCAGTTCGATTTCTACGACAACCCCGAGGACGTGACGCGCGCCGCCGACACTGTGGCCGAGCATTTCCGCGCCGGAAACGACGCCTGATCGCAAGGCTGGCGCGGCACCTCTGCCCGCGCCAGCACTCCTCCTCTCCATCAAAGGAACAAATCTCATGATCCGCTCAACACTGACCGCAGCAACCCTTCTCGCAACACCCGCCATGGCCGAGGTCGCGGGAGACCCCGTCACCGCAGAGACCCTCCTGGACCGGTCCGAAATGATCCGCATTGCAGATGCCATCGACGCAGCCGTGGATGCGCAAGATTGGCCTGCCGCCCGCGCATTGTTCACTGATGAGATCTACGTTGATTTCACTTCCCTCGTCGGCGGTGACCCCGCCACGATCCCCGCCGATGGTTTGATTGCTGGATGGTCGGCCAATCTGACCGGAGAGAAATCCAGCTTCCACCTGCGCGGCAACCACCGCATCACTTTCGATGGCCCGGATGTCGCACTCATGCACAGCCACGGCTATGCGTGGAACCAGATGCCCACCGGCGCGCTGGAGGAAAATGGCGGCAACCCGATGTGGGAAGTCTGGGGCACCTACACCCACAGCTTCACCCGCACCGACGACGGCTGGCGCGTATCGGGCATGACCTTCACCGCCACGGCCGAGCGCGGCAACGCCTACGTCCGCAATACGCCCGGCAGCTGAGACAAAACGTTCAAGACAAGGAACAGACACATGAGACAGACATGGTTTATCACCGGCGCGTCCTCGGGCTTCGGGGCCGCCTTCGCCCGCCACGCGCTTGAGCAGGGGCACAACGTGGTTGTCACCGCGCGCCGCCTCGACAAACTGGAACAGATCGCAGCGATCGCCCCCGATCGGGTCATGGCAATGCAGATGGATGTCACCGACCCCGCACAGATCGCCGAAGCCATTGCAGCCACAGAAGACCGGTTCGGCGGTATCGACGTTCTGATCAACAATGCAGGCTACGGCATTGTTGGCGCGGTCGAGGAATCCCCCGAGGTCGAGCTGCGTGCGATGATGGAGACGAACTTCTTCGGCGCCGTCGCCGTTACTCAAGCCGCCCTGCCAATGATGCGCAAACGGCGCAAAGGGGCCATCGTGATGATGTCCTCGCTCGGCGGCCAGCTGTCTTTCGGCGGCTTCGGCCCCTATTCTGCCAGCAAGTTCGCGCTGGAAGGTATGACCGAGGCCCTGGCCCAGGAAATCGCGCCCTTTGGCCTGAAGGCGATGATCGTGGAGCCCGGCGCCTTCCGCACAGAATTTGCGGACAGCGCCCTGCGGCACATGCCCCGGATCAACGCCTATGATGAGATCGTGGGCGGTACGCGTGATTTCGCAAAGGGCATGCACGGCACGCAGGCCGGCGATCCGATGAAAGCGGCCAGTGCGATTGAGGCGGCCCTTGAAAGTGAAAGAACACCGCTGCGATTGGCCCTGGGCGATGACGCCATAAATGCCATCCGTGACCACAGCGAGGATCTGTTGGCAGAGTTGGCTGTTTGGGAACAGGTCGGCCGCTCAGTCAATCACGAAGACGTGGCGCAGGACGCCGCCTGAATATCTGCGCGGCCCTGCTTAGGTGGGGCCGCCCGCAATATCGTTAATCACACGGAGCATATGATGTCCCATCCCCGTATTGCCTTGGTTACCGGCGCCAATCGCGGCATTGGCCGCGAAGTTGCCCTTCAATTGTCTCGCGATCACGGGCTGCACGTTCTTCTGGCCGCCCGTGACCTCGCCAAGGGAGAGGAAGCAGCGCGTAGCATCCCGAATGCCACAGCCCTTCAACTCGACGTGTCCGACACCGCCTCCGTCGCGCGGGCGTTCAAACGGATCGGTCGGGATTTCGGGCGTCTCAATGTGCTCGTGAACAATGCAGGCGTCGACTATGACACGGACCAACGCGCAAGCACCGCTGATTTGGCCCGTGTACGTCGCGCATTCGATACCAACCTGTTCGGGGCCTGGGACGTGGCTATCGCCGCTGCGCCACTGCTGCGAAAGGGAGAGTCGGCCCGCCTAGTCAACGTGTCGTCAGGCGCGGGGGCGTTGTCCGGCATGGACGGGGGCACGCCGGGCTACGGTGTCGCGAAGGCTGCGCTCAACGCACTGACCCTGAAATTGGCAGATGAGCTGCGGCGGGACAGGATCCTGGTGAATGCCATTTGCCCTGGCTGGGTCGCCACAGATATGGGCGGTGGGGGCAGGCCGATCCCGGAGGGCGCGAAAGGCGTGGTCTGGGCGGCGACCTTGCCTGACGATGGCCCTACAGGTGGCTTCTTCCGGGATGGACGCCAAATTGAGTGGTGACCCAGGGAAACAGGGCCCAAATGCGATCCGGATCCTTCAATTAGAATGCTGACCAAGGAAACGGGCGGAGTGGGTGACGGCCCAAAGCGGAAGTGTGCCCATCTCTTTCGATGCTGCGGTGCGGCCCGCCAAAGCCGCCATCCGCTGCGGCCGCGAAAACTTAAGGTGCTCATAGGCTGGGATCGCGGGACAAAGCTGCCTTTCGTTTCCGACTAGTTCATAACCACAATACAGCCCTAAGCGGACCGACATCAGGCAGCTTTAATGAGATTGTTGGCCTGCCTGCGGGTTTACTTCGCACCAGTCTATGGATCGTTTGGGCAGCCATTCTTTCGCCAAACCTTCGTCAATCAGTGTTTGGCCCGCGCTGCGGCCATCGGGCAGAATGATCCAAACTAAGCGCCGCCTCTGCTTTGTGTGATCTCGCTCGCCAGAGTCGTAAAATCGTAGCCCAGGCACGGCGATCAGTTCTGCAAATCGCGTCATCGCCTTTGCACTTAGCCAAGCTTCATACGCGCATTCTGACCGGAATGTTTCAGGTGCGTCAAAACCTGATACATGCAGCACACCATTGCCGATTGGACGTGAATTTTCCCCGCCACATTTGGCTGTTTCGCCGTCCACGGCGATCAATGTCGTGCAAGCGACGATTGAAATGGAATCGAAATCCAAATTTTAGTCGTATCACTCTACCGTCTTGTTTGAGACGGATTAGTAACAGCGATACACAAGACGCTGAGTGACAACAGGCAGCCAAGATGCCGTCAAACGATCCAGACACTTTTTCCTAGCTGTGCGGACTTTGCTTTCGTTACGAAATAATTCAGTTAGCCATCGAGTTGCCAGTCTACCAATGCTGAGCTCATATCCGCCAGCGTCAGACATAGGAAACAAAGATAAATGCGATCAATTGAAATCATCCGGATCAAAACCTGGTTCAGGCAATACCTCGATTTCAGATAAGTCAAAATCGAGACAGAATAGGCAAAAGGACCTCGTGAAAACGCCAAGGAAAGTGAAACAGTCCAAATCGAAATTCCCTTTTCAAGAGAACAGAAAACACTACTCCGTTAGATACTGACCTCAGTCAGTCAAGGAACAGCGTCATGGGTGCTCCTAAAGGATCAGCACATCCGCCCCCAACGTGGCGGCGGTGATGCCGCTGCCATTCTGGATCTCCAAGACGTCGCCCGCGCCAAAATCCAGCGTCAGGATCGTACCGTTGGTATTGATCATGCCAAAGATGTCGATCACATCCTGCCCAGACAGGCCCGCCCCCTCAGTGTCGACCCACAGTTTCTCATCGAGCTGGATTTGATCGACGCCTTGTTCGTACGAATTAATCCGGTCCTGATCGTAATCCAAGCGAAAGACAAAGCGGTCGCGCGCGCCATCATTTAGCGCACCGTTTAGGGTATCGTTACCCGCACCGCCATCCAGACTGTCACCACCGGTGCTGCCGTTAATACTATCGTCGCCATCTTCACCCATCAGGTGATCCGCACCTGCATTGCCGATGATGGTGTCATTTCCCGCATCGCCGAATACCGTGTCATTATTCCCGTTACCAAAGATCAGATCATTCTGCTGACCGCCGTTGATCTCGTCGTTGCCTGATCCGCCGCGCAGCGTATCCTCGCCGCTGCCGCCAGTGATCACATCAGCGCCGTTCTGGCCAAGGATGCTGTCCGCGCCCGCACCGCCATCCAGCGTGTCATTTGCTGCACCGCCAAAGATGTCGTCGTCATTCTGTTCGCCGCTGATGCTGTCGGCCATGCCTTGACCAAGCAGCGTGTCATTGCCAGACCCACCGATGATCGTATCGGCACCGCTGCCGCCAGTGGCTGAGTCGTCGCCCGCGCCGCCGCTGATCATGTCGTCTTCTGCAAAACCACGCATCACGTCGGCACCTGCATCGCCCTCCAGCTCATTGGCCGCGCTTGATCCGTTCAGCGTGTCATCCATCCCGCTGCCGATCACGTTTTCGATGCCGGTCAGCGTATCACCTTCGGCATCGCCCCCACGCGCAAGAGCACTGCCAAGGTTGATGATCACGCCTTCGGCAGAGCCTGTATACCCTGCCGTATCATTGCCCGCGCCGCCGTTGACGATGTCGCTACCCGCGCCTCCGATCAGCAGATCATCATCGCTGCCGCCAATCAATTCGTCGTTGCCGTTGCCGGCGATCAGGGTGTCATCGCCGGTACCGCCGTTCAATATCTCTGTTCCGACCTCAAAGGTAGAGCCGAGCTCAGCCTCGGCGCTGGAGATGCGCACATCCAAAGTATAAAAAAAGCTTGGATCGACCGGGTCGCCGGAAAGATCTGTTACTTCGACGAAATAAGTTCCTGGCGGCTGCAGCGATAGATCCCGAGCTGCAGCGTTCGCAGAGGCGATGCCTTGGGTGTTGATGGTACCAGCTTCATTGGTCAGTCTGAAGTTGCCGCGAAAGCCCGGATCTTGCCCCAGAAGGACTATGCTCATTGTGGCGTCGGGAATATCCATCTCTGGCGTGATGACGAACCTGTAGAACAGCGTCGCATTGCCATTGCCTTGGTCAAGGATACGGGCGATTGGAAAAAGTTCTGCGTTTAACCCGCGTAGGTCAGTCAGCAAGACATACTCGTCGTCTATGGTAAAGGCCGTCGCTGGCGTGAAATTCATCGTTCCTCCTGGCACGAAGGGTGTAACATACGGCACTTCGATCAAGGGGGTTGTCCCTGCATCCAGCAGGTCATTACCTGACGACCCGATCAGCGTATCCTCGCCCGCGCCGCCCATGATCGTGTCATTGCCGCCTTGTCCGATGATGCTGTCATCGCCCGATAGTCCGGTCAGCATGTCACCGGTCTGGTCCCCTTCCAGCGTGTCGTCGCCAAGTGATCCTGTCAGATCCTCAAACCCCGAGATGTTGTCGAACACGGTGAGCGTGCCGCCTGCGCCATCGCTGATCTCTTCCTCGGCATCGCCGCCAAAGGCGATCTGGTCCAGCAGGCTAACTGCGACGCCCTCCTCCGACGTCTCATAGCTTAGCGTGTCACGGCCTGTACCACCATTCAGTGTATCTGCGCCCGCGCCACCAATGATGCTATCGTTGCCACCGCCACCGTTGATGTCATCAGCCCCGCCCGCACCATCGAGGGTATTGCCACCTGTGTCTCCGATCATCTGGTCCGACCAGCCCGTGCCAGTCATCGCTTCGATACCAGTAAAGGTGGTCAAGAACGAAATGGGCGCGTTTGCAGAAACACTGCCACCATTGATAAGCAGCGCACGGTTTGCAGAAAACGAAACCGTTCCGGCACCGCCCCCGGTCATGGTCATGCTCACGACATCAAGCGGGGTCCAAACCTCGGGCCAATTGCCGTCTTCATGCCCCACATTCACATCGTTGGCCAACAGCCGATCGTCCCCGAAGGTGATCGTATCGGTGCCTGTGCCGCCAATCACCTCAGTGCGCAACAACGCGGACAGACTGCTATTCTCTGCAATCGGGACAAGGTTCATGAATCCGTTGGGCAGGACAAAAACATCATTGCCGTCACCGCCATCCGCCGTGCCGCCATCAACGATGATTGTTGATCCCGGACCGGCCAGTAGATTGCCGTTGCTTTGGCCCAACCCTTCGGGGCTGACGATCCCATAATCCCCCAGCGCAATCAGGTCGTTGCCCTGCCCGCCCTGCATGTCAAACCCGTTGACCAGAATGTCGTGGCCGCCGTTGCCGATCAGCGTGCTGCCCGTGCGGCTGTCAAAAAGCAAACCGAGCAGAACACTGTCCAGCACCGAAGGCATCGTCAGCCACTCGCGCCCGATCAAATAATCCCCGCCGCTCCCGCCAGTGGCGTGGTTGATCCCTTGCATCGTATGGGTGCCGTTGGGATTATCCTCGCCGCGCGCGTCCACAAAATGGAATCCCGCTGTCTGTACGCCAACCGTATCCAGACCACCCACGGGTGTTTCCAGATTGACATAAACCCCGTCCCAGTCACGCGCGGACATCCCGCTACCAGACGTGCCCGTCGCAGGGACAAGCGAATAGTCTATCACATCTTCACGCGACAGCCCTGCGTTGATGGTTGCAAAGCCGCCAAAGACCAGCTGGAAAATGGTGGCCGATCCGCCCTGATCCACCCATGATATCGCGTTGTCATAACCATCCCGGACAAGGCTGACCTGGCCGACAATAACGTGGGCAAACCCGTCTTTGAAATTCAGAACATCCGAGACGTTCTGGAAATTATCTTCTGACAGTGCCGCCGCATCGACCAAAAAGTTGTCCAGCGCCTCAATCAAATCACCGTTGGAATTGCGGTATTCGATCCGGTTGACCGTCCCGCCCGAGAAAAGCCCATTCCCGGAAAAGTCGAGATCATTGGCATCTGACAAGAAGGTAGCGGTGAATCCGTTACCTCCAACTTCGTAAGTTCCGAAATCATCGCCTGCTTCAATCAGGTTGCCACCTAGATTACTCAGCCAGGAAAATGCGGAGGCATCCGCGAAGTGAAAAACTGTGGGAGTCAATGTGTGGCCTTAGGAAAATTGTTAAAAAAAAATCGTGCAACTGCGCCACTGTGATTGAAAACACTCTGCAAGTAAACACTACCTCTCCTGGTTGGCCTGCAGGTGATCGGATGTACGGGTCTGCTTCCATGGCCCGTTCCACACTTTTTCGGGACCGAGAGCACCGTAGCGAAGACATCTTCCTAGGTCGTGCGCCTTATGCGGCATACCTCTCGTTTATCTCTTGTCACCTTTGTCTCCGGGCTATGGGCAACTTTTCTGCTATTTGCCCATCATGCAGCGTCCGGGAGGTATAGGGGTCGGTGCGGTCACGGGCCAGATATCGAATTCGACAAAGTCCGCTTTCTGCGCAATGCTGACCGAAGGTGGCTACTGACTCCAGTGTTGCCACCAACGAGTGTCCACCGGCTGTTTTTGGTCTCAGCTGCACAGGAAAACGGCGCACTCAACTCCTGACTGTTTGCCTTCCAAGTCTTTGCTTCGACGAACTCGATCTGCATGGCTAGGCGATTGTTGCAAATTGAAAGTCGGTTCAGCGAGCGGCTAGGAACAAATGACCTTTTCTGGCAGTCGTTCCGCTCACCTTCGAAGCTTAGCGGATGCCGACTGAGAATTCGGCTCTGAAGCTGAAACCGCCATCGTCGATGCCTTGGATGATGCAGACGTTCATGTTAGCGTCGTTCGGCAGTTAGCAGACTTCGAATATCCCCTTCACCCCAGCCGCGACGGCCATCGCGCCGGGGTTTACTTTTTTGAGAGGCAAATTCCACCTCTGTTAACGTGTCGGTAAGACGGCATGCAGTAAGAATCATCAAGTGCTCTTAACTAGTCCCGCCCCGTCCGCATCTGTCCGGTCGGCGGAGCGCGTTATTACACCTCCGTTAATTGACGACTGTTCTATTCGATCACGCTGCGCATTGAACCGTTAATGACCGCTTTCGCCGGATTAGCCCCAGCGTTTGCACTTGCAGCGAACTTCCACTTCCCGCCCTTGGAGCTTTTTCGCTGCACTTGCGTAGTCTCGCGCATCGACAGTGCCCCGCAATAATTTGCAACCAGCTTCGCATAGCGTCGCATGCCTCTGCAAACCACCATCATTGCTCCACTAGCGCTCGGTGACAGGTTTCCTTCAAGTTGCAATTCTCCTCCCACCCAACCCAAAAGGAGACAGAAATGCAAAAGCAAACCAAACGGCTGATCACGCGTGAGCTCATCGGGTTCATGGACGAATTGATGTACGGCGCGGCCGAGTTTGTCGAAGATGCGGTGAACGACGTCGTGGGGGCGGAGCCCCGATCGCGCCGTTCGTCGCGGCGCGGGCCGAACCGTCGGTAATAGCCCGCTTCAGTTTTCCACGAGGGCCGAGCCACCGCTCGGCCCTTTGTGTTGCTCTTGTTAAGGCAAAGCCTGGGTTGTCTTCGCAGTCATGTAGCAAAAACCTCTGGCGGCGTCTGACCGCGACAAGACAGATGCCGCGGCGTCGCGCCGTTGTCTCGGGCCTCCAGCAGCCTTTCAAAGGCGCCCTGACGCGCAGTTGTCTTGTGTGACCAAATCACCTGTATCGGCGCATTGAGGCCGTAGTGCCGGTTAATCGCGCCGCTTCTGAACCCCTCCGAATAGAGTGCCAATGACGCCGACCAGCTCTTGCGCGCAGAGGAAGAGGCGATGGGTTCCGTGCCGCGATCCACTTCAACCATGAAGGCGCGGAACAGCCCGCCATAGTCGATGGCAAAAAGTTGGTCGGGAATTAGACGGCGACAACCAATTGCGATCGCCAGCGTTGCATCGGACCGACCCAAGATCTCGTGGGCGGGAATGTAGCCCAGACCGCGTTGCCGACATTCCAACTCCACGCGCGCAGTGAGCATCGCTGTTTCATGGAGATGCCACCAATGCCCGGTGGGGCGGATTGCATCTTCGGCAACCCCGCTGTCTTGCAGGTAGAGGCGCCCCAGTGGCGCCAGGTCATAGACATATGGCTTGAATTCAGCACGTTCCGTTTGCCGTTGCTGCCTGGGGAGATACAGGAATTTTGCGGCCCGCAAAGCCTGTAGCCGCCGCAACCCGCTGTCACGGCAGCGGTGGGTATCGGCCGTCCAGTTGAGGAGATGAGTGGAGGCCAGCGGACCGTGACGCTCTATCAATTTTAGCCACCGCAGATCGCGCTCGGTGGGCGTAATGGTAGCGACCCGGTTGATATGATGGAACGTCGTTCGATGTCTGAGCTGGGTTGTCATCTTCCCATCGTGATCGAGCGAGAAACGCAACGCGACAGAGTTCTGGGTATTGTCGTTCGATTTTCTGGAATGCCCAGTTTCAGGCATTGGCTCATAGGTCTCAGAGGAGCCCCTTAGCGCGCCATGCCGACACCCATCCCTGTGGCGGACGCGCCGCACTTCCCGAGATTCGACTCTTCGCAGACTCTGTGGCCGAATGCTCCGTCGATGGGACTCTTTGATCGTTTTTTGCTAGAGTCTGACCATAACCAAACAAAAAGATATGACAGCAGAAACACTCATGATGAAGCTCCTCGCTATCCCAGAGGAGAACCGAGATAACTTCCGAAAGACACTGGCAACGTGTTCCCCGGAACATCTCGAGTTGAGCTTAATCCAGCTTGCGCAACACCCTGACGATGAGGGCTACAACGCAGCAATGGATCGATGGGCGGCAAAACACTTCCCGGAAACGCTGGGCAAGTTCACAACTCTCTAGGCTGCAACAAATCCCTCATCAAAGCTCGGTTGACGGCCTCATAGGGTCGTCATCCGACCCCTGCGACGAGTGAGGCCCTCCAGACCTTTCTGGAGGGTCGTTTTGCGGTCCGCCGGGATCTACTGCATCCTCCGCTCGGTCAGGACCCCTAGGCGTCCACCGCGCCGCGTAGGCTTCCCGGCTATGCTGACGAATTGTGTTGACCGTTTCTGCATCCGCCCGCTTCCGCTTCTCCAAAACGAAGAACGGAAAGGACAGTGGCACGGCCTGATTCGTGACCCCACGAATGGATGTGGCAAAGGTGCCTTTGGGCAGATTGCTCATGCTGTTTGGATCGGCATTCATCATGCCTGCAAGCGATCGAGCGTCTCGTGGCGAGACCCCACCGGCTAGCTTGATCGACGTGTTCGCCTCAAACGCCTCCTGCAACCCATGGGCCAGTTGTCCGAGATACTGATGTGCCATGGCCATGCCAACGCGGTACTTGCGGGCTTGGCTGAGGGTCACTCCGATGTTGTGGTCGAAGTAATCCTGAGCCTCATCCACATAGACATGAACCGGTAGCCGTTCACGGTCTGGGATCGTTGCGCGCTCCTGCGCGGCCTGCGCAATGAGCGCGATGAAGAACCGTCCGAAGACTTGCGTGCCCTGTTCCTTAAGGAGGGACTTCGCGGTGTTGATCAGAATGAGCTTTCCAGCGTTCAACTCTGAGAACATGTCGAACTTGGTCTCAGGGTTCGAGAACATACGCTCGAAGGTCTGGTTCTCGAGAATGCCATAAAGACGGCGCAGCACCTGGCTCTTGGTCGTCGCAAACTCCTTGCCATCGAACTCGGTCTCAAAGAAGCGGCGTGCCGTGCCATCAAGTTTGGCAATGTCGTCGGCGAATTGCGCTGACCCATCGGGCTCGAGGAGATCACGCAACGTATGGATCGTGGCCCCATCGATGTGGAACATGAGACGGGTCACATAGCGGAAGACCACCGATTGTTTCGCCGTCATCCCGGAGCCCAGAAGGGAACCCAGCACAAAGTCGTAGAGCTCGATAATGGAGTTTGTGAGCCGCTCTCGCTCAAGCGCGTCATAGCCCTCAAGGCGCTCTTGGCCGACGGAGAACAGGTTAAGGCTGACAGGCCAAGCGATGTCTTCGGGATCAATAAGAACAATCCGGTCCGGTGGTAGATTTGAATGCCGAAGGATCGTGCTGATCAGATCACCTTGGCTGTCGATCACAACACCCGAGCGATCCCGCTGTTCAATATGCGGCAGATCCTGCGCGATCAGGTATTGCAGGGTCTGCGTTTTGCCGTGGCCGGACCCCGCCACCATATGCAGATGCTCAAACCGACGATCCTCTGGGATGGAGAACGGCGTGCGCAGTCGGAAGGCGTCTCGTAGCGGCGTGCCTTTGAGATAGGTCTCCAGCAGATCGTCCCCTTTGTAGTCCCGCGGGAAGATCGGATTGCCCGAGCGGGTGGTCGAGCGCAGGTTTGCGTCCAACTGCGTCTGAAGCGACCTGAAGAGCGCATAGGGCGTATCGGCAAAGAATGGGGCGGCCATTGCCTCCACGGTCTCACCGAGAGGATCCAGGAACTGGGTGATCTCAACCAACACCTCGCCGTCTAAGGGAGGCGCGGCGTGTGCAATGGGGGCCAGACTTTGTGAGATGATATCAAGCGCCGTCTCAGCCATTCCGCGGTCATGGCGGACCTGTCCCAGCCTTGCGAGCTGATCCCGGTAGCGACCGCCTTCCAGCGTGTTGCAAAGCGCCGGGGGCGGTGGGATGTCCGGAGACAGTCCCTCAGCCGCGTAGATCGCTTTCCCAAGATCCAGAAGCTGAACGCGGAGCACATCCGGGAGGTCAGCGGGCCAGTGTTTAGCCAGC
Organism: uncultured Roseicyclus sp.; assembly: GCA_947489665.1. Taxonomy (GTDB): domain Bacteria; phylum Pseudomonadota; class Alphaproteobacteria; order Rhodobacterales; family Rhodobacteraceae; genus Gymnodinialimonas. The sequence continues at coordinate 1,398,720 of CANLEH010000001.1, read as the reverse complement.
CCCCGCTCGATCTCACCATCCGCCAGCTCAACCCGCCCGCGCAACGCATGGTTGTAGAGTGCCTCGGTTTCTTCTCGGGCGATCTTCTCAGCGCGCGCCGGGCTATCACGCCACAAACGATAGCCGATATAGGCTGGTACCCCAACCAAGGCGATGGGCGTGACCACAAGAGCCAAGAGCAAGAAGCCTCCGACAATGGCTGACCACAGGAGAACCATGCCCTCCCAGCTCTCACCAAAAGACCGACCTGCCATTAGAACTCAACCACGGTGCGACCGGCGACCTCCGCATTGTCACCAATCCAGAGTTTGACCTGTGCGAGTGCCGCGAGGAGCTGCTCTTCATAGATTTTGGCGGCCGACGGTGTGGCACACAAAAACCGATCCGATCGCGCCCGCATCAGATCTTCCAAGCTAAGCTCAAACTTCTCGTCGCGATCATCAACGCGGGCATCCGCCGGACGCCGATCCAAGAGCTTTGTCTTTGCGAGACTTCGCTCGCGAATGACCTGCATCTCTTCATGGCTGAAGTGCACGTCGAGATGGACCTCGTAGTAGGTTTTCTTAAGCACAAAACCCTTCCGTATGGCGTGATGAGAGACGGAGACTCTCATCAGCGATCACCACGCACTCGGCCCAAAAGGGCGGAATGGCTTTTGGGCTCAGTCGTATGGGGCATCGGCTGTGTATCTCGACCGCAAGGGAGAGATGTCACGGAGGCGAAAGCGTGTTTTGCGTTCCAGTATGTTCCACTATGAACGCCTACACACCCGCTTACTGGACCCCCATAGAGGTTGGGGGTGTGTATGGGGGTCATCGGGCCGATCCCAGACTGTCCTCCAACGATGCCTGGAGGTGCTTGGCGTCCACTGCATTCTTCGCCAGTTCCAGCGTGGCAAATGTCCTGTTTCGAACAGAATAGCCGTGAATGGTTCGCTCAATCTGCGCGCCACGGTAGTTGGTGATTTTGTTGGCGCTAGTAGTCCCTGCATCACTTCGCATGAACGAGGGGATCGCAGCCTCACCCGTTGCTTGGGGTGGTTCAGGCCGTGCCGCATAGGAGGCTTGTTGGTTCGCTTCCGCTGGTTCGGCTTGCGCGCTCGCTGCTGCGGTCGTGCTCGTGGCTTGCCGGGCGGCGTAGGTGATAGCTTGCTCGGATTTCTGGAGGGCTTGGCGCGAGACCTCGAGCTGGTCTCGGGCCACACTCAAAACCTGATAGGTGTAGTCGGCCGTATCCACATTGGCTTTGACCATCTGAACGAGCACGAGACAGACAAAGCCGACAAGACAAATGAACAAGCCTGGCAGCGCTGCCAAGACAAAGGGCATGGCGAACGCCTGCGATGCGCCGGCACCTGCGCCAAGAACCAAGAGTATGCCGAACGCAATTACGACCCAGCTGACCTTCTCGAAAAGCCCCAAGATCCCTCTAGCGGCGCCGTAATTGGTTGTTTTGAGATTCATGATACTTCCCTCGTATGTCCCACAGAGAAATTGAACCGCACACCCGACGATTGCGTCAAAACCCTTACGCACCAGCAATGCGCTTTTGACGCTCCGCTAACGATGGATCAAATTTTGGCGGTCTTTCTCGTTCCGTAGGAAGATTCGTTCGGCAAGATTGCCAGCAGGCACCGAAACGGCTAGTGCCACGTTTGCAACAAGAAGGAACAACAAATGGCACAGCCCAACTTAGACAAAATGTCTGTAGCGGAATTGAAGCAGCTGCAAAAAGACACCGAAAAAGCAATTGAAAACTACGCGGCTCGCAAACGCGAGGAAGCGCTCGTGGAACTGGAACAGGTCGCTCAAAAACACGGCTTCAAGCTTTCAGAATTAGTTGGTGGAAAGAGAACGGGAAATGCACAGGGTCCAGCTAAGTACCGCCATCCTGAGAATGCGTCTCTCACCTGGACCGGGCGCGGACGGCAACCGAAATGGATCAAGGAAGGTCTTGAGGCCGGGAAATCGCTAGAAGACTTCGCGATCTAGCTAGAGCGCTATTTTCTCGACGGAGCAATTCCCCGGAACAGGACCTGCTGAAAACAGAAAGACCGCACGCTGATGCTTGCGGTCTCTTCGTTGAAAGAACTCTAACCCATGGCGGCCGCTAACTCTTCCGGCGGCCCGTTAATGACCGCCTCGGCTAGTGCAACGGCTTCAAAAAGAACCATGCCTCGCGGTTCATAGTCAAAGAGCCGCCGCTTGCGTTTGGGTGCATATCCCATCAGCTCGGGATACTTGCCCACGAGGTAATTCGCTTCGTCGTATTTGGTCTTGAACAAGCGCGGTCGCTCGACCGACACATCCAGCACCGGATTGTGGCTGGCGAGCTCTGCAACCGATTGGATAAGCGACCTCGCCGTCCTCCCCTTCCGGCATTGCTTGTTGAGCTTCTCTGTCACCACCACGTCCGGTTTGAGATCGTTTATCAGATCTTGCACAAACCCCACGAACTCAGAGCCCGATTTCACGGCCTTGGTTGCTATGCCCCAGTCCAACAACTGTGCGCCGTCGAGGAGCACGAAGCTGGCCTTTCCAGACGCGACCGCGATCGCCAACACCCTAGCTGCCATAGTCGGACGCTTGCGCCAGACGACGCTTCAGGCGCTCGAGTGAGGCCGGACGGTTAAAGGTATGCGCGGTTTCTTTGTCTAGATTCGGCAGCGACTCCAGCTGCCGTGTGAGGTGCTTCTGGCGTTCCGCCATCAGCTGGCCAAAGAAGCTCTCAAAGGATCGACCATAGATCAGCGAGAGGTCTGTGATCTGCCCAAGCGACGGTTGGAGCTTGCCGTGCTCAAGATCAGAGACGATAGATTGGTGGCTTCCTAAAAGGTGTGCCACGTCACCTTGGGTATACCCTGCCTTGCGCCGTGCTAGACGCAGGTCGAGGGCAAACTGTGTACTCATATGCGTATGCTTAAACTGGTAGAGGGTCAGTCTAATCGCCCCGTCAAGGCGAGACTAGCAGTCACGACATAGCACTCCATTATGCGGTGACTGGGTCGCGAGTGCCTGCGATGCACACGCGTGCAATCAGCGGGTGCGGGTAGACCGGACCCCTTGAAGGTTCCGGCACCACACGAACACTTAGCTGCTAGATGTTCGTCTCTGCCATGCGGAGTATAGCGAAGTGGCCCAGATCAATATCGATCTAAACCGCCCTTGGAATTGCGGAAGCAGGCCACCGAAGCCTTGGAGGCGATGACGTATTCACCACCCCAATTCTTACAAACGCGCACCATCCGCATACAGAAAACGCCGCCTGACTAGCAGGCAGCGTATCTTTCTAGATGATATCTTAATCGAAAAACCTTTGGCTTGCGGGAGACAATCGCACGTTCGCAGTTGGCTTGGCGGAACGGTTACACAAACGCACGGTAAGGTTCAGTTCGCCACCGCCACGCAATGTTTGTACGAAACGTTAGCTCTAAATTAGGGTTTTCGACGCTAAGAAGTGATCGAGCAGTCACTAAACTCATCAACTTACTGGAACTGAAACTGTAGCAAGCGATCGCCAGATGAGCCTTTGGCTCTCTGGTGTCTTTGCATTTTTTGATATGCAACAGCAGGGCCGCTGGTGCGAAGCCTTTGGGGCTTAAGGTTTTCCACCCATCTTCACTCTTCGAGATTTCCCGCTGAAATGAACCATTTTTCGATGGGTTTGACTAACCGTGTTAACGTTTTTTTTACCGAAGCTGCTCTACTTCAAAAAAAAGGTGGGTAATGAACATGACAACTTGGAACGACGGACTGCAGCAAGCGGCAAATGCCACATGGCCTCCTCTTGCAAACGAACATGGACAGGAGCTCGTTTGCGATTTGATCAATGAGCATGCGGCCCTCAGGCTGCAGTATGAAGAAGAAACTAGGAAAGTTACCGGTGCTTACGCACACATAGTTGAACGTCGATCGCGTGCCTTTCGAAGTCACGCGGGAGGCGATAGCAGACACTCCGCTCCAGAGGCTGATGTGGTGTATCCCAATAATAACGAGGCGAGTATCTCTCTACGACAGAATGTGGTCTTTGTTTCGCCCGTCCCGAACAACGAACTACCGGGTGGCTCGTCGGCCGGCAATCTTCAAGCTCTCGAAACTGACAGACCTCAGGTTTCACCGCTAGGCATCAGCGAAAATGAATGCGAGCAGCTTGAGTTATCCGAGCTGCGTATTCATAACTACCTTTTTCAATTAGAAGAATTGGAGGTCGAGATCGCCGGAATTGTCCCGAAAACCCCGAATGGGCTGATTGCCAAACTCCGATTCTTTGCGAGACTGACGACTGAGGGCTCCGACTTTGCTTCGGATGTTTTGCCGTTCGTCTTGGACGCATCCATGGATCACTTGGAGAAAATGCTCTCGCTTAAACGAAGCCCCAGCACCGACACCTGATCCTGCTGCTGTATGTCTAGCCAAGAGTATCAAGTTCTCAGCAGAAGTTCATCGACTGACTGATCGAGTTCGCAACACAGTGTTCAAGATCCACCGCGACGGCAGAGGTTGGCAACGACTTTCAGAAGATGAAAAGATCACTCACTCCGATGCTATTGTGGTCTACTCCATCCAAAACAATTCCGCCAAGCGACTTGTCTACCGTACCATCTGCACCGCGGAACCGTACGATAGTTGAGTCGCCCCCGTCATAGGCAATAAAGCTCACGCCTTCGAATTCCCCACCAAATCCACTAGTATTGAACACGAGCAGATCTTCACCGATTTCGAAATCTGTCACGCGGTCGAGGCGATCATCGAAATTGTCGAAGTAGAAGAGATCTTCTCCGAGGCCACCAGTCAACACGTCGGCACCAGAACCGCCATTGAGAGTATCGCTTCCTTCACCACCATCCAACGAGTCAAAGCCCCAATCACCGATCAGTTCATCGGCGCCGTCTCCTCCGTGCAAAGTGTCGCTGTTCCCACCACCAATCAACAAATCCTGGCCAGCATCACCTTCGAGAAAATCAAACCCGTTGTCGCCGAAGATTGTATCGTTTCCGGCACCTCCCAGGAGAACATCGTTGTCCTCTTGGCCGTGAATTCGGTCGTCACCATTCCCACCACGAATCGTGTCTTCGCCAATACCACCGACCAAAAAGTCCTGGCCTGTACCCCCGTCCAACTCATCGTTACCAGCATACCCAAGCATTGTGTCAGCACCTTCGCCACCGATCATTGTGTCGTTGCCCTCTCCTCCGTCGAGCACATCCGCTCCCTGATCGCCTTGAATGCGATCGTCTCCTGCACTGCCTAGAATGGTATCGCTGCCGTTGCCGCCGAGGATGAAATCATTGCCACCTTCACCAATCAGTACATCGTCTCCATCTTCTCCAGAAATCGAATCTGCGCCTTCGAGGCCAAGTAAAAAGTCATCTGCCAATGTGCCAAAGATATCATTGAAACCTTCCTCAGGGAGTGTACTCGGCTCAACGGTCGTGATGTGCAAAACTTCATAAGGATTCAGAAAAACTTCGAGAGTGCCGTTGTTCCAGGCCGAACTCAGATCAATTGGGCGAAGCTCGGCATTGCGGTGATTTCCTCCGGTTTCCGCATACCCAACAACGTACGCAAAGACTTCAGCATCTCCTGGTACGACTGAAGAAAGATCGATCGTGAAGAGGCCAGCGTCCGAGGTTCTGGAGCTGATAAAGATCTCGCTTCTTTGCTGCAGCTCTTCGGGCTGCAACAGATTGCTGAAAACGGTAAGCTCAAGGTCCTCTGTGCCCTCAGGCGTCGTCCAATCAGTGTCCAAGAGCTCCAGGCCAATTGTTACCTCGCCAAGAATGTCGAACATCGCAGCGCGTGTGGAGTTCACCACCACATCGTATCCATTAACCGTTTCGGTAACTATATCTTCATGGCGGTTGAGATACGCGTTCTGGGTACTGTGAATGATCGGCCAAGCGAACGAGAAATCGACGTCGGCTTCAACCAGGTTTGTATAGTGTTCCAGGATAAAGGATGCTCCATGGATGCCGATATCGACCTCATCACCTCTTAGGGCCATGTTGCGGTTGATGTTGAACTCTCCGACGACTCGCAAAAGCTCTGTTCCCGCCCAATCCTCCCAGTTTGCCGCTTCGCCTCCGTCCAAATTCTCACCGAGCCCACGATCCTCTCCAAAGATTCCGCTGTCGTCGTCGAAGCTACCTTGGTCAGAATCTCGCCAGTAGAAATTTCTTACGACACCGTCGATCAAGCCATGCGGGTCTGCAACCAGATCAAAAGCGTCCTGAATAGCTGCGTTTGCTGTGCCAATATCGTTCCCGTAGCTTCCCCCAAGGTTTCCACAGGCTTGGATCAGAATTGCCGGATGGTCGCCCGAAACATCCATGCCAGACTTGAGGGCGACTGCCGCTTGTGCGGCTCCGGCACCATAGTCTACTTCGCGCGTCTCATCGCCTGGATCTCTATTTATCCAGTACTCATTGCCGAGTTCATATGAAGCTACCGTGCCGGGATACTGCTCACCAATCAGTTGGGACATCGTTGCCAGTTGATCGTAAAGCTCCGCAGCGCCAACGCCGCCGTAAGGTTCGAGCGTTTCAACTGGAATAACCAAGCTTACCTTGATGCCGTTCTCGTGCGCAAACGAAAGGTATTCGTCAAGAAATTCACTCAACTGTCCATTGTCTATGATGCCATGGTTGGCGAAGACTTCTTTCTCTTGGCCCGCCGGAAATCTGGTATACTCCACCCGAAACTCAGAAAGGGCATTGAGCGTCTCCTCCGTCGGGGCGCCAAGCGGATTGCCATCATTCCCTCCCCAAGGGGTCTCGCCTGTGTTTGCACCAGGCAAAACATTCACGTTGAAATGGCCGTCAGAAGAAAAGACACCCGTCGATTCAACTGTGTCAATCTGATATACCGTCATGGTCACACCCCTAGTTTCGCTGACCAAGGGATAGACAACCTCTAAGATGCACCGGATGTTCAAATTTGGGCAAAGCAATGGAGGATGGAATGAGATTTCAGGGGTTTCCGAAATAGTCTGTAAACCAATTGGTCTCATCAAAATACGCCACCCTAAAAGCAGGCGGCGTATTGTTGTGGATGATATCAATGCTCTGACGCGAGCATGATGGTGAGGACCCGATGCGTGCATGCCTCATTGGCCGGGTTTTCGCTCCCGGCCTGCAACGACGGATCGTAATACTCGATCTTCCAGAACACCTTCTGGCCATCAACATCCACGGCTCCAAAGTCGTGCTCGCCCCACGGGTCATTGTCGTCTGAGAAGTCATCGAAGCTGCGTATTGCGTTCACGGCTGCGATCACAAACGCCGCACCTGCAGCTTGAACGCCACTTGTGACCATGACCGACCCGCGTCCTTTGCCCTCACACCGGAAGCAATCATTAAGCTCCCGAATGCGCCCCTGAGGAGGCTGGTCGGGCTTCGACCAAAGAAGCTGTGTTTCAGCCTCACATTGATAGCAGTGTGCGTCGTCAAAAGTTGTTTCCAATTCCCACTGCCCAAACTCTGGGTTCCAACACGCCCAGGCATCGATGACGACCCGTTCTGAGCCGCATGTTCGGCACCGAGGGGCCGACCCGATGTCACCTTTGACGTCATCCAATAGACCAGTCATCTCCATCTCCTTCCGGACAAGAGCGCAAGGACATCTCACGCTCTTGGCGGAGGGCGATGGGGCTGATCTGTGTTTATGGTCTCGCAGTCTTGGGGAGCGGACAAGCAGTCACGGTATCAGCGAGGGCGATACGCGGCCTGCTAGCCCGATACGGGCCAAGGCATGACAATGAGGGGATGCATCCCTCAATCCTTGGCCTCGCCTATCAGCGCTACGGGAACCCAAAGCCGTTTGGGCTGCTGCAGCCTGACCGGCTGTTTCACCTCAGCCTCATTGGACAGACAGGGACAGGCAAATCGACCCTGCTGCACAACCTGATCTGGCAAGATGCCGTGGCCGGACGGGGGGTCTGTTTGATTGACCCCCACGGAGACCTCGCGGACAGCCTGCATCGAACTTTGCCCGTCGCGCATCTCTATTGGGATATCGCAGATCCTGCGTGTTTGCTCGGGTACAACCCTTTGGCGCGGATCTCGCTAAACCACCGGCCCCTAGTGGCGTCCGGCCTCATCGACACTCTTAAATCGCAATGGTCCGACGCCTGGGGTCCCCGCATGGAACATTTGCTGCGGTACTCGATCCTAGCCCTGCTTGAGCAGCCTCAAACGGATCTGCGGGACATTCTGAAGCTGCTTATCTGGAAGGGGTTTCGCAAGCAGGTGGTCGAGCGGGTCACCGACGACCAGGTCCGGATGTTCTGGAGACATGAGTTTCCGCAGATGAACTATCAAACCAGTGCGGACGGTGTCTCGGCCATTGCAACCAAGCTTGGCGCCTTCCTGGCCCATCCGCTAGTGCGTACAGCGCTGTGCGAACCGAAGGAACCTCTGCGGTTCCGATCGCTGATGGACACCGGCGGACGGCTGATCGTGAACCTCGCAAAGGGTCGGCTTGGGTCTGACGTATCCAACGTTCTCGGGGGCTTGATCACCAGCAGCTTGATGCATGCCGCCCTGACGCGACACGGCCTCCCAGAGGCGGCCCGGCGTCCGTTCTTCCTCTACGCAGACGAGTATCATGCGTTTACAACCGCAACGTTTGCCGGGCTCTTGGCGGAGGCCCGTAAATATGGCCTCGGTTTGATCCTGGCGCAGCAGCATCTGGCACAGAGCAGCCAGGCCGTCCGGGATGCCCTCGATGGCAATGTCGGAAGCAAAGTGGTGTTTCGCGTGGGGGCCAATGATGCGGCGTTGCTGGAACGATCTTTGCCGCCCTTCTCTGCCCTTGATCTCGCAAACCAGCCAAATCATCGCGCCGTGGTGCAGCAGATGGTCCAAGGCCAGCGACTAAAACCCTTCAGTGCGTCTATGTATCCAGCACATCAGGCCTGATGATTGCGCGCCTGCTAGCCAGGTCCCGGGTCGTGCGTACCATAAGCACATGAACGATGACGACCGCCTAGAACAGCATTTGGACCTCTGCCGGAAGGTGGCTTTGCGCCTGATCAAGGACGGCCAATGGCCCTGGGCGGATTCGCCTAAATCTGAGGATATGGTAGAGTCCGAAGATAACCCCAGTCCGTCATGATCCCCTGCTTCGGCTATGTTCGCGTCAGTACACCCAAGCAAGGAGAAGGAGTCTCCCTAGAGGTCCAGAAGGACGAGATCTCAAGAGCCGCAACTCAGCGTGGCCTGCAAATCACCGAGTGGTTTGTTGAGCTTGAGACGGCCTCCAAAACGGGACGCCCAATCTTCAATACCATGGCCGGACGCCTCAAGCGCGGCCATGCTGACGCGCTTATGTTGCACAAGCTCGACCGAGGGTCCCGCAACATGACGGATTGGGGGAATGTGTCTGCGCTGCTGGACCAAGGCATCGCCTTCCACATTGCAACAGACCCAACAGACTTCAATTCCAGGGCGGGGCGGTTCATCGCCGACATGTTGGCGGCCTTGGCCGCCGATTTCTCACGCAACCAACGGGATGAGACCAAGAAGGGTTTGCGCGGGCGCCTGAAGCAGGGGTTGTTCCCGTTCCGACCCCCGCTTGGCTACCTCAAAGGCGGGCGCGGCAAGCCAAAACCGCCCTGTCCGGACACGGCGCCCATCGTGGCGCACATGTTCGAGCTCTATGCCACCGGCGATCATTCCTATGAGAGCTTAAGAGAGGAGGCGTTTCGGCTGGGGCTGCGCAACCACAATGGCGGCAAGATCAGCCTTCACGGTATGGAGAAGCTTCTTGGGAACCCCTTTTACCACGGTCTGATCAAGATCGAACGCACCGGAGAGACCTACCCTGGGATTCATCAGCCAATCATCTCCAAAGACCTCTACAATCGGGTGCAGGCTATGCGCCGGTACAGGGGCAGTCCTAAGATCACGCAGCATCAACACCTCTTTATGGGGCTGTTCCGGTGCGCGCTTTGTGAGGGCCCGCTCGTGCCAGAGCGGCAAAAGGCCCATGTCTACTACCGCTGTCAGTGCAAAGACTGCCCCATGACAAGCATCCGAGAAGATCGGCTGGAAGGCGCAGTGCTCAGCGAACTCAAATCCCTGCAGCTCAGCGATGCAGCCGTTTACGACCTCAAACGCAGCTGGGACGAAGACCAGCTCGTGGTTGAGACCAAGGCAAAACGCACATCGATTTCGGCGCGGATTGAAGAGCGGGAGGCGAAGAAGAGCCGCTTGGCGGACTTGCTGCTCGATGAGGTTGTGGATCATGCCACGTATCAGGAGAAGTCAAAGGGGCTAGACTTTGAGTTGGACCAGCTGCGCCGAGAGCTGAGTGAGCTGCCTGATCCAAAAGCGCTCCGTTGCCAGCATCTGGAATTGCTCGAGCTCCTGCGAGTCGTCGCCACGGTTTACGAGCGCGGGAACAGAACGGAGCGCCGGCAATTGCTGCGACAGACCTTCTCAGCGAGAACTGCGGATCAGTCGAACGTCCAACTCATCCTGAAGGACTGGGCCGTGACACACTTGCGTCAGACTGAAGCCAAATCAGCCAAGTCGCTCGAACTCTCATGACAGACCGCCAAAAGTGATCGAACCCCAATATACCGCTCAACAAAGCGGCTTTTTGCGAGCTCGACGGAAATCGCCGCAAATCCTAAAATCGACGATATCGAACCCTGAAAACAGGCAAAATAGCGTTGGTCTGAGCCGTATTTTTATGGGCGAGCGCTATGCCCTCCCCGTCGGTGACCCAACCCTTCATAGAGGTCGACAAAGGACTTTCGCGTCGAATTTGCGGCTAACGACACTTTGGCGTGGAGTGGCCCAAGAGCGTCAAAGGACTCAAGCCGTGACCAACTCCCAAAGACTTGTTTGTTCGAAGTCGAAGAGTGCGTACGACTAGACAAAGAAAGAGCCTATAGCGAGCCTAAGAAATTCCCGTCTCTCCTAAGTCTTTGATTTGATGGTGCCCGGGGGCGGAATCGAACCACCGACACGAGGATTTTCAATCCACTGCTCTACCCCTGAGCTACCCGGGCACGGGACCAGCGGCGGGATGTCGTCGCTGTGGGTAGCGGCGTTCTAGGGGGATCGGGGAGCGCTGTCCATAGGGGGATGTGGATTTTTCAGCACGAGGTTTCAGTGCAGTTTCGGCTCGGATTTCGCGGCCTCTTCAAGGGCCTGCTCGATATCCTCGGGATCGGTGGAGGGCACCGCGTAACTGCCGTTCAGCCACCGGCCGAGATCAACATCGGCACAGCGGCGCGAACAGAAGGGGCGATAGGCGTCCATAGGCTCTTTTTCACAAATTGGACAAGGCATCTTGGTCTCTCAACAACGGGATCAGGGCCAATTTGGGGGAGCCTGAACCTGCCTGCAAGGGGCGAGAACGGCCTTGGGCATTGCGCGGACGGGCAATGCGCCTTTAGCTGGGGCAAAACACGGGTGGAGCGGTGAGATGGGCGTATCACGACGGACAGTTTTGGCGGCATCGGGCGCATTCGCGCTTGCGGGCTGTGTCAGAGGGGGTGGCTTCGCGTTGCCTGAAATCGGTGCGGCGGGGGCCGATGGCCCTTCGACCGATCCCGACTTCATGCCGCAACCGAACGCCGATTTTGACGCTTGGATTCAAGGCTTTAGGCCGCGCGGGCGGGCGGCCGGCATCAGCGAGGATGCGCTCAACCGGGGCCTGCGGGGCGTGGGATTCCTGCCGGGTGTGGTGGAGCGGGACCGCAATCAGACAGAATTCCGCCGCTCGACCGAGGACTATCTGGCCCTTGTCGCGGGTGACGATGATCTGTCGGTCGGGCGCGGGCGCTTCGCGCAACAACGCAATGTTCTCAATGACATAGAGGGCGCTTATGGCGTGCCGCCAGAGGTCACTGCGGCCGTTTGGGGTGTGGAAAGTCGCTTTGGAACGCGGCTGGGGGACATTCCGGTCATCTCGGCCGTGGCCACTTTGGCGTGGGAAGGGCGGCGCGGGCGGTTCTTTGAGGCGCAGTTGGTTTCGGCCCTGAAAATCATTCAGAACGGCGATACGACGCCCGAACAGATGCTGGGTTCCTGGGCTGGTGCGATGGGACATACGCAATTCATTCCAACGACTTACGAGGAATATGCGGTGGATTTCCGCGGCGATGGGCGGCGCGATATCTGGTCGAATGATCCGACGGATTCGCTGGCCTCCACTGCGGCTTATTTCAACCGCTTCGGCTGGCGGCGTGGGGAGCCTTGGGGGATGGAAGTGCAATTGCCTCAAGGGTTTAGCGCGTCGACGGGCCGAGACAATCGACGCTCTGTCAGCGCATGGCGCGATCTGGGCGTGCGGCGCGCGGGCGGTGGCCAAATCCCCGATCATGGGTCAGCGGCCATTCATGCGCCGGGCGGTGCGGGTGCGCCTGCCTGGATTTTATATCACAATTTCAATGTGATACTGCGCTACAACAACTCCACCAATTACGGAATTGGCGTTGGTTATATGTCCGACCGGCTGGCCGGTGGGGGGCCGTTGCGGCAGTCCTTTGGCGCCGATACGAGCGGTCTGACGCAAGCGCAGCGGCGCGAATTGCAGGAGCTTTTGAACGCGGCCGGGTTCGATGCGGGAACGCCCGATGGCGTAATCGGATCGGGCACGGAAGCTGCGATTGAGGCCTATCAGGCAGCCAATGGGTTGCCGGTGGATGGAGAGCCGTCGCTGGCGCTTTTGCGTCGGCTTCGATAGACGAGAGTCCGTTCACCTGAACGCATATGCGTCCATCTGAACGGATATTTTGCGAAAAATGCGTTCAAGTGAACGGGTATTGGACCGGGTTCAACCGCCCGCCAGAGATGCGTTCAGATGAACGGATCTGCGTTCAAATGGACGGAGTTCAGGATACGTCGCGCGGCCAGACCTGAGACAGCGGCAGCCGGTCGCGTTTGCGGGTCAGTTCGAGATGGCCGAGCGGTGTCCAGCCCGCGACGACCACGTCTGAGCCATCCTGACGGAAGCTCTTCTTCACGGCATCTTCCACCTGCTTGCGGTCGCGTTTGGGCATCGGGGCGAGGTCGAGCGTGATCTGCCCGCCAAGGCCCTTGATGCGAAGCAAGCGAGGAAGGTCGCGGACCAGCGCGAGGTTGGCCTTGAGACCGGCGGCAAGGGAATGGTCCTTGCCGGTGTTCACGTCGACGGCGATCAGGGCGCGGGTGGCCTCGATATACGCATGGCCGCCACCGGCGAGCGGTTGGCGAGGTGCGAGGGCGGCGTCGATGGCTTCAAGCGCGCCGTGGGTCCCAAAACAGCCGGGCTCTGACACAACCTCATCAGGATTGTCCCATTCGCGCCAGGCGAGGATATGCGCGCTGTCGGCACCCAACAGCCATTCCGCGGGACCGTCGCGCTGTTCCAGAACCATCGTGGCCGTCTTGCATTGCTCGTAGATGTCGGTGTGGATGTCATCCGCATCGGCCCCAGCGGCGGAGGAGCGGATGATCAGACCATATTCATCGCTGGCGGCGCGGCTATCATGGGCGATGGCCAGCAGGCGGTCGCGTTCATCATCGTCGCGGATGGAGCGGCTGACGTTCAGGCCGGGTTTATGCGGCGTGACGATGGCGTAGCGGGACTTGAAGATCAGATCGGGCGTGACGGGAATGGCTTTGCCCGCCTCAGCCACGCCGGAGACCTGCACCCAGAAGGCATCGCCGGGCGAGATATCCTTGGCGCGGCGGAGATAGCCCGTCAGGCCATCGCCCAGTTGCAGGGTCTGGCCGCCCTGCCCTTTCAGCGGACGGTCGGCGACGGCCCAGGCAATGGCACCGACGCCGGGGGCGGCATCCTCGGGCGGGTCGATCAGCAGGTCATGGAGCTTGCCGTCGACCATGAGGGCGGCGGCTTCGCGGCCCGCGATATGGTCGAGGAGGACGGTGCGGCCCTTCATGACCACACCTTCACGCCTGCGCCTTGCAGGAGGTGCGCGGTTTCGGTCAGCGGCAGACCGACAATGGCGGAGTGGGAGCCGCTGATCCAAGGGATGAACGCGCCTGCGGGGCCTTGGATGGAGTAGCCGCCGGCCTTGCCTTGCCAATCGTTGGTGGCGATGTAGCCTTCCCGCTCAGTCTGGCTGAGGCGTTTCATCTGGACGCGGGATTCGACGGTGCGGGTGCGGAGGTGATCGGCGGTTTTCACGGCGATGGCCGTGTAGACGCGGTGGCGACGGCCGCCGAGCAGGTCGAGAAAGGCGCGCGCCTCATCGGCGTTTTCGGGCTTGCCAAGGATGCGGCGGCCGACGGCAACCGTTGTGTCGGCAGCGAGGATAACTTCGTCGTCGGCGCAGGGGATGGCTTGCGCCTTTTCACGGGCCATGCGTTCGACATAGGGGCGCGGGAGTTCGCCTTTGTGCGGGTCTTCGTTGATGTCGGGCGGGCGAATTTCGGCCGGTTCGAGGCCGAGGACGGAGAGCAATTCAAGGCGGCGCGGGCTGCCGGAGCCGAGGATCAGCTTCATTTTGCAAGCGCCACGCGCGCGGCGGCGTTGTAATCGCGCTGGAGGCGTTCCATGCGGCGGTGGTCCTTGCCTTCGGGGATCACGAATTCCGATCTGTCGCCCTTGAAGACGGTGTGGCGGAATTTGAAGATGTCGAAATCGTCGGCCAGCTTTGCCCATTGGCGGACGTCGCGATCATCGGTCAGCAGGTGGCGGGCGGGTTTGCGCAGCGGCTGGGGGTTGAGGTAGTCAAATTCCCAATCGCTGTCGCGGACGAAGAGGATTTGGGTTTCCTCGTCGATAGGCGGCGTAATGTCTTTGAGGCCGTCTGGTGTTTCGAGGACTGCGTGGCGTTGGGCTTCCAGCCAGAAACCGGTGAGTTCCCAGATCAGCCAGCCGAATACGGGTTTTGCGCCTTCGCCTGCAACGATCACGTTGTAGAAGGGTTGATCTTCTATCGCGTTTTCAGCGGGTTGGACGGGGACGAAGGTGGCTTCACCATCGCCCAAGGTCGCCGCAAAGGCACGCACCCCGTCCGAGATCTCGGCGGGGGTCGTGATCGTGCGGTCCGTCACTTGAAGCGGTAGTTGATACGACCCTTCGTGAGGTCGTAGGGGGTCATCTCCACCTGGACTTTGTCGCCTGCCAGAACCCGGATGCGGTTTTTGCGCATCTTTCCTGCCGTATGTGCGATGATCTCATGGCCGTTTTCGAGCTCGACCCGGAATGTCGCGTTTGGCAGGAGTTCCTTCACGACACCAGGAAATTCGAGCATCTCTTCCTTGGCCATGGTCACTCCATAAGTTGCGCCCCGTGGGTGGGGCTTGGTGCCGGGTAAATGCGCCTAAAGGTGCAGGGTTTCAAGGGAAATCGGGGCGTTATTCGGTTTGTGACGCCGCGATGTGGGATTCCGGCCAATGGGCGTGGTTGAAGACATGGCCCTCGGCGCGGACTTTGTGAATGGCGGCGAGGTCAATGTCGGCCAGAACCCATCCGGGGTCGTCAAGCGCGCCTTGGGCGAGGATGCCGTCCTCGGGGAAGCCGAGGTCGGGCGGGCCGTAAATGCCTGCAGCGCCTACATTTTCGTCGACGGCGGGGGACCATTTGGCGTCGCCAACGGTGGGGGATTGGACGGTGACGCACTGCCCTTCCAGCGCGCGGGCCTGGGCGCCGATGCGCACACGATTGTAGCCTGCTTCGCTGTCGGTGCAGGAGGGACAGAGCAGGATTTCGGTGCCTTGTTCGATCAGGCGGCGGGCAAGGAGCGGGAATTCGGCGTCGTAGCAGATCAGCACGCCAATTTTGCCGAGGGGGGTGTCGATCATTTGGAGCGGGTCGCCGGGGACGACGTTCCATTGTTCGCGCTCGAAGCGGGTCATGACCTGTTTGTCGGTATAGTCGACAAAGCCGTCAGGCCCGACCAGCCAGGCGCGGTTGACGGGGCGGTCGCGGTCTTCATCGAAGACGGGGCCGGAGGGGCAGAGGATGTGGACGCCGTAGCCTTGGGCCAGATCCGCCATCAGGTGATCGGCATCTTGGGCAAGGTCGGAGGCGGCGTGAAGGGAGGCCTCAAGCTCACCGGCGGCGTTTTGTAGGGTCGCGAGTTCCATGCGGGCATATTCGGGGAAGACGAGGAGGTCGGCGCCCGCGCCGGCTGCCTCCCGCACCCAATGTATTTGCTTGGCGGCATAGTCTTCCCATTTGTCGAAAGGGTCGAGGGGATAGGCGGCGGTGGCGATGCGCATCAATGAGTCCATCTTTTGTCGGAGAGCCACACTTGCAGGGGCTTGACGGTTTCCTCGGCCGCGCCGATGTCGCGCCAGGGAATATGGGCCACGGCGTCTTGGACCGGCGCGTAGCCGCGTTTGCGCCAGAAGCTGTCGAGCGGGCGATACTCGGCCGGGCGGCGCGGGTCGTCGGGCGGACGGATGACCGAACAGAAGCCGGTGGTCGTGTAGTGCAGGTTGAAGGCGTTGATTTCGCGGTGCTCGAAAAAGGCGTGGCCAAGGCCCCTGCCCCGGTACTCGGGCAAGAGGACGGATTCGGCACAATAGTAGATGTCTTCGATCTTGAGAAAGTTCCCGGCGAAAGCCTCGCGCACGTTGGCCGGTTGCCATTTGAGGCCCATGCCAGTGGACGCGCCGACCATGCGGTCGCCATCGAAGACCGCACAGACCATACCATCCGCCTTGGCATAGTCGGCGAGAAAGCGGCGTTCGTAATCCAGATCGCCGTCATAGAGATAGGGCCAGTCGCGGAACACGGTGATGCGGAGATGGGCGAGAGGTTCGATCACCTCGGCCACCTCGTCGAAATAGAAATTGCGGATTTCGAGGCTCATGACACCTGAGCGGTCCAGTCGGCGAGGTTGTAGTAGGTCACAACGCGGGTGATCTTGCCGTTTTCGACCCCGAAAAAGCCGCCGGCTGGCAGGCTGTAGGTTTGGCCGCGTGCCTCGGGCAGGCCCTCGTCCGTTTGCAAATAGGTGCCGTTCACGATGAATTCCGCTGCTGCGTGGGTGCCGTCTTGGGTCGCCATAACGGTGATGTCGGTCAGGTTTTCCGCATAGCAGCGGTCCATATGGGCACAGAAGGCGCGGAAGGCGTCGGTGCCCACCCGGACGGCGCCCTCGTTCACATGGTGGGCGACGTCAGGCGCAAGGCAGGCGATCATCCCTTCGGTGTCGGAGGCATTGAAGGCGGCGTAGTAGCGGGTGATGAGAGCGATGGTGTCGTGCATGACGCGCAGGATAAGCCCGCCGTTGGGCGGAAGAAAGACCGATCTGGGCGGTCTACGCCCGCCCCTGCCCCCGCCAGCCGAAAAGGCTGATTAGTGCGAACAGGAGTGCGGCGACACATACGATGGACGGGCCTGCCGGTGTGTCAAAGACAAGCGCACCTTGCAGCCCCGCAACGACGGAGACGGTGCCGATCACGGCGGCAATCAGCGCCATCGCCTCGGGCGTGCGGGCCAGGCCGCGGGCGGCGGCGGCGGGGATGATCAGCATAGCGGCGATAAGAAGCGCGCCGACCACCTTGATTGCAACGGCAACTGTGATGGCCAGCGCGAGGGTCAGGATCAGCTGTTCCCGCCGGGGCGTGATGCCACTGGCATAGGCAAGCTCTTCATTCAGGGTGGCGGTCAGAAGCGGGCGCCAGCGCCAGGCGAGAAGTGCCACAACCAAGGCACCACCTGCCCAGATGATCCCCACGTCACATCGCTGCAGCGCGCGCCAGCCGAGGGTGCGAAAATCCTCCATATCACAATGGGATACGGCCAGGATGTCGCCAAAGAGATAGGCCATCAGGTCGATGCGCACGCCTTGCAGGAAGGACACGGCCACCAGCCCGAAGGCCAGCGCCGAATGGGCCAGAACGCCCAGAAGCGTGTCCATCGCATAGCCGCGCCGGGTCAGGAGCGTGACGGTCAGCGCCATGGCCAGTGCCACGGCGGCGGCCCCGGCAAAGACCGAGATTTCCAGCGCCAGTGCCAGGGCCACGCCAAGGATGGCCGCATGGGCCGTTGCATCGCCGAAATAGGCCATGCGGCGCCAGACGACAAAGCAGCCAAGGGGAGCTGCGGCCAAGGCAACGCCGATGCCTGCGACGGTGGCGCGGGCCATGAAATCATCCAGCATTACTCGGCTGCCTCATGGCTGTGATCATGGTGGTGATGATGATCATGGTCGTGCTGGTAGAGGGCAAAGGCCCCGCCCGTGCCGGTGCCGAACAGCGCGCGGTATTCCGGGGCGGAGGCCACAATCGCGGGCGTGCCTTCGCAACAGACATGGCCGTTGAGGCAAATGACCCGGTCCGACGCGCTCATCACCACATGCAGTTCGTGGCTGATCATGATGATGGCGCAGCCTGTTTGCTGCCGCACGGCTTCAATCTGTTGGTAGAACGCTGCCGATCCGGGTTGGTCGAGGCCTTGGGTCGCTTCATCCAGCAGCAGAAGGTCGGGGGTGTTGATCAAGGCGCGGGCGAGCAAAACACGCTGGAACTGCCCCCCGGAGAGACGCGACATCTGGCGGTGCAGCAGGTCGGGCGCCCCTGCCCGATCAAGCGCGGCCTGACATGTGGCGCGGGAAGCGCGTTCGGTCAGCCGCATGAAACGGTCGACCGTAATGGGCAGGGTCGGGTCGATGTGCAGCTTTTGCGGGACATATCCGATCTTGAGGCCGGGCTGCCGCGTGATCGTGCCGGAGGCGGGTTGAACCGCGCCGATGATCGCGCGCAAAAGGCTGGTTTTGCCTGACCCGTTCGGGCCAACGATGGTCACGATTTCACCGGCGTCCACATGCATATCCACCCGTGAGAGCACGGTGTTTGCGCCATAGGCGATGGTGACGTTCTGGGCGGTCAGAAGGCTCATTCAGATGGCTTTTCGGCACAGGCGGGGCACAGGCCCTCGGCCTCCACCACGGTCTTTTCAATCTGGAATCCGGCGGCCCGGGCAGCATCGCCCAGGCTGCCTTTGGTGGGCGTAGACTGAGCCTCCGCCACCGCATCGCAGGCGCGGCAGATCATGAAGGCGGGTGAGTGTGTGGCATTGGGGTGCGCGCAGGCCACGAATGCATTGAGGCGTTCGATTTTGTGGACAAAGCCGTGCTCCGCCAGGAAATCGAGCGCCCGGTAGGCGACGGGCGGTTGAGAGCCGAAGCCCGCGTCGCGCAAGTGATCGAGGATGGCATAGGCGCCGAGCGCGCGATGCTCTTTCAACAGCAGTTCCAGGACCTTGCGGCGCACGGGGGTCAAACGCAGCCCGCTTTCCGCGCAGCGTGCATCAGCGGCGGCCAACGCGTCACTGACGCAGGCACCATGGTCGTGCTGTTGGAAGCCGAGCGGGGCTGAACCTGGGGTTGTCATGTTATAGTATATCGTTTATCCGACAGGAAATGTTATACAATCACATGGGGTGTCCGATGTCCACAATGCGCGTTTCACTTTCTGTTGGAGCCCTATTGCTGGGGGGCACGGCGATGGCGGATGTCCCGACTGTGGCGGCTGATATTACGCCGGTTCATTCGCTGGTGGCGCGTGTGATGGCAGGTGTGGGGGAGCCGGCGCTGGTGATCCCGGCAGGTGCCTCGCCGCACGAATACAACCTGCGCCCGTCCGAGGCTGCGGCCTTGCAAGACGCGGACCTGGTGTTCTGGATCGGTGAGGATCTGACCCCCTGGCTGGAGGATGCGATTGAGACCTTGGCCGAAGGTGCGGTTGTGACCGAGTTGCTGGCGGCGGATGGGATCGAGCTGCGCGGCTTCCGCGAAGGCGCGTTGTTTGAGGCGCATGACCATGGCGAGCATGAGGAGGGTGAAGAGCACGATCATGAGGAACATGATCATGATGAGCATGCTGATGGCGACGAGCACGATCATGGGGAACATGACAATGAAGAGCATGCCGAGCATGACGACCACGGCCATGAAGGGCACGACCACGGCGCGCATGATCCCCATGCGTGGCTCGCGCCGTCCAATGCCTCGGTCTGGTTGAACGTCATCGCCGCGCAATTGTCGGCCGCCGATCCGGACAATGCGGGCGCCTATTTTGCCAATGCATCCGAAGCGATTGCCGAGATGGAGGCCTTGTCGGCCGAGGTCAGCGACATGCTGGCGCCGGTGCAGGACCTGCAATTCATCGTCTTCCACGACGCCTACCAGTATTTCGAGGCTGATTTCGGCCTGAGTGCGGCTGGCGCAATCTCTTTGGGGGATGCGACCGACCCAAGCCCGGCGCGGCTTGCCGAGATCCAGACGCGCATTCAGGAACAGGGCATTGATTGCGTGCTGGCAGAGCCGCAGTTCAATCAAGGTCTGGTGGAGACCGTTATGGATGGCACTGAAGCGACGACGGCCATCATTGATCCGCTGGGGGCGGACCTGGAGGTTGGCGCGGCGCTGTACCCGCAGCTTATTCGCAACATGGCCACGGCCCTGGCGGAATGCGGCTGAGCGCCGCCAGAGACGCGTGGGCGGGCTGAGTTATCGGTTCGCCCCTGCTGTGCTGGGCCTGTGCGGCGGCAGTCGGCGCGGCGATAGTCGCAGATTACTCCGCCGCTTCGCGACGCCTAGTCATGAATTGTGATGGGAACAGGCGGAAGCCGATCTGATCGCGGAGGACTTTCCACACATGATAGTCTGTGAAGTAGCCGGTGTGCCCGCCCGGTTCGACCGGGAAATTCTGGGCCAGGTCGGGGGTATCGACGGGGTCATCGCCGATCCGGGTTCCTACAAAATCGTCTTCGCGATGGATGTTGTACCAAGCCTTGTTGACGGCGCCGTCGGGTGTTGAGGCCAGTGGCATATCATCGGTGGATACTTGGAAGAACTCCTTAAAATAGCGCCGATAAATGTGCGTGACCGGCGAGCCCATGGTAATGAGGACGACATCGGGGTTGCCATTTTTCTTCAGCAATGCCTTCACGTCCGGATCCATCAACATCTGAGTTGCAATGACCGACCCGAGCGAATGCGCAATTATCGTAACGCGCTTGGGAGAGAGAGACTCCAACCCATAGTGCAAGGTTCTGCGGAAGCGGGCGTTGATTTGGACGCGCTCACTAAAATTCTTCGCGCGTTCCTTCCGGTTGGATTGCCACGCACAGCTTTCCTGAACGGAGTACGTGACGATGTCACGAAAGATGCCCAAACCTCCGGAAACGTGATGCGACAGCCGGTAGATGATGATGCCCAATAATAGAAGTAAGCCAGTCACAGCTGCGTTTTGATCATGAAACCAGCATAAAATCGTTAATGGACCTGTCTCGACCAAGCATTCACCAGTTGCTCCTGCGTCGTTGTTTGCAATGCTGACGGCCCGGCTCGTGAATATCAAGGCAAGCGCAATGATGGCCAGACTTACCATGAACAATACGTGGAGGACTGGATTAAGAATTAGGCGGCTGCGCCATTCTGCCATCTTATAGAGGCCTTTCGGTCTCGCCTTTCTTATACCGACAAGAATGGCCGTCACAAAGATAATCAGAATGACCACTCCTGTGGTGACACTCATTGTCTGAAGCACGGTCCGCATGTGGACATCCAAGGCTGTGTAGAGGAGGCTGGTTGGCTTTATCGAGAAGACCAGTTCGCTCAACACGGCATCTGTAAGGTCTGCACCGTTGGTTTCTGACCCGTCAGCCGCAATCGAATTTCCGGCTGTTGTCCCCGCTTGTTCACCAAGTGGCTCATCTTCGTCCGCCTTCGGCAGGCTGGCCGGAACGCGCGTGGCGATCACCTGGTTGCTGAGTTGACTGGAGATATTCAGGAGAAGCAACCACAGGCTTGAGGCAATGACGCTCCAAAACAGAACCATAGCTGCGCAAATGCTTGGGTAGATTGTGCGGATACCACTGACTTGGTCAATTATCTCAAGGCTCTTTCCTTTGCGCATCGGAAACTTCGTTCGAACACGACCGGCCAGAGCCCCTGTAAATCCGACAATTGCTATTATCAGCGCCAGTGCAACCGTTGTGACCCAGCTTGCACCGAGCATCCGCAACAGGAAGCGCGCGTAGCAATCAATATGCCCAATGAGCGTGGGGGTCTGACTCGCATCGGGCAACTGGACTGGCACGCAAAATGCAGTATTGAATGAAACCGATAGCTTGGCGGCGACAAAAACCAATAGGAGCGCAGATCCTATTAGACATAATCCGTTTCCGAATATTCGCATCAAATATGTCTGGGCCGTCATGTAACGGACAGAAAATCCGATAGCCAACGTGCAAAACCCATGCGCCAGGACAACCCAACCCATTGTTTCTATGGTTAATTGATCCCACAATGGCGTCAGATCCAATAAGAGGATCAGACAGCCGACCACAAGCATGGCATTCATGGGCGCAACCAGCCCGTAGAAAACCCAAGTGAACGCATGCACCAAACCAACGCTAAATTTGCCGCGGTTGCTTTCTGCGTTTTCCATCGCGAGATACCCGAGGCCGAGAACGATCTTTAGGAGATCGAAAATCGTCCAGAATGGACCATGCGGCGCAGGGGATTTGTCAGCCCAGAACACTTCGCTGAAAACCGCGCGTTCCGTCACTTCATCCGAGCTAGCGGACTGAACATTGCGCAAATTCACGGGGAAGAATGTGCCAATTCTTGGCCCGTCATCTCCAAAACGCTCTTCAGCCAACTCGACGACATCACGATCCACAGTAACTGGTTGGAATAGCGGATCGTCTTTAATGTGTTGCGTCGTGGCTGCGCTTACAATTTCATCTACTGTTTCGCCGGGTTGTTGTTCACCAATACCGTGAACGGCGATAATCAAATGAGTGTCCATGACATTCCCCAATATCAACGTGACGTTAGGGAAAGTATCACACTCGCGTTCAATTCCGTGCGTGAGAAATTTGTGAGAAATGCGTTAGGGCCGAATAAGCAGGCTCCGGGACGGCCCGCCGTGGGTCCTCAGAGTTCCGTTGCGGGGCCGAAACGGTCCTGCATGCGGCCCACGATCTGGTCGCGGGCCTGGCGGTAGGAGGCCAGCTTCGCCTCGCGTGTCTCACCCAGGCCCGTGGGGTCGAGGATGGGCCAGTATTCCACGTCGATATGGAAGGTGCGTGTCATGTCGAGGGCGCGGCGCTGGCTGGCCGGGGACAGGGCGACGATCAGGTCGAAGCCGGTCAGGTCATCGCCCCATTCCTCCATCTCGTCGAAGGAGCGGACGCGGTGGCGTTCAAGTTCCACCCCAAGCTCCGCGCAGACGGCGACAGCGAAGCCGTCAATCTCCAACTCATGCTTCACGCCGGCCGATTGCACATAGGCGCGGTGGCCGTAGAACTTTTTCATCAGACCCTCTGCCATGGGCGACCGCGTGGAATTGTGGTCGCAGCAGAACAGGACGGATTGGGGGAAGTCGGTCACTTCAGCCCCCGAAATGCAGCACGCAGATCAGGGTGAAGAGGCGGCGGGCCGTGTCATTGTCGACCTCGGCCTTGCCCTCAAGGCGTTCCTGCAGGAGCCGCGCGCCTTCGTTGTGGATGCCGCGGCGAGCCATGTCGATGGTTTCGATCTGGTTGGGCGGCAGGGTTTTGACGGCGTTGAAGTAGCTCTCGCAGATTTGCCAGTAATCCTTGACCGTTTGGCGGAAGGGCGAGAGGGAGAGGTGGAACTCGGTGGCATCCGCGCCGTCCTCGGTGTCAATGTCGAAGACCAGCCGCTTTTCACGGATCGCAAGCGTCACGCGGTAGGGGCCATCGGGGGCATCATCGCGGGGGATGGAAAAGGTGTTCTCTTCCAGCAGGTCGAAGATGGCGACCTTGCGTTCCTGTTCGATCTCGGGCGTGGGGGCGGGCAGGCCCTGGGTGTCGATTTCGATGTGGCAGATGTGCATGGTCATTCCCCTTCCCCGCGATTGAGCCGGTCCAGCCGCGCCTGAACGGACGCGCCGTGTGCGCCGAGCCCCTCGGACGTGGCCAACGTGACGGCGGCGGGGCCGATGGCTTTGAGGGCTTCGGGGGACATTTGGGCAAGTGTGGTGCGTTTCATGAAATCGAGCACATTCAGCCCACTGGAAAAGCGCGCCGAACGGGCGGTGGGCAGCACGTGGTTCGGCCCGCCGATGTAATCACCGATGGCCTCGGGCGTCCATTGGCCAAGGAAAACAGCACCGGCATGGGTGATTTGCGCGAAGAGGGCTTCGGGGTCGGTGACGCAGAGCTCCAGGTGTTCGGGGGCGATGCGGTCGCTGAGGGCGGCGGCTTGATCCAGGGTCTCGGTCACGACGATGGCACCGTAGTCGCGCCAGCTGGGGCCCGCGATGGCGGCGCGGGGGAGGGATTCGAGCTGATTGTCCACGGCCTGCGCGACCGCTTGGGCGAAATCGGCATCATCGGTGATGAGGATGCTTTGCGCGCTTTCATCGTGTTCGGCCTGGCTGAGCAGGTCGGTGGCGATCCAGTCCGGGTCATTGTCGCGGTCCGCAATGACGAGGATCTCAGAAGGACCGGCGATCATGTCGATGCCGACACGCCCAAAGACGCGGCGCTTGGCGGCGGCCACGAAGGCGTTGCCGGGGCCGGTGATCTTGTCGACGGGCTGGATCGTATCGGTGCCGTAGGCCATGGCGGCTACGGCCTGCGCGCCGCCGATGCGGTAGACCGTATCGACGCCGGAAAGCTGTGCGGCCAGCAGGACCAGTGGGTTGGCCACGCCATCGGGTGTGGGGGCGCAGATGACGAGGCGGTCTACGCCCGCGACCTGGGCGGGGATCGCGTTCATCAGAACGCTGGACGGATAGCTTGCAAGCCCACCCGGCACGTAGAGACCGGCGGCAGAGACTGGCCCCCAGCGCCAGCCAAGCGTTGCGCCATCCGGGTCAGTCCAGCGCACATCTTCGGGCAATTGGCGGACGTGGTAGGCGCGGATGCGGTCGGCGGCGAGCTCTAGCGCTGCGCGTTCTTCGGCTGGCACCTGCGCCACGGCTTCGGCAATCTCGTCAGGTGTGAAGGCCAGAGTCTCGGGCGTCAGGTCGAGGCGGTCGAACTTTGACGTCAGCTCAATCACCGCTGCATCGCCGCGCGCGCGGACATCGGCGATGATGCCAGCGACCACGTCATCGACCTCTGGCGCATCCTCGCGCTTCATATGCAGGAGGGCTTCGAAACGGTTGTCGAAATCTGCGTCTGTGATGTTCAGAAACTGTGGCATTGGCCCCTCCGGCACTTGGTCCCGGCCAGATAGCGCGGGGGGGACGGGGCCTCAAGCGGTGAGTGGCTTTGCCATCTCGTGCTGGTCGACCAGCGTGCCGGAATAGTTGAGCGCTTGCGGGATGGTCCCAATTAGCTTGTATCCCGACGCGGCGTAGGCGGCGCGGGCTGCGGGGTTGTTGTCGCCTACGCTGAGTTCAAGCTGCGTGATGTTGTTTGCGCGCGCATCGTCTTCCAGTGCCGAGAGCAGCGCACTGGCCAGCCCCCTGCCCCGCGCCTCGGGCGTGGTATACACCGCAATGACCCCGGCACGGTGGGCCTGCACAGCGCCGGGCTTGCGATACCAACCAGCCGTGGCCAATGCACGGCCCCCGCTGACCTGCGCGAAAAGATGGATGTTTTCCAGCCAGGCCATGATTTGATCGGGGGTCTTTTCCGCCCATTCCGCATGGGTCGAGCCGAAGAATTCAGGGGCCTCTTGCAGCATTTCCAGCCGGATCGTGCGAAAAACGCGCCAATCGCCGGGGCCAAGGCGGCGTAGCCCGTCGGAGCCGGGTTCCGGCCTGTCGATGGTCAGGTCACACACCATGAAGAAGTCATCGATATATGCGCCATCCTGGATCACGGCGCGCGGAGCCTGGCCGCGCACCACAAAGCCGTTGCGGGCGTAGAAATTGCGCGCGCGGCGGTTCGGGCTGGCCACGTAAAGCTCCACCTGTAGCGCGCCGCGGGACCGGGCCAGGTCGCAGGCAAAGGCGAGAAGCGTGTCGGCGGCGTCGGTTCCGTGATGGTCGGGTGCCACGTAAAACGGCCCAAGATGGGAGCGATGTTCGGCCATGGAGAACCCCATCGCGCGCAAGCCGGCAAAGCCGATCAGGCGCTTGCCGTCGAACAGCCCAAGCGCGTTGCCGGACGTGATCCAGCCCAGAAGGTTGGCATCGCTTTCGCGGGCCTCAGCCTCGGTCAGCAGAAAGGCTTGCGGGAAGCGGCGGATGCCGTCGAGGCGAAGCTCTGCCAGGGCGCTCAGGTCTTCAGCCGCGAGCGCCCGGGCCTTCATTGCCCGTGATCCGGGGTTTTGCCCGAGGGCGCGTGATAGGGGCGCGTGACGTCCTTCAGGGTGATCTCCAACGCTTCGACGTCCACGGCAATGGCGCCGTCCCCGGCAAGGGTCAGCGTCAGGCGACCGGTGCCATCTTCGCCCGGTGCCCATTCCAGGGCGAGGGCCGACAGGATCATGTCCTTGTCGGCGCGGTCGATGCCTTGGGTGGAGACCTTCATCGCGTCTTCCACGGCCAGAACGGCCTGCGTGCGCTGCGGGGCGTCTTTACTGCCGCGATCTTCCCAGCGGAAGCGGTTGAGCAGGATGGCAAAGCGGCGACGGGTGCGGTCCCATGTCATCTCGGTGATCGGGAAGACGGCATCCTGAACAAGCGCCGACAGCACGGGTACGTCAGCCGCTTCCAGCGCGCGCAGGGCGACGGGCTTTTCGCCGCCATCCTCAAATCGGGCGTCGTCCGTCATTCCGAGAGCCTTTCGACATTGGCACCTACGCCGCGCAATTTGCGCACCAGATGCTCGTACCCGCGATCAAGGTGGTAGACGCGGTTCACCACGGTCTCCCCCTCCGCGGCCATACCGGCCAGAATCAAACTGACAGACGCGCGCAGGTCGGTGGCCATAACAGGCGCGCCGCGCAGGCTTTCGACGCCCGTGACGCGCGCGGTGTTGCCTTGCACGTCGATATTGGCGCCCATTCGGATCAACTCCGGCGCATGCATGAAGCGGTTTTCAAATATGGTTTCCTGCAGCGTGCTGGTGCCCTCGGCAAAGCACATCATCGCCATGAATTGCGCCTGATGGTCGGTGGCGAAACCGGGAAACGGAGCGGTCGTTACATCGGTGGCCTTCAGCCGTCCGCCCGGGTGACGGACCTTGAGGCCTGTGTCGGTCTGCGTGATTTCTAGCCCGGCTTCTTCCATCTTGACGCAGAGCGCCTCAACCAAATGGCGTTCACCGCCAAGGCATTCGACCTCGCCCCCCGCGATACCGGGGGCGACCATGTAGGTGCCAAGCTCGATCCGGTCGGTGATGACGCGGTGGGTGGCGCCGCGCAGGCGGTCGACACCGCGCACGACGATCTGTTCCGTGCCTGCGCCTTCGATATCGGCCCCCATATCAATGAGGCAATCGGCCAGCGCCTTGGTATCTGGCTCGCGCGCGGCATTCTTGATCACAGTGGTGCCTTTGGCGCGGACGGCGGCGCACATGATGTTTTCGGTCGCACCGACGGATGGAAACGGGAATTCCACTTCCGTCCCCTTCAGATCACCCGAGGCGTAGACATAGCCGTCTTTGAGTTCGACGGTTGCGCCCATCTTCTCAAGCCCTGTGATGTGGAAATCGACGGCGCGCGCGCCGATGGCGCAGCCGCCCGGCAGGCTGACGATGGCCTCACCCGTGCGGCCGATCAGGGGACCCAGCACATTGAAGGAGGCGCGCAGTTTGCGGACAATATCGTAATGGGCGAGGTGCGAGGTCAGGTTAGTGGCCGACAATGCGAGGGTCTGGCCCTCATTCAGGCGGCCAACTTCGACGCCGAGCGATTCCAGCAGATCGCTGAGCGTGGCCACGTCCGAGAGGCGCGGCACGTTTGTCAGCGTCAGGGGCTCATCACTCAGCAAGGCCGCGCACATCAGCTTGAGGCAGGTATTCTTCGCGCCCGCGATCGGGATCTGGCCGGAAAGCGGCCCGCTGCCTTTGACGACGATTCTATCCATGTGCCTGCCTCTACTCTTTGCTCTGCCCGTCATCGGACTGCGTCTGCGCGCGGGCCCGGGCCTTTGTCTGCGCCTTGCGCCGGGCCATGTTTGCCTTCAGCGCCGCCTTGAGCCGATCTTCTCGGGTCTTTGGGGCGGGCTTGGCAGGTTGTTTATTGCCTTGGTCGGACGCCATGGAACATGGCTTTACCCCGCCGCGCCGGAAGGGTCCAGATTGCGCTTGCAAGGTGCGACCTGAGACACTAAACCGCCGCCACCTGATCGCTGCTGTAGCTCAGGGGTAGAGCACTCCCTTGGTAAGGGAGAGGTCCGGAGTTCAAATCTCCGCAGCAGCACCAGGGATCTTCCGCACAGACCGGCATCCATGCCTGCGAAACGGGCAAGGCCGGACTGACGCGCGTCCGCCGGAGCGGATACTCTGAGTCCGGAGTTCAAATCTCCGCAGCAGCACCAGGGATTTCCCCAAACCGCCGCCTCAATTCGCGTGAGCCATCCCGTGGTCCGCACGAAAACTTTACGCGCGCAAAGATATTTTACTTCTCAGATCGCGCGCCCTGCCCTACGCTCGGACCCAAGAAACCATCGAGCAAGGTTATGCCGGGCGAGACGATCAGGAATATGGAAGACTTTGCATCCGTCAGCGGGATTTCCCGGCCGACGGTGTCGAAGTATTTCAACAACCCGGACTCGGTTCGGCCCAAGACCCGTGAACGGATTGAGGCCGCGCTCGACCGATACGACTATCGTCCGAACATCTACGCGGTGAACCAGAACCGGCAGCAGACCAAGAATATCGGCATCGTCGTGCCGTTCCTGTCGGACCCGTTTTTCTCGGAGATCGCGCGTACGATTGAGACGCTCGTCATTGAGGCCGGATTTCGCCCGATCCTGTTGAGCTCACACGGGACGTCTGAGCAGGAAATCGACAATCTCGAAACGCTTCGCTCGGTGAAACCGGCGGGCGTTCTGTTCGCACCGCTTGGGCGCGCGTCGGACAAATTGGCGATCGAGACGTTTTGCAAGAATGTCCCGACCGTTCTGTTCGACAGTAATCTGGACGGCATGGGAGAGGCGTTCATCGGCTCGGACAATGCCAGTTTCGTCAATCAGACAGTGGAATATCTGTGCCGGTCCGGCACCCCGCCCTGCTTCTTCGAAATGCGTACGCCCGCCAACCCCAACGCCAACAAACGCCGCACCGCCTATATAGAAGCCATGGAGCGGGAGGGGCATGATCCGGTCGTCCACAAGGTGAGCGGCCAGGGCTGGGGGTTTGAGGAGATCGGGCGCGCAGGCGCCCATGCCGCGTTCGACGCGGGCGAGCTGACCAACGGCACCGTCCTGTGCAGCAACGACCGTCTGGCCATCGGATTTCTGGCGGCGGCTTATGAACGGGGGCTGCGTGTGGGGCGCGGGGAAGAGTGCGATTTGCGAGTCGCCAGCCACGATGATCATCCGTTTTCGCGCTTCACCTGCCCGTCGCTGACGACCGCCGCCCATGATTACAGCGCCGTGGCAAAGCATTCCGTGAAATCCATGTTCGAGCTGATCGAAAGCGGTGGGCATCTAAATGCCCGAGAGGAAACACTTTATCCCGCCCGGTTGATCTTGCGGGACTCTGCCTGACCTCTCAAAAATTTACGCGCGTAAAGTTTTTTCTTGACGCGACGCACATTTTTCACGCACCTTGTGAACATCACATCCAACCAGGGAGGATCCGGATGTTTATGAAGACCGTGCTTCGCACGACCAGCGCAATTGCGCTGTGCGCTTCGGCCACTGCGGCATTTGCCGACGGCCACTCGCCCACCATCACCATTGCGACCGTGAACAACGGCGACATGATCCGGATGCAGGGCTACACAGACCAGTTCACCGAAGAAACCGGCATTGCAGTCGAGTGGGTGACACTGGAAGAAAACGTTCTGCGTCAGCGTGTTACGACCGACATCACCACCGAAGGTGGGCAGTTCGACATCATGACCATCGGCATGTACGAGGCTCCGATCTGGGGTTCCAACGGCTGGCTGGTCCCACTGGACAACCTGTCCGCAGAGTACAACGTCGATGACATCCTGCCCGCAATGCGCGGCGGCCTGTCCCACGACGGCACGCTCTATGCAGCACCCTTCTACGGCGAATCGTCGATGGTGATGTACCGCACGGACCTGATGGAAGCTGCTGGCCTGGAAATGCCCGCTGCCCCCACTTGGGAATTCATCCGTGAAGCGGCCGCGGCAATGACCGACCGTGACAACGACATCAACGGCATCTGCCTGCGCGGCAAGCCGGGCTGGGGCGAAGGCGGCGCGTTCATCAACGCGATGGCCAACTCCTTCGGCGCACGCGTGGTAGACGAAGAGTGGAACGCTCAGCTCGACAGCGAAGCCTGGGCCACGACCATCAACTTCTTCAACGACATGATGCAGGAATCCGGCCCCGCCGGCTTCGCGACCAATGGCTTCAACGAGAACCTCTCGCTGTTCAACCAGGGTCTCTGCGGCATGTGGATCGACGCAACGGTGGCAGCATCGTTCGTGACCAACCCCGACGACTCCGAAGTTGCCGACTCCGTTGGCTTCGCGCTGGCACCCGACAACGGCCTCGGCCCGCGTTCGAACTGGCTCTGGGCTTGGGCACTGGCAGTTCCTGCCGGTACGCAGCAGCAGGACGAAGCCATGCAGTTCATCGAGTGGGCCACCGGTACAGCCTACATCGAGATGGTTGCTGAGAACGAAGGTTGGGCCAACGTCCCGCCCGGCGCACGTCAGTCGCTCTACGACAACCCGAACTACGCGGACGTTCCGTTCGCACAGATGACACTCGACTCGATCCTTTCGGCGAACCCGAACGAGCCGACTGTGGACCCTGTGCCGTACACCGGCGTTCAGTTCATGGCGATCCCTGAATTCGCTGGTTTCTGGACCGAAGTGAGCCAGGAATTCTCGAACGCTTACGCCGGCCAGCAGTCCGTCGAAGACGCGCTCGCGAACGCTCAGAACATCGTCAACGAAGCCCTGTCGGCAGCTGGTTACCAGTAAGCCCTGGGCGACATACATCGGAGGGCGGCGGTCGCCGCCGCCTTCCAACCCCAAAAAACTCCAATAAAAGTTCACCCAGCGTTTCAACGGGCCTTGCGCCTGAACGATGAGGATTTGCGTCATGGCAACCCAGAGTTCCCGATCAGCGGCACGCATCATGATGGCCCCGGCAGTTTTCCTGCTCTTGGTCTGGATGCTGGTGCCTCTCTCGCTCACGTTGATCTTGTCGTTCAAACGATTCCTGCCCCTGCGTGGGGACCGGATCGGCGAGCGCGGAGATGGCTTCGGCGATTTCCTGCTAGACTACATCACCGGCTTCCCGACCCTTGATTGGGTTGGCTTTCAGAACTTCAGTGCCTTTGCATCTTCGGGCGCCTTCACGGATGCCGTTATCACCACGCTTGTCATTGTGGGCGGTGTCCTCGCGGTCTCGGTCATCTTCGGCATCCTGCTGGCGATGCTGCTGGACCAACCGATGTGGGGTCAGGGCGTTGTCCGTATCCTCGTCATCGCACCTTTCTTCGTGATGCCCACCGTTTCGGCGTTGGTCTGGAAGAACATGTTCATGGACCCCACCAACGGTCTGTTCGCCCATCTGTGGCGCGCATTTGGAGCCGACCCTGTGGTCTGGCTGAGTGACGTGCCGATGTTCTCGCTGATCCTGATTATCTCGTGGCAGTGGCTGCCCTTTGCGACGCTGATCCTTCTGACCGCGTTCCAATCGCTCGATAGCGAGCAGCTCGAAGCCGCAGAGATGGACGGCGCTGGCCCCCTTGCCCGCTTCTTCTTTATCGCCCTTCCGCACCTGAGCCGCGCGATCACCATCGTGATCCTGATCCAAACGATCTTCCTGCTGGCTGTGTTTGCGGAAATCTTTGTCACCACCGGCGGCGCCTTCGGGACGCGGACGCTCACCTACCTGATCTACCAGCGGGTTCTGGAAAGCCAGAACATCGGTCTGGGATCGGCAGGCGGTGTCTACGCCATCATCCTTGCCAATATCGTTGCCATCTTCCTGATGCGCATCGTCGGCAAGAACCTGGACCGCTGAGGAGGGACTGAACTATGGCACGCGCCGTTACAACACCACGCAAGGCCCTCAACACCGCCATTGCATGGACCATCGGGCTCCTGATCTTCTTCCCGATCCTGTGGACCGTCCTGACCTCGTTCAAAACCGAGGCCGAGGCGATCGCCAACCCGCCGGTCTTCCTGTTCTTTGACTGGACGCTGGAGAACTACGGGGTGGTGCAAGAACGCTCGAACTACATGCGGTTCTTGTGGAATTCGGTCATCATCGCCGGTGGCTCGACCATATTGGGCATCATCATCGCTGTCCCTGCGGCCTGGTCCATGGCCTTCGTGCCCTCGCGCCGCACCAAAGACATCCTGTTGTGGATGCTGTCGACGAAGATGCTGCCTGCGGTCGGCGTGCTTTACCCGATCTACCTGCTGTGTATCGAGTTGGGCGTTCTCGACAATCGCTATGCGCTGGTCGTGATCCTGATGCTGATCAACCTGCCGATCATTGTCTGGATGCTTTACACCTACTTCCGTGAAATTCCGGGCGAGATCCTGGAAGCCGCGCGGATGGATGGCGCATCCCTGAAGGACGAGCTGCTTTATGTGCTGACGCCCATGGCGGTTCCCGGCATCGCATCGACGCTGTTGTTGAACTTTATCCTGGCCTGGAACGAAGCGTTCTGGACCCTGAACCTGACCTCGGTCGATGCGGCACCGCTGACAGCCTTTATCGCCAGCTACTCCTCACCCGAGGGTCTGTTCTTCGCCAAGCTATCGGCGGCCTCGACCATGGCCATTGCGCCAATCCTCATCCTTGGCTGGTTCAGCCAGAAACAACTTGTCCGAGGCCTGACCTTCGGCGCCGTTAAGTAAGGAGACGACCCATGGGACGTATCACGCTTCAGAAAGTACAAAAGAAGTTCGGCGACGTTGAAGTCATCCCGCCGCTGGACCTGGAGATCAATGACGGTGAGTTCGTCGTCTTCGTCGGCCCCTCGGGCTGCGGTAAATCCACCCTGCTGCGTTTGATTGCCGGGCTGGAGGATGTGACGGACGGGCAGATCGACATCGATGGCGAAGATGCCACGATGGTGCCGCCCGCCAAGCGCAAGCTGGCCATGGTGTTCCAGTCCTACGCGCTTTACCCGCATATGACGGTGCGCAAGAACATCGCCTTTCCGATGCGGATGGCGAAGATGGACCCAGCCGAACAAAACCGGCGCATCGAGAATGCGGCGGCGGCGTTGAACCTGACCGACTACCTCGATCGTCGCCCGGGGCAATTGTCCGGTGGTCAGCGCCAGCGTGTCGCCATTGGCCGCGCGATTGTGCGCGAACCGGCGGCGTTCCTGTTTGACGAGCCGCTGTCTAACCTCGACGCCGCGTTGCGTGTTGGGATGCGGATGGAAATCAGCGAGCTGCACAAAAAGCTCGACACCACAATGATTTACGTGACCCACGACCAGGTCGAAGCCATGACAATGGCCGACAAGATCGTGGTGTTGCGGGCGGGCCATATCGAGCAGGTCGGATCGCCACTGGAACTGTACCGGACCCCGCGCAACACCTTTGTTGCGGGCTTTATCGGGTCGCCCAAGATGAACCTCATCGAAGGCGCCGCCGCGGCGGAGCACAACGCCCAGACCATCGGCATCCGGCCGGAACATCTCGACGTATCGACAACTGCCGGACAATGGCAGGGAACGGTCGGCGTGGCCGAGCATCTGGGGTCTGACACCTTCATCCACGTCCACGGCGTCGCGGGCTGTGACCCGATGACGGTGCGGGCCGGAGGGGATGTGGACGTCAAACATGGCGACACGATCTACCTGACGCCACAGGCCGAGCATCTGCACCGTTTTGATACGCAAGGACTGCGCATCGCATGACAAGGTTGGCCGGCAAATGCGCGTTGATCACCGGTGCCGCACGCGGCATCGGACGGGCGTTTGCCGAGGCCTATTTGCGCGAAGGCGCGCGCGTCATTATCGCGGACATTGACGCGAAACGCGCGTCCGAAACTGCCATGGAGCTGGATCCGGACAACGCCTTGTCGGTCGAGATGGACGTCACCAGCATTTCCAGCATCGAGGATGCTTTGGGTGCCGCGGAAAGCTATGGTTTCGCGCCGATAGATATCCTGATCAACAATGCCGCCATTTTCACGGCGGCTCCGTTGGTCGAGATCACCGAGACTGATTACACCCGCTGCTTTGACATCAACGTAAAAGGCACGCTTTTCACGATGCAGGCCGTCGCCAAGCACATGATTGCGCGCGGCAAAGGTGGCAAGATCATCAATATGGCCAGCCAGGCGGGCCGCCGCGGCGAGCCATTGGTCGGCGTCTATTGTGCCACGAAGGCGGCCGTCATCAGCCTGACGCAATCGGCGGGCCTGAACCTGATCGAACACGGGATCAACGTGAACGCCATCGCGCCAGGTGTGGTCGATGGCGAGCATTGGGACGGCGTCGACGCCTTCTTTGCGAAATACGAAAACAAGGCCCCCGGCCAGAAAAAGCGCGAAGTGGGCGAAGCGGTCCCGTTCGGGCGCATGGGCGTTGCCGAAGATCTGACCGGCATGGCCGTCTTCCTTGCGACGTCCGAGGCCGACTATATCGTCAGCCAATGCTTTAACGTGGATGGCGGACAATGGATGAGCTGATGAAAGACCTGACCCCTGCCCTTCCCCTGTCCCTTGAAACGCTTGGGGCCTTACCGTCTGACATCGACGTGCCTAATTACACGCGCGCGGACCTGTCGCCGGGGATCGTTCATATCGGATTGGGCAATTTTCACCGGGCGCATCAGGCCTGGTATCTGCATCGCTTGATGCAGCAGGGACAGGCATTGGATTGGGCGATCATTGGCGCAGGCGTGCGCCCCTATGATGCCGCGATGCGCGAACGGCTTTTGGGGCAGGATTGCCTGACGACCCTGATTGAGCTGTCACCGACATCCTCCAAGGCCGAAGTCACGGGGGCGATGATCGACTATCTGCCGATCGAAGACGGCAACGGCGCCCTGATCGCACAAATGGCCGACCCCGCGATCCGCATTGTATCGCTGACGGTGACTGAAGGCGGCTACTACCTGAACCCCGTCACCGGCGGGTTCGATGCAGCCCATCCGGATATCGCCCATGATGCCGCCGTTCCGCGAGCGCCGGTGACGGCATTCGGGGCTATGGTTGAAGCCCTCCGCCTGCGCCGTGACGCAGGCCATGGGCCCTTCACCGGCCAAAGCTGTGACAACCTGCAGGGCAATGGCGTGATCCTGCGGCAGACCATTGTGGGCCTTGCCCGCCTGTCCGATCCGGACCTGGCGGATTGGATCGACGCCAATGTCAGCTTCCCAAATTCCATGGTCGACTCGATTGTGCCGGCCACCGGCCAGGACGAACTGGCGCTGGCGCAGAGTTTTGGGGTGCAGGACGCGGCCCCCGTCACCCATGAGAATTACCGCCAGTGGGTCATCGAAGATGCCTTCTGTGCGGGGCGCCCCCGTTGGGAGGACGTCGGCGCAACCATTACCCCGGATGTGCACGCCTATGAGGCGATGAAGATCCGCATCCTGAACGCGGGCCATCAGGTTTTGGCCAATGCAGGTGAGCTGCTCGGGTGCGAGACGATTGCCGACTGCATGAATGATGCCGATATCGCGCCCTTCTGGCGCAAGGTCGAGGCCGTCGGGATCGCACCATATGTCGACCCCGTCCCCGGCATGACCCCTGCTGCTTATGTCGAGTTGATTGAGCGCCGCTTTGCGAACCCCGCCATCAAGGACACCACGCGGCGCGTCGCGTTTGACGGATCTTCCCGCCATACGGGGTTCGTGTTGCCAATCCTGCGCGAAGCAATTGCAACCGGGCAATCGGTTGAGGCGCTGGCGCTGGTGGAGGCGCTATGGGCACGCATGTGCTTTGGCACCCGCGACGATGGCTCAGCCATTGAGCCGAACGATCCAGCCTGGGACGCGTTGATTGCCGCAGCCATTGCCGCAAAAGACCGCCCTGCGGATTGGCTGGCACAGCAAAATATCTACGGTGAACTCGCCGATCACGCTGATTTCGCAACCGCGTTTGAGCACTGGCTTGCAAAGATCTGGGCCGATGGCACCCGCGCCACGCTGAAGGCTTTTGCCGCCTGACCCTTTGATGATGGAACGGATTTTCGCGCAGAGAGGGCGCTTGGCGCTCTCTTGACCGGTCTGTCTCACCCGTTAGTATGTATACTTACGAAAGGGAGAGATCATGCGCGATCCGATACTGATCGCTGGTGGCGGCATTGGCGGCTTGGCGGCTGCGGCAGCGCTGGCTGGCAAAGGGATACGTTCGGTCGTGGTGGAACAATCCAGCCGATTGGGGGAGATCGGGGCGGGCATCCAGATTGGTCCAAACGGTTTTCACTGTTTCGATGCACTGGGGATTGGCCCGCAGATGCGCAAGACAGCCGTTTTCATCGACGCCTTGCGCCTGATGGATGCCCAAACCGCGGAAGAGATCACGCGCATTCCCCTGGAAGAGGATTTCCGCAAGCATTTCGGCAACCCCTATGCCGTGGTGCATCGGGCGGAACTGCACCAGCTTTTGCTGGAGCGCTGCCGGGACAGCGGGCTGGTCGATATCCGCACGCAGCATGCGGTGACGGGTTATTCCCAGGATGGCGCAACCGTGACGCTGCATATCCGCGACCAGCCGGATATCACTGGCGCCGCGCTTATCGGGGCTGAGGGGCTGCGATCCCCGATCCGGGCGCAGATGTTGTCAGATGGGGAACCCGTGGTGTCCGGCCACACCACCTATCGCTCCGTCATCCCGCGGGAGGTCATGCCAGAAGATCTGCGGATGAATGCCGCGACCCTTTGGGCCGGGCCGAAGTGCCATATCGTGCATTACCCGTTGAAGGGTGGTACCGTGTTCAACCTGGTCGTCACCTATCACCGGGACGTGGACGAGGCCGTCTCGGGCCGCCCGGTGACCCATGAGGAGGTCGCCGTCGGGTTTGAGCATGTCCATCCGACCGCCCGCGCCGTCATCGAACATGGCCGCGATTGGAAGCTGTGGGTCCTGTGCGACCGCGAGCCGGTAAGCCGCTGGACAGACGGGCGCGTGGCGCTTCTGGGCGATGCCGCCCACCCGATGCTGCAATACTTCGCACAAGGCGCCTGCATGGCGATGGAGGATGGCGTCGCGCTGGCCGCGGCCCTGGACGGCGCCGAGGATGTGGAGGCCGCCCTGCTGCGCTATCAAACCATGCGCGCGACGCGCACGGCGCGGGTGCAGATGAATTCCCGCCTGATCGGCGATTACATCTACCACCCCGATGATGCGAAGGCCAGCGTCCGCAACGAGGTGATGCAAGCCATGGGCCCGCAAGACTGGTATGATCAACTGACGTGGATCTACCGCTCAAACGGATTGCCAGCGGATATGGGAGGGATCGCGCCATGACAGAGGAAACGCACGACACCGTGGCGCACGGGATGCAGCCCGAGGACAGCCCGGAACTGCGCGCACTTTATGAAGGCTTCGCCGCCCAATCGCTGATCCCGCTTTGGACGCAACTGGGTGACTTGATGCCGATGTCCCCTGCCCCCAAAGCAGTGCCGCATGTGTGGAAATGGGCAGATCTGCTGCCCCTTGCGGAAGCCTCGGGCGCGTTGGTGCCGGTGGGCCGTGGCGGGGAACGCCGCGCCATTGGTCTGGCCAATCCGGGGCTGGCGCCGAACGCCTTTATCTCTCCGACGCTCTGGTGCGCGATCCAGTATCTCGGCCCGCGTGAGACGGCGCCGGAACACCGCCATGCGCAGAACGCATTCCGCTTTGTCGTGGAAGGCGAAGGGGTCTGGACGGTTGTGGATGGCGATCCGGTTCGGATGTCCCGTGGCGATCTGTTGCTGACGCCCGGCTGGCGCTTTCACGGGCATCACAATGACCGCGACGCGCCCATGGCGTGGATTGATGGGTTGGATATTCCCTTTTCCCAACAGATGGATGTGGGTTTTTTTGAGTTCGGGTCCGAGCGGGTCACGGACTATGCCACGCCCAACTTTTCGCGCGGCGAACGGCTTTGGGCGCATCCCGGCTTGCGGCCGCTTTCAGGCTTGCAGGATACCGTGGCCTCGCCCCTGTGTGCCTTCCGTTGGGAACATACGGACCGCGCCCTGACCGAGCAGCTTTTGCTGGAGGATGAGGGGCAGCCTGCCACCGTCGAACAGGGGCATGCCGCGATCCGCTACACCAACCCGACCACGGGCGGAGACGTCATGCCGACGATCCGTTGCGAATTCCACCGCCTGCGCGAAGGATGCGAAACGCCACAACGCCAAGAGGTCGGCGCGACGGTCTTCCAGGTCTTTGAAGGGCGCGGCGCGGTCGTGATGGGCGGCGTGGAACACCGGCTGGAGAAAGGCGATTTGTTCACCATCCCCTCCTGGGTGCCATGGCAGCTTCAAGCGGAGACGCAATTCGATCTTTTCCGCTTCTCCGACGCGCCGATCATGGAGCGGCTTGCCTTCATGCGCACCCATGTCGACGGACGCTGACCGCGCCGCATTGAAGGCGCGGCAAGGCGTTGGCGCGCGGTATGACGCGCCGGAAGCCCCGTCTGAGACCTTGCTGTTGGCACGGCGTGGCACGGCTTATTTTGCGCGTGTTCTGAATGGCTTAACGGATGATGAGCTGATGGTGGCTGAGCGTGCAGGGGCCGTTGCGGAAACGGGCTATCACGCCCGTGGGTTGGCTGAGGCGTTAGCCAGATTGCGCACAGGTCAGCCGCCGGATCCGCCGCGTGCGGCAAAAGACGCGGCAAGCCTGCCAGCGCGGGCGCTGCGTGGGCTGTTTCAGCACTCTGCCGTGCATCTGGACGTGGAATGGCGTGATTTGCCGGGCGCATTTTGGGACGTGCGCGTCCCATATTTTGCTGTTGAGGCGTTTCAGACGCCATTGCTGCGCGCAGAGTTTGTGTGGCGCGCTGCGGTCCAGATCGGTGGCCGCAGCCGGGACCTGCCTGCTGAATTGCGTTAATCCGACAGGCAGCCATCCGGGCCAACCACGCGCGGGCCAAGGATTGCGCGCGCATGGGCGATGGATGCGCCGCCATTGGGCAAGACCGCCGCCGGCGAGACTGCGACCCCACTTTGAGCGAACCGTTCGACCCGGGTTGGCAGGTGGCGGGCATTCACCGCGACCGTGCGCCCGGCCTGATCTTGGGAGAGATCGAGATAAAGGATCGCCCCCGTGCGCCGTGGCAGCGCCCATTGGCTGGAGATCAGATTGCCCAGTGAATAGGCAACCGGCACCTGCCGTCCGTCGCGGGTGGTCAGCAATTCGATAGGTTGCAAGACATGTGGATGCGCGCCTACGATTGCCGTGGCCCCGGCCTCCGCTGCGGCCTGTGCCAGACGGCGCTGACGGGCTGTTGGGCGGGCGGAATACTCGGTTCCCCAGTGCGGAAGCAGGATGACGGCGTCAACTCCAGGCGAATTGGACAGGCTTTGGATAAGGCTGGGGATAGATGGGCGATTTCCATAACATCCGAGCACCTGATTGCGTCCATTCGTCAGGCCATTGGTTGAGTATGTGCAAGACAGAAAAGCTACCGTGCTGCCCGAAACCTGCCGTGTGACGTGCCAAACAGGCTCTGATCCACGCTGGATCGTGCCCGTTGCGGGCAATCCGGCCTCCACCAAGGCCTGAAGCGTCAGATCGACGCCAAGGGCGCCGCGATCCAGGGCGTGATTGTTCGCGGTCTGGACCACATCCACCCCGGCATTGCGCAGAACGCCGGCGATGGAGGGATGGTAGTTGAACCTGGGAAACCCGGTATAGGCGCGGGCGTCGTAGAGCGTTCCGGGATCGGCGATGGCCCGGTTTCCCAGGCCGATATTTCGCGCCGCAGGCCCCTCAAGGTTCACGACCGCCACCTCGGCACGCGACAGGGCCGCGGTGATGGGGGCAAAGGCGGGTGCGAACCCTTCCGCCCGCCCGGCCGCGTCAGACTGGATCAGCGAATGCAGCAGCACGTCGCCCGCAAAGGCCAGATCTGGCCGTGCGCACGACCCGCCGCTTGGTCCCGCGGGTGTGCAGGACGTAATCAGCATAGCCGAAAGCACATGAAGACTGCGCTGGAACCACCTGTTTTGAAACAGCAAACCCGTTCGCCTGATTGTGGATAACCCATTCACCAAAGCGGAGCGGCAGGTGGTCTGTCAATCGGCAGGCAACGGGTCTTTCAGCCAGCCGTCACCCAGACGCAACGCGCCGCACCCGCCAAAACGGGCCGCGCGCTCAAGCTCCGCAGTCAGCCGCGCGACCCTGCCCTGCCCCATCCGGACCTTGGCCTCGGGCCAGAACGCGCGCACCGACAGCACCTCGCCTTCGCGCGCCATGTCGATCCGTCCGATCAGGCGCGTGCCCTCCATCACAGGAAACACGTAGTATCCGTAGCGGCGTTTGGGGGCGGGCACGAAGATCTCGATCCGGTAGTGAAACCCGAATAACCGTTCCGCGCGGTTTCGGTCCCGTAAAGCCGGATCGAAGGGCGAAAGCACCCGAACACGCGGGCTGGGCTCTGGCAGATCATCCAGCCGCGCCTCCACATCCGGCCATGCGATGGAGCGGCGCACGCGGCCGTCCACACATGTCACATCCACCTCGATCACCCGCCCGTCCGCCAAGGCGCGCGCCACCCAAGCCTTTGCGTCCTGCGGGCGGACAAGGTCAAAGAAGGCGGCCAGTTCGCCGCTGGTGGCGAAGCCCAAACGGTCAAGCGCCGCCGAACAGCCCCATTCGATGATCTCTTCATCCGTCAGGCGCGCATTCAGTTGTTCCGGTGGGATTACCCGCTCGGACAGATCATAGAATTTGCGGAAGCCCTGCCGTTTGGTGACCGCCAGATCGCCTGCGCGCCACAGATATTCCAACGCCACTTTCGAGGGGCGCCAATCCCACCAACCTGTTGATTTCTCTGCCTCATCTTCGGCCAGATCCGTCGTACAGCACGGGCCGTTATCCGCGACATGGGTCAGCACCTTGTCGATTTCGGAATGAAACCCCTGCCCGTGCCAATCCTTCCAGCGCCCGTGCAGGCGGGCGCGATCGCGGTCAAACCGCATCCGCCACATCGGGTAGAAGTCCATCGGGATTTTGGAGGCGTCGTGCGTCCAATGTTCAAACGTCGCGCGGCCCCGGTCATTGATCCAGCGCAGGCTTTCGGGGCGATATGTCTGCCGGCGCGACCAAAGGATCAGGTCATGCGCGCGGGCAAAGGTGTTGACACTGTCGACCTGCACGAACCCCAAACGGTGCACCAATTCGGCCAGCGCCGCCCCCTTGGCCGGGCCAAAGGGGGCCTCCAGCAAGGCATGGCGGTGCAGGAACAGCCGCCGCGCCTGATCGTTGCTAAGGGTAAGGGCCATTCAAGCGGCGTCGTGCCAATCCCAGGGGCGCGTAAATTCACCCAAGACAGTCTTCACGCCCTCTTCATCCGCCTCGCCGTTGCGCGCGATATGCGCCACCAGCCCACGCTTCTTGTCCTCCGTCACCGAAAGGACGCGCGCGGAATGCCCGGCCTTGTCGAGTGCCGCGTTGTAAATGCGGGTGATGGCCCGTTTGCGCAGGTCAGGCTTGAATACTTTTCCAACCGCCGTTTTGGGCAATTCATCCAATACTTCCAGATGCTTGGGGATCGCCGCCCGTTCGTGGATATGCTCGGACGCATAGGCCATAAGGTCAGCCTCGGTCACATCTGCGCCGTCTACCAGCTCAACATAGACACACGGCAATTCCCCGGCAAAGGCATCGGGCTGACCGATAGCCCCGGCAAAGGCCACGGCCTCATGCCCAGCGAGCGCCTCTTCGATTTCAGCGGGGTCAATGTTGTGGCCCCCGCGGATGATCAAATCCTTGGCCCGGCCCGTGATCCACAGATAGCC
The DNA here is from genome assembly GCA_947489665.1 of uncultured Roseicyclus sp. Taxonomy (GTDB): domain Bacteria; phylum Pseudomonadota; class Alphaproteobacteria; order Rhodobacterales; family Rhodobacteraceae; genus Gymnodinialimonas. The sequence goes on along the minus strand of CANLEH010000001.1, from coordinate 1,356,840 downwards.
ATCTTCATCAATCCGGCCCAGATCGCCGGTGCGCAGATAGTCGTCGTAGTAGAACAGGTCCTTGTTCTTGTCGGTCTCGGTATAGGTATTCCCGGCAAACACACCGGGGTTCGAGATGCAGATTTCGCCCACGGTGTCAGGCCCGCACTCGGTGGGTCCAGCCGGCGTCTCGCAGACGATTTTGACGTCCGTGTGCGGGAACGGCACCCCGATGGAGCCGATTTTCTTCTCCCCCTCCACGGGGTTGCACGACACAAGGCACGTCGCCTCGGTCAAGCCATAGCCCTCGATCAGGGTCACGCCCGTGGCCTTCTCAAACCTGTTGAAAAGCTCGACCGGCAGAGGTGCAGAGCCCGAGAATGCCGTCTTGACCGAGGAGACATCGGCATTCACCGGGCGTTGCATCATGGCCGAGATCGCGGTGGGCACGGTGATGATGAAACTGATCTGCCAGCGTTCCACCAACTTCCAGAAATTGTCGAACACGCCGTCGCCGCGATAGCCCTGCGGCGTCGGGAAGACGACATGCGCGCCCGACGCGACAGAGGCCATCAGGATCACGTGGCAGGCGAAGACATGGAACAGCGGCAGGGGGCAAATGATATTGTCCTGTTCAGTGAACAGAAGCGTATGGCCGATCCAGCCGTTGTAGATCATGCCGGAATATTTGTGCTGCGCGACCTTCGGCATGCCCGTGGTGCCGCCGGTGTGGAAATAGCAGGCGACACGGTCTTCCTTGCGATCTTCGAAGGCCAGCGTTGTCGGCTGCTTGGCGCATTCAGCGTTGAAACCAAGGACACGGGCATTGTGCGCGACCGGGTTCTTAGGCCGGATCAGGGGCACGATGAACTTCTTCAGCCCGGTCAGGTAACGCAGCAGATCCACTTCCAGCACGGTCTGCACATTAGGCGCGTGGGTCAGGGCCTCTGCCACCTTTTGCGCCACATCCGTCTTGGGGAAGGCCTTGAGCGTGACGACAACTTTTGCGTTTGTTTCCCGAAGGATGGAGCCGATCTGCTCGGCCTCAAGCAGCGGGTTGATCGGGTTGACGATACCGGCGACGGCACCCCCCAAGAGGGTCACAGCGGTCTCGTTACAATTGGGAAGGATATACGCGATCGTGTCGTTCGGGCCGACACCCAGTGACCGGAACAGGTTCGCGGCCTGCGTCACCTGGGCGTGGAATTCATTCCAGGTCAGCGTTTCTGCATGGTCGGTCGGGCCGGACAAAAGCTGGAAGGTGATCGCGTTCAGGGGCCCGTGGGCATCCTTGGTCTTGGTCAACAGCTCATACAGCGTTGTCGCTGGCTGGCTTTGTGGCCAAGGCTGCTCGCGCTCAAGCACCTTGATGTCTTCCAGCGTGGCAAACCGTCCCATCGCGTCCTCCCCTTCTCTCCCTGTGGGCACCGTTGGGCGGCACCTCGTCTGGTGAGCATCGGGGAAAGTCGTGTCGCGTGCAACTATGACGCGGCGTTGTGGGGCTATTCTGCTGCCAACCCGGCGGTGAACTGCAGGCGCGCCAGACGCGCGTAAAGGCCACCCTGGGCCACAAGCGCATCATGGGTGCCTTCTGCAACGATGCGGCCCTGGTCGAACACAAGGATGCGGTCGGCCTGTTTCACCGTCGCCAGACGGTGCGCCACGATCAGGGTCGTGCGGGTTTTCGACAGCTCACCAACGGCGTCTTGCACCGCCCGTTCAGATTCCGCGTCCAGCGCGCTTGTTGCTTCATCCAGCAGCAGGATGGGCGCATCGCGCAGGATCGCGCGCGCAATGGCGATGCGCTGCTTCTGGCCACCCGACAGCATCAGGCCGCGCTCGCCGACATAGGTGTCATAGCCCTGTGGCAGAACGCTGAGGAATTCATGGGCCGCAGCCGCTTTGGCGGCGGCCTCAACCTCGGCATCGGTCGCATCCGGCCGGCCAAAGCGGATGTTTTCGCGGGCCGAGGCGGCGAAGATGACCGGATCCTGCGGGACCAGAGCCATGGCGGCGCGGAAGGTTTCGCGCTGCATCTCTGGCAGGGCGATCCCGTCAACCGCCACCTGCCCGGAGGCGGGATCGTAGAACCGCATGAGAAGCTGAAACACGGTGGATTTGCCCGCACCGGATGGTCCGACAAGGGCAACCGTTTCCCCCGGCGCAATCGTAAAGCTCACCCCATCAAGGGCGGCAGTTTCAGGGCGCGTAGGGTAGCGGAATTCGACATTGTCGAAAGCGATCTCGCCGCGCCCGCCCATCGGCAGGGCGGCACCGCTCAATGGATCCTCAACACTGTCATCCGTGTCGAGCAGTTCAATCAACCGCTCTGTCGCGCCCGAGGCGCGCTGCAACTCGCCCCAGATTTCGGACAGGGCGCCAACCGATCCCGCAACCATGATGGCGTAGATCAGGAACTGGATCAGCGCACCAATCGACATCTCTTCGGCCCGCACATCGCGTGCGCCAACCCACAGCACGCCGACAATGCCGGTGAAAACCAGCGAAATGACGATGACGGTCATCACCGCACGCACGCCGATCCGCTGCTTGGCCGAGCCGAAGGACTTTTCCGTCACATCGTCAAACCGCGCGGCGGAGGGGCGTTCATGGGTAAAGGCCTGCACCGTTTGGGCGGCCAACAGCGCCTCTGATGCATTGCCTGAGCTTTCTGCGATCCAATCCTGGTTCTCGCGGCTCAGCTTGCGCACCCGCCGCCCCAACACAACGATCGGCACAATCACAGCCGGCACGATCAGCAGGACCGCCCCTGTCAGCTTCGGGGACGTCCACAGCATCAGGGCAATGCCGCCCAACAGGATCAACACATTGCGCAGGGCGACCGACACGCTGGACGAAATCACGCTGAGCAGAAGCGTCGTGTCGGTGGTGATCCGGCTGAGGACTTCGCCCGTCATGACGCGTTCGTAAAACGCGGGGCTCATCCCGATCATGCGGTCGAACACCGATTTGCGGATATCTGCAATCACCCGCTCGCCCAGCCGCGTCACCAGGTAATAGCGCAGGCCCGTGCCAATCGCCAAAAGCCCGGCGATGCCCAAGGCGGCCAGGAAATACTGATCCAGAAGCTCGACGCTTTCCGTCTCGAACCCATCGACCACGCGGCGCACGGCCAGCGGCAAGGTCAGCGACACGATGGCCGTCAGCACCAACGCCGCACCCGCGCCCAGCAGCATCAACTTGTAGGGCGCCATGAACGGCAAAAGCCCCTTCAGGCTGCCGATGCGTTTTGACCGCTCACGCTCCTCATTGGCGGAGGGCGGCGGTGCGCTTGGATTGGTCTGGTCGCTGGCCATGTCACTGAGGTCGCTTCAAGATTTCAAAGGGGTACAACCAGCCCGTGCCCGCCGCAAGGGTCGGCGGCGTCGCGTCAACAGGGGAAAGGATGGAGCGGGCGACGGGAATCGAACCCGTATCATCAGCTTGGAAGGCAGTGGCGAAGTTCGATCTTACTCAAATAAAATCAGATGTTTAAACAAGAATACAATCAGGCTTTTGCAGGTTATTTGTCGGCAGGTGCTTCTGGAGCGGGTAGCGGGAATCGAACCCGCACCTTAAGCTTGGAAGGCTCTTATGATACCATTTCACCATACCCGCTCGCTGAGGAACTGCTTTATTTGATGGCCCTTCGGAGGTCAAGTTGGCGTTCGTGCTTGAGCCTGTGAAATGCGATGTCACCAAACCTTGAGCGCCGTGACATTTTCAGCGCAAGGAAAATCGGTGCCATGGACAGAAAGCAGAAGTTCGCCGCAGGTGCAAAGCGACCGGACAGAATTGTCAAAGCGGACTTTTGATGCGTTTGAAAACATCGACGTTAGGCAGTGTAAGTCCGAGCCTTCGGTTTTGACTTCACAAGCTCATAGCAGTTTTTCAACTCGCATCCTGAGAAGATAGACGAGGCGCTAGGATCGGCCAAGGCTTCCCGGAGGCCAAATCAGGATGTCGTGGCTCCGTCTCTGGGGCACCGTGCTCATCCCGGAGGTTGTCAATTAGGTTAAGGCAGCGGGCTGCCGGGTCATCCTTGCCACCATTGCTTGTCATGGCTAGTAGCTTGCCACGCAATTCAACCGCAGGGACAGGCACGATATCGTAAGCATTCTCCCAGTTCTCCACCGGGACGTGCTCTGTGACGGCGTTTTGGATCGACTGCCAGGTCATGAATGCTTTACCGGTTTTCATCTCGAAATCGATCAGCATCAGCACATCATCGGTGCCAGGGGCTTCGGCAATTGCGGAAGCTAGCGAGGCAAGCTGCTTCGTTGTCGGCCCATCTTTCAGGAGATCCTGGACATAAGCGCGGACCTCGGAAAACTCCGAGATCAGGCCACTCAATTCGCTTCTCAGATGCCATCTTTCGTATGAACTGCCATCGAACGCACCGCTGACGGTCAGGTCGACAACACGGCAAGCGGCGGACAAGGTGCCAAACCGCAACACGGTCTCGCGCCACGCATGGTTTCCATAAAAACGTGGGTCGTCTTCGGCGAGAATGAAAGTCACGTCTTCAGTTTTGTCCAAAGACGAACTGCGGATTCCATGGACCATCTCTTCGAGAATTAGTGGATTACGATGTGCCTCCGGCATACTGCGCACGATGGCGGGCAAGTCGGTGACCGGGGTAGCGAACGGCAAAAGGCGCAACCAATCGCGTAACTGGTACGCGTCGCTCTGCGTGAGGATCCAAGTCTCCTTCTCGGCCGCATTGAAATGCTCAGCTATGCCATCGGCAACGAGCTCAATGTCGATGTCCTCGCCAGAAAAGACCAGCGACAACAATAAGGCTGCGCGCGCCTGCCGAGGCGCGACGGAAATTAGCTTTCGGATCGTCGTGTCACGTTGCCCGTGGGGTAGTCGTGCTCCAACAATGCCAAGCGCGACCGCCAGTTTCACCTGTGCATCCGACGAGCCATCGGCAATCAAGGTTTCGATTGCGCCGAAGATAGCCTCCGCCTCGATCGAGGTCGCGGCTGGATCGGAAGCGCGTGCCTCCCGGCGCGCTTCCACGCGCGAAAAGTCTACGCCGACCCGGAACTTTTTGTCGTTTTTGGGTTCATTCGCCTCAAACCACTGAGCAGCAAGTACACGGGCGGCCAGTTCGCCAAAATGCTCATCCATCAGGTATTGACGCATCAATGCAGCGGTCTCTGGCGCGTTGATTGCTACGAACGCACGTTGGTATTCATGCATGTGCGGATGCTGAGCTTCGTGTACAGCGTCGCGATCCTTCCAGCCACTGGCGGTCGCCATTTCCCGGAAAGCCCGATAACGACGTAAGTTGTTGTCAAGCATCCTTTCCAAGAGGGGAAGATGCTCGACAGATGGAGCGTGGCTCATCATCGTTGCGATTGTAGCCACTCGCCAGCGCTCTTCATCCTCAGTGGCGAGCATGCGCTCGGCCCATTTGCGCGCCAGCGCACCAATTACAGCCAAGGCTTCTTCACTAAAGGGTCGCGCCCGTTCGTCGTCGCCGTTGTTCTGGCGGGAAAACAGTGCGGCCAGTTGGACGATTTCCTCAATTTCGGCATATGTCGCACGCGCCTGAACGGCGGTCACCAGACTTGCGCCCGGTGTGTGGCCGATACGGTCGCCCAAACCGTGATAGCGATCACCTGCAGCCTGATTGTATTTTCCGCTGGCATCGCGCAGGAACTTTCCAGCAGCAAGATACGCGTCGATCAGCCGACCAACAGCGGTTGGTCCAAGCACTGAGGAGGCAGCTTCAGCGTGGTCGTCATGGCAGTTTGTCTCTTCGAGGGCAATTTCGAGCAGTTCGTCGTCCTCAAGGGCAAAGCCGGCGGCGGCAAGAACATTATCCGCGCCGTAAAAGAGCTCGCGGCGTTCGCGCAGGCGACGCAGCAACCCATAAGCGAGAGCCTGCGGATAGCGTTCTCGTAATTCGTACAATAGATGCCTATCGATATCGCGCTTGCGGTCGATCTCCATTTCCGCAACAAACTCAGCAATGTCGGCATCGCACTCATCTCTGCGTGGCGAGTAGATGAGCGTGCGCAGGCGCTCAATGTGCGATATTCCGTCAGCAGTCCGTCTTTCGCGCGCTCGCTCGAGTTCTTGCTGGACAGCGTCGACTGCAATGTCGCCGAGATGGCCTTTTCGGGCGAGGATGTCGTAGGTCGCGTCACCCGCGTCCATTAGTAAGTCGGCGACGTGACGGTCCGCCCGTCGAAATGACAGCGCATCGACAACCGTCGCTTTCACTTCTGGCTCGCTGTCACTCTTCGCTATTGCGGTCGCAAGATCGAGGCCGTCAATTCCGCTATTCGATGCGATCTCACTTAGTACATGCTTGCGGACTTCCGATGGCAATGAAGCAATCCGCGTAGGCGTGTCACTCCCGAGTACGGAGGGACGAAACTGCTTCGCCGCCCGGAGCGCGTGCAGGTGCACTTGATCGTCCGCGTGCGTGACAAGTGGCCAAACAAGATCGCTGAATTCCGGCCTGCCGGACGCAATCATGAAACGCACCGCACGATCCACCTTGCCGGGCGCGTGCCACTGTTCGGCGAGGCTCCGCATTTCCTTGCCAATTGGTGCCCATACTTCGTCGGTTGCGCGGAATATCATTTCGCCCGCGAAAACAGGATCGACTTCAAAAGCTGCGGAGATGGCAGCGCTACATGCGGCCCTATATTCGGCGTCCCCGCGTGCGCACCGTTCGATTGCGAACAGAACTGCTTCTTCCCAAGGCCGCTGATCGAGCACGTCGACCTTCAGTTTTTCGCGTGCTGCCGGATCGCTGACGGCCCGCAGGATCAGTCGCTCGACATGGTGTGAGGCGTACCATTCCTGAATTTGCTGGTGCTGAAACGAGTAGCCCGGCGTGTCGCCGGAGCGCGTCAGAACGTGATAGCTGACAAGCTTGTCGAGCAACGTGTCGGGCTGCGTGGAGATGGCGATTTGTCCGTCGTCCAGCAGAAACCGCGCGGTGTAAGCGACCGATTTGCGCGCGTTGCTGTCCGTGATCGCCGTGTTGGCCGTTGTCGTTGCAAATACGGCGAGGTCTTCCAAATAGTCTTGCTGGAAGCCGAGGGCCACGGCATGAAGCGCAGCTTCACTGTGGGCCTCCTGTTCGTGTGCGGCAATGAACCGCCGTAGGACTTCTTCTTTTGTTGTCGGAAAAGGCGTGCCCTCGGGCAGCGAAAGAAGTGCCGTGAGATAGAGTGGGATGGTCACAAGATCCCGGACACCCGCTGTCCGCCAAGCCTGCTCAACGAGTTGTGCGCCGGCGTCGCCCCGCAAGCCGTGTGCGATCTCCATTTGCTGATCGTCATCAAGCGGCAGTAAGTCGACCCTCGTCCCGCTGAACGGAATGTCGAGCGCTTGCTTGCGTGTGGAAATGACAAGACCGAGCTCGGGCAATTCAGCCTTGAGCGCAGTGATTTGCACGCGAGCGCGTTCGCGTGCGGCGGCATCCAGTTCGTTCCAACCGTCAAGAAGCAGCACGACACCAGGCTTTGTCGCGACGGTGCGGAAATCCTGCTCCGAAATCCCATTGAACGCAGGGCGCTTGAGGATAGAAACGAGCAGCGCTTCGCCTTCAGTGGCCCAGTCTCCAAGCGACACGATGAGAGGCGTGCCGCCGTCGATTTCCAATAATCGTTCGGCGACCTGAAAGAGGGTTGTAGTCTTTCCCATCCCGGGTGCCGCGACAAGAATCAGGTCGTCCACCGTAGTGACGGCGTTGGCAAGCGAGCGCGTGCTCAGCGCCTCTTCCAGGTGCTTAACCTTTAGCGTCAATGTGAGCGAAACGGTTGTTCCGGGCCACTTAGGCATACGGCGGAAGACACAGAGATCGTCAATGGCAGCCTCTCGCAAGCGAATGCCAATTTCCCCGCCGGTAGGCGGCATGGATGGGCCAAAAGCAACTTTATCGACAACGCTACGCCACATGTCTTCTGAGTGCTTCTTCTTCCAGCCATGCAATAATGCCTCGGTGAAAATGGGGTCGTCAGAGTCGATTGCCTTTGCACAGTCTTGACAAAGCCAAATTCCGTTTGCCTCTGATTTCCGCTGCTCCGGCGTCATATCGGCGCGATACCGGCGGGCGCCACGACCGGGTGCTGCGGCACAAATATGTGCGGCTACTCCAACTCTGACTTCTTTTGCGCCGTCTGTGGTAGGCGCATCTGTCAATTTCCTGCAACTGGGGTTGCAGCAGTGATGCCGAGCTTGTTTCTCGAGACGTTTCTTGGTCGCCTGCGAAAAGTCATCTCTGTTGTTATTCTTTGCCATTTTCAGCTCGGTTGGCTTGAATCTCGAATTTACCGTCAATCTCGCGAACAAAGACAGCCAATCGGGCGGCCAGCAACTCGATCGAATTTTCGATTGTATCGGCCAAATGCCAATCGTCCTCCTTAGCATGGAGTAAGATCAATCTATCAAGGGCTTTCTCGTCACCATGATTGGCTAGAGCAATCAAGCCATCCCTTTTAATGTTGTAGCGCTTGGAAGAAAGGACAACTTCGATAATTGAAGGGTTTAACAGGGGCTTCCGCTTCAATAGGTAATGCAGAGCGTGACCTAAGGTGTGGCCGTCTTCATCGCCTTCGAACCACTCGGGAGCATCCATGTCATCAATTTGACTGAGTTCCCTTTCAAGCTTTTCACCTGCCCATTCAGAGCCCAATGCGGTAGCTGCTGTCAGTACACGGATACGATTTTGTGGGGAGAGATCATTTTGTATCGCCCAGTCCTCTAGTAGAGTGGCCCAAATGGCAATTCCGGGATGCGGTGTCGTCGATCTAAGTGTGCCTCCAAACATGAAATCCATCTCAAAGATGTGGAGCATTCCTGTGTGAGACGCACTGGATATCTGGGCAATGTCATCTTCCGTCAAATCACGTCTCTGAATAAGTTCAGCAGCACGCTCGGCCAAATGTCGAAGTGGAAAATGTCCAAGGAGGCTAATGGTGCTTGTAGCAAATTTCATGGGTAAGTCTGGAATGCGATCAATGAGCTGCTCAATCGCCTTACGATTTCCGTGCCTTGCTTCAATTAAAGTGCAAGCCAACCGAACGTCTTGTTCGATGTCTTGGTTTGCAACAACTCTTGCTCCAAAGGCTCGCCACTCTTCCAGTGGTTGCATCCATCTCAGAGCGTCGAAAACCGCATCGTGCTTTCGTTCTAATGGAATCAGGTCATCCATTAAAAGCTCAAGCAAGAAGCTTTCGGGATCCGGATGAAGTCTGGTCAGATCCCTGGCTTCATAGTTTGCGTCCCAGTTCTCTGAGCGAAATGCTGCGACGGCCAGCTTGATGCCGTCTTCGGGTAGCGGCGAACCGGCGAGCTCGAACGCCCGGAATCGGGCCTGCATAGGAAAGCTGGCATTTCGCGCAAGCGAAAGCGCGAAATCACGGGACACTGCACTTGTCGAAAGGTTGGACATGAAACTGGAGATTTCTTGGATGTCACGATCATCCAATCCTTCTGCAGTCATTTCCTCTTTGAGCAATTCAAGAACCTCATCACCAACCGATCGAAGTGCTCGCTTCAAGGTATGGTAGATCATTATTGAACTGCGGTCCTTAGCAATCAGGGAGCGCACGACGCTGAGAGTAAGTTCAGGGTCGTCCGCCCTCGAAATGATTTCTCCGGCCCCATCGCTGACTAGCCATCTGTGATGTAGTGCGTCTCTTAGTTTCGAAGAGACTGGATCAGAGAGTCCATCCGCCAAAAGGCGACCAACTTGCTCTCGCGCGCGCGAAGGTGCGTGAACCCAGAAGTCAACGAGCTTGCCACCAACCAAGTCAGAGAAAGCTGGAGAAACTGTGGCCCCGTTTACAATGCAACGTCCAACAAGGCGGAGGCCGGTGCAGAAAGCATCATCTTGCCTCTCGAGCATAGCATGCATGATGGTTTCGGGGTTGCTATGCATTTCCAAAGCAAACTGTAACACCTGCGCCCAAGGTCGATGGACCGCATCGCTGATGCGTTGTTCTAGGTTTGAATTTTCTTGCTCGCTCAAATGGCAAGCTGCCAAGTATTCTTGAACGATCGGATAGGGAAACTGGAGCCGAACAGAGCCTTGAGGTCTCAAAATACCGTTGATTTTCAGCCTATCGAAAAAGCGAGCGCTCTCGTTGGGATCGTTGGAGAACAAACCGACTATCCTACGAACTTCCCTTTCAGTTGCACCAATTTCTTGCTGCTCAATTCGTTCGAAAGCCAACTGTTGAGTTATAGCGCGTAGCACAGAACTATCGTCTTCTCGCGGAGCTTCTGATTTATGGGCTGCGGGCAAGAAGACAGTTTTTAGATATGCTTCTATAAGGTCAGATCGCGTAAGGGGCTTGTGAACTGAAAGGTCTGTGACCGACAAAAGCATAGATAGGAACAAAGGGATGCGAGCGAGGCGATAGATGTCGGGGTAAAGCTTCAATCTATTGAGAACGTTCCAGCCATCACCTCCTTGAATATGATCCTTCATGGCGTCCGCAAAACGAACAATGTCGTCGTCGTTCAGTGGCATAAGTTCAAGGACCGTTGCCTCTTCGAGCCCAATGACCACTGAAGGATCTCGAACAGTCAACATCCACGAAACGTTGGGAAACAAGGATGAGAACGTCTCGATCCGTTCCAAAACCAGCGATCGTTTGACCGAAGGCACCTCATCCAACCCATCTAGGAGCAGAACCAACAGCCCTTGTTCTGACAACCTACGCCAATCCGCATTGACACTCAGTTCATGACCTATGCGACTTTGTATGTATGAAAGAAGGCTGTCATCAGCTTCAGAGAATGACGCAAGCGACACGTTGACGGGAATGTATACACTGTCGGCGATCCGTCCTGAAACGGTTGCAATTAGTGCAGTTTTTCCGTGGCCTGGGCCAGCGACAATGATGACCTTCTCTGCTTCCGTGTTGGGGAACAGGGAAAGATCAACGCCGCGTTCGTGATCTTCATCGTTGAAGTGAGTGTTCTCGTCTTCAAATGAAGTAACACGTGCGCGGTCAAATCGCCTCACTCGGGGCCAAACAAAAAGATCATCTGCTGGACGAGCGATCCCTGTTCCAGGAATTTCTATCCGGGAACGACGCTTCAAGTAGGCGCGATATGCATCGAGGCCCCATTCAATCGGTTCGGCTAAGCGAATGCCATGTTCGGAGTAAAGGCGGCGCCGAAGAGTGGCGGATAGGAAGAGGCCTCTTCTTCTTCCCTCTCCACCGACGATATCTCTCAGAACAGTGATGAGGTTTTCCGGCGCGGGGTGTTCTCCCGTCGCCCTTTTAGTAGCAAACTCTCTTTCGATTTGTATGCTAGGCAAGACGATGACCATTGTTCGTCTGAAAATGTTGAACGCAGTTTCTTCTGACCCCAAAACATCGACGATACTGGTGACTGTGCTTTGTTGAGCCTCAGTAATCCGGGAACGAAACTCCGTACTATCTGGCGACGACTCGGCGACCGCACAAATGTCAGCGACCAGACGGCTTGCGACCGTCTCCGTCTCGACCACAATGCTGAACTTGTCACCTAGGCCCAGTTCGGAACAAGAATACTGAGCACCAAAGCCTTTCCACAGGTTTGTCCAAGCGATACTTCCCTTTCTCAGGGAGAGCTTAATGCTACGAAAATCTCGGTGACCGTCAGCATATCGGACAACCAAATCATCGATATTTTCGGGCGCTTCAACCCGAACTTCGATTACTTGTTCACGTCGGACATATTGATCGAAACTAAGTAGATCAGACAACGCAAGCGCAGCTACGCTATTCTGGTAGTAAATCCCTGATTGGGTTGATGTTCCTCCAGCCTCAGGCAATGCAAATTCCAATTTGGTGACACTAGTACATGCCTTAGCCTAACCACGACAGATATGAGAAGGCGATAGCTCCAATCAAAGCCAGAAGCAGGTCTTCCTTGTTCGCAGCCAGTGCGATTGGCACCGTTGAGATTTTGCCGTTGCAGCGAACGGCCAGAATGACGGGCCGCGCTGCAGCATAGTTGGTCGTCCGTCAACAGCAGCTAAGGGCCGTCCCAGTCAAGGAGTTCGGCATGGCGCGACAAGGACGGTGCAGCACTTCCATAGATGTGAGAGTAGCCAAATGAACCCAACGCGATGCCAGCGGAAGTATGTGACGTTGCGACCGCTCTGGCGTGACCGCATCAAGACTTCTAGGCTGTGCCAATGAGCATTCTTCGTCGGATTATCTTTGTGGTCTTTGAAGACTTTCAGCTTCTCGACATGTCAGGGCCGGCTGCGGTGTTTCACGCAACATCAAACTTCGTTGACGAACGACCCTATGAGATCGTCATCGCGTCTTCAAAAGGTGGGCCTGTTCGGAGTTCCTGCGGCGTGGAGGTCGGGAGCGATACGCTGGCGACAGTTTCCGTTGAACGCAAAGATACAGTCTTGGCGGTCGGAGGAACGGAAGTGGGTCTTCGTAATGTCGTGGCAGACCGTGATGTTCTGGATTGGTTGACACAATCTGCTCCAGCTGCTGAGCGCATAGGGTCAGTGTGCGTGGGAACGTTCCTATTGGGCGCAGCAGGTCTGCTGGACGGCAGGCGTGTTTGTTCACATTGGCGATCCTGTGACTTCCTTGGAAAGATGTTTCCCGATGCACAGGTTGACGCCGGCTCTCTTTATCTTTGCGACAGCGCAGTCTGGTCATCCGCCGGCGTAAGCTCAGGGATCGACATGGCGATGGCCATGGTCGAGAAGGACCTCGGATCGGATCTGAAGGCACGTGTTGCGCGCGAGCTGGTGGTTTACGCACATCGGCCTGGGCTGCAATCCCAGTTCAGCGACGTTCTTGAGGCCCAGTCGCGCCGCGACGGTCGATTTTCCGAGCTGTTAGACTGGATCGGTCTAAACCTGCACATGCAGATGCGCGCAGAGGACCTCGCTCAGAAGGCGGGCATGTCCCATCGGAGTTTCCTACGCCATTTTCAGCAGAGTATTGGCATCACCCCAGCCCGATACATTGAGCAGTTACGGCTTGCTAGGGCAAAGGAACTGCTGGAAAGCGGTACTCCCGTGAAGGCGGTACCATCGAATATCGGCTATCGCTCTGAGGCCGCTTTCCGGACAGCGTTCGTGCGACGCTTCGGACTAGCACCGCTTGAGTTCAAAAAGCTTCACGGTCGATGATGGCTCACGTGCCAAATTCCGCTGCGTGCTTTGAGAAGTGCAAACGGCGTACAACGGAGCGTCCGGTGACCCCCCGCCGTATATTCTCGGCAAGCTCTTCTTACAGTGCAAAATCGGCAGCGTTGTGGAAGACCCGCAGCTTTTTGACCAGGTGCCCGACTCGGATCGTTCCCAAGTCGCAAGCAGTCGCTGTTTTAGTTTAATGGGATCTATGTGCGTTGGTTCTTATTACAGCAATGGCTTACTTCCTACCTGTAAAGACGACCTTCCCCAGTCCACGTAAACCTTGCAAACAGATATCCCGCCAGCCCGAGGTCAGCAGCAATGCAAGCGATGATATACCAATCTGGAACGTAATCCACGTGCCCGAAATGGGCTGCATCCCATACCGCATGAAGAGCGATACCAATTGGAAGAAGAAACGGGCGTTTCAGAGCTGCAACAGCGAGGCCGGACCAAATCACCAGACCCGTGAGTTCCAGCCAAAGCCCCGCCAAGTCTCCATTCCACCGTATGCAATTCGCAACGTATATCGCTGGCAAGGCGACCAGAAAGACGGTCAGAACCGCATTAAGTCCGCGCCGCGACCATTGGTCGGACAATGGGCTCAGAAGAAGCGCCGCCGTGGCGGCAAATCCGAGCACACCCCAATGGCTCGGGTCATCGAGATGAAGAAACGGAATTGCCGGGACGAAAATCATCGCAGTGACAACAGCGATCGTCAAATAGAGTCTTGCCATAGTCGTGGTCCTTTTCATCACTGCAAGCTTTCGATCACGGCGTGGATGCTGCTCAAGGAGTGCCAGCGTTCGATCGTGCAAAAAGGTCCTGCGCAACCTCGTAACAGCAGCTGATCACTTCCCACTCTGGCGACGGTGCCTCTAAAGGTCCGACCCGAAACGGGGTCGGTTAGCCGTCCTTCCCATCCCATCTCCGTTTGACGCAGCGCTGGAGCTATGACCGCCCCAAACGGAACGGTTAAATTGTTCTCTCCGTCCCACCCCCAAACCAGTGTGCCGCACGTCGTTTCCGGATTGCCGTCGCATTGATTAAACTGAACAACGATTGCCAAGCCCGGTGAGGCAAATGCGCCTTCCAACGCCTCGCTCAAAGCGGAAGTGGGCATTGAGGCAACTGGGATCAGTGCAAGCATGGCACGGGCAATGGTAAGTCCACCAAGCGAAGTCACGCCGCCAATCCCTTTGCTCGTCTTTCCAAAAAGAGCAGCACGCTGACGATTGCTAGTGATGCGATGTGAAACGCCACCAGCCCATCAAGGTAGCTCACGTTTTCTGGCGGCACGGCAAAGATCGATGGAACGTCAAGTACCCACGATCGAAGCGCTGTATAGAGCACGATCTGAGTGACCGCGGCGATCCCAAACGCCAAGAGCCAGAACCGCTCCGCCAAAACAACTCCTGCTACGACGGCCAGATCGAGTGCCAGATAAACGATGTCCAGCACCTGCCACTTAAGCGGCGCGGAGAGCCAATCGAACCCAGTAGCGCCAGCGATATTAGCGACATGAACGTATGCTCCATATGTATACGCAGCGGCGATGCCGTAGCTCACAAATCGAAATGCTTTATCCAGCCGTCCCATCCGTTTTCGATCTCCTTCGAACAATTTCATCGCGGTATCGTATGAAAACGCTGTGGGGCAAATGTCGAAAGCCGACTGAATTCTGCCAAGACCAAGCAACCTTACCTACGACCGTTCTTTGCGTCGTGGTTGCCAGCCATTTGCATTGCATGTCCTCAGAGCTCTTTGGCCGCTCAAAGTCGCTTTCGTTCAATAACGTCGTCATTTCTCGACCACTCAGCCTTGAAGTGTTATTGTCTCTGACCGCCTAGAAGGCCGACGGGGAGAACTAAAGCGAGGATTGTCGTTCAGAAGGATCTAGCTGCTCCAAGCCCAAAGAGTCGGCGACGCGGCACCCCGACGTTGCCGGCGACAAACGGCAGTCTTTCGCATCAAATTCCAATCGTCTTGATAGTTCCAGATTCGAGACCGGCAGATCGAAATGGTAGCTCTCCTGTGGGCATTGAGATCGCACCGTAGATGCAGCCTGCAGAGGCACTCGCCGCTGATGACTACCCCGCGGCGCGCATTGACAACGCACGGCATGTTCGGCCTTTCTGAAGCCATACCGGACGCGAATAATGTGACTATCACGGCACGCGGCAATGCCCTTATGGCTCATTCCTGATGGGTGCGCGTCTTCAGTGTTCGAGCGATTTTGCCGAAAAGGTAAAACTCGGTCAAAAGAGGCGCAGCAAGTGTCCTCAAAAACTCCACCCGCCTGAAAGTGAAAACTGGAGGCTGGAAAGCTCACTTGACAGTGTTGAACGACCACCGACTACAAAACGCACCGCTCCAGATTCACCGAAGGCCGTTCCAACACCTAGTTGAACATCGATTAGGTCCCCTGGGACTATTGCAGGGCGAAATGAATAGGATCCCGAGGACGCAGCAGCCAACGAAGCGCGATGCGTCTCGTCATGGTTCATGAGGTTGTGATCCCATTGAACGCTCCCGGAAAGGGTCAAACCGTTCAAAACATAGGGAGACCAGGTAGCATCGAGCCCGAGGCTCGTTGCGACCTCCCAGCTAACGACAGAGTCACGCCTTAGGTTGAAAGCGCCAGCACCCGTTTCTGTATGGCCTTCGACCCAGAGCGCTTGCGCGGAAATATTCAAACTTGGACTCAACGAAAACCGGGCGTTTGGAGCAACATCATGCAGCGTTGTCCCAAGAAAAAAGTCTATACTCTGGGCGAAGTATTGTGAACTTGCGACCTCGGCCACGGCTGGCAGAGAGATGCTCCTGAAATCATTAACATTGTGCAAACCATAAAGGGTAGCTGCGGTGACATACCCCCGATCGGTTTCACGCATCGCGGTCAGGCCGAAGCTGCTAGAACGGGACGAAATCTCACCGGCATTGAGGCCAAATTCCACGTCGCCTGTTGAATATGTGCCCATCAGCCCGAAGTCGAAACCATAAGCATCGAAGAGATCAGCGCCAAACCGTATCGTTTGCATTGTGCTGTCCAGCCCTTGGAAGTCCAAATCGGGTTGTGCTGCCATTGACACCGTTGCGTACGCAGTGTCGAACCAAATGTTACTAAAGAACAGGGCAGATTGGGGTCCATTTCCAGCTTGCGTGACCTGTACGGGCGCCGCCAAGCGATATTCGGCTAGATTTCGCAACGTATCGTGAAGCTGGTCTTGGTTAAGGTCCACCAACGTCGCCCATCCTGTCGCTGAGTGAAAACCACCTGCCTGTGAATAAGCAAGACGTGATTGGGCGGTCGATAGTGGCAGGATGGCGTCCACCACAGGTTGCACCCCTCGGTCGAATTGATTCGACGCAAGATAGTCTGCGAACTGCAATTGGTTTTCTGTTAGTGCCGTTGTGCCGAAATCAGGCGGCGCTCCAGCGCGCGTGAGTTGAAGACTTACCTCTGTGGCAACAGAATAATCCAGACTGGCATCGAGGAAGGGAAGGTCGACCAAAACAGTGTCAAATGCGCCGATGACACCTCCATCCGCGTGCAAGATCGAATAGCGCTGCGAAAAGTCGAATGTCCCGATTGCGTCAATCTCAACTGTACCACCCAGAAGTGTCGCCGTGCCATCAATGTCGAGCATCGATGCTTGACCAGCATCATCAGCATTCACCAGAATTGTGGCCCCTTGCTCATGAGAATAGTCGCCAGCTATGCGCAAAGTTCCGATTTGGTTGTTGGAACCCGGTTGTATGGTCGCATTATCTGCGGCGTAGACCGACCCGCCAACTTCGCCACCGAATGCCAGCAAGTGACTAGTGCCCTCAACCGACACGTCCCCATTAAGCGACCCAAGCAGATTCAAGGTACCGGACAAGAGGTGTGTGTCGCCCGCGAATGTGTTCTCGCCTGTCAAGGTTGTGGTGCCGTTACCCCGTATTGACAGATCGCCCGTGCCCGAAATCTCTCCCGAAAAGAGAGTTTGGCCATTGTTTTGAAGATTCAGCGTAGCATCACCGAGGCGAACCAAACCAGAACCCGCCAACCCGCCAATAATTTGGTCAAACCCGTTCAGATCCAAGGTGCGCTCAAAATTCATTTGGTAGACGCTTGTTTGGCTGAGAACATTTGACCCGCCCAGGCCGTCATAGATCTGCGCACCGTATAGATCGAATACCTCTACGCGATCTGGCGCAAACGTCGTATACGATACCGGTTCGCTACCGCCCCCAACTTGTGGCTCATCAGTTCGATCATAATCTCCCGGCATGAACGTCACTGTGTGACTTCGATCCAAACCAGTGCCGACCACATCAGAAACGCCCAGAACAAAACCCTGCTGAAATTGCAGGTCGCGCTCTGATGGATTTTGACTGCCAACAATTTCGGAGTAGTTCAACTCCCGTGATACACTATCACCGCTCACAACGATGCGGTCCATTATAGTGTATTGGTTTGAAAACGTCAGCTGAACGGCCTGACCTGTCAGAACTTGTCCCGCGACGGCTCCGCCGCGTGTAAAGTCACCTGGCCCATCTGGTCCGTTAGGATTTACATAATTCGTTACATTCGCCACTCCGAAACCTGACGTGATGTGCCGCGCAACAGGTAGCTCAAAAAGCTGTAATGGGTTTTCGGCGAAGATTTCATTCGACCACCGGTTCTCCGGGAACTGGCGATCCACCAAAAGGGTCAGATGAAGATGTGGGTTACTGTTATTGAATGTTCCGGTTGCACCAACTGTTCCAACAGTATCGTCAAGCTCAACGATATCACCCTCACCGACACTTATCTGGTCCAAGTGATCATAGACCAGCCACAATTCACGCCCGTCCTCAGCAAAGGTACGTACAATAACCTGATTGCCGGCGGCGGTTGACTGACCTGGTGGGATTGGACCCGGCGTAAGACCGCCGTCGAGGCTATACCGATAACTCAAACCGATTGGGTTGATGGCTATCACTTCACCCGACAGGATAGCCCCAATGTCGGCTCCGGCCGGCGCTTCAAAGTCTAAGCCGGCATGGAAATCGTACCGCATGCCCCCAGCTTGCGTTGGCAGTAACCTAGGGCCAAACGCAAAAGTTATACCATCCGTCCCGGCCTGTGGGGTCTCATCCTCGCCGAACGGCCATGTAGCAGTTTGCGCCCATGGTTGCGTCGCGAACGAACAGACGCACATCACTGGGATGATAACTGCCGCAGGTGCCAGATCCGTGCCGCCCTTGCCTCGAAATATTAACATAAACCTGCTCGAGTTGTTGTATCGGTATTGCCTCTTGCCCAAGATGCTTTGTCGACCTGCGCTTATTTTGCTTCGTATGTCTCAGGCGAAGGGCAATTCGTTATTATAGTAAGGGATATGCTTCTGGCACGCGGCAAAGAAGTCATGAAAGCTTGCACAGCCTACACGAGTTGGACCGGCCCATCGCTAAGAGCACCTCCGGATTAAACCATCTTGCTTCATGCGCCTACCGCGCAGAGCTCATTGCACAATGGTTCGCTCCAAGGCGAGACAAACTCTCCCGTGAACGGTCTCGCCTTTCCTAAACGCGACTGCATTTTTCAGCCACCTACACGGCTACGACGAAATTCAATTTGGGCGCGGAGATTTCATCCACATCAAGATCCAACCGGAATGCAAAGTCACCTCGCAGACAACGCATTTCGAACTCTTTAAGGCATCTTCGACAGGTCTGGTGAGTTCGCTGCATTTCAATTTGAGGATTGACATCATGGAACAGCTCCGTGAATTCGTCCATGATCCCCGCATTATCTTCGGCCACAAGGCCACCGATCGGCAAGAAACTCTCTGTCGCTATATGGTTTGAATACACAATCTCATGTTCCTCGAACATTATGTGAAAATATTCAACTTCGTCACACTCAACGAACTCTGCAACGCCCGCATCGACGAGGAATTTTGCTGCCGTCAACACTTCAGTCTCGAAGAAAAGAAGCTCAGAATTCCGCGGGCTTATCAGAACCCGGTGTTGTGGGGACACAAAGAGATCGCAACTCTTTCCGCCGACTTCGTAGGAAATTCTTACAGGACGGAATTTCCCCTTCCCCGGAACCGACCGAGAGCCGACCCACTTGATCGGCTGGTACCCATTATCGACAGTTCGTACGAGGTCACCTACTTGAAGACACTCGACCTTTCGTAAGCCGTTCTCTGTCTCAATTTGAGTTCCGCGGCAGAAGCAGGCAAGAAATACGTCGTCGTCGGAGCCGAAATTATCATTCAGATTACGTACTGTACCTGATGTGAACGGCACTGACGTAATCGTGACGGAAACGACGCCAGGAAGGTCTATACCGCTTGGTTGATCATGGAAAACTAGGTAGTCCACTGGCGCTGGAGGATCGAGATCATCGTCCACAAAGCGAAACAGGACCGCCGCCCGGTTTTCTACAGTGGTGCCGTCGGCCAAGAGAGCCGTGGCACCCACAGGAATGTGCCCTTCAAAACGTACCGACCGATCGCCAACGACTAGGTATTCACCTATGTCGAGATCACTGTCTCCATCGCCCGTGCCCCATGGCAAAACGAGTGGCTCTTCCATGCCTACTAGTTCGGCATTTGCAGTCAGCGTTGTTCCTGTTTGAAGGAAGTCAGTTCCAGCCAAATCGGACGAAATCCTGATAGCATCGTAGATGAACGCATCTTCCTCTGGCTGTAGAGTGGAAAGCGTGACGGTGTCATTGTCGGAGTAATTGTCGGCGACATTTGATATGATGAAATCGTCTTGAAAACTCACTGAGCCTAGGGAAATCGAACTGATCCCTTCTAGGTCGCCAACAGAGTCCGGTGTGACGATGAACTGCTTGATGTCCTCGGCGCCGGGCTCGGATATGGAGACCAGGTAAAGTGGCTCGATGCTTGAAACAGTATCTCCAGAAACAAGGTTAAAGCCGCTTCCGTCGCCTGAGATTTCCTGAATGGACAGAGTTACGTAAGTCACTCCATCGATCTCAACCTCAGTGCCGACTTGCCAATTGCCCTGCGGACCGGCTCCTTGAACGACAGCCTCGTCCTCAACACGTAAAAGATCTATCCCGGTTTCTAGCTTCGCGCCGCTGTCTGCGGCGGTCAACGGACGTGCAACTTCGATCAGATCGTAGACCTGTGGGTCACCGATGGAGACGTCCTCATTGATACCATACTGGTCAATTGCGGACCCACCAGAAGAGGTTGTGACCGTGGCATTTACAAAGGAAATCGAGGTGATTTCAGGGAGAGCTACGCCGTCGACTTGCGGCATCAGCAGCGTCTGACTGCCATCACCATACTCGACAAGCCAAAGGTCCCCGGAATAATCCGAAATCACGTTCGTGTTTGAACCGTCCTCGGAATACTCAATTCGTGCCCCGGTATATGACGCGGTGGAAACGACGGTAACTTGCTCACCACCGAGGTCGAGCGTACTGCCAATTTCAACAGTTCCTCCAGCGCTCGTTTCGACGAATACGTCGTCGTGCACTTCCTCCAAGCCGCCGACGTTGAACACGGCCTCAGCCCCAGCTGGAAGCTCTGTCGCATCGATGCGAATGACGTCGTTTACAACTTGCAAAGAAGGCGCAAGTGAAACGTTGTTGTCATCCGAAAGATCCGAAAGATCCAAAGACGTCGGCTCTGGAGGGGTTGAAAACCCTCCCGGGACATTGATGCTGATTATCTGCGGAAGGTCTCCAGAATTCGAATTCGCACTATCCGACGGCACGAGGAACACCAAGTCTTCCCCGGGCTGACCATCGGAGCGCGAGAAAACCAATTGATATGCGGCGCGTGCACCCATCGGCACATCAGTCGACCCATCCGCAAGGTCCGCGGTTGCATTTTGGTAGACAGTGATTCCGTCTAAGGAATACGAAGTCGGGACCCCGCCACTCTCCATGACGAGGGTATCGCCCAAGGACAGAGTGCCCTCGACTCTAGTAACAAGCTCAAGACCATCTTCGACAGACAGCAGTTGGCCGCCGACACCGGTAGAAAGAGTGACACCGTCTGGCGGACTTGGCTCACCGATTGGTGCCGTGATGCGGATCGCATCGTGCAACGAAAACTCGAACGGCCCATTACCTGAAGGCTCCGCGCCCAGTGAGACGTTGTTATTCCCGTCCAAATCAAACGTCGCCACGATCTGACCTGGACCGACATCAACATCTCCGACTTCGATCTGGAAAATGCCTTGGTGCGTACCAGTGGCATTTGAGTCGTCCGGCATACCCAAGGCAACAAATTGATCGCCAGTTCCAGCATTCTCAAGCACAAACACCGGGATTTCGGACACGGCCTGCCCCATCGGAAAGGCCTGATCCGATACCGTTGGGTCTGACATCGAACCGATCTCGACAATCTCATATGTAATGCCATTGATAACCAGTTCGTCGCCGACACCAATTTCGCCAGTGTCGGTTTGATCGTGCCGCACCGTCACGTTGTCAGCTACGCTTGAAAGCGTCCCGTCAGAGAATTCAAGGATCTCATTACTGGAAGGAATATCCGACAAACTTGTTAGAATGAGGTCGTGAATGACCTCGTCGACCGGACCGCTTCCACCGCCTGTTGTACCAGGGTCCGCGATCGAGGACTCACGGTCTTCAAAAAGTTCTGGGAACAAATCGTCCGAGACCGAATTCAGCATCTGTGGAAAGCTCGATGTGAAAGAGATGCTCGACACTTCACCGAACCCTTCTTCGGGAACGTTCGACCCTGTAAGAAAAGTGAAAACCCTTTCCGCGCCGTTGGTGTCTTCAGTTGTCACGGTTATCGAATTGACCAGTGCCTCAGCATCGTTTCCCTCGCCGTCCACAAACTGGACAGTGGTGATCGCAGAATAGTAGATCGCCGTGACGTGATAGCTTGAACCAAAACCCGGTTCTCCGCCGATCCGCACGCTGTGCCCAACAGATATCTCGCGATTGGCATCATCCGCTGACAGATTAATGTAGTCATCCGTGTGACCAGTAAGCGCACCGCCTACCGCGCCACCGCCGTGAATGTCCGGGTTGAATTTAGTGGCAAAACTGAACTCAAAACCATCGTAGAGTCTTATCGGCATGGAAACTAAAACCTCTTCGGGCCGGCATGTTTGCGTCTCGTGCCGCCACTGAAAGAGACGCGCCTAACGCGCAGCGCGCACCCTCCGTCGACGCCGTCACGACAACAAACCCAACCGTTTTGCGCCTCCGATCCACCCGATCGGAAGCACGCTAGCAATCACGACACGCACCGAAGCCCACGTGCAGCCCAAGAACCGACACACGGTACGCAAGATGTTGCAAAGCGATGGCAGAGAAGTAGCTGCACAAGCAGTCTTCTGCTCGAGTGCATTAACGAGCCTAGTCCATTCCGTGAGCGAATGTTTCGAGCCTTCTAGGGGAAGGGGCCCCCTACGTTACACGTTCAGCTGCGTCGGACAGTGACCTTCTGTGCCACCGCTTTGCACAATCGAAACTATCGAGCAATGGCTCACTCAGGAATGGAACAAATCCATGCACAGAGGCACAATTCTGTATACATTTCCGCCAAGCGTGGCATCATCTTGGAGCACCCTTGGAGGGTCGGTGATACTCAGTGTCGGTGCGACGTATTTCCAGAATCTGATCTTCGGCGACAGTTAAGATTGGTGGGCATAAGGAACCTGGAATTTCACTTGAAGAGAATTGAGCGGTCTCCAGATCGTTTGTGCCTTCGGTTTCAAATCTCCGGATGGTAGCTGCCTTACCCTCTCGCCGGAATGGCCAACTCCAAACTCGGTTGGCGACAGGTCGCGCTCTCAAAGCTACTTCTTCCAATTGTACTTAAATGACTATTCGTAGGTGATGCTTTGGTTCCCCAATCACCGTCTGCGTTCGAAATATCACTCATGACGCCTTTTTCGGCTTTTCCAGAAACCGCGAACTTACACGACTTGTAGATGGGAGTAGGTTCTTCTTTTGGCGAGTTTATCCAGACCTTTCCCGATTGAATCATGACTTCCACCATAATGCGCAACCGACAACGCCCCAACTCAAGCAACCCGCATCGAATTTGAATTGCCGTTTGAATGGCTGGAATCTCCAGGCCTTCCTGAGTCTCCGGTCGTTCGTTGGTATATGTCCGGCTTTGCCGTTCTATCGACGCGATGGAGTGCTTGATAGTGATAACCATCGATATTGGAAATCGTGGGGCACACCATGGCGGGCAAGAAGGGTCAGAAAAAACTGTTTTCGTCTGATGACGACAATCACTAGATCTGCATTCAGGGTCTGGCACCGGGCTTGTCGGTTACGTAGGTGGAGCGTGGACATTCTATGAACGCTGATCTGATCCACAAATTGCTTCGAGATCTAGGGTTCGCCGCTTAGGAAGAGACCGGTGAGGTGTTGAATGCCATTTACGCGGCGTTGCCGCTTGTCGAGATTGCCGATGTCGTGCCGGCACCGTCCTCTTCCAATAGATAAGTTTCCATTTCAACTTTGACCGCGCCAGTCTCAGTGCAACGCGTCAAAACCACGTTGTCGGATGGGCAACCGATCTTGAAAGCAAGTACGACGGCCCTGTCGGCGCTACTCTCTTTTAGGTCGAGGGACTGCTGCCTTGATACCTATGCTATCGAACACACGGGGTTGGCTGGCCTCCGGTTTCACGGATATGCAGCGAGGTTTCAACACACTGGCGGCGCAGGCGGAGAAGGTTTCGGAATTCGATTCCTAATCCGGCAATCTGTTTGTCTCCCGGGGGCGCCAAAGTAATCTTTGGAGATCATTTTTTGGTGGGACAGTCAGGGAGCATGCCTGTTCAGCAAACGGCCGGAACCATGGCGGTTGGTTTGGCCTGCGTCCAAGGATGGCAAGATCAGTGCAACAGCGGCACAATTGTCGATTCTACTCGAGGGGATTGACGGGCGGATGCCCGAAAAGACATGGCAGCCCTTTAGCACTGGATAGGGCATTTGTATTGGCGCGAGTTGGGCTTGGCGATTCACGATTTTGCCTAAATCGGCTATATTCAGCCTCATGTTGGACGCCATCAATCCGTTGCCTAAAGACCGCACTGAACTGCGGGCGGTCGGTGTGCATTCTATGGCAGAGGTTCAGTCCCAAGTGTGTCCAATCGAGAAGTTGAAGGCGAAACTCTTGGGGCATGGGATGGCGCGGTTTGGCTCTAACTCCAAGAGCCCCGATCAACTGGCCTTTGATCTGGCGGAAGATGCCGAGATTAATGTTGCGGCCGAGGCGCAGAAAAGCGAACAAGCAGAGGTTGGCGTCGAACCGTTCAAGCACCAGGCCAGTCGCAAACCCTACTGGACCATCTGGAACGGCATTATAAAACTCTGTCACCCGGAGAGAAATGGGGCGATTGTGGCGGTACTTTTCGCCAGATCGGAGAGGATGTCACAGAAGAACTGGAGTATATCCCGGGCCGCTTTGTGGTGCGCCGGATGATCCGCCCACGCATGGCCAACGCCTGTTGTGAGGTTTTTGTCCAGGCACCGCTGACATCGCGCTCCATGGAACGTGGCCGCCCGAGCTATGGCTGCTAGCGCATGTGCCGATTTGCAAATATTGCGATTACCTGCCGTAGCATTGGGAGTCAAAAATCATCGTGTGCGTGAAGATCGATCTGCACCGTTCTACGCTGACCGATTGGGTGAACCGCAGCACGGCCTTGCTGGCACTACTAGCCGACAACATAAGTAAATTGGTCAGCGCAGACCCTGCTTTGTTCGCAGATGACACGGCGGTCAAACCGCAGACAAGGCTGAAGCCAAAGATGACGTAGACCGCACGTCTTTGGAACTACGTGTGCGATGAACGCACGTGGAGTGGGGACGCCCCGCCCGCGCGTGGTATTAGTTGTATTAGTTCAGCACAGATCGAAGGGGCGAAAATCCCGTCAACCATCACTCTTGTGATACCGGCACCGTGCATGCCGATGGCATTGCTGGTTTCAATGGATTGTTTGGTGAGGGCAAGGCAAATGAACAAGCCTGCGTTGTGCATGTGCTCCGCAGGTTTTTTGGATGAGTTCGAACGCACTGGTGCCGCCATAGCCAAACACATAATGCAGGTTTCAGGTGACGGGGTCCGGATCTAGTCTTCGGCTGACACCATACGAACAGCAAGTTCCGTTCGGTTTAGGTTATTCGTGAAACCCAACATCTAGTGTATTTGGTAGAGTAACGGGAGGCTAGAAGTACCCGATATCGTCGTACTCGTCTTCATCTTCACCTCCAAGCGCGTCCGTGACATTGTCTGGTGGAAGTTGGATCGCCGCCACAGCTTCGACCCAAGCGGATGCAGCGTGTTCACCATGCAGATGCTCGCAGTTTTCATCTCCATCGTTAGCGACAGTATTCGTGCTTTGGGAGCTACTATCGTTCGACCTACATCCAAGCAGGGTTAGCAGCCAATGCCAGAACCCGTTACGGTCGTCGGAACTTGACAGCGCGCTGGGGTTTGCGTCGCAGTGATCTTCTTCGCTGATCCCGCCACCTTCGTCGTCCGCATCGTTCCCACCAGCGTTGTCGCCCGTGCCGCCATCGTGATCATCCGCACCGGTTCCCCCGGTGTCATCGCCGCCGCCGGTCCCACTATCATCATCGTCCGCATTGTCCCCACCGTCGTCGTCGCCGGTACCGCCATCGTGATCGTCCGCACCGGTTCCCCCGCTGTCATCGCCGGCGCCGGTCCCACTATCATCATCGTCCGCATTGTCCCCACCGTCGTCACCATCGCCTCCCGTCCCATCCGCGATATGCAGAAAATCCTGCAACAAGTGGATTGTTTCAGACGCGTCCTCGTTAATGAAACCGATCCGTTCTACGTTCAACAGTCGCGCTGAATAATCGTTGGACTCAATAACTAGTACGTCGCCTTCAAAATGATGGGAATAATCCGCTGCAGAGCCGGGGAGGAATACTACGTCATCTCCATCCCCGCCATGCAAATGATCGAGTCCTCCTCCCAACAGAAAGCGATCGTCGCCCCCCGCGCCAACTAAATAGTCATCCCTTTCCGAAGCAGAAATTGTTTCCGCGTCGTCGGTGCCGAGGATCGTCACGCCATGAAAAAATGCGTCGGGATCCCGTTCCTCCGACGACCACCACTGTTCCGACGACTCGTTCAGATCACTAAGGGTGTCGGCCCTCGGGTTAGAATCCATCAAGTGACTATAGAGCGCCCAAGAGCCGTAGATCCCCGGATCACCCACATCGTTGAAGTGATTGAATGGGCCATCGCCAACTTCCGCCCAGATATCCCAAAGCTCGGCATAAAGATCAGCCATTTCCTCTGAGCGGACGAACTCCTCAAGAGGGGCCTGCAGCGCGGACACATCCGCCTCCGATATGGGTAAACCAAAAAAGTGATGAATATGCTGCCCACCCTCATACATGAGCAACTTCATTCCCAATTGGTCAATCAGATCGGACTGTTCTTGGAGGGCGTTCTCTAAATCTGGAAGACCAAACTGGGGCCCTGATTCAAGCAACTTAGTTTGTAGATACTCCGTTATGTCTACATCAGGATCGTTTAAGGCATTTAGTAGCGCCTGTCGTTCTCCAGAGTCCGCCAGGAGCCCGGCGCCAAAATAACCAGTTACACCAACTGCGTCGAACACAGAGCTCGGGTCCACATAGGACTCTGGCTCATGCTCCAGCCACTTAGGCGCCGAAAGCAACAGCTCAGTTATGAAGGGATTATCAGTTTGTGTCGAAATCACGGTGACGACGCGTTCATCCAACCCTTCGAACACTTCGTCGACCATCAGGGCCATGTTCGTCGCAAGTTTTGCATGATAAGAAAGAAATGCCAAATTTGTATCGACGTTCTGTTCATCCCAATCCAACTCGGCAAGGTGTTTCAGATCGCCAGTTGCCTCGAACGCACCGTTCCACGCTTCATTTCCATACTCGAAGTGGGCCTTCAGCGATGGATCTAAGTTGTCTCGAACGTAGGTGGCGAAACTCTCAACATACTCATCGCTTGCCCCATGTGGGATCGAAAACCAAGGATCTGCGCCAACTTCGTTCGCCAACTGAACCATAATTTCCAACGGTGGGCCGCCCGGCCCTGCGAACGATACATCGTCAACATTAGGTCTCTCTGCCCAATTGGCCTCGGGCAGCTCATTTATCTTCATCCATTCCATGAAACGCAACTGGGAGCTATCCTCGATTATCTCGACCCAGTCTGGATTGAATAAAGCTCCTATATCGTGGAGCTCTTGGAAATCTTCCCTCACAACCGAAATAGAGTTTAGGTAGTCGCCATTTCCACTTGGATCAGTCTCAGAAATTCGAATCTCGAGATTGTCTTCTCCGTTAATCTCAAAGACAATTTCACCCTCGGATTGCTGAACGATTTCTGCATTAGGGATGTCAATTGTTCCCTCACCTTCGTACTTCAGGACATAACGACCAGCACGATAATCTGGATCGAAATGAGAGCTATCTTGACCTCCATCCCAATTCCAGAAGAGGGAAACACTATTGAGCGAATCCGGAATGCTCTCGGGCCAGCCAAACTCATCCACTTGTAGAATTTGCGAAACGTCCTCGGGCGGGATGTAACTGAAGTTATCACCTTGACCGATCCAAGCCCTCGAAGATTTGACTAGGTCAATGAACGGATGTTGCGTCCCCCAATCGGAAATTGGCGCTAGATTGAAACCTAGAGTGGGGGATTCAAGACCTTGGGCGCCTTGTAGCATGATCTACCTTTTTCTCCTCGCGATATTTCTCTCAGAGGCCAGGCAAATCAAACGTGATGATCTCCAATTCGACCATCAATTGATTTACCACTCTTCCAAGGATTTGTGGTAAGCGCGATACTGGAAATTTAAACACCTAATGCGATCCTTATCCACCCAAGCAAAATTCAATTGGGCAACAATTAGTGCGCCGCCCGATTGAAGTGCAAGACGTTATCGTCTCCGCCAACCTCCCGAGAGAGTACATGCGTGAATTGAGACGCCTCATCGGGTTTAAGTATCCTTCGGCATGGCTCTCCAAGCAATGCAACCTCCCGCGACAGTTCGGGAAAAATCTCCAAGAGCTCCTTCATCGTCTCCGCGTTTAGTGCGCTTATGGATTCTTCACCGGGGTAGAAACTCTCGGAGACTAGTCCGTCGGAAAAAACAAGTTCGTGTCGATCGAACATAATGTGGTAGTAAATGACTCCACCACTCACCATGCCATAATCGATGCCACGAAATCCGATAAGATCTTTTGCTGACACCAAGACTTCTGGCGTATTAAACAACTTCCTCGCTTCATTCGCCTTGAAGTGTATTCGGTGGTGGGGTGAGACTCTCAGATCACGGCTGGGCCTTTCAAAGCCGAGGCTGCCCGCTGGAATCAATATGGGGCGTAGATGCACCGAATTGAAAGTCAAATCGTATGACGAGAAACGACGCCACCCCACCCATCGAACTTTTTGCATGCCGCGATCATAGGTGATTACTCTCTGGCCGGGTTTAATGTCCTCGACAAGCACCTCACCCTCGCCCGTCAATAGAACAGTTCCCTGCACAAAACAGGGCGTTACGTTACCATTTTTCATTTCTCTATCCTCGCCCCCACGATATTTGACTAACGCTCCGGCTTTCCGGATCAATTGGCGAGCCCAATCTGAGCAATCGAAACTCGTCGATTGCGCGTGGCAGTAGATTTTCACTATCGTCAAGGCCTTGTTTTTTCGCTCCTCATCTCTTCTGGCCCAGCGGCTAGTTACGCTCTCATTTAATAATTATCTGGTGAAATCTAGAGATTCACTATGCCTCAGTTTTAGATCTTGTATGCTCTTTTTTGATGCCGAATCCCGCGACCCGCACGGAATTCTTCAATTATGGAACCAATTTGGTGCCACTCTCAGTGTGCTTTTCGGCGCAGAAGAGTAGTTGCTTGCAGGACGTGCACTCCATTCTCCTGAAGCAACTATGGTTTCTGAGACCTTTTTCCTTTGGAGAATGCCTCCGCAGGTGGCTAAGGGCTCGCTGCCATCGCGGCGTGAAAAATTCATAGTCTCAACGGGAGAGTTGGACGATTCTGGCGTGTCATCCAGTAACTCACAAGCTGATTTGGCAGTTCACCCGGATGCTGCAAACGGATCTCTAGATCAGCAGGATCCGATCAGAAAATTCTCGGAATTGATGTCGCCAGCTAGCAGCTGCTCCCTACACGGAGTCCAAGTCAGCTCCGTGCAATAATTGCAGTTGGAGCTGTCCACCCTGTGCGATCAGATTTCCCGTTCGACGTGTTTGGTGACGTCTCACGATGCCGGGCCGTCTTATCAGGGTGCTCCAAGAAGTATTGAACATGCTCTGGTGCTCGGCGCCTCGGGATGTATCTATCCTCTCGAGCGATTGCCAAGCATTCCACAAAGCCACCATTGACCCGCTCACAAACGTAACGTTCTCCATACGAGGAACTCTTCAAAGGGCTCTCGCCACGCCAATGGTAGAATCCGCTGACAATTCTTTGGTTAGGGCCTGCACTCAATTGAACATCGGAGAACCAGAATCCGACGCTGCCGGTATGTTGGTCGAAAGACACGGCAACATGATATTGATCTTGACGAACAATGACACCACACATGAAATCTCGGGGCAGCTTCGTGCGTTGCGGTGCCCCTGGTGGTTGCCACCCTAAAGCAGCGACCCTGAACCTTTTCGCACCGGCAAAGTCATCAACCAATGTCAACGTTGACGCCAACATGCCCGGCCGCGCATGAGATGTAAGCCACATACGATAGATGCCGCTGGGCATGTCATCATCTGCGATGTGTAAACGTGGGTCGAGGTATGGCGCCCTTGCGCCAGGATCTGACTGAAACATATCGAAGAAATTTCTCCCTGCCACGTATAGACCGCTTACAACATCATCAACACCACTCTTGGAGTAGAGTGGATGCATCAATATGTTTGCGTCGACGTCGAAGAAGTCACAAACCCGCTTGAGTGTTTCGACCTTGGGTGTCGACTGACCAGTCAAGTACCGTTCGAGTTGCGTCCGACTAACGCCAATTTCGCTCGCCAAGGCTCTCTTTGAGACACGACCATTCATCAAATGCTTGAGATTCTGACCAAAGACAAAACGTACTGGTAAATCGATCTTGCTCATCGCGTTCTCTGCCCTTTTGATCGCCAATTCTTTTCTTGCTTTTCCACGCTGGCTCGATACCGCCTGCCCACTTCTCAATCCTCCAGCTCCGCTGATGCGCCAATCACCTCAAAACTGACCGGCGCAGCACGACATGCAGGATTTTGGTGGATTTACTTGCCAGGCATCCAACGCAGCAGGTGCGACCGTTCCATCCATGCAGCATTTTATCATACCCGTGTCCCGCCTTCCCGTTGTCCCTTCCGTCGAAAACCCTCATCGCATGTATCGGGTGACGCGCCGCGATGAACATGTCGAAGGCAGGCTGAATCGTGCCAAAATTTAGTAACCCTTCTTTCGAGCGTTCTTTGCGCCGCGATTGCCAGTACTACCCGTCTCTCGGCGCGCACATCATCCAAGAGTGGGACGAAAAAGCGATTTGTGACGCCGTTGCGCTGTCGCACGTGGAGCACCTGTGATTGCGCTCGCTCTACTCCCCTCGAAGCCTCACCGAGTTCCGCCGTGTTGTTCGTATGCGGCATGCTGCAACGCTATGCCGAAGATTATCAGATGGTTAACGGCGAGATCGCCTAAATCAAAGCCGCGGTAGCGGTTTAGGCGTTCGAAAACGCGATTCAGAACGGTTGATTGTGTGCGAACAACAGTCAGAAACTAGGAAATTGAACCAGGTAAATGGTCCTTGCGTAAGGTCGCAACTTGCTCGTAAGGGCGTCCAAGCATCAAATTTTTTTTCCAGACGGGCGCTTTGCGTCATTCTTTTGAGCAGGCGACAACTATGGTCTCAACGCCTCTATCTTGGCTCATCTTTATCGTGGAGTTCCTGCTAGCGGTGATCATCTCATCGCAGACCCGAATGCCCAGCACGGCAAGAACGAGCTTCGGTATGGACCTGGTCTGCACCGCAACGTTTGCTGTCTACTGTGGCTTCAGTTTCCAATTCAGCGACCCCACAATTAGAGTCTAACACCCGTACTCTGTAGCTATGGTCGCCCCGGCGATTTGGGCGAGGTATTAGTCGCGCTCGACGCAGTAAGACGCACTCAAATGGTGGGCGCTTTGCGCGCCGGCGCTGATAATTTGCGCGTCATGGGGGCTCATTTTCTTTCAGACACCTTGGACGACGTCCACATCGGCAACGATCATCAATACCCTCTATGCCGTCCTTCTATTTGGCCACCTGCGTCCTCTAGACGACAGGTTTACCAATGCACCGCCCCAATCGTTTGTAGCACTCCGAGTCTCGCTCGTCGGCTGTCTCTTGTTTAATCTTTTCTTCATCGCAATCGACGTAGTTATCATGATCGCAAACCTGGCCTCTGATGAGGCACGTGCGAAGGCGGTCTTGTCTGACGTGACCGTTTTCGCGGTTGCAGTTCTCTTCATCGGTACTACCACCGTTCTCGGCCTTGGCCTTAGGTTCGTCAAATAGCTCAATAGGGGCTCATTGATAACTAGTCACCACTTGACGAAGACCGCGAGTTGTTTGCGCAACTCTTATCTCTGTTGGAAACAACAATGCTCTTTCGAACCCCAGACATAACGGTCGCTCGTTTGGGGCGACATCTGGTCGTATCGGCACGTTCCGTGTCTTCGGCTTTGAATCGCATGCCCGGTGATAGCACTTCCCGCATCATCCAAAGGTTGCGTGCACATCATGCAGTTTAATTGCGAGGGAGTTCGAACCTTCCAGTGAAAATCATCATGGTCGAATTTGGGTTCATTAGTCGGACCAGCTTCAATACAGAGTTTCGGGGCACTACTGGGACAACGCCGTCTGAATATAGAGAATCCAGCTCTTCTGGTGCGGAGAGCGCCCTCCCACCCTCTGCACGTCATCCGACACGGCAGGACCAAATACTATCTGTTGTGCGACGTTCCTTGCCTCGGCGCGTGCGGCGTCCTCACGCAGCGGTCGGAAAGGAGATCGATAATCCGTTTCTATGAAGCGGGATAACTCCACGATCATGAACTGGACTGATCCATCTGCACGAGATCAAACGCTTTCAGCTCTGACAAAACCGCTGTTTTCTTTTAAGTTGGAAGGCGGCGTTGTCATTGGGCTTGCGGTTGTTCGAGCTGATCCAGAGTCTGCATTTTGGCCAATTCCGGCTTGCAGGTCTGTACGTTTCTTGGATCACTAGCGACGGGCTTTGGCACTGCGACCAAACTGATCGAGCTCCCCACAGAGAACATGCCTCATTTCTCCTGCACCCTGATTCTAGAATTAATTCGGAACAACACGCAACGACGATGAATCGCAGAAGTATGGTCAGCGCCGCGGCGCCGCGATTTGGTGGCGTATCTTAATCTTTCA
Organism: uncultured Roseicyclus sp.; assembly: GCA_947489665.1. Classification (GTDB taxonomy): domain Bacteria; phylum Pseudomonadota; class Alphaproteobacteria; order Rhodobacterales; family Rhodobacteraceae; genus Gymnodinialimonas. The sequence goes on along the minus strand of CANLEH010000001.1, from coordinate 1,324,291 downwards.
ACAGTACTTCTATCTCTCGCAGCGCAGCCCGGCTGCGCGTCTGGCCTAGGTGCCTAGATTGACCTAGTTTTTCAATGCGCCAAGTTCTTGAGACTTCCGATGATCAGATGGAGTTTTGCCGACAATCCTCCGAAATTCAGTGTTAAAGTTAGATTTGCTTGTGAAACCTGACTCGAGCATGACATCTGTCACCGGAAGGGATGTTTGCTCCAATAACCGAATTGCGTGCTGAACTCTCAAACCATTGATGTAACGCGAAGTGTTTTCACCAGTCACACGGTTTACTGCCGAGGACACTGATCGCGCCGGCACGCCCAGACGCCGACCTAGACGAGCAACTGTGATGTCTGGGTCTCGAAAGAGGGACGCTTCTTCCATCAGGGCCTCCAGTTGCGCAAAGACGGTTCGATCCTCGTCCAGTGGTTGTGCGTCTTCCCGGGCCTCGTCCTCAATTTGATTGCCCACGCCAAATGCAAGTGAGAGCCCAACTAGTACACCAACCGAAACGGTGACGACGACTGCAGCGGCGGCATTGGACAAGAGAGCCATCGCCCGAACCTCACCCGCCGCCAATTCAGTTACTAGAACACTGACGTCGGTGACGATCAGTAGAAGAAGGAACACTAAACAACCGACAAGTGCGCTACGTAGTGTAGGAAGCCTTTGCGGGGAGACGTGTACAAATCTGTCAGATGGAAGTCGAAAAAACGAAAACATGCGCACTGCGAAAAGTGTATTGATGAAAATGATCGCTATAGAAGGACTCGAAGGACCGGGTAAGGAAGTGATGCCCCACACCGTGACAATGGTGCCCGCAAGCGCCAGCAAAACGATACGTTTGGGAACCCCGCTTTGTATTGTTAGCACGTGAAAACCAAGCCAAAGGGCCGGCGCTGTAAGTGCTGCAAAATAGGGCTGAAAAACAACGATTGCCGGGGCGGCGAAGAGAAAGCGGACACCAACGAATACGGCGACGACTGCGACGGAAACCATCCCGACACCGAAACTCATCCTCGCGATCGCTGGCATGCGTTCTTGGCGCAAAGTGATCGCGGCAAGCAGAAGCGCAAGGAAAGAAATGAGCCATGCAACAGGTATGGAGGTCATGAGGGTGTCTTTCTCGTCTCGAACAGCGGCGGTAAATGCTTGATTTGAGGCGAGTATGACGCCTTCAGCGCGAAGACAGAACCTTGGGCATGGATTCTTCTTTCTTTCGCATGAGCCGATTTTCTCCGCCACGCGCTAGACAATAGTGACCAAAACCATGGCAGCGCTTTTTACTACAAGAAAACCAACCAATCCGATCAGGTACGCTAGGTCCTCCGTGGAACCATGAAATTCATCAGGCAAGTCGAGCACCCAGCCGCGAAAAACTGCGTAGAGGGCGCCCTGGCAGGCGGCTGCGACGAAGAGCGCGACGCTTCCGAACCTTGATCCCCGGTGCAGAACAACCACCACGGCCACACCCAAATACAGATAGACGGCGCCGAGAAGTTGCCATTTGAGGCGGGCTCAGGCCAGAACAATCCGGTCAAAAAGGCAATTTTCTGAACGTGTAATATAGCGCCGGTGGCATAGAAGTGGGCTACAGTGCCCACAACTCTTCGTACCAGTAGGCATGGCCTGGTATCCGTCGTCGCTGCGTGCAACACAGTTACTGTGTTCTATTCGTTTAGATCTTCCGGAAGGAGAACTCGCAGATTTTGCCGCCACAGGCGATTGTGCTTCGAATATCCACCATGATGGGCCTATCCGAGGCGTTCACCTCGTCCTGCCAAGCTGTATCCCATGCACAAAGGATGGGTGTGAGATCGGACCGGCCAACGCTCCCGAAATAGTCATTGAATGGACAGGCCAAGACACATAGCGATACTCCGTCTGAAGTTAGTCTGTCTTCAACAACCATACCATTTCCCCACATGGCCTTTGCGACCAACGACGGACCACGCTTCATGACACCGCCAAAGGGGTCGCTTTCCACTCGTAGCCAGAGCCGGATCACAGACCTAGCAAGCCACGTGCCGCTGGCGCCAAAAGCGGCGCCGGCTATGTAGACCGCATGAGTTGACGGTATTCCGTGGTTTCGTTCCAACAGTGAGACCGACGCTTGTAGACTGCGCGCAAGGGCTAGATTGAATAGTTTTGCTCGGTCGTCGCCCGGCATGTCGCCCTGCGGCAGGTTTTCCGCTTCGTCACGCAGGTCCCGCACCGCCACCTTCACACCTGCCTGACGCGACAGTTTGCGCGCGAATTCGCGCTGCCAGAAGTGGGTCATCAACCGTCTCATTGGGTCGCCTCCACTTCCAGCGCCATTGCCACCGTACGCTCGAAGAGATCGGCTAACGCCCTTTGCCGTGCCGCAGAAATTTCGGGGTCAAGCAGGATGATGCCACTGAAGGCCGCGTATTCGAGATACGCGAACTCATCAGCCGAGTTGGCATCCAGCCCATATCGTCTCTGATAGATGCCACTGACGACCTCCTGTCGCATGACATCAGCCTTCTGGATGACCTTCTTTACGGCTGGCAGTCGTCGCCCCAATTCTCGTATGCCAAGTTCGAGCCTATAGTCGATCGAAATCGCGGCTTCGGTCAGAGCAGTGCTCTGATCAATCGCGGAAGCGTCGGGGTCTACAGCGGCGGCTATATCTGTGGTTTGGGATTTCAACCAATGCTGCGCGAGGCCAACCAGAAAGCTCTCATGGTCTTGAAAGTGATGGTAGAATGATCCACGCGTCAAACCGGCTGCCTTGCAGATCGCTTCTAGTTTGACTGCATCACACCCATTTGCCGACAGCTGTTCATGGCCCAGAGCGATCCAATCCTCTTTGCTGAATCTGCGCTTCTTCATAATAGAAGCCCCGCAAGTCCCAGCCCTGCCACTGGTAAAAACAACCAGCCCTGCGGTAGTCGAACATGAGACTCACCTAGTGCGATAACCAACCCAACGCCGACCAAAAAGAAGCCAACAGCGAGCACAGTCGCTGAAATTGCGTACGCCGTTATGCCGGTAATGGCAGCGAGAAGAAAGAGAAGGACCATGCATGCAATGGCAACAGTTGTGAAGTGCCAGCAGAGGTATTGAGTATGGCGAACGACCGGAGACAGCTCGACCGCTTCAACCAAGGGGCGCGCAATCTGGCGTCCTCCGACGATAGTGTGAATGGCAAGCCAAATCGACGCGATCGCGCCAGCAGCACCAAAGAGACCGATGTCCATGTGTATTCCTCCTATGTTACGGAAATCCATACCTTGCAGTATGTTTGAGTGCAAGCCAAACATACATAAAGGTATCTTACTAAAGTGGGCGTTTGCGCCGACGTTGCAGGAGAAGGAGAACAACTGTGAGAATGCTTAACGTCACGGAGCGTTTGATGGGAATGTCAGACAACGTTTGGACCCGACACACAAATCCACTAAGCGGCTGGAGCCGAATGACAATCCCTCCTCTATTTGTGCTGGCAGTCTGGAGTAGAGATTGGGTCGGATGGTGGAGTCTTCTTGCGATTGCTCTGGTCTGCATCTGGACCTGGGCGAACCCTCGCGTCTTTAGAAAGCCAGGGAATATCGAAAACTGGATGTCCAAGGCAATTCTTGGCGAACGAATATGGTTGACCCACCATCGACCGTCCGTGTCGACGCATCACCGAATCATGCCGCTACTGATTGCGGCAGCCAGTGGAATCGGCTTGCTTCCGCTGGTCTGGGGCCTCTGGCAGCTTCACATCTGGCCGACTCTTTTAGGTTTGGTTATGGTCATAGGAGGTAAACTCTGGTTCCTCGACCGCATGGTTTGGTTGTTGCATGACCAGAACGCAAAGCACTTCTGATAACCCATTTCGCGCGGAACCTAACGGGGGAGGCGCACCATCTCAGATTTGCAACACCGCGCACTCAAACAGGAGTCGGGTTGGACCTCAGGTTAGGAGCTGCCTATCTTGGCCCCGGTTGACGGGCGCAGTGAAGACTATTGTCCGACCAATTCGAAGGGGGTTAGTGCGTTGGAGCCATGACGGCGCACTTCACCTCCTAATCCCAATTCGACCGGGTGGTCGTCGCATGGCGCGTGAAGAATGATAACAACAACCACAAGGTTGGGCTCCCAAAAGCACCTCTCTTTTGCGGAGCAACAGGGTGCGAATTACCCGCGTGTCAACCCGGCCAGGAAGGACCCAACGGCGTAAGACTGGGTGAACTCATCGAGATTAGCCGCCAGACCAACCAAATCTGTGAGCGTTGCAGCAACGCAATTCGGTTGCCTCGTTGCCCACACTCTGGATCCTGCAATGGTCAAGTTCGTGCGCTTCGCCACACCGTGTACACCAAACCATCAAGGGCCCCATGCTAATCTCGCTGTGATCTTAACCTTGCCCGCGTCGCTACGTTGAGGATCGCCGCCCATTTCAATTGAAGTCCCAAAAAAGCAGCTTTGCGAGTCCCTTTTTTATGCCTGTTCCCTGGCTTCAATAGCCTCGCTACCGCTCGCTATGACCGTGTAACGTCTGCTCTGACTCATGTTCTCTTGGAAGGTTACTTCTAAGGTTTAGCGGAAGCTCTCTTCCGCCGCCCACGCAGCGATTTTTCCGCTTCTTTGAACTCGAGTCTTCCGGTCGGTTGCCAGAGTTTGTACGCGTATGTGCCCTGGCGCCCCCCCTTGGGAATGAGTTCGACATAACCACATCGACACAGGCACTTTGTCCATGTCCTGATGGTTCGAACACTGACCGCCAGGTCGTCCGAGAGTCGCGCCTGACCCGGAAAACAAAGGCCAGTCTTGGAATTGTGGTATTCCAGCAGGCGGCAGAAGAGCTGTGTTGGCCCCTTCCCCACCCTCGGGTCCAAGCTCACGATCTGCAGAGCCCACCACTTCTTCAACGGGAAGCTGGCCATATCAGGATAACTCCTCAGCTTGTTTTGCGATCCAATCGCGCACGTCGCTTACACGATACCTCACCGCACGTCCCAGGCGCACAATCCGAGGCCCCTGCCCTTTCAATCCCGCTAGTTCCAAGAACCGCTTGGACAGCCCAAAGCGTTCCTCGACTTCACGCCTACTCAATAGGAAATCATCTTCGTCTTGTTTCATTGGTTTGCACCTTCATTCGTGGTGCAACCAACGTGAGGCGAAACCGGCACCGTGAAACCCCGGCAACTGCTCTTACCCAAATGAATCGATTTCAAATACGCGCGGTCACGAGTAATTCAGCGGCTTTTGCGCACACCGGGCACACTCCAGTTGGGCAGATCGGCTTTCGACCAAGCCTCTAGAACGAGCGTTTTCCCGACACCGTACTGGCGGGCTAACTCCGCAATAATCGGCTCTTTTTTGTACTCCGAATGGTTCGGGGCGGCAGCGACGTACAGGCCATGAAGATGCGCGACAATTCTTGAAATCATGCGGTCCCGCTCAGGACCGCGAAGCTGCCTTGCTTTGGGGAACCATTCAGAGGGCAAATCCCGCGAGAACAAAAAATTCCAACCCGTGCCGAGACGTGGGTTCCCGCCAGTTTCATTCCAAGTCCATGGTGCTATCAATCTGAACAACTCTCCGACACGTTCGGTCGCCAAAATCCGCCCGTCTTTCAACGCCTCGAGCGTCAGCTCTTCGGGCAGTCTGTGAAATCGGTCTACGGCGACGTCGAATTCTGTCCAATCTTGCCCGACAGCGCCGTACTCCCATTGCGGCGGTATTGATCGACCGCCACGTTGAGAGAGCCAGTCCTCATGGGGTGGTTCCTCGCGAAGAATCCAGCCCTTCTCGATGACTTCAGCATCACTCAAGCGTTCCGAAGCGAAGTGAACGGTCGACGATCTTTGGAGCCTTGCGTGAAGGCAATCTGCGAACTGATGAGCTAGCGAATGATACAATTCTTGCTTAACTACGAGGTTGGAAAGAACAGTGCTGCGCAGCTTCGGTTTCCCGGTTATCCAATGCAGTACGGAGCCAGCTACAGCATTTCGCGGCAGACCGGAGGGAAGGACTTGCTCTTCGACATTCTGGATCGCTTTCGCAGCGAGACAGATTGGACCGAGGCGCGAGCAGTCTAAAAGTTCGGCGGTTAGGTCTTTTAGTGTTTCCGTAGGAGGATGATCTTGCTGTCTGGCAAGTTCGGCCCGACCATCAACCAAGTACGACTTCACTTCGGGGTGTCCAACATCGAAGCTCTCTCCGGGTTCGATCGCCCTACCTCGTTCTTCGAAGGCCTTCAGCGCCACGAGACGAGTTGGAGCTGATTGGAAGTCTTCACTAGCCATGTTCCGACAAACCGACTCTTGATTGGAGCGCGCTGCACGCCACCTCCATCTGCGGTCGCAAGGCGTCGAGAGATGGCTTCACGTAGCGTTGGCCGGTAATCGACAGAGGTGTATGGTTCAGAAGCCGACCGACCACCTCTTCTAGAACGCCAGCCTCCATGGCAACGGTGGCGAACGTTCTCCGGTGTGCATGCGGCGACCATTTCATGCGCTCAGGCTTGGAGATGTGGCCTGAAGCCGCTTTTGGAGACGGAAACACCCACTTTCGCGACAACCCACGAACTGGCGCGAGGATTTCGTGATGCACCTGAAGAATGGGCAAGTCAAAACTTCTGCCGTTTTTCGTCATTGGCAAATGAATGCGATCTTCGTGGATGTGTTTCCATTCCAACGTCAGCGCTTCGGTTTTGCGAAAGCCGGTGTACAAGATCAACTCGTAGTATACGCGGTGGATCGGGTTCTGGAGGTTCTCCACCACTCGGCGCCATTCCCGCAGATCCTCAATAATTGAGCCGCTTGGGGTCTCTTGAAACCATTCGATTGCCATCGTTGGCGCCTCCGGAAGGTCATGGACGCGGCGGGCATGGTTCCAGACTGTTCGGAAGTATTTCAGCGTGTGGTTGGCGGTTGAGGGTCGATCGCTCAGAGCCTGATGACGTTCAACAACCATGCGTTTGGTGATCTCGTCCAAAGGTAGCCGGAGCCAGTCGCCAAGGTGGCGCTCAAATTGTTGGCGCAAGCCTTGGCGATGAGAGTCCGATCGAAGTTTGGGCCGCGCAAGGTAAACCTCCATCGCCTCTTGCAGCGTTGGCGCGCCAATCTGCATGGTCTTCCCAGCGCCGCGCCCCATTTCTAGAACCAGACCCATTGCTGTAAGTCGTGCGACTTCAGCTGTAATGGTTGGGAAGCGTCCGATCATCACACGCTTGGTGCGCCCTCCCACGTCCTTCTGGAAATACCACGTCTTGCTGCGCTTTCCCGAGAACAGCACAAGTCCCTTAACTTCGCTGTCCCAATGCTTGTCAGTTCCTGATGTAGAGTGACGGACTTTCCGGGCGTAGGTCTCTGTGAGCTTTGGCATTTTTTGTAGGCTATTTGTCGGGATCGGCACGATAGAGCATGATACCCGACGAAAGAAGATGCAAGTTCAAAGCCAATAAAATAAAGCGACATGAAGCTCATTGCATCGTAGTGCGACTCAGGTCACCTCCTTGGAAGGCTGAGGTCTTACCATTACACAACGCCCGCGTTGCACCGTGTGCCTATGAAATGATCGCCGTGCCGTCAAGCCGACAGCCGCACCTCACCCGCATGGTCGAGGCGCGCAAAGCCGTTGCCCGGCAAGGTCAGCACATTGTCCGTCAAGTCACCGTGGTGCGCACCCATCAGCGTCGCCGCACCTGTCAGCGAAAGCGTCTGCGGCGTAGGCGACAGGTTGAAGATACAGGTGATCGCCTGGCCCTCCGCCTCTCGCCGGAACGCCAGCAGCGGCTCTGGCAAGGTCAGGAAGGTCGTGCGCCCCCTTTGCAGCGCCGGATTGGCTTTGCGTGTGGCAATAGCCTCCCGGTAGAAGGCCAGAATGCTGTCCGGCGCGTCTTGCGTATCAACCGCGCGCGCAGCCTGCGGGGGTTTGACGGGCAGCCAGGGTGTGCCGGTTGAAAACCCGGCATTGTCGGCCTCCGCTTCCCAGACCATCGGCGTGCGGCACCCGTCGCGGCCCTTCACACCGGGCCAGAACCGCAAGGCGGGTGGGTCGGTCAGTTCTTCATAGACCAGCTCGGTCTCCGTCTGGCCAAGCTCCTCCCCCTGATAGATGCCGATGGCCCCCTCGAACGACATCAGCATCGTGATCGCCAGTCGGGCCATAGCATCGTCGGACACCGCATGATCGGCCCAGCGGCTGACATGGCGCGGCACATCATGGTTTGAGAAGGACCATTTCGGATGCCCCTCGGGCGCGCCTTGCTGGAAACCTTCGATACAGGTGCGAAAGTGGTCGGCGCTGAATTCGGGGCTGAGCATGGCAAAGCTGTAGGCCATATGAAGCCGCGTTTTACCTTCGGTATATTGGCCCATCAGCTTGATGGAACGGTCGCCCATATCCCCCACTTCGCCCACCATCATGATGTCGTCGTATGCGTCGGTGAGCGCGCGCAAACGCTCAATGAAATCAAGGTTCTCGGGCCGGTTCTTGTTGTAGATGTTGTCCTGCATCCCATAAAGGTCCGTGGCCATCACCTGCGGCCCCTTCTGCGCCGGCGGGTTTGAGCGCAGCTTTTGGTCGTGAACATAGTAGTTCACCGTATCCAACCGGAAGCCATCCAGCCCCCGGTCGAGCCAAAAACGGCAGGTCTCAAGGATCGCATCCTGCACATCAGGATTGTGGAAGTTGAGGTCCGGCTGCTCGGCCAGAAAGTTGTGCAGGTAGTACTGTCCGCGCTGGGGGTCGAACTCCCACGCAGGCCCGCCGAAATGGCTGTGCCAGTTGGTCGGCGGGCTGCCATCGGGCAACGGATCAGCCCAGACATACCAATCGGCACGCGGGTTATCGCGGCTCACCCGGCTCTCCTTGAACCAGGGGTGCTGGTCCGAGGTGTGGGACAAGACCTGATCGGTGATGACCTTCAGATCAAGCCCATGGGCGGTCTCGATCAGGGTATCGAAATCCGCCAACGTGCCGAACAGCGGGTCGACATCACAATAGTCCGAGACGTCATATCCCATATCCTTCTGCGGCGAGGTAAAGACCGGGCTGATCCAGATGCAATCCACCCCGAGCGAGGCGATATGCGGCAGACGCCGCGTGATGCCGGGCAAATCACCGACGCCATCGCCGCTATCGTCCTGATAGGACCGCGGGTAGACCTGATAGATCACGGCGTTGCGCCACCAGTCGGACATCGGAAAGCTCCTGCAGATTCGAACGCTGACCCTAGCAGCCACGCGCCGCCCCCGCACGGCGCGAATGGCTGGCCAATCCGCCTGATCCCGGGCAGTGTAGCGGCAAAGCAACGTCTTCACAGGCCCGCCATGCACGACCATGCCGACCATTCCCATATGAGCGATATCGAGGCCCGCGTGCGTGCCCTGGAAACCGTGCTCACAGAGAAAGGGTATATCGACCCTGCGGCCGTCGATGCGATCATCCAGACCTATGAGACCGAGATCGGGCCGCGCAACGGCGCCCATGTTGTAGCCAAGGCGTGGAGCGACCCGACCTTCCGGGATTGGTTGGCGGAGGACGCCACCGCCGCCATCCATTCGCTTGGCTATGCCTCGCGCCAAGGCGAACACATGCAGGCCGTCTTCAACGCCCCCGGCCAGCACCACCTTGTCGTGTGCACGCTCTGCTCCTGCTACCCCTGGTCCGTGCTTGGCCTGCCGCCGGTCTGGTACAAATCCCCACCCTTCCGATCCCGCGCCGTGATCGACCCGCGCGGCGTCTTGGCCGATTTCGGGCTCACCTTGCCGCAGGGCACCGCGATCACCGTGCACGATTCCACGGCCGAGATGCGTTATCTCGTGATCCCCGAGCGCCCCGCAGGCACGGACGGATGGTCCGAGGACCAGCTCGCCACACTGGTCAATCGCGATAGCATGATCGGCACGGCCTTGGCGGATAAACCGGTATGAACGGCGGCGCGGACCTTGGCGGCATGATGGGCTTCGGCCCGGTCGTGTCTGAGCCAGATGAACCCAACTTCCACGCCGAGTGGGAGGCCCGCGTGATGGGCATGGTCGTGGCCCTTGGCGCGGCGGGACAATGGAACCTCGACCAATCCCGCTTTGCCCGCGAAAGCCTTCCGCCCGCGGATTACCTCAGCAACAGCTATTACGAGATCTGGCTCAAGGCCGCGACCAAGCTGATGGTCGAGCGTGGCATGTTGACGGAGGCCGAGCTCTCCGAGGGCCGCGTGATCACGGACCCCATTGCCGTCAAGCGCACCCTTTCGCCCACCGATGTCCCAGCGGCGCTCGCCAAGGGTGGCCCCGTGGACCGGCCCGCGCAAATGCAGCCCGCCTTCAGCCCCGGCGACAGCGTGCGCACCATAAACATTCATCCCGAAAGCCATACCCGCCTGCCCCGCTATGCCCGTGACAAGGTCGGCGTGATCGACCGTGTGCACGGCCACCATGTCTTCCCCGACACCAACGCGCGCGGCGAAGGCGAGCAGCCGACATGGCTCTACAAAGTCAGCTTCACGGCGCAGGCCCTGTGGGGCGACCGCGCCGCGCCCGGCGACACAGTCACGCTTGACCTGTGGGAGCCTTACTTGCGGCCTACCCCATGACCACGCCCGATCAACCCTTTGAGGAGCCGTGGCAGGCCCAGGCCTTCGCGCTGACCGTTCACATGCACGAGCAGGGTCATTTCACATGGTCCGAATGGGCCGAGGCGCTGTCTGCTCAGATCCATTCGGGTGTTGAGCGCGCCTACTATGGCCATTGGTTAACGGCGCTGGAGACGTTGATCGCAGAAAAGGGCCTGTCCTCGGCCCAAGACCTGAACGCCACCGCAGAGGCATGGAAAAATGCCGCTGCGCGAACGCCCCATGGCGCGCCCATCCAGCTTTCAAGCGGTGAACCAAAGGCTTAATCCAGCCCTTCTGGCCGCAGCAGGTAAGTATCCATGATCCAGCCGTGCTGCGCCCGCGCCTCGGCGCGCCGCGCAACGATGCGGGGGCCCGTCTCCGCCAGCGGACCGGCCTCAATAATCTGCTCGTCCATGCCCAGATAGGCGCCCCACCAGATCTGCAATCCGGCTGGCTCCAGGCTCTGAAAACTGCACGACCCGTCCAACATGACGACGACAGTCTCGGCGTCCTTCGGCCAGCCATGGTCGCGCAAACGCCGCCCCGTCGTGACCACAACGGCCCCGGCAAGGGTGTTGAAGGTCATCCCATGGGCTGCGGTCAAAGCACTCAACGCTGTGATCCCCGGAATAACCCGGATGCGCGGGGCCGGATCCAGCCTTTGCGCAATGCGCAGCGTGGAATCGTAAAGCGACGGATCGCCCCAGACGAGCAAGGCAACCTTGCCCTCACTGCCGTCAACCGCGCACATCCAACGCCGCGCGATCTCGTCGTGCCAGGCCATCACACGGTCTTTGTAGGGCAGCGCCTCATCCCGGACGGGATAGTCGAATTCCACGACGCGGCCCGTCGCGCCCGCATCCGCCAGGATGCGATGGCGCAGCTTTGCCAGATCATCCTTGCCCGCACCCTTGCGCGGCACAAGGATCACGTCCGCCTGCCGCAGCGCGCGCTGCGCCTCAAGCGTGACATGGTCCGGGTTGCCCGTGCCGATCCCGATCAGCCACAGATCCATCATTCCGGCTCCGCAAGCGGGCCGTACAGGATCAACGCAGGCGCACTGCCCAACTCACCGGACAGCCGCTCGACCAAGGCGCCCACGGTCATCCGGTGCAGAGCCTGCTCCGGCGTGCTGACCCCCTCGGCCAACAGCGCGGGCGTGTCAGCCGGCAGCCCCCGCGCGATCAACGCCACCGCCAGTTTCGGAAAGGTCCGCTTGCCCATGAACACCACGGTCGAAGCACTTGGATCGGCCAAAGCCTCAAGCGAGATATCGTCGGGCAATTCACCGCTCGCATCATGGCCTGTCACAAACTGCACCCGGCGCGCGGTCAGCCGCCGCGTCAGGGGGATACCATGGGCCGCAGCCGCCGCAATCGCGCTCGGCACGCCGGGGATGATCTCATATGCGATGCCCGCCTCGCGCAGGGCGACCAGCTCCTCCTCCAGCCGCCCGAACAGCCCGCTATCGCCGGACTTGAGGCGCACCACGCGCCCGCCTTGCTGCGCATATTCCACCAACAGTTGCGAGACATGCCGCTGCTTGGGTGACGGCCGCCCGGCCCTCTTGCCCACGCCCACCAGATCGGCCCCGGCCCGCGCATGGGTCAGGATCGGGCCGCTGGAGAGGTCATCAAACAGCACCGCGTCGGCGCGCTTCAGCCGGTCCACCGCCTTCAGCGTCAGAAGCTCGGGATCGCCCGGGCCAGACCCAACGAAACTCACAAATCCCGTCACCGTTCCTCCGCAATCATATGAAAGAACGTCCCCGTCACATTGCCCCGGATCGCGCCCGTCTCGGGCACCGGATTGCCATCGGCATCCGCCACGTCGGCCAACGGCGCGTCAGGCTCGTCCACCACAACGGTATAGTGAAATTCATGCCCGCGCAGAACCGTGCCCGCATCAAACCCCATCATAGCCGCCTTCAACACCGCGCGCCGATAACCCAGGTGAAACTTCCGCTTCTCGAATGAGGTGGAGACGCCCAAAAGCCCCGCCATCCGGTGGCGCACACCTTCCTTGTCGACCAGACTTTCGCCAAGCGCCATGTAGCCGCCGCACTCTCCATGCACCGCGCGCGTCTCCGCATGGCGGCGTAAACTCGACAGGAAATTGTCTGCCGCTGCAAGCCGCCCAGCATGGAGCTCAGGATACCCACCCGGCAGCCAAACGAGATCGGCATCTGGAACCGCTTCATCGGCCAGTGGCGAAAACGGCAAAATCTCTGCCCCCGCCGCGCGCCAGCCTTCCAGCAAATGCGGATAGGTGAAGGAAAACGCCGCATCGCGGGCCAGGGCGATCCGCTGCGCGGGCGGCTTGGGCAACACACCCGACGGCAATGTCGCACCCCGCGCCGCCGCCTTTATCGCTTCCAAATCCACATTCTCGCGAAGGAACGTCGCATAACCCGCAATCGCGGCCTCCAGATCCGGATGCTCGACCGCCTGGATCAATCCCAGATGCCGCTCAGGCAAGGCCAGGTCCCCGCGCCGGGGCAGCACGCCCAGAACCGTCAAGCCTGCCGCGTCCATGCCGCGCCGGATCAACCGTTCGTGTCGGGGAGAGGCGACGCGGTTCACGATCACGCCTGCAAAGGGCACCTCGGGTGCATAGGCCTGAAACCCCAAGGCCGTGGCCGCCGCCGATTGCGCCTGCCCGCCTGCGTCAATCACCAGGACCACGGGCCAGCCCATCCGCCGCGCCGTCTCGGCGCTGGAGCCAAAGCCCGATTGCCCCTCCGTCGCAACCCCATCGTAGAGACCCATGGAGCCTTCGGCGACGCAGATTTCAGCCCCTGCCGCCTGCGCCGCGATGCCGTCCAGCAGCCCGCCATCCATCGCCCAGGTGTCGAGGTTGAACGAGGCGCGGCCAGCGGCGGCCAGATGAAAGGCCGGGTCGATATAATCCGGCCCGCTCTTGAACGGCTGCACCTTCAGCCCGTCCTCGCGCAGGGCGCGCAACAGGCCAAGCATGACGGTCGTCTTGCCAGTGCCCGAGGCGGGCGCAGACACCATTAGCCCAACAGGATCAGTCATCGCCATGCTGCCATTCACTCCACGGGCTATCCGCACTTTGGGGCCGATAGCGCCTGTCATAATCCGCCGCATAAAGACGGCTCTCGGCGAAATCAGACGCCCCAATCGCAGGTCCCACAAATATCAACGCCGTCCGCGCGATCCCGGCGTCCACCGACGCCTCCAACGTGCCCAGCGTCGCGCGGATCACCCGCTCATCGGGCCAGGACGCGCGGTAGACCACGGCCACCGGGCAATCCGCCCCGTAATGCGGCATCAGCTCGGCCACCACCTTCGCCATCTGCCCAATCGACAGATGCAGGGCCAGCGTCGCCCCCGTCCGCCCGAAATTGCCAAGGCTCTCGCCTTCGGGCATCGCGCTTGCCTTGCCTTCCGTCCGCGTCAGGATCAGCGACTGCGCCACGCCCGGAAGCGTCAGCTCTTGCCCCAGCGAGGCCGCCGCCGCCGCAAAGGACGGAACGCCGGGTGTCACAGTGTAGGGGATGCGCAGCGCCTCCAGCCGCCGAACCTGTTCGCCCATCGCGGACCAGACCGACAGATCGCCGGAATGCAGCCGGGCCACATCCTTGCCCGCGTCATGGGCCACTGCGATGGTGCCGATGATCTCATCGAGCGACATCGGCGCGGTATTCACCACCTGCGCGCCCTCAGGGCAGTGGTCCAACACCGCCTCCGGCACCAGCGAGCCTGCGTAAAGGCACACCGGACAGGCCGCGATCAGGTCGCGCCCGCGCAATGTCAAAAGGTCCGCTGCTCCGGGACCTGCCCCGATGAAATGCACCGTCATTGAACCGACTCCGCCAGCGCGCAGGTCGCGCATCCATCATCCGAGATCACGCGCGCCTGCACCAACCGCGCGCCCGCGCCTGCCGCCGCCAAAGCCGCCGCTTCGGCGACCGAGCCTGTGCCGCGTTCGGCCAGTGAGGTGAAGGATTGCGTCGCCGTTTCCTGCACAACCAAAACCTCCGCCGTCACCGTCGTCACTGTCAGCCCCTGCGCCTCGGCAAAGTCCGAAAACAGACCCGGCACCTTGTCGGCGACCGTCGCCGCAACCTGCGCCGCACCAGCCTTCGCATAGGCGTCCGCAAGGCTCTCTGCCGTCGCCGCGCCTCTAAATCCGAACCCCGCCACGATCATCGCACCACGCTCCACTGGACCACCGGATAAGCCGCTTTCCAGCCCCGCTTGGGCCCCATTGGCGCCGATTGCGAAATCTCCACCTTCATCAAGTCCCCGCCATATTGCGCCTGCCAGCCGACCAGCAGAGCCTCGGTTTCCAACGTCACGGCATTGGCCACAATCCGTGTGCCTTCGGCCAAGGCTGCCCATAGGGCCAGCCGCATCTGCGCGTCCAATCCCCCGCCGACAAAGACGGCATCGGGGGCCTCCAGTCCGCCAAACACCTCCGGCGCGCGGCCTTGGACAACCTCCAATCGATGCTCCACACCCAGCGCCGCTGCATTGGCCTGGATCATCGCGCACCTCTCTTCGCGCGGCTCGACAATTGTCGCCCAGCACGAAGCATCGGCCAGCAACCACTCCACCGCGATCGACCCGGACCCACCGCCAATGTCCCACAGATGTTCTCCATGGCGCGGGGCAAGCGCCGACAGGGTCATCGCGCGCAGGGGTCGCTTCGTCATCACGCCATCGGTCTCGAACAAATCGTCTGGAATACCCGATGCTTTCGGCACAACCGCGCCGGTCCCGGCCACGGAAAGCCCAACGGCCACCGGATGCGCGAAGCCCCCCTTCATCGCCTCGGCGACGCTGATACGTGCGACGCGCTCGCGCGGGCCACCCATGGCTTCGCAAACGAAAATCTCTGACCCGCCAAAGCCCAGATCAGCCAAGTACCGCGCCAAGGCCGAGACCGCCGCGCCATCGCGCAAGGTCGCAATCAACCGCGCGCCCGGCGCAAGCTCTGCCCGCATCCGCGCGAAGGGCGCGGCATGTAGCCCGACGCAGGCGACATCCTCCAAGGACCAGCCCAGCCGCGCCGCGACCAGCCCAAAGATCGAAACGCCGGGCAACGCCCGCCACTGCCCCGGAAAATGCGCCGCAATCCCGCGCCCTGCCCCGAACCAGAACGGATCGCCCGAGGCCAGAACCGCAACCCGCCGCCCGCGCAACCCCTCCAACACCGCGTATCCGTCGGCAAAGGGCACCGGCCATTCCACCGTCTCGCCCGCGTCCACCAGCGCGAGATGCCGCGCGGGCCCCATGACAACGTCCGCGCTTTCCAGCGCCTCCCGGCTTGCAGCCGACAGGCCTGCCGGTCCATCTTCGCCCAGACCGATGATCGTGATCCAAGGCTCAGCCATGCACCCCAACCTCCTGATCCTTGGCGGCACGACCGAGGCCACGGCCCTCGCCCGCGCGGTGGCCGAGGTAGGCCTGCAAGGCACCGTCAGCTTCGCGGGCCGCGTCGACCGCCCCGTGCGCCAGCCACTGCCGCAACGTGTCGGCGGCTTTGGCGGGCCGGATGGCCTCGCCACTTTCCTGCGCGACCACAAGGTCACCCATCTGATCGACGCCACACACCCCTTCGCCTCCGGGATGAGCCATAATGCCGTTGCCGCCGCCAAGGCTGCAAACGTGCCGCTCGCTGCCCTCACGCGTCCCCCATGGGCCGCGCAACCCGGCGATAACTGGACCCATGTCCCCGACATTCCCGCCGCCGTTGCGGCCCTTGACCGTCCCGCCTGCAATGTCATGCTCGCCGTGGGGCGGATGCATCTGGCCGACTTCGCGCCAAACCCGCAGCACCGCTACCTTCTGCGCCTTGTCGACCCGCCCAAAGCGCCCCTTCCGCTGCCGCAAACCGAGATCATTGTGGATCGCGGCCCGTTTTCCGAAGCCTCCGACAAAGCCCTGATGCAGACCCACAAAATCGACCTCGTCGTCTCCAAAAACTCCGGCGGAACAGGTGCTTACGCCAAGCTCGCCGCCGCCCGCACGCTGCACCTTCCGGTCATAATGATCGACCGCCCAGCCCAACCCAAGCGGCTCGAACTGGCGACCCCCGACGATGTCCTTGCATGGGTTCATTCGACAAACCTCGGCGTGTAAACCCAGTCGCCCACGCGCCGGGTCAGGGACGAGCCGACCAGCACAACCGTCCGCATATCCGCCATCTCAGGCGCCGCCTCGGCCAGCCTAACAACCCGCAGCGCTTCCTCCTCGGTCGAGACCGCCCGCGCGAAGACGATCAACCGCTCCGGCTCGCAGGCTTCGCGGAGAACCTCCAACACCCGCCCGAACCCTTCGGGCCGCGCCTTTGAGCGGGGATTGTAGAACGCCATCGCGAAATCCGCCTCCGCCGCCAGCCGCAGGCGTTTTTCTATAAGATCCCAAGGTTTCAAGTTATCGCTCAAGTTGATCGCACAGAAATCATGACCCAGGATCGCACCCGCCCGCGCCGATCCCGCAAACATCGCCGAGATGCCGGGCAGTACGCGCACATCCAGCGCCAGCCAGTCCGCAGGCCCCGCCTCCAGCGCTTCGAACACGGCGCTTGCCATCGCAAACACACCCGGATCGCCGGAGGAGACGACGACCACCCGCTTGCCCTCCGCCGCCATCTGCAACGCGTGGGCCGCGCGGTCCAACTCCACGCGGTTGTCGCTTTCATGGAGCGTCAGCCCCTCACGCTCCGCAACCCGCCGCACGTAAGGGATATAGCCCACCACATCGGTCGCCTCAGCCAACACAGCCGAGACTTCCGGCGTCACCATCGCCTCATCTCCCGGCCCAAGGCCCGCTACGACAACCCAGCCACTCACGGCCTGCGCCCCTGCCCATGGACCACAATAATCGAGAAATAGGGCAGCACCTCGCCGTCAAATTCCGACAACGGGCAGACGCACTCTCCCTCCATCGCCGCATATTGCACCAGCACTGCGCGGTCGGCCTTTCCCGCCGTCTCCAACGCCCGGCGCACCTTCGCCAGGTTGCGCCCGATCTTCATCACCACCAGCGCATCGGCCCGTGCCATGGCATCTGCCAGGGCCTCTTCGACCAACGTTCCCATAACCACCGACATCACGTCATCGCCCCAGGTGATAGGCGCCCCCGTCGCCGTCCAGGCCGCCGACATGCCGGTGATGGCTGGCACAACCTGCACGTCGCAGGAGTCCTTCAGTCGCTCATAAAGATGCATGAACGAGCCGTAGAAAAACGGATCACCCTCGCACAAAACCACCACATCCTCACCGCCGGAGGCCAGCTTGCACAGATGCGCCGTCACCTCCGCATAGAAGCCCGAAAGCACCTCATTGTAACGCGGGTCGCTCAGCGGAATTTCGGTCGTGACGGGATATTCCATCGCGAATTCAACGACATCCGCGTGCAGCATCCCTTCCACGATCTTGCGCGCACGCCCTGCACGCCCCGCCTTGCGAAAGAAGGCCACATGCTTGGCATTCCGCAACAGCCGGTCCGCCTTCACGCTCATCAGTTCCGGATCCCCCGGCCCCAATCCAACCCCGTAAATCACCCCACTCATTCCGCGCGGCTCGCAATGGCGTTGATGGCGGCAACCGTGATGGCCGAGCCACCCAGCCGACCCTCAACGATGATCGACGGCACCGGCTGCGCCTCCCACAAGGCATCCTTGCTTTCCCGCGCACCGACAAAGCCCACCGGGCAGCCGATGATCGCCGCCGGACGCGGGCAATTTGGGTCTTCCAGCATCTCCAGCAAGTGAAACAAAGCGGTGGGCGCGTTCCCGATGGCGACCAGCGCACCGCCCAACCGATCCCGCCACAACTCCAGCGCCGCCGCTGACCGCGTCGTGCCAAGCTCCGCCGCCATCCCCGGCACCCGTTCATCGCGGAGCGTGCAGATCACGTCATTTTCCGCCGGCAACCGCTTCCGCGTCACCCCTTCGCTGACCATGTACGCATCGCAAAAGATCGGCGCGCCTGCCTGCAACGCCGCCCGGGCCGCCGCAACCATCCCGTCCGAGACCTTCACATGGGCCTCAAGACCCACCATGCCCGCAGCATGGATCATCCGCACCACGACCTGTTCGCTGTCAGCATCAAAGCGGCCCAGATCGGCCTCCGCCCGGATCGTGGCAAAGCTCTCATCATAAATCGCCTGCCCGTTCTTTTCGTATTTATACGGCATGTGTGCCGCTCTCCCCCTTGGCCGTTTCGGCCTTATTGTCTTGAGGCCGCGCAGTTGCAAGCTCCGGCAGGTAGAGCGCCCGGAATGGCGTGACTCGGATTTCCGAAACGCCGGGCGGCACCGCGTTGCGTAAAGCGCCCGGTGTCAGAACCCCATCTTCGGCCTTTATCCAGCCCGGACCGTCCTGAGGCACACGAACACCCGGGTTCGGTGCCACTGTGCCCACAAGCTCCGACGGCGGTGCAACGCGTTTGATGTGATCCGCCATACGCCCGCGCCCGTCCGCTCCAATCCCGCCAGAGCACGCAAACCACTCGGCAAGCTCCATGGCGCGATAGACACCGTTTTTTCCATCCGGGACCGGGACGCCAACGTCGCACCCGTCGGCCCGTACGATGACACGGTCGCCACTGGCCTCGATCCGAACGTCGCCCGGAACATCGGCGAGATATCGAACGGGCCCGGTATCAACGACGAAACCGAACTTCTGCGGCAACGTCTCAACACCTGTCTGCGAGAGCAAATCCGACAGCATCGCCGCGCAAAACACGTCCTGTTCATTGTCCGTCAAGCCAGCCGGACGCATCGGGTTAAGCGTGACATTTACGCGGGCGCTTGGCGTGCGGTCGATCCGGGCCAGGCCCAGAGCATCGAGTTCCGGCACCAAGAGGGCGTGCTCGTCCTCCGTCAGACCTCGAAGTTGAATGTTGGCGCGGTTGGTCAGTTCGACCACCCCCGCGCCATAGCGTTCGGCGAGGTCGGCAAGACCCATGACCTGCTCCGGCACCAACGTGTTCATCCAAACCCGGATGCGCACCATCAACCCATCGTCGAGCGGCATGGGTCGCAGCACGCTAGGGCACCAGCCCCAGGCTTTGCGGTCCACGCTCATTCCGCCGCCTCCAGGTCAGCCAGGATCGAGTTCCGCCGCGACACCCACAGCCCCGCCGCATGCAACGCCGCGAACCGGTCCCGCATCGCAGCCAGCGCTTCGGGATTGGCATCGGCCAGAAACGCCTCGACCGCGTCGTCGCCGAGCGTTGCATCGTAGTACAAATCGAACAGGTGTGAGGGCACAACGTCGGCAAGCTGCGCAAAGGCCGCCATGTTTTCCAACGTCGCAGCGATCTCCGCCGCGCCGCGAAAGCCATGCCGCTGCATCCCCGCGATCCAGCCCGGATGGGCAGCCCGCGCATGCAGAACCCGCGCGACCTCCTCGGTCAAACCGCGTGCACGGGGGCGATCCGGGTCCGTCACATCCAGATGATAGAGCGCCGCCTGCCCGCCTGTCACACCCTGTGCGGCGGCAAAGCCCGCCTCGTGGGTGGCGTAATCCTCGGCCAGCAGAATGTCGGTCTCGGGCAGGTCCTGCAGGTGCACAAACGCATCCGCGCGCTTCACACGGTCCGCGATCCCGTCAGCGTCTTTCGCAATATTCTCACCGTCCAACGCATAGGAGGACGCAGCTAGCCACGCTTCCCCTGCCGCCCGCTTCGCATCCTCGGAATAATCGCCCAATTGCGGGCCAATCCCAACGCCAAACGATCCCGGTGCCGGGCCATAAACCCGCGCGCCTTCCACGCCGACATAAGGGTTCCAATCCGCCGCTTCGTCGCGGGCCGCCAAAGCCCGAACCGCCTGCTGGAACAACGCCGACAATGTCGGGAACACATCGCGGAACAGCCCCGACACCCGCAGCGTCACGTCGATCCTTGGCCGCTCCAACTCCGCGATCGGCAGCACCTCGATCCCGCTGACCCGCTCGGACCCCTCGTCCCATACCGGCCGCACCCCCAACAACGCCAACGCCATGGCGAATTCCTCACCCGCCGTGCGCATCGTCGCACTGCCCCAGAGGTCCACGATCAACCCCTTCGGGTAATCGCCTTCCTCCTGCAAATGCCGCCGGATCAACTCGTCGGCCAATGCCTCGCCTTGGCGATAGGCCGCCCGCGACGGCACCGAGCGCGGATCGGTCGTGTACAAATTCCGCCCCGTCGGCAGCACATCGGTCCGCCCCCGATAAGGCGACCCGCTTGGCCCGGCCTCAATCCGCTTGCCTGCCAACGCATCCAAAAGGCTGGCGCGTTCCGCAACAGCCGAGGAGCGACTGTCAAAAGCCTCCTGCCCGGCCTCTTCCCGCCCCCAGACATGAAGCCCATCGCCGAACTGGCTGTCCTTCACGTCGCACACAAACCGGTCGATCCGCGTGATCGCTTCGGCTGAACACGACGCCGCCTCCAGCCCCAGATCATCCTCCACGCCTAGTGCCTGCGCCTCTGCCCGGATATCCTCCTGCAGCCGGTCCCGCCGCTTGGGGTCCAGCCCGTCCGCGTTCGAGAACTCATCCAACAGAGCCTCCAACCGCACCAACCGTGTCGGAGTCTCGGACGCCCGCAAAGGCGGTGGAATATGCCCCAATGTTACCGCCCCGATGCGCCGCTTGGCCTGCGCGGCCTCACCCGGATCGTTCACGATGAACGGATAGATCACCGGCAAATCGCCGGTCAGCGCCTCGGGCCAACACGCATCGGACAGGGCCACCGACTTGCCCGGCAACCATTCCAGCGTGCCATGGGCCCCAATATGGATCAGCGCGTCGGTATGCGCCTGCATCCACAGGTAAAACGCCACATAACCATGGCGTGGCACGCGGGCGAGGTCGTGATATTCGGCATCGCGCAGCTTTGGATTGCCGCGCTCGGGCTGTAGCGCGACCCAAGCATTTCCACGCTGTACGATCGGCAAGGCCAGCCCCGCCTCGGTCGCATCCGCGTCCGTCTCGCAAGCCCCCCATGCGGCTTCAAGATCATCGCGCAAAGCCTTGGGAAGGCGCGACAAAGCCGTCTTGTACTCCGCAAACGGCCAGACCATCCGCGCGCCGCGCAGATTATCGACGGACAGCCCGTCTTCCCCCAAATCCTCCAAAATCGCCCCAGCCGAGGCAATCGCATCCAGACCCACCGCATGCGCCAGGTTCCACTCCCGTCCCGGATAAGTGCTCAGAACCAGTGCCACCCGTCGCCGCTCGGACACCGCCAACCTATGCCAAGCCGCGACGCGCCGGGCCACGGCCTCGACCCGCTCCGCATGGGCCCGATGGACGAACCGTGCGAATTGCAAATCCTCGTCCCGCGCCTGCGGTTCCTTGAAGCTGACAGCACCCCCGAAAATCCGCCCGTCCACCTCGGGCAAAACCACGTGCATCGCCAAATCAGCCGGCGACAACCCGCGCTCCGCCTCCGCCCAGGCCTCCTCGGTAGAGGTCGCCAAAGCCACCTGAAACACCGGCACCTCGCCCGCATCGAGCGGTGAGGTGCCCGAAGCGCCCTTGCCCGAAAACGATGTCGCATTCACCACGGCCACGGGCGAAAGATGCGCCACCATCCGCGCCATCCACTCCGCCGCGCCCGGCGCTTTCAGCGACGGCGCAAATAGGCCCATCGCGGTGAACCCCTGCCCTCGCAACGCGTGGAACAGCTCCTCAATCGGGGCCAGATCGGCGGCGACCAGATACGACCGGTAGAACGTCACCAGCACCAGCTTCTCTGCACCCGCCAACACCGGGCAACACACCCCATCCTCCGGCGTCCAGCCACCAACCTGCGCCACACCCTTGGCACCCTTCACCGGCCCGGCATAAAGCCCCGAGGCCAGCGCCATCTGCTGCAACGCCGCCTGCGCGGCCACCGCGCCCCCGGCATCACACAAATGCTGCAAGCGCCGCAGAGTGCTCACCGGCAGCGTCGAAATCTCATCGAGCCGTTTATCTTCGCGCCCATCGGCAGGCAGCACCGCCAGCGCGATCCCACGCGCCCGGCACAGCGCCTCGATCTGCTGCAATCCATAGGGCCAATAGGGCACGCCACCGATCAAACGGATCAGGATGCCCTTCGCGCCCTCCAACGTCTGCTCCACGTAAGTATCGACAGACAAAGGATGTTTCAGCGCCACGATATTGGCCAACCGCAGGCTCGGCAGCGCACCCTCCGACCGCTTCCACCCCTCCGCAAAGGCCCCCAGATCAGAATCCGACAGCGACAGCACCACAAGATCGGCGGGCGTCTGCGCCAGATCCTGTGGGGTCTCGGTCTCTTCTAACCCATGGCTTTCACGGAAAATCACATGCATCAGGCCGCTCCTGCCTCAAACCCGATGCGGGTGCCTTTGAACGCCAAGACAGCGTCTTTCTCGGCCCCATCCAACAACAGCCCAACCGAGTCCCGAGGTCGCTTTGTCGGATCGGCGTATCGGATCATCTCGATGCCGGTGACCTTGTAAGCCCTGTCCGGAAACAGCGCGCAATCCCCTATGTGGATCGTGCCTTGCAGTTCGGCGAATACGCCGACACAGCCGCGTCCGGTGATCTGAAACGCCTCCAGTAGGACCCCGCTTTTGGGGCAGTTGGCGTTCTCCTGATCCACCGCGGCCACCCAATCACTCCGCGGCCGCCAGTTCCGGTGCCAAAACCGCCCGGATCGCCGCCGCATCCACATCGTCATGTTCCGCAATCACGACCATACGGCCCGCACGGGGCCGCTCGCCCCAAGGCTGGTCATATTGATGCCGCACGCGCGCGCCCACAGCCTGTACCAACAGGCGCATGGGCTTGCCCGCAACATCGGCATAGCCCTTCACGCGCAGGATATTCTGCTCATTCGCCAGCCGCTCGATCCGCGCAACCAGCTCCGCCGGGTCCGCGACAGGCGCAATGTTCACCACGATGCTCTCGAAATCATCATGCTCGTGGTCGTCATGTCCGTCATGGTGCGAGGGCCGCGCGTCCATGTCATCTTCCGCCGCCGCTTCCAGCCCAAGGATCACGCGCGGATCAACCCGCCCCTCGGCAACCTCAACAATCGGCAAGGCGCGCGGCGCTTCCGCTTCGATCACTGCCTTGGCCTTGGCCACACCCTCAGGCCCCGCCAAATCGGGCTTCGTCAGCAACACAATATCCGCGCAAGAAATCTGATCCTCGAACACCTCCGACAGCGGCGTCTCGTGATCAATCGACTCATCCGCCAACCGCTGCGCATCCACGCGCGCCACATCCGGCGCAAACCGCCCGTCCGCGACAGCCTCCGCGTCCGCCAAGGCAATGACGCCATCGACCGTGATTTTCGAGCGGATATCCGGCCAGTCAAACGCCTTCAAAAGCGGCTTCGGCAAAGCCAGACCCGATGTCTCGATCACAATATGCTCGGGCCGAGGCTCAAGCTTCATCAACGCCTCAATCGTCGGGATGAAATCATCGGCCACGGTGCAGCAGATGCAGCCATTGGCCAGCTCCATGATGTTCTCCGCCGGGCAATCGGGGATCGCGCATCCCTTGAGGATCTCGCCATCCACACCCACATCGCCAAACTCATTGACCACAATCGCCAACCGTTTCCCGCCCGGGTTCTGCATCAGCTGCGAGATCAGCGTCGTCTTCCCCGATCCCAGAAACCCCGTCACAATCGTCACCGGCAGTTTCGCCAAATCGCCCATGTCTCTACTCCCCCAGTTTCGGCGCAGCCGGGGCAACCGGCGGGATGCGCGCAATGCAATTTCGTTTGAAGTGTTCGGGCCGCTGCCGCCACGGGATCACCCCATCGCTCGCGTCCCGGTATAGCGCGATGCCGTCGCGCAGAAGGTCGATTTGCGACCCCTCGTCGAGGTTTCCGTACACATAGGTCCAGCGCGCCGCACCGCCCCGCATCACCGCCGAGCATCCGTAATCGCAATTCTGCAGGCACTCCACCGGCGTCAGCGTCACGCCCTCAGGCATGCCGCCCGCGCGCAACCCTTCATAGAGCCGCGTTCCCGGCCTTTCCCCATCCTCGGTCGCCTCGCCCCCGCGCAAACATTTTACGCAGACCAGCAGCTCGACCGGAGCCTTTTCGGTATCCATCTATCCCCCAAGCCCGAGGCACCCCGCCCGGATCAAAAGTTCCCATATGCGATGGCAGGTCTCCTGGCTTGTGGCCCGCGCTTTGCATCGCCTTCCCGGGCAGTGCCCAGTGGCCATGTGATACAAAGCAAACCACTCACAGTTGCGGGGGCAGCCGGGGCATCTGACCCCGTTCCCTCTTCGGCGCCAAACGGCGCACCATCGGCGAAAACACTGCTCACGCCCCGCCCAGCTTGTCAATCACAAGGCGAGGACATTGACGGCGGGTCGCGCCGATGCCACCCCTAGCGCAACTCCGGAGGATGCCATGACCGAACACGCCGACGAAAACACCCGCCACAATGAGAAGATGAAAAAGATCAAGGCGGCCCGCGACAAGATGATGGAGACCAAGACCGAGGAGAAGGGCCTGATCATGGTCCATACCGGCCCGGGCAAAGGCAAATCCTCCTCCGGCTTCGGCATGGTCATGCGCGCGATCCAGCATCAGATGGGCGTGGCCGTGGTGCAGTTCATCAAGGGCAATTGGGATACGGGCGAGAAAAGCTTCCTGCGCGAACGTTTCGCCGAGGAATGCCGCTTCTTCGTCTCGGGCGAAGGCTTCACCTGGGAAACCCAGGACCGCGAGCGTGACATCGCCGCCGCCCAAAACGGCTGGAAAATCGCGCAGGAGCAAATCCTCGACCCCGAGATCGACTTCGTTCTGCTGGACGAGATCAACATCGCACTCCGCTACGACTACCTCGACATCGACGAGGTCGTCGATTTCCTCCTCCATCAGAAACCGCAAATGACCCATGTCTGCCTCACAGGACGCAACGCCAAGCCCGAACTGATCGAGGCCGCCGATCTGGTCACCGAAATGACCCTCGTGAAACACCCCTTCCGCGACGGCGTGAAGGCCCAGAAAGGCGTGGAGTTCTAAGATGCCCAAGATCACCGACCCCAAAATCGACGAAGGCGAAGACGAACTGGGCCGTTATCGCGCGGAACTGCTGTCGGACGCAGGCGATCTCACTCAATTCGGCGCTTTCACCGAAACCCTCTGGCCCGGGGCGAAAGCCTCTCAAACCCACTGGCACGCCAATGAGGATGAGATGATCCACGTCCTCTCCGGCACCGTCACGCTGATCGAAGGCGACACGGAAACCGACCTGATCCAGGGCGACACAGCCACCTTCAAAGCGGGCGTACCCACAGGCCACCATCTGGAAAACCGCACGCAAGCCCCCTGCCGCTACCTCGTGATCGGCACTCGGTCCCACGACGACACCGTGACCTATTCCAAAACCGGCGAGACCGTCACCATCATCGCCGACGAAAAGGTCTACCGCGACGCGGAGGGCAATATCACGAAGGTCGAGCCCTACCATGGCGCCTGAGCTGATCGTCTGGGATTTCGACGGCGTCCTGAACCGCAACATCGTCGACGGTCGCTTCATCTGGGCCGACGATCTGGAGGCCAACCTCGGCCTCAACCTTGAAAGCCTGCAAGACTACATCTTCAAATCCGGCCGCATCCGCTCTGTGATCCGGGGCGAGGAAGAGCTCGTCGATGTTTCCGCCGAATGGCTGGCCACCCAAGACACGGATATCACGCCCGAGGCCTTCATGGCATATTGGTTCGCCAAAGACGCGCGCCCGGATGCGGAGGTCATCGCGCACCTCAAAACCCACCCCGCGCGCCATGTCATTGGCACCAACAATCCCGCCAGCCGCGCCGCCTATATCAAAGATGAAATGGGCTTCTCCGCGCTTGTCGAACACGTCTTCGCCTCGGGCCGCCTAAAGCTCGCCAAACCCGACCCCGCCTATTTCCAGACCATCACCGAATGGTCCGGCATCGCGCCCGAACACACCCTCCTCGTCGACGACAACGCGCCAAATTGCGAGGCCGCAAGCG
The DNA here is from genome assembly GCA_947489665.1 of uncultured Roseicyclus sp. Lineage (GTDB taxonomy): Bacteria > Pseudomonadota > Alphaproteobacteria > Rhodobacterales > Rhodobacteraceae > Gymnodinialimonas. The sequence goes on along the minus strand of CANLEH010000001.1, from coordinate 1,297,757 downwards.
CCCTCGGCTGGCGCGCCTTCCACTTCACCGACGCAACTCGGCACCACCTGCCGCAGGCCCTCACATGACCCGCGCGCTCATGATCCAGGGCACCGGCTCCAACGTCGGCAAATCCATGCTCGTCGCGGGCCTGTGCCGGATTGCCAAGCAAAACGGCCTCTCTGTCGCGCCCTTCAAGCCGCAAAACATGTCCAACAACGCCGCCGTCACGTCCGACGGCGGCGAAATTGGCCGCGCGCAGGCCCTGCAAGCTCTGGCCTCCGGCCTCCAACCGCACACCGACATGAACCCGGTTCTGCTCAAACCCGAAACCGACACCGGCTCCCAAGTCGTCGTCCAAGGCAAACGCCTCACCACCGTGAAAGCCCGCGACTACGCCAAACTCAAACCGCAACTCCTCCAAGCCGTCACCGACAGCTTCAAACGCCTCAAATCGCAACACGACCTCATCCTCGTCGAAGGCGCGGGCTCCCCGGCCGAGGTCAACCTGCGCCCCGGCGACATCGCCAATATGGGCTTCGCACGAGCCACCGACTGCCCAGTGATTCTTTGCGGCGACATCGACCGCGGCGGGGTGATCGCCCAGATTGTTGGCACCCAAGCCGTCATCGACCCCGCCGATGCGGCCCTCATCAAAGGCTTCATGATCAACAAGTTTCGCGGTGACCCGAGCCTGTTCGACGACGGCTACGACCTGATCAATACCCATACCGGATGGCCCGGCTTCGGCGTGATCCCGTGGTTCAAAGATGCCCACAAACTCCCCGCCGAAGACGCGCTCGACATCGCCACCCCAAACCGCGCACAAGGCCTCCACATCGTCTGCCTGCGCCTCAGCCGCATCGCCAATTTCGACGATATGGACCCCCTCGCACAGGAACCGTCCGTCCGCCTCACCATGCTGAACGAAGGTCAGCCCATCCCCGGCGATGCCGACATCGTCGTGATCCCCGGTTCCAAATCCACGCGCGGCGACCTTGCCTTCCTCCGCGCCCAAGGCTGGGACATCGATCTACAGGCCCATATCCGCCGCGGCGGCCACGTGCTCGGCATCTGCGGCGGCTACCAGATGCTCGGCAGCAGCATCTCCGACCCGGACGGCATCGAAGGCGCGCCCGGCACCGACCAAGGCCTCGGCCTCCTCGACGTCACCACCACCATGACCCCCAAGAAAACCCTCACCGAAGTCACCGCCACCTACGCCGGCACCAACCTGCCCGTGCGTGGCTACGAGATTCATATCGGCGAGACCAACGGCCCCGACCGCGCCCGCCCCTTTGCCCATATCGCAGGCCAGCCCGAAGGCGCACGCAGCCAAAATGGCCAAATCACCGGCAGCTACCTCCACGACCTCTTCCGCGACGACACCTTCCGCGCCGCATGGCTCGCCCAGTTCAACACCGAAAGCCACACAAACTACGACCTCACGGTGGAGACCACGCTCGACGCCCTCGCAGATCACCTGCGCCTGCACCTCGATACCGAGACCCTTTTCGCCACGGCCCGCTAGCCCGCGCGCCCCTTCCCGATTGCTGCGCGCCTAGATCGTCTCGCACCGGCCCTGTCTTCCTTGTTTCAAAAATACCTCGGGGGGAGTCCGAAGGACGGGGGGCAGCGCCCCCACCGCGCCATCAGGCGCGTATCAAAGACTCAAATCGGTTCAATCAACTCCGGCCCACTGGCTCGGTTCGAATTCACCGCCCGGTCCACCCGCCATCGCTGGTAAAACCCGTCCGGCGCAGATTGCATCAGCGGTGCGGCCTTCTCCCCGGTCTCACCCAGCCAGGTGGCCCAATCACCCTCTGCCAAAACAACCGGCTCCCGGTGATGGGTCTCCGCCATCCAATCGCTCGCGCCCGTGGTCACGATCGCACAGGTCGGTACCGGATCTTCCTTGCCCCACATCTGCCAGATGCCCGCAAACACCATCGGCTCGGCACCGGGCCGCGAGAAGTACCAGGGCAACCGATTGCCCTCTTCATCCTTGGTCCATTCGTAGAAACCCGTGGCGGCAATCAAGCACCGCCGCTCGCGCACCGCGGCCTTGAAGGCGGGCTTTTCGGCAATTGTCTCGGCCCGCGCGTTGATCAACAGCGGCCCGCCATTCATCGCCTTGTACCAATGAGGCAGAAACCCCCACCGCATCGGCCTGTAACTTCGCCCCCCATCAGACACGACAACGCCCACGCTCTGTGTCGGGCACAGGTTATACGTGGGCGGCTGAGGTATATCATTGGCTGGCGCAGCCTCGAACAGCTGCGCCATCGCGTCTGTGGGATGGGTCATCGTCATACGGCCACACATGGACCGATCCTAACCCCTTGGCTTAGCGCCCGTAAACGGTGGCGTAAGCGATCTTGTGCGCATCACCCGGGAAGATCCCCAGGTCTTCGACACCCAGCTCGGTCGAGATGGCTGAGATTTCAGCAACGGTGCGGTTGTAGGCTGCACGCTTTTGGGCGGCAGTGCGGATCGTGTTGAGGATCGAGGCCATGGTACAGCTCCTTTTGCTTCGATTGGTTTCGTCTCTCGTGACCCCAATATGTGAGCGCTAACGCAAACCACCAGTCGTGCTTTTTCGAAACCCGCCTTGCAGTTTCTGCATGGCAGCATAAAACCGGCCCCATTTGCATGGAGCCGGTTCAATTTGTCTAAAATTCAGGCAGTTAGAGAATTACTCCGCCTGCGTGATGCGACCGTCGGTGTAGGGCGCGTAGGGCGAATTCTCGCCCAAATATGTCGCCACAACCTCTTCCAGACCGGGGCCGAAGTCATAGGCATTCGCAGCCGTGGTGAAGCTGGAATATCCATCCCCACCACCGCGCATGTAGTTGTTGGACACAACGCCGTAGGTGGCCTCCAGATCAATCGGCTCACCGCCCACCATTACGTCTGAAATCCGGCTGCCCGGCTCCTGGCTCAGGTCAAAGGTGTAGGACATGCCCGAGACCTGCGGGAACCGACCCGCGCCCTCTTCCACGGCACTCACGCCATTTTCCAGCGCCTCCACAATGCCCGCGCCGGTCAACTCGAACGTGGCCAGCGTGTTCTGGAACGGCAGCACGGTGAAGACCTCACCCATGGTGATCTCGCCGCCATCGATGGTGGCCCGCAGACCGCCGCCGTTCTGGATCGCCACCTGGATGCCCTGATCGGCCACCCGCTCAAGCATGGCGTCGGCGACAAGGTTGCCCATGGCGCATTCCATCGCCCGGCAGACCTCACGCGAGCCTTCGATCACGTCAGACGCCTCACCGATCACCTCGGCCATGGCCTCTTCAATCGGACCGGCCAGTTCCGCCACCCGCGCCGCGATATCCGCGTCCGGCGTGACGGAGGCGTCCAGCACCATCGTGTCGCCGCTCGCATAAACCACGTTACCGTCGTCATCGAAGGTCACTTCAAGGTGGCCCAAATACTTCGAATAGGCATAGGCCTGCACGATCGGCACGAAGGCTCCATCGGGGTTGGTGATCATCGTCGGATAAGCGCCCGCGCGATCCGGATCAGACGAGCTCAGGTAGGTGTGCGAATGCCCGCCCACGATCACGTCGATGCCGGTCACGGCCTCGGCAATGGCAATATCCATCGGCAAGCCCACATGGGTCAGCGCGATGATGATATTCACACCCTGCTCGGTCAATGCGTCGACATCGGCCTGCAATGCCTCGATCTCATCCTGGAAGATGATCGACGGGCCGGGGGATGAGGTTTCCGCCGTATCCGTGGCCAGCGCCGAGATCACGCCAACCTGCACGCCATTCACATCCAGCACGACATGATCCGGGATCATCTCCTCGCTCAGAACGTTCGATTGGCTCAGATCAAGATTGCCGGAGATAATCGGGAAGCTGACTAGATCGGCAAAGGCCGCCAGATTCTCAGGCCCATCGTCGAACTCGTGGTTGCCGACAGCCATGACGTCAAAGCCAATCGCTTCCATGAACTCCGCTTCGACCTCACCTTTGTAGGTCGTATACATCAGGCTGCCCTGGAACTGGTCGCCCGCATCCAGAACGATCACGTTCTCACCAGCCGCCTCCAGCTCACCGCGCAGCGTGTTGATGGCCGTGGCCACCCGCGCCACGCCGCCAAAGCATTCGCCCGCCGCGTCATCTTCGGCGTTGCAGGTGCTGTCAAAGCGGTTGATCGGCTGGATGCGGCTGTGCAGGTCATTGATATGCAACAGGTGCAACGTCGTGTCGGCGGCGGCTGGCGCGGCAAGGCCAAGACCCGCCAGAATCGCGGTTGATCCCAAAATGCGTGCGATCATTGAAATACTCCCAGGTTTTTTGTTGGACTTCCGCCAGCTTGGCGTCACCCCTGCCGCAAGTAAAGCGCCCAAGTCACACCCCCGTGACACTTGACGCCACGGGAGCCTCGGGCCAAACGCCCCCCATGCGCATCTACAAGATCCTCCGGGCCTCGGAATGGGCCGACCTGCAAGCCCAGGGGGAAACCCCGGGCGCACCCATCGACGTGGCCGATGGCTTTGTCCATTTCTCGACGGCTGGGCAGGCACAGGAAACCGCCGCCAAGCACTTTGCGGGCGAAACGGGCCTGATCCTCGCCGCCCTTGAAGCTGACAGCCTTGGTGACGCGCTGAAGTGGGAGGTCTCGCGCGGCGGCGACAAATTTCCCCATCTCTACGGCCCCCTGCGGCTGGCCGATGTGATCTGGCACAGCCCCCTGCCCTTTGAAAACGGCACCCATATCTTTCCGAAAGACATGTAGATGCTGGAAAATCTCGGCCTGAAACTCCTGCGTTCGATGGACCCGGAGCGCGCCCATGGCGCGGCTCTCCTCGCGCTGCGCATGGGCCTGGGCCCGCTCACCGGCCCCTACACCACCGACCGCCTTAAAACGCGCGTCGCGGGCCTCGACCTGCTCAACCCCATCGGCCTCGCCGCAGGCTTCGACAAGAACGCGGAGGCCGCCGGCCCCCTGCAACGCGCGGGCTTCGGGTTCATCGAGGTCGGCGCCGCCACCCCCAAACCTCAGCCCGGCAATCCCAAACCGCGCCTCTTTCGCCTGACCGAGGATCAAGCCGCCATCAACCGGTTCGGCTTCAACAATGACGGGATGGATGCCATCGCGGACCGACTGGAAAAGACCCCGCGCGAAATTCCCATCGGCCTCAACCTCGGCGCCAACAAAGACAGCGCCGACCGGTTGGAAGATTTCGCCGCCGTCTACCGCCGTTGCGCGCCCCATATCGACTTCGCCACGATCAACGTCTCCTCGCCCAACACCGAAAAACTGCGGGATTTGCAGGGGAAAGAGGCCTTGGCCGAGATCATCACCCGCGTCGACGCCGTGCGCCTGATCCAGGCTGAACCGGTGGCGCTGTTCCTCAAGATCGCCCCTGATCTGACCCCGCAAGACATCGAGGATATCGTCGAAGTCATCCTCGACGCGCCCGGTCGCATCTCGGGCATTATCGCGACCAACACAACGCTCGACCGCGACGGCCTGCAAAGCCCCCATGCGGGCGAGAAAGGGGGTCTCTCCGGCCAACCGGTGTTCGAGAAATCGACCCGCGTTCTGGCGCAACTCCACGCCCATACGCGCGGCACGATCCCGCTGATCGGCGTCGGTGGCGTCGCCTCAGCCGAACAAGCCTATGCCAAGATCCGCGCAGGCGCCTCGGCCGTGCAGCTTTACACCGGCCTCGTCTACGGCGGGCTGTCGCTGGTCAATGACATTGCAAAGGGCCTCGACGCCCTTTTGGAACGGGACGGCCACGCCAATGTCGCGTCCGCCGTCGGAACCGGAGTATCGGAATGGACCTGACCCTGTGGCACAACCCGCGCTGCTCCAAATCGCGTCAGGCGCTGGCGCTTCTGGAAGATGGCGGCCACGCCCCATCCGTCCGCCTCTACCTCACGAACCATCCGTCCGAGGGCGAGATCATCGATCTGCTCGTCCGGCTTGGTGTCGCCCCCCGCGCCATGATGCGCACGGGTGAAAAGATCTACAAAGATCTCGGGCTAAGCGAGGCCGACGATGCCGCCCTGATCGTTGCGATGGCCACCCACCCGATCCTGATCGAACGGCCCGTCCTGATCACTGCCGACCGCGCCGTCATCGGTCGCCCGCCCGAACAAGTTCTGACGCTGGTCTGACCCGCGCTCAGCCCCTCCTCCAGCCTCCGGCTCTCCTCGAAGCTGTTTTGCCGAAAGTCTGACCATTTGGTCACTCTTTGCCGTGCCGTCTGCAAGCGCGCCGAAATGTGACCAAATGGACGGGTTTTTTGCGAAAAATGCGACCAGATGGACGCAACTGTGACCAAATGGTCAGGGTTGGGCCGCCCGCTCAAGCATCGGATACCGCAGGCCCAGTGTGATCCCCCGTGCCGCAAAACTGATCAACAGCGCCAGCCAAACGCCATGATTTGCAAAGTTCGGGATCAGCGTGATGACCGCCACGACATAGATCAAGGCACTGATAATCATCATATTTCTCATGTCCCGGCCCCGCGCGGCGCCAATGAAAATGCCATCCAGCATCCAGGCCGCGCATCCCACCAGGGGCGCTGCGATCATCCAGGGCAAGTAGATGCGCGCATCCGCCTGCACCTCAGGGTCTTTCGCCAAAATATCAATGAAAACAGGGCCTAACAGGGTAAACAGCAGCGCGAAAAAGGCGCAGATCCCCAAGCCCCAAACAGATGTCAGCAATGCCGACCGCCGCACGCGGCCCGGATCTTTCCGCCCATAGGCCCGCGCGATCAGGGTCTCGGCGGCGAAGGCAAAACCGTCCATCGCGTATGCCGTTAAGTACATGAATTGTATGAGAACTTCGTTCGCGGCCAGCGTCACATCCCCGAATTGCGCGCCCAGAAACGTGAACGAGGTGAACATCGCCACCAGCAGCGCCGAGCGGATCAGGATGTCGACATTCAAAAGCGCCATCTTGACCATCCGCGCCCGGTCAAAAACACGCCCCCAATCCCGCCAATCTGGCCGGTCAAACGCATTGCGGCAGAACCAGAATCCCACTGCTGCACCGACGATTTCAGCAATCGCTGTGGACAGCGCCACACCCGCAACGCCCCACTCAAAACCCAATACAAACAGGAAGTTAAGCCCAATGTTCAGCCCGTTCATCAACAGCTGAATCCAGAACACCGCACCGGTCCGCTCCTGTGCGATCAGCCATCCCGTCAGCGCGTAGACGGCAATTGCAAATGGTGCCGTCCAGATGCGGATGAACAGGTATTCCCGTGCCAGACCCTCCACCTCTTCACTGGTCGGATCCCACGAAAAGGCCGCCCAAACGATCACCGGATAAAGCGAGATCAAAAGCAGCCCGCCCGCGCCCGCAATCATTAGCGCACGTGTCAAAATGGCCGAAACCTCTGCCCGATCACCCGCCCCCTCCGCTTGTCCCACAAGGCCCACGGTGCCCATGCGCAAAAAGCCGAAGATCCAGAAAACACTGGATAAAATGATGGCGCCGATGCCCACGGCCCCGATTGGCGCGGCCTCGCCCATCTGGCCCACGACCCCCACATCGACGATGCCCAATAGCGGCACCGTCGCGTTTGACAGCACGATGGGCCCCGCGATTTTGAGGACCCTTTTGTGCGTCAAAGGTTTCGGTGGGGCGCTGAGGTCAGCCTGACTCATCCGCGCTCCGGCATCAGAAAATGCCCCGTCGCCTGCGCGAATAGCCGGTCGCGATTATCCTGCCAGGCTTCGACATGCACGCTGGCATATCGCCGGCCAGATCGGTTCACACGCGCCCGCGCATAGGCGTCGCGCGGAAGGCCTGATCGTAGGTAATCTACTGTAAAATCAATGGTTTTTGGCAAGCGCGGCAGCGTTTCGGGCGTCAGGCCATCGGCATCCAACCGTCCGCTTTCGATCTCATCCCAGAGTATGGCAAACGACAGTTCCATGATCGCGGAGACCTCAAGAAACGAAGCCGTCGCACCGCCATGCAGCGCGGGCAGAAGCGGGTTGCCGATCAGCTTGTCGTCATAGTTCAACACCGCCGTCAGCTCATCTCCGCGCCGGTCAAAGCTGACGCCTAGGGTCCGGATGTACGGCACGCCGTCGACCAGCGCCGCCAGCGCCTTGTCGCGTCTTTCTTTAATGATATGAACGGGTTCAGGTGCTTTTCTCATGTGAATAACTCAGCCCCTCGTCACGGTAAACGCGCCGGTAGCCGCGGCGACGGGGCGCGTCCCATCATGATCGAATGCCTCTGCCCGGATGAACGCAACGGAGCGGGTGACATGATAGCATTCAGCGCGCGCAGTGATCCGGTCGCCCGGTGTCGCGGGCCGCATATAATCGATCCGCAGATCAATGGTTGCGGTGGCCGCCAAAGCCTCAGGATGGCTCATCACCGCCGCCCCGCCGCACGTATCCATCAGCGCCGAGACCGCACCGCCGTGGATCACGCCTGTGCGTGGATCGCCGACCAGAGCTTCATCATAAGGCATTGAAATCACAGCCAATCCATCGCCGATTTCATCCAGGCTCATTTGCAGGGCCTTGGAAAACGGAATGGCCTCGATGAACTGCCGGGCGATCTTCGCCTTGTCGGGCGCGGATGGGGGCGATGTCTGGCTCATGGTATGGGTCCCTTCAGCGCGGATCATGGGCGCACGCGCGCCGGGCGCAAGAGGGAAGTGTCTTAACAAACCGCCGACCACGCGGCATACTGGCGCCATGGGGAGACGAGAGACACCTAACCATGCCCGAAGAACGCCTTGATTTCAAAGAGATGTGCGCGAAGTTCGACGTAACGCCCCGCACGCTGCGTCACTACGAATATATCGAGTTGCTGGCGCCTGAGCGCGAAGGCCGCGCCCGCTTCTATGGCCCCCGTGAAGTCGCCCGCATGACGTTGATCCTGCGCGGGCGCCGCTTTGGCTTCAGCCTGGAAGAAATCCGGCAATGGCTTGAAATATATGACAAAGGCGAAGGCTGGGAAGCGCAGAAAGAGATCTGGATTCAATATGCCGACAAGCAGTTGGATGAACTGCACAAACGGCGTGTGGAACTGGATGAGGTGATTGCCGAGTTGAAAACCTTGCGGGATGAAACGGCGGCGAACCTATGATCCGCGCAGCGCTGCTTGCGCTGGCTCTGACCCAGGCCGCGCAGGCGGACACGCCGCTTCCACCGGCTGAAACCTGGACGATGGAACCTTATCCCGGGCTTGCTGTGACCGGGTCGCTTGACCCGCCTCGCATCTTCATTGGCCCACCGGAAGGCGCGGTCTGGTCGCTCAATTTCTGGGCCCGCAGGTTCGCCGTCCACCCGTCGCCGGATGGGCAATATGTTCTGATCTCGCCCGCCACCGGCAACCTGCTGGGATGGAGCGGCGATCCCGATGAGACCGTCCTGTGGCTGTACCAGGCACCCGGCGGGGAAGAGATTGCGACGGTGCCGCTGCGCGGGTTGATCGACCCCGATGACATGCAGCGCACGGTTTCAAACTATGTCTGGATCACCTCTTATACGTGGTCCGACAACGGCTGGCGCTTTGACACGCCCGATGGCCAGGGCTGGCATCTGAGCACCGATTTGCGCCTGTCACGACGCTAAGCGCCGCCCACCGAAGGGCAGCATAATTCCAAGTGCCCCTACGTCACTTTGCATGACCTTTCGTCAGATGCGGAATGACGCAACGTCTGAATTACGTAAACGTCATCTTCGCTTGTAGTGTGAGGCATCGACTCGCAAGTGGGGCACCAGACACGAAATGTTTGATGAATCGGGAAGTCTGTTCATGACCCAGGACACCATGACGATCCGCCAGATGTGTGATGCATTTGACGTGACCCCACGCACCTTGCGCTTCTACGAGTCCAAGGAATTGTTGTTCCCCATCCGAGATGGCCAGCGCCGTCTGTTCACGCGCCGTGACCGTGCGCGTCTGAAGCTGATCCTGCGCGGCAAGCGCTTTGGCTTCAGCCTTGAGGAAATCCGCCAGCTGCTCGACCTCTACTATGTCGATGACAGCCAGCAAACGCAGCTGAGCCAGACCCTCGACATCGCGCAGGAGCGCTTGTCGGATATGGAGCGCCAACGCGCTGAGCTGGATGAAGCCATCGATGAGCTGCGCAACCAAATGACGCTGGTGGGTGACATGCTGTCCAGCAACAAACCCGCCGCCTGATCAACACCAAAGACCACCCTTCGGGAGGATAATAATATGCCGAGCTACACCGCCCCCACCAAAGATATGGAGTTCATCCTCCACGATGTTCTCAAGATCGAGGCCACTGACATCCCCGGCTATGGCGATTTGGACCGTGATTTCACGACCGCCATCCTCGGCGAGGCCGGTAAGATCGCCTCTGAGGTGCTCGCGCCCCTGAACGTTGTGGGTGACACCGAAGGCTGCACCATGGAAAACGGCGTTGTGCGCACGCCCACCGGCTTCAAGGCGGCCTTTGACGAGACGCGCGAAGGTGGCTGGCCCGGCATCGACATGCCTGAGCAGTACGGCGGCATGGGCCTTCCTTACGTGATGAACACGGCAACGGGTGAGATGTTCTCCTCCGCCAATCAGGCGTTCACCATGTATCACGGGCTGACCCATGGCGCGGCCTCTGCCATCCTGGCCCACGGCACGGATCAGCAGAAAGACACCTATCTGCCCAAGATGATCTCGTGTGACTGGACCGGCACCATGAACCTGACGGAGCCCCATTGCGGCACCGATCTGGGCCTGATGCGCACCAAGGCGGAACCGCAGGGCGACGGCAGCTACAAGATTTCCGGCCAGAAGATCTTCATCTCGGCGGGTGAGCATGACATGGCCGACAACATCGTCCACCTTGTCCTCGGCAAGATTGTCGGCGGGCCGGAAGGCATCAAAGGTGTGTCGCTCTTCATCGTGCCCAAGTTCCTCGTGAACGAAGACGGCTCGCTTGGCCCCCGCAACGGCGTCAGCTGTGGCAAAATCGAAGAAAAGATGGGCATCCACGGCAATTCCACCTGCGTCATGAACTATGACGAGGCAACGGGCTACCTTCTGGGCGAAGAGCATAAGGGCATGCGCGCCATGTTCACGATGATGAACGAAGCGCGTCTGGGCGTTGGTATGCAGGGTTTGGCCCAGGCTGAGGTCGCGTTCCAGAACGCGCTCGAATACGCCAAGGACCGCCTGCAGGGCCGTGATGTGACCGGTGTGAAAAACCCCGACGGCCCGGCCGACCCGCTGATCGTGCACCCCGATATCCGCCGCAACCTGATGGAGCAGAAGAGTTTTGCAGAGGGTGGCCGCGCCTTCCTTCTGTGGGGCTCGACCCTGATCGACCGTGCGCATCGCAATGAAGATGCGGATGCTGACGGCCTCGTGTCGCTGCTGACGCCTGTGATCAAAGGCTTCCTGACCGACAAAGGCTACGACATGACCGTGCAGGCACAGCAGGTCTATGGCGGCCATGGGTACATCGAAGAATGGGGCATGTCGCAGTTCACCCGCGATGCCCGCATCGCGATGATCTACGAAGGCGCGAACGGCGTGCAGGCGCTCGACCTCGTGGGCCGGAAGCTCGCGCAGGATGGCGGCAAGCACGTCATGGCGTTTTTCGATCTGGTCAAGGGCTTCTGCAAGGAGAATGCGGAGGTTGAAGGCATGGCCGAATTCATCGAGCCGCTGAAACGCGCCTCCAAGGATCTTCAAGCCGCGGGCATGTACTTCATGCAGGAAGGCATGAAGAACCCCAACAACGCGCTCTCGGGCAGCTATGACTTCATGCACCTCTTCGGCCATACCTGCCTTGGTCTGATGTGGGGCATGATGGCGAAAGCCTCGCTGGACGCGCTGGCAAACGGCACGTCCGATCCCGATTTCCACAACACCAAGCTGGCGACAGGCCGGTTCTACATGAACCGCACTCTGCCTATGACGGCCACGCATCTGGCCCGCATTCAGGCCGGTGGCGAAGACGTCATGGCGCTCGAAGCCGCCAACTTCTGATGACGCCCCGGCGTCGTATCCTTTTGATCGGGCTGGCCAGCGTGCTGGTCGGCCTGATCTGGATGCTGGCCCTCCTCGCCCTCGAAATCGCGTCCGTCAGTGGCGCACCCGGCGGCGGGGATGAGCCGTTTCCAAGCTACCTTCTTCCCTTCACCCTTGCCGCTGGCGGAATTCTTGCCATGATCGCCTCGCTGTCCATGCGCAAGGAATGACGATGCCCAAACGCCTTCTTCCGATCCGTGGCGTCCTGCTGGCCCTTACCCTCGCCGCGTCAGGCGCCGGTCCGGCCGTAGCGCAGACCGGGCAAGACATCGCGGGCGCCCGGCTTGCCATCGAACGGTTCGAGGCGGCCTTTGATGCACGCGAGTACGGCGCGTTGCTGACCGCCATGCCGCCCCGCATTCTGGAAACCATCGCGACGCAATCCGGCATTCCGGCCGACGTGCTGTCGGCGCAGCTAGCAACCCAAATGACCGCGATGATGTCTCAGATGACATTCGAAAGCTTCGGTATGGACTTGCAGGCCGCGACCTGGGGCGAAACCTCAACCGGTTTGACCTACGCGCTTGTGCCGACCCAGACCGTCATGAGCCAGCACGGATCTGGCCGCGTCCAGTCGAACACAACGACCCTGATGCTGCATGAGAACGACATCTGGTACCTGATCCGCGTTGACAGCACCCAACAGACAAGCATCCTGCGCCAAGCCTACCCGGAATTCGCGAGTGTCGACTTCCCCTTCGGCTCGATGGAGAACCTCGACTGATGCCCAAGCGCCTGCGCCTTACCCGCCGCCCGAATATCGCGATGTCCGAAGATGGATACCGCAAGCTGCGCAACCTCGCCTCGGAGGCGGGCCTTGATGAAGGCGAGTTCCTGAGCTTCCTGTTCGAACACTGGGGCAGCGTCATCAACGAAGAGAAATTCATCGCCCGCCTGCGCCTGTTCAATTCTGAAATCGACGCGCGCAAGCGCTAGGGCTGAGACGAGACGTGAGAACCGGTTTTTCGATCACGCTGCGCGACCCGAAACCACCAGCGGATCGGCGCCGCATTCACCATCCACCCCCGGGGTCCATCGGGGGAAAACAGCCAATGCGACGCCTTCACCTTTTGGGTCGTCAGCTCTGCAACTGACGCCGCGCCGCAATCATCGTTCGTTAACCTTAACAAAAGGTTACCGGAAAAACGGGCCGCGGGAGGCGGCACATTGGGGGGAAAATGTCCAACACACTTTACTGCTTCGGCGAGTCTGGGAATGCCTATAAGGCTGCGCTGGCTCTGGAACTCGGCGGCGTTGATTGGACGCCGCACTTTGTCGATTTCTTCAAGGGTGAAGCGCGCTCCCCCGAATTCAAGGCAATCAATCCGATGGGTGAGGTGCCTGTCCTTGACGCCGGTGGCACCATCCTGACCCAATCCGGCGTGATCCAGGATTGGGTGATGGAGACGACAGGCAAACTCGGCGGCGAACACCCTGCCCTGCGGCGCGAGATCCTGCGCTGGACCATCTTCGACAACCAGAAGATCTCCGGCATGGCCGGCCCGCTGCGGTTCATGATGAACTTCCTGCCCGAAGAAAAGCGCAACGCCGACGTCAACGGCTTCATGGCGGGGCGCCTCAAAGCCGCGCTTGGCGTGCTTGAAGGCGAACTCAGCCAGCGCGACTGGCTGGTGGGCGACGCGCTGACCTGCGCCGACATCTCCTGTGCGGGCTACCTGTTCTACGAAGAACCCTTCACCTTTGACCGTGCCGATTATCCGGCTATCGACGCCTGGCTGACCCGCATAAGCGAGACACCGGGTTGGAAACATCCCTATGATCTGATGCAACGGGCCTTGGGGTGATCTGCCGGGGCGCCATATTTTTGCTGGTTTCGCCTGCCATCCCCCTGCAAAGTAAGGAAAACGGGACACGGGCAATATGGTCAGCCAAATCGCATTGGGCGCCATCTGGGGCTATCAACGCTGGATCTCGCCACGCAAAGGCTGGCGCTGCGCCCATTCCGTCCTGCATGGCGGGACGGGCTGTTCGGGCCATGCCAAATACGCGATCCGCGACCACGGCATATGGGCCGCAATTCCCCTCATCCGGCAGCGGCTGCGGGATTGCAAGCAGGCCTCCCTCACCCTGCGCGCCAATTGTGCGGTCTGTAACGAACAAGACCCTGAAGCTGGCTCCGGCGAAGATGGTCGCCCCAATCGTGGCCCGTGGAACCGCAAACGCCGCAAGCAAAACCGCACGGATGCGGCCTGCGATGCGTGCGATTGCGCAGCCCCCGGCTGCTTGCCGGCGCTCGCCCTGCCCGCCTTTTGCGCGTCGTCCGGCGGGTCTGGTGCACAACCCACGCCCCTGCCCGACAAGCTGCCATCAGACGGGGCAGATGGCGGTGGATGCGACCTTGGCGGGCTCGATTGCTCGGCCCCGTCCTGCGATGGATGCGGCGGGTGTGACTGCGCCCCATCCTGCGGGTAACGCACAAGTTTACCAGAACGTCACGTCACAGGCCCGCGCAGGCGCTTGCGCGGCCCTGCCCATTCATCCCATGTCTAGGATCAACACCGCGTCCCTCGCGGCGATGAAACTCGGAGGACATTCATGACCGACGCTTATATCTACGACGCCATCCGGACCCCGCGCGGCAAAGGCCGCAAGGACGGTGCCCTTCACGAAGTCACCGCCGCGCGCCTCTCGGCCTTCACGCTGAACACACTCAAGGAACGCAACAACCTCGAGGGTCATGCCGTCGAAGATGTGATCTGGGGCAACGTCACCCAGGTGATGGAACAGGGCGGCTGCCTCGCCCGCGCTGCGGTTCTTGCATCAGATCTTGATGAGAGCATCCCCGGCCTCGCCATCAACCGCTTCTGCGCGAGCGGTTTGGAGGCTGTGAATCTCGCCGCCAACCAGGTCAAGGGCGGTGCCGGTGACGGCTATATCGCAGGCGGGGTCGAGATGATGGGCCGTGTCGCCATGGGCTCAGACGGGGCCGCCATGGCCGTCGATCCGCAACTGGCCATGGACAGCTATTTCGTGCCGCAAGGCATCTCCGCCGACATCATCGCGACGGAATACGGCTTCAACCGAGATCAGGCCGACGAATACGCGGTTGAAAGCCAGCGCCGCGCCAAGGCCGCATGGGATGACAACCGCTTCTCCAAATCCGTGATCACCGTGAAGGATCAGAACGGCCTCACGATCCTCGACCACGACGAATATATGCGCCCGCAGACCGACATGCAGTCGCTCGGCGCCCTCAAGCCCGCCTTCAAGGAGATGGGAGAGGTCATGCCCGGCTTCGACACCATCGCGCTGATGAAATACCCGCATCTTGAGGCGATCAACCACATCCACCATGCCGGGAACTCCTCGGGCATCGTCGATGGCTCCGCCGCGATCCTCGTCGGCAACAAGGAGTTCGGCGAGAAATGGGGCCTCACGCCCCGCGCCCGCATCAAGGCCAACACCAAGATCGGCACCGATCCCACGATCAACCTCACCGGTCCCGTGCCAGTGACCGAAAAGATCCTGGCAGAGACTGGCATGAGCTTCTCGGACATCGACCTGTTTGAGGTCAACGAAGCCTTCGCTTCGGTCGTGCTGCGCTTCATGCAAGCGTTTGATGCCGATCCGGCCAAGGTCAACGTCAACGGCGGCGCGATTGCCATGGGCCACCCGCTGGGGGCCACCGGTGCCATGATCCTCGGCACATTGCTCGACGAGATGGAGCGCGCCGACAAGGAAATCGGCCTCGCCACCTTGTGTGTTGCCGCCGGAATGGGGTCGGCCACCATCCTCGAACGCGTCTGAACCATTGGCCCGGTCGCCCGATCATATCAGGCAGAGGTCCCGGCACGCCGGGCAGGCGTCATGAGCGACGTCTTGCCCAACAGTGCCGCGCTCGACCGGGCCGCGACCATCTATCAAGATCACCTTGATTGCGTGTCTGACCTGCTGTTCGTCGGCAATGTCGAGGAGTGCATCAACTATTTCGCCCTGCCCCTCCTGATCCGGACCCGCAAAGGCGAAACGCTGATCGAGACCCGACAGGACATGCTGGACGATACACGCCAACACTCTGAAAGCCTCAACGGGCACGGCGTGACCAACTATATCCGTCTGGTCAAACAAGCCCGCCAATTGTCGGACACGCTGATCGAAGGCTGGCATGAAACCTACGTTCTGCGCGACGCCACGTCGATCCTGCCAAGCTATCAAAGCCACATGTTCCTGCGCGACACAGGTGACGGGATCTGGAAGGTGATCGAAGCCGAGCATGAATTGGAAAACGTCCGCTTCCCCATTGGCGCAGTGAAATCGCAGCCGGGCAGCTTTGCCGAACGCTGGCAGGACACGCAAAACGACATCCGCGTGTCCCATTCCAACGCCGAGCCGCTTTATCGTGCGTTTCTCGACGTTTTGGACAGAAACCAGAACGAGGCGAACTTCAAAGGTTGGGCCGACCAATTCCAATGTCCGATCACGGCGCACTACGATGGATCAGACATGGTCTACGAGACGCCGGACGACATGCGCGACTTCTTCAATGCAATGCTCAAGCTGGTCGAAGACACGGGCGGCACGGTCAATCGCAGGATCACGTCTGCCAATTTCATCTCGTCCGATCGCATTTGCGGCTACCACGAAACCACCTTTGAAGGCGGTGGCACGCTGCAAATGGGCCCCGTCAAAAGCCGCATGATCCTGACCCTCGCTGAGGGGCAGTGGAAATGCAGTTCCGTCACAAACTCCTTGTCGGGAGAGCACGGCCTTCCGCCTGAGGCGAGCTTCAAGGCCTCGTCGCGCCTTCCGACCATGTCCGAAATTCAGAAGAGGATGAAAAAGCCATGAGCGATTTCACGATGGAAATCGACGCCGATGGCGTCGCTGTTGTTACCTGGGATGTGCCCGGCAAGTCGATGAACGTCCTCAACCGTGAGGCATTCCAGACCTGCGAAGACCTGATTGATCAGGCTCTGGCCGACGACGCCGTCAAAGGCATCGTCATCACCTCCGGCAAGAAAGACTTCGCCGGCGGCATGGACCTCAACACGCTGGCCACAATCCGCGAAGAAAGCGGCGACAACCCCGCCCAGGGCCTGTTCGATTTCATCATGAACGGCCACCGCATCCTGCGGAAGATCGAACGCGCCGGCATGGAACCCAAGACAAACAAAGGCGGCAAGCCCATCGCCTGCGCCCTGCCCGGCACCTGTGCCGGCATCGGGACAGAGATTGCACTGGCCTGCCACCACCGTGTGATGGCCGACAATCCCAAGGCCAAGATCGGCCTGCCCGAAATCCTCGTCGGCATCTTCCCCGGCGCGGGCGGCACCACCCGCTATTCCCGCATGGTCGGCGCGATGGCTGCGGCCCCCGTCCTGCTCGAAGGCCGGATGCTCGACCCCAAGAAAGCAAAATCCGCGCAGCTCATCGACAACGTCGTGCCCGCAGAGGAGCTTCTGCAGGCCGCCAAGGATTGGGTCCTGAACGCCGCGCCCGCCGACATCGTCAAACCCTGGGACGCCAAGGGATTCAAAATGCCCGGCGGCGCACCCTATCACCCCGCAGGTTTCATGACCTTCGTGGGCGCTTCCGCCATGATCCACGGCAAGACCAAGGGCGTCTACCCGGCGGCCAAGGCGCTGCTGAGCTCGGTCTACGAAGGCGCGCTGGTCGATTTCGACACCGCGCTCAGGATTGAGGCGCGCTACTTCACCCAAGTCCTGATGAACCCGTCCTCCTCCGCGATGATCCGGTCGATCTTCCTCAACAAGGAAGCGCTAGAAAAGGGCGCGAACCGCCCCGCCGTTGACGATCAAACCGTCCAAAAAGTCGGCATCCTCGGCGCTGGCATGATGGGCGCAGGCATTGCCTATGTCTCGGCCAATGCAGGGATCGAAGTCGTCCTGATCGACGCGGCCCAAGAGAGTGCTGTCAAGGGCAAGGCCTATTCCGAGGGCTTGCTCGACAAGGGCATGAAGCGCGGCAAGGTCACCGAAGACAAGAAGGCCGAGGTCCTTGGCCGTATCACTGCCACCACCGACTACGACGCCCTCAAAGGCTGCGACCTGATTGTCGAGGCCGTGTTCGAAGACCCGAAGGTGAAGGCCGAAGTCACCGCCAAGGCCGAAGCGGTCATGAATGCGGACGGCATCTTCGCCACCAACACCTCCACCCTGCCGATCACCATGCTGTCGAAAGCCAGCAGCCGCCCTGAGCAATTCATCGGCATCCACTTCTTCTCGCCCGTCGACAAGATGCTGCTGGTCGAGATCATCAAGGGCAAGGCCACCGGCGATGTCGCCGTCGCAAAGGCCCTCGATTTCGTCCGTCAGATCCGCAAGACGCCCATCGTCGTCAATGACGAGCGCTTCTTCTACGCCAACCGCTGCATCCTGCCTTACGTCAACGAAGGCGTCCGCATGGTGCAGGAAGGCGTCGCGCCTGCACTGATTGAGAATGCCGCCAAGCTGGTCGGTATGCCCCTCGGCCCCCTGCAACTGACCGACGAGACCTCCATCGACCTCGGCGCCAAGATTGCGCGGGCCACAAAAGCGGGCGATCCCGATTACGACGACACCACGGATGAGCTGATCTTCTGGATGGAAGGCGAAGGCCGCCTTGGCCGCAAAGCCGCCGCCGGGTTCTACGCCTATGACGACAAAGGCAAGCGCACCGGCCTGTGGGATGGCCTTACGGCCCGCTACCCGACCAAGGACGAACAACCGGACCTCGTCGAAGTCCAGCATCGCCTGCTCTTCGCCCAAGTCCTCGAAGCCGTCCGCGCACTGGAAGCCGGTGTTCTCATGGACATCCGCGAAGGGGATGTGGGTGCCATCCTCGGCTGGGGCTTTGCACCCTGGTCCGGCGGCCCGTTCAGCTGGCTCGATATCCTCGGCACCGCCTACGCCGCCGAACGTTGCGATCAACTCACCGCCCAATACGGCGACCGCTTCGCGTGCCCACCGCTCCTGCGCGAGATGGCAGAGAAAGGCCAAAGCTTCTACGGTCGCTTCGGCGAAGGCGTCGACAGCAAAGCGGCCTAACCCTTACGAAATGCCAAAGAATGCCCCGGCCAACCCAGAGTTGCCGGGGCATTTTCTTTTGCGCTACCCTGTTCCCATGCCTCCGGAAAGGGACAGGCACCATGGCCTCCACCAAAGCAACCCGCGATACCTTCGCCCGGATGCGGTTTGCGCAGATCTATCCCTGCTACCTCACCAAGGTGGAGAAGAAGGGCCATAGCCAGGCCGAACTGGATCAGGTCATCACCTGGCTCACCGGCTTTAATGATGCGGCAATCCAGCGGCTCATCGCCGAAGACATTGACTTTGAGACCTTCTTCGACCGCGCCACACTCAACCCCAACGCACACCTGATCACAGGCGTCGTCTGTGGCATTCGTGTGGAAGACATCGAGGACGACCTCATCCAAAAGGTCCGCTATCTCGACAAGCTGGTCGATGAACTGGCGCGCGGAAAGAAGATGCAGTCGATCCTGCGCGCCGCTTGAACCCTATCAGAACCGATACGCCGCCCGCGCCCCAAAGGTCGTGATGCTGGCATCGCTGCCGCCAAAACTGTCCAGCTCCGTGCGCGATACCCCGCCACCGATCATGATCTGATCATTCAGCATGAAATCGGCACCAATGCCGTATTGCAGCCCGCCGTCGAACCGGCGTGTATTGCCCGCATCGGTGCGCGTGGCCCAGGTATGGCCCAACTCGCCGTAGACCAGCACCTCACCCAGATCATAGCCGACCTCAACGCCCACCGTGGCGAGCGAGCCGAAGGACGAGGCATCGCTGCCCCCACCCACCGGCGGCGTGTCGAAATTGCCGAAGGTCAGCGTCGCCGCCGCCCCCAGAACCACCTGGCCCAGATCACGGCGATAGCCGCCGTTCAGGCCGTACATCAGGCCATTGCCATCATTGGTGGTGGCGCCACCATTCGGGATCGAAAGGTCAACCGTCGCCATATCCAGCTGAACGCCGCCATAAAGCCCCGTCCAATCCGCATCCTGTGCTTGCGCACCGGTGGCGATCATACACGCGGCACAGGCCGCGAAAACGCGTGAATAGTCCATGCTTGCCTCATATTTTGTATGTTTTGCCTGCATGGCTACAGCATCGGGCGTCCCGAGTGCAAAGGGTTTCTGTGGATAACTTCGGCGCGTGAGCAGAAAACTGCACACGGCAAAACAAAATGCTTGCGCCCGCGACGGAACCAAATGCCTGCCCCGTGACATGTACATATGTCCCCTGCGCGGACCTGTCCCTCCGCGCGTCGCGCCGCCCGCCCTGTCCCACCTTCCCCGCGGGCGGCGCGCCTTGTCCCTTCCCTTTTCCCGAATGATCCGCCATCACACCCGGAACACTTTGGTTTCGCGTTAGGGAGGCATGGCCATGGGGTGGATGAAGGACGAAACCGGACTGGGGAAGAACGCGGCGAATTATGTGCCGTTGACCCCGCTCAGTCACCTCGCACGCGCCGCGCGCGTGTTCCCCAACCGCACCGCTGTCGTGGATGGCGCGCACCGGAAAACCTATGCCGAATACCATGGCCGCGTCTCACGCCTCGCCTCGGCGCTCAGCGCACGCGGCATCGCCCCCGGTGACGTTGTCGCAACGGTCCTGCCCAACACCTACCCCCATGTGGAGGCACATTTCGGCGTTCCAGCCGCGGGTGCCGTGCTCAACGCCATCAATATCCGCCTGGATGTGGAAACCGTCGCCTATATCTTCGACCATGGTGAGGCGAAGATGGTGCTGGCCGACACGCAATTCCTCCCCCTTGTCGAAGACGCCATTGCCAAGATGGACGGCCCTGCCCCCATCATCATCGAATGCCCCGATGCAGATGCTGGCCACCCTGCCTCCGGTCGGCACACGACGTA
The DNA here is from genome assembly GCA_947489665.1 of uncultured Roseicyclus sp. Lineage (GTDB taxonomy): Bacteria > Pseudomonadota > Alphaproteobacteria > Rhodobacterales > Rhodobacteraceae > Gymnodinialimonas. The sequence goes on along the minus strand of CANLEH010000001.1, from coordinate 1,276,909 downwards.
CGAGGATCTGCTGGCCGAAGGCGATCCAGACGCGCCCTGGATCATGCCTGAGGATGAATGGGAAAGCCTGGCGCTCAACTACACCTCCGGCACGACTGGACGGCCCAAGGGCGTCGTCTACCACCATCGCGGCGCGTACCTCATCACCATGGGCACGCCCATTGCCTGGCGGATGACGCTTTATCCCACGATCCTCGCCATCGTGCCGCTCTTTCACTGCAACAACTGGTGCCACACCTGGACGATGCCCGCCGTGGGCGGCACCATTGTCTGCTGCCGCGACATCACCGCCAAAGCCATCTACGACGCCATCGCAGATCAGGGCGTCAGCCATATGGGGGGCGCGCCCATCGTTCTGAACATGATCGTAAATGCGAAGGATGAAGACCGCCGCAGCTTCGATCACACCGTCGAAGTCTTCACCGCCGGCGCACCGCCTGCCGCTGCCACCCTCGCCGCGATTGAGACGATGGGCTTCAACGTCACGCAGGTCTACGGCCTGACCGAAACCTATGGCCACGCCACAGAATGCCTCTGGCAGGACGATGATTGGAACGCGCTGGCGCCAGACGACCGCGCCACCATCAAGGCGCGCCAGGGCGTGCCGCTTCCGAATATGGACGACATCGCCGTGATGACCCCGGACGATATGGCCCCCGTCACCCGCGACGGTGCCACGCAGGGCGAAATCATGATGCGCGGCAATTCCACCATGAAGGGCTATTACAAGAACCCGGAGGCCACAGCCGAAGCGTTCGCAGGCGGCTATTTCCACACCGGCGACATCGCCGTGCAGCACCCAGACAGCTACATCCAGATCGCCGACCGCGCGAAGGACATCATCATCTCCGGCGGTGAAAATGTCAGCTCCGTCAAGGTTGAAGGCGTCCTGATGCGCCATCCGTCGGTGTCCTTGTGTGCCGTTGTCGCCAAGGCTGACGACAAATGGGGCGAAGTCCCCTGCGCTTATGTGGAGCTGAAAGAGGGCGCCACCGGCGACGCGGACGAGATCATCGCCTTCGCTCGCAAACAGCTTGCCGGGTTTGAAACGCCCAAGCGCGTGGTGTTTGAGGAGCTTCCCAAAACCTCCACAGGCAAGATCCAGAAATTCGAGCTTCGCAAACGCGCGGCAAGCCTCTAGGCGCGCCCAAGTCCTGAACAATCGCACGGGCGTCCCAAACGCCCTTGCGCGGCCTGCGTTGTTGCAACACGCACTCTGGTGTACCATCTGCCTTACAAAGCCCACGCCATTAAGGCGTGAGACGACACCGGGCACCGCAAACAGGCAATGACTGCGCTTCAGGAATACAGGCGGCTCGAGGCCATTGGCCTCTGGCGCGAACACGCCGAGGATCAGCGGCGTGAGGTGATCGTGTCGCTTGGCGATGCCTCGCTTGTCATGTCGTCCGCCTCTGGTGCAGCCGTTGGTCATTGGTCCCTTGCGGCGGTGGAACGGCTCAACCCCGGCAAGTTGCCTGCGCTCTTCTCCCCTGCTCGCGACAGCGATGAGGAGTTGGAGCTGTCAGATCCCGAGATGATCCAGGCCGTCGAACGCATCCGAACCGCCATTGCTAAATCCCGCCCCCGCCCGGGGCGCCTGCGCCTTTACCTTGCCGGTGGCACAACCCTTGCCGGCATTCTTTTGGGGGTTTTCTGGCTTCCCGATGCGCTCATCCGGCAAACCGTCTCGCTTCTGCCGCCCGCCAAGCGGCTGGAAATCGGCCATGATCTTCTGGGGGAAATCGCCGCCATTGCGGGTCGCCCCTGTGGCGGGTCCGGCGGGCGCACGGCGCTGGTTCGGCTGGCCTCAAGAACTTATGGCGCGGACATGCCCCCCCAGATCGTCGTCTTCCCGGCGACGATCCCCGACACGCTGACCCTTCCCGGCAACATCGTCATCGCCTCGGCAGCGCTGGCCGAAGACCATGAGACGCCCGAGGTGTTTGCGGGGTATCTGCTGGCTGAACGCACCCGGTCGCAAGCCGTTGATCCGGTTGAGGCTTTCCTGCGCGATGCGGGCCTAGGCGTGACCTTCCGGCTGCTGACCACCGGCGAAGTCGCGGCCGAGCCTATCCATGCCCATGCCGCGCACCTGCTGTCGCATGACACGATGCGCGCCGACGATGATGCCCTTCTGGGTCATTTCACGGAGGCTGGGATATCCTCGCAACCCTACGCTTTTGCGCAGGATGTCTCAGGGGAAAGCGTTCTGGCGTTGATTGAGGCTGACCCGATGCGCGGCCAGCAGGCCGACCCGGTGCTCAGCGACAGCGATTGGGTCAGCCTACAGGAAATCTGCGCAGGCTGACCGCAAGCCTCAAGCGGGTCAGCGACGAATAACCGCCACTTGGCCGGAGTTGATCGGCACAGCCACCAAACGACGCGGCACTGTGTCGGTCCAGACCATGCGCATCTGCGCCTCGCCCTGCGCAGTGCCAAGCCCGCGATAGGGGTTCAGGCGGCCATCGTCCCACGCAAAGTCGTAGCCCGGCGGCGGTGCGGTCAGCACGAAACTGCGCGGGATACCCGTGACGCCATCGGTCACGGCGGGCGCCAGAAGGGATTGATCGCCAACCGCGCGACCATCGCCGGGGTGGACTGCTTGCGGGCCACAGCGCACATCATCCCCCGTGAAGTACGGCCGGTGCGCAGAAGGAAGGTTCGCGCAATTGCCGCTGGCCGCCGGGGCCGTGATCGTCACCGGGGCCGGTGTCTGCACACGGATCTGCGGGGCCGCAGGGGCAGGTGCGGGCGCGGGCGCGGGCGCCGCTGCAATCACAGGCGCAGGGGCCTGGGGCGCAGGCGCCGGTGCAGGCGCTGCGGCTACCGGCGCTTCGCCGATCACCACCACCGAGTCGTTGGAAAATGGATCAGCGGCTGCAGCGCCGCCACCGCCGGAGGGACGCTGCCCGCAGACCTGCTGTCGGTCGCGGCCAACGCGTGGCACCCATTCGGTCGCCGCCCCAAAGCCCACGCGCACAAACACGCAGCCCTGACTGTCGACATATTGGTCGGCCGTGTAGCTCGACGGCGGTATCTCCGCCGGAAACCCTTGTTGTGCAAATGCAGCGCCACCCGATGCAAGCCCTACAGACAGGCCCAATACAGCAGCGCGCAGACATAGCGTCTTCGCCATGCGAAACTCCCCCACAGAAATCGCTTGTGGATAGTCTGGCGGAGTCGTGCCGTTAAGTAAAGGCAGCGTAAGGACTATTTCGTCCCGAACATCCTGTCGCCCGCATCGCCGAGACCCGGCACGATATAGCCGTGATCGTTCAGATGGCTGTCGAGCGCCGCGGTCACAATCGGCACATCCGGATGCGCCTCTTTCATTCGCGCCACGCCTTCTGGGGCGGCCAGAAGGCATAGGAAGCGAATGTTCTTCGCGCCCCCCTCTTTCAGCAAATCAATCGCCGCAGCAGAGGAATTTCCCGTCGCCAGCATCGGGTCCACCACAATCGTCAGCCGCTCATCAATCGCCTCGGGCACCTTGTAGTAATACTGCACCGGCTGAAGCGTCTCCGGATCGCGGTAAAGGCCCACGAAACCGACCCGCGCATTCGGGATCAGCTCCAGAATACCATCGAGCAACCCGTTGCCCGCCCGCAGGATCGACACCAAAGCCAGCTTCTTGCCCGCAATGGTCGGCGCCTCCATCGGCTCCAGCGGCGTGTCGACCGTCATCGTCGTCATCGGCAGGTTGCGTGTCACCTCGTAGGCCAGCAAGTGACTGATCTCACGCAAAAGCTGCCGGAACGATTTGGTCGAGCAGTCCTTGTCCCGCATCAGCGTCAACTTGTGCTGCACCAGCGGGTGATCAACAACGGTCAGATGGTCACTCATTTCAGGCGCTCCCGAATTTTGTCCTTGGTGGTGTCGTCGCAGAAGGCGGCGGAAAGGGCCGTCTCGGCTATTTCGGCGAAATCCTCTTCACCCCAGCCGAACGTCTTCTCCAGCCCCTCATATTCGCGGGTCATGGTCGTGTGAAAGAACGGCGGATCGTCGGTGGATACGGTCACTTTTACACCACGCTCCCGCAACTTTTGGATCGGGTGCTTTGCCAGCGTCGGATAGACGCCCAAGAACACGTTCGAGCCCGGGCACACCTCCAGCACGATCTCCCGCTCGGCCAGCACGTCGCACAGCGCCGGGTCATCAATCGCCTGCACCCCATGCCCGATCCGCGCCGGGTTCAGGTCTTCCACCGCCTCGCGGACCGAGGCCGCGCCACCCCATTCGCCAGCATGGGTTGTGATGCTCAAGCCCGCCTCACGCGCGCATTCAAACGACCAGAGGAAATCGCGCTGATGGCCGACCATCTCGTCTCCGCCCATGCCGAAACCCACGATCCAGTCGCCCGCCGTCTCCGCCGCGCAAGTCGCCGCCGTTTTCGCCTGTTCCGGCCCGAAATGGCGGATGCACGTCACGATCCCGCGCAGGGTGATGCCCATATCGCGCTCGGCCTCATCGGCCACCTCCCGGATCGCCGCCAGATACTCGCACCACGCGCCCACATCGCCGCCACCGCAGAAATCCGGGCTCAGGAAACTTTCAGTATAGATCACGCCGTGCGACGCGCTTTCCTCAAGCACTGCCCGGGTCAGCCGCGCGAATTCCTCTGGGCCCGTAAGAACAGAAGTCGCGGCTTCATAAACGGACAGGAAGTGATTGAAATCCCGGTAGGAATAGCTGCCATCCTCGCGGAAGATCCCGCTCAGATCGACACCCTTTTCCGAGGCCAACCCGCGGATAAACGCAGGCGGCGCCGCGCCTTCATGGTGCAAGTGCAGCTCAACCTTCGGCAGCTCTTTCACAGAAAACTCTCCCCCGCGCCCCGTGCGCTCAGGCCCAGATGTGCCGCAACCGACGCGCCCACATCCACAAAGCCCTTCACGCCGATTTGCCCCGAATACGGGCCAGCCGCAAGCACCGGCACACGCTCGCGCGTGTGGTCCGTGCCAGTCCAGCTGGGGTCATTGCCATGGTCCGCGGTGAAGATCATCAGATCATCGGGGCGCAGTGCCGCCAGCACCGGCGCAATCGCCGCGTCAAACCATTCCAGATGCCGCGCATAGCCCGAAATATCGCGCCTATGGCCATACATGCTGTCGAATTCCACGAAATTCGCAAAGGTCAGCGACCCGTCCTCGGCCCCCGCCACTGCGTCGCTCAGATGGCCCATCAGGGCCGCATCCGGCCCCTTTTCCACATGGCTCACCCCGCGCCCCGCGAAGATGTCGCGGATCTTGCCAATCGTGTAGGTCACCCGCCCATTGGCCTGCGCGAGATCGAGCAAGGTCGGCCCCGGCGGCTCAATCGCATAATCCCGCCGGTTCGGCGTGCGTGCATACGCGCCGGGCTCGCCCACAAAGGGCCGCGCTATCACACGGCCCACCTTCATCTTGTGCAACATCGGCGCCAGCCCCTCGCACAAGGCAAGCAACCGATCCAACCCGAAGCTCTCCTCATGGGCGGCGATCTGGAACACGCTATCGGCGGAGGTATAGCAGATCGGCCAGCCATCCTTCTGATGCTGTTCCCCGAAATCCTCGATCACTTTAACGCCGTTGGAATGCATGTTCCCGTGGATGCCGTCCGTGCCCGCCAAGCGGCAAACCTCGGCCACCACCTCTTCCGGGAAAGACTCAGTCTTCTCCGTGAAGTAATGCCAATCCCACGGCACCGGCAGCCCAGCCAATTCCCAATGCCCCGTCGGCGTGTCCTTCCCGGGAGAGACCTCTTCCGCCACGCCCCACAACCCCTCGGGCAGCGCGTCCAACCCTTCGCCCCGCGCGCCGGAGGCCAGCCGCAGCGCCGCGCCCAAACCCAGCCCATCCAGCACCGGCATCTTCAACAGGCCCGAGCGTCCCTCTTCCGCGCGCCCCTCCGCACAAGCCTTTGCGATATGGCCCAACGTGTTCGCGCCCGTGTCCGGCACCCCGTCGTTGAAAAACTCTGCCGCATCGGGCGCACCGCCGATCCCGACCGAATCCATCACCACCAGAAATGCACGGCCCATCAGGCAATCCTTTCGTGGATCAGCGGTGGCGCATTTACCGCCCGGTCCGACAAGCGGAACGCGCCCCGTAACTTCGCGGCGACCGCGCGCCCGTCCTCCTCCGTCGCGCAGTGGATGCGCGCCAAGGGCACCGAGTCATCTACACCGGCGCCGATCCGCGCGATGTCACTCAGGCCCACTGCCGGATCGATCCGGTCGCCGTCCCGCATCCGTCCACCACCTAACGCCACGACCACTTCACCCAAGGCCTGCGTATCCACGCCCGCCACGAACCCCGCCTCGCCCGCATGAATATCCATCATCACGCGCGACGCAGGCAGCCTGTCCGGCCAGCGCTCCACAAAATCCGCAGGCCCGCCCAGTTCCGCGACCATCTCGCCGAACACATCCGCCGCCTCACCGCTGGCAATCGCCGTATCAATCCGCGCCTCGCCATCTGCAGCATCATCCGCCAGCCCGCCCAAGGCCAGAACCTCGCCGCCCAATGCCACCGTCAGCCGCTGCAGGTCCGTCTCGGCACCTGCGCCGGTCAGCACCTCCATCACCTTGATGATCTCCAGCGCATTGCCCGCGCTGTCCGCCAGCGGCTGGTTCATGTCCGTCACAAGGGCCGAGGTCATGCACCCCGCGCCCTGCGCCGTCGAAACCAGGGCCTGCGCCAAGGCGATGGCCTCCGCCTCGCCGCCCATGAACGCGCCAGTGCCGACCTTCACATCCAAAATCAGCGCTTCCAACCCCGCCGCCAGCTTCTTGGACAGGATCGAGGCCGTGATCAGGTCAATCGACGCCACCGTGCCGGTCACATCCCGCACCGCATAAAGCCGCTTGTCGGCTGGCGCGATATCCGCCGAGGCGCCCACAATCGCGCAGCCCACATCGGCCACGATGTCTTGCAAATCGTCCGGCGAGACATCGACATTGTAGCCCGGAATGGCCTCCAGCTTATCCAGCGTGCCGCCGGTATGCCCCAGCCCCCGGCCTGAGATCATTGGCACAAACGCCCCGCACGCGGCCAAGGCCGGGGCCAGCACCAGCGACACGCAATCGCCCACGCCCCCCGTGGAATGCTTATCCAATACCGGGCCATCCAGCCGCCATTTCAGCTTGCGCCCGCTCTCGCGCATCGCGTTGGTCAATTGCACCCGGCCCGCGTCCCCCAGCCCTTGCTGGCAAACGGCCATGGCAAAGGCCCCGGCCTGCGCATCGCTGACGGCACCCGTGGCCAAGCCTTCGGCGAACCAGAACAACTCTGCCTCGGTCAGCCGGTCACCACCGTGCAATTTCAGAAGGATGGAGCGTGCGTCGCTCATGCCCCGGACATATGCCCGGCGGTGAACTGGCCCGGCAACAAATCCGCCACCGTCACCGTCTCGAAGGCCCCGCCCGTTGTGCCCATCGTGACCTTCACATCGCCTGCCGCAAATTCCGCCAGCTTCTGGCGGCATCCGCCACAGGGCGGCACCGGCGTGGGGCTGTCGGCAATCACCGCAATCTCGGCAATCCGCGTGTCCCCGGCCGCAATCATCGCGGCAATCGCGCCCGCCTCGGCACAGGTGCCTTCCGGATAGGCCACGTTTTCCACGTTACATCCCAAATGCACCCGCCCCTCGACGGAACGCAGGGCCGCGCCAACCTTGAAGTTGGAATAGGGCGCATGGGCATTTTCACGCACCGCGGCGGCTTGGGAAAGAAGCGGCTCGTCCAAATCTTCACCTACATCTCAAGGATCAATGATCGGCGTACCTTGGGGCCGACACCCCCAAAGCGCAAGCCATCAAGGCTGCGCCGGGGCGCCCGCGCGAAGGCGCGCAACCTCATCGATCAGATGCGTCAGGTCTGTCCGGATCGGTTGGAACAGGGCCTCGAACCGGTCAAAGGACTTTCGCTTCGCCGCGATGTTCAGCGCCTCGGAGTTGTGGCACAGCCGGTCCGCCCCAACAGCCCCAGAGATTGCGATCAGGATATGGGTTTGCGCCCGCAATTCGTTCGCATTCTTTTCTGCGAAGGCCTCAACCATCGTCGCAAGCGTGACGTTCAGATCCTCTTCCAGCCGGGCCAGCAATTCCGCGCTCTCACTCGGTCCGGCAGCATCCAGCAGCCGGTCCATCCTGTCATTGTCGAGCAGCGTTCCCCCGTGCGGCTCTGGCACATCGGGAAGCATCTCCAGATCTGCATTGCCGACATGGCGCAAAATGGCATGGCCCAGATCTTCGGCCGAGGCGACAGGTTTGCCGATGATCCCGTCCGCGCCTGCGGCATAGATGGCCTCGCGATTGTCGCGCAGCACATAGGCAGTGATCGCGACCAAAGGCATGGCGGCTGTGGGACCCGCCATGGCACGCACCGCTTCCATCACCTCAAGGCCCGACAATTCGGGCATCTCGATATCCAGCAAGGCGATGTCGAACGGCGTCTGTTGCAACGCCGTCAAGGCCGAGCGCCCATCGGCTACAAAGTGCGTCCGCGCGCCCATCGCATCCAGCATATGGCGCAAGATGGTCTGGTTGGTCAGGTTGTCTTCGGCCACCAGAATATCCAGGGCACTCAGATCCGGCATCGGACGCTCGCGGGGGGCAGAGCCCACCTGCAACACAGCCTCCGGGCCGAAAGACAGGGTGACGCGCGCGCCTTTTGCGGTGTTCTCAAGGCGCAACGTGCCGCCAATCGAACGGCTCAAGTCCCGTGCGATCTTCAACCCCAGACCTGACCCGGTTTGCGTATTCTCTTCCGCAACACCGCGCCCCTCGATCACGTCCACCGGCAAGCCCGGCCCCTCATCTTGCACGCTGATCGAAAGCCCGTGATCGGCTCCCGCCGTCACCTGCACCTCAACATCGCCGTCCGGCACATGGCGCAGCGCATTGCTCACCAGATTTCCAACCAAACGCGTCAAAGCCACCGGCTGCACATCCAACCGCTCGGGCAGCGTCCCGTTGCGCAGCAGATGCAGCGCCCGTCCCTGCTCCGCGGCCTGCCCGCGCCAACGGTGCACGAGGCTCGCGAGCCAGGCTTCCACCTCAACCGGCCCGACGTCACGTGCCATCGGGCTTTCGCCCGCGGCGGCAAACAATGCCTCGTCCACAAGCGCGGCCAAGGTGTCCGCCGCGGCCTGCACACGCTGCAGCTGGGTTTGCGTTTGCGGATCCACACGCCCCAGATCCACTAGGCGCAGGCCACCGATCACGTCCGACATGGCGGCGCGGATATCGTGGGACAGGTGCCTGATCTTGCGGGGCGAGGCAGCATGATCCGCCGCCTCTTCACCCACAAACAGGCCGTCCGGGCGTTGGAGTGGCCGTTCCATGCCGCCCACTATGGCCTATCCCAACACGCCAGCTAAGGAAAAAGCGGCCCCGTTGCGGTTTTCAGCGAACCTGAGTCCGCTCAGCCATACAGACTGACAGGTGTGCCCGCCAAAGCCGAGATGTTCAGCAAGCCCCGCGCCGTGATCGACGGCGTCACGATATGCGCGCGGTTGCCCATTCCCATCAGGATCGGACCAACCTCCAACCCGTTGGCCTTCGCCTTCAGGATGTTGCGCGTGGCCCCCGCCGCATCGGTAGAGGCAAAGACCAACGCGTTCGCACTCCCCTCCAACCGGCAATTCGGAAAGACCCGTGCCCGCAATTCCGGGTCAAGCGCACTATCCACGTGCATCTCGCCCTCATAGATGAAGTCCCGCGTCTCACTATCGAGGAGCGCCAGCGCCGCCCGCATCCGTTGCCCGCTGTCACTGTCGAGGTTGCCGAACTGGCTGCCCGAACACAGCGCGATCTTCGGCTCCACCCCAAAGCGACGGATATGGCGCGCGCAGCCCACCACCGTTTCGGCGATCTGCTCAGGCGTGGGCGTCGGGTGCACCTGACTGTCCGCGATGAACAAGGGGCCATCTTCCAGAATCACGAGGCTCAGGGCCGCAACAGGGTGATACTCTTTTGTTCCAAGCACTTGGCAGACATAGTTCAAGTGCCACAGATATTGCCCAAAGGTCCCGCAGATCAGGCTGTCGGCCTCGTCCCGCTGCACCATCACGGCCCCAATCGCGGTCGTGTTCGTGCGCATGATCGCGCGCGCCAGATCGGGCGAGACACCCTTGCGCGCCATCAGCCCGTGATAGGTCTCCCAATAATCCCGGTAGCGCGGGTCATTTTCGGGGTTCACCAGCTCGAAATCCTGCCCCGGCCGGATCACAAGGCCCGCCCGTTCAATCCGCGCTTCGATCACCTCTGGGCGTCCGATCAGGATCGGTGCGTCCGTCGTCTCCTGCACCATGGCCTGTGCCGCACGCAGAACCCGCTCATCCTCGCCCTCGGCAAAGACGATCTTGCGCTTGGCTGTCGCGGCCGCCTCAAAGACCGGGCGCATGATCAGCGCCGATTTGAACACGCTTTCGTTCAGCTTCGCGCGGTAGGCGTCCAGATCCTCCAACGGCCGCGTCGCCACGCCGGAGGTCATCGCGGCCTCCGCCACGGCGCCCGCCACCACAGCCATCAGGCGCGGGTCGAACGGCTTCGGGATCAGGTAATCGGCCCCGAAGGTCAGCTGCTCACCCTTGTAGGCCGCCGCTGCCTCCGCGCTGGTCGTGGCCCGCGCCAAAGCCGCGATACCGTCGATACAAGCCAGTTGCATCGCGTCATTGATCTCGGTCGCGCCCACATCCAACGCGCCCCGGAAGATGAACGGAAAACACAGCACGTTGTTGACCTGATTGGGAAAATCGCTGCGGCCCGTGGCAATGATCGCGTCCGGAGCCACCGCGCGCGCATCGTCCGGCAGGATTTCCGGCGTCGGATTGGCCAGTGCAAAGATGATCGGCCGCGCCGCCATCTTTTCCACCATCTGGGGCGTCAGAACCCCCGGCCCCGACAGCCCGAGGAACAGATCAGCCCCCTCGATCACATCGCCCAGGTCCTTCGCCTCAGACCCCTGTGCATAGGCATCCTTCTGCGGGGTGGAGTTTCCGCGCCCCTCGTAGACCAGCCCGTCAATATCGCACAGCCAGACATTCTCGCGCCGCACGCCCAGCTTCAGCAGCATGTTCAGGCACGCGATCCCCGCCGCCCCGCCACCTGTCGAGACGACCTTGATGTCCTCGAACCGCTTGCCCGCCACGTGCAACGCATTGGTCGCAGCGGCGCCCACAACAATCGCCGTGCCGTGCTGATCATCGTGAAAGACGGGGATCCCCATCCGCTCCCGGCAGATTTGTTCAACGATAAAACAATCCGGCGCCTTGATGTCTTCCAGGTTGATCGCCCCGAACGTGGGCTCCAACGCGCAAACAATATCGGCCAGCTTTTCGGGGTCGGGTTCGTTCACCTCGATATCGAAACAATCGATATTGGCGAACTTCTTGAACAGAACCGCCTTGCCCTCCATCACAGGCTTCGACGCCAACGCCCCGATATTTCCCAACCCCAACACGGCTGACCCGTTTGAGACGACGGCCACCAGGTTCCCCCGCGCCGTGTAACGCGCCGCATCGCCCGGATCTTCCTTGATGGCAAGGCTCGCCTCGGCCACGCCGGGGCTGTAGGCGCGGGCCAGATCGCGGCCATTCGCCAAAGGTTTCGTTGCGCGGATTTCCAGTTTTCCGGGCCGGGGATACTCATGGTAATGCAAGGCCGCGTCGCGCAATCCGTCTTGTTTGTCGTCGCTCATTGCCCCGCCCTCCCAGCAGATCGTTTAACGTTAAACATTCCCCTAACAGCCACAGCGCAGGTTGACCCTGCGACAAGCTGCGCCGCTACTGGAATTGCTCGCGCAGCAGCCGCTCTTCCAATCCATGGCCCGGATCGAACAGGATCCGATGCTCGATTTCGGGCTCGGACTGGATCTCGACCGCCGCCACTGCCTTCACCGATCGGCTGTCCGCATCCGCCATCACAGGGCGCTTGGCGGCCTCCACCACCTCGATCCGCACCACGGCCTTTTTCGGCAGCAACGCCCCCCGCCATCGCCGGGGCCGAAACGCCGCCACCGCCGTCATCGCCAGAACATCCGCCCCAATGGGCAGGATTGGCCCATGGGCCGAGTAATTGTAGGCCGTTGACCCGGCAGGCGTGCTCACCAGCGCGCCATCACACACCAATTCATCCATCCGCAGCCGCCCATCCACGAAAATACGCAGCTTCGCGGCCTGTGGTCCCGCGCGCAGCAGGCTGACCTCGTTGATCGCTAGCGCCTCCACCACGCTGCCATCCACGCATTCCGCGCGCATTTTCAACGGGTTGATCACCGCTTCTTCCGCGCCTTCCAGCCGATCAATCAGCCCATCGGCGGTATATTCGTTCATCAAAAAGCCAACCGTGCCCCGATTCATGCCGTAGACCGGCGCGGGCAAGGCCTGCGTGCCGTGCAGCGTCGACAGCATGAAGCCATCGCCCCCCAGCGCCACGATCACGTCCGCCTCGTCCGGGGCATGGGCGCCGTAGCGCGCCTCCAGCGCCAGCTTCGCCTCCTGTGCGAGGTCCGTGTCCGAGGCCAGAAAGGCGATGTTGCGCGCGGCGGGCATGGCCTTGGTCCTTCTTCCGTCCCTGCCCCGCGACCATCGCGCGCACCTATCGGAAACACAAGTTCCGATCGGCGGCACGATGCGCGGATTGTATTCCTTTGCATGCCAAAAGGTGCCGCAAAACAAGGCCCCAGCGCCGCTTTAAGCCCTTCCCCCGAACACGCAATTGCCCTACATCGCCCCTCAGCGACCCGATCATCATGGCAGGAGGAGCCGCCCATGAACGCCCCGCACAAAGACGATGGTTTCTTCACCGAAAGCCTCGCAACCCGCGACCCTGAGATCTTTGCCGCCACGCGGTCCGAGCTTGGCCGCCAGCGCGATGAGATCGAATTGATCGCGTCCGAAAACATCGTCTCCGCCGCCGTGATGGAAGCGCAAGGCGGCGTGATGACCAACAAATATGCCGAAGGTTATCCGGGCCGTCGTTACTATGGCGGGTGCCAATTCGTCGACATCGCCGAAGACCTCGCCATCGACCGCGCCAAGCAGCTCTTCAACGTGGGATTTGCCAACGTGCAGCCCAATTCCGGATCGCAGGCCAACCAGGGCGTCTTCCAGGCGCTGCTCCAGCCCGGCGATACCATCCTCGGTATGTCGCTCGACGCAGGCGGCCACCTCACCCACGGCGCCAAGCCGAACCAGTCGGGCAAGTGGTTCAACGCCGTCCAATACGGCGTCCGCCAGCAGGATCTCGAGCTTGATTACGACCAGGTCGCGGAACTCGCCACCGAACACCAACCCAAGATGATCATCGCGGGCGGCTCCGCCATTCCCCGCATCATCGACTTCGCCAAGATGCGTGAGATCGCGGATTCGGTCGGCGCCTACCTCCTCGTCGACATGGCCCACTTCGCGGGCCTCGTGGCCTCGGGCCACTACCCCTCGCCCTTCCCGCACGCCCATGTCGCGACGACCACCACCCACAAAACCCTGCGCGGCCCACGCGGCGGCATGATCCTGACGGATGACGAGGCGATTGCGAAGAAGTGCAACTCCGCCATCTTCCCCGGCATCCAGGGCGGCCCCCTGATGCATGTGATCGCCGGTAAGGCCGTGGCCTTTGGTGAGGCGCTCCGCCCCGGCTTCAAAGACTACCAGACGCAAGTGATCGCCAACGCGCAGGCGCTGGCCGATCAGCTGATGAAAGGCGGCCTCGATATCGTCACTGGCGGCACCGACACGCACCTGATGCTGGTCGACTTGCGCCCCAAGGGCGTGAAAGGCAACGCGACCGAGAAGGCGCTGGGTCGCGCGCACATCACCTGCAACAAGAACGGTATCCCGTTCGACACGGAAAAGCCGATGATCACGTCGGGCATCCGCCTGGGCTCCCCCGCTGGCACAACCCGCGGCTTTTCTGAGGCTGAGTTCCGCCAGATCGCCGATTGGATCGTCGAAGTCGTCGATGGTCTCGCCGCAAATGGTGAAGACGGAAACGGCGCGGTCGAAGCCAAGGTCCGCGACGAGGTCAAGGCGCTCTGCGACAAGTTCCCGATTTACCCGGACCTCTGAACCAACCCACCCGCACACATGAAAAAAGCGTCCAACTGGACGCTTTTTTTGTGAAAGCCCCGCTCAAGTGAACGCAACTGCGTCCAGATGAGCGGAGTTCCCCTGCTCGACCGTCAGGCGGCGTCTTTGATTGCCTCTTCCAGCATCTTCTCGTTCCGCGCATCCTCGATGCGTTTGATCCGGTCCTCATCCAGGCGCATGTCAAAGCGGTACTTGACCACGTTGATCAGGCTCAGCGTCAAAAGGAAGATGCCCATCGCCCAGTAACCTTTGGTCGCCAGCGGCACGTCGGTGGAGAACCACAAGGACAGGCCAAGCAGGGTGTAGGACAGGGCAACGCCCAGGAAATTCACGTTCAGGATCAGGGTGTTATGATGCTTCTCAAACATGGGTTCAGTCTCCTCGTTCAGGTCGTTTGATTATTTGCTGTCAGATTGTGCGCGCAGACGGCTCAACACGTCGGCCGCAGTGGATTTGGTGGGATCGCCGTAGCCCGCTTCGCCAAGCCGGTCGGCCATATCGGTCCGATCAAGGCCCGCATCGATCTCTTTCAGGATCTGGCTCTGCTCGAACGGATCATCGCGGTTCAACACCCGCTGGATCATCGCCTCGGCCTCTTCAAAAGCGGTGTCCTGCGCCACATGGCGGCCCAGACGCTTCTGAATATCGGCCTCTTTCTTGGCCGCACGGGCCGCAATAGCGCCTTGTTTCAAATCGATAATCCGGCGATTGGCGGCCTCAACCGATTGGCGCAGTTGCAAGATGCGTGTCTCCAGCCGGCGCACCGTTTCACGGCGCAGGGTCAGCTCGTTTTCCAGCTGCGCAATCGCGCCAGCCGCCTCGGTCGCAAGGTCTTCGCGCCCGTCATTCAGCGCCTGGGTCGCCCGCCCTGTCAGGTCGGTGATCCGGTTTTCAAGCGCCGTCACCTGACGGCTTTCAGCCCGCTCGCGTTGAATAAGCGAGGCCAGCGAAAACTTGGCGGCCTTCAGGCTCGCCCCGGCCTCGCGGATTTTTTGATCAATCAATTCAATGCAGAAGTGATCGCGCAGACGCTCTTCAGCGCGGGCATTGGCCCCGTCAAACAGCGTGGTCAAAGTTCTCAACATCGTCTTCTCCAAAATTGAACAACGTTCACAAATTGGATGTAGGAGATTCGTGAACGATGTTCAAGAAGTTTTTTGAACGATGTTCAGTTTTTTTGTCCGACCTGCTCCAGAAGCAAGCGGATCATGGTGCGCAACTGCTCCCCCGGCACGCCGGAAATACGGTTTTCAAGGCCCAGAAGCGTGATGCCATGCACGCTTGAGAACAGAGTGCGCGTCATCAGATCCAGCTCGCGCGCATCGAAATCAGGGAAAATTTCGGCCAACGGCTCCGAGATGAAGCGAAACAGCCGCATCATCGCAGCACTATACCATTCCGGCACGGGTCCATCGCTGCTCATCTGTACATCAAACAACGCGCGCCACAGCTTGGGATGCTCCGCAGCAAAACCCAGATAGGCGTGCGACATGGCGATCAGGCGTTCATTCGGGGCTTTGCCCTCCGCATCTTCAACCGCCGCGCCAACCACAGCCCCTAAACGAATGAAGGTGCGCCCGTTCACCTCCAGGGTCAGGGCATGCAGGTCATCAAAATGGCTATAGATGGCGCCCACAGCGCATCCTGCCTCTTTGGCCAGATCACGTGCGCGCAGGGAGATAAGGCCCTCCGCCTCGATCTGGGCTTCGGCAAGGTCGATCAGTTTTTCCCGCAAGGCGGCTTTTCGCGCCTCTACTTTGCCAGCCATCGAAAACCCCTTTTGAACACCGTTCAGCTCGCATAACATGGGCTGAGAAGTGGGGAAAGGCTGCGGTTTTCCACCGGTTTGATTGATTGCGCATGAAGCTTATTGTCGAAAAAAGCGCGTAGTGTCAGATTGCGAAACCGAAAAAGCATACTAAATCCGCTCAATAACATATTTGAAACGACCAGACGAACGACACCGATCGAGCAACCGACTGAGAAAGAACACCTTTTCAAGACCTGGACCGGACCAATGCACGCACCTTCGTCCCTTCCCGAGATCACACCGAACTACCGCAAAGAGGCCGAGCGAGAGATTCGGCGCTTTACGCGTGACTGGACGAAGCGGGACAATCGACTCGCCTCGCTCAGCTATTTTGGTACGTTTGCGGCTTATGTGCTGACGCTCTGGCTGGCCGTACAGGCCTGGCCGGTCTGGTGGCTTGTCGTGCCGCTGATCATCATCAACGCCTTTGCCGGCGTGCGGCTGTACGTGATCCAGCACGATCTGGGCCACAACTCATTCTTCTCAACGAAACGGCTGAACACGCTCGCAGGCCATGCCAGCAGCATCTTCACGCTGACACCGTTCAGCGTGATGCAGTTCAACCACAACGAGCACCACAGTCATCTTGGCAATCTCGATGAGCGGGACACAACCGAGATCTTCACGATGACCCTGCGCGAGTGGAACGAGGCCGGGTTCTGGAAACGCCTGCAATACCGCCTCTACCGCAACCCGCTGTTGATGATCCCTGTTGGCGGGCTGTTTACCTATGTGCTGGCTTACCGCTGGCCGAAGAACGCCGCCCGCATCGCGCCGTTGCAGGTACTGGCACACAATGCCGGGCTGGTGGCCTGGGTTGCGCTGATCTGGGCATTGGCGGGTACGCCTGGCCTGATCATCTACGCGGGCACCGTTTTCACGGCCGGCTGCATTGGCGTGTTCCTCGTCTACTTGCAGCACAATTTTGAAGATACGTGGTGGGATCGGAAGCCCGACCTCAACCCGGCCCGCGCCGCGCTGCAGGGCTCGTCCGCGCTCAACCTCGGCTGGCTGTTTGATTTCGCCGTGGCGAACATCACCTACCACGACATCCATCATTTCAACGCCAACATCCCCTCCTACCGCTTGCGTGTGTGCCACCTCGCCCTGCGCGAGAAATACGATGTGCAGACCATCGGCTGGCTGGAGGCCTTCCGCTCTTTCACGCTCAAAGTCTGGGATGAGGACCAGGAACGTCTGGTGCCCTTCCCGAAAGAGACGGCCACACAACCCGTTGTCCCGGCGGAGTAATCACACCCCGCCGGACATCACCGCCTTGCGCACCATGTCCCAATAGATGCTTTCGACATCCCCCCGCGACAGCCGCCCGCCGTCGCGGAACCATGTTGTGACGCCCGTCAGCATCGAGATGACGGCCATCGTGGCAAGCTTCGTGTCGGGCACATCAAACACTCCTTCTGCCACCCCCGCCCGCAAAATGGCCTCCAACCGATCCTCATAATCCCGCCGCAATCCCTCGATCACGGCGAAGTTCTCGGGGCTCAGATTGCGCAGCTCCATATAGGCAATGAACACCAGATCGGGCCGGTCGAGGTGATAGGCGATGTGGTGGCGCGCAAAGTGTTCGAGCTGCACCGCCGCCCCGCCCTCCGGCGCGGACCATCCCGCCAGCAAATCCTCCAGATGGTCCCGCATCAGCTCGAACAGCAGTGTCTGCTTGTCGGGCGTATAGAGGTACAACGCCCCCGCCTGCACGCCCACCTCCCGCGCGATCTGGCGCATCGACACCGCCGCAAATCCATGCCGCGCGAACAGGCGCAGCGCCGCGTCGCGGACCTTTGGGCCGGTCGTACCAGCATGGGAGCCTTGAGTGCGTGCCATCCCGCGACCCTATCTGAACGCATGTTCAATTCAAGGCATCTGGACTTGCCCCTTGAGCCCGCGCTACCGTCGCGCCCATGCGTGCTGCCGCCCTCCTCCTCTGCCTGATCCCTGCTGCCTGCGGGCCCGGCATGCCGGATCTGGACCACCGCCTGACAGCAGAGTCGCAGGCATCAGGCTTCCCGCAACTTGTCCCGTTGGAGCCTCTTCTGGCCAGTGCCGATGCAGAGCCCCCCCGCGTGGCGGCCACCGAAGGCCTCAGCCTGGAGGCCCGCGTCGCCGACCTACGCCGCCGTGCCAATTGGCTGCGCAATATGCCTCTGTAACGCGCCTGCGTTGCAGCCCCGCACCTGAGCCGCTAAACGATCCCAACAATTCAATTCGGCCCCGGAGTTTCCGCAATGACTGACCCCATTCGCCTTGGCATCGCCGGGCTTGGCACCGTTGGTGTTGGCGTTGTGAAGATCGTGCAGCGGCAGGCGCGCCTGCTCTCGGCGCGCACCGGGCGTGAAATCACGATCTCCGCCGTCTCTGCGCGCTCCAAAGACAAGGATCGTGGCGTATCCCTCACCGACTATGCGTGGGAAGACGACCCCGTCGCGCTCGCCAAACGTGACGATGTGGACCTGTTCGTGGAACTCATGGGCGGCGATGAAGGCCCGGCAAAAGACGCGACCGAAGCCGCACTCAAGGCGGGCAAGGATGTCGTCACCGCCAACAAAGCAATGCTTGCCCACCACGGTCAGGCACTGGCGGAGCTGGCCGAAAGCATGGGCGCAGCCCTGCGGTATGAGGCTGCCGTTGCCGGCGGCATCCCCGTCATCAAATCGCTCACCGAAGGGCTGGCCGGCAACCGCATCGACCGCGTCATGGGCGTGATGAACGGCACCTGCAACTACATCCTGACCCGCATGGACGAAGCTGGCCTGTCCTACCAAGAGGCCTTCGATGAGGCCGATGGCCTCGGCTATCTGGAGGCGGACCCAAACCTTGATGTGGGCGGCATCGACGCAGGCCACAAACTCTCGATCCTCGCCGCCATCGCCTTTGGCACCAAGGTGGCCTTTGACGATTTGCGGCTGGAAGGGATCGGAAACGTCTCCATCGACGATATCCGTCGCGCGGGCGATCTGGGCTACAAGATCAAGCTGCTCGGCGTGGCGCAGATGACAGGCCGGGGCCTTGAACAGCGCATGACGCCCTGCCTTGTGCCCGCAACCTCGCCCCTTGGCCAGCTCGTTGGCGGCACCAACATGGTGGTGATCGAAGGCGACGCCGTCGAACAAATCGTCCTACGCGGCCCCGGCGCGGGCGAAGGCCCCACGGCAAGTGCGGTGATGGGCGACATCTGCGACATCGCGCGCGGCCTGCGCCTGCCCGTCTTCGGCCAGCCCGCCGATAGCTTGGTTGAGGCAACGCCCGCCAATGCCGAAAGCCCCGCCTGCTTCTATCTACGCATGGATCTGGCCGACAAACCCGGCGCGCTGGCCAAGGTCGCCACGGCGCTCGGCGAAAACGGCATCTCCATCGACCGGATGCGCCAGTATGACCATGACGGCGGCAATGCGCCGGTGCTGATCATCACGCACAAAGCCGCCCGCCCCGACCTTGACGCCGCGCTCAGCGCCCTACCCTCAACCGGTGTCGTGGTCGCCGATCCGGTGGCGCTAAGGATCGAGGATGTCTGAGCTTTGCCAATTGACCGGATCCTCGGCCCCCTTCTGATCCTGGATGACATCGCAGACGGCCAGATGCATCTGGCCGCGATCTTCGTGGCGCCGCATGGCCAAACCGTGCCTCCGCTCCGGGTTGGCGACAGGGATATCCCCTGTCAGCCCCTCCTCGGCTACACCGCCGCGCAGCTCTTTCGGGCGCGCTTCGCGGTGCCGACAGATGCCCCCTCCTCCTACAGCTGGAACGGCGAAACCTACGATCTCGCTTCCGACCTGACCGGCGATCTGCGCCTCGCCTATGCCTCCTGCAATGGCGAGGAACATGGCGACATGGACCGCGATGAGGATGAGAGGAACGTGATGTGGGCGCACCTCGCCGAAGAGCACCGCCGCGCCCCCTTCGCCCTGCTGCTGCACGGCGGCGATCAGGTCTATGCCGATGAGGCGACGCACGGCCACCCGCTCTCCGAGGATTGGCCTGACAAGATCCCGCGCGATCCCCTGCCGCACGATATCGACGATCTGCGCGCCCATCTGCGCGAAGGCTTTGCCGCGCGCTACATCGTCCAGCTTCAGCATCCAAGCTATGCCTGGCTCGTCGCCCGCGTGCCTGCGCTGGCGCAATGGGACGATCACGACATCTGCGATGGCTGGGGGTCTCTGCCGCGGTCCCGCACCTATTCCCCCGTGGGCCAATGCCTGTTCGAGGTCGCCAAGGAAGCCACGCTTGCGTTCCAGCACGGCACCGTTGCGGGCGACTTGCCCGCGCGTTTCACCGACCCCGACGCCTATCATCTGGGCTGGCAGGTTGAGGCGCCGGGCCTGCGCCTGCTTGGCCCGGACCTGCGCGGCGAGCGCACGCGGCGGCAAGTGATGGATGAGGGTGGTTGGCAAGCGGTCGAGGCGCAGGCGGCAGCTGATTTCCAAGGCCGCACGCTGGTCATGTCCTCCGTCCCGCTGCTCGGGCCGCGTCTTTCGATCCTGGAGGCACTGATGGTGGCTGTGCCGAAAATGCAAAAATACGAGGATGATCTGCGCGACCAATGGCAATCCCGCGCGCATCGGGACTCGTGGCGGCGGATGCTGACGCTGATGATGCAGATGCAAGAGACGGACGGCCAGGACGTCACCATCTTGTCAGGCGAAATCCACCTTGCGACGCGGGCCGAGATGGCCGCCCGCAACGGCCAGCCCCTGCACCAACTTGTCGCCTCCGGCATCACCCATCGCCCGCCGCCCAAGGGATGGGCGCTATTTCTTGGCGCCTTGTCGCGCCTTGGCGAAAGCCCGCTGCCGGGCCACCCCATCCGCATCCGCCGCATTCCGGGCCAGGGCTTGCGCTATGTGGCCGACCGCAATGCACTGGTGCTGGAGCGAAACGGCGATGATTGGCAGGCTGTTTGGCATTTCGAGACGTACGGTCCCTCGCCCGCATTGGCGATCTGAGGGGGCGCACCCTATTCATGTGTGAATAGCAGCGGCCGTTAACCGACGGGTTTCCATTCATCCATGAATGATCAACGTGATACCGCCCTATCCCCGTTAGCGCCCCCAGCCTTGTCGCCCCCGCCCTGCCAAGTTAAGGCACTGGCAATTCAGGCACTCATCGCGCAGGGACTTCCATGGCCAAAAAAGACTTCAACGACCGCACGCTTTCGCTGGGTCTTGCCCGCGTCTCCGAACACGCCGCGATTGCCAGCGCCGAGTGGATCGGCCGCGGCGATGAGAAAGCCGCCGACCAGGCCGCCGTCAACGCCATGCGCGAACAGCTCAACAAGCTCGACATCAAAGGCGTCGTGGTGATCGGCGAAGGCGAACGCGATGAAGCGCCGATGCTCTATATCGGTGAGGAAGTCGGCTCCGGCACCGGCCCCGAGGTCGACATCGCCCTCGATCCGCTGGAAGGCACCACGCTGACGGCCAAAGACATGCCCAACGCTCTGACCGTAATTGCCATGGGCCCACGCGGATCGATGCTGCACGCGCCTGATGTCTACATGGAAAAGCTGGCGATTGGCCCCGGATTTCCCGAGAACATCGTCAGCCTCGACCAAACCCCCGGCGAACGCGTCCGCCTGCTGGCCGCCGCCAAGCAATGCACAACGAAAGACATCACCGTCTGCGTCCTCGACCGCCCGCGCCACGAGGCGATGATCCAGGAACTGCGCGACACCGGCGCGGCAATCCGGCTCATCACCGACGGCGACGTAGCGGGGATCATCCACTGCGCCGAAGCCGACAAGACCGGCATCGACATGTATATGGGTCTTGGCGGCGCGCCCGAGGGCGTGCTGGCCGCCGCCGCGCTCAAATGCATGGGCGGGCAGATGTGGGGCCGCCTGACCTTCCGCAATGATGATGAGAAGGGGCGCGCTGCAAAAGCTGGCATCACCGACCTCGACCGCATCTACAGCCGCGATGACATGGTCACGGCAGACGTGATTTTTGCCGCCACCGGCGTGACCGACGGCTCAATCCTGCCGGGCATCGTGCGCGAGCCCACCCACCTGACGACCGAGACGATCCTTATGCGCTCAAAAACCGGCTCCGTCCGGCGGATGAGCTACCGCAATCCGCGGCATTGACGACAGACGCCATGGCCTCTGCTCTCATCCTGATCGACATCCAAATGGGGTTCAACGACCCCAGCTGGGGCGCACGGAATAATCCGCAGGCCGAAGCCAATGCGGGACGTCTGCTGGCCGAGTGGCGCAAATGGGCAGCCCCTGTCTGCCACATCCGCCATATCAGCACCGAGTTCGCCAGCCCGCTGGTCTCGGAAGGCACGATCTTCAAATCCGAGGTCACGCCCTTGGACGCGGAACCGATCTTTGAGAAGCACGTCAATTCCGCCTTTATCGGCACGGAACTGGAAGACCATCTGACCCATTCGAGCGTCGGTGATCTGGTGATTTGCGGCCTGACGACACCCCACTGCGTCTCAACCACCACGCGGATGGCGGCCAATCTGGGCTTCAACGTCCGACTTGCCCATGATGCTTGCGCGGCGTTTGCGTCCAATGCGTCGACCACATGGGCGCCTGAGCTGGCCGAATTGGACCCGCAAACCATCCACAACACGGCAATCAGCCATCTACACGGCGAGTTTTGCACTGCGATGACCACCGACGCGATCCTGGCCGAGGGGCCATGAGTTACCTCGGCGTCGAAACCTCGCTGACCGGTCGGCGCTGGGTTGGCCCGTCTGATGATCTTGCCCGCCATGCTGAGGCGCTGGTGCAGCGGGCCGATCTTCCACCTGCAGTTGCGGCCATCCTTGCGCAGCGTGGTGTCAGCCCACAGGAGGCGCCCGGCTTCCTTGCGCCTGCCTTGCGCGATCTGCTGCCCGATCCGATGGTCCTGCGCGATATGGAACCCGCTGCCGAACGGATCGTGGCTGCGGCGCGCGCGGGTGAGCGCATTGCAATTTTCGCGGATTACGATGTGGATGGCGGATCCTCCGCCGCGCTGTTGATCTGGTGGTTGCGCGGTCTGAACCGCAGCGCCACGCTTTATGTGCCGGACCGTATCGATGAGGGCTACGGTCCGAATGATGAGGCGATGGCGGCGCTGGCCCGCGACCATGATCTGATCATCTGTGTGGATTGCGGAACACTCTCCCACGGGCCGATTGCGGCTGCGAAAGACGCGGATGTGATCGTGCTGGACCATCACCTGGCCGGTGCAGAGCTGCCCGAATGCGTCGCAGTCGTGAACCCGAACCGGCAGGACGAAAGCGGCGATCTGGGCCACCTTTGTGCCGCGGGCGTCGTGTTCATGGTGCTGGTGGAGGCCAATCGCCGTCTGCGCGCGGACGGCGTCAAAGGCCCAGACCTGATGGCGATGCTTGACCTTGTGGCGCTGGCAACCGTTGCGGACGTGGCCCCCCTGATTGGCGTGAACCGTGCGCTGGTGCGTCAGGGCCTGAAGGTCATGGCCCGTCGCGCCCGGCCGGGGCTCGTTGCCCTTTCGGATGTTGGGCGGCTCGACCGTTCGCCGACGTCCTATCACCTTGGCTTTGTGCTTGGGCCCCGCGTGAATGCGGGCGGGCGGATCGGCGCGGCTGATCTGGGCGCGCGTCTGTTGTCGACGGACAATATGGGCGAGGCAGAGGAAATCGCCGCGCGGCTCGACACGCTCAACACCGATCGCCGTGAGATTGAGATGCGGGTGCGCGAGGCCGCCCTTGCCCAGGCCGAGGGTCGCGGCCTGGATGCACCGCTGATCTGGGCGGCGGAGGATGGCTGGCACCCCGGTGTGGTGGGCATCGTCGCCTCGCGCCTGAAGGATCGGACGCGCCGCCCCTCGGTCGTGATTGGCTTTGATGGGGATGCGGGCAAAGGCTCGGGCCGGTCGGTGGCCGGGGTCGATCTGGGTGCGTCGATCCAGAGGCTTGCGGCGGAAGGCCTGATCGAAAAGGGCGGCGGTCACAAGATGGCGGCGGGCCTGTCGCTGTCGCGCGCGCAGCTGGAGCCTGCGATGGCGCGGCTTTCTGAGCTTTTGGCGAAACAGGGGGCCGGACAAGGCGGCCCGGCAGACCTGCGCCTGGATGCGACGCTGATGCCGTCGGCCGCAACGCCCGAGCTGATTGAACAGATCGAGACGGCTGGCCCCTTTGGGGCAGGTGCACCCGCGCCACGCTTTGCCCTGCCTGCCCTTCGTATCCGGCACGCGCGCCCCGTGGGCGAGACCCATTTGAAACTGACGCTTGGCGATGGCGGCCCAAAGACAATCGACGCAATTTGCTTTGATGCCGTGACCTCGGGCCTCGATGAATTGCAGGCCCATAATGGCCGACCCGCGCATGTCGCGGGCCGGGTTGAACTGAACCATTGGCAAGGTCGCACGAGTGTGCAGCTGCGGCTGGAAGATGCCGCCTGGGCGGAATGAATTTTCGCGCCAATCGCGCAAAGAATCCGCTTGAACCTGCGCTTGGCTTTTTCTAGAAGCCACCTCACTGCCAAGCGTGGCCCGTTCGTCTATCGGTTAGGACGCCAGGTTTTCAACCTGGAAAGAGGGGTTCGATTCCCCTACGGGCTGCCACTTCTCCTTCGCAAATCCTTGGTTCCTTGATGGTACGCGCCGGACCGTTCGTGTGCATTGTCGTTCGGCATATCCCAATCCAGCCCATTGTTTTCAAAATCCAAAAGGTCCTTGTCGCCAATCCGCCATGGTCCAGCGCGGGGCGTTTGATTTAGTATCGCGGCAAATCCATTCCTCGGAGCCGTCATGACCGCACGCTATTTCGCCCCGACGGGCGGGCACCCGCCGCAAGAGCAGTTGCTGACCGACCGGGCGGTTTTCACAGATGCCTATGCCGTGATCCCGCGCGGAACGATGCGGGATATCGTGACCAGCTTTCTGCCCTTTTGGTCAGAGACGCGGCTATGGGTCCTGTCCCGACCTCTGAGCGGGTTTGCCGAAACGTTTTCGCAATACATCATGGAAGTCTCGCCCGGTGGCGGCTCGGACCGCCCGGAAACGGATGCGTCCGCCGAAGGTACGTTGTTCGTGGTCGACGGCACGGGCACGATCACCATCGACGGCGCGGCGACGGATTTGCGACCCGGTCACTACGTCTACCTGCCACCTGCAACCAACTGGTCCTTTGCCAATAACAGCAACACACCGGTGCGGTTTCACTGGATCCGCAAGGCTTATGAGCCGGTCGACGGCCTGCCGCTTCCTGACCCGATCATCCTGCATGAGGAGGACGTGGCACCGACCCCCATGCCAGAAACGGATGGCAAATGGGCAACCACGCGGTTCGTGGACCCCAAAGATCTGCGCCACGACATGCATGTGACCATTGTGACGTTCGAGCCGGGTGCCGTTATCCCCTTTGCCGAAACACATGTGATGGAACACGGGCTTTATGTGCTGGAAGGAAAGGCCGTCTATCGGTTGAACCAGGATTGGGTTGAGGTTGAGGCCGGTGATTACATGTGGCTGCGCGCCTTCTGCCCGCAGGCCTGTTATGCCGGCGGGCCGGGGCAGTTCCGCTATCTGCTTTACAAGGACGTAAACCGCCACATGACGCTGCGGCCTGCAGCGTCCGGATTTTGAATTCCGCGAGATTGAAACGCACCGTGTTGGCGGTTGAATTCCATACGAAGGGATTCGCGCTCAGGATTTGTGGAATCTGATTTCACGGTGCGAAAAATATAACAGCCTAATTTATAAGCGCTTTTTGACCGCTAGCCGCCGCAGCCCTCCCTTTTTGCAAATATATCACTCTGTCTCGCGTCGGAATATGGTGACGGTAACCTGAGACAAGGAGACGGCAATGAGCTTTCAGAATCCGGTTTTCATCCCCGGTCCGACCAACATGCCCGAAGAAATTCGCAAAGCGTGTGACATGGCGACGATTGACCATCGCTCGCCGCTTTTTGGCGGTATCCTGAACCCGTGCCTTGAGAATGTGCGCAAGATCCTCAAATCCGACAGCGCGCACATCTACATCTATCCCTCGACCGGCACCGGTGGCTGGGAAACGGCGCTGACCAACACACTTTCGCCCGGCGACAAGATACTGGCGGCGCGCAACGGGATGTTCTCGCATCGCTGGATCGACATGTGCCAGCGCCACAACCTGGATGTCGAGATTGTCGAAACGCCCTGGGGCGAGGGTCTGCCTGCCGACCGGTACGAAGAGATTCTGACGGCGGACACAGCCCACGAGATCAAGGTGGTTCTGGCGACGCACAACGAGACGGCCACGGGCGTGAAATCCGACATCGCCGCCGTCCGCCGCGCACTCGATGCTGCGGGCCACCCCGCACTGTTGTTCGTGGATGGCGTCAGTTCCATCGGGTCGATGGACTTTCGGTTTGACGACTGGGGCGTGGACGTCGCCGTCACGGGCTCGCAAAAGGGGTTCATGCTGCCCGCAGGGCTTGCGATCCTGGGTTTCTCCGACAAGGCGATTGAGGCCACGAACACCGCCAAGCTGCCGCGCACCTTCTTTGACATCAAGGATATGGACGCTGGCTACGCGGCGAACGCCTTTCCCTACACGCCACCGGTGGGTTTGATGAATGGCCTGAAACTGGCCACGGACATGCTGCTGGATGAGGGGCTGGAAAACGTCTTTGCCCGCCACCACCGCATTGCCGAGGGCGTGCGTCTGGCCGTTGGTGCGTGGGGGCTTGAGCTTTGCGCGGCCTCGCCTGACGTCTACTCTGACACCGTCAGCGCAATTCGCACGCCCGAAGGCTTCAATGCCACCGACATCGTGACCCATGCGGCCAGTCAATACGGCGTCGCTTTCGGCGTAGGCTTGGGGGAAGTCGCTGGAAAGGTCTTCCGCATCGGCCATTTGGGCAGCCTGACCGACGTCATGACGCTGTCGGGCATCGCCACGGCCGAGATGGTCATGGCCGATCTCGGGCTCAATATCCAACTCGGCTCCGGCGTTGCAGCGGCACAGGATTTCTACCGCTCGCATCCCGCAACTTCCGCACTAGAGGCAGCCTGATATGGACGGACAAATGTATATCCCCACCTATCAAGACATGCTTGAGGCCCATGACCGCATCAAGCCGCATATCCGCCGCACACCGATCCGCACCTCGGCCTATCTGAACGAACTGACGGGCGCAGAGCTGTTCTTCAAGTGCGAGAATTTCCAGGAACCGGGTGCCTTCAAGGTCCGAGGCGCGACCAACGCGGTTTTCGGCTTGGATGAGGAGCAGGCCAAGAAAGGTGTCGCGACGCATTCCTCGGGCAACCATGCCTCCTGCCTCAGCTACGCAGCCATGCTGCGCGGTATTCCATGCAACGTGGTGATGCCGTCAACGGCCCCGCAGGCGAAGAAAGACACGGTTCGGCGCTACGGCGGCAACATCACGGAATGTGAGCCGTCAACCACTTCGCGCGAGGCGACCTTTGCCGAGGTTCAGGCCAAGACCGGCGGCGATTTCGTCCATCCCTATAACGATCCGCGCGTGATCGCAGGGCAAGGCACCTGTGCGCGTGAGATGATGGAGCAAACCGACGGCATCGATATCGCCATGGCCCCCATTGGCGGCGGTGGCATGGTGTCGGGCACCTGCCTGACGCTTTCGACGCTGGCCCCTGAAGTGCAGATCATCGCGGCCGAGCCGGAACAGGCCGATGACGCGATGCGCAGCTTCAAGGCGGGCTACATCATTGCAGATGATGCGCCCAAGACCATCGCCGACGGCCTGTTGGTCCCGCTGAAAGAGCGGACATGGCATTTCGTGTCGAACCACGTCACCGACATTCTGACCGCAAGCGAGGAAGAGATCATCGATGCGATGAAGCTGACGTGGAAACATCTGCGCATTGTGATGGAGCCGTCCTCGGCAGTGCCGTTGGCGACCATCCTCAAGAACAAGGAACGCTTCGCCGGTAAGCGCGTGGGCGTGATCATTACGGGCGGAAATGTCGACTTGGACAAACTGCCATGGACACTCTGAAGGGAGATCGGAAATGAACAAGCAAGTAAATTTCGAAGAGCTGGAAGTTGGTTTTGATGTCCCCGCCCTGCCCGGCATGGACGAAGCAGACATCCAGACACCCTGTCTTGTGCTGGACCTCGATGCGCTGGAGCGCAACATCAAGAAGATGGGCGACTACGCCAGATCCCACGGCATGCGCCACCGGGTCCACGGCAAGATGCACAAGTCGGTTGATGTGGCGAAGCTGCAGGAACAGCTTGGCGGCGCCTGTGGTGTGTGTTGCCAGAAGGTGTCAGAGGCCGAGGTCTTTGCGCGCGGCGGCATCAAGGATGTCATGGTCTCCAACCAGGTGACGGACCCGGCCAAGATCGACCGTCTTGCCCGCATGCCCAAGTTCGGCGCGCGCGTGCTGTGCTGTGTGGATGATCCTGCGAACGTGGCGGATTTGTCGGCGGCAGCCGTGCGTCACGGCACCCAGATCGAGGCACTGGTTGAGATCGACTGTGGCGCGGGCCGGTGCGGCGTGACCACCACCGAGGCCGTGGTGGAGATCGCCAAGATGATCGACGCGGCCGAAGGGCTTAAATTTGCGGGCATCCAGGCCTATCAGGGCGCGATGCAGCACCTCGACAGCTATGAAGAGCGGATGGGCAAGACCCAGATCGCCATCGACATGGTGAAAGACGCCATTGCCGGCCTTAAGGCCGAAGGGTTGGAGTGCGATATCGTCGGCGGTGGCGGCACCGGATCCTACTATTTCGAAAGCAATTCAGGCGTGTTCAACGAGCTTCAGTGCGGGTCCTACGCGTTCATGGATGCCGATTACGGGCGCATCCTCGACAAGGACGGCAAACGCATTGATGAGGGCGAGTGGGAGAACGCGCTGTTCATCCTGACCACCGTGATGTCCCACGCCAAGGCCAACAAGGCCATCGTGGACGCGGGACTGAAGGCGCAATCCGTGGACTCCGGTCTTCCCAAGATTTACGGCCGCGATGACGTCGAATACGTGAAATGCTCGGACGAGCATGGCGTGGTCATGGACGAAGGCGGCGCCTTGAAGGTCAACGACAAGCTGCGCCTTGTGCCTGGCCATTGCGACCCGACCTGCAACGTGCACGATTGGTATGTTGGCGTACGCGGCGGCAAGGTGGAAACGCTCTGGCCCGTCTCGGCCCGCGGCAAGGCCTATTAAGCCTCAAGACTAGGGGGTCCGGCGGGAGGTCGGACCAAGACGTCCGCGTGCGGTGGCCACCCTTGGGTATGCACGCGGGCGCATGAAAAAGCGCCTTCCCGACCGGGTGGGCGTCTTTGCACTTCCATTTCAAGGACAACTTCCATGATCATCGTTCCCGAACGCGAAATCGCAGACCTCATGACGCGCGAGGCCGCGTTTGACGCCGTCGAGAAGGTGTTTGCCGCTATGGCAACTGGCGATGCTTACAATTTTCCGGTCGTACGGGAGGCGATTGGCCATGAAGACGCGCTGTATGGGTTCAAGGGCGGCTTTGACCGCGCCGGCCTGACCCTGGGTCTGAAGGCCGGTGGGTACTGGCCCAACAACCTCGACAAGCGAAACCTGATCAACCACCAATCCACGGTATTCCTGTTCGACCCCGATACAGGCAAGGCAAAGGCCATGGTGGGCGGCAACCTGTTGACGGCCTTGCGGACGGCGGCGGCGTCTTCGGTGTCGATCAAGCATCTGGCGCGCGCAGACGCCAAGGTGATCGGCATGATCGGCGCGGGTCACCAGGCCACATTCCAGTTGCGCGCCGCATTGGAACAGCGATCGTTCGAGAAGGTGATCGGCTGGAATTACCACCCCGAGATGCTGCCGAATATCGAGAAGGTGGCGGCTGAGGCAGGCTTGCCGTTTGAGGCCGTGGATTTGCCGGGTATGGCTGAGGCCGATGTCATCATCTCAATCACCTCTGCCTTTGCACCGTCCTTGATGTCCGATCATGTCAGCCCCGGCACGCATATCGCCTGCATGGGCACCGACACCAAGGGCAAGCAGGAGGTTGACGCGGCGCTGCTGGCTCGCGCGACCGTGTTTACGGATGAAGTGGCGCAGTCCATCTCCATCGGAGAAGCGCAACACGCGGTGGCCGAAGGTCTGATTGCCGAGGCTGACGTGCATCAGGTGGGCGCAGTCATCAACGGCGCGCATCCGGGGCGGTCTTCGGCTGAAGAGATCACGCTATTCGACGGAACCGGGGTTGGCCTGCAAGACCTGGCCGTGGCCGCCGCCGTCGTCGATCTGGCTGTTGAGCAGGGCGTTGCAATCGAGGTCGATTTCTAACCGCCTCTCTGTCCAGTCTTTGACCCAATAAAAGGGGCGCGGCATGAGGACATGCCGCGCCCTTTCACTTGCATAGATACGACCCTTAGCTGTCTTTGCCAGGCAAGCTGCCCGAGCCATGGCCCGCAAGCCCGCCCGAGACTTCCTCGGTCGCCTCACCGGACAGTTCTTCCGGCAGAACCAGGTTCAGTACAATCGCGATGAACGCGGCCGGCAGAAGGCCCGAGACCATCAGCACCCGGATCGAATCCGGCAGATATTGCACAGCGCCGGGCTCTAGCTGCAGGCCGAGGCCCACCGACAAAGCGACCGCAAAGATCACCATGTTGCGGCGGTTCCAGTTCACGTCCGACAGCATGGAGATACCTGCGGCCACAACCATGCCGAACATCACGATCACGCCGCCGCCCAGAACCTCAATCGGGATCGTGCGGATCAGGCCGCCCACTTTAGGGATCAGGCCACAGATGATCAGGAAGATCGCCCCGCAGGTCACGACATGGCGGCTCATCACGCCGGTCATGGCGATCAGGCCCACGTTCTGGCTGAAGGAGGTGTTGGGGAAGCCACCGAAGAAGCCGGCAATCGCGGTGCCGAAACCGTCAGCGAAGGTTGCGCCACGGATTTCTTCATCGGTTGCTTCACGGCCTGCACCGCCCTTGGTGATGCCCGAGACGTCACCCACCGTTTCAACGGCAGAGACGAAGGACATCAGGCAGAAGCCCAGGATCGCTGCGACCGAGAATTCGAACCCATAAGCGAATGGACGTGGCAGCGCGAACGCAGCGGCCCGATCCCAGGAGGTCGCAATCGCCTCAAACGACAGCATGTCGGTGAAGAACAGGCAGTAGAGGTAGCCGACCATCAGGCCGATCAGTACGGCGGAGATCGACAGCATGCCGCGGGCGAAGAATTTCAGCGCCAGCGTCACGAAGACCACGATCAGCGCGACGATCCAATTGCCAAGCGAGCCATATTCCTCGGTCCCGATGGCCGGCACGCCGCCGGCGGCGTACTGGATGCCGACTTTCACAAGCGCCAAACCGATCATCGTCACGATAAGTCCCGTGACCAGCGGCGGAAGCGCGAAGCGGATCTTGCCGATGAAGAGGCCCAGGAAGCCATGGAAGATGCCGCCGACGATCACACCGGTGAACAACGCCGCCAGCGCATCAACGCCCTGCCCCGCCACCAGCGGGATCATGATCGGCAGGAAGGCAAAAGACGTGCCCTGCACGATGGGCAGTTTCGCCCCGATCGGGCCGATGGACACGGTCTGCAGTAACGTCGCCAGACCTGCAAACAGCATCGACATCTGGATAAGGTACAGAAGCTGCGGAAAATCGGGGCTGTTCGACCCAAACCCGAAGCCTGCCGCACCGGCCACAATGATCGCGGGTGTGACGTTCGACACGAACATGGCCAGCACGTGCTGGATGCCCAATGGGATCGCCTTGTAAAGCGGTGGTGTATAATTTGGATCGCGGAGCTGCTCCGGCGTTCCAATCGATGTATCGGCCATTCTCTGTCCCTCCCAAGAAAGCCCTAGACCAGCCCCGCGCTGATGCATTTTTGTCCCGGCTCGACAAGATACGGGGTGTCGAACCGGTGTTCTTCGAGGTTCGGCGTGGTGCCGATCCTGTCGATGACCGCAAACAGACCTGGCGCGTAAAGGGGTGTGAGAACCCCGTGCCAAATGTTGCGGTGAAAGTTGATGCCCTGCCCCGGTGCTGCCACGAAGGCGCGGGGGTTCGCGGGCGTGCCGTTATTGTCTTCGGCCACGAAGACCAGGAATGGATGCGCGCTCATGCAGATGAAGGCTTGGGAGCCTTCGGGGTGACGCTCCACGAGACCCACATTGATGGGCCAGGTCACGATCTCGCTTTGGAAGACGCTGATCCCGGCCCGTCCGTCCGGGCCGAAATCGAGCTGCGCGCGATCATGGAAACGCCCGCACAGGCCTTGATTGATGATCTTGTCGGCTGTTCCTGTCGCCTCCAATACATCCCCGAACGCACAAAACGCATCGGATGTCAGGGGCATGGCGTTCAGGCGCTGGGTCATTGCCCCAGTTTCTCCTGCAAACGCAGCTCGGCAATTCGTTCGACTTGCTTGCAGGCCTCGGCAAACTCGGTGCCGCGATCATTGGCGATCCGGTTCTGGAATGCCTCAAGAATGGACGCCTTGGTGTTGTCCTTGACCGCGATGATGAAGGGAAAGCCATGCCGTTCGACATAGTCAGCGTTAAGGCGCTGGAACGTCGCGCGTTCTTCATCGGTCAGTAGGTCAAGGCCCGCGCCTGCCTGCTCGGCGGTCGATTCAGCGGTCAGCTTGCCGGCGGCCGCTAGCTTGCCCGCCAGATCGGGATGCGCCGTCAACACACCCAAACGTTGCTCTTCAGTTGCACTGCGGAACACACGCGCCAACGCGTTGTGCACGCCCGATGCACTGTCGTGCATCGGACCCAGTTCAAGGCCATGGGCGCCTTCGGCAATCCACGGCGAGTGCTCGAATATCCCGCCAAATTCGGCGACGAATGTGTCGAGGTCCATTTGCGACGGACGAAGCCCCTCATCAACTGGATGTTCCTGCACCCAGTGATCGGCAATCTGTTCGCGGGTGGCGAACCAGACGCCGTCACGGCTTTGCATGTAAGCCAGCGCGCGTTGCAGCGCGGCGGCCCGGCTGGGGCGACCGATCAGGCGACAATGCAGGCCGATGGACAACATCTTGGGCGCACCCGCCTCCCCTTCGGCATAAAGCACATCGAAGGCATCACGCAGCATCTGTTCAAAGTCGGCGCCAGTCGTGAACCCCGCCTGGATGGAGAACCGCATATCATTGCAATCCATCGTGTAGGGCACGATCAGCTGATCCTTGCCCCCGGCTTTCACCCAATAGGGCAAATCATCGGCGTAGCTGTCGGCGATATAGGCCAGATCGCCTTCTTCCGCGGCCAGATCGACGGTATTCATCGAACAGCGGCCCGTATACCAGCCGCGTGGCGGCGCGCCGGTGACTTCTGTGTGCAGACGGATCGCCTCGCGGATCTGCGCGCGCTCTTCATCGGCGGACATATCCTTATGCTCCACCCATTTCAGGCCGTGGCTGGCGATCTCCCACCCTGACGCCTTCATGGCGGCAACCTGTTCCGGTGCGCGGGCGAGCGCTGTGGCCACTCCGTAGACCGTGACCGGCACATCACCCAGAATGCGATGCACACGCCAGAACCCGGCACGCGCGCCGTATTCGTAGATCGACTCCATGTTCCAATGCCGTTGACCGGGCCAGGGCTGCGCACCGGTGATCTCGGACAAAAATGCCTCGGACGCGGCATCGCCATGCAGAATGCAGTTCTCGCCGCCTTCTTCGTAGTTCAGGACGAACTGAACCGCGATCTTCGCCCCATTCGGCCAATTCGCAGCCGGAGGCATTGCGCCGTATCCTGACATGTCACGGGGGTAACGGTTCAAGGCAGTTTCCTTCCAGAGTTAATGATTAATAGATCAAGGCAATGGATTTGTTTTTCAAAAAATTCTTTATACAGCCTTCTGTCCATCGTCCTTTGCGAGCATCCCATCACCACGGCTATAGACGTACAACCAATGAAAGGAGCCTGCGATGACTGGCTATCTGACAACCCATGTCCTTGATACCGCACGCGGCTGCCCGGCTGAGGGCCTGCAAATCGACCTCTACCGGATCGAGGGGGAGTCGCGCACGCTCCTCAAGACGTTGAAAACAAACCATGATGGCCGCACTGATGAGCAGATCTTGCCCGCGTCCGATTTCCAGATCGGCGATTATGAGCTGGTCTTTCACGCCGGTGCGTATCTCGATGCCTCCGGCACACCGCCGGAAACTCCACGCTTCCTAGACGTCATTCCAATCCGCTTCGGGATGTCGGAAGCCGCGCATTATCACGTGCCGCTGCTGCTTTCGCCGTTCAGTTATTCGACATATCGCGGCAGTTGAGCCGCCTGCTCGGCCGCGTGAATGGTCGCACTGACACGGTCGATCACAAACTCCATGAACAGGCGCGTCTTAGGGTCTTGCATGCGGCGGTGAGTGAACAGGCAGGCCATCTGGATCGGCTCCGGCGGCGTTTGCCGCGCGACCGCGATCAGACTTTTTGCCTTCAGGTGATCGGCCACTTCGAAGACGGGCTTCATCGCAATCCCATGCCCGCCAAGCGCCCAGTCTGTCAGCACATCGCCATCGTCTGACTCGTAGCGCCCGTCGACACGAAACCGCTTTGCGCCGGTCGCTGTCATCAATCGCCATTGGAATTCCGACGCGCCCGGGAACCGCAGGTTCAGGCATTCGTGTTTGCCCCCCAAAAGGTCATCCCCGGATGTCGGGTGCCCGTGCCGGGTGATGTAATCGGGCGACGCGCACAGCACACGCTCCACATCCGCGATCTTGCGGATACGAAGGTTGCTGTCCTCGGGTTGGCCCAGAAAAAAAGCCAGATCCAGACCTTCGGTCGTCAGATCAACTTTCCGGTCCGTCAGCCTTAGACGCAACCTGACTTCGGGATATACTTTCAGGAATTCCGGCACCAACGGTGCGATCAGGCGGCGCCCTACCCCAAGCGGAGCAGCGACATAAAGCGAACCTTTGGGGTTTTCGGTTATATTGACGACCTGCGCCTCGGCGTTTTCCACCGATTCCAGCACCTCTTTCGCGCCATTGTAGAACGCCTTGCCCTGTTCGGTCGGCGTCAAGCTGCGCGTTGTCCGCTGAAACAACCGGACACTCAGATGCTCCTCCAACTGCGAGATCCGCGAGGACGTCACCGCGGGCGAAATCCGAAGGTCCCGGCCTGCAGCGGACATGCTGCCAAGCTCATACACACGGACGAAGGTGCGGATATTGTCGAGGTAAGACATTATTCTGCTTTTTTTGATGCTGCTTGGCTTTTGCCCAGGATACCGGAAAAGTGCACATTCGCCTAGTCTGTCCAGACGTTCGACCATAGAGAGGAAGAGCATGTTCGATTTGCTCGTAATCTGGGATTGGATCGCCTTTTCGGTCCGGTGGCTTCACGTCGTCACGGCGATGGCGTGGATCGGTGCCTCGTTCTATTTCATAGCACTCGATCTGATGCTGAAGCCCAATGAGGCGCTGCCCGAAGGCGCCCATGGCGAAGAATGGGAAGTGCACGGCGGAGGCTTTTACCACACCGTCAAATACATGGTCGCACCGGCCCGGATGCCAGAGCATCTGACCTGGCACAAATGGCAAAGTTACGCGACCTGGCTGTCGGGGGCCGCCCTGCTGATGATCATCTATTGGGTCAGCGGCGAGTTGTATCTGCTGGACCCGACAAGGGCAGACCTGACGCTGTTTCAGGGCATCCTGATTTCAGGCGCATCGCTGACCGTCGGCTGGCTGCTCTATGATCAGATGTGCAAATCAAAGCTGGCCGACCATCCAACGATTCTGATGCTGCTGCTGTTTGTCATACTGGTTGCGATGTCGTGGGGCTATCATCAGGTGTTCACTGGTCGCGCGGCCCTGCTGCATCTGGGTGCGTTCACGGCCACCATCATGACAGCCAACGTCTTCTTCCAGATCATGCCGAACCAGCGCATCGTCGTGGAAGACCTGAAGACGGGCCGAACGCCGGATGCGAAGTACGGCAAGATTGCCAAGGTCCGTTCGACCCACAACAATTACCTGACGCTTCCGGTTGTCTTCCTGATGCTGTCCAACCACTACCCGCTGGCCTTTGCCACCGAGTATTCGTGGATCATCGCGTCGCTGATCTTTCTGACCGGCGTGACTATTCGGCACTATTTCAACACGATGCATGCCACAGGCAAAGGCCCGCACTGGACTTGGGGTGTGACCGTACTGCTGATGATTGCAATTGCCTGGCTTTCGACGGCCACCGACACCGAGACATGGGAGGAGGCCAATGCCCGCACCCTCACCCCTTATGAGGAGCGCTTCACCGCGTCCGACCACTTTGCCGACGCCGCCAGCATCGTGATGGGCAACTGCTCCATGTGCCATGCACGCGACCCGGTTTGGCCGGGCCTGATGTGGGCCCCGCGTGGCGTCTATCTGGAAACGGATGGCGACATCGCGCGGCATGCAGAACAGATCTACTATCACGCTGGCCTCAGCCATGCGATGCCGCCGCCCAATGCAATTTCCACCATGGATGCTGAAAGCCGCGCGACGCTGGTGGCGTGGTACAGGGATGTGACGCAAACCTCCAACTGACGCCGCGCGATTGGAACGCCTTTCCCCGCTGTGTCGACAGCTTTCCTTGCATACCGAGCCACGTCTTATATCACCGGGGTATCGACCGTCCCTCGCGGCGGCGGACACCTTAACGGAGCGGACCGGTGAAGCAGATCGACCTGAACTCGGACCTTGGCGAAGGCTTTGGCCCCTGGCCCATGGGCGATGACGCGGCGATGCTTTCGATCGTCACAAGCGCCAACATCGCGTGCGGCGGCCATGCAAGCGACCCGGAAACGATGTTCAAAACCGTCGTCGCGGCCAAAGCCAACGGCGTCAGCGTTGGCGCGCATCCCGGCTACACTGATCGTGAGGGCTTTGGACGCCGGGTTATTCCAATGGAACCGGATGAGATCGGGCGCATGATCACGGCGCAAGTTGGCGCGCTTCAGGCGATGGCCAGACTGGCGGGAACGTCCGTATCCTACATCAAGCCCCACGGGGCCTTGGCGAACCTTGCCGCGCGCGATGATGCGGTCGCTCGCGCCGTTGTTGCGGCGACCAAAACCGCGTTTCCAGACCTTGCGCTTTTGGCGATATCGGGTACTCGGGTCGAGGTTCAGGCGAAAGCGGCAGGCGTGCGCGTGTTCTCCGAGATCTTCGCGGATCGGGGCTATCTCGCCTCCGGCCAATTGGTCCCGCGCGGTCAACCCGGTGCCATGATCGAAGATGCCGAGGAGGCGGCAAACCGCCTGCTGAAAATGCTGGACACCGGCCTGATGCCCGTGATCGACGGTGACGCGATCCCGTTGGAGGCACACTCGATCTGTGTGCATGGCGACAGCCCCCATGCCGTGCGCATGGCACAGGCGATCCGGTCAAAGCTGGAGGATGCGGGGATCACAATCGCAGGGTTCCTGTCCGCGTCATGATCGCTCCTGTCTTCAAACCTGTGGGGGACAGCGCCCTTCTTGTCGAATTCGGCACGCGGGAAGATGATGTCCTGAACCAATTGGTCATCTCGCTCGACCACGCCATCGCCCGTGCGGAGATCCACGGTGTGCGCGAGACAGTCCCGGCCCTTGTGAACCTGCTTGTCGTGTTTGATCCGGTTGTGGTGGACCACGGCGCGATCAAAGCCGCCGTTCAGGCGCTGCTTCCGCTGCCCGAAGCCACGGGTAGTCAAACCACACACCATGACGTTCCGGTCTGTTTCGACGCAGAGCTGACATCCGACCTGCGTGACGTCGCGACGGCCTGCAAAAGATCGGTCGATGACGTGGTCGCGGAGCTTGTTGCCGTGAACCTGAAGGTCGCGATGTATGGCTTTGCGCCCGGCTATGCCTATCTGACCGGCGTGCCGAAGGCGCTGCACGTTCCTCGCAAACAAACCCCGAAACCGGATGTCCCCAAAGGCAGCATCTTGATGGCAGGGCCGCAAAGCATCGTCACATCGCTGACCATGCCCACCGGCTGGTCGATCATCGGCCGCTCCCCGTTCGAGGTGATGCAAACGACGGGTGAGACGAGCTTCCGCTTCAATGTCGGCGATACGGTCCGTTACACGCCGGTCGGGCGAACGGCCTTGCCATCGCATTTGCAGACCCCATGACGACGGCGCGCCTCAAAGTGATCAGCGCGGGCCCGCTTGTGTCGTACCAGGACGCCGGCCGTCCGCGCCTGATGCGCTACGGCGTACCGGCCTCCGGCCCGATGGATCGCTTCGCCCATGCGGCGGCGAATACCATGCTTGGCAATATGCCCGACCCCGCCTGCATCGAAGTTTCCCTGGGCGGTTTGGTTCTGGAATGCGTGGAAGGGGAAGTCTCGGTCGCCATCGCGGGTGGGTCCTTTCGCACCGGATTGGACGGAGTGATCAGCGAGGGATGGGCGGTGCACACGCTCGCACCGGGCACGCGGCTCAGCGTCAGTGGCGGGGCGTGGGGCAGTTGGTGTTACCTCGCATTTGCTGGCGAAATAGCGGCCCCGACATGGTTATCCTCCAAGGCGACCCATACCCTGTCGGGACTGGGCGGCGGCACCGTTCGGACCGGCGACATCATCACGATCACTGAGGCCACCACGCGCCCGGGCCGGGTGGGGACCTACGATGTGCCGGAGGTCGCACGGCCGCTGCCCATGGGGCGCCTCGTCATCGGCCCGCAAGACCATCTGTTTGAGCACGGCGCCACCGACACCCTTTGCAGCCACCCCTATCGGGTCACGGATGCCTATAACCGAATGGGCATGCGCCTGGACGGACCTGCACTGCGGCTTGGCAACGCGCTGTCGATTCCGTCTGAACCCATTGTGCGCGGATCCATTCAGGTGGCCGGTGACGGTGTTCCAACCCTTTTGCTGGCGGACCATCAGACCACCGGCGGCTATCCCAAGATCGCCACGATGATCGGCGCCGACACGGATCGGATTGCGCAGGCCAGATCAGGCGGCCGGCTGAATTTCCACGCTGTTGAAGTCGAAGAGGCAATCACCATCGCCCGCGACGCTTCCCATGCGCGCGCTCATGCACTGGAAGACCTCGCCGCGCCGCGTCTTTCACTGGAACAACGCTTGCAGCAGGCCAATCTGATCAGCGGGGCCGTTGCCGAGGATTAGAGATCGCGCGCAATCGGTTTGAACGCTCAGATGTCCAGAAAGATGGTCTCTTGCGGCCCTTGCAGATGGATGTCGAACCGATAAACGCCGCCGCCTTCGGATTTCGCCAACAGCGTTGGAACTCTGTATTCGTCTGCGATGTGGGTCAATAGCGGATCGGTCGCATTCGCATCGGCCTCATCATCGAAGTAAAGGCGCGTCTGCAAACCGACGTTGATCCCGCGCGCAACGATCCAGACGCTGATATGGGGGGCCTGCAGCCGCCCGTCGGGGAACGGAACGCAACCCGGCTTGATCGTGTCGAACACAAATTCACCCGTTTGCATATCGGCTGCCGACCGCCCCCAGCCGGTAAAGTTTGGGTCCGCCTTCCCCCGTGTCTCGTTTGCGGAATTGAACAGACCCGCCGCATCGGCCTGCCAAATCTCAACCATTGCATCCTTCAGCGCCGCAGCGTCGCCATCGTAAACGGTGCCTTTGAGGGTAATCTCCTGCCCCTGAACCGGGCCGGTTTTCATCACCGCCCCCAGATCGCCGCCGTACATCGCCAGCCCCGCAAGATTGGGGGTGCAGCCGATGTGCACATACGGTCCCGCCGTCTGGCTGGGGCTTTCCTTGAGCGTACCGGAACGATTCATCACAACCCCTCCGAACGGTTCTCAAAATAGGTCTGCCTGCGGCCGCGCAACACCATGTCGAAGCGGTAGGCCCGCGCGTCCATGGGAACCGTGCGGTCCATGTCGAGCGGGGCGGTCAAAGCGTCCACCGCGGCTTGGCTTTTCAGTGCGCCGACGATCGCGCAAAGCGGGATCAACGGATCCCCCTCAAAATACATCTGGGTGATCAACCGCTGCGCAAACCCATGGCCAAACAGCGAAAAATGGATATGGGCCGGCCGCCACGTGTTCGGGCCGTTGGGCCAGGGATAAGGCCCAGGCATGACGGTGCGAAATTCGTAAGACCCATCTTCGGCGGTAATCGTACGCCCGCACCCGCCAAAGTTCGGATCAAGCGGCGCGATGTACCCCTCGTTCTTGTGACGGTACCGACCGCCCGCATTTGCCTGCCAGCACTCCACCAATGCATTCGGCACCGGTCGGCCGGTTTCATCCAGAACACGCCCATGCACGATGATCCGCGGGCCAATCGCACTTTCGCCGGGCTGTGCGAAATTCAGGATCAGGTCATTGTCCAGCGGCCCCATGATGCTGTCTGGAAAGACCGGCGAGGTTTCTTCGCCAAGGCTCGTCGGAAAGGAGATCAGTGGGGCCTGCGGGCTACGCGCGACGCTGGTCTTGTAGGGCGGTGTCAGCGCATCGGGCTGCCACGCGCGATCGCGCGGAAGGTAACCGCCCTCGGGTAGGTCGCTGGCCATTCGGGGTCTCCCTCATGTCTCCCATACACCGAGACAATCGAACCCAGATCACGGTGTCGCGCAAGGGTGGCGGGCTCACTCAGCCCATCGTTTGAGCATGTGGTGCAAATCAACCCGCGCCCCAAGGCGCGTTGCCAGAAGGTAAAGGCCACCAATTTTTCTCTGTAAAAACAGGGTTTCGGCGGGTGGAATGTGCCAAAGTTCACGATCTTGACCGATGGCCTGGCCTTTTTGGCGCAACTCGTTGGCCAGATCCGTTACACCGAAATCAAAGGGCTCGGCGCGACGCATTGCCGAAAACCCAAGCTCTGCCATATCAAGGATGGCATCGCGTTGAGGCACGCTCAGCCCTGCCTTCACAAAGCCAATGCCTTCAAGCGCGGCCAGAACATCGCTGCGCTGTCCATCCCACCCCGCTTTCAGCAAGGTCAGATGTCCCTCGGCCAGGTCATCAGGAATGTCGCGAGTCGCCCCAAAATCCAGCAAGACAATCTGCCCCGTCGATGCGCGCCAGCGGTAATTGGCGAAATTTGGGTCGGTTTGCATGACGCGCAGGTCAAACAACTCTCGCAAGCACAACTCGATCAACGCGGCCATGGCTGCGTCACGGTCCGCAGGGTTTGCCTCCGCCAGGGTTTCGATGGGGGCGGCGTCCTCAAAGGACATGGCCAGCGCGACATCGGTGGACAGGTCTTCGCGGAAGGTCGGCACGGCGAAGCGCGCATCGTCGGCCAACAGCGCGCCAAATTGCGCGAGGTAACGGCCCTCACGCGCATAGTCGGCCTCCTCGTGCAGTTGTTTTCGCGCCTCTGTGATCAGTGGGGCAAGGTCGAGTTCCTTGGGCCACATCCCGGACCATCGGATCAGGCTCGCCGCATTGTCGAGGTCGCTATCGATGGCATCTTTCACACCCGGATATTGCAGTTTGAGCGCCAGCCGCATGCCGTCTTGCGCAACGGCGCGGTGCACCTGCCCGATGGAGGCGGCGGCGAGCGGAGCGGCGGAGAAGCTTTTGAAATACTGCCGGAAATGTGTGCCATAGGCGGCTTCCAGAACTGTCTTCAACTGCTTGGGCGTCATCGCGTCGCCTTCGGCGCGCAGGCGCGCGAGAATGCCCGCCAGCTCCGGCGGCAGAACGTCTCCGGTCTCCATCGAAAGAAGCTGGCCAAGCTTCATGGCCGCGCCGCGCATTTCCGATAGGCGATCCGTGATGCGGGTGAGGTTTCTGGGCGTCATCAGCGCCGACGCCATGTCCGGGGACGTCCCGGTCACTGCGGCGCGGGCGCGCGCCACAGCGGCTTGTCCTGCAAGCCCTGTGGCGAGGCCACCCATCCGTGCAAACCGCGCAACGCGTCCGGTGGGGACGGCCCGCGGGCGCAGCCCCTGGCTGTTTGCGGTGTCAGACATGCGCTTGCCGTTCTTTGGATCAACTCCGTTGAGAGTGCACCTAGCGCGTCACCGGGGGACGAACAGGTCTGCGATAAGCGATGTCTGAACGCGGTGCGGGCCAATCGCCACGTATTATCTCACCTGTCGTCCAAAGGCGCGACGGCGTTCTCTGCACTGGGCTTGAAGATGCTGTGCCGCCCGCGTCCATTGCGTTTAGCCTCATAAAGGGCCTCATCGACATCGTTCATCAATTGCTCGACCGAGGGCCGCTTTGCGTAGGCAGAGGTCGATGCAATTCCGATGCTGGCCGAAATCTGGACCGTGAACTCACCGAGATCGATCGGTTCTTCGATACGCGCGATCAGGCGTTTGGCGATGCGGGACACGATCGCGTCGCTTTGCGCCGGACGCAGCGCGATCAAGAATTCGTCGCCCCCGATCCGCGCGGGAAAGTCATTGCGCCGCAGCTCGTAGTCCAGAATGCGGCCGATCTCCACCAGGACGGCGTCGCCTGCCGCGTGCCCGTGGGTGTCGTTGACCTGTTTGAACAGGTCCAGATCGAGATGCATCAAAGTGAAGCTCTGGCCCCGACACGACATCAAATGCTCAAGCTCGTCGTCCATCGCGCGGCGGTTCGACAGGCCCGTCAAAACATCCGTACGCGCCTGTTCGTGCGCGACCGCATTGGCATCTTGCAGCCGTTTGGTCAGGTGTTCGGACAACCGTGTGGTCGAGGCCTTGGCCTCGTTCAGATACAGCAATTCGATGGTCTGATCGGTCGCAGCGAAATCTGAGAGCGTTAGCGAAAAGTCCGCGACCGCGCGGGCAAAGGACAATCCGAAAGACAGGTTCAAAACCGCGCCGCCTTCATCGGGCAGCGGAAGGATCACGCCCCGAAACGGCAAATGCTCGGCCTGTTGCAAACACAAGCTCAACCGTTGGTCGGCATTTTGCATCAACGCATCAAAGGTCTTTATCCCGCTGGGGCGGCGGATGGAGAATACATCCATCATAGGGCGGCCAAGGACCTCTTGCTGGCCCGCCATCTTCGCAAATGTCGGCCCGGTTTGCGTGATTGCACCGCGTGTGTCGACCACAACGTGCATCGGCAGCAATGCGTCCATGACAGGCTTCGGCATCAAAATACCCGGTTGAGGCTTGGGCACTTGAATGTTCATGCGGGCATCTCCCCCAAAACGAAGGCATTGCCTTCGGAATGAGCCATGTCGAACACGTCGATCCGGATGCATTCCCTTGCACCGTCGAAGCCATCCAGGCTTAGCGTTGCCAATGCACCATAATCATCCGCCATCGCCCGAAGCGCGCCCAACAGGATCGGCCCGACCCCGGGCAGCGCCCATTCCGCCTTGATGCGAAACGAGGCTTCGGCGCCTTGTGTGACTTCGATTTCCGGCATCTCGATGTCCGGCATCGCCATGCGCCCACGATCGGCCAATTCATCCAGCGACAGGATGAATTCCGACAGGGTTGATCCACCAAACCGCAACAGGCGCTTTAACGGCGCATAGGGTTCATGTGTGATCAGGAAGGTGCCAAGGTCTTCGAGCAACGCATTGGGATGTTTGTGCAGCACATCGGTCGCCGCCTTGAAGCAATCCAGGGTCACCTTGTCTTCATAGCGCAGCATTGCTTCGAAATCGGGGAATCTGAGCTGCGCGACACTGCGCACTTCATCCCATGTATCGCGCCCATAGGTATCCACCAAAAACCCCTGGAACGCGCGGTTGATCATGCCATGCATCGGGCGGGTTGCCTCTTGTTGGTACCACTGCTCCACGGGATGCTAGTGGCCAGAGGTAAAGAAACCCTTTGCAGCGGCAACAATCAGAAATCTGTTGGTGCCCCGCCCTCGGACTTGCGGCGGGCCACAAAATCCGCCAGCTCCTCGCGGATCGCGATATCCATCGGCGGTGCCTCGAACTCTCCGAGGATGTCCTTGTAGGTCTTGTGCGCCCGCTCCGCCGTCCAGACCGCGCCATCCAACCGCCACGCCTCAAAATTCCGCCAATCCGACAGGAAAGGGCCGTAAAACGCCTCCTGATAGCGGTCCTGCGTGTGCTGACAGCCAAAGTAGTGCCCGCCTGGGCCAACCTCGCGGATGGCATCAAAGGCGATGTCCTCTTCCTCGGTGCCCAGAAGCATCGGCTCGAAGTAGCGCTGGATTTGTTGCAGCAACTCGCAATCCATCACGAACTTTTCCGGGCTGGCGATCAACCCACCCTCCAGCCAACCGGCGGCGTGGTAGACCATGTTGGCCCCCGATTGCACCGCGGACCAAAGCGAATTCGCGGTCTCCCACATCGCCTGCCCGTCTGGCACATTGGCCGCGCAAACCCCGCTTGCGCGCATCGGCAGCTTGTAGAACCGCGCCATCTGGCCCGTCATCTGCGTCGCGCGCATATATTCCGGTGTCCCGAACGCAGGCGCGCCCGATTTCATGTCGACGTTCGAGGTGAACGTTCCAATCGCCACCGGGCAACCGGGTGCAATCCACTGCAACAGCGCAATCGCGGCCAACCCCTCGGCAATACTCAGCGCCACAGCCCCGGACAGTGTCACCGGCGCCATCGCACCGGCCAGCGTGAAGGGTGTCACTACCACCGGCTGCCCGCGCCGCGCCAACCGCATCGCGCCGTCCAGCATCGGGAAATCGTGCTTCAGCGGGCTGACGGAGTTGATGTTGGTGTACATGCGCGGCGTGGCGTCGAACTCCTCATGCGTCAGGCCACCGGCAATGCGCACCATCTCCATCACATCGTCGACGCGCTCGGCTCCCAGCGAATAGGCATGGGCCACCTTGTCGGTCAGCGTCAGCTTCTCAAAAAGGCAATCGAGGTGGCGGACCGAGGCATGCACATCAATCGGTTCAACCGGATAGCCACCCGCGAAGTGGATGCAGTTGAAATACTGCGTCAGCTTGATGAACTCGACATAGCTTTCCATGTCGCCCGGGCGTTTGCCGCGTTCCATATCCCATGCATTGGGCGGGCTGGAGACATTGCCGAACACCATATGCTTGCCGCCCATGGTCAGGGTCCGGTCCGGATTGCGCGGGGTGATCGTGAAAGTCTCAGGTGCCTTGGCGACCATTTCTTCTACAAAATCGCGCTCAAAGAAGACCGTCTGCCCTTCAACCTTGCAGCCGGCCTCTTTGAGATGGCCAATCGCCTCATCATTCAGGAATTCGATCCCAAGCTCCGACAAGATGCGCATCGCGCCATTGTCGATCGCACGGACGCCGTCTTCATCCAG
Organism: uncultured Roseicyclus sp.; assembly: GCA_947489665.1. Classification (GTDB taxonomy): domain Bacteria; phylum Pseudomonadota; class Alphaproteobacteria; order Rhodobacterales; family Rhodobacteraceae; genus Gymnodinialimonas. Next base: position 1,231,939 of record CANLEH010000001.1, on the reverse strand, counting down.
CGGCTCCGTGGGGCGGTCATTGTTGACCGGCACGCGCCACGGCGTCTGATCAATGACATGGGCCGCCGCACGGGCAACCCCTGCGGCGCGGCCGCCGGCTCTGCGACGTCTGGGGGAAGGTGAGGCTTCGTTCATGGGGACACGCTGACTTTCGGTCTGTTCAGCCGTATCATCCCCAACCAACGAGGCCCTGTATGGACGGAATGCGACGGCTGCGCGTCGTATTTAGCCCGGCCTGCTGTCCAGCCAGTCCGCCAAGGCGCCAATGTTCGGCAACACCACATCGGAATGTGGGGCCAGATCAGCCGCAGTCGCTACGCCTGTCAGAACGGCCACCCGCGTAAAGCCCGCCGCTTTCGCCGCGTGCATGTCGTGCGTGCTGTCGCCCACCATGACCAAGGTGCCGGGGTGCAGATCCATGGCCTCGGCAAAGCCCAGTAGCATCCCTGGCTCTGGCTTTGCGCCAAATCCGCTGTCGGATCCTGCCACGAAATCGAACACATCCAAGGCGCCGACACTGGCGATATTGGCTTTCGCGGCATCCTCGGTGTCGTTGGTGGCCACCCCAAGGCGCAAGCCACGGCCTTTCAACCCTGCGAGCGTTGGCTTGAGCGGGACCGCCTCGACCTGCCGGGCGCGGGCCGTTTCATCCTTGAGATGGGTGAACAGGGCCGACGGCTCCCATTCCGGCAGTTCAGCGGCCAGCGCATCCGCAACCTGCTGCGCCGTTCCCGCAATCACAAAGCTGTCAGGGCGGAACGCCTGCATTTGCAAATCGAAGTCCAAAGCATTGGCCAAACGTCCAGCCAGGCGCAAATCGCCATCTGCAATATCCGTGATCATGCCTGCCGCCCAAGTGCCCCAGGTTTTCTGGAAATCGAACAGCACACCATCTTTGTCGAACAGGATTCCCGCGATTTTGGACATGGCTCAGGTCCAGTCCGGCACAGCGCCACCGGGTAGGCCCGCCCGGATAATCTGAAAGTTTTCTGCTGGAATGTCAGTACCTTCTGCGGCTTTCAGGATCCACTGGTCATCCATCAGAAGAAAGTCGAGGACAGAGGCGAGGAACTCAGGCTCTCCGGCCCTGGCGCGGATGTCATCCTCACCGGTTCCTGTCGCGCCCATGAACAGCGGCAACAGGTCTTCGTCCCCGGTTAACCACGCCAAAACGGTCAAGGCCTGCGTCTCGGCAATTTCTTGCTGCATTCTTTTCAACTCATTTCACTTTAAAGGGTTTGTTAACCTTTGCAGGTCAGGTTTGCGGCAGTGATACAGGGACGGCATGCGCCTGCCCAGTAAGAACGGTAGAGTGAGAGGTAGCCATGGCCGGGCGAATTCTGATCGTTGATGATGTTGCGACCAATCGCATCGTCATGAAGGTCAAGCTGGCGGCTGCCTGCTATTCGGTTGAACAGGCTGAAAATGGGTTGGAGGCGTTGCGCGTTGCCCGGGAAACCAAGCCAGACCTGATTTTGCTTGATATTATGATGCCGGATATGAGCGGCGTTGATGTGTGCCGTGCCCTCAAGGCCGACCCCGCGACCTCGGGCATTCCGGTCGTGCTGATCACGGCCCTCAGCGACCACGATGCCAAGATGGAGGGGTTGGAGGCTGGCGCCGACGACTTCCTGACCAAACCTGTAGAAGAAGTCACTCTTCTTGCCCGCGTCCGCTCCCTTTTGCGGGCCAGCGATGCGGTGCGTGAGATGCAGGGGGGCAACGATACGGTCGCGGCGTTCGGCTTTGCGGAATCTGCCGCCGGTTTCAGCGCCAAGGCCGCACCCGGAAAGGTCGCACTTGTCGCTCCCGGCCCGCGCGGCGCGGTTTTGTGGAAAGCCGCCATCGAAGACCGCCTCGGCGGCACAGTCTCCATCATCCCGCGCGAAGCCGCGTTGACCGAGGCCAGTTCCGAGACGGGGCGATCCACCGACGTCTTTGTTGTCTCCGTTGATCTTGGTCAGCGCAACGAAGGGTTGCGTCTGCTGTCCGACCTGCGGTCGCGCGCTGGCACGCGCCATGCGGCAACCATAATGATCCTGCCCGAAGGCGATACGGAGCGCGCGGCCATCGCGCTTGACCTCGGGGCCAATGACGTCCTGCATGATCCTTTCGACGCAAAGGAATTGGCAATCCGGATTTCCGCGCAGCTGGATCGCAAACGGCAATCCGATCGCATGCGCGCAGGCGTCCGGGCGGGCCTTGAAGCAGCGATCTATGATCCGCTGACGGGGCTGCACAACCGGCGTTTCGCCCTTCCGCAACTGGAATTGATGATGTCGCGGCCGGGTCCGGGCCCGGCCGTGATGATGCTGGACCTCGATCATTTCAAACAGGTGAACGACACGTACGGCCACGCGGCGGGTGACGCGATCCTGAAACAGGTTGCGTCGCGCCTGCGGGCGCAACTGCGCAATGACGATCTGCTGGCCCGCATCGGCGGGGAAGAGTTCCTGATCGGCCTGTCACCCATCAATCATTCCAACGCGGTCGAATGTGCCGAACGGCTTTGCCGCTCGATCGGTGAAGCTGCCTTCGACATCGACGCCAACGGGCCGCCGGTGCACGTGACTGCAAGTGTCGGGCTGACTTACCCCGCTGAACACAGTGGGTTTTCAACGCCTGAGATGCTCATCCACGATGCAGATACGGCGCTCTACCGCGCCAAATCTCAAGGCCGCAATCAGGTCCGCGTGATCTCCGACACGGCCGCCTGATTTGTTGGCCTAGCGCCGCCCTCCAAAGCGCCGCATCACGCGGTTCAGGCTTTCGGCCAGATCAGCCCGTTCATCAACGCTCATTGTCTCAATCTGATCCAGCAGGGCCCCGTGCCCAAGCTCCTGCAACCCGATGACACGCGCGCGGGACCGCTCAAAGGCCGCCTCGGCGGCGGCGCGGTCGAACGGGTCGGCCAGCAAAGCCGCCTGAACCTCGCGCAACGCCTGCCCAATCGCACGTCGTTCGTCGCGCACAGGTGTGCCTTGCTCGCCAATCCGCGCCCGCAATTCCTCGCGGTCTTCCCGTGGAAGTGCCAGCGCAAACGGCCCCAATCCCAACGTCCTGAGCGCCGGACCACCCGATCCCGACTCCCCGCCCTGATTGCGCACACCCAAAACGGCACCGCCCACCAACCCGGCCACAGCAAGGTTCAACGCCAGTGACAGCGCCAGGGCAATCTTCAGCCCACGTCCGGTCCGTGCAGGTGTGGGTGTTTGTTCAGACATCATCCGCCTCCAGCCACAGCGCACCCATATCCGGGGTAATGTCGTAGGACACGGCCTCAAGCCCCAGCGTCTCTGCCCCGACCAGATCCGTCACTGCCGTTGGGGAATAAAGCCCGATGGAAAGGCCCATAAGGCCTGCGGCTGTCACGCCACCAACCGCCCCCCATCCGCCCAAGGCATCGGCAAACCGCGCCAGCCAACCGGCGCGCGGGACGGGGGCCGCCACCGGTCGCACCTGATCCTCCTGCACCGCTTGCGCATCGGCCAGCACCCGCGCCATCAGCGCATCACCCGGCGCATCTGCCTGAGCGCCGGAAAAAAGCGCCTCCAGCGCCGCATCGGTATCTGGTTCACGTGCCATAACCCAAGGCCTCCTTCTGACCTTCCAGCGCTGTCTTCAACGCCCGTTTTCCCCGTGCCGTCAAGCTTTCCACTGCTTCAACGCCAATCTCCAAAACCTCGGCAATCTCAGGGTTCGACAACCCTTCGATATGCCGCAAAACAACCGCCTGCCGCTGGCGCTCTGGCAAGGTGCGCAGGGCGCTGTCCAGCGCACTCATGCGATCACCCTCCTGCATCTGCGCCTCCACGCCTGGCGTGGCATCGGCGAAATCATCGTCCCCCAACTCGACCGAGCGGCCCGACCGTCTCAGCCGGTCAATCGCGAGGTTCGCGACCACTTTGTGCAGCCAGGTACCAGGCTTTGCACTGCCGTCCGCGCGCCAATCCGCCGCCGCCTTCCACAGGCGCAACATCGCTTCCTGCGCCAGATCCTCGGCCTCGGCCCGGTCTCCCAGAACCCGCGCCGCGTGGCGAAACGCGCGCGGCAAGAGGCGCTCGGTCAACAGCCGCGCCGCACCCGGATCGCCATTGGCGAACAGCACCATCAATGCACCATCGTCCAGTGCGTCCAGATCTGAGCCGTCTTGCCCCGTCATACACCCTGTCTACCCTGCCCCGCGTGACTTGGGGAGGGGGCGGACCTGAACGACCGCCCCCGCCCGATTGGTCCTGACTCAGTTGTTGCCGAAACGGCGGCCCATACGCTCCAGGAACCGCGCAACACCTTCGTCGAACTCCGCTTCGGTCACGGAGCCATCGCCGTCCGCATCCAGACGCTCAAAGATGCGCTCAGGGCTAGGTCCACCGCGACCATGGCGATGGCCACGGCCTTCACGTGCCTCTTCCATCTCGGCCTCGGTCAGCTGGCCGTCGCCATCGGCGTCCAAACGCTCCAGCATACGGTCGACGCGGGCCTCAACCCGTGCCTCGCCGCGCGCGATCAGCTCATCCCGGCTCAACGCCCCATCGCCATCGATGTCGGCGCGGGCAAATCGTGCTTCGCCTGCGGCTTGAAGCTCTTCCAGCGTCACGGCCCCGTTGCCATCGGCATCAAGCTCTTCAAAAATCATCCGCGGCGGCTCACCACCCGCTTCCTGTGCGAAGGCGGGCGCTGTCAGGGCCGCGGGGATCATCAGAGCCAAGAGGCCAGCTTTCATCATCGACATGCGAATTCTCCTTTGTTTCGTGCCTGTCTGATAGGTCTCACGGGCCACATCCCGGGTTCCGTCGCAAAAAAGAGAAAAAAAGTTTCGCCCCGCGCGCGCAGGTCGCGGGGGTCAGGCCTTTACCCAAGCGGGCAAGAGGCGCAATTAGAGAACATGGAACTCGAAAACGCCGACACCTTCCGCCCCGCGCTGCCCGAACGACCCGCATGGCCTGCCGTGCGCAAAGGGCTGCGCCATCGCTGCCCAAAATGTGGCGAGGGCCATTTGTACAAGGGCTACCTCAAGCTGCGGACCGAATGCCCAAGCTGTGGCGAGGATCTGTCGCATGCGCGCGCCGATGATGGCCCTGCCTATCTGTCGATCCTGCTGACGGCAAAGGTCATGGGAACACTGCAATTGCTGGTCTACGAGACCTGGCAGCCAGAGCCTTGGCTGCTGGCGCTGACTTTCTGCATCGGCGTGACAGTCATGGCGCTGGCGCTTTTGCCACGCTTCAAGGGCATGATTGTCGGCATCCAATGGGCCAAACGGATGCACGGCTTTTGACCGAAGACGTTCCCATTCGCGACGCCGCAACGGTGATCGTGCTGCGCGACGCAGACACGCGGCCACGCGTCCTGATGGGCCAGCGTGGAAAATCTGCGGTCTTCATGCCCTCGAAATTCGTCTTTCCCGGCGGCGCGGTCGATGCCGTGGATGCAACCATCCCCCTGGCGCGGGCGCCTGCCCCGGATTGCGCCAAGCGGCTTGAGGATCAGGCGACAGCGCTGATCAACGCCGCCGTGCGTGAGCTGTGGGAAGAAACCGGCCTGCTTCTGGGCACAAAAGACACGCGCGCCGCAGCACTTGAGGCCCCCCGTGGGTGGCGCGGCTATCTGGCAACCGGCCATCTACCCGACGGCGCGGCGCTGGAATACGTGTTCCGCGCCATCACGCCTCCGGGCCGCCCCCGGCGGTTCGACGCGCGTTTCTTTCTTGTAGAGGCCGCGGCTTTGGCCTCCGACCCCGATGACTTCTCGGGCGCCGAGGATGAGTTGAGCCATCTGCAATGGGTCGCCCTTGATGAGGTGCGCGGCTTTGATATGCCGTTCATCACCGAAGTCGTGCTGTCCGAGCTGACCGCCCGAGTTGAAGGCAGGGCCGCGCCCGGTGTGCCATTTTTCGACAATTCCACGTCCGAGAGCCGGTTCCGGCGGTTGTAAGGGCACTCAGCCCGGCCAAGCCGCCCAGAACACCAGCCCCAGAGACACAAGGATCAGTGCGATCCCGATGACTTCATTGCGCGACACCTTTTCGCGCAACCAGAACGCCGAGAAGAGGAAAGTGAACACCAGCTCAATCTGGCCGACTGCTTTGACATAAGCCGCCGTTTGCAAGGCAAAGGCCGTGAACCACCCAAGCGAGCCCAACATCGACGTAAGCCCGGTCAGCCCCGAAATCCGCCAGGAGGCCAGAACGCGCCCAATCTCACCCCGCTCACGAAAGGCCAGGTAAAGACCAAGTACGACCGTCTGCACAATGGTCGCGGTCAGCAAGGCCAAGGCCGCCCTCAACGGCGCATCGCCGCCCTCCAGCGCCAGGGTCGCCCCGCGGTAGCAAACCGCCGACACCCCGAAAAGCAGCCCCGACGCCAAGCCATACCCCGACGCCGCGTTAAACAGGCGCGCCGTCCACGGCAGGCCAGTTTCCTGCGGCGGGTCGGACAAGGCCAGCACACCCGCAAACCCCACTGCAATGGCCAGCAATACTGGCGCGGACACGGCCTCCCCCAGCACCACAAGCCCCACCAACGCGGTCAAAATGACCTCGGATTTCTTCAACGTTATGCCCACATAGAAATTGCGCCGCGCGAACAGGGCCACGACACACGCCGTCGCCAGCATCTGCGCCAGCGCACCCGTCACCGCAAATCGCCAATAACCTGCGCCGATCACAGGCCAGTCCTGACCGCTGGCCGCTTTGTAAACGACCAGGGCAATCGCAACGAACGGCACCGCGAACGCAAACCGCGCCCAGGTCGCCCCTCCCGTCGATAGCGTTGTGACCTTCAGCTGCCGTTGCAGCAAAAAGCGCAGATTCTGCATGAACGCTGCAAAGACGGAGGCGACAATCCAAAATGGCATGGCCTAAGCCATGGAAGCCTGGCCTCAGATTGCCAAGCTATTTCTGCGGGTAAAGCGGATACGGCACCGGATCCTTGGCGCGCAGCAGGTGCCGCCGAAAGATCTGCCCATAGCTCGCGTAGCAGTAGCCGTCATTGCGCCGCAAATACCGTTCGCGGTTGTTGAAGTAGATCTGCGGCAGGCGATACCAGGGCAGCTTGGGGTGCATATGGTGCACCACGTGCAGATTGTTGTTGAGGAACAGGAACGCCAATGGCCCCCGATCCTCGATGATCACGGTCCGTCCCCGCGCGCGCTCATGGGCCTGATGCTCCAGAAAGGTGCGGATTTTCAGAGTGCCAAGGCCCAGATAACACGCGCTCAGATAGACCCACACCGAAAGCGGGGAAAGCACGACAAGCCACAGCACGGCGGCACTTGCCGCACCATGTGCCAGCCAAGCCCAAAGGACCGCTCGATCCCCCGCGCGGATCAGCCGTGCATCTGCCGCCATGAACGCGATCTGCCCAATCAGCGGCCCCACCATGATCCGCCCCAAAAGCGTGTTGTTCCAGGACAGCAGCCTGCGCGCAGGCGCACCAAGACGCGCCCAATGGGCAGGATCCAGATAGTTGCTTTCCGGGTCATCATAGGGGTCAGTCAGGTTCGCATCCATGTGATGCGCCAGATGCGTGTCGCGGAACCGCAGGTAGGGAATAGCAAGGTTCAGACTGGCAAAAACCAAAGGCTCTCCCAAGCGCCGGTCGCCAAAGGGGTGCCCGTGCAGCACTTCGTGTTGGAGCGAGGATTGTAGCGCAATCGCCAGCGTCAAAAGCGGCAACGCCGCCCAGACAGGGGCAAACAACGCGCCCGTCCAGACACAATAGCACAAGGCGATAAGCCCGAGTGTTGGCCACTCGATCCGCATGACAGATCCTGACAGTTTTTAAGGAAGGCGCGTCCCCGGCGCCCTGTGAAAACCCTAAAGGCACTTGTGTGTCAGGAGCAGTCAGTGTTTCCTCCACATGAAACCAACATCGTTCTGTAAATTCAACAATGCTGCATGCAATCGACAAACGCGACCGCGCACGCCTGTTCTCGGATCGCCTGACAACTGCGCTGACGGCCTCCGGCCTCAGCCGCGCGGCCCTGGCCCGGGCGGTCCGCGTCGACCGGTCCACCATCACGCAAATCCTGTCAGGTGACACGGCTCGTGTGCCCGGCGGCCATGTCGTGGCTGCCTGCGCGCAGGCGCTTGATGTCTCGGCTGATTGGCTTTTGGGGCTCACAGACCGACCGGAACAGGCGGGTAAGCTGCTGGAAAGCTCGCTGTCGATTTCGGAAACCGGGCGGGCCACCACACTCGACGATCAGATCTTCGAATGGCAGCGCGAGGCGGAAGGCTACAAAATCCGCCACGTTCCCGCGACGCTGCCGGACGTGCTGAAAACCAATGCCATGCTGCAATGGGAATACGCCCCCATAAGTCACAAACGCCCCGATGCCGCGATTGATGCCGCCGCCGAACGGCTGGATTGGCTGCGCCTGACCGAAAGCGATTATGAAATGGCATTGCCCATTCACGAGCTTGAAAGCTTCGCTCGGGCCGAGGGGTATTATGCCGGCCTCGACGCCACCATCCGCACCGAACAACTGGATTGGATGGCTGAAATCTATGACCGGCTCTACCCCGGCCTGCGCCTGTTCCTGTTCGATGCCCGCGCCGTCTTTTCTGCCCCCGTCACCGTCTTCGGCCCCAAAATGGCAGTGATCTACATGGGCCAGCATTACCTCGCCTTTCGGGACAGGGACCGGGTGCGCGCGATCACGCGCCATTTCGACTATCTGGTGCGCGAGGCCACGATTTCGGCGCGCGACATACCGGATACGCTCAAACGCCTCCGGGATGGCATCCAGTGACCCGCTTTGACCATCTGATCGGCAAACCGCTTGGCTCATCGCGGTGGGTCACCGTGGATCAGACCCGCATCGACACGTTCGCGGATGTGACCGAGGATCGGCAATTCATCCACATCGACCCGCAAGCCGCAGCCAAAGGCCCCTTTGGCACCACCGTCGCGCACGGGTTCCTCACGCTGTCATTGCTGTCCACCCTGGCCTACGACGTCATGCCCGCGCTTGGCCCCTATGACAGTTCCATCAACTACGGCTTTGATCGCGTGCGATTTCTGGCCGCCGTCCCGTCCGACGCGCGCCTGCGGGCGCATTTCTCGGTCCGCGAGGTGACGGAGAAAGGCCCGGACCGCGTGCTCGTGGCCCTTGCCACCCGGATGGAAGTTGAAGGACAGGAAACGCCTGCGCTCCTCGCCGATTGGCTGGTTCTGCTACACCTTTAGGCGCGGGCTATCGCTGCCCGACAAATCGGCCCAACCCCACCGGCGCCGGTCGCCCGGCATGCGCCGCACAGGCCGCCCCCAGCCACGCGGCCACATCCGCGCGCGGCAAAGCCGACCGGCGCGTCGCCATGTCCATGTGCAGCAACAACTGCTCCCCCGTCGCGCAAAGCTCGTCGCCCACAAACATCTCGTGCCAGACGTGCAGCTTCTTTCCGCCTCCGTCCAAGACCCGTGTGCGCACCTCGATCCGCGCGCCAATATCAACCTCGCCGAGATGGCGGATATGGGTCTCCACGGTGAAGACGGAATGCCCCGCCGCGACGCAGGCGGCATCCATCCCCGCCCAATCCAGCATCTGATCCGTCGCATCCGAGAAGGCGCGCAGATAGTGCGCCTCGTTCATGTGTCCGTTGTAATCGACCCAATCGCGCGGCACCTCCATGGCCAGTGTCAGCGCGGGCTCCGACGCATGTGGGTCCGGGGCGGCCAAGCCACCGGTGGCTTTGGGGACCGCAACCGCAACCAGTTCCGCCACGGCCTCTGCCATCACCGCGCCGAAACGCCGATGCGCGTCGGCCTCCCAATGCACGCCGTCCACCTCCGACGCGGTCACATGGGCGCCTACATCCACAAACCCCGCGCCCATCCGATCTGCGGCGTCCCGAATATGCTCTGTCAGCCCGATCTGCCGCGCTTCGGCCCCCGCAAACGCCTCCACCAGAACTCCCGCCTCCCGCACCGGCGGCGGGGCCAGAGCCATCAACGCCACCTCCGGCAACAGCGCGCGCACCTCGCGCAAAAGCCGCTCCACGGATTTGCCAATATCAAAGGCCGAGGTCGCAAAGCGCGGCTTCAGATCGTTTGTACCCAGCATCACGATGACCAGATCCAGCGGCACATGGCTGAGCAACACCGCAGGCAACACCTCGGCCCCGTTGCGGTTGCCACCATCAACCGGGTCGTGATGCACCGTAGTGCGGCCCGGCAGCCCCTCGCAGATAACCCGGTGGCCCGGGCCAAGAGCGGCCGCCATCACATCCGGCCAGCGGTCCGCCTCCCCATAGCGATCAAACCCGCCCAAAACCCGCAACGGCTTGGTCCCGTGCGAATTGCTATCCCCATAGATCAGGATATTGGCCATGCATCTCTCCCCCCAACGCACACCCTGACGTTGCCCCCTCCGTCACGCAACCCGCATGATTTCGGCCGCACGCTCCGCCCACATCGCATAGATCTGCGGACCGGGGTGGAAGCCGTCCGACGCCATCAACGACACATCCTGCGTGAAATTCATCGGCAGAAACTGTGCACCGGGATGCGCGTCCGCCAGCCGCGCAATGGCGCGATCAAACCGCGCTGCCCGCGCGCCCAACACATCCCGCAAGGGACGCGGCAGCAAGGTGAAAAACTGCATCGGCGGCAGGCCCGAGCAGACCACGCACCGCACCCCGAACCGCCCCGTCAATGTCCGCAACAAGGCCGCGTATTCGCGTTCGAAATTAGGCTGCAAACGACCGTTTTTCGCGTCATTCACACCCTGGCAGACCAGCGCGCAGTCAAAGCTCCCCTCAACCTCTGCCAGCATTTCATGCAGGTCGGGCACAATCGCGCCCGACCGCGCCACCAGTGTCCATGTCACGGCATGATCGCGGGCCAGATTGGTCGCCAACTGGCCCAGCAAAGCCTCTGCCTGCGTCTCAACGCCCACGCCCGCCGCCGTGCTGTCGCCAATCACCAGCAGCCGCAGCGCAGGCCCGGCCCCGGTCTGACCCTCACGCGAGCCGCGCGCTTCGGGCAGGCGGGAGGCCCGCAACCGCACCCATATCAGTTGCGGCACAATCACCGGCGACAGAAGTGCAGCCCGCCAAAGCGCCATGGCATCCCCTCAATATGGCATCGGATGGGCGCGATGCACGTCGTCCAACTCCGCGAGAACCTCCTCACTCAGCACAACATCCTTACCGTCGAGGATGTGCTGCAGCTGGTTACAGGTCGTGGCCCCAAAAATCGTCGACACCGCAAAGGGCCGCTGCACCGTGAAGGCCAAGGCCATATGCACCGGATCAATGCCATGCTTCCGCGCCACGCCCACATAGGCATCCGCCGCCTCGAACGCGCGATCGGTCTTGCGTCCGCCCATCTCGGGGCTCAGCGTCATCCGGCTGCCCTCCGGCAGCGCGCCGCCTGCATATTTCCCGGTCAGAAAGCCCGTCGCCAATGGCGAAAAGGCCAAAAGCGTCACCTTCTCATGCACGCTCAACTCGGCCATATCCGTGTCGTACATCCGGCACATGAGCGAATATTCATTCTGCACCGTCTGCACCCGTGGCAGGCCATGCGCCTCGGCCAGCCGCAACCAGTTGGCCGTCCCCCAGGCACTTTCGTTCGACAGCGCGAAATGGCGTATCTTGCCGGCCTTCACCGCCGCGTCCGCCGCCTCCAACACATCGTGCATATTGGCCAGGATCTCGTCGCGATTGCCCTGCGGCGCATAGGTCCAGTTCTGGCGGAACATGTAGCTGCCCCGGTTGGGCCAGTGCAGCTGATAGATGTCGATATAGTCGGTCTGGAGCCGTCGGAGGGAGCCGTCGAGCGCTTCGGCAAAGGTCTTGCTGCTGATCGGCTCCCCCTTGCGCACGAAACTCTCATTGTATCCGGAATGCTTCGTGGCCAGCTTGTAGGTGCCACGGCGCGCCGCGTTGGCTGCGTTCCAGTTGCCCAGAATGGTCTCCGTCCCGCCGATGGACTCGGCGCGGACCGGGTTGACCGGATACATCTCGGCGGTGTCGACCACATCGATCCCCGCATCCAGCGCCATATCCATCTGCCGGTGGGCATCTGCCTCAGGCGTTTGCGTGCCCCAGGTCATGGTGCCCAGGCAGTAATCCGTGATCGTCTCGTCTGTATTACCTAGGGGGATGGGGCGCATGGGCATGTCCTTTTACGTCGCGTGAAAGGGCAAACTAGCGGGCTTTTGGCCGGACACAAGGGTTGAGAACATATCAGGAACACCTATACTCGCGCCCCATGGATCTGACCCGCATCACCCGCCAATCCCACCGCAAGGCCCGCCCCGGCCTGCGGCTGCTGGATCGCTTCGATCTGGCAGGCGCCCGCGCGCACGAAGCCTGTGGCCCGGCCCGGCGCAGGATGGCGCTGTGGCTGGCGCAGGGCACTCAGCGTGAGGTGCTTTGGATCCGCCCCGATTGGCACCCCGACCGGCTGCACATGGCCGGTGTCCGGGGTGAGATTGACCCCGCGTGCCTGATCTTCGTGGAATGCTGCCGCCCCGCCGATCTTCTGTGGTGTATGGAAGAGGCGTTGCGCGCAGGCCTCTCGGATCTGGTGATCTGCGACCTGCCTGAACCACCGGGCCTGACGCCCGTGCGGCGCTTGCACCTGGCCGCCGAGGCCGGGGCCGAGCAGACGGGCCGCGCCCCCCTGGGGCTTTTGCTGACCCCCGGCGAAGGCGGCGCCGCCGGGGTCGAAACAAGGTGGAGCCTCACCCCAGCCCACAGCTTCCACGGCGAACGCTGGACCCTTGCGCGCCTGCGCGCCCGCGACGCCGCGCCGGGGCAATGGATGGTGGAACGCGACCCCCAGGGCAAAGCAGCAATGGCCGCCGAGCCCAAACCGGCAACAGAACCGATGCAGGCCCGCGACCTCCACCCGGCCTGACACGAAACACGCAAACACACCCGCCAACCCCATGGATCGCGGGTCAAGGATCGGCGCCAGCCGACGGCCTATCGGGCCGCTTGTCCTTGACGCGTGATCCATGGGCAAAACCCTCGAAAGGGCGCGTTCAGGGCAGACTTGGCCCTGAACCGCCTCGACGCAAACGAGTATTACCCGCTACACGAAACCCTACTCCGCGTTTCCTATGCAGCCGCGCGCGCGGGCGTCGGGGCGGGTGGGTGGGCGACGCCCGCGCGCGCCGCCCAAAATGCCGGTGCCCCGTCCCGCTCTCATCCCCGCATCCGCCCCCACCCGAGCCTATTTCCCTTGCGTCGGTCCACACGCCCTCCTAAGCCGGTCCCATAGCCAGTCGGACCGCTCCCATGCGCCTGCTCATCTCCTTCGCTGCCCTTTTCCTGTCTGTGATCCTGCTGCAGCTTTCGTCCTCGGGCGTGGGGCCGCTTGATGTGCTCTCCGGCACAGTGCTCGGCTTCAGCAACGGGCAGATCGGCCTTCTGGGCTCGGCCCATTTCTTCGGTTTCTTTATCGGTTGCTGGTGGGCCCCGCGCCTGATCGGCGCCGTGGGGCATTCACGCGGCTTTGCGGTGTGCACAGCGCTTGGCGCCATTGGCCTTCTGGCGCATATGCTGATCATCAATCCCTATGCCTGGGCCGCGATGCGGGTGCTGACCGGGCTCTGCATCGCAGGCGCCTACACGGTGATCGAGGCCTGGTTACAGGCCAAGGCCAGCAATGAGAACCGGGGCCGGACCTTGGGCATCTACCGCATGGTAGACACCGGCAGCCAGGTGGTCGCACAGCTGATGATCGGCCTGCTCGCGCCCGCCTCCTATGTCTCGTACAACCTGCTCGCGCTGCTGTGCTGCGCGGCCCTCCTCCCGCTGACGCTCACGCGGCTGAAACAGCCCGAGGCCCAGGGCGCCCCCCGCCTGCGCCCGGGCCTGGCCTGGCGCTTGTCGCCCCTGGCCGCGCTCGGGGTGGTGGTTGCAGGCCTGTCGAGCGCCAGTTTCCGCATGACCGGCCCGCTTTACGGCGCACAAGTGGGTCTGCAACCTGACGCCATCGGCCTCTTTCTGGCCTCCGTCGTCCTCGGTGGGGCGCTGGCCCAATGGCCCGCCGGGTGGCTCGCGGACCGCTATGACCGGCGCTGGGTGCTGATCTGGTTTTCTGCCGCCTCGATCCTCGCCTGCGCTGTGACCATCGCCGTGCCAACCCTTGGACCCATCGGCATCTTCTCCGCCGCTGCCCTGTTCGGCGCCACCACCTTCCCGATCTATTCGATCTCGGCCGCCCACGCCCATGACTGGGCGCGCGATGATCAACGGATCGAGCTTTCGGCCGCCTTGATGTTCTGTTTTGCCATCGGGGCCATCGTCGCCCCCTTGACCACATCTGCCCTGATCACCGCCTATGGACCGGCGGCCCTGTTCTACTTCGTCTCAGCCGCCCATGTCGGTCTGATCGTTTTCGGTGTCGTGCGCATGCGCCGCCGCGCGTCCTCGGACACGCGCCAGCCCTATATCTGGATCCCGCGCACCTCCTTCGGTGTCGGGCGCCTGTTCCGGAGGTCCGACAAAGACGGCCCCTCCCCCTAATTTCCCTGCTCCAGCCCAATTTCTGACGCGATCCGGCGGTTTTCTGGCTGCAAATCAACCAGATCGCAGCAGCCCATGACCTTTCTCTCTCGCATTCTTCTGGCCTTTGTCGGCGCGGCCTTCCTGTTTGCCGTGGCCAATCTGTTCGTCTCCGGTGTGCCGGACACCCAGATGAATAGCGTGGAATTCGCGGCAGCGGGGCCGGAACCTCTGCCAAACGCCACGCATGAGACCTTCTCATTCCCCGATCCCGCCACCTCGGCTGAGGCGCCGGGCGTCGGCGCCATGCTGATGCAAATGCTTGTGACAGCCGTCGCCCCCGAACAGACCGCAACCGCCACCCCAATCGCCCAGCCCGCCGCCGCCTATACCGGCATCGGCACGCCCCCCACCACGCCACCCCTTTCGGCGGGCGGACCGCGCACCGATATGGCGCGCACGGTTGTTCCAAGCGCCGATTACGACGCCATGGCCGAGGTCTGGCGCGGCTGGATGCAGGCCAACGGGATCGAGACGGGCGCGATGGCCATCATCCTGCCTGACGGCACCGAATACGGAACCGGCATGGGCCGCACCGCGGAAGAGGTCCGCCCGGTCATGAGCATGTCAAAAACAATCAGCGGCCTTTGCGTCGATCAATTGCTGCTCGAAACCGGCCTCACATGGAACACAACGCTCGGTGACATTGCCCCGCAAATGTCCGCCGCCGGGCTGACACCGCGCCCCTGGAACGAACACATCACTCTCGCCTCGCTGGCCACGCACACCTCAGGCCTCGCCCCGGACCTGACGCAGTCGAACATGGCGCGCGACACGCACGGCGCGCTTGGCCTGCACCGCCGTTGGGCCGCCGCAGCACTTCAGGAAGATGCGATCACCGGCACCCCCGGCACCTATTTCTACAACAACACCAACTACGCCGTCCTCGGCGTGGTGGTTGAGGCGTTGTCCGGCCAAAGCTACGCACAGGCCTGCATGGACCGCATCGTGACCCCGGCAGGCATCACCGACGCCGTGATCGAAGGGCGCTTCGGCTCCCTCTCCTCCTATGCCGGGTGGGAAATGTCCGCGATGGATTACGCCCGCCTCGCGCAACACTGGTTCGCACCCGATCAACCCCACATGACCTCGCCACGCCCGGAAGCGGATGGCTATTCCATCGGCTACTACGATTACGGTGACGGCGTCCGCCATACGGGCCGCTTCTGTCGCGCGTCGCACCCCACGGGCGAGGTCAGTTCCCTCTTCATCCACGACCACGGCGGCACAACCGTCTCGATCAACTGGGATGCCTGTACGCAACCCGCCATCCGCCGCGTGCTGATCGACGGCCTGCTGGAGCATCTCTAAGGTCTGGCAACCCCCACCGCCGCGCGTTAAAGGCTAACGCCAATCCACTTGGCAGAGGCCCGCCCATGTCGCGCACGCTCATCACCTCGGCGATCCCCTACATCAACGGGATCAAGCATCTCGGCAATCTGGTGGGCTCCCAATTGCCCGCCGATCTCTACGCCCGCTACCTGCGCGCGCGCGGGCAAGAGGTGCTGTTTCTGTGCGCCACCGACGAACATGGCACCCCGGCTGAGCTTGCCGCCGCCAAGGCTGGCAAGCCCGTCGCCGAATATTGTGCTGAGATGTGGGCTGTGCAGGCCGAGCTGGCAAAGGGCTTTCGCCTGTCGTTTGACCATTTCGGGCGCTCCTCTTCGCCTCAGAACCACAAACTGACCCAGCATTTCGCCGGGCGGTTGGCCGAAGCCGGGCTGATCTCTGAGGTGTCTGAGAAACAGGTCTATTCCAACGCCGATGGCCGCTTCCTGCCCGACCGCTATATCGAAGGCACCTGCCCCAATTGCGGCTACGACAAGGCCCGCGGCGACCAGTGTGAGAATTGCACCAAGCAGCTTGATCCCACCGATTTGATCGAACCGCGCTCGGCCATTTCCGGTTCCACCGATCTGGAGGTGCGCGAAACCAAGCACCTTTACCTGCGCCAATCCACCATGCGCGACAAGCTGAACGACTGGATCGACTCCAAGACGGATTGGCCGATCCTGACCACGTCGATCGCCAAGAAATGGCTGAACGACGGCGACGGCCTGCAAGACCGTGGCATTACCCGCGATCTGGACTGGGGCATCCCCGTGCGTCGCGGCGAAGACGATTGGCCGGGCATGGAAGGCAAGGTTTTCTACGTCTGGTTCGACGCCCCCATCGAATATATCGCCTGCGCCGCCGAGGCTGTGGAGGAAGGCACGATTTCTGATTGGGAACGCTGGTGGCGTGTGGATAAGGGCGCAGATGACGTCCGATATGTGCAATTCATGGGGAAGGACAATGTGCCGTTCCATACCCTGTCTTTCCCCGCCACCATCCTCGGATCGGGCGAGCCGTGGAAGCTCGTGGATTACATCAAGTCGTTCAACTACCTGAACTACGATGGCGGCCAATTCTCGACCTCCCAAGGGCGCGGTGTCTTCATGGATCAGGCGTTGGAGATCCTGCCAAGCGACTATTGGCGCTGGTGGCTTCTCTCCCACGCGCCCGAGACATCCGATAGCGAATTCACGTGGGAAGCGTTCCAGCAAGACGTCAACAAGGACCTCGCCGATGTGTTGGGCAACTTCGTCAGCCGTATCACCAAATTCTGCCGCTCCAAGTTTGGCGAAGCCGTGCCAGAAGGCGGCACCTATGGAGAACAGGAAACCGCGCTGATCGCCGATCTTGAAAAGCGCCTCGCCGCCTACCAATCCCACATGGATGCCATCGACATCCGCAAGGCGGCGGCCGAGCTTCGCGCGATCTGGGTTGCGGGCAACGAATATCTGCAATCCGCAGCCCCCTGGACAGCCTTCAAGGAAGACCCCGACCGCGCTGCCGCAATCACGCGCTTCGCACTCAACCTGATCCCGTTCTATGCGGGCCTCTCCGCGCCGTTCATCCCCGATGCGGCGAAAGCGATGGCCGATGCCATGGGAGCGGAGGTTGCGTGGCCAACGAATGCCGCGATGACGGCGCTGCCCGCCGGGCACGCCTTCACGGTGCCTGAGGTGTTGTTCGCAAAAATCGCCGATGAGCAGCGCGGGGAATGGGCCGAAAAATTCTCAGGCGTGCGCAGCTAGGCGGCAAACTCTGCTCAACTGAACGCACTTTTCTGAAAAAATGCGTTCAGTTGAACGTATTTCCGTTCAGGGGAACGCAATTCAGGCGCGCAGCACCGCACCCGGATTCAGAATCCCGTTCGGATCCAGCGCTGCTTTGATGGCCCGCATCGCGGCCAGTTTGCCGGGATCGCCATAACGCTCAAGATCCCCCACTTTCAGCCGCCCGATCCCGTGTTCTGCGCTGACGGACCCGCCCAATTCATGCGCCAAATCGTGCACGCATTCCTTCACAGCGCCGCGATCATGCTCATGATCCGCGCGGGATTTTCCGGACACCGGGAAGACGTTGTAATGCAAATTCCCGTCGCCCATATGGCCGAAGCAGTTGATTCTGAACGCATTTATGTCCGCCAAGCGGCCAGGCGCTTTTTCAATGAATTCGGGAATGCGCCCCACCGGAACGGAGATATCATGCGATGAGACCGAACCGATCCGTCGGTTCGCCTCCGGAATATTCTCCCGTATCGCCCAGAAGTCCGCGCGTTGCTGTTCGGACTGCGCGATGACGCCATCGCTAACCAGCCCCTCTTCGGCGGCTTTTTCAAACACCCGAAAAAGTGCCTCCTCGCAGCTTCCATGGGCCAGGCCCAGATCGATCAGGCAGCACCATTGTGGAATGTTTTCAAACGGTTGCCGAACCTCCGGCCCAACTTCAGAAAGGAAATCGAAGCCCATCTTTCCGATCAGCTCAAAGGCCGAAATCCCCTCCCCAACCTCTTTCTGCGCCAGTCGCAAAAGCCCCAACGCGGCCTCCGGTGACGCAACCGCCATCATGGCCGCACCGGTCTGAGATGGTTTCGGGAACAGCCGCAGAGACGCCGCCGTGATGACGCCAAGCGTCCCTTCCGAGCCGATCAGAAGGTGCCGCAGATCGTAGCCCGTGTTGTTTTTTCTCAGTGGAGACAGCGTGTTAACTCCTGTCCCGTCCGCCAGAACGGCCTCAATCCCCAAAACCAGATCGCGCGCGTTGCCGTAACGGATCACATTCACACCACCCGCATTCGTGGCCAGTAATCCACCGATCCGCGCGGAACCTTGGCTCGCCAATGTCAGCGGAAAGACCCAGCCCTCATCCTCTGCGATCCCATGGACGTCCTGCAAAACGGCGCCCGCCTCTATCGTCAGTGTCCCGGCCTCCGCATCAAACGCGCGGATCGCGTTCATGCGCTCAAGCGACAACAAGACCGGCGCTGGCCCATCTTCCTTGATCTGGCCGCCGACCAGACCCGTCCCACCGGAATAGGGCACCACAGGCACCCGCGATTCGTTGCATAATTTCAGTAGGTTGGAGACCTCTTTCGTCGAGCGCGGCGCGCAGACAGCCAAGGCCTGCCCCTGCCAGCGCCCCCGCGGTTCCTCAAGGTATTGCGCGCCCACGTCGCGGAAGGCCTCGGCAGGCAGCGCTTGCTTCAACTGATCCAGAAAATCCATGGTCCAGACTTAGTCCAACACCGTTGGCCCGTCACCCTACATCCGTCTTTCCGCGCCGATCATGGCGCAGATTGGCGTAAAGCACGTGGTTGCGCCATCGGCCGTTGATCTGCAGATAGCTTTGCGCAACGCCTTCATATTTGAAGCCGGACTTCTCCAGAACGCCCCGGGATGCGGCGTTCTCAGGCAGGCAGGCCGCCTCCAACCGCGACAGGTCCAATGCGCGAAACGCATAGTGCGACACCGCCCCGATTGCCTCACGCATATAGCCTTGCCGGACAAATGGCAGACCAATCCAATACCCCAACGTCGCGGATTGCGCAGGCCCCCGCCGCATATTGTCGAGTGTGATGGCCCCAAGCAGCGCATCATCAGACCGACGCAGGATAAAGAGCGGCACCGCCGAGCCCTGGTTGACGGACCGTTGCGCCCAATAAACGCGGGCGGTGAAGCTTTTCCGAGTCAGATGATCATCGGCCCAGGTCGGCTCCCACGGGGTCAGAAAATCGCGGCTTTGTTGGCGCAATGCAGACCACAGCCTGAAATCCGCGTGACGCGGCAGGCGCAACGTCAGGCGTTCTGTTTCAAGGCGCAGATTGCGTTTGCGCGCGATCATCAGGCGGCCAGACGCTCCGTGACTTGATCAAGGGTTGGGGCTTTGTCCACCGGCCCGTAAAGCGCCATGGCTGCGCGGCCCGTCGCCCCCAAGACGCCCGCTTGCGCCTTCAGGGCGTCGAGCGTGACGGCATCGATTTTGGCCACGGTTTCTTCAAGCCCCGGCACCCGGTTCCAGATCGCCACGAGCCGTGCCAATCGTTCGGCGCGAGAAGAAGGCGATTCCAGCCCCATCAACAGCCCGGCTTTCATTTGCGCGCGCGCGCGCGCAAGTTCGGCTTCCGTCATTGTATCTGCCGACCGCTTCAATTCGTCGATGGTCAGCCCCACCAACTCCGCCACATCCTCGCCGGAGGTGCCTGCATAGATCGTCAAAAGACCGGTGTCGTCGTAGCTGCCAACCTGTGAATAGATCGTGTAGCACAGCCCGCGCTTTTCGCGGATCTCCTGGAACAAGCGCGAAGACATGCCGCCGCCCAAGGCCGTCGCAAAAATCTGAGCCGCGTAAATTTCATCGGAACGATAACCCGGCGCCTCAAGCGCCAAGGTGAAATGGGCCTGTTCGAGCCCCTTCACCACGCGCGCCTCACCGCCCGCGAATTGGCCAGGCAAGGGAATGCCGCCCGCAACAGGTTTTAGATGACCAAATGCCGCCTCTGCCAGCCGCACAACCTCGTCGTGATCAACGGCGCCAGCCGCCGAAAGGATCAACTGTTCCGGCCCGTAATGCTGGCCGATGAACTGATCGAAGTCGGCACGGTCGAAGGCGCGCACACGCTCCGCCGGGCCAAGGATCGTGCGCCCAAGGGGCTGTTCGGGGAAAGCCTGCTCTTGCAGCCAGTCGAAGATAATGTCGTCGGGCGTATCCGCCGCCTGCCCGATTTCTTGTAAGATCACGCCGCGCTCAACTTCAATCTCGCGCGGGTCGAAAATGGGGTTGAGGACGATGTCGGCGATCAGATCTAGCGCGAGCGGCACGTCATTTCGCAAAACACGCGCGTAGTAAGCTGTAACCTCGCGGCTGGTATAGGCGTTGATATAGCCACCAACATCTTCAATTTCCTCGGCAATTTGCAGCGAGGTACGCCGCTGCGTGCCCTTGAACGCCATATGCTCAAGGAAATGTGCGATGCCGTTTTGCTCGACCGTCTCATGGCGACCGCCGGCAGACACCCAAACGCCGAGTGCGGCAGATTCCAGCCCGGGCATATGTTCGGTCACGATGCGCATTCCGTTGGGCAGCGTGTGAATTTCGACCGTCACGCGAAAACGTCTCCTTTGATACGGGCTTCGATGATCGCCTCGATGGCGGCCAGATCATCCTCGACCCGCGTAATCCGTTCCGGCCGGTCGAACAGGTCGGCCATGCGTGCGGGCAACGGTGGGTGAATACCCGATGCCGCCTCAACCGCATCGGGGAATTTTGCAGGATGTGCGGTCGCGAGCGTGACCAGCGGTGTGGTACCCAAATGGCTCTGCGCCACATGCACGCCCACGGCGGAATGGGGGCACAAAAGCTCGCCCATCTCGGGCAATGCGCGCGCAATCATCGCACTGGTTTCAGCCTCGCTGGCCCGTCCACTGGCAAAATCATCCCGCAAGGCATCAATCGCACCTTGGCTGATCTTGAACCCGCCTCGCTTCAATTCGTCCATCAACTGCGCCACGGCCGCGCCATCGCGGCCATAGGCGTCGAACAAGGCCCGCTCGAAATTCGAGCTGACCTGGATGTCCATCGACGGGCTGATCGACGGCGTCACGCCTTCGGTCACATAGCCGCCCGAGACCATGGCCCGGTGCAGGATATCGTTCTGGTTCGTCGCAATCACCAGCTTGCCGATGGGCAGGCCCATCCGCTTGGCCACATAGCCCGCGAAGATGTCGCCGAAATTGCCAGTGGGCACACAGAAGGACACGGGCCGATGCGGCGCGCCAAGCGAAACAGCGGCCGAGAAGAAGTAGACAACCTGCGCCAGAACACGACCCCAGTTGATCGAGTTCACACCAGCCAGCTTCACGCGGTCGCGGAATTCGAAATGGTTGAACATGTCCTTCAGGCGTGCCTGGCAGGTGTCGAAATCGCCCGTGACGGCAAGCGCGTGCGCATTGCCCTCAGTCACGGTTGTCATCTGGCGACGCTGCACGTCGGACACGCGGCCATGGGGGTACATGATGAACACGTCAACATTGTCGAGGCCGCGGAACGCCTCCATCGCGGCCGAGCCGGTATCGCCGGAGGTCGCACCCACAATCGTCACACGCTCCCCACGACGGCCAAGCGCCTTCTGGAACATCTGGCCGATCAGCTGCATTGCGAAGTCTTTGAAGGCAAGCGTCGGTCCGTGGAATAGTTCCAGCAGGAAGTGGTTCGGCTGAAGCTGCGTAAGCGGCGCGCGGGCGTCATGGCCAAAGCCAGCATAGGCCTTTTCAATCAGGTCCGCGAACTCGGCGTCCGTGAACGTATCGCCGATGAAAGGCCGCATCACACGGTAGGCGATCTCTTCATACGACAGGCCCGCCATCGCGGCGATGTCACCCTGCGACAAGGTGGGAATTTCGGCAGGCACATACAGGCCGCCGTCGCGGGCAAGGCCGGTCAGCATCGCCTCTTCAAAGCTCAGATCAGGGGCCGTCCCCCTGGTCGAAACATATCGCATCGGAATTCCTCTAAGCCGTTAGGTCCGCGTGATACGCCAAGCCAGGAACGCTGTCATCCCCAACCAGACAAGCGCAAGCCCGAACCACTGGATTGCATAGCCCAGATGGTTGTTCGGAATACCCTCGGACGTCACGGGCAAAGGCGTCACGGGCGCGTCTGACACCGACATTTCGCGCAGCACGATGAAAACCGGTTCCGTCCCAAGATGGGCGGCGATGGCGTCCACATCGCGGGCGAACCATTGATTGCGGGCGGTGTCGGGGTCAGGCGTGAAGCCATCCACTTCGTCCGGCCAATGGAGATTGCCGGTGATTGTGACCTGATCCTCGATAGGGTCGGGAAGGGCGACACCTTCCGCCAAAAAACCGCGATCAAGCAAGACGCGGCGGCCTTCCGTCTCGAATGCCGAGATCAGGCGATAACCGGGACCAGACCCTTGGACAGATACAAGAACCCGCAGGGGATCGCCATCCAGGATGCCTTGCGCCTGCACGGGCAAGAACCGGTCAGCCTCTGGGTCAGGTTCGACTGGCACCGGAACCGGCGCCGCTGCAATTCGGCCGTCAATTTCGGCCAGAACGTCCTCTTTCCAGGCGAGGCGTTGTAGCTGCCACACGCCGAGACTGACCAGAATGGCCGCCCCGATCAGACCGAACAAAGTCACAGTAATCAACCGTGCGCGCACCGGCCCCTCCTTGAAATCGAAAGGCCCACCGCATGGCAGGCCTCTTTCATTGGATCTAAAACTGCGACCTATCCGTTCCGCGAAGGGCGGGAAGGGCAGAGCGGGGTGGGCGGGTGGGCGCTCTGCCATTCCCGCCCGAACCCGGACAACTTAGCCTTGGCCCCAGATGTACACGGCCAGGAAAAGGAACAGCCAGACAACGTCCACAAAGTGCCAGTACCAGGCAGCCGCCTCAAACCCGACATGCTTTTCAGCCGTGAAGTGACCCGAACGGACCCGCAGCCAACAGATGAACAGGAAGATCGTGCCGATCACCACGTGGAAGCCGTGGAAGCCGGTCGCCATGAAGAAGGTCGAATAGAACCGGTCGCCATCAATGAAATCCCAGTGATGATGCACGATCAGTTCGTAATATTCATAGGCCTGAAGGGCGGTGAACAGCACACCCAACACAACCGCACCGATCAGGCCGGTCGCCACGTCCTTGCGGGACCCACCGTGGACCAGCGCGTGGTGCGCCCAGGTCACAAGGCAGCCCGACAAAAGCAGAATCAAAGTGTTGATCAGCGGCAGGTGAAACGGGTCGACGATGTAGATCTCAGGCGTGACGTAGGTGGAGGCCTCGTACTCGCTCATCGGGAAGATCGCGTGTTTGAAGAAGGCCCAGAACCAGGCGACAAAGAACATCACCTCGGACATGATGAACATGATGAAGCCGTAGCGCAGGCCAAGGCGCACAACCGGTGTGTGATCGCCATCATGGCTTTCGCTGACCACGTCCGACCACCAGGCGAACATCACGTAGAGCACCGCAGCGAACCCGGCGAGGAACAGCCAAGGGCTGCCGGAATGCATCCAGTTCACCGCCCCAAACAGCATCGCAAACGCGCCAATTGCGGCCACGAGCGGCCAGATCGAGGGCTGCAGGATGTGATAGTCGTGCTTTTTGACGTGGGCCATTGTGGTCTCTCCGGTCTGTCGTTCAGTTGCCTGCGTCAAGCGCGGCGTAGTCGTCGTTTTCGGGCATGTCCGTTACGTGGAACGTATAGGACAGGGTTATTGCGGGCGTGTCGCGCACCGTCGGATCATCAAGGATCTCGGGGTCGACAAAGAAGGTCACGGGCATCTCGACCCGTTCACCGGGCTGAAGCACCTGAAGCTCAAAGCAGAAGCAGGCGATCTTCACGAAATAGCCGCCCACATCGAATGGGGCGACGTTGAAGCTGGCGGTGCCTGCAATCGGCTCGCTCGTCGGGTTGTAGGCCTCGTAGAAGGCCAGCCCGGTCTCGCCGATGCGGATGTCCACATGAGGCTCCATGGGGCGGAACTCCCACGGCATGTCGCGCGCAGTGTTGGCGGCAAAGCGGATGCGGATTTCCTGATCCAGGATCACATCGCTGCCCGCATCGGCCTGCACCGTCGCGCCACCGAAGCCTGTGACACGGCAGAACCAATCGTAAAACGGCACCGCCGCAACGGTGAGCGCGCCCATAAAGCAGATCACGCCCAGAAGTTGCAGGACGGTCTTGGCCTTGGGATCCATGGCGCGCCGATCGCTCACTGGCTCAACTCCTCCGAAATCGGAAGGGCCGAGGCGCGCGGTTGATGGTCATGGGCTTCCAACAGGCTGCCTTCCCGGACCTTTGCGATGGTCAAACCGAACACCACGGCGCAGAACCCGACAAGGCAAAGCGCCGTGCCAAAGTTGCGGCCAAAGCGGCGTTTGTGGATCTCGTGCGTTTCAGCCAAGGGCATCAGATCAGCCTCCAGATCGCATCAACAAGCAAGGCACCGAAATGCAGGAACAGGTAGAGGAGTGAGAATTTGAAGACTTTCTTCTCAACCAGGTATCCGTCTGCTTCTGCAGCCTCTTCGTCGCGTCGCCAGATGTCCCATGCGCCTTTCAGGAAGATCGCATTCAGGACAACGGCAGCGGCCAGATAGACCGGCCCGGCCACTGCGGTGAACGCAAGACCCAGGGCAACGGGGACTAGCAAAACCGTGTAGATCAGGATTTGCTTGCGCGTCTCCGCGCGGCCATGGGTCACCGTCAGCATCGGCACATCGGCCTTGTGATAGTCCGACTTCATGAACAGCGCGAGCGCCCAGAAATGCGGCGGTGTCCACATGAAGATCAAGCCGAACATCAGGACTGAGGCGATGGATACATCACCCGTCACAGCCGCCCATCCGATCACCGGCGGGAAGGCCCCAGCCGCGCCACCAATGACAATGTTCTGCGGCGTCGCCCGCTTCAGCCACATCGTGTAGACGACGGCGTAGAAGAAAATGGTGAACGCCAGAAGGCTCGCAGCGACCCAGTTGGTCGCAAGCCCCAGCATGATCACGGATATTGCAGACAACCAAAGTCCCAGCGTCAGCGCCTCACCGGCGGGCACTTTACCCGCTGGCACAGGCCGCTTGGCCGTGCGCTTCATCACCGCATCAATGTCGGCGTCATACCACATATTCAGCGCTCCAGAGGCCCCTGCCCCCAAGGCAATGAACAGGATCGCCGTGAAGCCGATCATCGGCGACACACCGCCGGGCGCAACCAGCAGGCCGACCAGCGCAGTGAACACGACAAGCGACATCACCCGCGGCTTGAGCAGCGCCAGATAATCGCCGAAGCCCGCCTCGCTTTCAGCGGTGCGGGTCTCGGTCGCCGTTTGTGCGGTGTAATCGCTCATGGCTCAGGCTTACTCGGCGGAGGCCAGTTCGATGTAACGCGGCGCGCGCGCTCCTTCGAGCGACGCAAATTCAGCCGCTTCACCCGCCAACCACGCCTCATATTCCTCAGGCGTTACAGCGAACACCGTGATCGGCATGTAGGCATGCGCCGCACCGCACAGCTCAGAACACTGGCCGAAGTAAATGCCTTCCTGCCCCGGCTCGACGTTGAAGTGCAGTTCTGCGAGGCGACCCGGAACTCCGTCCTGTTTCACGCCGAAGGCGGGGATCGTCCAGGAATGGATCACGTCTGCGGCAGTGACCTGAACCACAACCGTCTGACCCGTCGGAACAACAACCGCAGTGTCGGTGGCCAGCAGATATTCATCGCGGCTATAACCGTAATCCAGCAGCTCATCCTCGTTCAGCATGAAGCTGTCGTAGGAGATGCCCTCTTCCGGATACTCATAGCCCCAGTACCATTGATAGCCCGTGGCACGCACAACGACATCCGCCTCTGGGATCGTTTGCTGCTTGAACAGAACGGGCAGCGAGAAGGCCCCGATCACCACAAGGATCAACAGCGGCACAAGCGTCCACGTCACCTCGATCGGCGTGTTGTGCGAGAAGGTCGCGGGCTTGGGGTTGGCCTTTGCATTGTGCTTCACAGCCACCCAAAGCATCAGGCCAAGCACGAACACCGTGATGATGATTGCGATGATGTGCAGAAAGCCGTCAAGCGCGCGGATGTCGATTGCGCCTTCGGTTACGCCCGGTTGAAAATCCGTGCCGCCGGGGATCGGCGCACCGATGATTTCCAGTCCTTCACGCATCCCGGTGGTCTGCGCGGAAACGGCGGTCGCCGTAAGGGTTGCGCCAAGCGCGGCCCAAAGGCCGCTGAGCTTCGTGCGAAGTGCCATGTGGTCTGTCCTGTTGTCCGTTCGGTCGTTCGCGGCGGGGGAATGCCCACCGGTCGCAGCCGGTCCTGTTCCGATTTGGCCAGACCATATCGCGTGCGAACGCGCAAGGCAGTGGCGTAAATTGTCTCAGGCAAGGGTGTGACGCAGGCGCGCCTGAAGACTCGAATGCGTGTCGCAAAGCGATGCGCGCAGGGGTTCTATCCTTTGAAAACATTCGCTTTTCAGCAGCCGAATACCCGTCCCCGCAGAATTCCACCGTCCAGGCGAGACGGGGTGTCGCACCTGACCCAAAACGACATATGTAAGAGACAGGAACAAGGAGATCAGAATATGGCCGACACCAGCCCCTTCCGCCCGTTTGAGACTCATCTTGATGAGGGCGCGGCCCTGCGCATCCTGCGCGCAGCAACCGACGGGGCCGAAGATGGGGAGCTGTTCCTCGAACGGCGCCGCTCGGAAGTGTTGGTCTTTGATGATGGCCGCGTAAAAAATGCCTCTTACGATGCTGCGCAGGGATTTGGCCTGCGGGCGGTCAAAGGTGAAGTCGCGGGCTATGCCCATTCGACCGAGATGTCGGAAGCCGCGCTTCTTCGGGCGTCTGAAACCGCCCGACTTGCCGTGGGGGATGGCGGCGGCACCTTGGCGGATGCTCCACGCGGCACGAACGAAAAGCTCTACACCGACGAAGACCCGATGGCGGGGGCGGAATTTGGCGTAAAGCTGGAAACACTGGCCGAAATTGACGCGTTCGCACGCGCGCTCGACCCACGTGTTGTGCAGGTCAGCGCATCGATGGCCGCGTCCCACCAGGAAGTTGAAATCCTGCGCCCCGAAGGTACGCGCGTCTCAGACGTTCGGCCCATGGTCCGCCTGAATGTGTCGATCATTGTGGAAGAAAATGGCCGCCGCGAATCCGGCTCCGCGGGCGGCGGCGGGCGCGTGGGTCTTGTCGGCTTGATGGAACGTGCGCACTGGGAATCCGTTGCAAAGGAAGCGCTCCGCATCGCCGTCGTCAACCTCTCTGCCGAACCCGCGCCTGCTGGTGTCATGGACGTGGCACTTGGCCCCGGTTGGCCCGGTATCCTGCTGCACGAGGCCGTGGGCCACGGGCTGGAAGGCGATTTCAACCGCAAAAAGCAAAGCGCCTTCGCCGGCCTGATGGGGCAGCGCGTGGCTGCAAAGGGCGTGACAGTGTTGGATGATGGCACGATCCCGGATCGGCGCGGTTCAATCTCTGTTGATGATGAAGGCACGCCAAGCCACGCGACGACACTGATCGAGGATGGCATCCTCGTGGGCTACATGCAGGACCGGCAATCGGCGCGCCTTATGGGCGTAGAGCCCACGGGCAATGGCCGCCGTCAGGGCTTTGACCATGCGCCCATGACACGGATGACCAACACCTACATGTTGGGCGGCGATGTGGACCCCGGCGACATCGTGGGCGACGTGAAGGACGGCATCTACGCCGTCGGCTTCGGCGGCGGACAGGTCGACATCACGAACGGGAAGTTCGTGTTCTCCTGCACCGAGGCCTACCGCGTCAAAAACGGCATCGTGGGCGCGCCTGTTAAGGGTGCCACGCTGATCGGCGATGGTGCCACGGCCATGACGCAGGTCCGCGCCATCGGCAACGACATGGCGCTTGATCCCGGCATGGGCAATTGCGGCAAGAACGGCCAATGGGTGCCGGTGGGCGTGGGTCAGCCGACGCTTCTGATCGGGGGGCTCACGGTGGGCGGCTCGGCTGCGTGAGAGACACCATCAGACAAGCGGTCGAGGACGACCTCGCCCCACTGGCACAACTCTGGCATGACGCGTGGCACGAAGCCCATGCCGCGCATGTCCCGGCGGCGCTGGTAAATCTTCGCACACTGGCCGACTTTCAAATGCGTCTTCCCCTGATGCTGGACACATTGCGCACAGCCGGGCCAATCGGCGCGCCTTTGGGGCTTTGCGTTATTCGCGAGGACGAGATGCAGCAATTGTTCGTGGCGCCCGCCGCGCGTGGATCCGGTCTCGCCTCCGACCTTCTTAAGGATGCGGAGCGCCGCCTGGCCGCTGCAGGCGTGGCTGAGGCTTGGCTGGATGTCGTCATCGAAAATGCCCGCGCCATTCGTTTCTACGAACGTGAGGGATGGCGATTGGACCGACGCGCCGACGTGCCCCTAGACTCGGCAAACGGACCGGGCGCATTCATCCTGCACGTCCAGATCATGACCAAGTCTCTGAACTCCGCGACATGAGCAAAGCCCGATTTTTCACGCCTGCCTTCCGGTCACGCCGTTTTGGGCATCGTCATCTGACCGCCCGGGCCTTGGTAAAGATTGGCCTTACCGCCTTGCTCGGGCCGGCTGCGATCATGCTTGCTGTCGGGCTTCCTTTCCTGTTGCTCGGGGCGCAGACCGAGATACCGGCCTTCCAGGTCATTGGCTCCTTTTCCGG
Source organism: uncultured Roseicyclus sp. (assembly GCA_947489665.1). Taxonomy (GTDB): domain Bacteria; phylum Pseudomonadota; class Alphaproteobacteria; order Rhodobacterales; family Rhodobacteraceae; genus Gymnodinialimonas. The sequence goes on along the minus strand of CANLEH010000001.1, from coordinate 1,202,868 downwards.
CCTGGCTGTTTTGGCCCCGTTTGTCGGCATATACGCCGTTCCCGCAGCCCTGCTCCTCGGGGCATGGGCCATGCGGTTGGGCTTTGCGGGATGGGCCGTGGCACTGCTTGCGTCAGTTTTTCTCCCCCTTGCGATCGGGTTGATTTATCAGCTGCTCGACCCGACGGCGGCGGCGATAGGTGCGATGCTGATCCTGTCGCCCATCGTAGCGCTGCACGCCCTCGTCCTATGGTGCGCCACACGCTGGATTGCACCGGACACGTTGCTTGAGGCGGATCAGTAACGTTCTGTTAACCAATCGGCCGCAAGCCTGTCCCCATGTGGACCGCACCCGATTCTCAACTGCACTACGCTCCCGACCCTGGCTTTTATGAAGCCCCGGCGGGATTTGTGCCGCCGCCCTCCTCCAGCGATGATGACCGCGCCACGCGCCTGCGCCTGATCCGGTCGCGCCGCGTTGGCCCCGCGACCTATCTGCGCCTGCTGGCCGAACATGGATCCGCCAAGGCGGCCCTGGATGCCTTGCCAGACGTCGCCGCCGCCGCTGGCGTGAAAGGCTATGAACCCTGCCCTGAGCCCGTGGTGAAGGCTGAGTTGCGGGCCGCCGCTCGCGCAGGCGCCCGCATGATCTGCCTTGGCGATCCCGATTACCCCGATCATCTGGCCGAGATCCCCGACGCGCCCCCGATCCTTTGGGCCATGGGCCAGGCCAGCCTGATGGCGCGGCCCTGCGTGGCCATCGTCGGTACCCGCAACGCCTCCAGCCTCGGCGCGCGCATGGTGCGAAAATTGACGGCAGAGCTTGGCGAAGCGGGCTTCACCGTGGTCTCCGGCCTCGCCCGCGGCATTGATGCCCTGGCCCATGCCGCCAGTCTGCCCACCGGCACCATCGCCGTCATGGCAGGCGGCGTAGACGTGGTCTACCCGGTCGAAAATGCCGATCTCGCCGCGCAAATCACACAAAACGGCCTGCGTCTGTCCGAGCAACCCCTCGGCCTACAACCGCAAGCCCGCCATTTCCCGCGTCGCAATCGCATCGTCTCTGGTCTCGCACAGGGCGTTATCGTGATTGAAGCCGCGGCGCGTTCCGGCTCGCTCATCACAGCTCGCTTGGCCGCCGATCAGGGGCGCGAGGTTATGGCAGTGCCCGGCCACCCGATGGACAGCCGCGCCTCAGGCGGCAATATCCTGCTGCGTGACGGGGCCACTCTTATCCGAAGCGCCGACGACGTGATCGAGGCACTCGGTACCCCTGCAACGCCGCTGCGCGAAGCCGTACCCGACACGGCATCGATCGAAGAGGCGAAACCAAACCCACCAACTGATCCGCTGGAAGCGCGCATCCTAGCAGCCCTTGGTCCCGTTCCCATCGCCGAAGACCAATTGGTCCGCGATCTGCAGACAACGCCCCGCGACCTTGCGCAATCCCTTGCAGTGCTAGAACTCTCCGGTCGCCTGCGCCGTGCACCAGGCGGCATGGTCCATCTCACGGGTAATTGAAGCCCTGCCCTTCTTTATTCCCCGAAAATGCAAAAACGACAACAGCCCCCGGTGCACTGTCCGCTTGTGAAACCAGACCGTCGCCATCAGGCCCGGGTCGGGGGACGGGGGTGGGCGGGTGGGCCGTCCGCCGACCCGGGCCGGCTGCCCCGCAAAATACCCCGCATTGACATCCGCCCCCAAGGCCCCACATGTTCCGCCGCCACGCCACGTCTGTGGCAGTCCCACGTTGAAAGGTGCCTCATCCATGCCCGTTGTTGTTGTCGAATCCCCGGCCAAGGCCAAGACAATCAACAAGTATTTGGGCAAGGATTACACGGTTCTCGCCTCCTACGGCCACGTCCGCGACCTGCCTTCCAAGGACGGCTCCGTCGACCCGGAAGAGGCCTTCGCGATGAAGTGGGAGGTGGCCTCTGATTCCAAAAAACACGTCAAAGCCATCGTCGATGCGTTGAAAGACGACCCGTCCTTGATCCTCGCGACTGACCCTGATCGTGAGGGCGAGGCGATCAGTTGGCACCTGCAAGAGGCGCTGACTTCGCGCAAGGCCATCAAAAAGGACACGCCGGTCAAGCGCGTGACCTTCAACGCGATCACCAAGGACGCCGTGACCAAGGCCATGGCCGAGCCGCGCGAAGTCGATATGGAGCTGGTCGAGGCTTACCTCGCACGACGCGCGCTCGACTATCTTGTGGGCTTCACCCTCTCGCCCGTCCTCTGGCGCAAGCTGCCCGGCGCGAAGTCGGCGGGTCGCGTGCAATCCGTCTGCCTCCGCCTTGTTGTCGAACGCGAGATGGAGATTGAGGCGTTTAACCCCCGCGAATATTGGTCCGTCCGCGCCACACTGGAAACGCCGCGTGGCCAACAGCTTGAAGCGCGCCTGACCGTTCTGGGCAGCAAGAAGCTTGATCGCTACGATCTGCCCACCGCCGCCGAAGCGGGTCTTGCCGTTCAGGCCGTGGCCTCCCGTGCGCTCGAAGTGCGCGAGGTTGAGGCCAAGCCGACCTCGCGCAACCCCTCCCCGCCCTTCATGACATCCACCCTCCAGCAGGAGGCGTCGCGCAAGTTTGGCATGGGCGCGCGGGCCTGCATGTCCACCGCGCAGCGTCTCTACGAGGCCGGGCACATCACCTACATGCGGACCGACGGCATCGACATGGCGCCAGAGGCCGTCGAGGACGCGCGGTCCGCAATCAAGGACCGCTATGGCGACGCCTACGTCCCCAGCAAACCGCGGATCTACAAGAACAAGGCCAAGAACGCGCAGGAAGCCCATGAATGTATCCGCCCCACGGATATGTCCAAGGCCGCCGCTGACTTGAAGCTTTCGGAGGACGATCAGCGCAAGCTTTACGACCTGATCTGGAAGCGCACGGTTGCCAGCCAGATGGAAGCCGCACGGATGGAGCGGACGACCGTGACCATCGGCGACACGGCGGGAGATGTCGAGTTGCGCGCCACGGGTCAGGTTGTCCTCTTCGACGGCTTCCTCAAGGTCTACGAGGAAGGCCGCGACGATGTGCAGGGCGATGATGAAGACAGCCGCCGCCTGCCCCAAGTCACCCAAGGCGACGCCATGGCGCTGGCTTCCGAAGGCTTGGCCGGAGAATACGCCAAGCTCGCAGGCGAGGATGTTGTAGAAGAAGATGGCGGCGATCTCCGCCGCTCCAAATCCGCCCTCCTGTCGGCCAATGGCGCCGTTCTCGGCCAACAGCACCACACCCAGCCCCCGCCCCGCTATACCGAGGCCACGCTGGTCAAACGGATGGAAGAGCTCGGTATTGGCCGTCCCTCCACCTATGCCTCGATCATGGATACGATCCAGAACCGCGGCTATGTCATCAAGGACAAAGGCCGCCTGATCCCCGAGGACAAGGGCCGCCTCGTGACGGTCTTCCTGTCGAATTACTTCCGCAAATATGTGGGCTACGACTTCACCGCCGACCTGGAAAACCAGCTGGATGAAGTCAGCGCGGGCGACCGCCACTACAAGGACGTGCTCGACCGGTTCTGGAAGGATTTCCACGCCGCGGTTGAAGAAACATCCGAGCTCCGCATCACGGATGTGCTTGAGAAAATCAACGAGGTGCTGGAGCCGCACCTGTTCCCCGCCAAGGAAGACGGCTCGGACCCGCGCCTTTGTCCGAATTGCGGCGCGGGTCGTCTTTCCATGCGCACCGCGCGGGCGGGTGGCGCATTCATCGGCTGCTCAAACTACCCCGAATGCCGCTACACCCGCGCCTTCGGCCCGCCTCAGGAAGGCGCCGATCAGACCGGCGACATTCTCGGGCCGGACGGCAAAATGTTGGGCGTTGACCCCGATACGTCCGAACGTGTGACCCTGCGCACCGGCCGATTTGGCCCGTATGTGCAGCTTGGCGATGTGACTGAGGAGAACAAGAAACCTCCGCGCGCCTCCCTGCCCAAAGGGTGGGAGGTTGACGATATCGACCTTGAAAAGGCGCTGACGCTGCTCAGCTTGCCGCGCAAGATCGGCGACCACCCTGAAGATGGCGAGCCAGTCGAGGCCGGGATCGGGCGCTATGGGCCATACGTCAAACATGGCCGGATCTACGCCAACCTGCCGGATGTGGAAGAAGTCTTCACTGTTGGCATGAACCGAGCGGTTGAGTTGATCGCCGAAAAAGCCGCCGGCCGCGGCGGGCGCGGTCAGGGGGCCGCGCCGTTGAAGGAATTGGGCGAACACCCCGAGGAAGGCGGTCCGGTGCAAGTGATGAAGGGCCGCTATGGACCTTACGTCAAATGGGCCAAGATCAATGCGACCCTTCCAAAGGATGTCGACCCGGAAGCCGTGACGATGGAAAAAGCCCTCGAGGTGCTAAACGAGAAAATCGCCAAAGGCGGAAAAGGCACGGGCAAGCGCAAGACGGCGGCTAAGAAAAAGCCAGCCGCCAAGAAGAAACCGGCAAAAAAGACAGACTGATACGGGATTTCGGTGCGTGCAGCCTTGATCTTGCGCGCGCCACCCCCGAAATCCAATCCATGACGGATCCGCGCCCCCTTTCGCCCTCTCCCGAGGCCCTCGAATTTTTGCTGAACCGTCGGTCCCGCCCCCCGCGCATGCTGGGGCCGGACACGCCCTCGGACGACATTCTAAAATCGCTTTTGACAGCTGCCTTGCGGGTCCCCGATCATGGTAAGTTGGAACCCTGGCGCCTGATCGTTCTGCGCCGGCCTGCCATCGAACGGCTTGCCGCACTAACGCGCACGCGCGGCGCGGCGCTTCAGATAGCACCCGAGCGGGTTGAGAAAGACGCCAGCGGGTTCGACACCGCGCATTTGATCGTGGCTGTGATCTCCAGCCCTAAACCCTCAGACAAAGTCCCCGTGGATGAGCAATATGCCTCCGCCGCAGCGGTCTGCCTCAGCCTTCTGAACGCGACACTGGCCAGCGGCTGGGGCGCGGTTTGGCTGACCGGATGGCGCGCCACCGACCGTCCGTTTTTGACGCAGGGACTGGATCTTTTCCCCCATGAAACCGTGGCTGGCTTTATCCACATAGGTGATGAGACGCGCACGCCGCCAGACCGCCCTCGCCCCGATGTCGAGGCGCTTACAACTTGGGTAGATAAATGATTCTAAACGCTTTTTTCAAAGCCTTGGGTCAATTGACCGATAGCCGCTTTCTGGGCGTGCTTGGCCTTGGCCTGTTGCTGACCGTGGGGCTTCTTGTCGGATTTTACGCGGTTTTTGCAGGCATCATCGGCTGGTTTGTGCCTGACACATTCTCCCTGCCCTGGATTGGCGAGATCAACTGGATCGACAACGCCCTGACCATCGCAGGCATCCCGCTGATGTTGATCCTGTCGATCTTTCTTATGGTGCCTGTTTCAGCGGCCTTCATGGGTATCTTCCTCGACCGTGTCTCCGACGCCGTTGAAGATCGCCACTATCCTGGCCTGCCACCCGCGCGCGGCCTGAGCATGGGTGAAGCCCTTGTCGATGTTGCGAAATTCCTGGGTATTTTGACGATCGTGAACCTGATCGGTCTGATCTTTTACCTGATTTCAGGCCCGTTCGCGCCCATTGTCTTTTGGGTGGTGAACGGCATCCTGATCGGTCGTGAATACGGGCAGATGGTGGCCCTGCGCCGCCACGACGCGCGGGGTGCTGCCGAATTCCGCAAACGCAATCGCCCCACGCTGTTCCTTGCTGGCGTTTTGATGGCTGTCCCGCTGACTATTCCTGTCGTGAACATCCTGGTGCCGATACTAGGCGCCGCGACCTTCACCCATCTCTACCACATGCTCAGCGGTCGCCAGACGAGCCCATCCCGAACCGGGTAAAGAGGTCGATATCCTCCAACGTGACGAGTTCCAGCAGGATTATCGCGGCTATAACGGCCCAAATTCCAGCCGCAACGATGCTGGTCCATTTGATCCGCGTCTTTAAGTGCGCGTCAGCCGGGGCCGAGCCATGCGTGCCCGCGACCCGTTCGCCCGCCTCGTCCTGGCTGGTCACCCGCACCTGAAGAGCCACGAGCAGCGTCATGAACCAGATGATCGCGTAAAGCACGATACCGGTGACGATCCCCATCAGACCTGCTCCAACTCAACCAATGTGCCGGTGAAGTCTTTCGGATGCAGGAACAGAACCGGTTTGCCATGGGCGCCGATCTTGGGCTCTCCATTGCCAAGAACACGGGCCCCCTGCGCCTGCAACCGGTCACGCGCTTCTAGGATATTCTCAACCTCGTAGCAGACGTGATGCATGCCACCGGACGGATTCTTTTCCAAAAACGCAGCAATGGGAGAGTTATCCCCAAGCGGGTACAAGAGCTCTATCTTGGTGTTGGGGAGTTCGATGAAAACAACTGTCACGCCATGATCCGGCTCGTCCTGAGGGGCACCAACCTGCGCGCCAAGCGCGTCCCGGTACTGGGCGGCGGCGGCTTCAAGGTCAGGCACAGCGATGGCTACGTGGTTCAGGCGTCCGATCATTTGGGTCATCCGAGGTTTGTGCGGTTGTTGCACGATATGGCGCGCGCCCGCGTGGGTGACAAGCCGAGCCGATGTCGCATTTACCTTTCATAAACCGAGAACTGCCAGTGTCGGAACAACCGAAGGGAATCATTCCCACTCATAGGGGGCGAGACGATGGACGACCTGCTATCCGACTTTGACCTGCGACCGCAGCCGACGGCCGAACGCCCGCTGCTCGGACTGACCATTCTTGTGGTGGAAGACAGCCGCTATGCATCCGAGGCGATCCGATTGATGAGTTTGCGGTCGGGCGCCCGTCTGCGGCGCGCAGATTGCCTTGGGTCCGCCGAACGCCATCTGAATGTTTATGCGCCGACAATTGCAATTGTGGATCTGGGTCTGCCCGATGGCTCCGGCCTCGATCTCATCCGCGCCATGGTCGACAACCGGGCGACTGGCCAAGTGATCCTTGGCACCTCTGGCGCGGAGCGTGAGGAAGCTGAACGTCAGGTGATGCAGGCCGGCGCAGATGGTTTCATCGCAAAACCCGTCGCCAGCATCGCTGCATTCCAGACCGCCATCCTGACCCACCTGCCGGAGACCCTACACCCGAAAGGCCCGCGGGAAGCTGCAATCACAGGAGTTGACCCCGATCCATTGGCGCTTCGCGAAGATCTCAGCCATGCCATGGACCTGTTGGCCCTGGACATCCCACCGGTCGGCTACCTGAGGCGGTTCCTGATCGGGTTGGCGCGCGGCATCAAAGACAACGCATTGGAGGCCATGGCCCAAGGCATGACCGACACGCTGGGTCCCCCGGATCGGGCGGCGTTGCGAAAACTGCTCTCCGGTCGCATTCAGGCCATGCCAGACGGCGTCTGAGCGCCGGAATTTAGTCTTGCGGGATGACCCGCAGACCCAATTCCATCAACTGATCCGGCATCGGCTCGGACGGGGCCGCCATCATCAAATCTTCGGCCCGCTGGTTCATCGGGAACAGGATCACTTCGCGAATATTAGCTGTATCCGCCAGCAGCATCACGATCCGGTCGATCCCTGCCGCACAGCCACCATGGGGCGGCGCGCCATACTGGAACGCGTTGACCATGCCACCAAAGCGCTTGCGCACTTCATCCTCGCCATAGCCTGCCAGCTCAAACGCCTTGAACATGATCTCAGGCTGGTGGTTCCGGATCGCGCCTGAGACCAGCTCATACCCGTTACAAGCAAGGTCATACTGGTAGCCAAGCACGCCGAGCGGATCGCCATCCAGCGCCTCAAGCCCGCCTTGCGGCATCGAGAACGGGTTGTGCGAGAAGTCGATCTTGCCCTCGTCATCGGCCTCATACATCGGGAAATCAACGATCCAGGCAAAGGCAAAGCGGTTCTGTTCGGTCAGGCCAAGCTCATCCCCGATCACGACACGCGCGCGCCCTGCAACGGCTTCAAATTCCGATGGTTTGCCAGCGAGGAAGAAGGCCGCATCACCCACATCCAGGCCAAGCTGCTGGCGGATCGCTTCCGTCCGCTCCGGCCCGATATTCTTGGCCAGCGGACCTGCCGCCTCCAGGCCTTCGCCTTGATCGCGCCAGAAGATGTAGCCCATCCCGGGCAGCCCCTGCTCTTGCGCGAACTTGTTCATCCGGTCGCAGAACTTGCGGGAGCCACCACCGGGTGCCGGGATCGCGCGCACCTGCGTGCCCTCTTGCTCCAACAGCTTGGCGAAAATCGCGAAGCCTGAGCCTGCGAAATGCTCAGACACCACCTGCATCTTGATCGGGTTGCGCAGGTCCGGCTTATCGGTCCCATACCAAAGGGCGGCATCCGCGTAGGAAATCTGCGGCCAGTCCTGATCGACCGTGGCCCCTTTACCAAACTCCTCGAACACACCACGCAGGACCGGCTCAACTGTGTCGAACACGTCCTGCTGCTCCACAAAGGACATCTCCATATCGAGCTGGTAGAAATCCGTCGGCGAACGGTCGGCGCGCGGGTCTTCATCGCGGAAACACGGCGCAATCTGGAAATACTTGTCGAACCCCGAAACCATGAGCAATTGCTTGAATTGCTGTGGCGCCTGCGGTAGCGCATAGAACTTGCCGGGATGCAGGCGCGAGGGCACCAGGAAGTCGCGCGCGCCTTCGGGCGACGACGCCGTGATAATCGGCGTCTGGAACTCGCGGAAATTGATGTCCCACATCCGCTTGCGGATCGAGGCCACTACGTCCGAGCGCAGGGCCATATTGGCCTGCATCTTTTCACGCCGCAGGTCGAGGTATCGATAGGACAGGCGCGTCTCTTCGGGGTATTCCTGATCGCCAAATACTTGCAGGGGCAGGTCGCCGTTCACACCACCCAACACTTCCATGTCACGGATGAAGACCTCGATCTCGCCTGTTGGCAGCTTGGGGTTCACCAGTTCCGGGTCGCGGGCCTTCACGGTCCCGTCGATGCGCACGCAATATTCCGAGCGCAGCTTTTCGACCTCGGCGAACACTGGGCTGTCAGGGTCGCACAGAACCTGGGTGATCCCGTAATGGTCGCGCAAGTCGATGAAGATGACACCGCCATGGTCCCGCCGGCGATGCACCCAGCCCGACAGGCGAATGGTCTCGCCGACATTGGCGGCGGTCAGGGCGGCGCAGGTATGGCTGCGATAGGCGTGCATGGGGCTCTCCGGGATGGGTCTTGACCAGTCGGCCCGGATAGACCGCCCATGCGCGCAAGTGTCAAGCCTCCCGCAGGGCCTCCGCACGGTCTGACAGCTCGGCTGCGCTGATTTCGGCGAGTTGCCGGGTCGCGTCATGGGTCCACAAGGTGGCCCCGCCCGCATTCGCGACCACCATCATCAAGGCGTCGCCCGCCCGGATCATCACGGCAACTTCGCCATCCTCCTGCATGCTCTCAAACGTGGAAAGGCAGCCCGCATGGGTGATGGGATCGCTACATCCTGCCGCTTGCAGCAGCGCAAACGCCGCAAGCCCCATGTTCAGCTCCGCCGCCCGTGCCATGATCGCCTCAACCTCATGGACCGGAAACGCCGCCAACCGGCGACCTGCCCCGTCCAGCGCCCAAAGGCGGTCGCGAAAGTCGGGCTGTGATTTTTCAGGCTCATCCCCCGCAGCGCGGCGCGCGCGCTCGGCCGCTATGGCCTCGGGCGATAGTTTTTCATGGGCGAAACAGACCGCGTCGTTGAAGATGATCACGGCCTCGCTATTCAGTGTCTCAGCCACAAACAGATAGCCCGCCTGCCCGGCGATATCGATGATCCGTCCGCCCCCGGCCAGGCGGCCAAACAGATCCGGTGTCTCGGCCTGCGCCAGCGCCCAACCCGCGGTGAAGATCTGCGGGTTCGAGAACCAGACATTCACCTGTGCGATTTCGTTGGCGGCATTGCGCGCCTCGAACTTTGGATTGGCCTGCGCCAAATCGTCAAAGGCTTCGGCCAACGCGTCGCGATCCAGCAGAACCACATCACGCATCCCACGGATCCGCTTTGCCTGCTTTTCCGCCAGCGGTTCGGACTTCTCGGCGCGGAAGAACTCATCATCGAGCACATTGAAGTGGATCGACATCTGCCGCGAGGCTTCAAAATCCGCCGCCGGTTCCTGCCCCCGCATTTCCTTTGCGAAATGCCGGAATGCCTTGAGGTGTCGCTTGGCCTTGATCGCCCGCAGCCCACGTTCAACCGCCGGTGCGATCTGCGCCAGATGTCGCCCGCAATTGTGCCAATACTGGCCATGCCCGCCATTGTTCACCTGCGCCAGATAGCGGTCGACTTCATAGATCTCGACCGCCGCGGGTGGCAATTCCTCGAATGTCATCAATGCCTTGGACTGCGTCGCGTTCACGTAGTTCACGACCGCCTGCACGCAATCATAGTCAGCATAGTCACTCGTCGATTGCACGAGTGCCGCCTCCAACAACAGCGGCGGGCGCGGTGTACGGTCCGGTAGAATGCGGCTGATGAAGCTCATGGCTCAGACTCCTCGAAACAGTGGCGCGTTGCGTAAACCATTGTTGAGGAAATGGGCGAGAACACGGCCCTAAGAGGGAAAGAGCGCGTTATTTCAAAGCTGGCAGGCGAGTGCCCGCGCGGCATTTTCCGGGCTGAACACCGCCACGCCACGCGCCGTCAAACGCCCGCTTTCGAAGCCGGAAACCATCACTTGGGACCATTCGCGATTAGCTGCCACCATCTCGGGGCCATCTCCGCATTCACGCACGCCGCCCGTAATGAACGGCTCACCTATGCGGTGGTTCGTCAGCCCTTCCAACGTCGCAATCTCGGTCAGGCTGTTCCCCTCAAACCGCCAGACCCGCAGCGTCCGCGCAAGATGCGGGCGGTCGATATAGGCGATGTCCATGATGCCGTCGCCGTCAAAATCCGCAGCGCCAACCGGCGCGAGCCACCGGTTGGAACGCCCGATGAATGGCGTTGTCGCCAGCAAGTCCAATCCGACCCCATCAGCAGACGCGCGATACACGGCCAGCTGCGCGCCAAGGCGCTGGTGACTTTGCACAACGATGATTTCGGGTGTGCCGTCTCCGTCCAAATCGGCCAAACGGGGCGCGGTATCCTCAAACACCAACTCGTCAGGCAGGGTCAGCGACTGATCCAGACACGAGCTGACGGACGTGTCCGCATAGACATGCAGCCGCGTGCCCTCGATATCATCGCCAAGCACGCCGTGGGCATAGCGACGCGTCGGCCCGTCATACCACGCCAGGATCGGCGGATTTCCTGACCACGCGTCCGAGACGCTTTCCGGCATCTCGGTTGTCTGGTGGGGCGGCAGCAGGCACGCGTGCACTGGTACCGCTGCAAGGAGGGTCTGCGCCGCCAGCAACGCACACCCAAGGAGCGCGCGAAGCCCCCTCAAATCTGCTTTTCAGGCATCTGCACGACCAGCCCGTCCAGCGCGTCCGTGACCTTCAGCTGGCAGGTCAGGCGGGATCGGGTCGTGTCGGGCTCATAGGCGAATTCCAGCATATCCTCTTCCATCGGGTCGATGGCGGGCAGCTTTTGCACCCAGTCGGGGGACACATAGACATGGCAGGTCGAACAGGCGCAGGCCCCGCCGCAATCGGCCTCGATCCCCGGAATGCCGTTGTCGCGCGCGCCTTCCATGACCGTCAGGCCGTTGGCCACGTCCACGACATGCTCGGTGCCGTTATGTTCGATATAAGTGATCTTTGCCATTATCCGCCCCCAAGCGCGTATCTTCAGTCCAACGCTAGGTAATACGCCAGTGCCCCGCTTTCCAGCCTGAATACGACACCTTGCGCGCGCGCGCATTTGTTCTATTTTTGTTCCATATGGTCGAACCCGCCCTCCGCGCCCCCGAATGGCCCAGGCCACCCGATTGCCTGCCCCATCACTTGCTGCATCTTCCGCCGGAAAATGCACGGATTTGCGTGGCCGGACTGGTGCTGGTGCGTCAAAGGCCCGGCACGGCGAAAGGGGTGATTTTCATCACGCTCGAGGATGAGTTCGGCGTCTGCAACGTGATCGTCTGGCAGAAGATGTACCTGAAATATCGACGGGCTGTGATTGCGGGCCGCCTTTTGCGCGTCACCGGGCGCATCCAGCGCGAGTCCGGCGTGACCCATGTCATCGCCGAGCATGTCGAAGATATCTCGCCCATGCTCGATGATCTGGTGCGCCTGCATCAGGGCGCAAAGGCCGGCGATCAACCGTGATCCTTTCCAGGACGCGGCATTTGCGCTACACTGACGGGATAACAAAAGGCAGGACCCGAGCAGGCCCATGCGTAAACTGATCCTACTGGCCGCCTTGGGCGGCTTGTCGGCGTGTGTTACAAGCGCGCCCGACGACACCGGCTTTACGTCGGTGATCGAACCCACGACCCATTCCGGGGCCGCCGGCGTGCAGGTGATGCGCGGGATCGGACCACCGGATGCGAACCCGTCAAGTTGCTATGGCCGCGAGATCGAACCTGCGGTGATCGAAACCGTGACCGAGCAGATCATGGTCGAGCCTGAGCAGTTGGACCGCAACGGCAATGTCCGCCGCCCCGCCGTCTTCGTGACCTCGACCGAGCAGCGCATTGTCGAGGATCGCACAGAGACCTGGTTTGAAACGCCCTGCGCCATGCAGATCGCGGATCCCGACTATATCGCAACCCTGCAACGCGCGCTGGAGGCCCGTGGCCATTACTCCGGCTCCATCACCGGCGTGTTGGATCGCGCGACGGTCCGCGCCGTGCGGGCTTACCAGGCCCCGCAGGGCCTCGATTCCGGGGTTCTGAGCCTGGCCGCCGCCCGTCAGCTTGGCTTGTCGGTTTGGGATCCGAGCCTCGCCGCTGGCGGCGACGCGGGTTAACTCACGCCCAATGAAAAACCCCCGACACTCGCGCCGGGGGTTGAGATCAGGCAAGCCGTTGCAGGCCGTCAGTTCCCGTCGTCAATCGCAAGCGCCATGAAGCGCGGATTGCCATCACGGCGGATCAGCAAAAGGATCGACTGCTGCCCCGCATCGCGGGCCGATTGCAGAAGCGTCTGGAAATCTTCGACCGTTGTGACCGGCTGCTGCGTGACTTCCGTGATGATGTCACCCACACGCAGGCCCATCTCTGCCGCGTCCGAGACTGGATCAAGCTGCTGGATCACCAATCCGCCGGTGACGTTCTGCGCGCCCAGTTCCTGACGCATCTCATCCGTCAGTGGGGCCAGTGTCATGCCGAGGATCTCACTCGTCGGGGCCACATCAGGTGTCGGCTCATTGCCATTTGGTGCGGTCGCGCCGCCCACGCCTTCTGCCGTCTCGCGGCGGCCAAGGGTCACGCGCAGGGTTTCTGTTGCGCCATCGCGGAACACCAGAACCCGGACCGTTTCGCCAACGTTTGATTCACCGACAATGCGGACCAGTTCCCGCGTATCCTCGATCTCTTGCCCGTCGAAGGACAGGATCACGTCGCCAACCTCAACGCCGCCATCCAGCGCCGGGCCGGTGGGAACGTCCGTGACCATGGCGCCGCGCGCCTCTTCCAGGCCCATGGCCTCCGCCATGCTGGCATCCACGTCCTGAATGCGCACACCCAGCCAGCCGCGGCGGGTTTCGCCGAATTCGCGCAGCTGCGCGACGACGTTCGTGACAACGTCTGAGGACATTGCAAAACCAATCCCGATGGAGCCGCCCGTGGGCGACAGGATCGCGGTGTTCACTCCAATCACTTCGCCTTCAAGGTTGAACAGCGGACCGCCCGAATTGCCTTGGTTGATGGCGGCATCGGTCTGAATGAAATCATCGTAGCTACCTTGAAGGGAGCGCCCGAAGGCCGAGATCACACCAACGGAGACGGAAAAGCCCTGCCCCAGCGGGTTGCCCATAACCATCACCCATTCGCCAACACGATGGTCGGCCGAGACGCCGAATTCAACGAACGGCAGCGGTACGTCGCTTTCGACCTTCAGTAGCGCAATGTCGGTGGTGGGGTCTGTGCCGATCAGCTCCGCCGGAAGCTCCGTCCCGTTGCGGAATTCGATCATGATCTCGTCCGCGCCTTCAATCACGTGGTTGTTCGTGACCAGATAGCCATCCTCGGAGATCACAAAGCCCGACCCCAGCGCTTGGCTGCGCCGGGGCGCACCGTCTGGACCCTGGCGATCGAGGAAGTCGTTGAAGAAATCCTCAAGCGGCGATCCATCGGGCACCTGTGGCTGCGCGCCACCGGCACGGCCAGCCACAACCGATGAGGTCGTGATGTTGACCACCGAGTCGCCCACCTGATCCACCAGATCGGCAAAGTTCGGCAATGCGCCCGACTGCGCGCGGGCAGGCATGGCCGAAAGCGCAACCGCCAAGGCCGTGAGCGCCGCCAAAAACGCGCCAAGCACAAGGCGCATGTCCATGCTGCGGCTTTGGGATTGTGCAACCACACGTGGTTGCCTGTCTTCGAACTGAGGGGGTCTTTGGGGGATCGTCACGACTGCTAAGCCTCCTGAAATACCGTCGGACAGGCGGACCTGTCCCTGGCAAGGATATTTGGGCGAATTCCGCGCAGATCAAGTTCGGGAAACCCAACCCATTGCGCGCAATCCGTCACATAGGCGTGAGAATGCACCGCCCATCTTGCATTCAGAGTGGCACGGGGAACGCTTCAAACCAATTGCAAATCGCATCAGGCGGGTAGAATGCGCGCTAGAGCAGGCTGATCCCCCAAGAGGTCAGCACAGCGCCGACGGCCACGGCGCCAAACCCGATCAGACGGCGCGTCTCGGGCGGGATCGCAGTCAGCGCTTTGAGCAGGTCTTCCATACGCGAAGGGGCCAGTGCGAACACCAGCCCCTCAATCACAAGGACCATACCAAGGCCCATCACAATGGCGATCCACATGGGCGGATTACTCGGACGGTGCCGCCAGCGAGTTACCGCCGCCCAAAGCGGAGCCATCGAAATATTCGAAGAACTCGCTGTCCGGGCTGATCACGAAGGTCGAATTCTCCCGCAGGGCCGTCTCGTAGGCCGCCAGTGAACGGGTGAAATCGTAGAACTCCGCGTCCTGCCCGAAGGCTTCGGCGAAGATGCGCGTGCGTTCGGCATCGGCCTCACCTCGGGTGATCTCGGCCTCGCGGTTGGCTTCCGACACAAGCTCCACCACGGTACGGTCAGCCTGGGCGCGGATCCGCTGTGCCGCTTCTTCACCGCGCGCGATCTCGTCTGCGGCTTCGCGTTCACGTTCGGCCCTCATCCGGGCGAACGTTGCGTCGAGGTTTTGTTCCGGCAGGTCGGTCTGTTGCAGACGCACGTCCAGCACCGTGATCCCGAAGCCGTCCGCGTCGACCCGCGCTTGGGTCGTGATCTGACGCATCAGGCCTGCGCGATCTTCCGACAGGATGGTGTTCGACGTCACGCCATCCGCACCCAGAACCGAACGGATCTGCGCGCGCAGAATACCGTCGAGCAGGTCCTCGGCCTGACGCACACCACCCGGCACGGCCTGCACAAACTCTTCCACATCGTCGATCCGGTAGCGCGCGAAGGCGCTGACCACGAGGCGGCGATCATCGGACGGCGTCACCTGCGTGGGCTCGGTATCGAGCGACAGGATCCGGTCTTCAAAATATTCCACATTCTGGATGAACGGGATTTTGAAATTCAGGCCGGGTTCATCGATCACCTGACGGATCTGACCGAACTGAAGGACAAGGGCGCGCTGGCGTTCATCGACCACGAAGATCGAGGACGAGATGACAACGATACCCAGAACGATGACGGGGATAAGGTATGTAATCCGAGACATGTTAGTTCGAGCTCCCGGTCGTGGTTGCATTGCCAGAGGGGCGGCGCAGTTCGTTCAACGGCAGGTACGGCACAACGCCCTGTCCACCACCAGTGTCACCGTCGATGATGACCAGATCGGTCTCACCCAGAACGCGCTCCAGCGTCTCAAGATACAGGCGGCGGCGGGTCACGTCCGGCGCGGCCTCATATTCTTCCAGAACGGCGAGGAAGCGGCTGGCTTCACCAAGCGCCTCATTCACCACACGGGCGCGGTAGCCCTCGGCCTCTTCGAGGATCTGCGCGGCTTCACCACGCGCGCCTGCCGTCACCCGGTTCGAATAGGCGTCCGCCGTCCGTTCCAGACGGTCGCGTTCCTGTTCGGCGGCCTGAACGTCGAGGAAGGCCTCGATCACGTCTTGCGGCGGGTCGGCACGGTCAAGGTTCACACGCAGAACGTTGATGCCGGATTCGTAGACATCAAGCGTTTGTTGGATCAGCACTTCTGCCTGGTCGGCAATCAACTGACGGTCGCGGTTCAGGATCGGCGCCAGTTCGGACTGCGCGATGATCTCACGCATGGCCGATTCCGCGACCGCACGAATGGTGGCTTCGGGGTCCCGTAGGTTGAACAGGAAATCGGCGGGGTTGGAGATGTTCCAGACCACGTCGAAATCGATGTCGACGATATTCTCGTCGGTCGTCAGCATCAGCCCTCGGTCCGAGGCACCGGCACGGTTGTTGCCAATGGTCTCTGTCCGTTCCTGATCGGTCGCAATGACCTCCGCCGTGACCACCGGCCACCATGCAAAGTGCGGCCCATCGTCGGTAATGCGGTATTCGGAGCCAAGGAACAACTCAACACCCTGCTCACCCGGCTGCACCGTGTAGAACGAGGCAAAGAGGTAGGCAGCAGCGGCCGCCGCGATCCCGCCAATCCACATGGTGCGCGGGCTGATCGGGCTTTCGCCGCCGCCCTGTCCGCCGCCGGTGCCACCGCCGCGACCGCCCATCAGGACGCGCAGCTGTTCCTGGCCCTTGCGGACGATGTCGTCGATTTCGGGGATGTTCTGGCCGCCACCCTCACGTCCGGGCCCCGAAGGGCGCCGTCCATCATTGCCGCTGCCGTTGCTGCCTTGGTTTCCGCGATTGCCACCGCCACCGCCGCCCCAGGGTCCGCCACTGTTACCCGCCATCTGTCGTCTCACCTCTTGGATGCGTCATCTGTTGATGCCCTATATGGGGCTGAAAATCCGCTTTGCACCCGTGGATGTGCGCTTTCGCCGCGAAAAAGCGGCCTCACGCTGTCCTCATGGGTTCACGCATTGTCACGATCTCTTCCGACATCGTGGGGTGGACTGCAACCGTTCGGTCGAAATCTTCCTTGGTTGCACCCATTTTCACCGCGATTCCGGCCAGCTGGATCATCTCACCCGCGCCGGGGGCCACGATATGGCAGCCAAGCACCTTGCGACTGGCCTTTGAGACGACAAGTTTCATCAAGACGCGCCAGGGCTTGCCGGCAAAGGCGGTTTGCATGGGCCGGAACGAGGTGCAGTAGATCTCCACCTCTTCTTGCTCGCGGGCGGCCTCTTCGGTCAGACCGACTGTTCCATATTCCGGCGTGGTGAACACGGCCGAGGGGATCAGATCGTGATCCACAGGCGTCGGGTTGCCGTTGAAGACCGTTTCAACGAAAGCCATGCCTTCGCGGATCGCCACCGGCGTCAGGTTCACACGGTTGGTCACATCCCCAATCGCATAGACCGAGGGCACGGCGGTCTGGCTGTATTCGTCGACGACGATCTCGCCACGGCGGCCGATTTCGACGCCGATTTCCTCCAACCCCATGTCGCGCGTGTTCGGGCTGCGACCCGTGGCAAACAGAACCTGATCGAAGACGCCTTCCTGCCCGTTTGTGGACTTCACCCAGATCGGGCGGCCTTTTCCGCCTTCCGGCACAAGATCGCCAGCCGACCGGGCTGAAGCCCCCATGGCCGCGTCGCTATCGGTGCCGGTCCAAGAGGCTGTGTGATCCGCATCTGCCGCCCCCATCTCTACGATATTGGTGCCCAGATGCAGGTTGATCCCCTGCTCGCGCATCATCTCCGCGATCAGCCCACGTGCCTCATCATCAAAGCCACGCAGGATCTGAGCGCCGCGATAATATTGCGTCACCTCAACACCGAGACCGGCCATGATGCACGCGAACTCGCAGGCAATATAGCCGCCGCCAACGATCAGCAGCCGCTTCGGCAAAGCGTCGAGATTGAAGATATCGTCCGACACAATACCCAGATGCGCATTGGCCATGTCGGGCCGCACTGGATGCCCGCCAGTGGCCACCAGAATGTGCTTGGCAGTCTTGGTCTCACCACCCACCTCAACGGTATGCGCATCGGCCAGCTTGGCACGCGCGTCAAAAATCTCCACGCCCGAGCCGTCGAGCAGCTTGCGATAGACACCTTCCAGACGATCCAATTCGTTATTCAGATGATCGCGGAAGACAGGCCACTGAAAATCCCCATCCTTCACATCCCAGCCATAGGCGCGCGCCTCGGAAAAGCCTTCACGATAGCCAGAGGCGAAAACCATCAGCTTTTTCGGCACACAGCCCCGGATCACGCACGTGCCACCCATCCGATTGTCTTCCGCCAGCGCAACCTTCGCGCCGCCCGCCGCCGCAACTCGCGCGGCGCGCACACCGCCCGAGCCTCCACCAATGACGAAGAGGTCATAATCGAAGTCGGACATCGCGTTTCTCCTGCGCAGTAACGGGGCGTAACGGTCTATTCCATGAACAATGCCTTAACGCCAGAGGGGCCACCGCACGCACCTGTGCCAAAATGCGCAACACCTCTGCAGTCACCCTATACTGCGCGCTGATGATCATCGACCCAAGGCTGTCGGTCATGCGCCGGAGGCCCCCAGACCACCCATGCCGTCCCATCGGCACATCGGGTGCAGGGTGTCCGGCATCGGACCTGCGCGTCTTTTCCGATCTGTCGGCTGACACCCGGCAGAGCGCGTGACCGCATTCCAGCGGCGCCGCTTTCTTTGGCCTTACGCCAATTGAACGAATCCGAACCCGAGCCACCGCGCAGACCAACCGCCCCGGTCACGCCCTGCTCCGGCCTGTCGGCCGCCTTCGCAGGCGTGCGCGCACATCTTCCTTGTTTCAAAAGTACCTCGGGGGTCAGCGTTTTTCCCCATGGGAAAGGCGCGTAAGGGGGCAGAGCCCCCAAGCGGGCGACGCCCGCACTCCCGAGGCCGCGCGGCGCAAGTCCGCGCAACGAGAAGAAAGGCGTGCGGCGCAGCCGCTCCTTTAGATTAAAGTCCTGATACGCGCCTTAGTCGCGCACTTCGTCAAACAGATTTTCGGTATCCGACACATCCACACGCTCATGCTCGACCGTGCCGTTGTTGATGTCCCGCACTTCAACCGTTCCGTCGGCATTGCCGATCACCAGAACATCGCAAATGTCGAGGAACAGACCATTCTCCACTACGCCGGGGATCTGGTTCAGCACCAGGCTCACCTGCGCCGGTTGTGCGATCCGGCGCAGATGCAGGTCGAGGATATAGTTGCCCTCATCGGTCTTGAATGGCTCCGTCCCGCTCAACCGCAGGGACGCCGAGCGCCCCAGAACATCCACGTTCGACAGCATCTCTTCGATCAGCGCCTTCGTGGTTTGCCATCCGAACGGAATGATCTCGACGGGCAAAGGGAAGGCCCCCAAAGTATCTACCTGCTTGGTCAGATCCGCGATCACCACCATCTGATCGCTCGCCGTTGCAACGATCTTCTCGTGCAACAGCGCCCCGCCGCCACCTTTGATCAGGTTCAGGTTCGGGTCGTATTCATCGGCCCCGTCAATCGTCAGATCCAGCCAGCGCACCTCATCCAGCGTCTTGATTGTCACGCCCACTTCGCGCGCCAGATCCGCTGTACGGGTCGAGGTCGCTACGCCGGTAATCTGCATCCCCTCTTCGCGGACAAGCTCCCCCAGGCAGCGCACCATCCACGCGGCGGTGGAGCCGGTTCCAAGCCCCACGCGCATCCCGTCTTCCACAAATTCCACCGCCCGGCGGGCGGCCACGTATTTGGCTTTGTCGATGGGGGAAAGCTCGGCCGTCATGGGCGCATCTCATTCTTTTGTGGCAGCTACGTGACACCCATAGCGGTTGCTCACGCGTGGGGCGAGTGGAAATCCGCCGCAGCCAAGGCCGCGATCACCTGCTCCAGCATTTCCACCGGCAGCAGCAGCAGGCAGCCCGGGCGGTCTGACTTAAGCACAACCGGACCGTCACCGGCCCGGTTCGAGGTTCCGATCTTGCGCGCCGGGTGCAGATCGAGCGCGTCAAAGGCCCACTCCACCCCGTGCAAGCCCACGGTCACACCGTCCATGGGAAACAGCGACACTCGCGTTCCGGGCGGAACATCCAACGCAATCCGCGCAGGCAAGTGCACAACCACATCCTCTTGCCCGATCAAAAGGACGGGCTGCCGCGGATAGCGGACAAGCACGTGCATGGCGGCCAATTCGTGATCCAGACGGGCGCCCGTAAAGCCAATCGCAAGGATCAGTGGCGCTGCTAGCCGTGACAGGGCTTTCTCGAAATCCGTACTGTCCTGCTCGGCCACGTGGATCAGCTTCGCGGGGGGAATCGCTGCACGCCCCGCGTCCGAAAACGAATCCAAATCGCCGATCACGGCCTCAGGAACCGCCCCGCGGCGCAAGATCTCGTCCCCGCCCCCATCAACGCCAACAAAAAAATTTGCGTGCATTTTTGACAATTCAAAGGCGGCATCGCCCACCAAACCGCCCCCCACAAGCACAACAGGAGCGTTGAAATTCAAGGACAATCGGCACCCCTCCTGTTCATTGTCCACATTGTTGCCATGGTCTGGGTCATTGATCACCAAAAGGTCCAATTCGCGTCGCTTTTTACTGGAAACAGTTTGTTACACCTTTTGCGAGGATGATAAATTCCGGTGAATTCTGGTGAACAGGGTGGCCCGGACGAGCAGAGTGGCAGAGCAATGAGTGATGAAAACAAAATCCTGACGGTCTCTTACGGCACGTTTTCTTGTACCCTTGAGGGCTTTGACCGCCCGTTTGAGGCCATGAAGGCCGTGGCAGAGTATTTCCGCGACCTCGCCGCAGAGGATCGCTATTTCGGGGCGGAACCGCCCACGCCAGATGCCGAGACCCTGCACCGCATCACGGAAGAGGCCATCCAGCGCCGCGTCGAATCGCGTATGGTTGAAAATGGTCTGATCATGCGCCCCGAAGGTGCGCCTGCCGAAGATACCCCAGCATTCGAAAGCGCTGCCGAACGCTCCTTCGCGCGTGACCCGCAGATTGAAGATGCCGTTGAAAGCGTCGCCCCCGAAGCGCCGGCCGGTGAGGCCGTGGCCGTGACGGCAGCGGTTGCTGCCGCGACGGGGGCCGCAGCGCTTGCCGAAGACGAAGAAGACGACGCAGCAGAGGATGTTGCAGAAGCCGCTGACGCCGAGGCCGTGGACGCGCCCGCCGAGGAAAGCGACGACGTAGCGGAAGCAGCTGAGGACGCCGCCGAAGTTGCCGAAGAGCCGATCGAAGACGCCGTCGAAGCCGCGGACGAGACAATCGAAGAAGTTGCAGAAGCCAGCGAAGAGGCCGCCGATGCCGCAGCAGAAGCTGCTGGTGAGGCCGCAGACGAGATCGTGGAAGAGGTCGAAGCCGCGTCTGAGGAGATCTCGGAAGAGATTGCGGAGCCCGCCGAGGACACGTCCGTTGCAGAAGCGGCCGATGAGGCGTCAGATGACGATACCCTCGCCGGGATCGCAGCCGCCATGAGCGATGACGCCGATTTTGCTGAGGCTGAGGCCGAGGCGGAGGCAGATGAACCAGCACCAGTCGACCTCGCAGGTGATGACGAAATCGACGCCGACGACGAAGAAGATGGCGTTGCCGGAGCAGATACGCTGATCGCGGTCGCCGCCGCTCTGGCCGCCGAAGGCGCGCCTGCAGATGACACTGATGCGGAAGATATCGCAGAGGCCGAAGACGCAGACACCGCTGACAGCATCATGGCCGATCTCGATGAGGACGATGATGACGGCGATATCGACTCGATTTTTGCTGATGAGAATGACGAAGAGGCCGCCTTTGATGGCGCCTCCGTTGCCGCTCGCCTGGCCCGTATCCGTCGCGCCGCATTGGCTGAAACAGGCGATGCGCCTGCGACCGTGCAACCTGATGATGAACTGATCTCCGCCGGTGGAGAAGGCGCCGCGCCCGAGCCTGTGATCGAAGCCGATGACGATGCCGCTGTTGCAGCACTCGCCGCCGCGTTCGCAACCGGCGCCTCCACCATGGCTGCAGCGTCAGAAGCGCTGGAAGCTGACGGGATCGACGAGGTCGTAGAAACTGAGGACGACGACAGCGATACATTGGCCGCCATCGCCGCCGTGACCGCACCTGCCATTGAAGAACCTGCGGAAGAGATTGCCGAGGCCATCGAAGCGGCACCTGCTACTGTTGCGGACGACATCGCCGAAGCAATCGCCGACGAAACGCCTGACTCTCCCACACCCCCAAGCGCTGATCGCACGGCTTTCGCCGATGCGGACGGCGATGGTGGCGGCGACATGGATCGCCTGTTCGAGGCCACCGAAGGCCGTTTGACCACGGTTGAGACGACCCGTCGTCGCGCCAATATCGAGCATCTGAAAGCAGCCGTGGCCGCTCGCGCCGCAGAAACCCAACTGGCCGCGGATGGGGCCTCGGTTGCCGATATGACGGGGCTTGAGGACGACGCCGCCGAATATCGTGAGGATCTGGCCCGCGTAATGCGCCCGCGCCGCGTGCGCGTTGACGTCTCGCGTCGCCAACTGGCCGCCGAAGAACGCCCTGCACCGCTGGTTCTGGTGTCCGAACAGCGCATCGAAGATGACGCGCCGGCAGCACCCGCTGCACCGGTCGCACCGCGCCGTGTGTCGCCGACGGAAGCCGAGGTTGCGGATCGCCCCGAGACCGGGCCTGCCGCCACGCCTTTGGTTCTGAACGAAGAGGTCGCTGTGGCCGAGACTGCGGTCGAAGAGGTTGACGCCGAAGCCGTGGAAGCCGCCCGCCCTGCCCCGCGCAAGATGGCAAATTCGCTGGCCAATCTGGCACAACGTGCCGGGATGATCGCGTCCGGCCTGGGGCGTTCGCCCCGCGAAGAGGTCGCGGCAGAAGCCGATGAGGCTGTTGCGGACGCTCCCGAAATGGACGCGCCCGAGATGCCCGCCGCGAAACCCAGCGCCGCCGCGCAAACCGACATCGAAGAAGACGCCGATTTCGACGATCCAATCGCAGCACTTGAAGCTCAACTGGCGCAGGAAATCGACGAAGTTCGCGACACCGCCGACGCGGATGCAGCCACGGCACAGGATGCCGGCGCCGAAGTCGACCATTTCGCCGTTTTTGCGCAGCGCCTGGAAGAGTCGCCTGCAACTGAGATCGAAGAAGTTGTCGAGATGGGTGCAACCTACCTGTCCCGCGAAGCTGGCCTTGTCGAATTCAAGCGCATGCAACTGCTGCGCCTGGTGCGGATCGCCACCGACGGATCGATTTCGCGTGAGGAAGCGATTTCCGCAGTCGAGACGCTGACGCGGGATGGCGTGCTGGAGGAATTGGGCGGCAATCGGTATCGGGTGACTGAAACGCTCTGAACAACGGCCCTACATGCAATAGCCAAAAAAAGGGGCGCTTCGGCGCCCTTTTTCATTCGTCCAGTGGCGCGTCAGGATCAGCTTTTCCGACGCCGAGGAACACGGCCTTCAACGGGAAGGCCCACAAGATGCTGAAAGCCAGACAGACGCCCATCTGAACCCAGATGCTCCAGCCTTCCAGCAGGCTCAGCAGGAACCAGACCGCCGCGATATAAATCGGCAGCCCGACCAGAAGGATGAACAGCGACCAGCGTTTGCGGGCCTTGTAGCTGAGCGCCATGGAACCTCCGTCAATCAGCGAACGGGTCTGTCACGAGGATCGTGTCATCGCGTTCAGGCGAGGTGGAAAGTAGGGCCACGGGGCATTGGATCAACTCTTCGATGCGGCGCACATATTTGACCGCATTGCCCGGCAGTTCTGCCCAGGACCGCGCGCCTTCGGTTGATTCTGACCAGCCCGGCATCTCCTCGTAGATCGGCGTGCAGCGCGCCTGTTGGTCGGCCGCGGTCGGCAAATAGTCGAGCCGTTCGCCATCCAGGTCATAACCTACGCAGATCTTGAGCGTTTCGAACCCGTCGAGCACATCAATCTTGGTCAGGGCAATTCCGGTCACGCCAGAGGTCACGCAGGTCTGCCGCACAAGGCAGGCATCAAACCAGCCACAGCGGCGTTTGCGGCCCGTCGTTGTGCCCCATTCATGGCCGCGTTCGCCAAGGCGTTGGCCATCCGCGTCATGCAGTTCTGCCGGGAACGGGCCTTCGCCGACGCGGGTTGTGTAGGCCTTTACCAGACCAAGCACATAATCGATCGCACCCGGGCCAATGCCCACGCCTGTGGCCGCTTGCCCCGCGATCACGTTGGACGAGGTAACAAAGGGGTAGGTCCCGAAATCGATGTCCAGAAGCGCACCCTGTGCGCCTTCGAACAGGATGCGCTTTCCCGCCCGCCGCTTTTCGTTGAGCACTTTCCAGACCGGCGCGGCGTAGCGCAGGATTTCCGGCGCAATGCCGCGCAACTGCGCCAACAGGGCTTCGCGATCAACCGGTTCGATGCCAAGCCCGCGACGAAGCGGATCATGGTGTTGCAGGGCGCGGTCAACGCGTGCCTCCAATGTCGCGGGGTCGGCCAGATCAGCGACGCGAACCGAGCGCCGCCCGACTTTGTCCTCATAGGCCGGGCCGATGCCACGGCCCGTCGTGCCGATCTTTGTGCCTTTCGAGGCCGCTTCTTCGCGAGCACGATCCAGCTCGCCATGGATGGGAAGAATCAGCGGGGTGTTCTCAGCGATCATCAGCACTTCCGGGCTGATTTCGACGCCCTGCTCCTGTATCGCGCGGATTTCTTCGACAAGATGCCAGGGGTCCAGCACAACGCCATTGCCGATGACCGACAGCTTGCCGCCGCGCACAACACCGGACGGCAAGGCGTTCAACTTGTAGACCTTTCCGTCGATGACAAGCGTATGGCCGGCGTTATGGCCGCCTTGAAAACGCGCAATGACATCCGCGCGTTCGCTCAACCAATCAACGATCTTACCCTTGCCTTCGTCACCCCACTGGGCGCCGACAACCACGACGTTGGCCATGAAATCCTCCGGATCGTGAAAACCCCGGGGCGCTATAGCGGCCCTTGCCACGCGGGGGAACCGGAAACTTGCGAACGCGATAGTTAACCGGTTGTTAGGGAAATGTGTGTGGAGTGGCCGAATTGAAAAAGATCTCTTCATGTGAAACGATCATCGCCACACGCAGAACGGGAATCACGACTCTGATATCAGCGAGGCCCTTGCGGCCCCCTGTCGCATCTCATAAGTGAGGCGCGGATCGGAACACCGTCCGGTTGAGAGAAAGCGCGACTATGGAAAACATCATCCTCGTCATCCACTTGATCCTCGCGGTCTGCCTGATCGGCGTTGTGTTGCTGCAACGCTCCGAAGGCGGCGGGCTCGGCATGGGTGGCGGCGGCGGTGGCGGCGTGATGACCGGTCGCCAGGCGGCAACGGCCCTTGGCAAACTGACATGGTTTTTCGCAATCGCTTTCCTTGCAACGTCAATCACATTGACAGTGATTGCGGCGCAGAACTCCTCCAACTCTTCGCTGCTGGACGATCTGGGCGGCCTGCCCCCGGCAACAGAGGGTGACGCGGGCGACAGTTCGCTTCCGCCGATCGAGACGATGCTGCCGCCGATTGATGGCGACAGTCCGGCGCTTCCGCCGGTGGAGTGATCAAAGCGAAGCCACCCGATTTTGGGTGGCTTTTTTCTTTATCCACATGATCTTGGCATTTTGGCCGCCTGCTGGCTTGTCTAACCGGGGCGAATCCGAGTATCCTCAAATCCCGTGGAAAGAGACATGGATGGGCCGCCAAGCGGGCGCGTAACCATCCGCACGGGGGACTTTCGGGCATGGCGCGATTCATATTCATTACCGGCGGCGTTGTGTCGTCGCTTGGCAAGGGTTTGGCCTCAGCCGCCCTTGGTGCGCTGCTTCAGGCGCGGGGCTTC
Organism: uncultured Roseicyclus sp.; assembly: GCA_947489665.1. Classification (GTDB taxonomy): domain Bacteria; phylum Pseudomonadota; class Alphaproteobacteria; order Rhodobacterales; family Rhodobacteraceae; genus Gymnodinialimonas. The sequence goes on along the minus strand of CANLEH010000001.1, from coordinate 1,176,974 downwards.
TCAGTGCGATTGCGCAAGCTAGACCCATACCTCAACGTCGATCCCGGCACGATGAGCCCGTTTGAGCATGGCGAAGTCTTCGTGACCGACGATGGAGCGGAGACGGACCTCGATCTTGGGCACTACGAACGGTTCACCGGCGTGCCCGCGCGGAAGACCGACAGCGTGTCGTCCGGGCGCATCTACACCAATGTGCTGGAGAAAGAGCGGCGCGGCGATTACCTGGGCAAAACGATCCAGGTCATCCCCCATGTGACCAATGAAATCAAAGATTTCATCGCCATTGGTGAAGATGAGGTCGATTTCATGCTGTGCGAAATCGGCGGCACGGTGGGCGATATCGAGGGCCTTCCATTCTTCGAAGCGATCCGCCAATTCGGGCAGGAACGCCCGCGGGGCCAATGCGTGTTCATGCACCTCACGCTGCTGCCGTTCATCGCCGCGTCGGGCGAGTTGAAAACCAAGCCCACGCAGCACTCGGTCAAGGAGTTGCGCTCCATCGGTTTGGCGCCAGATATCCTCGTCTGCCGGTCTGAAGGACCGATCCCCGAGAAGGAACGCGAAAAGCTGGCGCTGTTCTGCAACGTCCGCCCCGACAGCGTGATCGCCGCGCAAGACCTCAAATCAATCTACGAGGCGCCATTGGCCTATCACCGCGAGGGGTTGGACCAGGCTGTGCTGGATGCATTTGGCATCAGCCCTGCCCCCAAACCCGACCTGCGTGTCTGGGAAGATGTGGCTGACCGGATCAACAACCCGGAAGGCGAAGTGAAGGTTGCCATTGTCGGCAAATACACGCAGTTGGAAGACGCCTATAAATCCATTGCCGAGGCGCTGACCCATGGTGGCATGGCGAACCGGGTGAAGGTGAAAGTTGAATGGGTCGATGCCGAAGTGTTCGACCGGGAAGACCCTGCCCCGCATCTGGAAGGATTCCACGCGATCCTCGTGCCCGGCGGATTTGGCGAGCGCGGAACAGAAGGCAAGATCAAGGCCGCCGAATTCGCGCGCACACGCGGTGTGCCGTATCTGGGGATCTGCCTTGGCATGCAGATGGCCGTGATCGAGGCGGCGCGCAATCTGGCGGACCTGGGCGATGCCGGATCAGAGGAATTTGATCATGAAGCCGGGAAAAAGCGTTTCACGCCGGTGGTTTATCACCTGAAAGAATGGGTGCAGGGCAATCACAAGGTTGAACGCAAGGTGACCGATGACAAGGGCGGCACCATGCGTCTTGGGGCCTATGATGCGGTGCTCGCCGAAGGCTCGAAAGTGGCCGAAGCCTATGGCGACGTGGCGATCGAAGAACGCCACCGGCACCGGTACGAGGTCGACATCAAGTACCGCGAAGCGCTTGAGAAACAGGGGCTCTTGTTCTCCGGTATGTCACCGGATGGGCGCCTGCCTGAAATTGTCGAGGTGAAGGATCATCCGTGGTTCATCGGGGTGCAATTCCACCCCGAGCTAAAGTCAAAACCGTTTGATCCCCACCCCCTGTTCCGCGACTTCGTGCGTGCAGCGAAAGACAATTCGCGGCTGGTTTAGAACCCGCAGCCGCGCGCCTCGATCTCGGCGATGTATTGCGCGACCCCGGTCAGAGGAACGGACCCGAGGGAGCCGCGGCGCAGCAACCCGATGTTCAGGGTCGTGCCCTCGCGCATCTGGTTCCAGAAGGCGTCGGCACGCTCCATCGTGTCCATGTCGATCCAGCAGAACGCACCCGTGCAATCGCCGAAATAGAGGTCTTCCGGGTTTTCATCGATCTGCAAAACAAAGTCTTCTTCCGGGCCGCCTGGGTTGTGGCCATGTATGCCTACAACCGGAAAACCGCCATTGCCGCATTCCAGAATCAGATTGGCCCCATCGCCCGTGCCCACGGCCCGGCCCGCAGGCGGCGCGTCGGGGTTGAAAATCCATTCAGCACTCGCGGGAAGGGCCAGGAAAACGGTGGCTGCGGCGGCAAAAATTAACTTCTTCAAAAGATGCTCCGATCAAATGCGCGTGAAAGTGCCGAAACTGTCACCCAAATGGTGCACTTTCGTCAAATGCATGAAAGCCCGACCTTTCCGACCCGGCCTGTTCAGGCTAATGTAACTCTACCGGGTGAAGTTCGCCCAAGACGTGAAGGACAAATCATGCGCCTGACTGCCTTGACCCTTGCTGCCGCTCTTGCCGCCACCGGTGCCTCTGCACAGGATGCGAGCCAGTGGACCGGCTTTTATGCAGGTTTCGCGACGAACATCATCTCGCCGGAGTTTGACAATTCTTCGACCGCAGGGCCGCTGCAAGAAGGCACCAGCTTTGGCGCCTATGGCGGTTACAACTACGCGCTCGGCGACAATTTCGTGGTCGGTGCCGAGGTTGGCTTTGGTGGCCCTGTCAGCTTCCAGACAAATCTTGGCAATCCAGATTTCGAATTTAATAACCAGCTGAATGCACGCGTCCGCGGCGGCTATGCCATCGGCAACGCGCTGGTCTACGGCTCGCTCGGCTATCAGCGCGTAGAATATGGCGCGGCGGCTGGCAGTGCGACGGCGGATGGCTCGGCCTCTGGCCTGGTATACGGCATCGGCATGGAAATGCTGCTGACCGAAACCGTATCGGTGCGGCTTGACTACACCTCGACGCACATGAACCCCGAAGATGCGACAACACTGGTCTCCGGCCCGAATTCGCAGATCGACGCGAACGCCGTTGGACTGGGTGTAGCGCTGCACTTCTGACGGCAAAGATACGTCAAGGAACGCAAATGGCGGCCTGATCGGGCCGCCTTTTTCATATCAATCGAGCTTATTCCGCCGCTTGTGGAAGCGCAGACATCACTTCATCACGGATGATCTCTGCAATCAGCTTTGCATCCTCGACCGCAAAGGTCAGCGGCAGGCGCATGTCCAGCAGACCCGCCAGGATGCGATCGGTTTGCGGCAGGCTCTGCGCCGGAGCGTAACGCCAACTGTCATAGCGAGAGGTAAAGGCCACGGGCTCCGCGGCACCAAACCATTTCAGCTCCACCCCGCGGGCGCCACAGCCAGCGACGACCGCCTGCACGGCCTCAGGTGAGGCATGGGGCAAAAGCACTTGAATGGAGGAGCCGACGATATCCTCTTCGGCGGGCCGTTCGATTACCTGAAGACCGGGCGTGTTACGCACGCCCTCTTCCACCGCACGGTAGAGCGCGTTCCATCGTGCGATCTGGACAGGCAGGTCTGCAAGCTGCGGACGCAGGATTGCAGCGCGCAGATTGTCCATCCGGCCTGAGACGTTCGGCGTGACGTACTTTACATTTTCAAATGTATCCACAGGGGGTGCAGCGCCATTTTTGCCGAAAAGCATGTAGGAACCCGACAACATCACGGCTTTTGCCATGACCTCTTCATCGTCGGAAATCAGCAAGCCGCCCTCACCGGAATTGATGTGCTTATAGGTTTGCGTGGAGTAACAACCGACCAATCCGTGCCGGCCTGAAGGCACACCGCGCCAGGCTCCACCCATGGTATGGGCGCAATCCTCGATCACTTTCACGCGGCTCGCGTCGCAGATCTCCATCAACCGGTCCATATCGCACAGATGCCCGCGCATATGGCTGAGCAGCAGGACCGATGCACCGGAGCTTTCGATCTTGGCTGCAAGATCCTCAAGGTCGATGACAAGGCTGTCGGTGACTTCCACGAACACAGGCTCGGCATTCACCGCGGCAATGGCGCCAGGCACGGGGGCCAGCGTGAAACCGTTGGTCAGCACCTTGTCGCCGGGCCCAACGCCGACCGCACGCAGGGCCGCGCCCATCGCATAGCCACCTGAAGCCACAGCAAGGCAGTATTTCGCGCCCGTGTAGGCCGCGAATTCGCGCTCGAGGTCGGCAGTTTCGCCCGCCTCGCCCGGTGCTGTGTTGTAGCGGTGCAACCGCCCTGAACGCATGACCGCAACGGCGGCGTCAATCGCGGCTTCGGGGATAGGTTCCTGCTGGGTGAAGGTCCCAGTGAAAATCTGTTTACTCATGGGCGGGAAGATCGTGCGCAAGACGGCACAGGTCAACCGAGGAGTTGATCAAGCACTGCGTCAAGTTGGTCGTAATGGTCCAATAGTGCCTCTGGCGATAGGTCCGCCACCGCGCGGCCGGTGGGCCCGAAGGTCACAAGCACGCAAGGGATCCCCGCAGCGGCGGCGGTTTTGCGATCCGTGATCGTGTCGCCGATCAATACGGCATTATCTGGCGCCCCGCCCAGGCGCGCGATGGTTTCCAGCAACGGCGCGGGGTCGGGCTTGCGGGTCGGCAATGTGTCCGCCCCGATCAAAACCGGGAAGCGGTCCGTCAACTCAAGACGCGCGATCAGCGTGACGGCCAGACCCTCAGGTTTGTTCGTACAAATGCCTGTCGCATGGCCAGCTGCGCGGAGGCGGTCCACAGCCTCAACCGTCCCAGGATAAAGCGCGGTGTGGGTGTCGATGTCGGCGCCATAGGCATCAAGCAGCGCCTGATAACCCGCATCGGCCAGACCTTCGCGATCTGCAATCCCAAGGCGCTCCGCCGCCAGCCGCAGCATGGCCCGCCCGCCCGCAAACGCGGTCGCATCATCGCGCCCCATCTCCAGTTGCGGGGGATGTCCCAACCGGATCAGCGCGGCATTTGCAGCCGCCAGAAGATCCCCCGCCGTATCCGCGAGCGTCCCGTCGAGATCGAAAACAATCGTGCGCATGATGCCCCTTTCGGCAGAATTCCGCCCAACGCTGTTACAACGTGACGGCCAAATTGAACGGCTCGGGGCTTTGCCACGCCGCGCGGCTCTGGTTAATAGGCACCAAACGCGAAGGAAAGGCGTTACATGCAGGCGAATTCAAAACCATTGGCACTGGTGGTTCTGGCCGCGGGTGCAGGCACGCGGATGAACTCCGATCTGCCCAAACCGCTGCACCCGTTGGGGTGCGCGCCGCTGCTGGCCCACGCGCTCGCCTCTGCCGCACCGTTGGAACCTGCGCGGATCATTGTCGTCACCGGCCACGGGGCCGATGCGGTGGAGCGCGCGCTGGCCGACATCGCGCCCGAGGCGGTCGCGGTCCGGCAAGCTGAACAGCTTGGTACGGGCCACGCCGTCTTGCAGGCGGCTGAGGCGTTGGAGGGCTTTGATGGTGACGCGGTTGTCCTGTACGCAGACACCCCCTTTATCCGCGCGGAAACGCTAGACGCGATGCGCGCGGCTCGGGCCAGCCATGACATCGTCATGCTGGGATTTGAGGCCGCTGACCCAACCGGCTACGGACGGCTGGTCATGGACGGTGACAGGCTGATACGCATCGTTGAACACAAAGATGCCTCCGACGACGTTCGCGCGATAACCCTTTGTAATTCCGGCCTTCTTTGTGCCGATGCGGGCGTCCTGATGGACACGCTGCGCAAGGTCGGCAACGACAACGCGAATGGCGAGTACTACCTGACGGATGTGCCCGAGATCGCGGCGACGGACGGGAAATCCGCAACAGTCGTCGTCTGCGACGAGATGGAGACCCTCGGCATCAATTCTCGCGCAGAACTGGCACAGGCGGAGGCGCATTTTCAGGCCCTGCGCCGGGCGGAGATGCTGGAGAATGGCGTGACGATGCAGGCCCCCGATACGGTGTTCTTTGCGCTCGACACCCATGTAGGACGCGATGCGGAGATTGAACCGAATGTCTACTTCGGTGCGAATGTGACCGTCGAATCCGGCGCACTCATCCGCGCCTTCAGCCATCTTGAGGGCTGCCACGTCAGTGAAGGCGCCATCGTTGGCCCCTATGCACGGCTGCGCCCCGGGGCCGAGATCGGGAACGACGCCAAGATCGGCAATTTCGTTGAGGTGAAAACGGCCGAGATCGGCGAAGGCGCCAAGGTAAACCACCTGTCTTACGTGGGCGATGCCAGTGTGGGTGCACGCGCGAATTTGGGCGCTGGAACAGTCACTTGCAACTATGATGGTGTGATGAAGCACCGGACGGAGATCGGGGAAGACGCCTTTATCGGGTCTGACACAATGCTGGTCGCGCCCGTGAAAATTGGCGCGAAAGCGGTGACAGCCAGCGGCTCGGTCGTGACCGAGGATGTGCCGGACGGTGCGCTGGCGCTGGGGCGGGCAAAACAGGTGAACAAGCCGGGCCTTGCCGTGAAACTGATGGACCGCCTGCGGGCGATCAAGGCCAAGAGGGGCTAGAGCATGTGTGGCATCGTAGGCGTGTTGGGCAACCATGAGGTTGCGCCCATTCTGGTCGAGGCGCTGAAGCGGTTGGAATACCGCGGCTATGACAGCGCGGGCATCGCGACGGTGCAAAACGGTGTGCTGGACCGCCGCCGCGCAGTGGGCAAGTTGGTGAACTTGTCGGATGCTTTGGTCCATGACCCCCTGCCCGGCAAATCCGGGATCGGCCATACGCGGTGGGCCACCCATGGTGGGCCGACGGTCACAAACGCGCATCCACACAAGGCGGGCCGTGTGGCGGTGGTGCACAACGGCATCATCGAGAACTACCGCGAGCTGCGTGAAAGACTGTCTCACCGGGAATTCGTGACCCAGACCGATACGGAAACCGTGGCGCAGCTTTGCGAAGATTTCATGGATCAAGACATGGGTCCGCGCGACGCAGCGGCGGAGACGCTGAAGCATCTGGACGGCGCCTATGCGCTCGCCTTCCTGTTCCACGGCGAGGAAGACCTGATCGTTGCGGCACGCAAGGGCTCTCCACTGGCGATTGGTCATGGGGATGGTGAGATGTTCGTAGGCTCAGACGCGATTGCGTTGGGGCCGATGACCGACCGGATCACCTATCTGGAGGAGGGTGATTATGCCTTCGTGACCCGCGAAGGGGTCGAAATCCGCGACGCCGAAGGCCGGCTGGCCAATCGCGAAATGCGGACGATCCCGATGCAGGCGGCCTCGCTCGACAAAGGCGGCCATAAGCACTTCATGGCGAAGGAGATTTTTGAGCAGCCCGTGGTGCTGTCCGATTGCCTGAGCCAGTATTCCGAAGGTGGGCAAGTAACGCTGCCCGAAGGCCTCGATTTCACCGAGACCGACCGCATCAGCATGGTTGCCTGCGGCACCGCGCATTATGCCTGCGCGGTGGCGAAGTACTGGTTTGAACAGATCGCGGGCCTGCCCTGCGATGTCGATATCGCCTCGGAATTCCGCTACCGGGAAGGGCCGGTTTCGCCTGCTTCGACAGCAATTTTCGTCAGCCAATCGGGGGAGACGGCCGATACCCTGGCCGCCCTGCGCTACGTGCAGGAAAAGGCCGCGAAGGTCGTATCGGTGGTCAACGTGCCGGAAAGTTCCATCGCGCGGGAATCGGACGTGATCGTGCCGATCCTCGCAGGCGTTGAGGTTGGCGTGGCCTCCACCAAGGCGTTCATGAACCAGTTGGGTGTATTGGCACATTTGGCGATCATGGCGGCGCGGCAGCGGGGCCGGATTGATGCTGAGCGCGAGGCGAACCTGATTAAGATTCTGCGGGGGATGCCCAGCCTGATCAATCAGGCCCTCGCGCTGGAAGAGAAGATCGTCAAACGCACCGCTAAGCTCGCCGAGGCGCGATCGGTCCTTTTCCTTGGGCGTGGGCCGATGTTCCCGCTGGCCATGGAAGGGGCGCTGAAGCTCAAGGAAATCAGCTATATCCATGCCGAAGGCTATGCGTCGGGCGAATTGAAACACGGGCCGATTGCACTGATCGACAAGACCGTGCCGGTGATCGTTCTGGCGCCCAAAGACGGGCTGTTCGACAAGACCGTTTCGAACATGCAGGAGGTCATGGCGCGCGATGGACGCGTCTGGTTGATCACCGATGCCGACGGCGCAGCGGAGGCCGGGGATGGCACATGGGCGACGCTTGTGATGCCCAAGGTCGACCCGATCCTTGCACCGCTGCTTTACGCCATTCCGGCGCAGCTGATCGCCTATCACACAGCGCTGCACAAAGGTACGGATGTGGACCAGCCGCGCAATCTGGCGAAGTCGGTGACGGTGGAATAGGCTCGCCCTGACACGGAGGGTAGAATGGCCAAACAATTCCCGGAACTGGGCGACGATCATGTCGCCTTCATTGAAGATCAGCACCTGTTCTTTGTCGGCACAGCAGCCGATGAGGGGCGGGTGAATATCTCTCCTAAGGGCATGGACAGCTTGCGTATTCTGGGGCCGAACCGCGTGTTGTGGCTGAACCTCACGGGCTCGGGCAATGAAACGGCAGGGCATCTCATGCGCATCAATCGTATGACGTTGATGTGGTGTTCGTTCACCAAGCGTCCGCTGATCCTGCGCTGTTTCGGGACCGCCAAGACGGTGCATCGCGACGATGCAGGCTGGGAGGACATGGCTGCCCATTTCCCCGAGCATCGCAGTGCGCGGCAGATCTATGATGTGACCCTCGACCTGGTGCAGACCTCGTGCGGCTATGCCGTGCCTTTCATGGATTATGCGGGCGAGCGGCCCACAATGCAGCATTGGGTCGATCAGCGCGAAGAGGCAGATTTCCGCGCCTATTGGCGTGATCGCAATCGGGAAACCATCGACGGCTTGCCGACGGATGTGCCGGTATGAGCCGCCTTGGACCGCCTGATCTGGAGCTGCATGGAAAGCATGTGTCGCTTGTGCCCCTAAGCCAGGACCATTGTGCAGCGCTGGCTGCGGCGTCTGAAGCCGGGCAATTGCACCGGCTTTGGTATACGACCGTGCCGGATGCCGCTGGCATGGCGGCGGAGATCGACCGGCGTTGCGCTTTGCGTGAGGCGGGCACGATGCTTCCCTTTGCGCAGTTGGACGCGAACGGCACGCCGGTTGGAATGACGACATACATGAACATTGACCATGGGCTGCCGAGGGTCGAGATCGGCTCCACGTGGATAGGGCCGGGCGCGCAGCGGGGGCCGCTGAATACAGAAGCCAAGCGCCTGCTTCTGGGGCACGCCTTTGAGGTCTGGGGCTGTGAGGCGGTCGAATTCCGCACCCACCGTCTGAACCTGCAATCGCGTCGCGCGATTGAGCGGTTGGGGGCGCAGTTTGATGGCGTGCTGCGAGCGCATATGCGGATGGCCGATGGCACAATGCGCGACACGGCCTGCTACTCGATCATAGCCAGCGAATGGCCGACCGTGCGTACACATCTGGATTGGCAGATCGAGAAACTACGATGACGCCGGAGGCGGCTTTAGACGCCCTGCGCGCGAAGGCGGATCCAGTTCGGGCCGGTGAGATGGCCGCCTATCACAAGGCGGATCGCGAATATCTTGGTCTGTCGAATGCTCTGACGGGTGGGCTGGCAACGCAATGGCGCAAGGCAGCCCACGATCAAGCGGCACTGGTCGCTTTGGCCCAGGGCCTTTGGGACAGCGACATCTTCGAGGCGCGCGTGGCCGCGGGCAAGTTGTTTGTCCAGGCGCGGATGCGGCCCGACGATGCGGCGGCATGGGCCTGGATCGAAAGTGTGGTGCCGCAGTTCGACTCCTGGGCGATTGCGGATGCGGTCGCGCAAGGCGGACAAAAGCGGGTCGTGCAGGACCCGGAGCGGTTGGATGTGTTGGAGACCTGGACGCGGTCGGAGCAAATGTGGACCCGCCGCGCGGCCTTTGTGTTTGCCCTGCCCTTTTGCAAGGCGCGCCATCCGAACGAGATCGAGCAAGCGGCACGCATCCGGGTTTTTGGATGGGCGCAACTGCTGGCCGAGGACCATGAATGGTTTATCCAGAAGGCGATTGCCTGGTGGCTGCGGGACCTGTCGAAGCGGGATCCGGAGGCGGTTCGGCGATGGCTTGAGCAGAATGGGCCGAGGCTCAAACCTTTCGCCCGCAAGGAGGCCGCGCGCTATCTGGGCTGATCGCCTGGATCATCCTCAACGCGCTCCCGTGATCACCGCCACTCGGGCCTTCGCCCGAGATGTTGGCGATCTTTGGGCCTAGCCCGGAGGCGGCCTACGGCCCGACGCCGGGCGGGTCAGGTCGCGTAGGTGACGCTTCAGCTTCAGGCGGCGGATCAATGGCGAAGGTCTGATTTGCATTTTCAGGGAACAAAGATGGCTGCGCGGGTCATCACACCTGCGGAACACCGCCCTGCAGCACCGTCAAGACCCAGTCCGTATCGATATTGCCGCCGCAGAGAATGACGGCGACCTTCTTGCCCTGCATCCGGCCCTGTTCCTGCATCAGAGCGGCCAGGGGCGCGGCCCCTGCCCCTTCGGCCAGATTGTGGATGTCGCGGTAGTAGATGCGGATGGCCTCGGCCACCTCTTCGTCGGAGACGGCGAGAATGCGGGCCGCGCCTTTGCTGTAGATCTCATAGGCCTCCGCCACGGGGATGCGGACGGCCATGCCGTCGGCGAAGGTTGTGGCGCTGTCCGTCTCGATCAAGCGACCGGCCTCGACAGACAGCTTGGCGGTTTGGGCGTTCTTGCTGACCACGCCCACAACATCTGCCTTGGCGCCGAGAGCATCCCGGGCAAGGATTGTGCCGCAGATGCCAGACCCACAGCCGATGGGGACGTAGATGGTATCGAGGTCGGGGACGGCGGTCAGCAGCTCGTAGGCATAGGTGGTCACGCCGCGCACAAGCTCTTCGTGGAAGGGCGGGACGATCATCAGGTCCTCGGCCTCGGCCACGCGGAAGGCCTCGAGCCGGGCTTCATCGAAATCGTCGCCGAATTCGATCAACTCCGCCCCAAAGGCGCGCATGGCTTCGTTCTTTTCGACCGAGTTGCCACGGGGGACATAGACCTTGGCGGTGAGCCCGGCGGCGATGGCAGCACGGGCCTGGGACTGGCCGTGGTTGCCGCGTGTGGCGGTGCAGATGCCACGGATCTCTGGGTGAGTGCGTTTGAGCCAGTCGATGAAAGTGATGCCGCCGCGCACTTTGAAGGCGCCTGTGGGCGTGTGGTTTTCGTGCTTGACCCAGACCTCACATCCGGTGCGCTCAGACAGTTGCGGCCAGGCATATTGGGGGGTCGGCTGCATCTGGGTATAGACCAGATCAGCGGCGGCGCGGAGGTCTTGGGCTGTGAACTGCATGGAAGCCTCGGGGTTGTTGCACCGGGCAGGTTAGAAGCGCTTGAAAGGTCGCACAAGGCACGGCTGTGCAAGCTTGCACATAAGGCTTAGGACATTGTAATCATGATATTTTCGTGAGACCGGCCTTCATCCAAACGGCGATACATATCGATACGTGTCCAAACACTCACAGCCACGTCTCGGCCCATGCCCGGATGTAGTCATGGTGATCTGACCAATCCTCCCATGTCGAACGGGCCCAGTCTTTGACTGTGTCGGAATGGTCCGCAGATCCGGCGAACACAGCCACATCGGCTGCGGTTATTCTGAAGCGAGCCGGTGACTCCAGATATTTCAGCGTGTGCTTGTGCTTGCCCAGACCCAGCATGACGTCGTTGGTTTCTTTCGGCGCGATGGGTCGATCCAATTGCAGGCCAAGCCGCGCAAGATGCAGCCCTACCGATTGGATCTGTTGCCTGCTTTTTGCCTGGCCGGGATGCTGCACCGCGTAGGTATCGACGGTCAGCCGATGGGTCGGGAACAGTGCCGGATCACTGTATTCACAGGCAAGTATCTGATTGAACAGCATGAAACAGGCGGGGGACCCGTCCATGTACCTGTGAACGGGGCCTTCAACCTCGTCCAGCAACGCGCCACATCCGGGGCAGCGGGTCTGTGTTTGGTGTTCCATTGCATTCGAATAGGGCGGCAGTAGCCCTTCGCCAAGGTCAGCGTTCGATGGCAAAGCGGAGTTTCGCCAGTGATGGCAAGGGATGGGATCTAAGGGGCCTGACTGTCGCCCCCTATCGCTCCGCCATCCACGCCGCGAAGACTGACAGTGCCGGTTTCGGCTGCCCCTCAACGTCATAAAGCCCCGAAAGGGCATGGGCGCTGTCTGGATCGTCGGTCAGTTTGAAATAGTAGGCCCGGTCGACCGGTAAGGCGGCGACGGTATCCAGATATACGGCAAGGCGTTCGGCTTGATAGTCGGGATCCGACGGCTCATTCCACGGCCAGGGGCCGCCGAATTCCGTGACCCAGACGGGGCGGTCGGTATGGGCTTGCATCCACGCAACAGCGCCTGCCCAGAGACCCGGCGCGTCGTAGAGGTGGATGTCCGCCACGTCATAGTCAGCGATCGCCAAGGCGGCGGAAACGGCGGCCTGGGCGGCTTCATTGAAGGACATGCCACGGTTGCAGAAATACTGGCGCGCTTCCTCATCTCGCAGGCCGGGAACGCCGTGGGGGTCGCCCTCGAAACAGAGCGCATGAGAGAGGCCTGCGCGGCCTGTGACGCCGCCCAGAACAAGCGTCAGGTCGGGGCGCTCGGCCCGGATGACGGATGCCGCCCGGGCGTGGAGGGCGAGGAATTCGCGGGTGGTGCCGGGAAATCGAAAGTCCCACTCATTGCCGATCTGGATGGCCTCAATCTCCTCTCCGACAACCCCGAGTAGCGTGCTGAGATAAGCCTCAAACGGGGCATCGTCGCGGATCACGCAGGCATGTTCGTTGGCCTCTCCGCAGGCGGCGTCGGGTGCGGAAAGCTCGATTGTCAGCAGAATGTTGAGGTTGGCAGAACGGAGGTCACTGATACGGCGCGCGAGGGGGGCGAAATCGTCGGGTGTCGGGTTGAGGGCGCGGCGCGACCAGGCCTCGGCGATGCGAATGTGGCGGACATTGAGTTCGGTGAGGGCCTCATTCGTGAAGGCGCGTTGTTCCGGTGTTGCGACGGGCGGGAAGGCCATGCCGATGATGGGGTCCGCCCGCAATGGCATCGTGGCAAGGGCAAGAATGGCAAAGAGAAACAGGCGCATACCGGCACGTTGGCCGATGGCGGGTGGCCCGGCAAGCCCCGCACGGTGGCGGTTGTCCACGCGATGGCGGAAAGCTACCACTGCGGCACACCACGAAAGGACCCTCGCCATGCACATCCTCATTACAGGCGGCAATCGCGGTATCGGCCTTGGGCTGGCCGAGCATTACCGATCCAAGGGGCACGAGGTGACCGCAACGTCGCGCGATGGGGCTACGGGGATGGCGCTGGATGTCACAAATTTTGGGTCCGTGCGGGCGATGGCGGATGCAGTGACTGGCCCGGTGGATCTGTTGGTGTGCAACGCAGGCGTCTATCTGGACAAGGGCGAGGACCTTGAAACCGGCTACGCGCCAGAGCTGTGGGCGCAGACCTTTGCCGCGAATGTCACAGGCGTGTTCCTGACAGTACAGGCGCTGTTGCCGAACCTGCGCGCGGCCAAGGGGGCTAAGGTGGCAATAATCTCCAGCCAAATGGGGTCGAGTACGAAAGCGTCTGGCACATCGCTGATCTACCGGACGTCGAAGGCGGCGGCGCTGAATTTGGGGATCAACCTGTCGAATGCCTTGAGGCCTGAAGGGATCGCGGTGGGCATCTACCATCCGGGCTGGGTGCGCACGGATATGGGCGGGGCCGAGGCCGGGATTTCGGTCGACGAAGCCGTCGAGGGGCTGACCGCGCGGTTCGCAGCGCTGGGACCAGAGACAACGGGCTGTTTCGAGAATTGGGACGGGCGACCACACGCCCTCTGACCCAAGCGCCCCGCCGCGTCGCGGGCCTGGCCCCTCTTGCTACTCTGGCCCCCGCTGCGTATGACGCGGCGCAACGTTTAACGGACCACTTTCATGCCCACCCTTGTGATGAAATTCGGCGGCACATCCGTCGCCACGTTGGACCGCATCCGCCGCGCCGCCAAGCGCGTCGGCCGCGAGGTGGCCAACGGCTATGATGTGATCGTCATCGTCTCGGCCATGAGTGGTGAGACCAACAAACTGGTGGGCTTTGTCGAAGAAACGGGATCGTTCTACGACGCTCGGGAATATGATGCCGTGGTGTCGTCAGGTGAGAATGTGACGGCAGGCCTTATGGCGCTGACCTTGCAGGAAATGGACGTGCCCGCACGGTCCTGGCAAGGTTGGCAGGTGCCGCTGCTGACGACCTCGGCCCATGCCAGCGCGCGGATCGAGGAGATCCCGACCGACAATATCAACGGCAAATTCGCCGAAGGGATGCGTGTGGCAGTGGTCGCGGGCTTCCAGGGGATCTCGCCTGAGGGCAGGATCACGACGCTCGGGCGCGGCGGCTCGGACACGACGGCGGTTGCCTTTGCGGCGGCCTTCGGGGCCGAGCGGTGCGATATCTACACCGACGTGGACGGGGTCTACACAACCGACCCGCGCATCACGTCGAAGGCGCGCAAACTCGACAAGATCTCGTTCGAAGAGATGCTGGAATTGGCCTCGCTCGGCGCGAAAGTGCTTCAGACCCGTTCGGTCGAACTGGCGATGCGCTACAATGTGCGCCTGCGGGTGCTGTCTTCGTTTGAAGAGATGAGTGACAATGCGGGCACCCTGGTGTGCGCGGAGGAGGATATCATGGAATCCAATGTCGTGGCCGGTGTGGCCTATTCCCGCGAAGAGGCGAAGATGACCCTGCAATCGGTCGAAGACCGGCCGGGCATTGCGGCGGCAATCTTCGGGCCGCTGGCTGAGGCGGGCGTGAACGTCGATATGATCGTGCAGAACATCTCGGACGGGGGCATGACGGATATGACCTTCTCCTGCCCCGTGGGTGAGGTCGCGCGGGCCGAAAAGGCGATGGCCGATGCGAAAGCCGCCGGTGACATCGGGTTTGCCGGGTTGGTCGCCGATACGGATGTGGCGAAGGTGTCGATTGTGGGCATCGGGATGCGCAGCCATGCCGGCGTGGCCGCAAAGATGTTCCAGACGCTGCGGGACGAGGGTGTGAACATCAAGGTGATCACAACCTCTGAGATCAAGGTCAGTGTCCTGATCGACCGCAAGTACATGGAGCTGGCCGTTCAGGCGCTCCACGATGCGTTTGGCTTGGAGAAAGCGGCCTGAGCGAGTCTCTTGCATGATCAAGCGACATTGGCCGCTCAGCTAAGGCGCCTCGTGACGCTCGACGTCTCGGAAGAGGCGGAGGATGCGCTGATCTCAGAGATATCGGCGAACGTGTCAGACCCGGGCTGGATGGATCACATCTTTCACTCAGATGCGTTCGTCCGGCCAGATGGCTCCTTTGATGCGGATGCCGCGAGCGCCCATATTCTGACGTCAAAGCCGCTGACCTTGTAAGTTTTGGTCTCGTCCAAAGGACGATGCGCCCTTGAGCGGTCTGCGATTGGTCACGTTACGGCAACACCCGAGACGGCATCTGTTTTTCAGCGGCGTTGGGGACTAGGTATCAGCCCGAGAATTCGATAGCCACTTCCTATCACGCTGAATGAGTTATGCTATGAAACACACAGTCATCCGCAAACGGGATCCCAATCTGATGTTGCAAGAAGCCTTGGACGAAGGATGGGAAACCATCGACACGATGCCACTGCGGGGGGAGGGAGTGTTTCTTGTGCTGACCGTCTCGGGACTGGTGCGACTTGCGCACAACCGCAACATGCAACGAACGGCCCGGCGCGCGGATTCCTATGGGCCAAAACGGTCGTCGGTGATTGCAGAGGAAAGCGGCAACTACCTTGCCGCAATCGCTTGGAAATGGCCTGACGCCTAGACTGCGGGGCGTTTGCCAGAGACCTCCATCACGCCGGCCGCCAACACCAGCGCGCCGCCGATGATCTCGGCCAGTCCAAGCACTTCGCCCGCCCAGATCGCCGCTGTGCCGGAGCCGATCAAGACCTCTGCCATCAGCAAAATTCCGACCCGCGCCGGATCGAGGCGGGCGGCGGCCCACATCAGTGCGGCCATGGCAAAGCCCCACCACAGACCGCCTGTGCCGATGGCAATGGGGATCAAGGCACCGGGATTGTCCAACGCCGACATGTCCGGCCAAGGGGCCAGCAATGGCGCGAGCGCAAGACTTGTGACAGCAGCCCCTGCCGTGAACACGAAACCAGCCGCAATCGGCGGCATTTCGGGGCGGGTGCGGATGCCGGTGGTGGCAACAGCCCAAATCATCCCGGCGATAAGGGCCATCCATTCCCCAATATTGCGCGGGAGCGGGATTTGTCCCTCCGCGCTGAGCATGACGACAAGACCGGCAAGGCCTGTGAAAATCGCCCAAAGCCGGATTGCAGGAGTGGGCCATCCAAGCCCAAAACGCGTGATCAGCGTGCTCCAGACCGGGGTGAGGAACCACAGCAGGATGATCATCGCCACATCGCCGTAGACGAAGCCGATGGAATACAGCGCGAAAGCCGCGCCCCCCAGTGCCACAGAGGCCAGCGCCAATGGATCGGCCTGCCGAACCTCCTCAGGTCGGCGCAGGATGCGGGGGATCAGAAGGGCCGTGCCGGCCAATGTGATGGCCGCCGTTCCCCATGCGCCGGGCAAACCCATATCCTCGATCTGGCGCACGGGCAGCCAGTAGAGGCCGTAGAGCACACCGATGGCAACGACGAACAAGGTAGCGACAAATGTCTCACGCGCGGGGGTCATCCCGTGGGCCTACTTGGCCCGCCTGCGGCATGCAACGCCCGCCGGGCTGATCACATTTTTCCAATGCGCAAAAACGTGATGCGGGAATTTGCGAACGGCTTGTTAGGGTGACGCAACGGGATAATATCGGAGGGCAATTCTTATGCGATACACACTGGCAGCGGCGCTGATCTGCGCGGCAGCACCGGCTTTCGCCACGGGCGAAGAGGTGCAGATCAGGGGCGAGGTGATCGACACCTGGTGCTATTTCTCGGGCGTGATGGGCGGGCCGGATGCCGTTCAGGGCACGGCTCACCACACCTGCGCCATCTGGTGCTCTGCGGGCGGCATTCCTGTGGGGCTGCTGGCCGAGGACGGCACGGTCTACATGATCCTTGCCATTGGTGGCGATGACCAGAGCGCTTCGGGCCAGACACAGCTTGAACTGGCGTCGCATGACATCACCGTGTCCGGTCAGCATTTTGCGCGGGACGGGTTGAATTACCTCGTCATCGACGAAATGGTCGAGGATCACGGGATTACCAACATCAACCACACGGATTTCGGCGTCGTTCCCGGCTTCGCAATCCCGAATCCGGAGGGCTGAAGTGATGTGGAAGTATCTGATACCGCTCGCTTTTCTGGCCACTCCGCTGGCCGCGCAGGAAGGCCCTTTCTCAGAAGGCTCCGAGGCGCGATCCTGGAATCTTGCATGGGAAGAGCCCGCGTTTTTTGAGGCCGAAGTGGTCGACATGTTGTGCGAAGTCGCGGGCGATTGCGACAATGCCTGTGCAACCGGTCGCCAGCTTGGGCTGTTGCGCGCGGCAGATGGCGTGCTGACCTATCCCAACAAGAACAATCAGGGCATTTTCACCGGCGCTGCCGTGGATCTTCAGCCGTTCTGCGGGATGCAAGTCGAAGTCGATGGCCTGATGATCGAGGATGAGTATGTCGGGGCGACGAATGTCTACCTCGTGCAACGCATCCGCGAGGTCGGCGTTGATGAATGGACCACGGCAAATGGCTGGACCGATGCCTGGGCCGAGCAACAGCCGGAGGCGGCGGCGCAAGACGGGCGCTGGTATCGCAACGATCCGCGCGTGATGGCCGAGATTAACGGCGACGGTTATCTCGGCACCGGCGAGACCTGGCAAGAGGCGTGGGACGTCACGAGATGAGAGCGCTTGCGATTGCTGCATGTTTCTGCGCCGGGACAGCCTCGGCGCAGTCACTGGAAGACGGGCTGGGTGGCGCGTTCGAACTGACCGATCATACGGGCGCAGTGCGCACTGAGGTCGACCCGGATGGCCAACATCAGCTGCTGTTCTTTGGCTACGCGAATTGTCAGGAAATCTGCTCGGCCGTGTTCCCAACGATGGCCTCCATCGTGGACATCCTGGACGATCGCGGCATGGCGTTGCGGCCCGTGATGGTCACGGTCGACCCCGAGCGGGACACGGTTGAGACGATGGGCGAAGCGCTGCATGTGCATCACCCGGACTTTGTTGGGCTGACCGGAACACAGGCGGAGCTTCAGGTGGCCTATGACGCCTATTCCGTTGAATTCGAAGAGCTTTTCGTTGACCCGTTTTACGGCACTGTCTTCTCTCATGGCTCGTTCATCTACTTGCTGGATGGCGAGGGCGAGGTGCTGACGCTGCTGCCGCCGGTGCTAGGGCCGGAGATGATGGCCGATATTGTCGGCGGGTATTTGGAGGCCTCCTGACGTGAACCGCAGACGGTTTCTGATTGGCGCCGGTGCGCTGGCGCTGGTCGGTGTGGGCTTTGCCGCGACCGAGGGGCGGAACCTGTTCTATGCCGCCCTGTCGGAGGATGTGGGCGAGCAAATCAGCGTGGGTGAGGCCCATGAGATGGCGTCCGCCGGTGAGATTTTGCTGATCGACATTCGCCGCCCGGATGAATGGGCGGCGACGGGTTCGCCCGCCTCGGGCCATCGACTGGACATGCGGCGGGACGATTTTTCCGAGGCTTTACTAGCGCTTACCGGTGGTGCCACCGATGCTCGCGTCGCGCTGATCTGTGCGCGGGGCGTACGGTCGTCGCGCCTGACCAACCGGCTGACGGAGGCCGGGTTCACCAACATCATTGACGTGCCGGAAGGCATGCTCGGGTCCGGTGCGGGGCCTGGGTGGATCAGGGAAGGATTGCCGGTTGATCGTTCGTAACACTCTGACTGCGCTGGGTTTTCTGGCGGCAGCTTGCCCTGCTTTTGCCGATTGCGCCGGGGCCGAGGGGGCGTGTGAAGTGCCGATGGGCGAGTACCACATCGCGCTGCCGGAGGGCGAAGGCCCCTTCCCTGCCCTGATGATGCTGCACGGCGCGGGCGGGCGTGGTGAGGGCATGGTAAACATGCTGCGCGAGGCCGTGACGGCGCGCGGCTATGCCTTGATCGGGCCACAGGGGTTGCAACGGGAAGGCTCTCGCTTCGGCTCCACCTGGTCGTTCCATCCGGAATTCGAGCCCATCCGCGATGAAGCGGCCTACTTTGAAGAGGTGCTCAGCCACGCGGCGGAAGTGCATGGCATTGATCGTGAAGACGTTGTTATTGCAGGGTTTTCCATCGGCGGCTCCATGACATCCTACCTGGCCTGCGATGCCCCTGACATTGCGCGCGCCTATGCGCCCGTGGCGGGGTCGTTCTGGCGACCACATCCCGCGCTGGATGCCTGCGCGGGGCCGGTCGATGTGCTCCACACCCATGGCTGGACGGACGGAACCGTGCCAATTGAAGGCCGTGTTTTCCGCGATGGGGCTGTGCGGCAGGGCGATGTTTTTGCCGGTATGGAGATCTGGCGCGAGACGAATGGATGCAACCGCTCTGCGCCCGATGAGATCACCAATGAGGGCTTTTATTGGCAGCGGATCTGGACGTCGTGTGACGCCGGATCGCTGACATTCGCGCTCTTCCCCGGCGGCCATGCGGTGCCGCGCGGATGGGCCGATCTGGCGCTCGATTGGTACGAGGCGCTCGACCAATAATGTGACCATTTGGTCGGAACTCCGTCCATTTGGTCACAATTTTCCGGAAAAAAGCGTCCATTTGGTCAGAGTTTGGTGCAGTTGCGAGGATGCCCGGAGGATCGAGGAGCGGCTGACGGGTTATTCCGCGGCTTCCGGCAGATCGCGCAGCGTCTCGCGCAGCTCGGCGCGGTGCGCCTTGGCGGCGCGGATGATCGCGGGTGCGGCGTAGACCTCGGGCGTCCCAAGGGCACGGCGGGTGGCGCGGAAGTGGGTGAGGTTCAGGCCAGAGAGCGCCGAGAGCGGCACGGCCATGGCCAGCGACACGGCGATGGGCAGCAGCCAGAGAGAGACGATGCCGGCCGCCATGCCGGCCACCAGGCCCGCGCCTGCCAGTGTCTCCAACCAGTGGAATTTCAGCATCGACCAGAGCGAATAGGCGCCCCCTGCCCGCGCCTGCGGTTTCCAGTCGACTTTCAGGCCCAGGATCGAGCGGACCACGGCAAGGGTTTGCTGCACCATCAGGATGGGCGCGTAGAGGATCGACAGGATCAGCTCTGCCACAAACGACGCAGCGAAGCGGATCGGGCCGCCAAGCTCGGCCACGCGCAGGCCGATGCCGCCGATGGCCGCAGCCCCCAGCGCCTTGGGCGCGAGCAGCATGCCGTACATGAAGATCAGAAGCGCCGAGGAATGGACCACCGTCATCTCAGGCCATTGCACTTGCGGGTTGAGGCCCGAGAAGTAGCGGATCACGTTCTGATCCGCGCCAGTGCCGATCAGCGCCCAGGTCATCAGAAGCAGGAACCACATGGGCGAAAGCAGATAGCTGACCGCCCCGTGGAAGAGGTGGAAGCGGGAGACGCCGTGGAAGCCGCGCGAGGCGAGCAGTTTGAGGTGTTGCAGGTTGCCCTGGCACCAGCGCTGGTCGCGGATGACGTAATCGATGAGGGTCGCGGGGACTTCCTCATAACTGCCCTTGATGCGGGGGGAGAAGCGCACGCCCCAGCCCGCGCGGCGCAGAAGGCCGGCCTCCACAAAGTCGTGGGACAGGATCAGCGCGCCTTTGCCGGTGATGGTCTTGATCTTGGGCAGGCCGGCGCAGGAGGCGAAGGCGGCGGTGCGGATGATCGCGTTATGGCCCCAGTAATTGCCTTCCCGGTCGGACCATGTGGCCAGCCCCTCGGCCAGCACCGCGCCGTAAATGGTGGAGGCGAATTGCTGCACGCGGGCGAAGACGGTTTCTGCCCCGAAAAGCTGCGGGAAGCTCTGGATCAGGCCCGCGGAGGGATCGGCGGAGAGTTCATCGGTCAGCGCCACGATCGCCCCGCCCGACATCAGGCTGTCGGCATCCAGCACCAGCATCGCGTCATGGGCGCCGCCCCAGCGTTCGACCCAATCGGCTAGGTTGCCGACCTTGCGGTCGGTGTTCATCGCGCGGCGGCGGTAGTGGAGGCGGATATGGTCCGGCAGGCGCGCACGCAGGGTGGCGAAGGCGCGAAGTTCCTGCTCCGCCGTGGCCTCATCCCGCGTGTCGGACAGGATGAAGAGGGTGTAGCGGTGGTCGGTTGGATGCGCGTCCAACTCTTCCAGCATGGCGCAGGCATTGCCGAAGACGTCCCATGGCACTTCGTTATAGCAAGGCACCAGAAGGGCGACATCCATGCTGGGGCCATTGGTCGGCGCGGCTGGTGGGCGACTGAGGAACAGGCGCGCGACGCCGACGGTCACGGTGGAGACCGAGAGTGAAATCCAGAAGAAGGTCAGCGCGATGAGCGTGATCAGCGCAATCTCGAAGCCCGTGAGGCCGCCCATGGCGAACCAGTCGGTGAAGGCCGCCACAAGGGCAAGCGTGGTGGCAAACGCCGGGATGAAGGTGGCAAGACGCCAGAGCCAGGAGCGGGTCTTTGCGACGCCCGGTGCGGTTTTGTCGGTGTAGGGCGCGCGCAGGTTCTGAATGGGGCGGGCCAGCGGAGCCTCGGGCGGCATATATGGGTCTATGCTGAGCTTCATGCCGAGAGCCGGTAGAGCCAGACTTCCGTCACAGGCTCCCCTTCCTTCAGCAATTGCGCGCGCAGTTCCATGTAGGTTTCTTCCCCCGGGTCGACGGCGAAGGTCAGACGCAGGCCGCCGGTGCCCGGGTTACGTTCTAGCACACCTTCGGTGACTGTCCCGCGATTGGACTGAACAACCTTGGTGAAATCCTCCGGCGCGCCGTCGATGCTTTCGTGATTGGCGAAGTCGATGGCGACGAGGGTTTGGGTGCGGTTCCAGTTGCCGCCAATGGCGGTGTTCATCACGCGGGCCACATCGCGGGGGCGTTCGGGTTCTTCGCACCAGTTCAGCGTATAGGTGTGGCGGTAATCGTTACCGGCAATCAATCCGCCACGCGGGCGCCAATAGGCAACGATATTGTCGTAGATCTCCAACTCGGACGGGATCTCGACCAGTTGAACGGAGCCTTCGCCCCAGCCTTCGCCGGGTTCAACCCAAAGTGAGGGACGCAATTCGTAATGGGCTTCGAAATCCTCGAAATCGGCCAGATCGCGGGCGCGTTGAAGCAGGCCGAAGCCCCGGCAATCGTGATCCACGAAGGACGACACTTGCAGCGTATCGGGGTTCTTGAGGGGGCGCAGGAGCAGCTCGCCGTTGCCGTTGTGGATCATCAGACCGTCACTGTCGTGCACGGCGGGGCGGAAATCATCATGGCCCGCGCGGTTGGTCTGGTCGTAGAGGAACATTGAGGTCAGCGGGGCCAGGCCCACATTCGGCAGGTCGACGCGCGGGAACAGGTTCATGTCCACATGCATCCGCGTGACCGGGCCGGGGGTGATGCGGAAGGTATAGGCGCCGGTGCAGCTGTCGCCATCCAGGAGCGCATGGATCACTTGGGTCGTGTCGCCGGGCATCGGCGCTTCCAGCCAGAAGCGGGTGAATTCGGGGAATTCCTCGCCTGACTCAGACGCTGTGCCGATGGCGAGGCCCCGGGCCGAGAGGCCGTAATTCATGCCGGTGCCGATGGCGCGGAAGTAGCTCGCGCCTTGGAAGACGGCGAATTCGGTGAAGATGTCGGGCCGTTCCAAAGCGGCGCGCAGACGGAGGCCGGAATAGCCCATTTCCTCGGTGATCGGCAGGTCCGGGAATTGATCGGTGCGGTCGAAGAGGGAAAGGTCAAAGGCGAGGGTCTGCGCCTCGCCGCCTTGGACGACGTTCACCTCAACGGGCCGGGGAAAGTAGAGGCCGGGGTGGAAGAAATCGACCTTGAACGGGCGGTCCTCGTCCATCCAGAGGCCGCGCTGGGGGTTGAACCACATCCAGCGGTATTCGTCATAGGTGAGGTCCTGCCAGCCCTGCGGAACTTCGGGCAGCGGCTGGTAGGGGGCAAGGCTGAGGCGCTGCGCCTCGGCGACCAGCCAATCGCGATCAAAGGGGTGTGCGCTGCCTTCGCGGAACATCGGCAGGCCAAAGGCCGGGGAGGCCATGGCAGCTGCGAGGAGCGCAAGCGAGGAGCGGCGGTTCATCATTTCGGTTTCACCCGCCAAGGCTGCGTCTTGAAGTAGCTTGCCGCGTAGGCGGTGGCGATCAGGACGGCGCAGCCGAAGGCGTTGACCAGAAGGGTCATGGCGACGTCACGGCCCAACATGTCCATCGCGAAGCCGTTGAAGCGGGCGATGAAGATCGAGACGACGAAGACGGCGAGGCTTTGCTGGCCCACTTTCAGGAACACGGTCAGAAGGGGCGCCCAGATGTTGCGCCCGATCCAGCCTGCACCGGCACGGATGCGGTCGCCGCCATCGCCCGCGATGACCCAGGCGAGGTAGGCGAGGCTCAGGAACTGGACGTAGCGCAGGATGCCGAAATCGGTCTTGGAGATCAGTTGGCGGTTTTCCACGCGCCATTCGCGGGCCCATTCGAACCCGAACTCGCGCACGCCGATGTTGCTGAGCGGAATGTTGGCGATGACGATGAAAGCGGTGAGGCCGATCAGAAGCGCATTGACGGGTGGCTTGGGGATCCAGCCGCGCATGAAGGCAAAGCCCGTGAAGAAGGCCAGTTGCCACCCAAAGGGGTTGAGAAACCAGCGGCGTTGCCATTCATCGTCACCTACCCAGGGCTCGGCCGTGAAGTTGAAGTAGGGCAGCCCAAGCGCCTCGGTAAAGGCGCGTTGGCCCATGAACCACAGGGCGATGGAGACGGCTGCGACGAGGCCAAGGTGAACGCGGGCGAGCGCATAGAAAACTGGCATCATGGCGAGGATCACCATGTACATCGGCAGGATGTCGAAGAGGTTCGGCACCCATTGCAGGGTCATGAAGCTGAACAGGATGTTGGGGTTGGCCCAAAGGTCTTCCTGATGCTCCACAAACAGCATCCAGAGGTTCATCTGGCCCCAGTAATTGCGGTCGGTGAAGGGCAGATCGGTCAGGAACACCAGCAGCGCCGCAGTGGCAAAGAAGAGGCCCACATGGGCCCAATAGACCTGCCAGATGCGGTAGCCGACGCGGACGGACCCGAGGGCCAGACCCGCACGGTCGAACGTGCGGCCAAAGGCGATGGCCGAGGCCATGCCAGAGCAGAAGACAAACATCTCGGTCGCGTCGGAAAAGCCCCAGCGCGCGGGGATCCACGAGGTCAGGAAATTGCCGGGCGTATGGGCGAAGAGGATGATGAACATCGCCATACCGCGGAAGAAATCGAGGCGGATATCGCGCATCGTCGCGGGCGTCGCGGCTTGCGCTGCGGCGGTTGGTGGGGCCTGAAAAGAAGGTGTCGTGCTCACCATGGTCACGCGGCGTTTCCCCTATTCCGCAGGAACGCGCAAGGGGGCGGAGGAGTTCCCGATCATCTCACGGCGGGTTCTTGCGAAGGTATCATCGCGCCCTGCCCGCTTGGCGGAGCGTTCATCGAGGATGACCTTGGCTTCGGCCATGCGGCCCGCGCGCAGGCCCGCGTCGATCGTCAGACGCTCAAACACGTCGCGCTGCGCGTGGGAGCCGCCGGCCAGTTGCATATGCTTGCGGGCGCGGCTGAGGCCATTGAAGGCGGTGGCGTAATCGCCCTCGCCGAATGCCTCCAGTCCCATCGCGGCGGCGGCACCGGGATTGGCCATGCGCATCGCGGCCTCGCCCTGGCCGTTTGCGCCATCATCGGTGATGCGGGCCACGAGCTTGGCGGTGGCCTCTTCCCGACGCCCGCCGATGAGCGCCAGAAGGTAATGGAGGTCGGCAAAGATCAGGGAGCCGTCATCGGTGCGGGCGGCGGAGGTATCGGCCAGCTCGTCCCAACGGGTGCCGACATCAACGCCCTCAAGCTCCAACCGCATCAGAAGCGAGGTGGCGTTGGAGATGTCACGGTAATCGTCGGTTTTGTCGGCACGGATCAGGGTATCATAGAGGTCGAGCACCATGTCGGTCTGGCCGAGGTCGAGGTGCATCAGCGCCTTGTGCCACCAGACGTGGTAGCGGAAATTGTTGCAGTGGGTCCACGCGGCCTCACGCCCTTGCAGCCATTGCAGGCCCTTCGTCGGCTCGGCCAGCATATCGTAGACATGCGCGACGGCGTGCAGGCCCCAGGCATCGTCGGGCGAGATTTCCAGCGCGGCGGAGCCGGACGCGGCGGCCCGGCCATATTCGCCGGTTTCTTCCAGTGCGAAGGCGTGGCAGCCCATCAGATAGCCGCGCGCGGCATGATCATCGCCATAGGCGGGCATGACCTGTTCGACCTGTCGGCGCATGCCTTGGGCGTCGCCGAGGACAAAGCGGATCGCATGGCCGATCTTCATCGCCAGCGGATCGGACGGGTTGGACAAAAGAACCTGATCGAGATGGCCCACAGCCTTGGAGGGTTGGCCCCCAAGCCAGGCATCCAGCGCATCCAGAAACGCCCGCTCCCGGGGCGTGACGGGGCGGGTTTGATCGGCGGCGCGTGCCTTATCTGCTGCCTCCTGCGCGGTTTCGATCAGCTCGCGACGGCCCAGAAGGATCAGGAACAAGCCCTTCACGGCGTGGGCCAGTGCAAAGTGCGGATCAGCGTCCAGCGTTTTGGCAAGATGATCGGGCGTCGTCGCCCCATGGGCCAGAAACGCCATCTGCGTTTCCGTCCAGTGATCGAGTCCCGGCCCGGCCGAAATCGTGGTCGGCTGACCGAATCCGTCGAATTGCGTCATGCGCCTGTCCGATTCTGATAGTCCCTTTGTATCCGAGGTAGACTATGGCCCCGCCCACGCGAAGCCTCGTTGCGCCCAGATGACGGACATGTGAGCCGTCGGGGCGCATGTGTGAACGAAATCCTGCCAATTCACCCGGAGATCGGCGGGATTTTGCTTTGATTTCAGGTGAAATCGTTCGCGGCGCGCCCGAATTTGCGGCAGGCGCGGTTAACCTTCGGGCGTCTCAGTCGTGCCGGAAAGCCAGTCGAGAACGGCCTCAGTATGCTCGCCCAGATGCGGCGGCGCGTGGCGATAGGTGACGGGAGTGGCCGAGAATTTCAGTGGATTGCCGATGAGTTCGACACCGCCGCGATCCACACCCTCTTTCGCCATATCAATGCGCATCTCGCGCGCCGCAACCTGGTCGGAGGCAAAGGTCTGTTCGACCGTATAGACGGGACCGACGGGGACCTTGCGAGCTTCCAGCGCCGCCACGATGTCGGCCTGGCTGTGCTGTCGCATCAGGGCCTCCAAAGTGGGGATCAGGGCCTCGCGGTTGATGACGCGGTTGGAATTGGTGGCGAAACGCGGGTCGTCGGCGAGGTCGGGCCGCCCGAGGAAATCGCAAAAGCGGACGTATTGTGTGTCGTTGCCCACGGCGACGAGGACATGGCCATCGGCACAGGCGAAGGTCTGATAGGGCACGATGGTGGCGTGTTGGTCGCCGCGCCGGGGCCGGGGTTGGCCGGTGGTCAGGTGCGCAACGCCTTCGTTGATCATCCAAGCGATGGAGGCATCGACCAGTGACAGGTCGATATGCTGCCCCTGCCCGGTCGCATCGCGGTGGCGGAGCGCGGCAAGGATGCCGGTGGCGGCGTACATGCCTGTCATCACGTCAGCGATGCCAACGGCAACCTTGGCGGGCGGGCCATCCTTTGCGCCGGTCAGCGCCATGATGCCGGAAAAGCCTTGCGCCATAAGGTCGTAGCCCGGTTTCTCGCGGTTCGGGCCGGTCTGGCCGAAGCCGGAGATGGAGCAATAGACAAGCTGTGGATAGGCTGTGAGCAAGCTGTTGAAATCGAGGCCATACTTGTCAAGCCCGCCGGGTTTGAAATTCTCGATGACCACATCGGCGCGGGCGGCGATTTGGCGGATCGTTTCCTGCCCTTCGGGCGTAGCGATATCGACGCCCACGGACAGCTTGTTGCGATTGGCACACATGAAATAGCTGCTGAGATCGGTTGGCTGACCATCCGGGCCATTGGCGAAGGGCGGGCCCCATGTGCGGGTATCATCGCCGCGTTCGGGGTGCTCGATCTTGATGATCGTGGCGCCCAGATCGCCGAACGCCTGCGTGCAGGTGGGGCCCGCGAGGATACGGGAAAGGTCGAGGACGATCAGGCCATTCAGAGGTCCTTTAGATGCGGCCATCATAGCCTCCGCGGTCGATCTTGGCGGCAATCACGGTGAAGGTATCGGCCTTGAGTGCCGCTTCAATGGCGGCGCGCAGTTCTGCCCGGTTGGTGACGTCGACCCCGGCCCCGCCCATGGCGCGGCCCATCCCGGCGAAGTCGTGGCGATGCTCAAAATCAACGCCTGCATTGGTCAGCTGCCGTTCACGTTGTTTCTTCTCGATCAGCGCGAGGGAGGCATCGACGAAGGTGATGATGATGGGTTTGAGGCCCAGTTCGGCGGCGGTGGTCAGATCACCGGGGCTCATCAGGAAGCCGCCATCGCCGACAAAGGCCACGGCGGGGCGATCGGGTTCGGCCAGGGCCAGGCCAATCGCCATCGGCACAGCGCAACCCATAGTGCAGAGGCCTGAGGATTGGATGACGGCCTTGGGGTAAGGGGCCTGCCACATCTGGGAGAGCAGGATGCGATGCGCGCCGCTGTCGATGCTGATGCGGGTTTCAGGTGGAAGGGCCGCGCGGGCTTCGGCGATGACGCCGGCGGGGCCCCAAGCGTCGTCTTGCGGGAAGGCCTGCGCGAGGGCGGCCTTGGCGGCGGTCGGCTCATCCCCCCGCCAGCGGGTGGTGGCCTGTTTGACATCCATCATAGCCTCAAGCGCTGCCCCGATATGGCAGGTGAAGCTGATCCCGGCCTGATGCATGTAATGGTCGTTCTCGACGGCCTGGATATCGACGACGCATTGCTTGGTGACATCCCAGATTTCCCTCCAGCCAGGGCGCATCTCAATCGGGTCGTAGCCGACGAGGAAGATCACATCGGCCTGTTTGACCAGCGGCAGGAGGTGCGTGTCGGCCAGCGGTGACAGGCCCGCGCCGCCCAGGGCAAGCGGGTGATCTTCGGGCAGGACACCTTTCGCTTTGTAGGTTGTCACCACGGGGATTTCGAAGTGTTCGGCGAAGGCTTGCAAGGCGGGCGCGGCATCGTCGGCCAGGACGTCGAGGCCCGCGACGATGAGAGGCCGTTCGGCACCAGCCAGCCAATCGCGGACGAGCTTGAACTTCTCGCCCGCAGGCGCGACGGGGCTTGGGGGCACGCGGCGGCGGCCCTTGGGGGTCGCAGGCGCATCGGCGACGGCGATGGGCACATCGATGAGGACGGGACCTTGCCGACGCTCAAGCGCGATGGAGACAGCCTTGTCGGCGATCGTGTCGGCCTCTCCGGCGGTCAGCGTGAAGCTGGCCTTGGTGATCGGATCCAGCACGGCGCGGTGGTCGAGCACCTGATGGGTGTAGGTCAGCGCCTCATCGGCATCAAGGCAGCCGGTCAGCACAACCATCGGTACGCGGTCCTGTTCGGCATTGGCGACGACGTTGACCGCGTTCATCAGGCCGGGGCCAACGGTGGCCACGAGGATCGCGGGCGCGCCGTCGACGTGATGGACGGCCTCCGCCATGAAACCGCCCGCATTCTCGTGCTTGACGAGATGAAAGGCGATGCCCGCCTTTTCCAGCGCATCCACGAGGGTCAGCACCTCACCACCCGGCATCCCGAAGGCGTGGCGGCACCCGGCCTCATATAGCCTGCGCGCCACCAGATCCGCTGCCCTGAATTCCGCCATCTTGTGCCTCCAATCGCTGCCCCTGCGGGCGTATCGCAAAGCGACCGGCGCGGAAAGGACCCTGCCGATCAAAGAGCCGTGTCCCTGTCTTCCACTGGTCCCAAATACCTGAAAGACGCCTTTTCCCGGCGAGTATTGCCCACTGCAGGTGACGTGCAACCGGGCGCGGAGGCGGAACGGGTGGGGTGAGAGCCGGTGCGCCAAAGGCGCTGATCGGTCTGGGGGACCGTTCAAGGCACGAACGGGCGTAGCCCCGGGCAGGTGGGTGACGCCTGCGCGCCCCCTTGACCCGCCGCGCCACAGACCCGACGTTGCGCACATGTTTCCAATTCGCGACCACAATCCATCCAACCGCACCCCTTTTGTGACCTGGACGCTGATCGTGGCGAATGTCGTGATCTTCCTGAGCTATTTTCCCGGCCTGTCGGGCAGCGAGATCGAGCTGACGGCGTTTTACCGAGACTGGGGCCTGGTGCCGGGGAACGTGGCGGAGGGGATCAACCGAAGCGGGCTGATCACCCAT
This sequence comes from uncultured Roseicyclus sp., assembly GCA_947489665.1. Lineage (GTDB taxonomy): Bacteria > Pseudomonadota > Alphaproteobacteria > Rhodobacterales > Rhodobacteraceae > Gymnodinialimonas. The sequence continues at coordinate 1,147,870 of CANLEH010000001.1, read as the reverse complement.
ATGTTCCTGCATGGCGGGTGGATGCACCTGATCGGCAATATGCTGTTTCTGTATATCTTCGGCGACAATTTGGAGGACCTGATGGGCCATATCGGCTTTGCGGTCTTCTATCTGCTGGGCGGGCTTGGGGCCGCGTTCGGGCAGATGATGGCCGATCCGGGATCGTCCATTCCGATGGTGGGCGCGTCGGGTGCGATTGCGGCTGTGATGGGGGGCTATCTGCTGATGTTCCCCCGGGCGCGGATTGATGTGCTGGTTTTGCTGGTGGTGTTCATCAAGATCTTCACGATCCCGGCCTGGTTGATGCTGGGGCTGTGGTTTGCCTTGCAGCTTGTCAGCGGCTTGCAGATGGACGTGTTGGGAGGCGGGGTCGCCTATTGGGCCCATGCGGGTGGCTTTATCGTGGGCGTCGTGCTGACATTTCCGCTGTTTTTGCGCCGCGGTGGACGGTCGTATTGGGGCGCCTTTGGCGGCAAGCCGCCGCATGAAGAGGTGGAGTATCGCGTGGAGCGGCGACGGTCCGGGATCCCGCGCATTCGGCGCGTGCGCTCTGCGCAGGGGATGGATCGCCCGCTATCGGATTTGGGCCGCGTGCCGCGTGCGGGTCAGCGGCGTGGTCCCAAAGGGCCCTGGTCAGGCGGGCGCTAGGCGCGTTCCGAGTATTCCATTGTCTCGGTGTTCACGACGATGTCTTCGTCCTGACCCACGAAGGGCGGGACCGAGACCTTAACCCCATTGTCGAGGATGGCGGGCTTGAAGGAATTTGCAGCCGTCTGGCCTTTGACCACCGGCTCCGTCTCAACCACCTTGCAGACGACCTTTTGGGGCAAGGTCGCGTTCAGCGCCTCTTCCTCGTAGAATTCCACCACGATGGTCATGCCGTCCTGCAGGAACGGGCGGCGTTCGCCGAGAAGCTCCGCGGGAAGCTCGATCTGTTCATAAGTCTCAGAGTCCATGAAAACGAGCATGCCGTCATTCTCATACAGGAATTGCTGGTCTTTTTGCTCCAGCCGGACGCGCTCGACTTTGTCCGCGGATCTAAACCTTTCGTTAAGTTTTGACCCGTTACGAAGGTTGCGCAGTTCGACCTGCGCAAATGCACCGCCCTTCCCGGGCTTTACATGATCCACCTTAACGGCGGCCCAGAGTCCGTCATTGTGTTCGAGGACGTTGCCTGGCCGAATCTCGTTTCCGTTAATTTTGGGCATGTGGCAAAACCTTGGCAAAACCTTGAGAATTTGTTGACGCGACCTATATCTGGGCGTTGGAGGGGTGTCCATACACCGGAAAAAGTGCAGATTTCCGCCAAGCTATGCGCCTGGCGAATACCACACATGCGAAATTCGCATCACACAACTGCACAGAATCCGGGCATACCGAGCGGCACGCCGAAAATGCAAGAGCAAAAAGAAGGATACGAAATGCGGGATTTCGTTGATGGCACGGCCTTCAACTTCGAACAGGGCACACGCGCACGCAAGTTGTTTGCGGCTGTGGTTCTGGCGGCGTTGGACGATGCAATCGCTGACGACAAGAAATACGGTAACGGGCCAGAGCAGATTGCCCGTTGGGCACGCTCGCGCGATGGGCGCGAAGTTCTGTCCTGCGCCGGTATCGACCCCAATGAGCGGGTTGTGAACGGCCTGATGGCGTTCGTGGGCAATGGTGTACGCACCTCTGTCGCGCTCAGCCGTGAGGAAAGTGAACGCCGCAATCAGGCTGAAGCCGCCTGATCAAGCAAGCGTTTCAGGCTTGAGACCGCCTGATCGCACACGACACAAGCTGCCAGCTTCGAAAACGCGCCCCTCTGCAGGGCGCGTTTTTCGTTTCCGGGGGTGGTTTTATGCCCGCGAGATGCACAGGTTGGGACACACACGACGGAGGGCATCATGGCTGCGGCAGATATCGGATTGATCGGATTGGGCACAATGGGTTCGGCCCTGGCGCTCAACATTGCGGAAAAGGGCTTTACCGTGGCGGTGTTCAACCGCACCACGGAAAAGACGCACGCCTTTGTGGAAGAGGCCGGCGATCTGAGCGATCGGGTTGTGGGATGTGACAGCCTTGAGGACTTTGCCGCCGCACTCAAAGGTCCGCGCGCGATCATCTTGATGGTGCCTGCTGGCGATCCGGTGGACGAGCAGATCGCGGCGCTGGACCCCTACCTTGAGGACGACGATCTGATCATTGACGCGGGCAACGCCAATTTCCGCGACACGATGCGCCGGATGGACACGCTGGATCGGCCTTTCCTGGGTATCGGCGTGTCCGGCGGGGAAGAAGGTGCGCGCCATGGCCCGGCCATCATGGGCGGTGGCGATCCAGCCCATTGGGCGCGGGTGGAGCCGGTGCTGACCGCGATTTCGGCAAAATTCGAGGGCGCGCCCTGCGCGGCGCTTCTGGGCGAGACCGGCGCGGGGCATTTCGTAAAGGCCGTCCATAACGGCATCGAATATGCCGATATGCAGTTGATCGCGGAGACCTACGGGTTGATGCGCGACGGGATGGGCAGGGCCGCCCCCGATATCGCGCCGGTCTTTGAACGTTGGAATGCGGGGCGGCTTTCGTCCTACCTGATCGAGATTTCTGCCAAGGTGGCCGCCGCCCATGATGCGGCAACGGATGGCCCGCTTCTGGACGTGATCGTCGATGCGGCGGGCCAGAAGGGCACGGGGCGCTGGACCGCGATCGAGGCGCAGCATCTGGGTACGCCGATCCCGGTGATTGAGGCTGCCGTGTCGGCCCGCAACATGTCAGCCAAGCGTGATTTGCGCGCGACGTTGGCCGAGACCTTTGGCGGTGCGGGCAAGCTTGAGCTGACGGAAGAGGCGCTGGAGGCGGCGCTGACTTGCGGCAAGGTGCTTTGCTATACGCAGGGCTTCGACATGCTTCGGGCCGCCGCGCAGGCCTTTGACTGGTCCCTGATGCGCGAGGACGTGGCGCGCAATTGGCGGGCGGGGTGCATCATCCGCTCGGCCATGCTGGACGATATGGCGGAAGCGTTTGAGGTTGCGCCGGGCAAGACCCTGATGGAAGCGCCCTACTTCGCTGGCATCCTGTCGGACACGGTGGGCGCGCTGCGGGAGGTGGTGGTCAAGGCCAGCGCCTCGGGCCTGCCAGTGCCGGCGATGAGCGCCGCTTTGGGCTATTTCGACACCATGCGTCTGGCGCGCGGGACGGCGAACATGATCCAGGGACAGCGCGATTTCTTCGGCCTGCACGGGTTTGCGCGGCTGGACACCGGCAAAAGCGGCCAGCATGGGCCGTGGGCGGACGGTTAGCGGCCTAGAAATCCAGGGAAAGCGACAGGCCGAAGGTCTGGGTTACGTCATAGCTTTCCTGCTGCACCGGGTGGGCGAGGTAGACCTCGAACACGCCAATCTCTGTCTGAGTGGAGAGCGCGACGCCGACGCTGGAGCGCAGGGAGAAGCTGTCATCGACCGTCCCGGCCGGGGTCAGGGCCGTGTTTTCCAGTGACCAGACGGAGCCCGCCTCGGTAAAGAGATGCCCCTGCAAGGCGGTGTTCCCGATCTCACCAAGGGGGCGCGCGAAATCGAGCGAAATGGCGGCGTAGCGTTCCCCACCCAGTGCGGTGTCGGTGGTCAGGTCGCGCGGACCGATGCCGCGCGGCGCGAAACCACGGGGTAGATCGGCGGACAGGAAGGCGCGTTCGGTGATGCGCAGGCTGTCGCCGTCCTGACCTTGCGCGATCCCTGCAATGCCGCCCAGGCGCAAGCGCGCGGCGTCGCCAACCGGCATGTAATATGCGCCGTTGAACCCAAACGCCGCCCATTGCGCATCGCCCCCCAGCCCGGCGAAGCGCAGCTCAGCCTCCAGCCTGTGGCCATCACGCGGGGCGAAGGGGTGGTCTGTCGTGTCGTTTTGCCAGCCAAGCGCCACACCGTAGGCCCGGCGCGTGCCCGCCTCGGCGGCGATAAGAGACGAGGTCGTTGGCACGACATCCTCGATGACATCTTCGTAGATAAAGTAATCCGCCCAGAGCGCGCCATGGGCCCCGGCGGCGGCTTCCAGACCGGCGGAGAACGTTGTGCGCTGACTGGCGAAATCCGCGTCGTCCCAATCGGTCAGCCTGTGGCTGAGCGCGAACCTGAGACGGGCATCGCGGTTGAGGCCCGGAATGGGGACGCCATCTGCGCTGCGTGCGACGGCCGAAAGCTCGCGCCCATCCTCCTCCCACGCGCCGCGCAGGCTGAGATCAAGCAGGCCTGAGAAGAGCCCGCGCGCGGTCAGCCCGGCATCGGCAAGCGCGCCGCGTTCGGCGCTGTAACCGAGGGACGCGGTGAAAAAGGCACTCGCATCGCCGTCTTGCGCGATGGCACCGGTGGTGCACATCGCGATGGATGCGGCCAAGAGCGTGGAGTTCAGAACGCGCGCCATCAGTAGACCAGCCTGCATGTCGATCCTGGGCGCATTCCATCCTCATCGAGCGTGAAATAGGCCGCGATCGTGTTTGAAGAGAGGTTGGCCACGGGGGCCACATAATCGAGCGTCACGGCAAAGCTCAGGTCCGTGCCGGGCTGCGTGACCGAGACGCTTTCGGCCTCCAGAACCTCATCGAGCAGAGGCACGGGAACAAAAGCTTCGACCCGCGCGGGGCCGACCGAGTAGAGCGTGGCCAGCGGGCGGCCAGTGGTGGCCTCGCCCGGGGCGATCAGGTCTTCGCCGATGACAGCGTCAATCGGGCTGGTGATGACGAGCTTTTCGACAAGCAACTCAGCCTGCGCAGCCTGCAAAAGCAGCAATTGCTGATTGCTCAACTCCCGCTCCAGCGTGATTTCGGCAAGCTCCAGCTCCAACACCAGTGCGTCGAAATCGGCCTGGGGGATGGCGCGTTGGTTGAGGGCGTTTTGCAGGCGGTCGCGGCGGGCCGAAAGGCTGGCGACCTGGGCTTGGGCGGCGGTGATTGCCCCGACAAAGGCCGCCTGTTCGCGCGCGATGGCGGCCTCGCCCCGGGCCAGATCATCATCAAGGCGCAGGATGACGTCGCCTGCGGAGACGTGTTGGCCGCGCGCCACGCTGACCTCGGCCACGACACCGGCTACAGGCGCGCTCAACTCGATGGTCTGGGCGGGGCTGACCGTGCAGTTCACAGGCATCTGCGTCTGCGCCAGGCCCGCGCAGGCCGACGCAGCCCCGAGTGCGACGCCCAGGGTGAGCGCCTTCATCGGGCCAACCGGTCTGCGAGGTTGAGACCGGAGAGGTATTCGAACCGCGCCCACGCCCGCAAATATTCGATCTGGTAGAAGTTCACACGCTCTTGCGCGCCAAGGGCTTGTGCGCGGAGGGAGGCGACGAGGTATTCCTCGCTTTCGCCGGCATTTACCAATGTCCGCTCGGACGCGACGATGGCGTTGAGATTGCCGAGCGAGCTTTGCGCGGATCCCAAGGATGCGGCCGAGGCCGTCATGCGCTGATGGGTGTTGGCGATGTCAGTGGCCAGTTCCCGTTGGACCGACTGATACTGGATCAGGGCGTCGCGGAAGTCGACGCGCGCTGTCAGGTTTTCGCGACCTTCGCCCCGGGCGTTGAAGATCGGCACAACCAGCCGGACCCCGTAGACCGTATCCGCCGAGACGGACCCGCCGCCAAAGCGGCTGGCATCGCGATCTTCATAGACGTAGCGAGCGAAGGCCGTGAGTACGGGCGAGAAGTCGGCGGCGATGGCCTGGCGCCTGCGGATATCGCCTTCGGCGACCTCTACCAGCGCCTCAAGCAATCGAGGATTGTTGTCACCCGCGGAGGCTATGGCTTGATCGACACTGACACGGCGTTCGGTCCCGAAGACGCCGCTTGGTGCGCGCGGGCTGCTGACGCCGGAGACCTGCACACCGGTCAGGCGGCTGAGATCCCCCAGCAATCCTTCGTAACGCAGGGTGGCCTGTGCCAGATCGAGGCCCAGATCGGCAACTTCAACGCGGAGTGCGTTCACCGCCGCGCGCCCCGACACACCAGCGCTTTCGCGCGCGGATTCCGCGCTAATCTGGCTTTGCAGAAGTGCGCGTTGCTGGCCCAGAACCGTGACCGTATTGCGGGCCTGAACGGCCTGCAGATAGGTATCGAAAACCTCGAACATCACGTCCTGAACGGTTGCGATATAGGCAACCTCGGACGCGGTGCGGGCGGTGTTGGCCAGCTGGATGCCGTAAATGCGGCTGAGATCGAAGATCGGCTGCGCCAATTCGACCGAGGCGTCGATCGATGGGTAATCTGCGCGCCCCAGTTGGAAGACGGCATTGTCGCTTTCGATCACTTCCTGCTGGTTCTGGGCATAGGTGGCCGAAGCGCTGATCTGCGGGAGGTAGCCGTAGATGGCGTTCAAACGTTCCGCATCTGCGCGATTGATCTGCTGTGCGGCGCGCCCGATGGTTGTGTTTCGGGTCTGTGCGAAGGCCAGCAATTGCGTGATGTCGGCATCACCTGCAGGCGGCGCAGTGTCAGGCGCAAAATCCTCGGCCAGGCCGTCCGCATCGCGGCGGTCGAAGGCGCGTCCGGCGCGGTCATCGGCGCGGGCCAAGCGATCTGCATCGACACCATTTGCGAGAAGTCCGGCCAATCGATCATCCGTTGCACGAGATGACGCGTTCTGACCACAGCCTGCCAATGCAACCAGCATCGCGCAGAGCCCAAGCGTGAGCGTTTTTTGCACCTGTTGCCCCCCGGACGGGCCGCAGCCCTGGTGTTTTTTCACAAGAATTTCAGCAAGTGTTGGACTTGAATACCATCACTGTCTAGGGTCACGCGGAAAGAATACCACTACTTGTTGCGCATATGCCAAGCGCATGAAGGACAAAAGAAAATGCCATCAATGGCAAGACGTCGGGGACACGTGTGAACAGGCCATTGCGCCAAATGCCAGACAGCGCCGAGATGGCGCCGTCCGAGCCGCCATCTGAGCCGCTGTTCGAGGTCCTCGAACCCAGGATCATGCTGAATGCAAACCTGGAATGGGATTTCGCACCCAGCACTGGCTATGACAATGCCGAGGCGATGCTGGCAATGCTTGGCGCGTTCGAAGCAGAATTCGACACGCTGATCGCGGACCTGCAAGACCAGATGCTGACCGAGTTGGGGGACGCCGCGCCGCTGTTCCTTTTGGAAAGCGATGCGCCTGACACGGGCCTTGGCCGCTTGCAGGATGTCATGCTGCGCATCGAGGGGGCCGTTGATGCGGTGACCGAGGGTGTGAGCGATCAATATGATGCACTGCTTGACAGCATCATCGACAATGCTGCGTTACAGGCTCAGTTCGCGGTTGGAAACGAGCTGTCGCTGCAGCCAACCCGACCTGACGCCCTTCAGAATCTTGGACTGACGCGGGATTTCCTGTTCAGCATCTTCAGCTCGGACGGTCTGGCGCAAAGTGGCTCTTTGGCGGCGCTTGAGGCGCATATCGCCGGCATTGATCCGCAATTGGTCTTTACGACACCCGGAGCCACCTGGAATCCGACGTTTGTCACGAACCTGGCGCAAACGGTTGTGACCACGGTCAGCGACGCATTCGATAACGTCCTCAGCAATGCCGAGCGCCAGGAAATGTACACGGTCGCGTTGACGGACCTGACCATCGACGGCATCGACGTTGTGGACTTTACGCAAGGCGCCTCGGATCAGGAGGTTTCGGTTTCGATTGTTCTGCCTTCGGTCGAGACACTTTTGGATCAGTTGGGACATCATCCGGACCTGCGCATGCCGTTGCCGGTTGATTTCGGGTTTGCCGATAACGGTGCGGGGACGGTCAGCTTCGACATGACCGCCCGGGTCATTGGCAGCGTGACAGATGTCGCGGACTTCACAGTCGATAACTTCGCCACCGATCACATCTTTGATCTGGGCGGCGATCTACCCTTTCTGACCCCACCGGACGTGGCTACCGGGTTCCTGCCCGGCACGTTGGCCTCTTACGAGACGGCGGATCTGTTTCTTGGATTTGACTGGACCGCAGGGACGAGCATCGTCGGCACCGCCGAATATCGGGACACAGACCCAACAGACAATATCGCCAATACTCTTGCGGCCAATTTCGATTTTGAGATCACGCCGGTGGACGGTGTGGCCGATGACGCGCTGCTGGACACCGACTATCTGTTGGTGCGGTTCAACGTCGACAGTCAGTTGCCGCTTGGGGACGCCAGCACGACCCTGTTTGACATCGACACCGCCCTGACGGTGACCGGCCAACTTGGCGCGCTGGGTCAGGCGCAGACGACCGCCGAACGCTTTGCCGCCTCGACCGCTTTGGTGGACTTCACCGATGGCAGCGGGACGCTACCGCCCGTTCTTCAGACCAACGTTCTGAAGTTGGCCGATACTCTGTTCAACACGACCTCGCAGACCTTCAGCGCGTTCTTCGCGGGGCTTGGCGCGGGCATTGCGAACCTGCTGACCACCGAACAGATCAGCGTTGGCGTTCCGCTGACCGACATCGACATCATGGACGGGTTCGACGCCATAGCCGCGCAATTTGCGGCTCTTGGCGAGAGCTTCTTCATTCAGCCGGGCCAGCTTGGGTTCGACTCGACAAACGGTTACGCGATCGAAAGTGAGATCAGCGAACAGACTGGGATCGTTCTGGACGAAGCGGCCTTGGCCTATCTGGCGAACATCGAGAGCATCTCGATTGACGTGTTCGGGGCGAGCTTGGTCGGCGCAGGGCCACAGGGGCCGCAGGTGCAGCCGGTCACAATCAATCTTTCGAGCCTTGATCCCTTCGATGCAGCCGGGGGGTTGCGGTCTGATTTCCTGACAGAGTTCGCCGCACTTTTGAACACAGCGCTTGGCACCTATGGCTGGACCGTTCAGGCCATTGGCGGCGCGCTCAGCTTTTCGTCCACGACGCCGGCCTCAACCCAGCTTTTCCGGATCACCGGCCAGTCTGAGCGGGATGGAAACGATCCGACCGACCCGGATTTCACCTTTGCCGCCTTCGGTCTGACCGAGCGGATGCTGCGGCAATTCGATGGTGTGAACACAACCGGTGTGACCAGCGCGATCAGCGAAACCTATGATGTGATCAACCTGTCGTTCGGGCGCGAGAGCGTGGCGTTGGGCGCGTTGGACCCGGACGTTCTAATCGGGATGCAGACCTTGCGGCTGGCCGTGAGCGTCGATGGGGTCCCTCAGGTGGTGGATATCGACCAGCCCAATACGGGTTGGGGGACTGCGGCCAACGTCGCCGCGGAAATCCAGAGCGCTTTCAACATGCGCGGGATCGCCATGTTGGTTGGCACCAATCCGGCGGGCAACGGCCTGTCCTTTGCGCATAATGCCTTGGATGACACACGGTTTACCGTTGGGTTGGACGAAAACAGCCTGGCGCGCGTGCAGGATTTCCAGGGCTTGCTGGCGTGGACGAACGATCAGCTGAGCGCGCTGTTGCCGGGCGCCACGCTGGAGATGTTTGCAGAGGATGATCCGACCAAGAACGCGGTTGCCGGTGACATTCGCCTGACGATGGACCCGCAGACCGCGTCGGTGGATTACAATGACAGCGGCCTGCCAGGTACGCGCGGCCAGGGTGCGCTTCGGCTGGACGATCTGGGATTTGGTGAGATTGACGGGCTGACGTTGAATGCGGCGTTGGATGCCTCGATTGAGGCAGAGCTTAACCTTGCCGCGCAGATCAACATCTTCGACTTGCAGGAAGATTTTATCGACGGTGGCGAGGTTCTGGGCAGCATTCCCGGCCTCGTCCTTCAGAACGCGCAGATCATCGATCTGTCTTTGGATGCGGATTTCCGGGCGGAGGCCGCGGCGCTGACCGGCACGGCTGAAATGGGTCTGATCGAATTCGGACTTGGGCTGAACAACGCGTCGCAGAACTTTGCGGTTTTTGATGCCTCGCTCGATGTTTCCGCGGTTGGAGAAGACAACGCGGTCTTCGGTGAAACCGTGTCCTTCGGGCAATTGGTCAATATTTTCGGCGGTCAGGTTCAGGTTGGCACCGATGCGTCAGGCGATCCGATTTTGGCCCCGGTTGGCAGTGGCCTTGCTCTTGCCAATCTTGTGGGTCGTTTCAATCTGACCGGCAATATCATCACGGATGAAGATGGCTGTGCGCTGACCGATACCAACGACCGGGCGACAAGCATTGCCGACATGGACATATTCGCCGATGGCGACACGCTGGACGCCGGAGAGACCCGTTCGATGGTCTACTTCAACTTCGGTGATGTAAGCGCCAATCTGGGGGGCATTAATGAGGGGGATGCGGCCCCTGCCCCATCGCTGACGGCCCCGGTCATAGGCCTGTCGATCGGCAATATCTTCGATCCGTTCGGCACTGCGAAGGTTTGTGCGGATCTGGGCGATTACGAGTGCCTTGTGCCGCTGGCTGCGGGCGCGATCCTTGATGGATTGGCGGGGCTTGGCGATCTGCTGGATGCCTATTCGGAAAACCTCGCCACGCAATTGGCGTTCCTGACCGTTGATGTCCCGCTGTTGAATGCATCTATCCTCGACGGCCTCGATTTCACGACTGACTTCTTGCAGGGCATTGATGATCTGCGGGCCAATCCCGACTTCAACCTCGGCACGATCGAGCGGCTGTTGCAGGAGACGTTTGGCGGGGATGTCTCGCTGATGTTTGAGAATTGCGTGCTGCAGTTCGACATGAGCCTCGACTACCTGACCGACTATTCCGAGACGGTCGCGTTCAACCTGTCGCTGAGCGATCTGATGTCGGAGGCCGATCTGCTGGCCGCGGCGGGGCCGGACCTTGCGCAGGTTCTCAGCGGGCTGGTGGATGCACGCGGCGATGCGGAACTGGTGTTTGACCCCGACATCTCGCTTGATCTGTCCTTCGGGCTGGATTTGTCGCAGATCAAGCCGACGTTGGATTTGGCCGAGCTGTCGACGCCGCTGGATCATGTGATCAACGCCTATGGGTTGCGCCTGAACGAGCCGCCGCCGACCGAGCTGACGGCGTCGTGGCGCGACGCGGGCACAGGCGATAGCGGGTCGGCTGACGTCGATATCAACGGGGCCAATTCAATCAACGATGTCGTTGATCTTCTGGTGGCAGGGTTGATGGCCGGTGTGCCGTTCCCCGATCTGGCCGAAGGGTATTCGTTCGACATCGAGATCGAGCGCGGCACGTCGCAAACCGTGACGGTCGCCGCCGATCCGAACCGCGAATTGCCTGCCGATCCGAACCTCACAGAGCAGGAATTCGCGGACGCGATCCGAGATCAGATCCAGGAATTCTCCGACGCGCTGCGGCAGGCGCTGTTGTCCATTGATATCACCACCACGCCGCCGGACCCGACCCCGGATCTGCGCATCGTGTGGGAAGACACAACGGTCCCCGCTAGCGGAACCGTCGATGTCGATCTGGATAGCGCCGAGACGGTTCAGGATGTGCTGGACCTTTTGAACGCGCAATTGGGCACCCTTGGCGGGAACACGGTTTCGGCCAGCTTTGTGGATGGTCAGATCGTCTTGTCCGACACGAACACGGGGCTGACGCAGGATCCGGACGTCATCGCTCTGTTTGGCAGCGCCACGGCTGAAAGTGACACGGGCGTTGAGCCCAATGGTCTGATTGCATTCGACCCCGGCTTTACCGACTACACGGCGGCCTTCACCTTCGACATCGTGATGGCCGATGGGGAGCCGCAGAATGTCAGCCTTGCCGCAGACCCGGCGCGCACAACGATTGAAGGCTTTGCCGCTGCGTTGAACACAGCGTTCCTGTCAGTGGCCGTAGACCGCACCGACTTGAGCGATACCGGGATACCGGGCACGCAAGTCGCGCTGTTCCAGTTGCTGCGCGTCAGTGTGGACGGCGGCAATCTGGTTCTGAAAGGCACCAATTTCGCCGAGCTGAACGGATTCGACGTGCCCAGTTTCAAGGTGCAGGGCAAAGACATTGGCCATGATGTCACCTTCGAATTGAAGACTGTCGGCGGTAGCAACGCCTTGCAGGCATTCGGATTTACCGCCGATGAAGTGTTTGAGGATGAGGCGCGGTCTGCGACGCTTTACGACACTCCGAACCTCGGACGTCCGATCCTGTTTGTCGACACCGGCCCCAGTGGCACGAAAATCCGGGGCGATATCACTCTTGGCGCGCCGGATGGGCTGAACATGGTGATCGCCCTTGGCCCGGTCGAGGCGGCCGTTGAAAACGGTCAGGCCTTTATCGGCGGTGAGGACGGCTCTAGCGCCGGGTTCATCGAGGCGACGATCATCGACGTGGACGGCACCGATGATGGGCGCCTGGACCTGGTGTCGCTGATCGACATCGCCAAGGATCCGGCGCGCAGTTTCCTTGACCTGTTCGGGCTGGAGGTTGAGCTTTATACCAATGTCGAGCTGCCATTTAGCGGCGCATTGGGGTTGCTGCAGCCAGACCAGCACGGTTTCACCTATCAGGCGGCCTTGCTTGAGACGATTACCGACCCAACAACTTTCACCAACCTCTACACGATTACGGATGAGGCATCGGTTCGGTCCCTGTTCCAAGGCGATGCGGTCGAGCTATATTTTGGCGGCCAAGTGCCGGATATGGTTGACTATCCCCGCATCATCGACCTGCGCCTGCCGGATTTCGGCGGCTTGTTCGACTGCGCCGATGTCTTCCAGCTTTTGAACGATCCCGAGGCGCTGCTTGGCGGCCTCGACATGATATTCGCGACGATCCAGACCTCGATCGATACCTATCTCGCAGATATCGACCTGCCGATCATCGGCAACAACTTTGGTCTGGCTGCGCAATTCTTCCGCGATTTGCGGTTCGACGTGATCGACCCGGCCCGCGATTGGGTCGCTGCTGGCAACCCGGACGGGTCGCGTCGCACGACGGAAGATCTTGTAGAAGATTTCCTCAACCCGATCCTGCGCGACATGCTGCGGTCGATCGCCGGCAATACCATCGCCGCAGATGAGCAGATCATTCAGCTGGAGACCGACGATAGCGATCCCGATGACCCGTTCATTTACGGCGCGATCAGTTTCCCGTTCAAAGTCTTTGAAGAGGCTTTGGATATCGGCTTTGACCTGGACATTCCGGGGCTGGCCCTTGGTGTCGACGATGCGTCAGCCATCACGCTGACGGGTGAATTGGTCATCAACCTTGGCTTCGGTCTGGATTGCAGCGGTTTCTTCCTGCTCAACGATCTGGACACGAACGAGCTTGGCTTTGTTTTGACGGCTGATGCGGGCGCGCTGCAGGCACAGCTTAACATCGCCGACGTTATGGGCGTGGATGCCTCGACCAATCCGGGCGATGCGGTGGTGCGCGCGCAATTCGGGATCGACCTGTTCGGGGCGGGTGGCGAAGATCTGAGCCGGGATTATTCCGCGTTGAACCTGCAAGCCGGCGGATCATTCGAGAATACGATCTACCTGCCGCAGCTCGACTTCAACGATTTCGCGGCGTTCAAGTTCGACACCACAATCCACCTTGATCTGGCGATGGAGATCAAGGTCCTTGATCCCACGAAAACGGACGGGTCGGAATACACGGTCAATATTGGGGGAGAGGATCGCGCCGTCTTCCCGACGTTGTTGACGAATTTCCAGTTCGACGCGGTCTTTGACCCGCTGGAATATGGCGCGGACCTGCTGATTACGAAGATGCAGTTCTTCGAGGTCTCGATCAACATCGAGAGCATCTATAGCGGCCTGTTGGCGCCGATCTTCGACCCGGTCCTGGAGCTGATCAAGCCGCTCGATAGTCTGTTGAGTTTCCTCGAAGTGGAGCCATTCAGCTACGTGCTTGGGCCGGGCAGCCCGATCAGCCAGATATTCCCCGTTCTGGGCATGCTCGACAGTATCCCGACGATCAAGGCGGCCTTCAATGGCGGGCCAATCTGCATCGGGACCTATGATTTCCTGGGCTATGCGCCCGGCAACCAGATTTTCTTGAGTGAGTTCAACATCAACAACGCGCGCTTCACGCCGTGTTTTGGATTGAGCTTGCCGACGTTGCCGGACCTCAGCGCACAAGGCCCTGGGATTGTCGTCGAAGTGCCGCTTCTGACCGACCCGGCCCAAGCCTTCCGCCTGCTGACGGGCAATTTTGCGGCCGTTGATCTGGTGACGGTCGAGTTCCTGCTGCTGGACGCGAATTTCGAACTGGATTTGTTCGACGATATCATCAGTCAGTTGGGCCTGCCGGGTTGGGCATCGAGCGCCATCAGGGGCGGCCTGGACGCCTACATGATCCTCGATCTCTATGCGGGCATGACGATCGGCTACGACATGTCCGGCATCGTGAATTTCGTGAACACGTTCGACGTCGCGCGCCTTTTGGACGGCGCTTATATCGATGCCGCACCTGGATCGCTTGTTGCGGTGGATATTGGCGGGCGGATCAGCCTGAACGCCGGCATCGCAGGGGCAAGTGCGGCGCTTTCGGTGAAAGGCGCGTTGAATTTCAACGATCCCAATGATGACGGTCGTCTGCGGCTGGCTGAGCTTTTGAGGATGGTGGAATTCGCGGCGGACAACACGGGACTTCCGTTTGATGAGTTCGCCGGGATCTTCTTTGAGGGCTTCATCGACGTCGACGCGGCGTTGCGTGTGTGGGCGGGCATCAACTTGCCTTGGCCATTGCCGGATCTGAGATTCTCGACCACCGTCTTCGATCTGGGCAGCACGTTCGATTATACGCTTAAACCAACTTCGCTTGGCCCCTTCTACATTGACGATCTAAACGGCGGCACGCAGGTCCTGAACATCGGTGCGAATGCGGCGGCGTCGCTGCTGCGCAATGCGTCGGACGGGAACGAGAAGGTTGTCCTCAACGGCTACAATTTCGAGTTGAACAATGTGAACGTTGGGACCATTTCGCAGGGCGGCTTGATCATCCCGGTGGGCAACGGGAACAACATCGTCAACATGTCGAACCTTGGCGCGGGTGTGAACACCGTGACCTATGCGGGCAAGGGCAACGACACGATCCAGCTGGCCAGCACCGGCATTCACGTCATCTTTGCGGGTGACGGGGCGGATAACATCTCGGGCGGCAGTGACAACGGCACGTACATCATCTTTACCGAAGGTGGCGCGGACACCGTCAATGTAGCGGGCAAGAATGTCATCGTCATTGGCGGTGATGATTTCGGGATGCGCGACCGGTTCATGCAGACCTTCGCGAATGGCGGTCTGGATCGCGGTGCTATCCTGCAGACGCTTGGGCTTGTCGATCTGGGCGGGGGGCAGGTTGGTGTCGCGGCATCAGGTGCTGCGAACTACAAGCTGAACGGGGCTGCTGTTTCCCTGGCGACCTTGCTGAACGATTTCACCGCCGAGACGCAACTTGGCGCGTCGCGCGATGTCGAAACGGTCACGATTGCCGGGACAGGCCGCCATATCGTGCTGACTGGCGCCGGAGACGACGTGGTCTTTGTCAATTCAGGCGCAAGCGCGTTTGTTGCCAGTGGTGCGGGCAGCGACCAGCTGAATGTTTTGGCGGCCAATACAACCGTGGAAGGTGGCGCGGGTGCGGACCTGATTGCCTTGGGCAACGGCCTAAACACAGCCTGGGGTTGGGGCGCGCAGGGAGAGTTGGACGCCAACACGCATCTGGTGCGCAGTGATGGCGATGATGTCATTGTCGGCGGCGATCAAGCTGATCAGTTGCACGGCCAATACGGGCGCGATGTGATTGCAGGCGGTCTGGGTGACGACACCCTGACGGGCGGGCATGGCAATGACCTGATCTCAGGCGGCAACCTGACGATCTTTGAGGCCCAGCAAACGGCATCGGGTATCGTGCAAGGAAACCGGATTTTCCTGCATCTGCCGACGGCATTGGAAGAGTTGCAAACGCGGTTGTTGGTCGAGACCGAGATCGGCGTGGCAGACGGAACGGACAGCATCGACGGCGGGGCCGGATCGGATGTGCTGTTCGGCGGGGCCGGGATGGACGACATCACCGGCGGGGCGGCGGCCGATATTCTGGTCGGCGATTACGGCACGATTTCCGTGGCGGCCAACCGGCTGGCCGAAACCTTTATCTCAACCGGGATGGGGGCTGCGGGCGCGGGATCGGACACGCTGGATGGCGGACAGGGGGATGATATCCTTGTGGCCGGCGGCAGTGATGACACCGTCACGCCCGAAATGCTGTCGGACACGATCGGCAACAACATCATTTTCGGCGACTTTGGCCTGATCGAAGGCACTCGCATTCTGGAACAGGTGGATGCGTATCGCGCGCTGGCCTCCAACTTCGGGACACGGGACGTGATCCAGGCGGGCTCTGGCAATGACGTGATCATTGGCGGCGAGCGGGACGATACCATCGACAGCGGGCTTGGTGCGGATATCGTCTTTGGCGATAACGGCGCGTTCGTCGTGGGTGACGGCATGCTGATGACGGACGTCAGCGCGCTGGATGGCAACGACTCGATCGATGTTGGCACCGGGACCGGCTTTGACAAGCTGGACCTTGTGTTCGGCGGGGCGGGAGATGACACGATCAACGGCACCACGGGTGGCCTGATCGCTATGGCCGATTATGGCACGCTTGAGGTTCTGGCCACGCCGCTGCAAGCCTTGTTCGCCCTTTCGCCCCTGCCTGCGGGCGCGTCGTCTGCACAGGTGGCGGCGCAGGACCAGCAACTCGACCTGATTGCGACGATCTTCAAATCCATGTCGTCGGTGCCTCATGCGTCGTCTGGCAATGACAGCGTCACGCTGGACGAGGGCCTGAGCTATCTGGTGTTGGGCGGCGGCAATGATACGGCATCGCTTGGCGATGGCGTCAGCCATGTCATCGGCGATGACGGAACCTTGCGGGTCGATCGGCCGATGAATGGCGAGGCGTCGGTTACGGCGGAAACAACGAACGGCCTGAACGCCGGCGCAGACAGCATCACAACGGCGGAGGGTCGCGATATCATCCTTGGCGGTGATCTGGGCGACACGATCGACGCAGGCGAGGGCCTGAACGTTGTGCTGACAGATAATGGGCGCATCACGGCCTCCATCCGCGAAGACGCCCTGCCCGCCCGGGCTGAAAGCCGCGAAGAGGCAGCAGATGGTGCCGATGTTTATACTGGCGGCGATGATACCGACATCGTCATTCTGGGCGGCGACAGTGACAGCGCCGATCTTGAAGATGGGCTGAATTACGTTCTGGGCGACAATGGCTTCCTTGAAGCGGTGCCCCAGGCAACCGGGCCGGATCGGGTCACCGTTGGCACAGTCGACAGCGCCAATACAGGGGCGGAGACGTTGAACGGCGGCGCGGATCGCGACGTGATCATCGGCGGCGGCGGTGCCGACAGCCTGACAACCGGCGATGGAGTGAACGCGGTTCTTGGTGACAATGGCTCGGTCGAGGCGCTTCACGTCGCAGGGGGCAGCTTGCCCCTTTCGGTGACGGCCCGCGAAGGGTCGGCGGAAGGCAATGATACGGTCACGGGTGGCGGCGACACCGATCTCGTTGGCCTGGGCCTTGGCGATGACAGCGCCGATCTGGGTGCGGGCGATAACCGCGTTTTGGGCGATCTGGGCACCATCACGACAAGTGGCGCACTTGGCGATGACGCAATCCGCTCGTCCGACACGAGCCTTGGCGGAAATGACACGATCACAACCGCAGGCGGGGCCGATGTGGTGGTTGCGGGCGAAGGTGCCGACAGTGTCACCTCCGGTACAGGCCGCGACATTGCCCTGGGCGATGCCGGTTCCGTTGTCTTCGGGGGCGCGGGCAACGTGCATTCCGCAAGCGCGGACACGACAAGCCATGGCGGTGCGGACACGATCGACCTGGGCGGCGGCAATGACATTGCCATCGGCGGCCTTGGGGATGACAGCATCACCGTTGGGGATGGCGAAGATATCGCTATGGGCGATGTGATCGACCTGACCTTCCGCAATCAAACCGATCTGGAGACCGTCACCCTGACGCTCACGGATATGGGCGGTGAGGATACAATCACCGCAGAGGGCACCCTTGGCGACAACATCCTGATGGGCCAATTCGGTGCGGACACGATCATCGGCGGCGACGATGACGACTGGATCATTGGCGATCTGGCCAATCTGGTCCTGCAATCCGTGGCACAACGTTTGCCCGGTCAATCCGCGCTTGACCGGATCACCTTGGTTGAACATGGCGAGAGCGGCGTCGCGTTTGATGATGTGCTGGAGGGCCGCGGCGGTGCGGACTTCATGCTGGGTGGCTTCGGGGCCGACACGCTTCTGGGCGGCGATGGACAGGATTTCCTGTTTGGCGACACGATCAAGCTGGAGCGCAGCCTGACTGTGGGGCCCTTCATCGTTGAGCAGATTGATCTGGAAACCAACCTGCCCTTCGTTCTGGGCGGACGGGACGCGATGAATGGCGAAGATGGCCCCGATGTCGTGATCGGGGGCCTTGGCCCTGACCTGTTCTTCGGCAACACCGAAGACGATATTCTGATCGGTGACAGCTTTGCCGCTGAATTCCGCATGATCCTGCCGTCGGGCTTTACCGGCCCCAACGGCGAGCGGGAGCTGGTGCAGGGCAACTTCCCCGGCTTTGGCCCGAACGATATCCTGTCTACGGCGCAATACAGGGCGTCGATTGGTGTCTATTTCTCGACCACCGGGTTCTTCAATAACTTCGCCGATATCGGCTACACGCCCTTGTCGATCCCGGGCGCCCCGCAGATCGACACCCAGATCATGGAGTTGCTTGTCCCGATCCAGCAATTCCTGCGCGCGCCCACAACCATCGAGATGCTAGGTATGTTGTTGCAGTTCGACACCGATCCCACGCTGGTCGAGGAGGAGCTGCGCCGCGCCTTCCTGATCCTCCTCGGCGTGAATGCACAATCGGCATCGCCGCTTCAGCTTGAGCTCTTCCAAATGATGCTGCAGCGTGTTCAGGATGAAATGTCGGGCGAGATGCCCACGAAATCCGCCGCCTGACGCGGCACAAATGCCCAAACCAAATCAGTCAAAGAGGCCCCAATGGCAGATGACCGCCCCCAAAACGCCGCCACCGAAACTCTGAACGGCGTCGCTGTCGAATGGGACGACAGCAAAATGGAAAGCGTCTATGCCAATATTGCGACGGCCACGGCCAATCGTGAGGAGTTCTTCCTTCTGTTCGGCACGCACAAAAACTGGCGCGGCGTGAAACCCGAAGGCAATCGGGTGGAGGTCGCATTGAGCCAACGGATGGTCATGAACCCGTTTGCGGCCAAGCGCCTTGCAACGATCCTTGCGCAGTCCATCAAAGCCTATGAAGACCAGTTCGGCACCATTGATATCTGATCTGTCCGCCAAGGGCGCGGCAGGGTGAGCGGCCAGCCCGCCATACCGATGCCGCTTGCCCAGGACGGGTCACGGCTGCCTGTGCCGGATCAAAGCGGGCGGGTCGCCGCGGACGGTCAGGTCCTGGATGCATCCGGTCCGGTTTCCCCCAGTATGGCCGTCTTGCTGTCGCAGATGCTTGGCGCGCGGCCTGCCGCGCGAAAACACGGGGACGGCATTGTGTGCGTGGCGCCAATGGCCGATGGCACCGGATTGTTCGAGATTTTCCAGACTGTGCCAGAGGGCGTCGGCGTCGCGGGCCTACTGTCGCGATTGTCTGAACGAGCATCCGCGGCGGCCAAGCCGCAAGCCGCGGCCCAAGCGTCACAGGACGCAAGCGCGATCATCGAGGCGGCGCAAGGTGCTGCGAAGATACGCAAGGCCAAGCGTCAGGATTGGTTCGCGACCGAAATTGCCGATCTGGCCGGGGCGCAATTTTGCTGCATTGTTCGGATCGAGGGCGGCAAGGCGCGCCGGTTCTGGTTCGGCGCCTCACCCGAGTCCGTCGCTCGCAAGGATGAGATCAAGCTGGTTCTGGAACGCGCCGTTGCTAGCGCCAAGGCGGACCCAACCGCGCCAAAGCTCATCCGCACCCGGGCGGGTGCCACGGATGCCGCCGACCTCGACGCAGCGCTGATCGCCAAAGCCTTTGAGGCCGCCGTGCTGGCCATTGCCCTGCCGAGTGACGGGGATACAGGCCATGCCGTTGTGCTGGCCGGGCCCAATGCCCCGGATTGGCTGGCCGATGCCCCAGCGCTTGCAAACCTGCTGGCGCCCTCAGCCGCGAAGGGACGCTTGGCGCGTGGATCGCGGCGCCTGGCCCTGTTGGGTGCAGGGGTTGCCGCTGCCATCTGGATGGCGCTGCCTGCCCCGTTGATCGTGACCGCCACCGGTGAAGCCGTTCCTGCGCAATCCCGCAGCATCGCCCTGCCTTTCGCCGCCTTTGTCGACAGCGTGCACGTGCAGGCCGGGGCGGCTGTTTCTGCGGGTGATTTGATTGCGGAGTTGCTGGAGCCGGACCTGGCGGCGCAACTGTCCGAACAGGAAATTGCGCTGGCCCTTGAACAAATCAACGCCAATGCGGCCCTTGATGCGGGCGATTACGCCGCCTTTCAACTGGCGGAAAGCCGGTCGGAGATCGCGGCGTTGCGCATTGCCCAGATCGAGGACCGGTTGGCGATGCTGCGCGTCGCGTCGCCCATAGACGGCACAGTGATCGAGGCGCTCGAGGCGAGCGAACGCGGCCAATTCCTGACCTCCGGTACAACGGTGGCGCGGATCCAGCCGACCCAAGCCTTTGACGTCGTCTTTACGCTTCCTTCGTCTGACGCGCCGATCATTGCGGCGGGCCAGCAGGTTCAGGTTCGCTTTCGCGGTTTAGGCCAGGACCCGTTCCCGGCCGAAATCACCGGATTTCCCGAACAGCGCATTGATCCGCAAACCAACGAAAGCCTGCTGTTTGTGCGTGCGCGCATCACCGATGGCCCGCAAGACAGGCTTTTGGTCGGACTGACCGGGGCCGCGCGGATCACTGTGGGCGACGCCCCCCGCATCTATGGCTGGACGCGCCCGGCGCTTGAATATCTGAGGTATCTGGGATGGCGATATTTCGGGCTTCAGAGTTAAGCCATCTTCAATTGGGGGCCGCCGCTGACGGGACCGACATGCACTATCAGGTGCATGATCGACGCTCGGGCCGCATCTTTCGCGTCGACAGTGATATTGCCCGCGCCCTTCACAGCGTGCAGGCGACAGGCCGCCCCGCCAGTGAAGAGCTCGCCAAGCGGCTATACGGGTTCATGTCCGGCAACCGCCGGATGCTTGAGGTCGAGAATGCGCGGTCCAAGCCGTTCAACCCGCTCTTTGCGATGGTGCCCCTGATTGACCTGTCGCGGTGGCAACCCCGCTTGATGGGGGCCGCACGGGGTCTTGTGGGGCCGCAGTTCTGGATCGCTTTTACGGCCCTTCTGTGCATCGCCATCGGGGTCGCATCGGCAAGCAATTGGGCGATCTTGGGGGAGTTCGGGCAGATCTTCTCCATCGCCGCGCTGGCCAGTTTCGCGCTGATCGCCCCGATCCTGAAGCTGCTGCACGAGATGGGCCATTTGCTGGTGGCTACACGCTACGGCGTTCCGGTGCGCAAGGGCGGGCTGATGTTCGTCGGGCTTTACCCGATGCCGTTTGTCGATTGCTCGATGGCGGATCTCACAGCCAATCGGCGGCAACGCATCAACATCTCGCTTGCGGGGCTGTTCGTGGACCTGACGGTCGCGCTTGTAGCGCTGATCGCCTGGCACTTCGCGCCGGGTGGGTTTGGCAAGACGCTGCTGGCAAATATCTTCTTCTTCTCCAGTCTCAATTCGGTCCTGTTCAATGGCAACCCGTTGATCAAGCTGGACGGCTATTATGCGCTGTCCGATGCCTTGGGTCAGCGCAACCTCGCGACACGGGCGCAGGCGCGGTTCAAGAAAACGACGCGCTGGATCACGCATCTGGGGGCAGACGGCGCCCTGCCGAGGGGGCGGGGTGAAGGCGCGCTGGCGGGGTTCGGGTTTCTGTCGATGCTCTACCGCGTCAACATCCTTCTCACCATCGCGTGGATCATGCTGCCCCGGTTCTTCGGCCTTGGAATCGTGTTGGTGCTATGGGCAGGATACGCCATGTTCGTCTCACCCCTTTTATCGGATGCAGCGCCCGACACGGCGCGGACAGCAAGAAAAGGCGGGCTCAGGCGCCTCGTGTTCTGGGTCGGTTTGGGTGGCGCATTGGCGGCGGCCTTGCTGCTGATCAGGGTGCCGTTCATCGTTGTCATGCCGCTGCAACTTGACCGCGCGGGCAGCTATGAAGTGCGCTTTGTCGATACCAGCGGTGGCGGCGCGATCCTGACAGACCTCGCCCCGGACGGCCCCTTTGAAGGCGGTGATCTGATTTTCGCGGTCGAAAACCTCCTGTTCGCGCAGGATCAGGTTTTGCTGGAGGCGGAACAGCGCCTTCTCACAACCGCGCGCGACGCGGCTCTTGGCGTCACTCCGGAAGAGGTTCTTGCCGCAGAGGAACGGTTGCGATTGGTCGAGGCCCGCCTGACGGATTTTGAACGACGGGCAGCGGAGCAGGTTCAATCCGCGCCACAGGCGGGACTTTTCGTTGCGGCGGACGGCCTCGCCCTTGGGGAAGGACTTCAGGAAGGGCAGACAGTCGGGGCGTTCTTCCCAAGCATTGGTCCGTCTGTGGTCCAGGGCCGGTTCCCGGAGCGGTACGTGGACCTCTTTGAAAGCGAGACGGTCGACATCTCACTGCGCGTCGCGGGGGAGGTCCGACAAGACTTGGGCCTGCGCGACATCACATTGATCCAACAGGTCGCCCAGGATGTGGAAACGGGGCGCCAAACCTACAGCATCCGCGCGACGTTGGCACAGGCACCCGCAGAGCTTGTTGGCACGCCAATCGAGGCGAGGGTGCGCATAGGTCGCGCCCGGTTGCTCGACCACCTGCAACTTTGGATGCGCGACCTTCAGGAGCGGTACTGGGACGTCCGTTTGGCGAATTCCAGATGATGGATGCGGATGGGTCTATGTGTGAGTTGAGAGAGCCACAGGCGCTCCGCATGCATTGTTGTGAGAGTACGCGTTGCATGTTCTCAGGAAAGACCGCTTGGTGCGGGCGGTGGGACTCGAACCCACACGGCACAAAGGCCCACGGATTTTAAGTCCGATATGTCTACCAATTCCATCACGCCCGCTTCGCCCCAAGCCGTATCCGGGCGCGGAGGAAATGACAATCCGGGGAAATTGCTGCAGGTGCTGCACGTCCCGGATTGGGGTCGGAACGTGCAGCGTCTGGGTACGACAAGCAGAGAAGTCCACAAACAACACTGTGGGTGTGCAAAGGGATAGAAGTCCTTGGTTAACGACGGGTTAACGTCGACGTCACTTTTCGAGTTGGATCAGGCGGCTGATCAAAGCCCCTCATAGGCGCAGATCGCGTGAACCGGCACGCCCATCTGTTCCAGCCGTTTGCGTCCGCCCAGATCGGGCAGATCGACGACAAAGGCACACCCCAGAACTTCGGCTCCCAGACGCTCGATCAACTTGATCCCGGCCTCTGCCGTGCCGCCTGTGGCCAGAAGATCGTCGACGATCAAAACCTTGTCGCCGGCCGCCACGGCATCATCGTGGATCTCGACGACCGCCTCGCCATATTCCAGCTGATAGGCCTGCTCGATCGTCGCCGCCGGCAGCTTGCCCTTCTTGCGGACTGGCACGAACCCTTTAGAGAGCTGATGCGCAACGGCCCCGCCAAGGATGAACCCGCGCGCCTCAAGCCCGGCGACGGCGTCGATATGCTGGCCCACAAACGGCGACAGAAGCTGATCCACCGCCAGCCGAAAACCGCGCGGGTCCTGGAACAGCGTTGTCACATCGCGGAACAGGATGCCCTCGTGCGGGAAGTCTGGGATGGTGCGGATGTAATCGCGCACCTGTTTATCGGCGATCATGGGATCTGGCCTTTCATTCAGAGCCGCGTACCGGAACGCCCGGGCGCGGATAATGACGTCTGAGTGCTGCCGCATCCTGACCGCGCAGGCGCGTCATGGAATTGCCGTTCTCAGCAAAAATGGAACGTTCATAGGCGGGTGAGGCGATGTCGGTCACAAGGCCAAGCGATTGCACAAGCTCCTCCAGGATCACCGAGGCGATCTCACGCCGGCGGATATCGTGGCTGATGGCGATGGAGGCCGCGACGATGTCTTCACCACGTGAGCGGATGGCGACCCGTCCGATGGCGATGGACGACCCGTCCAGTTCGTCCAGGCCTGTCCCCTCGATGATGCCGCCCTGCGGGGCGTCCACCAGGAACACCGGAATATCCATTTCGCCTTCATAGACCCGTTCCAAAAACAGATGGGCGCCGGCGCCGTTGATCTCATCAATGGCTGCATCGATGGCCGCATCGACTAGGTCGTATCTGTAGTCGGCAAAGCTCTCCCCCGTCGCCGCGATCCCCACACGCAGTGCCAGGCGGCGGTCTTCCGGCCAGTAGATGAAAGGTTTCGAGCATTCTCCACCCGGCGCCGCCCCACAGGCGACAAGCCGGTAGAAGGCATCGTCGGAGATGATGTCAGGAACGGCGATGAATTCCTGCGCGTGCACGGGGCGTGGACCGATCAGAACGGTCAGCAGAATGAGGGTCACAACACGCCACATGACGCCTGTGATGGCGCGGCCCGCGCTGTGGATCAAGCGCGCGGTTCACAAAGCGTGAAACCTGTTGCGCGCGCGCAAAAGCCTAGCCGCCCCACCGCGTGACCTGACCGGTAATCCGGTCCCAATCGCCGCGGCCCAAGACGCGGTCGGGGTTGGTGGGTGGCGGCATCAGAACGTCGTCCAAACGCGAAAATCCGAAGCGGGCATAAAATGGAGCGTCGCCCACCAGCAGCGTGCGCCGCCAGTGATCGGTTGCGGCGGCAGCCAAGCCTTCCCGGATCAGAAGCGCGCCCAAACCTTCGCCCTGCCGCGTCGGGTGCACGGCAATCGGCCCCAGCAGCAGCGCCTCAAACCGCCCCACGCGCACGGGCCAGAAGCGGATGGCACCTGCCACGATATTCAGATCATCCCGGGCCACGCGGCACAGATTGGCCACCGGAGGCACGCCATCGCGCAAGCGGTATGATGACAGCGCCTCGCGCCCCGGCGCAAAGCAGGTGTCGTAAAGCGCCTCTACCTCGGCGCCATCGTCGGTTGTTTCCTGCTCTATCCGGTACATGCCGGTCCGTGGCCCCAAAACCGCCTCTGGTCAGCGGCGTAGCACGGGGCTAGGTCTTTGCCAAACCAAGAGGAAAACCGCCATGTTCTACCGCCCTGCCGATGGCCACGGCCTGCCGCACAACCCATTCAATGCCGTCGTCTCCCCCCGCCCGATCGGATGGATTTCGACCCGTGGGTCAGATGGCTCGGAAAACCTTGCCCCCTACTCCTTTTTCAATGCAGTCGCCTACGTCCCGCCGCAGGTCATGTTCGCGTCGACGTCGGCCAAGGAAGATCGCGGGGATACCAAGGACAGCGTCGCGAATATTCGCGATACGGGCGTCTTCTGCGTGAACATCGTGGAATATGCGGCACGCGATGCGATGAACCAGACATCCGGCATGTGGCCCAAGGAAACCGATGAATTCACCGATGCAGGGATCGAACGCGCCGCTTGCGCCGAGATTGCGTGCTCGCGCGTGGCGAACGCGCCCGCCAACCTGGAATGCCGGGTGACGCAAATCCTCAAGCTGGAAGGGGCGGCCAATTTCGCGGTCTTTGGGGAGGTCGTGGGCGTCCATCTGCGCGATGATTGCCTTGTCGATGGCATCTTCGACGTGACCACTTACAGCCCGCTCACCCGGTTGGGTTACAAGGACTATTCGGTGATCCGCGAGAAGTTCTCGCTGGCCCGTCCGGGCGAATAAGGTCTTCGTGCGAAGGGTGGGTTCAATGCCCGCCCAAAATCCCCGTACGCACCGAATAATCGGTGGCGATCTCGTAATCGGGGTCATCATCGCTATCGACCATCAAGTGACCCGCTTTCGCCAGCAGCTTGTGGCAATCCCGTGTGAGGTGGCGCAGCATGATGCGCTTGCCGGCCGCCTCGTATTTCAGGGCAATCGCCTCGATCGCCTGCAAGGCTGACTGGTCCGCGACGCGGCTATTGTTAAAGTCCACGATCACGGTATCGGGGTCGTTCTCCACCTCAAACAGCTCCATGAAGCCGTCGGACGAGCCGAAGAACAGCGGGCCTTGAATTTCGTAGACCTTCGCACCCTTCTCTGTCGCGCTTTCGCGCGTGATGGCGTGGATGCGCGTGGCGTTCTGCCAGCTATAGGCAAGGGCCGAGACGATAACGCCGACGACCACGGCGGTGGCGAGGTCAGTGGCCACAGTCACAACCGTCACAAGAATGATGACGATCGCGTCGGTGCGCGGGACCTTGAACAGGATCATCAGGCTGTTCCACGCGAACGTGCCGATTACCACCATGAACATCACACCCACCAGGGCTGCGAGTGGGATCTGCTCGATCAATGGGGCGGCGAACAGGATGAACGACAGCAGGAACAAGGCCGCGGCGATGCCCGCAATGCGGGTGCGCGCACCGGATTTCACGTTGATCATGGACTGGCCGATCATGGCGCAGCCCCCCATGCCACCAAAGAAGCCGGTGACCGTGTTGGCCACGCCCTGGGCCACACATTCCTGGCTGGCGCCGCCTTTCTCGCCGGTAATCTCTCCGACGAGATTCAGGGTCAGAAGGCTTTCGATCAGGCCGATGGCAGCCAGGATCAAGGCGTAGGGCAGGATGATCCAGAAAGTCTCCATCGTGAACGGGGCGAGGAAGTCGCCATACAAGCCCGGCACGTCGCCGCCTGAAAAGTTGAAGGGGATGTGGAACGGCGGGAAGCCGCCCGCGATGTCCGCCATATCCCCCACACGCGGCACGTCGATGTTGAAGATCAACACGATGGCGGCGGTGATCCCGATGCCCGCCAATGGGGCGGGTACGACGCTGGTGAGTTTCGGCAGCAACCAGATGATCGCCATGGTCAAGGCGACAAGGCCCAGCATCCACGCCAGCGACGCGCCCGACAGCCATTCACCACCCGCCATGCCGTGGCCCGAAACCTCTGCCGTGCCCGGCACCTGGAATTGCGTCAGCTGTGCCAGGAAGATCACGATGGCCAGCCCGTTGACGAAGCCCAACATCACCGGATGCGGCACCAGGCGGATGAACTTGCCCCAACGCATGATGCCCACGAAAATCTGGATCAGGCCCATCAGGATCACTGTCGCGAACAGATATTCGACACCGTGCAGCGCGACCAGACTGACCATGACAACCGCCAATGCGCCGGTCGCGCCTGAAATCATGCCCGGCCGCCCACCGATCACCGCCGTAATCAGGCCAACAAGGAAAGCCGCATAGAGCCCCACCAGCGGGTGCACACCCGCCACGAAAGCAAACGCGACGGCTTCGGGAACCAGCGCGAGGGCCACCGTGAGGCCCGCAAGGATCTCGATCCGGATGCGGCCCGGCGTCAGTCCGCCCCCGCCCATGTTCGACAAATCAGAAGAGAAGCGGCCAGACGTGACCGCCGCAAGAATGCGGCTCATTGAAAACCTCAAAGGATTGTTCGCGCTTTTGCGGGCGGCGTGGCACGGCCACCGGCTGTTTGAGCCGCTGCCTATGCCCTCAGCCCCGGAAAGTCACGGTATTCCTGCGCATACCTGTCATGCCGCGTTGCAGCGTGGGCACAGGGGGTGACAAGCCCTGTCCATGGGTAGGTCTTACTGGCCACCTGTTCATGCCTTTCGGGGCGGACCGGTTGTCGGCAGGCACGCGGTCTTGCATCCACATCGCACGCGACAACTGGATTGGGTCCCTCATGAAACGATTTTCTCTTAAGGCGGGGTTGCTTGCATGTGGCCTGCTTGCAGCCTGCGCACCGAGCGGCTCTGACGATGGCCTCTCCGGCCCCGACAGGGGTGATGTCCGTACGGCTGAGGGGTCAGCGGTAACCCTATCTTATGTCCGGGCGATTGCCCCGGTCTGCGTGCGGTTTTTCCGGGGCGAGGAGATCGACGCGACCGCCCTGGCCGCTGCTGGCTTGGTTCCCGCCCGGTCGCTGAACCGCAACAATGTCGCCTTCGAGACACCCGACCGCCGCTTGCGCGACCGCTTCAGGTTTGCCTCCGTGCGCACGTCATGTTCGCTGAGCGGCCCAACCACTTTTCTTCGAGATTCCAGTAGCTTGCTGAGCACCGTGTCCGCAGCTCTCGCGCCGTTGGGGTTCGAGCGCCGCTCAGGCGTGCGTCGCGGCCTCAACCCGGACACGACCGTTTTTGTGGCCGCAGACATGACCATACGCATCCAATTCAGTGATGGCGGCTATGGCCCCACCATCTCTCTGCGCACCGACTAGGTCCGGATGCCATTGATCCATACGTGGCCGCCCCCTAACGTCGCACAAGACTAGTGGGGGCCCAAATGGACAGACATCTCGGCATTATCGGCGGATCGGGCCTTTACCAGATCGACGGGCTGGATGACCCCGAATGGATCCACGTCCAAAGCCCCTTCGGCGCGCCGTCCGACGCCATCCTGACAGGACGTCTGCACGATCTGCCGGTGGCCTTCTTGCCCAGACACGGGCGCGGCCATGTCCATTCGCCTACAACGGTGCCCTACTGTGCCAACATTGATGCCTTCAAACGCCTTGGCATCACGGATGTGCTCTCCGTCTCGGCCTGCGGCTCGTTCCGCGATCACATGGCGCCGGGCGATTTCGTCATCGTGGATCAGTTCGTCGACCGTACCTTCGCGCGGGAGAAGAGCTTTTTCCGCACCGGGTGCGTGGCCCATGTCTCCGTGGCTCATCCCACCTGTCCCCACCTATCCGCAACGGCCTTTGAAGCTGCAAAAGCTGCCGGCGTCACGGTCCATAACGGTGGCACCTACCTGGCCATGGAAGGCCCGCAATTCTCTTCGATGGCAGAGAGCCACCTGTATCGCCAATGGGGCTGCGACGTGATCGGGATGACCAACATGCCGGAGGCGAAATTGGCCCGCGAGGCCGAGCTTTGCTACGCCTCCGTCGCGATGATCACCGACTATGACAGCTGGCACCCGGACCATGGCGCCGTCGACATCACGCAGATCATCGACACGCTCCAGGGCAACGCAGCCTCCGCGCGCACGATGGTCGCAGGGGTCGCGAAGGCGCTCGGGGCCCAGAAAACGCTCTGCCGCGCAGAATGCGACCGCGCGTTGGAGCATGCCATCATGACACCCCCCGAATACCGCGACCCGGCTTTGGTCGCCAAACTCGACGCCGTGGCGGGGCGGGTCCTCTGAAACGGGTCCTGATCCTTGGTGCGGATGGCTTCATCGGCCGTCACATTGCCTTTCACCTGCGGTCCGAAGGGTGGGACGTGCTGGCCTCTGCCCGCCGCACGACGCGGCTTGCCCATATGGGCTTTGCGACCCTGAAAGCCGACCTTGCGGATCCCTCAACCCACGATCCAGCGTTCTGGGCGGACGCGGAGGGCCGGAAAATTGTGAATGCAGCGGGCCTGCTGACCGCGTCCGACGCGCGGTTCGAAGCGGTCCATGTCAAAGCCCCGGCTGCCGTCTATGCCCGCGCAAGCGGTGGTGTCCTGATCTCTGCCGTCGGGATTGAGGCTGACACAGCCTTTGCCCGCTGGCGGCGCGAAGGCGAAGGTGTTGCGCACGACGCGGGCCTGACCGTTCTGCGCCCCGGCCTTGTCATGGCCGACACGTCTTACGGCGGCACGTCCCTGATCCGGGGACTGGCGGCGATGCCGCTGATCTCGCCCACCGTTGGCGACGGCGGCCAAGTCTTCAACCCGATCCATGCCGCCGATCTGGCCCGCGTCGTGGCAGAATGCCTCGACACGCCCAAGCCCGGCCAGCCCTGGGACGTTGGAGGCCCCACCCGCATCACCCAAGCCGGCCTGATCGCCGATCTGCGCGGCTGGCTTGGGCTTCCGCCCGCGCGACCTTTGCCGATCCCGGAACGTGCCGCCATGGCGCTGGGTCGCATCGGCGACGCGCTCAAAATGGCGCCCATCTCGCACACCGCTGTCGCGCAGATCACCCACGGGATCGAGACCAATGAGGCCCCGCTGACCGAACAGCTCCGCACCAAACCGCGCGGCGTCGAACGATTCCTAGCCGCGCGCCCGGCGGGCAGCCAGGATCTGTGGCATGCCCGACTTTTCCTGATCCGCCCTGCCCTGCGGCTGACCCTCGCCTTCCTATGGCTTGCCTCGGGCCTGCTCGGCCTGTTCCTGCCCTCGGCCAGCTTCCTGCCCATCACCGCCCATACCGGTCTGCCTGACGCGCTCTGGATCGCCATGGCGCGCCTTGGTGGCCTCGCTGACCTCGCGCTGGCCGCAGCCCTCATCCGCAACTGGCGCCCGCGCCTAACCGGATGGCTGCAACTGGGCCTTGTCGGAAGCTACACCCTTGCCTTCACCATCATCGCGCCTGCGCTTTGGCTGTTGCCGCTTGGCGGGTTGCTCAAGAACATCCCCGTTCTGATGCTGATCGTCCTTTGGATGGTGCTGGAGGATGAGCGCTGATGGATCCGTACCTCGCCCTCAAATGGCTCCATATCCTGTCTTCGACCGTCCTGTTTGGCACCGGCATCGGCACCGCCTTCCAGATGGTCTTCGCGATGCACCGGGGCGATGCGGCCCATATCCACGGGGTCGCGCGGGGCGTCGTGCTGGCCGATTGGCTCTTTACTACGCCCGCCGGCATTGCTCAGCCCGTCACGGGCCTCGCACTGGTGTGGATGGCGGGCTTCGGCTGGACCGAGCCTTGGCTGGTGCTGACCTACGCGCTCTACATCCTTGCCTTCATCTGTTGGGCGCCGGTCGTCCATTTGCAGATCCGCATCCGCGATCTGACCGCCGAGGCCACAGGCCCCACCCCGCCCGAGGCGCGCCGCCTCTACCGCATCTGGTTCGCCCTGGGCTGGCCCGCATTCCTTGCTCTCACACTGATCTACTGGTTGATGGTGACAAAGCCACCGCTTTGGGGCTGACTGCCCTGAACGAAAGGAATCCCCGATGGCATTTGAAACCTGGCTCGCCTTTGTTGCCGCCTCCACCTTGTTGGTGCTGATCCCCGGCCCAACGGTTCTGCTGGTGCTCAGCTATGCCATCAGCCAGGGCCGCCGTGTGGCCGTGTCGACCGCCGCCGGCGTGGCTGTGGGTGACCTGATTGCTATGACGGCGTCCCTCGCAGGCCTCGGCGCGCTGGTTCTGGCCTCGGCCACGCTTTTCACCGCACTCAAATGGGTTGGCGCGATTTATCTGGTCTATCTCGGCGTCAAAATGATCCTCGGCGCGCGCTCCGCTGCCTTCGCATTGCCGGAGGCTGAGGCCATCTCGGCCCGGCGCACCTTCGGCCATGCCGCCGCTGTCACGGCACTGAACCCGAAAAGCATCGCCTTCTTCATCGCCTTCGTGCCGCAATTCATCGCGCCCGAGGCGCCCCTGCTTCCGCAATTCGCCATCCTGATTGGCACATTTGTGGCCATCGCGACATTGAACGCACTGGCCTATGCGCTCTTGGCTGGCTCGCTCCGCAATCGCCTGTCACGTCCGGGTGTGATCGCCTGGCTGACCCGGGCGGGTGGCGGCACGCTCATCGCGATGGGGGTGGTGACAGCGACCCTGCGCCGAAGCACCTGAAAGGTTAAGAGATGGTTAAAGTCACTCGGGATATGACGTAATTTCAGAAGCTTAACCTATGGTTGCACGCGTGCAACCACACGCGAACTCACCCCTGCCGCTTCAGCCAATCCATCACCGCCCCGCGAACCGACTGCGCGCCCGAAGCACGCGCCTCGGTAATGACCGCCCGCGCTTCGCGCAGATCAACCCGCCGCAGGAGGGATTTCACTGGCCCGATAGACGCCGGTCGCATTGACAGGTTCCGCAATCCCATGGCCGCGAAGCAGACTGCATCCACCGGCCTGCCCGCATCCTCACCACAAAAGCTCAGCGCCGTGTCCGTGTCGCTGCACCGATGCACGATCTGTTCCAGGAAGGTCAGGAACGACACGTTCAGCGTGTCATAACGGCGCCGCACCCGCTCATTCTCGCGGTCGGCAGCGAAGAAGAACTGCTTTAGGTCATTGCCGCCGATGGAGATGAAATCAGCCATCTCGAAGAATTGGCGCGGTGCGAACGCCAGGCTTGGAGTTTCCAGCATCGCGCCCACTTCAAGGCTCTCGGGCAAGGTGTGACCCAGCTTTCCTTCCCGGTCGATCTCTCGCATCAAGTGATCGCGAGCCTGCGTAAATTCATCAAACTGTGCAATGAAGGGGAACATCACCGAAAGGGGCCGCCCGTTTGCGGCCCGGATCAAGGCCTGCAACTGCATCCGCATGACACCCGGCTTGTCGAGGCCCACGCGGATCGCCCGCCAGCCCAGTGCCGGGTTCGGCTCATCCTGCGGCTTCATATAGGGCAGCACCTTGTCCGACCCGATATCGAGGGTGCGAAACACCACCCGTTTGCCCCCTGCCGCATCCATCACACGCGCATAGAGGCTCGCCAGCTCTCCACGTCGGGGTACGCGTGCGCGGGTCAGAAATTGCAGCTCGGTTCGGAACAGTCCCACCCCTTCTGCACCCGACGTCGGCAGTGAGGGTAGGTCGGCCATGAGGCCCGCATTCATTTGCAGGCTGACAACAGTTCCACATTTGCTTTGCGCAGGCTTATCGCGGATGGAGGCATAGCGTTCCTGTGCCTCAGCCTGCATCGCCAGCTTGTCACGGAATGCACTGGCAACTGTATCCTCGGGGCGCAAATGCACGATGCCCTGGTCGCCATCGACCAGCACCGGATCGCCATTCAGGGCCTCTGTCGAGATCCGCTTGGCGTGGATCACCAGCGGGATCGCCAAAGCCCGCGCGACAATCGCCGCGTGCGACCCGACAGAGCCTTCCTCAAGCACCACACCCTTCAAGCTACGCCCATAGTCCAGCAACTCCGCCGGGCCGATATTTCGGGCGACAAGCACAGGGTCCGCAGGGAGTTCGGCACCGGTGTCCTTGCCCTGACCGGTCAGCAGCCGCAGAAGGCGGTTCGACAGATCATCAAGGTCGTGCAGACGATCCCGCAGGTAGGCATCTGGCACCGTTTCCATTCGTGCGCGGGCACTTGATTGCTCTTTCTCGACGGCGGCCTCTGCGCTCAGGCCAAGGGCGATGTCTTCTTCCATCCGCCGTAACCAACCGCGGGATCGAGCGAACATGCGATAGGATTCCATCACCTCGCGCTGCTCGGCATCCCCGGTCGGCGCGCGGGTCAGCATCTGGTCGATGTCCGTGCGCAACTGATCCACGGCCTCAACCAGCCGCGTCCGTTCTGCATCAGGGTCATCGGCCACGGGCTTTGAGACGACCACACGGGGTTCGTGCAGCCAGACATGACCCATGGCCGCGCCCTCTTGCGCGCAGGAGCCTTTGAACATGACCTGACTGGTGTGGCGGGCAGATAGCGCCGCCCCTTCCCCGACAAATGCGCCCAATTCGGTCATCTCGGCCAAAACCATGGCCACGACTTCCAATGCGTACACTTCGTCTTCCGAAAAGACGCGCGCATCCCGGGATTGCACGACAAGCACCCCGAGACGTTCACCCAGCCGCTGAATAGGCACGCCGAGGAACGAGGAAAACCTTTCCTCCCCGGTCTCTGGCATATAACGGAAACCGCGTTCGTCGGGGGCATTGGGCGTATTGATCGGGCGCGCCTTGCGCGCGACGCGGCCCACAAGACCTTCGCCCAGACGCATGCGGGTGACGTGAACGGCCTCTGCGGCCAGACCCTCTGTGGCGCACAACTCGAGCGTTTCGGCATCGCGCAGAAGGTAGATCGAGCAGACTTCGGTTCCCATCGAGTCTGCAATCAGATGCGTGATCCGGTCCAGACGCTCCTGTCCCGCATCAGCTTCGGCCATGACAGCCTGCAGACGCGAAAGCAGCTTTCGGCTTTCAGTCTCGGGTGTTTTCGTCATCTGTCCCGCACCTCGGCCACGGTTCTCGCGCCGTTACCCCGGTGTAGCGCGCGTGCGGGCGCACACGCAACCGCGCCCTGCACGCACGTTTGCGATAACATGCCTATGCTGTGATCTTGGAAGTGGGGTTCAGTCCAGATCTTCAGCGGCGAGCGCAAGTCGGATTTCGCGCCGCACCATTTTCCGCACATTGCGCGTGATGCGTTGGCCCAAAACGCCCTGCAATTCCTCGCGCACCACTTCGACGATGATTTCGCGAAGCGTTTCCTCGTCGAGGACACCTTCATCCGCGTCGGGGAATGTAAAGGGCGATGGCTCTTCGCCAAGGTCTTCGGCCTCAATGGCCTCCGTTGCCTCAGGCTCTTCTTCATCAATCTGCGGGGTCTGGCGGGCGAAGATCGGTGCGCTGGCGGGCTCGTGTGAGCTGTCTTCGCTCTCGTCGATTGTATCCAGAAGTTCGCCCTCATCCGCCTCGTCGGGTTCGACAATCTCGGCTTCCAAGGCCTCAACCTCCGGTTCAGGCGTCTCTTCGTCCTGAGGTTCAGGCTCGGGGGTGTCATCAGGCACCATGGCGGAGATCTCGGCATCATCAGTACCAGTGCCGCCATCAAGGTCGGGATCGTCAGTCTGCGCCTCTTCGGCCTCGCTGTCTGGGGTGCCATGATCACGCCGGGCTACAAGGGTCAGCAAAGCGGCTTCTGCCCCTTCGTTCGGCCAGTTTTCATCGCCCGTCTCGGATTCGAAATCAGCAAGCTCCGGCGTCGATCCGTCCAGTCTGATCAGATCCGCGATGTCTTCCGCGTCGGTCGCACCTTCTTCGTCCATCATGCCTTCATCGACGCTACTGGGCATGTCCGGTTCTGTGCGGTCAACATCAGTTGGGGCGTCCCCTCCTTGGGATAAATCCGCTGCATCATCGGCACCAACAGTATCGTATTGCGCGAGACGGTCATCGGGCTGCCAATCGCCATCTGCCGCCTGCGATTCTGAACCGTCACCGGCCGTATCGTCTTGTGCCAGGACATCAAGGATCAGACTTTCGGTTACATCATCGTCATCGGCGTCCGTGTCGGATTCAGCTACTGTCAGCCAAGGATCGTCCGGTTCCGTGACTCGGAACGATGGGGTCAGGACAAGCCGGTCGTCCGACGCAGGGACGGGCGCAGGTTCATCCGGGACCGCGATTTCATCAGTCTCGGCGCGCTGCATGGACCCGTCTGGCCCCGGTGTATGGTCGGAGACAAGCCTGCGAATGGATGCCAATACATCTTCAATTTCTTCCGGCGTTTTCGCGGGATCGGACATCTCTGCTCTCCTTCGACGCGGGCTGGTTTGCTCACCAAACATCACGCCACTAGCAGCCCTTTTGCGGGCCGTTCTGAACCTCAACTTGGGCGCAAGATACCCAGAATGGGCTTTTCACACAACAATTCCTGCGCATTGGCTGCACAGGAATTGCCTAAAATGCAGATGTTGTGCCTCGCCCGAAGGAAGGCGGCCAATGCTGCGGTCAATCGCGGCCGATCCGCTCCAGCATCGAGTCCAATTGCTCTCCCTGGGGGCTGTTGACCCGCGACGGCGCGTTCGAAAACAGATCGGCATAGGCCGCCGGATCGTATTCGGGGACGTTCAGATGCAAATTCTCAACCGTCATCAAACCGGCCGCGGCAAGCAGCTGGTAGCAGGATAGGTAAAGGTCCGTTTGCGCCTGAATGCGGCTGATCCGAGCGTCCAGAACATCCTGTTCAGCATCCAGCACGTCCAAGGTCGTGCGCGCGCCGAGTGAGGCTTCTTCCTGAACACCGCGGAAGGCAAGTTCAGCCGCTTCAATCCGTTGATCTGCCGCCTGGATCTGGGCATTGGCGATTTCCATGCCGGCCCAGGCATTGCCCACGGCCTGCAAGTTCAAGCGCACCTGCTGGTTCAGACTGGACCGCACCGCAGCCGCTTGTGCGCGCGACTGCCGTTCCAGCGACAAAAGCTGCCCGCCCCGGTAGATCGGTTGCGTCAGGG
The DNA here is from genome assembly GCA_947489665.1 of uncultured Roseicyclus sp. Classification (GTDB taxonomy): domain Bacteria; phylum Pseudomonadota; class Alphaproteobacteria; order Rhodobacterales; family Rhodobacteraceae; genus Gymnodinialimonas. Next base: position 1,111,990 of record CANLEH010000001.1, on the reverse strand, counting down.
TCAGGCCAATCGTGCCCGACGAGTTCCAGTTGTCCGCGCCTGGGATTTGAACGGGATCCGTGAAGCTTTCGCTCAACCGCCCCTCAAGGCTGATCTGCGGGCGCACACCGGCCCGGGCCTGTTCGATGCCCAGTTCTGCCGCCGTCACCTCATGCTGAAGCGCACGGACGGAAGGATGCTCCTGCCGGGCCAAAGCGTGTGCTGCGGCCTCGGTGCGCGGCACATTGGGCAAGCTTCCCGGGCCGGAGAGCCCGTTCGGATAGCGACCTACGGCGAGGTTGAACAATTCACGGCTGATATCGAGCGCCCCTTGTGCGGCGGCTAGTTGCGAACGGGCCGTGGCCAGCTGCGCTTCGGCTTGCGCCACATCGGTGCGCGTATCTTCACCCACCTCGAACCGGTCTTGCGCCGCGCGAAGCTGCTGCGTGATCACGCGGACATTGCGCTCGCGTACTCCGACGATCTGCATATCGCGCCAGACATTCATATAGGCCGTTACAGCATCCAGTAGCACCTGCTGTTCGAGGGAGACCAACTGCTCGCGTGTGGCCAGAACAGTCTCCTCAGCCGCCTCAATCGCGAAGCGACGCGCGCCGCCGTCATAAAGCAGATATTCCAGCACCAGGGATGCAGATGCGTTGGACGTGTTGTTTATAATATCGCGGTTCATCGTTGCGACGAACGTCAAAACCGGACGCAGTTGCGCGACGGCCTGGGCGACGCCTTCGTCCTGAACCCGCAAAAGATACCGGTTTTGCTCCAGCAGGTTAGAGTGGCGATAGGCGTCCGCCATGACCTGACGCAGGCCATCGGCCTGAACTGGCATCGCAACCGCAAATGACAGGCCCAACGCCCATATTGCGGCTTTGCTCCGCACGATCCATTGAACTGCCATCTGATCCCCCGCTCGATCTGCTGCTGCCTGTTGCCTTGCCTGTTTTGTCGTCGTCTTTGTCTTGAGGGCCGTGGTGCGTCCTTTCGCAGACGCAGGGCCCGTTAGAATGCGAAATCTGGTTCTTTTGCGAAGCCCGGCAAGAGCGGCGCGGTTGCGTTAAACGCCATGCGCCAGCTCATCCGTCCGCCGGACTTTACTCCAACACGGGCCTCACCCACCTGACCGCTCATGAAGATTGCCGCGATGTGGCCACCCTCTTTCAGCTGGTCAATGATCGCGGTAGGCACAATCTGCACACCGCCAAAGATCATCACCATGTCAAACGGCCCGTGCTTCACGCTGCCCTCTGCCAGTGAGCCCGTCACCAAGGCGGCATTGTCGACCCCTTGTTCGGACAGATTAACCTCTGCATCGCGGGCAAGATCTTCATCCTGCTCAACCGCAACAACGGCCTCCGCCATCCGCGCAAGAAGCGCGGTTGTGTAACCGGTGGAGGCCCCAATCTCGAGCACCAAGTCGGCTGGCTCCGGTGTTAGCGCCTCAAGCAGCTTTGCGATTGCCCGTGCATCCAGAAGCTGCCGCCCGTCGCCCAGATCAACGGGCGTGTCCACATAGGCCAGGTCTTGCTTGCCATCCGGCACGTACACTTCACGCGGAATGCTGAGCATCGCTTCGAGAATTGGAAACTTGGTCACGTCCGAGGGCCGCACCTGTGTGTCGACCATTGTAACCCTGCGCTGCGTGAAGTCCGCCATAAAACTGAACCACTCCGTCTAGTTTTCGGATTTCTTGTGGCACAAGCGCTTGGGGCTGGCAACAGCCCAGTCCACAAGCCCCTCAAGATGCGACGAATGGCACCGATCCACGCCACCCACGACTTGCCCTTTTCGGCAGAGCATCCGATTAAGAAAGTCTGGCTTCACGCTGGCACAGCACTACGGGGCGCACGATGGAAAACGAGACCGAAACAGAAGGCGCCCAAGACGCCGTCGAACCTGCGATGGAAGCTGTAGAGGTTCCGCCTCCGCCGCCTCTGCCCGAATGGGCAGAAAGCATGCCTCCTTTTGTGCAGCAAGCGGTCGAATTCGGGCAACAAGGCCTGACGATTGCGAAGGCGTGGCTGCTGAGCCCTGCCGCATGGTCACAATTTGCGCTGCTGCTCGTGGCTTTCCTTCTGGCGCGATATTTGACCAAGCGGTTGCGGCCGAAATTGACGCAATGGCTTTCGCCTGAGGACGGCTCGGAACGTCTCTTCGACAAAGCGCGCCTGTTCTTGCGTCAGTTCTTGCCTCTGACCATGCCCCTTTTGGCCTTTGCCCTGACTGCGCTGGGTGAACAGGCCACCCGTTCCATTTTCGCCGCAGGAAGTGTCATCGCCCTTGGCAAAGGCATATTCCTGTTCCTTGCTGTCCGCGCGCTGGTTCGTGACATCCTGACGGACGGGTTCCTCAAGTTATTGGGCAAATTCGTTTTGCTTCCCATGGCCGCGCTCTATGCCGTTGGCTTGTTGGATCCGGTCATGGCGCAGCTCCAAGCGGTGGTCATCCCGCTTGGCAATCTATCGTTCAACCTGCTTGACCTACTGCGGTTTGTGGTCGTGGGCGGGATCATCTTCTGGCTTGGACGATGGTCGAATGATCAGTCCGCCAATCTGATTGAAAAGCAGGCCGAGATGCGGCCAGCCACGCGCCAACTCGCCGTGAAGGCGGCTGAAATCGCGATCTTTGGCGCGGCCTTCCTTGTCTTCATGAACATCATGGGCATTCCCCTGACCTCCCTTGCCGTGCTGACCGGTGCCATTGGTGTGGGTCTGGGTTTCGGCCTGCAGAAGATCGCATCGAACTTCATCTCTGGCGTTATCCTTCTACTGGAAGGTCAGGCCACCGTTGGTGACTTTGTGGCCCTGGATGGTGGTGAAGAGGGCACGATCATCCGCATGACTGCCCGCGCTGTGATCCTGGAGACGTATGACGGGCGCTGGATCGTTGTGCCCAACGAAGATTTCATCATCACCCGCGTCGTGAACTATTCCGACAGCGGCTCGGCCAACAGATACGAAGCACCCTTCTCGGTCAGTTATGACACCGACATCAACAAGATCCCCGCCATTGTTGAGGCAGCCGTTGCCACCCATGCCGCGGTGCTCGATGATCCGTTCCCGCCAGATTGCGAGTTGCGGGGTTTTGGCGACAGCGGCATCGACTTCGCAGTGGAATTCTGGGTCAACGGCATCGATGACGGAGCAAACAAATACACCTCAGACGTGCTGTTCCTGATCTGGAACGCCCTGAAAGATAACGGCATCGAAATTCCCTACCCGCAGCGTGTGGTCGAGATCAAAGGCGGGTTTCCAGCGTCTACGCCCACCGATTAGGGCTTGCCGCGATTTCTGCGTTCTCCTACTAGAGGCGCTACACCACGGATGGCGAGTTGGCGGAGTGGTGACGCAGCGGATTGCAAATCCGTGTACACCGGTTCGATTCCGGTACTCGCCTCCACCATCATACAATCCTGACTAGCTCCTTTCCTGCGCCAGCGATGATAGGATTGGGCAGTCTGGCCGGTTGTCGCCTGCGCAGCTTTTTACCAACTCGCCCAGTGTCGCGCGCATCTCGGATAGGTCGGCGATCTTTCTGTCGATCTCGTCCAGATGCTGTTGCGCGATGTGTTTGACCTCGGAGCTGCTGCGCCCGTCATCCTCATAAAGCTCCAGCAGCATCCGGCAATCCGCGATTGAAAAACCCAGCGCTCGGGATCGGCCCAGAAAGGCCAGCTTGTGCAGATCAGATTGCCGGAACGCGCGGTATCCGTTTTCGCCGCGCTGGGGGCGGATCAGGCCGATATCCTCGTAGTACCGGATGGTTTTCGCCGGAACGCCCGACGCCTTTGCAACGTCACCGATATTCATGCGCCATATCCTTTCACGCGCTCATTCCGCGGCCATCGGATGCGCCTGCTGCACCTTATCGGCAAGGGGCCGCACGGGTGCAGCGATGGCCGGTTTCACCCGGCGAAGCCTCAGCGCATTGCTCAAGACCGACACCGACGAAAGCGCCATCGCGCCGGCCGCGAAAACCGGCGATAGCAGCAGTCCTGACGCCGGATACAGCACGCCTGCCGCAACCGGGATCAACGCGGCGTTATACGCAAAGGCCCAGCCGAGGTTCTGGCGAATATTGCGCATCGTCTTTTGCGAGATCTCGACGGCGTTGAGCACAGCGGTCAGCTCACCAGACATCAGCACAACATCGGCGGCCTCCACCGCCACATCCGTGCCGGTTCCGATAGCGATGCCGATATCGGCCCGCGCCAGCGCCGGCGCGTCATTGATGCCGTCGCCCACAAAGGCCAACTTGGACCCATCTTCTGACAGACGGTCGAGGGCCGTGACCTTCCCATCGGGCAGAACATCCGCGACCACTTCGTCGATGCCGAGCGTGCCGGCAATTGTGCGCGCTGTGGCGTGGCGATCCCCCGTGATCATTGCAACTTTCAACCCACGCGCCTGAAGCGCACGAACAGCGGTCAGGGCAGAGGGTTTGATCATGTCAGCAACCGCCAACAGCGCCACAGCCTTCCCATCCAAGGCCACGTAGAAGATCGTTTTGCCCTGCGCGGCAAGCGTATTTCCCTGCGCTGCAAACGCCTCGATGTCGGTACCGTCAGACTGCATCAAACGCGCCGCACCGATTGAGACGCTGCGCCCGCCCATTTTCGCGCGCACACCAAAGCCCGCGATGGCCTCAAAATCATCAAGCGGCTGGTTCGTGGGCAGTCCTTCTGACTCTGCGGCTCGGACGATGGCATCGGCCACCGGATGCTCCGCACGCATCTCCACCGATGCAGCCAGTGCCAGCACCTGCGACCGTTCAAACCCCTCTGCAAGGATCAGATCGGTCAATTCCGGGCGGCCCTGGGTCAACGTGCCCGTCTTGTCGAAGGCGACCACATCAACGTCGGCCAAGCGTTGCAACGCCTCCCCCTTGCGGAACAAAACGCCCATTTCGGCAGCCCGCCCAGTGCCAACCATGATCGATGTCGGAGTGGCCAGACCCATCGCGCAAGGGCACGCGATGATAAGGACTGAGACACCTGCAACCAAGGCAAATGTCAGGGCCGGGTCCGGCCCGAACACCAGCCACGCCAGCACCGTCAGCGCAGCCAACACCATGACGGCGGGCACAAACCAATACGTCACCCGATCCACCAGTGTCTGGATCGGCAGCTTTGCGCCCTGTGCCTCCTGAACCATGCGAATGATCTGCGACAGGGCCGTGTCGGCCCCGACATGCGTGGCACGGTAAGTGAACCCGCCCGAACCATTTACGGTCCCGCCGGTCACGCCATCGCCAACCGCCTTGTCCACCGGGATCGGCTCACCGGTGATCATGCTTTCGTCGACATGGGACGCGCCGTCCACAACCTCGCCGTCAACGGCGATGCGCTCACCTGGGCGGACGATCAGGACATCGCCGACCCGGATTTCGTCAATCGCCAGATCGATCGCCTTGCCGCCCCGCATCACCCGGGCCGTCTGCGCCTGCATCCCAACCAGCCGAGAAATGGCCGCCCCCGTGCGCCCCTTGGCCCGCGCCTCCAGAAAACGGCCCACCAGGATCAGCGTCACGATCACCGCTGCCGCTTCGAAATAGACCGCCCGCGCGACATCGGGCAAAAGAGCAGGCGCAAATGTTGCCACGACCGAAAAGCCATAGGCGGCCAATGTGCCGACCGCGACAAGGCTGTTCATATCCGGCGCGCCGCGCACCAACGCGGGCAGCCCCTTGGCGTAGAAAACACGGCCCGGTCCGATCAGCACCAATGTGGTCAGGGCCCATTGAATGATCCAGCTGGCCTGATGCCCAATGGTCGAACCAATGAAATGGTGCAGCGCCGGGATCATATGGCCGCCCATTTCCATCACGAACACAGGCAGCGTCAGCGCGGCGGCCAAGACCATGCGCCGCTTTGCCTCTTCCGCCTCTGCGGCTTTTTCGTCCGCACGGGTGTCTGTGCCCTGCGTTCCGCTGACCTCACCGGGATAGCCGGCCTGCGTGACGGCCTCGGCCAAAGCTTGTGGGGTCGCGACGCCATCCAACACCGTGACACTTGCGGTTTCCGTGGCTAGGTTGACGGCAGCCGTAACCACGCCGGGCACGCTGCTCAGCGCGCGTTCGGCCCGTCCGACACAGCTCGCACAAGACAAGTTCTGCACCTTCAATCGGACATCAGCTGTTTTCGCAGGGTATCCCATCTCGTCCAATGTCTTGGCCGCTGCTTGCAAAGCGGCTGGATCGTCCGCCTCAAATTGCGCACGTTCAGTGGCCAGATTGACCTGCACACCCCTGACATGGGGCAGCTCTGCCAAGGCGCGTTCGACCCGCCCAACGCAGGACGCGCAATTCATCCCGGAGATCTGAAGCGCATATGCCATATCGATATCAATTGTCCGTATGTTGAACCGTTCGCATCATACATGGACCTTCCACTAACTGGAAGGTCAAGGGCACGCACGGAATTGGTTCGTGGGGCTCTCCTCAGATTGTCTGCTACGGCCGTTCAACGTATCAGGTCTTCACCGACAGCCCCACGCCTGGATAGGACTTCGCAGTGACACTTTTCCTCGGGATCGATATCGGCACGTCTGCCGTGAAATTGTGCCTGGCAAATGCGGCAGGGGAGGTTGTGGCCTCCGCTGATGCGCCGCTCGGCCTGCAAACGCCCTTTCCCGGGGCAAGCGAACAGGACCCCGCCGCGTGGCTCACCGCCATTGAAAGCGCTGCAAACGCGCTTGATGGCACATTGCGCACGCAAGTCAGCGCCATCGGCCTGTCCGGGCAAATGCACGGCGCTGTCCTGTTGGATGCCGCGCATAGGCCGATCCGTCCCGCGATCTTGTGGAATGACAGCCGCGCCGCGCCGGAATGCCAGGCCCTGGAGGAGGCACTGCCAGAGATTTCCCAAATCACCGGCGTCCCGCCAATGCCCGGATTTACGGCGCCCAAGGTGATGTGGCTGGCCAAGCACGCCCCCGGTGACCACGCCCGGATTTCCCACATCCTGCTGCCAAAGGACTATGTTGGCCTGGTCTTGCATGGCAATCTGTCCAGCGACCCGTCGGATGCCGCCGGGACCTGCTGGTTCGACCAACAGGCGCGCACATGGTCGGCCAAGGCAAGCGCGGCCTCCGCCACCGACGCAACATGGCTTCCTCCGGTTCTGCATGGCACCGAGATTGCCGGAACACTCCGCTCAGATGCGGCGCAAAGGCTTGGACTGCCCGCAGGCATTCCCATCGCCGCGGGGGCCGGTGATGCGGCCGCAGGTGCCGTGGGCATCGGGGCGGTTGCAGCCGGCGATGGCTTCATCTCTCTGGGAACATCGGGGCAGCTTTTCGTCACCACGGACAGCTACCGCCCCAACCCGGCCAGCCGAATACACGCCTATGCCCACACCCTGCCCGCTTTGTGGTTCCAGATGGCGGCCATGCTCAACGGCGCACGCCCCATGGCCTGGCTCGCCAATCTGCTTGGTCGACCGATCCCGGACCTTCTGGCCGAGGCAGAGGCGGCAGCCCCCGGGCCGATCTTCCTGCCTTACCTCACGGGGGAGCGCACGCCCCATGGCGACGCCGATATCCGTGCCGGGTTCTGGGGTCTCAGCGAAAGCACCACCCACGGCTCCATGATGCGCGCAGTGGTGGAGGCCATTGCCTTTTCCTTCGCCGACGCCCAGGCCGCGATGGCCGCAGCCGGCACGCAATCCGACCAGCTATTGGCCATCGGCGGCGGGACACGCAGCGACTTTCTTTTGCAAATGATCGCTGATGTCATGGGTGTGGAGCTTGGCCGATCTGATGCGTCTGATGTCGGCCCGGCGCTCGGCGCCGCGCGGCTTGCGCGGATCGCCACCGGGGCCGCGGTGGAGGAGGTCGCCACCAAGCCCGAGGTCTCGCGCTGGTTCACGCCCGCCGCAGGCCGGGCCGAGGCTCTGGCCCCCCGCCTGGCAGGCTATCGTGCACTTTACCCGGCGCTGAAATCGGTCAACGCTGCAATGCGATAGGCCGCGCGAAAGGCCAAATCTCCCGCCACGCGCCCCTGTCTTCCATTGGTCAAAAATACCTCGGGGGGAGCTTGCGGTCCTTCAGGACCGCGGGCGGGGGGCAGCGCCCCCCCTTTCTTCGAAAAACTTCCTCAGGTCCTACAAAACGCCCCGCTCGATCTGATCGGCCTCAATCGACTCGAACAGGGCCTTGAAGTTGCCTTCCCCGAACCCGTCATCGCCTTTGCGTTGGATAAACTCGAAAAAGATCGGTCCGATCACGGTTTTTGAGAAAATTTGAAGCAGGATGCGCGTCACACCGCCATCCACCATGCCTTCACCATCAATCAAGATACCATGGGCTTTCATACGTTCGATCGGCTCTTCATGGCCCCGGACCCGTGTATGGCTCATGTCGTAGTACGTCTCCGGCGGGGCGGGCATGAATTCGATCCCTGCCGCAGCAATGCGATCCACCGCTCCGTAAATATCTTCAGTCGCCACTGCGATATGCTGGATGCCTTCACCTTTATATTCGTTCAGATATTCTTCGATCTGGCTCGTCTCGTCCTTCGACTCGTTGATCGGGATACGGATTTTGCCACAGGGGCTGGTCAGCGCGCGGCTGAACAGGCCCGTCTGCTTGCCCTCTATGTCGAAGAATTTGATCTCACGAAAATTGAATGCCTTGGCGTAGAAGTCGTACCAGGTGCTCATATTGCCGCGCGCCACATTGTGGGTCAGGTGATCGAGATAGTAGAACCCCGCGCCCTCGGGTCTTGGGTCAACCTCTCCCAACCAATCAAACTCTGCCGCATAGGGCGAACCTGCATTGCCATAGGTCTCCACGAAATACAGAAGTGATCCCCCGATCCCCACGACCGCAGGCACATCCAACGACTTGCCCGGACCGGCATATTCCTCGGCCCCATAGTCGAGCGCACATTTCAAAGCGTGCTGCGCATCCACGACCCGCCACGCCATCGCGGGCGCACACGGGCCGTGGGCGTCCACAAATTGGGCCGCATGGCCGTCCCGCTCGCGGTTCAGCATGTAATTGATGTCACCTTGCCGATAGAGCGAGATGTCGCGCACCTTGTGACGGGCAACCTCAATATAGCCCATCGCAGTGAAGAGCTGTTCCAATACAGCGGGATCAGGGTGCGCGAATTCCACGAATTCAAACCCATCGGTTCCGGCCACATTGATCGCGTCGACAACGGCTTTCGGGGCATCATGCGGGAAAGGTCCCATGGCCCACCTCCTGTTTTTTTAGCCGCGTGTGACGTGCCCTTCACGCGACAAACAAGATCCCGGCCCGCGGGGAGCATTTGCTCAGTTACGAGTGTAACCGATCTGCCCCCTACTGCGCAACACGCTCTAACCCTCCGCACCCATGGCTTGCGACAGCTCCTGCGCCGCGCGTACGACCGATGCAGCCAAGTCCTCGGTTTTGGCCAAACTCACGCGGCTGACGGGGCCCGAGACGGATAGACCGGCAATGGCCCCACCGCTGAAATCAAAGATCGGGGCTGCGATGCACCGCATCCCCTCATTCTTTTCCTCATCATCAATCGCATATCCGCGTTCCCGCGTGGCCTCCAGATCAGCGCGCAGGGTGGCGGGTTCAATCAACGTCTTCTCGGTGAACTGATCCAGCGGAGCGGTCGCGAACAGCCGCGACAGGCGATCGTCGCTCATCTGCGCCAGCAGCGCCTTGCCGATCCCGGACGCATGCATGGGCGACAATGTACCTGGCGGAAAGAAGGCCCGGATCGTGGCGTGGGTTTCGACCTGCCCCACAAACAGCACATTGGTCTCACGTGCGACGCCAAGGTTCGCGGTCTCTCCGGTGTCTTCCATCAACTGTCGCAAGACGGGGCGGGCGCGTTCCACAAGCGATGTGCGTCGCAGGTAGCGCGCGCCGATCACAAAGGCCCGCGCACCGACATGCCACATCTGCGTGGGCTGATCGAATTCCACTAGCCCGCGCCGCTCAAGCGTCACCATGATGCGGTAGACTGTTGCGGGCGATTGGCGCAGATCCTCGGCCAAGGCCGACAAGGTTGCGCCGGGAAGTGTCGAGAGATGCTCAAAAACCTCCATCGCCCGGTCGAGCGACTTGATGGTGTTTTGTTCCGTCTTGTCATCCCAGCCACGAGGACGACCCCGGGCACGGCGGGATGGGGATGGGTCGCCATCGGTCATCGGCTGTACCACATTTTTGAAAGCACCTTTTACATTGCGAAAAAAGAACGAGTCTTTTTCCTTGGTCGATGCCTGTGCGTCTAACACTTTTGAAAAATATTTTCAAAATTTGCCATTCGCGGTGAAACGATGGGTTGGCCGGGTCAAGCAGAACAAACAGACCGCAGCACTCGCCTTGAACGGGAAATTCAAACTGTGCGGCCTGAAGAACACACGCTTAGGTTGCTGCCCACTGGTTTACGTAGCTTCCCGCTTTCCCCCGCCCCGAAACCCGGTATCGTTTCATTTGGGAGAATTTGGGAGGATTCTGACCATGACTGACCGCCCCTGGACCGCGTTTTACCAACCCGGAGCCCGGACCGAGATCGAGGCACCGGCTTATCGCAACCTGGGCGATCTGATCGGCTCGGTGGCCGAGACCTATGGCAAAGCCCCCGCCTTCACGTGCTGTCTGCCCAACGGGATGAACGGCACGCTTAGCTTTGCGCAGGTGGATGAGATGTCGGACGCCTTCGCCGTCTACTTGCGCGAGGTTGCGGGCCTGAACGCAGGCGACCGCGTCGCGGTGCAGATGCCGAACTCCCTCAGCTTCCCGGTTGCGGCCTTCGGTGTGCTTAAAGCGGGCTGCGTGCTGGTCAACGTCAACCCGCTCTACACGGCCGAAGAAATGGCCAAACAGTTCGAAGATGCCCAGCCGCACGCGTTGGTGATTGTCGACATGTTCGCCGACAAGATCCCGGCGGCCACCAAGGGCCACCCGATCCCCAACATCATCGTCACGCGCGTGGCCGAATTCCTCCCCGTCCTGCCGCGCGGCATCGTCGGTCTCGTTCAGAAATACTGGGACCGCTCGGTTAAGCCGGTCGAGACCGCCCATATCCGTCTACCCGCCGCGCTGGCCGCAGGCCGCGCCCACCGAGACAGCGAACGGATTGAGGTTGAGGCCTACCACCAGGGCGTTGCAGCCGATGATGTCGCCGTCCTGCAATATACCGGCGGCACCACCGGCGTGTCGAAAGGTGCAATGCTGACCCACGCCAACCTGCTCTATAATATGGAGCAATCGATGGACCTGCTGAGCGGGCTCGATCGCGGCAAAGAGGTGATCCTGACGGCGCTGCCGCTCTACCACATCTTCGCGTTCACCGTGAATATGCTGGCCTTTTACTGGATGGGATCGCGCAACATCCTGATCCCGAACCCAAGACCGCTCGGCAATCTCAAACGCGCATTTGAGAACTACAAGATCACCTTCATGACTGGCGTAAACACGCTCTTTAACGCTCTAACGAACGAGATCTGGTTTACTGACAGTCCGCCCAAACACCTAAAATTTGCAGGCGCCGGCGGCATGGCCCTACAGGCCTCTGTCGCCGAGAAGTGGGAAAAGATCACCGGCAAACCGGTCCTCCAGGGCTATGGCCTGACCGAAACCTCGCCGGTGCTGACGTTCGAGCCTCTGGGCAAGTCGCGCCCCGGCACCATCGGCATCCCCGTCCCCTCCACCGACATCGCGATCCTTGATGAAGACGGCAACCGCCTTGCCATTGGCGAGACCGGCGAGATCGCCGCCAAAGGCCCGCAGGTCATGAAGGGCTATCTCGACAAGCCGGATGAGACGGCGAAGGTCATGTCCGGAGATTACTTCCTGACCGGCGATATCGGCATCATGGACCCTGATGGCTATATTCGCATCGTCGACCGCAAGAAGGACATGGTCGTTGTATCCGGCTTCAACGTCTATCCCAACGAGGTCGAGGATGTGCTCGCCGCCCACCCGGCCGTGACCGAAGCCGCCGTGATTGGCGTTCCGGACGACGCCAGCGGCGAGGCGGTGAAAGCCTTTGTCGTGCTCCAGGACACAAGCGTCACGACGGACGCGATCCGCGCCTACTGCAAAGAGCATCTCACCGCCTACAAGGTGCCCAAACGCGTCGAAATCCGTGACGATCTGCCAAAATCCAATGTCGGCAAGATCCTCCGCAAGGACCTGCGCGCAGAAGAACTGAAGGGGGCCTGAGACAATGGTTGATGAATTTACCCAGACGCTCCTCGGCATCATGGTCGCTGTTATCATGCTTGGGCTTGGCGCCTCGCTGACCCCGCGGGACTTCCTCCTGGCCCTCAAGCGTCCGCAGGGCCTGCTGATTGGTGTGGCCGCACAATACGGCATTATGCCGTTTCTGGGCTTTCTGTTTGTAACCCTCCTCGTGGTACCCGAGGAGATCGCACTCGGCATCCTGCTCATGGCCTGCATGCCGGGCGGAACGACCTCGAACGTCTTTACCTACTTTTCCAAGGGTAACCTTGCCTTGTCGCTCCTGATGACGGTGACCTCGACAGCGACGGGGATCCTCCTGATCCCAATCATCCTTGTCATCTATGCGACCGCGCTCGACATCGAAATACCGCGAGAGGAAATCATCAAGGTTCTGGCGGTCCTTCTTGTGCCGGTGGTGCTGGGTATGACGTTGCGCAAGGTGAACGCCAATGTCGGGGCGGTGCTGGAATTCTGCGGCTCGATGCTGGGAGCTTTCTTCATCATCTTCATCGCAGCGACCTGGATCCCGCAGAACTGGCAGTTCCTGCTTGGCACATCCGGCGCGACTTATGTCGCCGCAATCGGGCTCGGGGTTGTGGGGATCACGCTCGGCTATCTCTTCGCCAAAGCGCTGCGCCTGCACCCCCGCAATGCCCGCACCGTAGCGCTGGAAACGGGGATCCAGAACGGCCCGCTGGCCATCGCGATCGTGGTCTTCACCTTCCCGCCCGAGCAGCAGCAGGCCATTATGGCCGTGCCCGCACTCTATTCGCTCTTCATCGTGCTGGTCTCAACGGCGGTGACTTTGTTCTTCCGGCGCGCCAACACCGCCGCCGAGCAAAAGATGCCCGACAGCCTCCTGTAACCCGCCAACAAGGTTAAAGCGCCCACCCATTAGCCAGCTTCGGCACACCCTGTTCAAAACGCCTGCGCGCCATGCTATCCCTTCGGAAACACCGGCCAAACCGGGGACGCAAAGGGCAGACGTGCAGCACCTGAAAAACCACTCCAAACATGGTGAAATTCTCGCCGTGTCGATGATGAAGGACGAAGCCCCGTTCCTCTTGGAATGGTTCGCCCACCACCTCGCCGTGGGCTTCACCGATATCCTCGTCTACACCAATGATTGTTCCGACGGCACCGACACCATGCTGATGCGGCTTGAGGAGCTTGGCCTCGGCCATCACCGTGTCAACGAGATCGCCGAAGGCATCAAACCGCAGCCCTCTGCGCTCAAACATGCCCAAGCCGAACCCATCGTGCGCCAGGCCGATTGGGTCCTCGTCTTTGACGCCGATGAATTCCTCTGCATCCGCCACCCCTCTGGCACTGTCGAGGGGATGATTGACGACGCGACCGCCCAAAACGCCAACGGCATCGTCATCACCTGGCGCATCTACGGCTCAGGCGGGGTGATCGACTGGTCCCGCGACCCGGTGACCGAGCAATATACCCGCGCCGCGCCGCCGCTCTGGAACAAGGGCTGGGGCGTCAAGACGCTGTTCAAATTCGACCACCAGCACTGGAAACTCGGCATCCACCGACCGTCCATCAAGAACAAATGGCTCGAGACCGACTTCCCCGACAGCATCAAATGGCTCAATGGCTCCGGCCGCCCGATGGAGGATTACTTCAAGTTCCGCGGCTGGCGCTCGATCCGCCGCACGCTTGGCTATGACTGGTGCCAGATGAACCACTATGCGGTGAAATCGGTCGACAGTTATGCCGTCCGAAAATTCCGCGGCAACGTGAACAACAAGAAAGACAAGTACAACGCCGACTATTGGTCGCTTCAGGACCGCAACGAGGTCGAGGATCGCACCGCCCTCATCCACGCAGAAAAGCGGGCCGAGATCATGGCCGAACTCCTCAAGGACCCCGTCCTGCACGACCTCCACTTCGCCGCCCTTGAGCGGGTCGAGGCTCGTCTGGATGAGTACCGCGAGACGGAGGCCTATACCCAACTCCGTGACAGCCTGATCGAGGCCGGCAAGGTCCCCATCACGCAAGTGGAGGCCAAGCCTCCCCAGGCCCGCGACCCCGCCAAAATCGCAGCCCTCATGAGCCGGGTGGAAAAAGACGCCGCCGCCAAACCGATCGAGGAACGGCGGAATGAAACCGTGGCTGGATGGGCTGCCTCCGATGGCGATCCTTACGTCGAAGATCCTGATATTTCAGGTGCAATCGGCCTTGAATGGGTTGAAAACCACGGTATTGAACTGCCAGCGGACCCCCGCATCTTCTCGCCCGAAAGCCTTGATGTCATCATCCTCGGCCGGTTTGAGCGCCGCCATGCGCGCAACATTGCAGGCTATCTGTCCGGTTGTCTGCGCGTTTTGGACATCGGCGCGGGCATCGGGTTCATAGGCATACGCACGACCAAGATCAGCGAAAGCACGACCTATATGGTGCAAGACTGCCGCAGCGCGCTGATTGACTACGGCCGCGACCTCGCCAAACGCGCGGGGCAGGACGATACCAGCCGCCTGAAGTTCACCGATGGCCCCTTGATAATTGATAGCGCGCCCACGGGGCTTCAGGCCTACATCACGGACTTCAACCCAACCGCGCTTCGCCTGTCGCGCGCTGCGGACGTGCCCGCAGAAACACTTGCTCAGATCGACATGCTGAATGTGCGCCGCGTTTTGATCCCGATTATATCTGAGGATCAGGCCAATCAATACCGCGCCGACTATGGCCCGGTGCTTGAAGCCAAAGGGTTCAAGGAGAACGCAGATCGCGTCACATCCGGCTCCTTGCAATATGACCGCCGCGAAGGCGGTCCCGCAGCTGGATGAGGGGCGAGCCCGCGAAACGGGGCTTGGCGAAGGCGGCTCCCGCAGCCTAACGTGGCGCGGGTGACAAGGGGCGAGACAGGCAGTGGCAGACACTCCCGAAGATGAAGACCTGACCGCGTCGCATGGCGTGGTGTTGCGTGCCAAGAACGGCGACGTGATCCGCTATGATCCGTCCGGGCTTGTCATGCGCCTCAGCGACCGCGTGGTCGAAGACCTCGCCCTGCGTCTGCCAGATCGGAGCGCGGCCCCGGCGCCGGCCGTATCCGCGCCGATCGAGATCACCGATCCCCCTGAAGGCATCGACGGATGGAACGCCCGACGTGATGGCGACTGGATCCGCTTCACTGCTCGGCTTAAAGGCGCGCAAGGCATCCGCGACTTCCGCCAGCACATCGAGGGCGGCGACATCATCGCCGACACGAACGGCCCCGTCCTCGGCCTTTTGGGCCTCGGCGGTGCGCGTGCGGCGCTGGCCAATCCGGGCGGCGCGGATTTTCCGCACCACATCGTAGCGTCTGCTGACGATATCGGCGCCGTAGGTCACGCAGGCGTTGAGACCGCCAGCAAAACAGACCGGCTGGAACATATCCGCGAGATGACGCATGAGGCGCTTGTCGCTCAAACCTTCCTCTCCTGGCGGATGGACGATTACGGCCCTCTGCCCCTTTTCGTGGCGCGTGTTGAAAGCGATGGTGCTGCAAATACCGCAGAACTGGCCGCAGGCAAGGCTGTTGAAAACCTGTTGATCAATGCTGAGAACTTGAAAGCTTCGGCAGGTTTGATGGGTAAAAAGGCGAAAGTTCTGTTCGTTTCTCTTGATTTTGCGTTGGAGGATCATTCCACGACCTCCACTGCATATCGCGATGGAATGCTCGCGGTGATGGAAGCTGTGTCCTCCGGCCTTTGGGCCCTTGGGTTCGACCGCCCCCTCTTTGTCTCTCGCCTTGATTCCGGATTGCCAGACATCGCCCCACAACCCGCGCTCGACGGCCAGTGGGAGCTTTCGTGGAACCATGGCGAGCACCGGCTAATAACCTCTGCCCCGGCCTATATGTTCGAGCTCGACGCCTATGATCGCCCAACCGAGGCCGCTCGGATCCAACAGGCTGAGATGACAGCGCACGCCGTTGCCGAGGCTGATACGTGGAAATGCCCAACCCTGCATCTGGCCGAGCTGGAGGGGAAAACCCTGCGCCTAACAGTTCGCGCAAACGGGCCACTTGTACTCGACAGCACGGATGGATTCGCTCTGACTGGCTGCGAAAACGGTGCCAAGATCAAATCCGTCGCCATCGCAGACGATGACCCCCAGGCTGTTCTTCTCACGCTCGACAAGGTCCCGACAGGCCCGGATCTTCGCCTGGCCTATGCCTGTGCTGGTCAACCCCGCGGCCATCTCCACGATGGATGGGCGGAACAGAGCGCAACGGGCGCGACGCTCCATCGATACGCTTTGCCCGCGCATTTGCCCGTAACGGGTGGCCGCAATGCTTGAGCTTCCCGACGCACTTCCGCCCGGCGCGCTCTGCGCAGCCACGCCCGCGGCAATCGGCAAATCCCTGCGAGGCGCTTTCTGGTGGCACGGCAGCGCGCAAGCGATAGAGGTCGATCCCAAAACCAATGCCGCCATCCTTTGGCGCAGCCAAGGTTCAGGCCCCCCAGCCGAGCCAACCGAACCCAATACCGGCCACGGTCAGATTGGCGAAGTCGATGACCTATTCGGTCTTCAATGCAAGGCGCAGACCCATTGCGGCATGGTGGCAGAGGCCGTCACACAAGATGCAACAACTGCAACGATCGCGGTGCGCTTTTACACGCCCCCGGGCGAAGACGCGCGCACGCTTCTCACCCTGAACACAGGCGAAAACTACGTGTTTCTAACTGAAAGTGACGGCAACCTGACCGCGA
This sequence comes from uncultured Roseicyclus sp., assembly GCA_947489665.1. Taxonomy (GTDB): domain Bacteria; phylum Pseudomonadota; class Alphaproteobacteria; order Rhodobacterales; family Rhodobacteraceae; genus Gymnodinialimonas. Next base: position 1,095,099 of record CANLEH010000001.1, on the reverse strand, counting down.
AGGACGACAACGGGCTCGTCTCCGTCACCCTGCCCTGCCCGCACCGTGACGCGCCTCGCATGGCGATCGTCTCGCTCTTGGGCGACCAACTCTCCCTCGCCCTCGGCCCCAACCGCGTCGACGGCAAAGCAGGCACCGGCATTCTCAAGGGCGCCGCCGACCTCTTCATCGGCTGCCGCAACCAGCGCCCGCGCCTCCTGAAGACCCTCGGCGCCGCGTTAATCCTCGACGTCTGGTTCTTCCCGAACCGCGCCCTGCTCCACGAACCCACAGCCTCTGAGCTCAAAGCCCTCAAACGCCACCACCTCTGGGCTGCCGCATGATCCCCGAGGGCGGCAATATCTGCGTCATCTGGGTCGATGACATGATCGACGTCTTCACCTGGCGCGACACCTTCGGCCTCCGCATCCAGACCCCCCATCTCGACCGCCTCATGGCCGAGGGCGTGCGCTTCACCAACGCCTACGCCACCGTCCCCCTCTGCGCGCCGTGCCGCGCGGAGCTCGCCACCGGCCTTTCGCCCTTCCGTTCCGGCCTGGTCGACCTCAATCGCTTCTGGCGTGACGTCTATCCTCCTGAAAAAGCGTGGCAATACGACCTCCGCCGCGCGGGCTTCTACAATTTCACCACCGGCAAGGTGGACAGCAATTACAAGCCCATGCCCGAAGACTACCGCCGCATCCTCTTCCATGAGGAGCCCGAGGCAAAGGACGAAGGCCGCCGCCGCAACGTCCACGCCTACCTTGATCGCGGACCCGGCATCAAAGGCGTGAACCACCCCAACGATCAGGGCGAATACGACCACACGTTCTTCGACCATCAGGTCGCCGAAAACGCGATTCAACACCTCAACCGCGCCGACCCTTCAAAACGCCACCTGATCCAACTCGGCTTCAAGCACCCCCACTACAACCTCGTGGCCCCCGACCGTTTCTACGCCCAATACGACCCCGCCGACATCGTCTGGCCCTCGATCGCCAGCCCTGAGGATTACTTCGGCCCCCAACCCGGCTTCGCCGTCTACGAGGCCGCCTATATCGCCAACGGCGTCTGGACCCCCGAGAAGGCTGGCGACGAGGCCTGGCGGCAGGTCGTGCGCGCCTATTTCGCCTGCATCTCCCACGTGGACCACGAAATCGGCCGCTTCATGGACGCCCTCCGCGCCTCCCCCCTCGCCGCCAACACCACCGTGATTTTCCTCTCCGACAACGGCTTCAACCTCGGCAACCACGACAGTTTTCATAAGATGTCTCAATGGGATAGTGCCGCCCATGTCCCCCTCGGGATCTGGCACGCCGACCTCGCGCCGCAGGAAATCGACCTCCCCGTCTCCCTCCACAACATCCCCAAAACGATCATGGACCTCGCGGGCCTTCCCGCGCGCCCCGACTGGACCTCCGGCCAATCGCTCCTGCCTCTGATCGCAAACGAAGACACCTACGACCGCTCCAAATCGCCCATCACCTGTGTCTTCGGCACCCTCTCCGTCCGTCCCTCCGTGGAGGGGCTCGAGCAATACCGCTACTTCCGCTACCCCAACGGCGAGGAACACGTCTACGACCTCGTCAACGACCCAGGTGAGACCGAAAACATCGCCGCCACGGCCCCCCTCCAAGCCCTCCGCGACGAACTCACACGCGGCGCCCTCGACCTTGGCCTCGACCTGCGCGGCTTTGAAAACCCCGCAGACGGCGTCAATGCCATGATGGCCGTCGACGGCTCCGTCGTCCTCGCCGGGGGGCGCGCCGACAACGACTACTGGGCCTATGGCGCGGATGCCGAGAAGATCGTGGAGGAGAAAGACGGCGGCACCGACACGCTCTGGTACATGGCAGGCCCCGACGACTACGTCCTCCATGTCCCTGCGAATATTGAGAAAATCCGCATCGCCACTGTCGTCTCCCGCAAGGAGGAAGGCGCAGGAAAAGGCCCCCAGCCCGAAGGCAAACGCATCCGCATCGTCGCCCACCCCGACAGTCCCATCGAGTTCGAAACGTCTGAGCGTGTCGAGGTCGACGTCACCGGCTCCGACGGCGACGACGTCATGATCGGCCCCAAACATGGGAGTGCGACCTTCTACGGCGGCGCGGGCAACGACACGATGATCGCCAAGGCCAAACAGGGCAACCGCCGCCACGCCTTCTACGGCGAGGCCGGGAACGACACCCTGCGCGGCGGCCCGGGCCGCGATACCTTGGACGGCGGCACCGGCGACGACGTCATCTACGGCAACAAAGGCCGCAACCACATCTTCGGCGGCCACGGCAATGACGTCATACACGACGGAGAGGGGGCGAGTACCATCGACGCAGGCCCCGGTCGCAACGTTTTGACCCTCGGCGAAGGCGACCACGTGGTCTCAACCGGTTCAGGCGTGTCGGTGATAACGCCAGAGCCCGGCGCGAAGATCTTCAAACCCGACTATGGAGGCGTCACGGTCATCAACGGCTGGCAGCCCGACCAGACCTACGACCTAAACGCCTGGCCCGCTGCACCGACCGTCTCCCAAACCGGAGACACCATCCGCCTCCGCTGCGGCCTCTCCATCGTCGAAATCACCGGCGTGCCTGAGGGCACCGACATTTCAAAGCAACTTACGTAGTCTGGCCGAACCCGTAGGGCGGGACTTGTCCCGCCGCTCGTAGGGTGGGTGCAACCCACCACTCGCCGCCCCAACGTATAGCGCAAAGCCCCGCTATCGTCGGGCCTCGGTTCGGCGATCCAGCAGCAGCGCTTTGGCAGTTTCTGCCAGCCAAGCTTTCGTGCCTCATGAACGAAGCAACCAGCCGCACCAAATTGCCCATTGCCCGGCAGGCTCATTTGCATCGCAAAAGATGCCGAGTGGGGGGGCCGTGGGGAGGCCCGTCATGCTGAAAGCATGCCTTTGGCATGACAGCGGGGCGGCTCCGCCGCTGTTAACCCGCTGGATGATCCGAACACTTGTTCAAAAACAGCAGTTTGCGTTGCCTTGCGAAATGATCGGATATTATCACGTCTAGAAGTTGAGTTATTCACATGCCAATGGTTCCGGCAGATTTCGAAAATAATCACAGAGTGGGTTTGAAAGTGTTCAAGGCGTTAGGTGTTTTGAGTTGTATGGCTTTCTTCGCCCTGCAAGCCGCAGCACAAGAGGCCGAAAGCGAGTGCATCGGTGCGAACCACCTAGTCGTGAACCACGGAGCCCACCTTGAGGAAGCGCGACCCTGCACCTTCACCGACGCGTATTATCTCTTCGGCCTTACCGATAGCGCTGCAAACGACGGCCTTCATTTTCCGGAGGCCACTACACAAGATAGCGGCGTCACATTTTATCCATTAGTACGACGGTATCTGCACGCGCAGCGCCGTGACTTCTTCTTTGCAAAGTCGGAATACCTCTCCTTGTTAGCCGCCGCGTTGGCAAACATTCACTCCGGCCAAGAGCCCGTCTCTAGGGAACGGATCAGCATCTACTCCACCTTCATATTGGCGGAATTCAGAGACCAGCAAAGAGACGAGGCGTTCGAACTTACGCAATTGTCTCGGGAGGAATTAACGTTCGCAATGTCACTTCAAGCCGTGGCGCTTGAGGAAATCAGGACACTTCAAGGAATTCGCTGTTTCGTCCTCGCCGATCATCCATCGGTCGAATACACCGAAATTCTCGATAGCCATGTTTATCAAGAATGCATGAATTAGACGCCCCTGGGCCACTCAATAACCCTTAACAAACCCTTAACGCCCACACCCCTTTCCCAACAAAACCAACACCTTAACCCCCTTGCTCACGCGTGAGCAGCCTCGCCCAATCAACCCTCCTTCCCAAAACCCTTTGCCTTGCCGCCCCCAATCGGCGAAAACAGTCCCCAACGAGCCGCGGGGCACGAACCCCGCCACACAACGAGCAGCAATCAAAGGCCAGCCCCATGGACCTCACCCGTCGCCCCGTCGCCTCCCTTTGGATCGGCGAACGCCTGCAATACCTCAACCAGCTCTGCCTGAAATCGCACCTGCGCCACGGCCACCCGGTGACGCTTTACTGCACCGATGAGGTGACGAATGCGCCCGAGGGCGTCGAGGTCCGCAAAGCGACCGAGATCATGGATATCCCCATGGATATCGTCGAGCAGACCTCCGCCAGCTTCCTGTCGAACGTCTTCCGCTACAAGATGATCCAGAAGACCGGCGCCATCTGGATCGACTGCGACGCCTTCTGCCACGCCCCCTTCCCCGATGAGTGGGAGCATATCTACGCAGGCCACGGCATGCGCGGCGCACTGAATTGCGGGGTCGTGGGCATCCCGCAAGAAGGGGAGTTGATGGACCAGCTGCTCGACTATTACGAGAACCTCCCCGACTACCCGCCCTGGTGGAACCCGCGCCAACGCAAGCGGATGGATCGCCAAAACGCCGACCTGCCCCACCCCGTCCGCATCTACAAAACCGAACGCACCGCCTTCGGCCCGCAAGCCTTCACCCACTTCGCGCGGCAGACGGGCGATATTGAGAAAGCTATGGGATCCGAGGTTCTCTACCCCGTCCCGTTCCAGCTCAACGATATCTTCTACGACCCCCATGGGCGCGTTGAAGGTTGGTTCACGGACAAAACCGTCTCGGTCCACCTCTACACCAACGGCACCAAGCCCTGGTGGCGCAAGAATGCACCCTTGGAGAATTCCTACGCCTGGCGCATGTGCCAGGAGGTCGGCATCACACCTGAGGACGCGCTAGAATAATGAACGCAAGCGTGCCCATCGATCCCGGCCTCGACTTCGACCCGGAAAAGCCCATCGACAAGGCTCCGGTCTGGCATCAAGACGTCACGCTGGTGCCCTGGGCCGACGAAGGCGACCGGGGCGCGCGGCGTGCGGCCGGGCTGTTCGACAGCGCTTGGCGATTCCTGCCTGAAGGCCATTGCTGGCGCTACACGTCGGGACCCATCACACTTGAGCCAGAGTTCCCGGATCTGGAGGAAGAGCCCGAACGCATCGAAGGTCGGTGGCTGTTCGGAGGGCTCTTGTACGGCCATTTCGGGCATTTCCTATGCGAGACGACCTCTCGGCTATGGGCGCTCGACCAACTCGACGATGTCGACGGCATTATATTCTACCCCAAGAACCGGATGACGCACGAACGGCGCCACTACCGCCACCAACTTCCCTTTTTCGCGGCCATGGGTCTGACCGAAGACAAGATCCGTTTCCGCGCGCCGCAAAAGCCTACCGTGATTGAACAATTGGCCATCGCCGAGCCGGGCTTCGGGATCGAACGCATGATCGAAGGCCGCCCAGAATACCGTGCTTACATGCAGGCCAATCTGGGGCGCGACATCATGCCCGAAGGGGCCGAAGACATCTATATCTCACGCTCAAAACTGCCTTCAAAGCGAGGCTCGGTCCTGTTGGAAACGTTGATCGAGAGTCGGATGGAAAATGCCGGCTACACGATCTTTCACCCTCAAAATCACGCGCTGGAAGAACAGATCGCGGCCTACAAGGCGGCTAAACGCATCGTCTCGCTCGATGCCTCCTCGCTGCATTTGGCTGCGATGATCGTGGCACCAGAAACCAAAGTTGCGATCCTCAATCGCGGACCTACCAACAATATCGACGACTACATCGCCCAGTTCACCCGCTGGCAAGGCCACGCGCCAACGCGGATCGAAGCGGTGCAAGGCGTCTGGTTTCCCGAAGGCCGTCGTCTGAAAAAGCGCGAAACCCATGCAACGCTCGACCTGCCCGCCGTATGCAAAACACTCGTGGCCGAGGGTTTCCTGCCCGAGGGCACAAAATGGCGCCCTCCCACCAAGGCGCAGCTCGACAAGGCGGTTTCAGCGATGTCGGAACGGATGCAAACTCCGCTCCGATTTTTGGCCGGGGAGCGGTAGTCTATGGCCAAACACTTTGCCTGCGCGCTCACCCACATCCGGCACGAGGACTACTTCCTCCAAAAGTGGATCGACTACTACGGGCCAATCGTCGGCGGACGCGAGAATCTATACGTCGTGATCGACGGTGATGATTGGGAGCCTAAGGTCGACCTGAGTGGCATCACCACCGAAGTGCTTCTTGACGCCCCACGCCGTCGCATCAAGAACGACCGATATATGGCCAAGGCCATGTCGTCTCGGGCCAACCGGTTACGCAAAAGGTATGAGTACGTCATCCGCGGTGATGTTGACGAATACGTCACCATCGACCCCGACAGCGGTCTAGACTGGCCTGATGCGATGTTCGAGCTTGGCGACCAGGGCTACATTTTCGCGCTCGGCTGCGATGTGGTGCAATCGGCTTCGGAAACCACGCCGGTTGACCGAACCAAACCGATCCTCGGCCAGCGCCAAGCGGGCTACATCGCAGATCGCTATTCAAAGCCCTTTGTCATCAACCGCTGGTCCAATTGGGCGGGTGGTGCACACCGCCTCCTGAACCGGGATGTGAAGATCTCCAACCACTTTGTGCTGTTCCATCTGGCGCTTGCCGATGAAACGCTCGCCCAGGAACGGATGGAGGCCCGCGGCGGTACCACCCAGCACCGCAGCTTTGTAGGCCATCAAACTGATCGGTTGAACGCCATTGGCGACGAGGGTTTGATTGCAGCAATCGACTGGGCCGAAGCGCGTGAGATTGGCTTGGCTGAGTTCCCGTTTGAACCCGATTCCGGCGAACCCGCCCCGCGTCCTCGGCCATCACGCGATCCTCGCAATCGGGAACAAGGTCTTCCGGTTCAAATCCCGGCACGCTTCCACGGATTGCTCTAGTGGGCTTCACCGTAGCCACAATCGCCCGCGAGCCGTGGCCAATCCTGAACCGGTTTTTGCGCTGGCATCTGGGGCAAGGCGCGGACCGGATTATCCTGTTTCTTGACGATCCGGACGATCCCGCCCTTCCCCGTCTGCAAGGCGACCCGCGCATCGACGCGCGCCCCTGCACACCTGCTTTTTGGAGTAGCCTTGGCCTGTCGGCCAACAAACGATTTACCCGTCGCCAACGCCATGTACTGGCCCAAGCCTATGCGGATACGCCGGAAGGATGGCTGCTCGTTCTAGATGCGGATGAATTGGTTTGGTTCCCCGGCCGCACAGTTCCTGAAGCCCTAGATACCCTGCCTGCCGATGCTCAAAGCCTGCGGATCAAAAGCGCTGAACAAGTGATCTTGCCTGATGGATCTGACGGGTTCCGAATGCCAATCCAGCGCAAAGCAGTAAATCGTGTCTACGGACCTGACGCCGACTTGCTGCGAATTCGCTATGGCCTCGTCTATCACCCCGAAGGGAAAAGCTTTCACCGCGCGGGGCAAACGGGTCTGAACATGAAGCTGCACTGGGCCGAAGACGCCAACGGCGACCGTACGCCTGGCCCGACTTGGGGCGCTGCGCAACAAGCGCATCTTATCCACTACGCAGCACCCGACTACGAAAGATGGCGCGCAAAAGTCAGCTGGCGGCGCGGAGCGCATGGATTTTCAGCGCCTGTAAAAGACCGCCTCGACAGTATCGCCGACGGCCCTGATCCCGAACCCGGCTACCGTGACTTGTTCAATACCCTGCACCGCTTGACCGCAGACACGGCGGGCCGGCTAGAGGCCGAAGGGGGCCTTCTGCGCCACGGCCCGAAAGTCTAGGCGATGGGCGTGCGCACCATCGTCACCATGATGAAGGACGAGGCACCATTCCTGCTGCACTGGATCGCCCATCATCGCCTGATCGGCTTCGACCGTATCATCGTCTTCACCAACGATTGCAGCGACGGCACCGTTGCGATGCTCAACCGTTTGCAGGACATGGGTGAGGTCATGCACCACCCCAACCCGGTGCCGGAAGGGGGCAAACCGCAACCCTTGGCGTTGCGCCGCGCCGACAAATTGGACGCGGTCGCCACCAGCGATTGGATCATCACCCTCGACGTTGATGAATATCTTCTCGTCAAAACCGGCGCGGGCCACCTCGACGACTTGTTTGAAACAATGCCCGATGCCGATGGCTTTGCCATCACATGGCGCATGATGGGCTCAAACGGTCGCGTGGGTTGGACCGACCTGCCGGTGACGCAGGCCTATAAGCGGGGCGCGCCCGACCTGTTTCGAAAAGGTTGGGGGGTAAAGACACTTTTCAAGCCGTTTGACAACATGAAGCTTGGCATCCACCGCCCCACGGTGAAGGGCAAGGACAAGTCGGCGCTGACGCATCGGCATTGGGTCAACGGCTCTGGCAAACCGATGACTGACGGGTTCAAGCAAAGCATGTGGCGGTCGTCCCTCGCAACGCTTGGATACGCCCATACTGAGATCGCCCATTTCGCCACGCAGTCGCAGGAGGCGTTCCTGCGGCGGGCCGCACGGGGGAATGTGAATGCCAAGCCAAACAAGTACGATGTCACATATTTCGGTATGTTCGATCGCAACGAAACCGAGCAGTCGGGCCTCCTGCGTCAGGCGGAGGCGACGCAACAAAGGGTCGCGGGCTATTTGGCTGATAAGGCATTGGCCGACCTGCAAGACAAGGCCGATGCGTGGCATCGGGACCAGCGCTCAGCCCTACGCGCTGACCCACACTTCGCAGCACGGCTTGCGGCGTTGCAGACGGCCAGCGAGATACCATTTAATGCGCTCGACGACGTTCTCTTCACGCAACCCCTTGCTCCGGCTGGCAAGCAATTGGTGGCCAAGCTGAAAGCCCAGGGCCTGCCAGACGTACAGATCGCGCGAACAGTGGCCCATGCTGTGTCCAAGATCGAAGCACAACGCGATGCGGCTGATGCGGCCGAACTTCGCGCGCAAGGCATTGAACCAGATTACGGCGACTGGGGCTGACTGAAATACGGGACGGCGGGAGGGGCGATGTGCCTTTGGCACAAGCGTCTCCCCGTCCCTCAATTCGCCTTTTCCGGCGGCGGGCCAGGCAGGGGAAGGATCGGCACCCCGTCTTCAATCAGCGACTTGGCCTCCTGCGCATTCGCCTCGCCGTGGATCGCCCGTTCCGGTACATCTCCAAGATGCATGGCACGCGCTTCCTTGGCAAAGGACCCGCCAACATAGGTCGAGTTCTTTTCGACATGCTCGCGCATCTGGCGCAGCACGGCCTCGGCAGGATGGGCCGGCTCGGACAGTGGCCGATCGGTCATGGGAATGTCGACAGACGCCGCGGCGTCTTTGCCCTTCTTGGGCACAGGCGGCGCCATCATCGCCTTTTGCACATCCGCCTGCCCGCAGACCGCGCACGATACCATGCCCTTCGCATGGAGCGTGTCGAACGCATCGGCGGACTGGAACCAACTTTCAAACCGGTGCCCTTCGGCGCATTTGAGGGTGTAGCGTATCATCGTTTTACAAATTTATGCGTTTCCAGGACGGCTTCAAGCCACCAGATCAACGCAGTCGCTCCAACGAGAAGGAGCGGATCAATTGCTTCAAATCTCGCTCTTCCACCTTGTTTGCGGCCTTTTTCAGGCTCATCCACTTTCGGCGACGCTGCCCCGCCTCGGGAAACACATCGGCCAGTTCGCGCACGCGGATCGGAAAAACAGCAACAATGATGGGCAGAGTCTCGGCCTCGCTCATCCATTTGTCGTAGGTGTACAGCCCCAGGCAAATGTCATGCACATCGCCGCGCGCGCCGGCCTCTTCCCAGACCTCCTGCGCCGCAGCCTCGGCCGGTGTCATCCGGTCCATCGGCCATCCCTTGGGCAGGATCCATCGCTTTGAGAAGCGTGACGTAACCAACAGCACCTCAATCACCTTTTCGCCCCCATTTTTTACGGTGCGATAGGGCAGGCCCGCAAATTGCGTGCGCGGGTCGCGTTTGGACCCGGAGCGCAGCCGCAGGGGCGGCTGATCAGCGGTGAAGGTTTTGTCGGCCATGGCGCCTGTTTACATGGGGGGCGCGCGCTTGCAATCACGCAGGAAGGCATGCGCTTGACGAGGGCGCAGATTGGCGTAGCTCTGTGGCCAGATGACCGCGCCGCCCCGATCACGCCCTCTGTTGCTGGGATCAGAAATCTACCGTGGCTCCAGCTATGGGGAATGGCACCCGCTGCGTGTCCCGCGCGTCTCAACAGTGATGGACCTCTCCCGTGCTATGGGATGGTTGCCCTCCGACCAATATCGCAATTCTCCGCGAGCCAAACCTGCGGCGCTCCATGTCTGGCACACGCCCGACTACATTGCGGCCTTGCAACAGGCTGAGGCTGAGCAATCCGTCAGCGACGCCGTGCGGAGCCGTCACGGCTTGGGAACTGTGTCCAACCCCATCTATCCGGAGATGTTCCGTCGCCCCGCAACCGCGGCTGGAGCCTCTTTGCTGGCAGGGGAATTATTGCGCCACGGGGGCATCATTTACCATCCCGGCGGAGGCACGCATCACGGTTTCCCAGACCGTGCGGGCGGGTTTTGCTACCTCAACGACCCTGTGCTTGCCATGCTGTCCCTGCGCCGCAATGGCGCCCGGCGGATTGCGTACGTGGATATCGATGCCCACCATTGCGATGGCGTCGACCATGCTTTTGCGGGCGATACCGATGCGCTTCTGATTTCAGTGCACGAGGAACGGCGTTGGCCCTTTACTGGTACACTGGACGAAGATGGCGGCGGCAATTGCCTGAATTTTCCGGTGCCACGCGGGTTTAATGATAGCGAAATGGCCTTGATCCGCGACCGCCTGATCCTGCCCGCTTTGGCCCGGTTCGCGCCCGATGCCATCGTCTTGCAATGTGGGGCGGATGCGGTGACGGAAGACCCGCTCAGCCGCTTGACCCTATCAAACAACGCACATTGGGCGGTTGTGCGGGGCTTTATGGACCTGGGCGCTGACCGCCTCTTGGTGCTTGGGGGCGGCGGCTACAATCCCTGGTCCGTCGGGCGGCTCTGGGCAGGCGTTTGGGCGACGCTCAACGGATATGAGATCCCGGAGCGGGTCACTGCACAGGCGGAGACCGTTTTGCGCGCCTTGCGGTGGGAGAAGGCCCAAGGTGGACGCAACCCGCCAGAACACTGGTTTCAAACACTGCAGGATGCGCCGCGCCCGGGGCCGATCAGCGCCGCTGTACAGGGCAGGCTGGAGGTTCTGACAGCGCGTCTCCAACGGCAGATTATTTCCGATAGAATTTATCAGGATTGACATTTCCGACTCATTTTATCAGAAATTAGGGTAGGAGATGATCCAGCAGGGAGATCTGCCATGACATACCAAGCCAGAATGACCGAACCCGACACAACACCGCCGATCCAGACCCGCCCCACAGCGCCCCTTTATGATGCGCACCGGTTGGTGGGCGTTGATCACACCGCGTTGATCGTGCTCGACGACAAGACCTACACCCTTCGCATCACGCGCGCAGGCAAGTTGATCCTGACGAAGTGAAGTTTTGACCTCCCAGCCACCCAGAGGCCAGGCATGTCCAAGAAACGCTCAAACGCCAAAGTACCCAGCCCTTGCATCGACGTCTGCAAGTTCCGCAGGGGTGGCCACTGCATTGGTTGCTCCATGACGAAGGCGCAGAAGTCGTTGTTCAAAACGCTGAAAAAGCCTGCACACCGCTCGGCCTTTGTTGAGATGCTCAGAACGCAGCAGGCGAGCATGGGCAAGTATGCGCATTGGGCGCCGGAATATGCCCGGAAATGCTTCAAAACGGGCGCCAAACCCCCGTTTGAGGATTTGGCGAAGGCGGGTTAACGGCCCCTGTTCGGGTTTGCACCCATTGCGCAAACCTGCCTGGCGTTTGCCAGATTTCAGCGCAGATGAGCGCGCAACATCCAAGCGAATCTCTCGTGCGTTTGACCACGAGCGATGCACAAATCTTCGGTCAGCGTATCGCCATGCTCAGCTGCCAGCGCACCTGCGGCCCCAACGGTCGCCGCCAGCGTCTCTTGCGCCACTTTCAGGGCCTCCACCATGGTCCTGTCATCGGCATGCCCGTCATGCTCAACCACCTTGGAACGCGCGACCATGGCCGCCAGCATCCCTTCAGCATGACCGTCTAGCGCCTTGATTCGCTCGGCCAAATCGTCCTGGGCCACGAAGTGATCTTCGTAGATTTCCTGAAACAGGGCATGCAATGGGCCAAATGCCATGCCGGTCACGTTCCAGTGGAAATTCTGCGCAAGCATTGTTGTAACAGCCGTTTCCGCAACGGCTTGGTTCAACGCTTCACAGATTGCGGTTTGTGCATTGGGGCTGAGGTCGGCGGCAGGTTGCATGGTTGTCCCTCCAGAAGATTACATCGGATGGCTGGCATACCTTCAGCGGCGGCTGACTATGGCTTTAGATATACCGCGCGGCTCACTTGTCTAGACTCGTTCTAAAAACTATTCAGGCAGCCTGTTGCGCCACCTGCTTTGCAAGGCATTTGCCAAGCGCCGTCAGCAAAAACGCGATGTTACGGCGGGCATGTTTCGGCACGCGACGGCCCAGAAGGAAGGTCAGACTATCCGTGTCGCCCCGCTGCGCCGCGCCAATCGCGGACAGCAGCCAACGCTCATCAAAGCTGAGCTCATCCGCGGCCGGCTGGTAAAGGCGCAGGCGCGGCATATCCCCCTGCCCCGAAAAGCCGCTGAACAGCGCTTGTGCCAGCGCTTCGGCCTCTCGTCCCGGATCGACCGACAAAGCGGCGCAGGCTTTGAACAGATCGCCACGGGCCCGACACCGATTGCGTGCCGCCGCAACGCGCAAGAATGACAGTGGTGAGCGATCGATCGTCTCTGCGGAGGGCGCAAAAATGTTGGACTGCGCGTGAGCTTGCATGTGAAATCGTATCCTGAGTGTTATACTCAGGTAATCAAAGTCGAAGACAAGGACAAGGTCTCAGAACACCAGCCGCCAGACGTTATTGGTGCCCGCTTCGGCCAAAAGCAGTAATGCGAACGCAATTCGCCACGGCCAAGATTGGACGCGCCGCCACAGCACGATGACAAGAACACTACACGCCGCCAACTCCAGCGGCCCGATCCAACCTGCCCCATGCCGGCTGTCCCAATAGCTGAAGGGGCTATCAAACACCCAATCGCTTAGCGGCCAGAAATGCGGCCGCCCGTCGCCCGCATGAAGCGGCAAATCGAACGCGATATGTAGCAGGGCGGCGCCCGCAAAGGCGATGACAATCGGCCAATGCCGCCATGCGGCCACGGCCAGAAGCAGGCCCCATAGAATCAGCGAATTGTCGATCGCAAAGACGGTCTGCCATGTGTCTGAGAAGTACAATTCGTCGAAAACGACCCTGGGTTCTGTACCCAGGATCAGCAGGTGCCAGCCGACCATCACGTACAGCGACAGATCGGGCACCATGGCGCCCACCAAGGCGGCGGTCAGTGTCCAGCGATGCTCGGGTCGGCCAAAGGCCGCTGCACCAAATATCAGATGAGCAGGTGTGTTCACCCGCGGACGTGCTCAGACAAAAACGAACTCAATGGTGTATGGCTGAGGTCCCGCCCAATCCGTGTGGACATAGACATAAAGCTGGCCGTTGATCGTGTGAAAACGCACGTCCTGATAGGTGCCTTGCGTGTGGGTCGTGCTCAAGAAAACGTTCCCGTAAAGGATGCGGACGCGGGCCTGCTGACCGGGACGGACGGACAGATAATAGCATTGCGACTGATAGGGGTTCGCTTGGCCATGCACCGCATGAGCATAAGCGCCAGACGGGAATTGGACGGTCTGGCAGCCATGACCTGTGGCCTGGACAGGTAGCGGGGCAAGAGTGGCTGCGACGGCGGAGAGCGCAAGCGCTCCGGCAGCGAGAACAGATCGAAACATGGGGGCCTCATGGAATGCAGCTTCAGGTTGAATGACGCCACTATACCGCGAATGCCGGAATTCCCTACGTCTGTTTTCAAGGCCGTCGGCCCGCGGCGGGTGTTATTCGACCCACACCGGCTCAGGTTGCACAACGGGCTGACTTGTTTGCGCGCAGAGCCCCCCAAAGCGCGCATCGGCTTCGGTCACCGACATGACCCAAGCCCCGCAAGAAACGCAGATCCGCCGCGACTGGATCGCATCCCACGCTTCCGGGAAGGTTTCGAGCGTGAACCCGGTACTGAAATCCGCTTCATTCTGAACCCTCCGGCGACTATCGGCAATCGCGCTGGCCGGATCCCAGTTGTAAAAACCGCCCGCAGTGCGGGCCTCGACCATCACAAAAACGCCCGGATAGTAGCAACCAGCATCCTCATCGTCGATGAAGGCCTGGCCGTAGAAAACCGTCGTTATTGTCGTGCCGCCGTTCATCTCCCTGGCCACGCCCAGGGGGTAATCCTCCAGACGTCTGGCCCCATAGGTCAGCACAAAACTGTCGGACGGGCCGACGCGCGGAATGCCAGACCCGCCTGCCGCAACTGTCCCATTGCCCGCATTGCCGCCGGCAACCGGCCCGCTCGCACCGGCCTCCGCCGCGGCATCCAACGCCGAGGCCAGCCGCGCCAGCCGCTCGGACGGCAGGCCGTTCCGTTCCGCGAGAGTGTAGTAATAGTCGGCGGGCGCGAAATCGGCGGACACGCCCCCCCGCCCCTCGGCGTAGATCAGCGCCAGCTCCCGCGCGGCAGAGGCGTGCCCCTCCATTGCTGCGCTTTCCAGCCAGCTGAGCCCGTCGCCAAGGCTGCGCGTGACCCCATTTTCTCCGTAAAACGTATTGAGCCCATGGTTATACATGCCCACCGGATAAAGCATGTTCGCACTGTCGCGGTACAGATCGCCCGCAAACGAGGTATCGCGGTCCATCGAAAGGTTCGGACAGCTGTCAGGATGATCATGCAGCCAGGCCAGATTGTTGATCGCCACCGGTTCCATATTGTCGAGCGCGGCTTCCCGCAATTGCTCCAACGCCTGCCGCTCGCCGTTACAGGCCCTGTCGGTGATGGCGTTGTAGTAATCGCGCTGCTGCTGCCAAGCTGCAGAAAGGCGGTCCGCATTGGCAGGCAAGCATAGGACAAATGAAAGCGGGATGGCCGCAATGAAGGTCGTTTTCAATGTCATGGCAAAATCGTCTAGTTGGTTCCGTAACCAAAATCGTAATCTCGGCCCGACATCCAATTCAAGAAAAAGCCCCGGAAGAACCGGGGCTTTTCTGTTTCCGTTATGGAGACGGCTCAGTCGATCTTCGGCAAGAGCGTATCGATGGAGGCCTTCGCGTCGCCGTAGAACATCCGAGTATTCTCTTTGTAGAACAGCGGGTTCTCGATACCGGAATAACCCGTGCCTTGGCCGCGCTTGGACACGAAGACCTGCTTGGCCTTCCAGCATTCCAGCACCGGCATACCGGCGATGGGGCTGTTGGGGTCGTCCTGTGCGGCCGGGTTCACGATGTCGTTCGACCCGATGACAATGGCGACGTCCGTATCGGGGAAGTCGTCGTTGATCTCGTCCATCTCCAGCACGATGTCGTAGGGCACCTTGGCCTCGGCCAGCAGCACGTTCATGTGGCCCGGAAGACGGCCCGCAACGGGGTGGATCGCGAACCGCACCTCTTTGCCCGCCGCGCGCAGCTTGCGGGTCAACTCCGCCACGCCTTGCTGTGCCTGCGCCACGGCCATGCCGTAGCCCGGGATGATGACGATGCTGTCGGCTTCATTCAGGGCCGTTGCCACACCGTCCGCGTCGATGGCGATTTGCTCACCTTCCACGGCCATCTGCTCACCCGTCGCACCGCCGAATCCGCCGAGGATGACCGACACAAACGACCGGTTCATCGCCTTGCACATGATGTAGGACAGGATCGCACCGGAGGAGCCCACGAGAGCGCCGACGACGATCAAGAGATCATTGCCTAGCGAGAAGCCGATGGCCGCCGCCGCCCACCCCGAATAGGAGTTCAGCATCGAGACGACCACCGGCATGTCCGCGCCACCGATGCCCATGATCAGGTGATAGCCGATGAACAGCGCCAGAAGCGTCAGCAGCACAAGCGTCCATCCGCCGGACCCGCTGAGGTACATGATCAGCAGGATCACGGACAGACCCGCCGCCGCCGCGTTCAGCATGTGACCACCCGGAAGCTGGATCGCACCCGTGTCGATCTTGAATGGCAGCATGGAGGACGAGCCGCTGAGCTTGCCATAGGCCACGACCGAGCCGGTGAACGTCACCGCGCCAATCCAGATGCCAAGTGCCAGTTCCACGCGCAGGATGCCGATCTCAACGCCCGTTTTCTTGCCGATCAGTTCGCCGAAGTTGGAAAGCTGCCCCAGAAGCGCATAAGCCATATCGCTCAGCGGGCCTTCGGGCTGCGGGAACGGCAGATCGTTGGCGGTAAACTCTGCGGCAACGCGGCCAATCTCGATATGCGCGTTGAAACCTACGAAGACGGCCGCCAGACCAACGAGCGAGTGCATGATCGCCACAAGCTCGGGCATTTGCGTCATCTGCACCTTGGTCGCCAGCTGGTAGCCCACGGTCGCCCCACCCGCGATCAGGATGATCGACATCAGCCACAGGCCGGATCCCGGCCCGATAAGTGTGGCAACAACCGCAATGGCCATGCCCACGATGCCGTACCAGACGGCGCGCTTCGCGCTTTCCTGCCCCGAAAGGCCACCCAGCGAGAGGATGAAAAGAACAGCCGCTACTGCGTAGGCGGCAATTGTAAATCCGAAGTCCATTGTCCCTCTCCCTCGCTTACGATTTCTGGAACATGGCGAGCATGCGCCGTGTCACGAGGAAGCCGCCGAAGATGTTCACGGCGGCCATGAAGATACCAAGCGCGGCCAATATCGTGATGATCACGCTGCTTGAGCCGATCTGCATCAGCGCCCCAAGGATGATGATCGACGAGATGGCGTTGGTGACGGCCATCAGCGGCGTATGCAGCGAATGTGCCACGTTCCAGATCACCTGGAAGCCAATGAAGACCGACAGAATGAACACGATGAAGTGCTGCATGAAGCTCGCCGGCGCGATCAGGCCAACACCCAGAAGCAGGGCAGCACCCACACCGATCAGGATCACCTGGTTCTTGGTCTGTGCCTTGAACTCCGCCACTTCCAACGCGCGTTTTTCCGCGGGCGTCAATTCAGGCGGCGGAGCTGCTTTGGGCTGTGCCGCGATGGCAGCCACCTTTGGCGGCGGCGGCGGGAAAGTGATCTCACTGTCAAATACCGCCGTGGCGCCGCGGATCACATCGTCTTCCATGTCATGATTGACCGTGCCGTCCTTTTCAGGCGTCAGGTCGGTCATCATGTGGCGGATGTTGGTTGCGTAAAGCGTCGAGCTTTGCGCCGCCATCCGGCTGGGGAAGTCAGTATAGCCAATGATCGTCACGCCATTGTCACTGACGATCTTCTCGTCTTTCACCGTCAATTCGCAGTTGCCACCGCGCTCGGCAGCCAGGTCCACGACGACCGAACCGGGCTTCATCATCTCGACCATGTCCTTGGTCCACAGCACCGGCGCATCGCGGCCCGGGATCAGGGCGGTGGTGATGACGATATCCATGTCCGGCGCGATTTCCCGGAACTTCTCAAGCTGCTTGGCCTGGAATTCCGGGCTTTGCGGCGGCGCATAGCCACCCGTCGCCGCGCCATCGGGCAGTTCGTCGTCAGAGAATTCAAGGAAGACGAACTCCGCGCCCATCGATTCAATCTGCTCGGCCACTTCCGGACGCACGTCAAAGGCATATGTGATCGCCCCTAGCGAGGTAGACGTCCCAATGGCCGCCAAACCGGCTACACCCGCACCGACCACCAGGACCTTCGCAGGCGGCACCTTGCCGGCAGCGGTCACCTGACCAGTAAAGAAGCGACCAAAGTTATTGCCCGCCTCGATCACTGCACGGTAGCCCGCAATGTTGGCCATGGACGACAGGGCATCCATCTTCTGCGCCCGGCTGATCCGCGGCACCATATCCATCGCGATCACGTTTGCGCCCTTGGCGCGCGCGCTTTCCATCAACTTCTCATTCTGACCGGGGTAGAAGAACGAGATCAACGTCTGCCCCTCGCGAAGGCGTTTCGCTTCAGCCGTGGTGGGTGGGCGCACCTTCGCAACGATATCGGCGGCCTTCCACAAAGCAGCGGCGGTCTTCACAACCTCAACGCCGGCATCCTTGTAGGCGGCGTCCGAGAACCCGGCAGCGGAGCCCGCCCCAGTCTCGATCACGCAGTCATATCCCAGTTTCTGAAGCTGCAACGCGGAATCTGGCGTCATCGCCACCCGCGCTTCATCCGCCTCAATCTCCTTCGGAGCCCCTATTTTCACTGGCTTTCCCCCGTCTTTGTGGTGGTCGCTCACCATGCATACCGGCGCCCCATAGCAAGGCGCGCGGCGGTCCACAACGGGCATATACGCACAGATGTTGCGTGTGCAGCTGTATACAATTTCCATTCGTTTCGCTGTTGCCGCTAACAGCCGGGTCGCTAGGCTGCATGGAAATCGGAGGACACATCATGGAACATGCAGGACGTCACGCACTCGTCACCGGCGGCGGTACGGGCATAGGGCTTGGCATTGCTTTGGGTCTGGCCGAGGCCGGGGCCGAAGTGACGATCACAGGCCGCAATCTTGAGCGCCTGGAAGACGTCGCATCGCAGCACCCGCGTCTGCACCCGCTCCAGATGAACGTGGACGAGGTCACCAGCGTGCACGATGGCATCGCCGCAGCGGCCCAGGCGCGCGGCCCCATCGCCATCTGCGTCGCCAATGCCAGCATCGCCGAGCCTGCCCGCTTTGTCAAGGAAACGCCCGAACACTGGCGCGCCATCATGGCCACTAACCTGGATGGTGTCTTTCTGACGTTCCAGGCCGCCATGGCCACATTGGGGCGCGAGGATTGGGGACGCATGATTGCCGTCTCTTCCATCGCCGGGCTGCGCGGCCTCAAGGGCGCCATTTCCTACACCGCCTCCAAGCATGGGGTGATCGGCCTGATCCGGGGCCTGAGCGAGGAGTATATGGGCTCAAACATGACCTTCAACGCGCTTTGCCCAGGCTATGTCGACACGCCAATCGTGGATCGCAACGCGGCCCAGATTGCCGCGCATCAAGGCATTTCCGAGGAGGAAGCGCGCGGCTATCTCGCCCGTGGCAATCGTCATAAACGACTTCTTGAAACGGAGGAAATCACGGCAACCGCCCTTTGGCTTTGCTCAGATGCTGCGCGCTCTGTGAACGGGCAATCCATCCAGATTGCGGGCGGCCACATGACCTGAACCGGTTTTCCCCTGCTTTTCCGGGGGGTTGGCGCGCTCGGTATACAATTGCACCCAATTAACCCGTTATAAACATTAGATTTTCCGGTTTACACCGCCGCTACAGCGCCTATGTGTGCCCTCAACACGCATCTGGCACGAAAGCCCAAAGGCCCATGCCCATCGAAGACCATCCGCTGCGCTACCAGCTTGCCAACGAGCTGCACGCTCGCCCCTTCCCGTCTGTTTCCTGCCCCGGCCAAGCGGTCTATCTGGCGGTCAAGCAGCCCAAAGAGGCGGCCAAACGTGACCGGGCCGTGGACCGCGCGCATCTTCTTGCATTGCTCGACCGCTTCGGCGCGCAGCACCCCAGCCCGGACGCCACGCACTACTTTGCGCAACTGGGCCGCTTTCACCTGAAATGGGAAAGCCACACCGAGTTTGTGACCTACACCGCCTTTCTCGAAAACGGCGCAGACCGCCCATTCGACCCCACCGCGTGGGAAGTGTTTCCCGAAGACTGGCTCGCGAATGCCCCCGGCGCACGTATCACATCGGCCCATATTCGCTACGTCGAAGCGCCGAAGGATGAAGGCGAGATTGCCGAGCAACTCGCCGAATGGTTCGTGCCCGAAAGCCTGACCGCCGCACGGGTGCTTGATGACAGCGCAATCATTGCAGGCGATTTCCGTATCGACAGTGCCGGTCACATGCGTTTTGCCGTCTTCACCAGACCCGATACCGGGAACCGTCGTATTGGACGGATCGTGCAGCGCATTTGTGAGATTGAAACCTACAAGTCGATGTCCATGTTGGGCTTCCCCCGCGCCCACGAGATCTCGCGCCGCATGGGTGAGATCGACGCAAGCCTGTCCACCCTGGTGGGTGATCTGACGGGCGATCTTCGGAAGCCCGATGAAACACTGAATGACCTGCTTCTTGCCGCAGCGGAATTGGAAAAGCTGCAATCCGAGTCCGCCTTCCGCTTTGGGGCGACGGGGGCTTATGAGGCGCTGGTCAATCAACGCATCAAGGTCCTACGGGAAGAACGGTTCGAGGGGCGTCAGACCTTCGGTGAGTTCATGATGCGCCGGTTTGATCCCGCGATGCGAACGGTCAAGTCCACCGAAGCTCGCCTACAAAGCATGACGGACCGCGCCATTCGGGCCGGTGATCTGCTTAGAACGCGGGTGGATGTGGATCGCTCCGCCCAGAACCAGCAATTGCTGGAATCGATGGATGCACGCTCGGACCTTCAGCTTCGATTGCAAAAGACGGTCGAAGGCCTGTCGATCGTTGCCATCAGCTACTATGCGCTCAACTTGGTCGTCTACCTGATCAAACCCCTGGCCGAGCCTTTGAATGTGTCGGAAACGGCCCTAACGGCGGCCGCTGTTTTGCCAGTGGTTTTCGTCGTTTGGCTCATCGTGCGCTCGATCCGGCGTAGCATCGAGAAATAGTTAGCCGTCGCGCAGCGCGCGCCGCAGGATCTTGCCCGTTGCTGTCATTGGCAGGCTTTCGGCACGTACGATCCGGCGTGGCACGACATGGGCCGAAACCTTGTCGCGTACTAGTGCCTTCAATGTGTCATCCGACACCTCCGCACCAACTCGCAGAACGACATGTGCGACCACTATTTCTGTGCGGATTGGATCTGGCGCCCCCACCACCGCCGCAAAACGCACGTCGGGATGGGTGCAAAGCGCCTGCTCGATCTCGACAGGTCCAATGCGGTAGCCGGCAGACGTGATGACATCATCATCACGCGCGTGGAACACCATCTGCCCGTCGCCGCGCAGCGTCGCCAGATCGCCCGTCCGCAGCCAGTCGTTTACAACTTTCTTCTCCGTCGCCTCCGGCTTGTTCCAATAGCGCAGCATCATCACCGGGTCCGGTGCGCGAACGCAGACCTCGCCGACCTCACCCGCACCTACGGGCCGGTCCCCCGGCCCGAGAACGGCCACGTCGTGCCCCGGCACAGGCCGTCCCATCGCACCTGGCAAGCGTCCCATCACCCCGTCGCACGCCGCGACCACCAGATTGGCTTCGGTCTGGCCATAGAATTCGTTGATCGGGCACATCAACGTGTCGCGTGCCCAATCGCATAGATCTCTTCCCAATGCCTCTCCGCCCGATCCGATAGCGCGCAGGCAACGCCCCCCATCACCCCCACTGTCCCGCAGCAGCCGCAGCGCAGTCGGGGGCAGGAACGCCACAGTGATCGCCTCTTGCCGGATCAGGTCAAAGGCCGCCTCCGGGTCGAACTTCGCAAACCGATGCGAGATCAGAGGCACACCGTAGTAGAGGCACGGTATGGCCATATCCATGAGGCCGCCGATCCAGGCCCAGTCTGCAGGGGTCCACCCCACATCGTTTCGGGCCGGAAAGCCGCCGTAAGCAAGCTCCAGGCAAGGCAGATGCCCATACAGAAACCGGTGCGCATGAAGCACACCCTTGGGATCGCCTGTGGTGCCAGACGTGTAGATCATCACCGCCGGGTCTTCGGCGGAGGTCGCCGCGCGCTGGAAGCCACGAGCAGGAGACGCCATGGCGTCGTCCAGACCCATCTCGCCCGCACGCGGCGTTGTCGACACGATCACGGGCCCGTCCGCAACAGCACGGACTTTATCCTCAAACGCGCCATCCACGATCACAGCAGCCGCACCGCTGTCGGCAAGCCGGTAGCGCAAGGCATCCTCCCCAAACAGAGTGAACAGAGGCAGTGAGATCGCCCCCAACTTCCACACCGCCAGATGCGCCACCAACACACGCGGGTTCTGCGCCATCGCAATCGCCACGCGATCGCCGTGCCCGACGCCCTGCCCGGCCAACGCCGCCGCCAGGTTGTCTGAGGCCTGCTTCAACTGCCCATAGGTCCAGACCTCATCTGGCGGTCCGACATGGCGCACGGCAACCTGGTCTGGCACGTCGCGCGCCCACCGATCACAGCAGATCTCGGCCAAGTTCATCACTTGGGGAATATCCCAGCCGAACGCTGCCCGCATCGCGGGCCAATCGCCCAATTCCGGGATCAGTCGCCTATTCGGCAATAACGGTCACCGTCGGAAGCCCTGTCAAATCCAGCCCCAGCGCCTGAAAGGCTGCCAACGACAGGCTAGAGCCTGATCCTCGTTCCCCCCCAGACGGTCGCCCGGTCACTTCGACTGTGGTGCCATTAGGCGCTACAACCGTCACCGTCCGCTCCCGATCGACCAGCGGCGTCTCAATCCACAAACCCGGCACTGTGGCATCGCCAAGGCTTGCCACCGTGAACCCGCGCACCGCGTCCCCGGCTGCCGTATCGCCTTCGGCCACCGCCGCCGCGCGCACGGACGATTCCGCGGGCGCGATGTCTTCGGCAGCAGCCTCGCCCACCACAGCCTCAGTAATCACTTCACCCGTCGCTTCCGGCACATCAGGCGTGTCCCTCGCAAACGGGCCAGAGCTGGCCGAGCCGCCCTCAAACAAGCCACCCAATCCACCAGCGCAGCCCGCCAAGCCCAGAACAGCCACACCCAGAACCAAACGTTTCATCTCGCACCTCGTCAAAGCCCGTTGGCTTGAATGCTAAGGGCCACCCGCGCCCCCCGCAACCGTGACTTGCCCCTGCGCCCGCCCACGCATACCTTCCGCCCATGACCCAGACTGCCCCGCTCATCGACCCCTTCGCCCGCGCGATCACGTATCTGCGCGTTAGCGTCACGGACCGCTGCGATTTCCGCTGCGTCTACTGCATGTCCGAGAACATGCAGTTCCTGCCGAAGAAAGAGCTTCTGACGCTGGAAGAGCTGGATCGTATGTGCTCCACCTTCATCCGTCTGGGCGTGCGCAAATTGCGTATCACGGGCGGCGAGCCTTTGGTCCGCCGCGATATCATGACCTTCTTCGACGGCATGAAACGCCACCTCGACGCAGGCACGCTGGACGAGTTGACCCTCACCACCAACGGCTCCCAACTCGCCCGCTTTGCCGAGCCACTGGCGAAAGCCGGGGTGAAACGCATCAACGTCTCGCTCGACACGCTAGATGAGGCCAAGTTTGCCGAAGTCACCCGTTGGGGACGCCTGAAACAGGTGCTCGAAGGGGTCGATGCCGCCCAGGCTGCAGGCCTGCGCGTCAAGATCAACGCCGTTGCACTCAAGGGCTTCAACGAAGACGAGCTTTTCACCCTGCAAGAGTGGTGTTCCAGCCGCGATATGGACCTGACCTTTATCGAGGTCATGCCGATGGGCGATCTGGGCAACGAAGACCGGCTCGATCAATATTGGTCCCTAAAGGATTTGCGCGCACGGCTGGCCGACCGCTACACCTTGACCGATCTGCCCCTACGCACCGGCGGCCCCGCCCGCTACGTGCAGGTCGAAGAAACCGGCCAGAAGATCGGCTTCATCACACCGCTCACCCACAATTTCTGTGAGTCGTGCAACCGCGTGCGCCTGACCTGCACCGGAGAGCTGTACATGTGCCTCGGCCAGGAAGACATGGCAGACCTTCGTGCGCCCTTGCGTGCGTCTGAGGGTGACGCGCTTCTGGAAGAGGCTATTCGCAAGGCGATTAACCTCAAGCCTAAGGGCCACGATTTCGACTATTCCCGGCAGGCTGTAGACGGCCAGATGAGCCGCCACATGAGCCATACGGGCGGCTGATGCCAGAGCTTTGGGTGCGCTTTAACAAGGACGATGCCGAGATCATGGGCGATGCCTATGTCGACCTGATGATGCTGACGGGCCCGAAATTCGACGCCTTGTTTGTCGCCCATGGGCACAAGCCGCTGTTTGATCTGATCGGATGTACACCCGACGAGCATGAGCTTTTGAACGAGGCAATGCCGGTCGATATGCGCCGCTCCTGGACGCCCTCTGACTCGCCCTGGACAACGGCTGAGACCGGTCTCGCCATGTGTCGCGCACTACGCAAAGCCATGGTCGATCGGCCGAAGGATTTTGACGATTGGCCGGGAATGGTCGACCACGTGATCGAAACGATGGAACCGTTCGAGGCCGTGCTCGCCCGCGCCGCGGAGCGCGGCGCGCGGTTCCAATTCTGCGCCGATTACTGACACGTGGACCCCACCCCTCTGCCCGAAGCGCCCCTAGGTCGGATGCGCGCCTCCCTCTCGCTTTCCTGTGCCGGTGCACTTGCCCTTTTTGCAGTTCTGCTCGCCCACGAATTCCTGAGCTTCGGCCCCCGCGGTCACGGGCTCATCAACGCCGACCGCTCCACCTGCCCGGACATTGCCTGCCCCACAACCGGCATCCTCGTTGTCGCCCACATCGCCAAGGCCATCGGCGCGGCGTTCCTGTTCGGCATAATCGGCGCGATCTGGACATCCGGCGTGGCGCGTCTCACGATCACTGCGGCAGCCTTCGCTTTGCAATACGTCTGGTCTCTTGTCGGCATGGCCTCGGGCTACCGCATCCATTTCGGCACCACCTGGGCCTGGTGGGAGCCGTTTGCCGAATTGCTTTGGCATCCGGCCACGACCTTGCTGCTACTGGCACTGGGGCTCGCACTCTGCCTCAGCCTAGACCGCTTCCTGAACCGACCCGCGCAATAGGATCCTGACCGCCCGCTGACTGGGCGCGTTCAGACATGAAGGCGTTCCGGCGCACAAAAGGTCCGGCCGATCAGCAGGTTCTGAGATCAACGGTCATGCGCAACCGCGCGCGCAGGCGTCGGGGTGGGTGGGCAACGCCTGCGCGCGCCTCTACCACTGAATTCATGGTTAGCACTTCGTTAACGCAAATTTTTTTCTGAAATCAAATCAGATAATTAACCCCACTTATCAACCGTGATAAGCTCCCCTCACGCAGCTGGCATCCGCCGCTCCACGATCTCCGCCCACCACGAACAGCCCGCCGGGATCGCCTCGTCGTTGAAGTTGTATTCCGGGTGGTGAACCATCGCCGTGTCGCCGTTACCGACCAAGATATAGGCCCCCGGACGTTCCTCGAGCATGAAGGCGAAATCCTCGCCACCCATGACCAGAGGCGCGTCGATGCACTCACCCGACACTTCGCGTGCAACCTCCGCTGCAAACTCGGTCTGTTCTTCCGAGTTCACCATCACCGGATAGCCGCGCACGTAGTCAACCTCGGCCCGTCCGCCGAATGTCGCGGCAATCCCTTCGCAGATCTCCGGCACCCGCTTGTTGGCGAGGTCTCGGTTTTCCGGCGACATCGTGCGCACCGTGCCCTTCATCGTCACCGTTTCCGGGATCACGTTGAATGCTTTCGACTCCGTCTCAAACGAGGTCACCGACACCACAATCTGGCTCACCGGATCCGCATTGCGCGCCGCAATCGTCTGCAACGCGGTCACCGCATGGGCCGCCATCACAGTCGTATCAATCGTCTCCTGCGGCTTGGCGGCATGACCGCCCAACCCCTTGAACCGCACCTCAAACGTATCCGTCGCCGCAAAGAACGCGCCCGAGCGGATCGCGAAAGACCCTACGGGCCGCCCCGGCCAATTGTGCATCCCATAGACCTCGTCGATGCCGAACCGGTCCATCATCCCGTCGTCGCACATCTCCTTGCCGCCGCCGCCACCTTCTTCGGCGGGCTGGAAGATCACCGCGACCGTACCGTCGAAATTGCGGGTCTCGGCCAGGTATTTTGCCGCCCCCAACAGCATCGCGGTGTGCCCATCATGCCCACAGGCATGCATGGCCCCTTCGGTCTTCGACGCATATTCGAGCCCAGTCGCCTCAAAAATCGGCAGCGCATCCATATCCGCGCGCAGGCCAATGACGCGGCCTTTCGTGTCGGATTTGCCCTTGATGATGCCCACAACACCGGTCCGCCCGATGCCACCCACAACCTCATCGCAGCCGAAGGACTTCAGCTTTTCCTCAACGAGAGCCGAGGTCCGGTGCGTTTCGAACAGGATCTCGGGATGCATGTGAATATCCCGGCGCCATTCAGTGATCTCAGGCAGAAGTTCCGCAAAACGGTTCTTGACGGGCATGGACGATCCTCCGGTGTTGCGTGATCGGTGGAAGGTGCCACCGCGCACGACAGGCTGCAAATCAAATATTCGGCCCCGGCACCAGACGCGCGCCAGTGCTGAAGCGCGTCATCGAGAACCGCGATAAGTCGTGCCCCGGCTCCTCTCCGCGCGCCATATCGGCCAGAATACGTCCAAAGGCAGGGCCAATGCCAAACCCATGGC
The DNA here is from genome assembly GCA_947489665.1 of uncultured Roseicyclus sp. Classification (GTDB taxonomy): domain Bacteria; phylum Pseudomonadota; class Alphaproteobacteria; order Rhodobacterales; family Rhodobacteraceae; genus Gymnodinialimonas. The sequence continues at coordinate 1,068,843 of CANLEH010000001.1, read as the reverse complement.
CACACATGCCTGTCGCGACGATGAGACCCGGGATTTTGGCGGCGCGATCAACCACCGGGACAACATCGGGAAGGACATCGATCATCCCGGCCCAAGCCTCCATATGCGCAACATGGCCCATCTCGGGATAGGCCTGTGCGAAGCGGCGTTTGACCTCGCTGATCTTCTCGCGGTTCGGTTCGGGGTTCAGGACGCGCATCCGCTCAAATGGGCTGACTTCATCATGACGCCAGAACCGGGGCGTTCCGGGCGCATCGGGGAATCCTTTCGGTTGCGGCCCCCGCAGATGGACGTCGAAGTCCCCGGTGAGGGCCAAAGGCAGATAGTATTTCATGTGGCGCAGTGCGTCCTTGCCCAGGAACAGCTCTGAAAAACCGGACGGCGCGAGGGTGTAGCCGCCATCATCCCTCGGTCGCATGGCCATGCGATTGTCGGCCGCAGCAGAGGGCATGATCTGGGGCAGAGGACTGGTCGCCAACGCAGTTGAGCGCACCGAAAGCTGCGGGATATCTACGCCGTGCCGGTTGAGGAACAACGACGACCACGCCCCTCCCGCCAGGACAACTTGTTCGCACGCAATGGTCCCGGCCTCGGTGATCACGCCCGTCACTGCACCGTTTTTACGCTCCAAGGCGCGCACGGCACAGCCCTCAACCACCACTGCGCCGCTTTCAATCGCCATATTTGCCAATTCCGGCACGGCGACCCAGGGTTCGGCTTTCATATCCGTGGGCGTGTGCAACCCGCCGATCCACGGACCGGTGGGATTGCCCAAAACCTCATGCATCTTTGCGCGCGTCATGAGATGGCTGGTCACGCCAAGCGGGCGGGCCTGATCCAGCCATGCGGCGTACCCCGCCATGTCCGCATCGGTGCGGGCCAGATAGCTGACGCCCACCTGCCGCACGCCCATCCGGCCTTTTGCCTCCGCATCAAGAGCCTTCCAAAGCTCTTGCGCCTCCAACGCAATTGGGATCTCGGCCATGTCCCGGCCCTGAACGCGGATCCACCCCCAATTGCGGCTGGATTGTTCGGCAGCGACGTACCCCTTCTCCAACACGGCGACGCGAAGGCCCGCGCGCGCCGCAAAAAGTGCGGTCGAGATCCCGATCACGCCACCGCCAATAACGGCGAGGTCCACGGCCTCTGGCAGCACGCCCCGAAAGGGCGCCGGTGGCGAGCGCCGGAAAGGGGCCGTCATGCCAGCTCGGTCAGAAGGTTTTCCATGAACGCTTCACCCTGCCGGAACTGGTCGAGCGTGATGAATTCATTCGGTTGGTGCGCCTGGTCGATATTGCCGGGGCCACACACGACCGCCGAATAGCCGCCGGCCTGAAACTGCCCGGCCTCGGTGCCAAAACTGACAACGCCGGTGGCGTTGCGCCCGGTCAGGCGGCGGACCATGGCCTCGGCCTCGCCTTCGTCTTCAGCACGCAGGCCCGGCACGTCCCATCGTGGCGTGACCGTGATGCCAGTCTCATGCCGTACCGCTTTCATTCCCTTCTCGATCTCGGCGATCTTGTCCAATATGCGGGCCTTCCATTCGGCAACATCATCGGTCGGCAGAGCGCGCAGGCCAAACATGAACTTGCAATCCTTGGCCGTGATGTTGTGGGCCGTGCCACCCTCGATCATGCCAACATGGAGTGTAGAGAAGTTCGGGTAGTAGGGGCTGTTCGGATCAGCCGCGGCTGCGCTCGCTTCGTTCTGTTCGTTAGCCCATTGGATCAGGCGCGCCGCCTCCATGATCGCGGAGACGCCATCAGGTTGAAGCGAGGAATGAATCTCGAACCCGTGGAAATGCAGATCGAACCCCGTGCCACCTTTATGGCCGTTGACGATACCCATCTCCGTCGGCTCACCAATGATTGCCATCGACGCCTTCGGCACCACGCCCTGCATCGCTTCGATCATCGGGGGGGCGCCGGCGCAGCCGATTTCTTCGTCGCGGGACAGCGCAAGTTGCACGGGCCGCGAAACGCCGCGCCGTGTGGCTTCAACAACAGCCCAAATCGCCAGCGCGTCAAAGCCCTTCATATCGCAGGTGCCGCGCCCGAAGAGCTTGCCGTCTTTCTCGGTCACGGTAAACGGATCGGTGTCCCATGCCTGCCCGTCGACCGGCACCACATCCGTATGGCCCGATAGGATCACACCGCCGTCTTCCTCTGGCCCGATATGCGCAAAGAGGGAGGCCTTTTGCCCCGTCTCGTCATAGTCGCGGGCGGCAGAAATCCCGTGATCGCCCAAATAGCCTTCGACCCAATCCACGAGCGGGAGATTGCTGTCCCGGCTAACCGTCGGAAAACTGACGAGCTTTTCCATCAACGCGCGCGGCGAGAGTGCTTCAACCATGGGATCAGTACCCGCTATCGGTGGTCAAAATCTTATGGCCCGGCCCAACCTCACGATATTCGGAAGGGGCTGGCACGTAGTCGAGCGGATGCACTGGCGACGGGATCGGCTTGAAATTCAAATCCTTGTCCGTCTTTCGTTGCGCCGGGTCCGCAACAGGCACAGCGCTCAGCAGCGCCTGCGTGTAGGGGTGCTGCGGGTTCTCGAAAATCGCTTGACGCGGCCCGAGCTCCACAATTCGGCCCAGATACATGACACCAACATCATGGCTGACCCGTTCCACCACGGCCATATCGTGGGAGATGAACAGGTAGCTCAGACCCATTTCCTGCTGCAGCTCCATCATCAGGTTAAGGACTTCGGCCTGTACCGAGACATCCAGGGCCGAGACGGCCTCATCCGCGATGATCAGCTTTGGTTGCAGCGCGAGCGCGCGCGCGATGGCGACGCGCTGGCGCTGACCACCCGACAACTCGTGTGGGTACCGTTGCATGTAGTCGCGCGGCAGTTGGACCCGGTCGAAAAGTGCGGCCACTTTGTCTGTGCGCTCCTGCGCGCTGAATTGACCGTAGTTGACCAGTGGCTCGGCCACCTGAATACCCAGCCGCATTTGCGGGTTCAGGGACGCAAACGGATCCTGAAAGATCATCTGCATGTCCTGCCGCGCGCGGCGCAATTGGCTTGGCGTCATCGCGCGCACGTCGGCGCCGTCCAACTCAATTGTGCCGGACTCTGGTTCGACCAACCGCAGGATGGACCGCCCGCAGGTGGACTTCCCGCAACCGGATTCGCCCACGAGCGACAGCGTTCGTCCCGCGTTCAGGCGCAGCGACACGTCCTCAACCGCGTGGACCTGCGCCACAGTGCGCCGCAGCAAGCCGCCGCGCACGGGAAAGCGGGTCACGAGATTGTCGACCTTGAGAAGCAGCTTTTCAGTGCCCTCGATGGGCCTTGTCGCCTGCCCCTCCCGCCCCAACAGCTTCATCGGCTCAGGCAAGGCCCTGCCGCGCATTTCGCCCAGTTTCGGGACCGCCGCCAGAAGCGCTTTTGTATATTCGTGTTGAGGATCGTTGAAGATCTTCTCCACCGGTCCCTCTTCGACCTTGCGCCCGCGATACATGACGATCACGCGATCAGCCATTTGCGCGACCACCGCCATATCGTGGGTGATGAACAGAACGCTTGTGCCCGTCTCATTCTTCAATCGGTTGATCAAAGCCAGGATCTCGGCCTGGATCGTCACATCCAGTGCCGTTGTCGGCTCATCCGCGATTAGGATGCGCGGCTCGCAAGCCAAGGCCATGGCAATCACGATACGCTGGCGCATACCGCCGGACAGCTCATGGGGATATTGCTGCAATCGGCGCTCAGGCTCGGGGATGCGCACAAGATTCATAAGCTCCAAGGCACGGGCGCGCGCCTTTTCACCGTTCATGCCCAGATGTTTGCGCAAGCCTTCCGTCAACTGCCGCTCAATCGTGAAGACCGGGTTCAGGGCCGTCATAGGCTCCTGAAAGATCATTCCAATGTCATTGCCCCGGATCGCACGCATCGCATTGGTGCCTTGCTTAGCAAGGTCCACGGGATCTTTTCCGCCCCGGTCGAACAGCAACTCTCCGCCCGCAATCTCACCGCCACCAAATTCAACAAGCCGCATCAACGACAGCGACGAGACGGATTTACCGGACCCAGATTCGCCAACAATGCAGACCGTTTCGCCGGGCTGGACGTCGAACGAGACATCCTCAACACCCACCACTGTTCCGTTTTTGGTTTCGAACTCCACCCGCAGGTTGCGCACTTGGGCAATGGGCTGATCCAGCATGGGGCGGCTTTCTCCTGAAGGGATGATGTGGTGACGGTAGGACCGCACCGGAATGCTGTCAAATTCTACGATTGCCCATTGATTGAGCATGACGCCACGGCAGAAGGCTTGCTTTTTCGCGGCGTTAGGCGAACGATGCAGGAATTGGCAGCCCGTGCCGCGTGTCCCTTGCGGCACGTCGCATCAGCCACCAACAAAGACGAGTATGCGCCGGTAAGGCGATATGCCCATTAGAGGCAAGAGCGTCCAACAAGGAGAGAATGACACCAATGACACGCAAAATTCTTATGCTCGGAGCGGCCGCACTGGCCATGGCTCCGATGGCCGCCTGGGCCGACGGGCACCTTGCCCGCGGCGGGTCCGGCCACCTCAACATCATCTATTGGCAGGCGCCTTCGACGCTGAACCCGTATCTGTCGGGCGGCACGAAAGAGGTCGAGTCGGCCTCGCTGGTGCTGGAATCGCTCGCCCGCTTCGATGACACCGGCACCATGGTGCCATGGCTCGCCGCGGATATTCCGACGGTCGAGAACGGTGGCGTCAGCGAAGACCTGACCCAGATCACCTGGACGCTCCAGGAAGGCATTCTGTGGTCCGACGGCACGCCCATGACCGCGGCAGATGCTGTGTTCACCTGGGAATATTGCACCCACCCCGAAGGCGGTTGTGCACAGGCCAGCTACTTCGACGGTGTGGAAAGCATTGTCGCGGTGGATGATCTGACGATCGAGATCAACTTCGTCAACCCGACTCCGTTCCCCTACACGGCACTCGTCGGCTCCGAGAGCCCGATCATTCAGGCCGCTCAGTTCGCTGATTGCCTTGGCGCACGCGCACCGGAATGCACCGAGGCCAACTTTGGCCCGATTGGTACCGGCCCGTTCGTGGTGACGGATTTCCGCCCCAACGACGTGATCGAGTTCGCAGCGAACGATAACTACCGTGTGCCGGATCAGCCGCACTTCGCGACCGTGACCTTCAAAGGCGGCGGCGATGCAACGGCAGCCGCACGTTCGGTTCTGGAAACGGGCGAGTTCGACTACGCCTGGAACCTGCAGATCGACCCGACGATCCTGGCGCAGATGGAAGCGCAGGGGAACGGCACGGTTGTGACCGCGTTCGGCACCTCGGTCGAGCGTTTGCACATGAACCAGCTCAACCCTGATCCGGCGTTGGGCGATATCCGCTCCACGGCAGAAGCAGGGCCGCACCCGTTCCTGACCAACCCGGTCATCACGCAGGCCATGTCGATGGCCATCGACCGTGCTTTGTTGGTTGAAGTTGGCTACGGCGCAGGCGGTCAGCCCACCTGTAACGTCCTTCCGGCGCCCGAGCTTTATGCCTCATCCGCCAATGATGGCTGCCTTGTGCAGGACATTGCAGGCGCGATTGCGCTGCTCGACGAAGCGGGCATCGTGGACAGCGACGGCGACGGCATTCGTGAATACGAAGGCACGCCGCTGCGCGTTCTCTACCAGACCTCGACCAACGCCGTCCGTCAGGACACGCAGGCGCTGGTCAAGCAGTGGTGGGCCGAGATCGGCATCGACGCCGAGCTTCGCAACATCGACGCATCGGTCTTCTTCGGCGGTGACCCGGCTTCGCCCGACACCTTCCAGAAGTTCTATGCAGACGTTGAGATGTACACCAACAACTTCGCCGGTGTGGACCCGCAGGCCTATATGGCCAACTGGGCCTGCGACGAAATTCCGTCGCCTGCAACCCAGTGGCAGGGCTCCAACATCCAGCGCTTCTGCGACCCGGCTTATGATGCCCTGATCGACGAGATGGCGGGCACCGCTGACCTCGCGACGCGCGGTGAACTGGCCATGGCCATGAACGACATGCTCGTTCAGTCCGGCTCGATCATTCCGCTGATCCACCGTGGCGGCGTGTCTGCACACGCCAACTCCCTCGGCGGCATTCGCATGTCCGACTGGGATTCGGAGCTGTGGAACATCGCCGAATGGCACCGCATCCCCGAGTGATGTGATCAAGGCCCGCGCGGGGTTCCTCGCGCGGGCCACACAATGCACCAGACCCCATGACCTCACGCATCCTTCCCATGGCCCTCGGGCTGACAGCCCTCGCGCAATCGGCGAGCGCATTTGGCGCGATGGATTGTGTGGGCTCTGACTACTGCACCGCTGATGGCTGCACCCAGTCCTTCATGGTTTTCGCCATCACGTTCGACTGGACCGCGCAATCAGCGACCGTCGCAACGGCAGGAGAGGCGACACGCCTTGACCTTGCCGACAACAGCTTGGCCGCCGACGAAAGCTCCGGCGCGCTGACCTACTTCAATTCCGACGAGGCTGGCATGATCCTTGCCTTTGATCAGTCTGGGATAGAGATGACCTTTCACGCCGGTGATGGAACAAGCCATATTGCCGCCTGCTCCGCGAGAGAGGCCGCATGATGTATCGGTCTCTCATGCTTGCTGCGTCGATCGCACTGACCGCGCATGCCGCAGGTGCCGACACGTCCTGGCGCTGCACGACCATCGAAACCTGCGAAGGACTATCCTGCACACCAGACAATGCATCTTTCCTCATCGTTGAGCGGCCGGACCAACGGGTCGCGCAGATCGTCCTGCAAGAGGATGGAAGCGTCACGGTCCCCTATACCGGCCCAAGCGAAGGCTTGCTTGACGACGCTCCGTATTCTGAACGCCGTTACGTCGAGGGTGCGGGCAATGCGCGCCCGACCCTGGTGCTGGTCTTGAGCAACCCGTCCGAGCGCGGCGTCGGTGTCAGCGTTTACTGGCCCGGCGAAGATGTCGCCACGAGCCGCGAAATCATCGGCAGGTGTGTAGAGCTATGATTTCCTGCGAACCCACAACACTCATAAGTAGGACCGCCCCATGCTAACCTACACCATCCGCCGCCTGATCCTCGCGGTTCCGACACTGCTGTTCATCAGCTTCATCATCTTCATCATTGTCAAGCTCAGCCCCTCGGACCCCACCGCGGGCCTGCCCCTGACCATTCCGCCAGAGGTGCGCGAACAGATCCGCGAAAGCCTGGGCGTGAACGACCCGCTTCTGATCCAGTATCTGAAATGGCTGAAACTGATGGTCTGGGACGAGCCATTGCACGCCATCGACGGCTGGTTCGGCACTACATGGGCGCCCGATGGGCCGCGCATTATCTCTTACCAGACCCGCGCGCCGGTGTTTGAGTGGGTGGGAGAGCGGATGCCACAAACCCTTTGGGTTGTGGGCACGTCTTACATCGTCGGCGTGGTCATTGCTCTGCCTCTCGGCATCATCTCGGCCTACAAGCAATATTCGATCTTCGACCAGCTTGGCACCTTCATCTCGATGCTCGGCTTCTCGGTACCGACTTTTTTCACGGGCGTTCTGTTCATCGTGATCTTCTCGGTCTGGATCGATCAGGACAGTATTTTTTGGCTGCCTTCGGTCTATGACACCACGCTGGAGGTCGTGGATTGGGATACCTTCGTGCTACAATTCCGGCAGATGATCATGCCGGTGATGGTGCTTGGCCTGTTCAACGCGGCCCAGATCAGCCGCTATATGCGCGCTTCGATGCTCGACAACCTGAACCAGGATTACGTGCGCACAGCGCGCGCCAAAGGGTTGGGCGAGCGGACGGTTGTTCTGGTCCACGTCCTGCGCAACTCGATGATCCCGGTCGTGACCGTCATCGCGCTCAACGTACCGGCGGTATTCGGCGGCGCGATCATCACCGAGCAGGTCTTCAAGGTAAACGGGATTGGCCAACTTCTGATCGTCGCCATCCAAGCAGGCGACGTGCCCGTCGTTCAAACCGTCAGCTTCATTTTCGCCGTGCTGATCGTTCTGTTCAATTTGATCGCCGACATACTCTACGGCGTGCTGGACCCGAGGATTCGCTATGACTGAAGCTGTCCCTCCCCAAGCAGATGCCGGTGTCAGCCGCACCATCCAGGAGCGTCCCCCGCGCAACCAGTGGTTCGATGTCTGGGATCAGTTCAAGACCCACAAAGGCGCGCTGTTCGGCCTTGGCTTCTTCATCTTTGCCTTGGCCTTTATCCTGATTGGCCCGCTGATCTGGACGGTTGACCCACAATTCGCCGACATCCGCGCACGCAACTCTAACCACATCCTCGCGTGTTTCCGTGCGGGCGGTGCCGAAGGTACCTGGTTTGCCAATGTCAGCGCCTGTTTCACGGACCCACAAGAGTTTAGCCGTGCCAATCCGGGCCTGTTCCTGAAGGTCTCCTGGGGGCATCCGCTTGGCACTGACCAGTTGGGCCGCGACATGCTTGCGCGCCTGATGACCGGGGGCCAAACCTCCATCGCCGTGGGCCTGACGGCCATGTTGCTGGCGCTGTTCTTCGGCACAATGATCGGAGTGCTGGCGGGGTATTTCCGGTCCCTCGACGGGATCCTGATGCGCCTGACCGACCTGTTCCTGGCCATCCCTTTGCTGCCGCTGTTGCTGGTCATCATCATGCTGTTCCGCGATCAGCTGCGAAATGCCTTCGGCCCGGAGGGCGGGATATTTGTCCTGATCGTTGTGGTCATTGGCCTGACGTCTTGGATGCAGACGGCCCGCGTGGTGCGCGGCGATGTGCTCGCCTTGAAAGAGCGCGAATTCGTTCTCGCCGCGCGTTCCATCGGGACCAATTCATCGAACATGATTGGTCGGCACATCCTGCCCAACGTGATGTCGGCCATCATGGTCTCGGCCACGCTTGGCATTGCCAACGCCATCATCACCGAATCCGCGCTATCTTTCCTTGGCCTCGGCTTCCCGTCCGACTTCCCGACCTGGGGCCGGATCCTGTTTGACGGCACCGATTGGCTCAGCTCCTATCCGGAAAGGGTGATCTGGCCCGGCGTCTTCATCTCGCTGACCGTGCTGTCGGTGAATTATATCGGGGACGGCCTGCGTGACGCCCTGGACCCACGGATCAGGGGCCGGTGAACGCGCGTCAATGGGCAGCCTAGAACAGGCTGCCCTGCCCGCCGCCGGGCTCCACCTTCTTGGTCGGGCGCTTCGTAGCGGCCTTGAGGGCCGCGCCAGTCGGCGTGACGCCCATGCGACCATCCGAGAACTCGATTTCCAGTGCCGGGTGCGCCTCAGCCTCCGCCTTCTGGGTTAACACCGCCTCGCCCGAGCGGATCACGGCGTATCCTCGCGCAAGGGTCTGGGTGTAGCCAAGCGTCTGGCGCAAGCGATCGAGGCCGGCCAGCTGATCCCGGCGCCGTGCAACCGACGTCTCCGCCACTTGTGCAAACCGGGTTGCGTTCGTGCGCAGCCCTTCCTCCATTTGCGATGTCCTCGCCGCCAGTCTTTGCGGGTCAAGCTGCCAGCGGTCCAGCGTGCGGCGCCCTTCGCGCACCAGCGCGCCAAGCCGTGCGGGGCTCAGACGCCCGGCACTTCGCCCCAAATCCAGCCGTTTGGACGCCACAGCACGCTCCAGCGCGGGGTCAAGGCGGGCAGCCAATCGGTCAAGCCGCGCGCGCGCTTCCTGCGTGCGCCCCTTGAGCGCGGGGGCCAGGCGGAGCGCGGCCAGGTCAAGCCGCTGCCTTGGCGCTTCCAGCAACGCTTCCGGGCGTGGCAGGGCGCGTCCAACATCCCTCACCCTCTGTGTGCGGGCCGCAAGTCCGCTGGTGATCGCGCGGGTCAGAATGCCGTCCTGCTGGCGTAGCCAGTTCAGCATATCAAGGCGCACGGGAACCGCCTTTTCAGCCGCACCCGTTGGGGTCGGCGCGCGGTAATCCGAGGCATGGTCGATCAACGTTGTGTCGGTTTCGTGCCCGACTGCAGAGATCAGTGGTATCCCCGAGTCTGCCGCGGCGCGCACCACCGCCTCTTCGTTGAAGCCCCACAAATCCTCAAGCGAGCCACCGCCGCGTGCCACGATCAGAAGGTCCGGCCGGGGCAATGGACCGCCCGGTGTCATTGCGTTGAAGCCTCGGATGGCGTTGGCGACCTCAGGCGCGCAACGCTCGCCCTGCACAGCTACCGGCCAGATCAGCACCTTGCGCGGAAACCTGTCCCGCAACCTGTGCAGGATATCGCGGATCACAGCCCCCGATGGGGACGTCACGACGCCGATCACTTCGGGAAGAAATGGCAACGGTTTCTTCCGCGCCTCATCAAACAGACCCTCTGCCGCCAGCGCCTTCTTGCGCTTCTCCAGCATGGCCATCAACGCGCCAGCACCAGCCGGGCGGATATCGTCGATCACCAGCTGGTATTTCGATTGGCCGGGGAACGTTGTTAACCGGCCCGAGGCGATGACCTCCATCCCCTCTTCCGGCTGATGGGCCAGCCGCGCCGAGACGCCCTTCCAGACGACACTCGCCAGGACAGAGCGGTCATCTTTCAAATCCAGATAGATGTGACCTGACCGGGGCCGCGACAAACGCCCGACCTCACCGCGCACACGCACGTGGGCAAACGCGCCCTCTACCGTGCGTTTCACGGCACCCGAAATCTCGCTGACGGTGAATTCCGGGGCATTGCCGGCCGACCCGGCCCCCTCATCGTCGATCAAATCATTCATTCAGTCGCCCCCGCACCCACCACAGCCGCCGCCATCGCTTCCGCTATCACCATCATTATCGCCGCTAAACATGGCCCAAAACCCTGTATTGCTGGACTTGCTGTCATCGTCACGGCTTTGCTTGCTGCTGGTGCTCCGGCTGCCTCCGCCGCTTGCGCCATCGCCACCTCGGCCACGTCCCGAACTGGTGTCATCGTCCCCTTCGTCGATCCAGAACTCATCATCCATCTCACCGCGCCGTTTGCGTTTGCGCCGACGCCGCGGATTGAAAAGCACCATGAAAAAGATGACACCCGAGACAAGCGCGATCAGGGCGACCATATGGCTGTAATCCACGATCGTAAGTACCAACGAAATCGCGAACGGCCAAAAAGCGATGAATACGGGCGAATTGGTGATGGACCCGGCCTCTTCAATCGCAAAACCGCGTGCCGTACGCACATGGTTGCGGCCCCAGATATCCGCCGGTGGCTCTGCGCCGAACTCCGCCTCGTAAAGCGCTTTTGTGGCCGCAAATTGATCGCGGTATCGCGGCATTTCTTCTTCGCCCGCGCAGGGCTGGTGATGGACTGGGCGGCCTATGACTTTTGGGCACAAATCCTCCCAATAATCGCGCGTAAAGGTCAGGTGCATGTGCCAGGCCGCGTCGACAATCTGGCTGGGGGTCACCTGTCGATCGCTGACCTGGGTCAGGTACAAAAATCGCCGGTATTCTTCGATTACGCGGGCCGCAAATGCAGCACTCCACCCCTCGGCCCGCGCCAGCTTGACCGAATAAGGTGCACTTCCCTGCCCTTTGTCGAATTCAAAGGCGACCAAGCGCGCCCAAAGCTGCGGGTTTCGCATATCCTGCGCCCCCTTTTCTGCTCGTTTTTCTTCCTGGGATGATAGCGAGATGGCGACGCCTGCGTCCATCACGAATGATGCCACGTTAGTCGCCACATCCTCCGCCGTCGCCAGACCCGCAATCGCCCACATCGTTGTCTGCGAACGGATCCCCTATTTCGAAGGTCAGCGTGTATTCCCCGCCAGGGGTCATTCCGTAGAGGAGATGACCGATGGCCAGAAGAGGGATCGCTGTAAAGGCCAGTGCGAAAAGCTGTGGCACGTCACCGCCCGCAAGCATGCTCAATCCAACTACGACGAACAAACTGGTGAAAATCAGCGCACCAATGCTGCCCGCGCGTGTTTGGTGTCGCCAGATGCCGCGCGGTGGGGTGCCGAACTTCTGGCGATAGGCCGCCACGGTTGCTTTGTAGTCCTCAAGATGCGCCGCGCCCTCCCCGCCGGGGGAATGGTGCAGCGGCCTTCCGATCTTGGCACACAGCCCGTCCCAGTAGTCGCGGCTGTGCTGCATGTGTTGGTGCCAGACCAGATCAACGGCCTTTGACGGCACATTGCGCGCGTCACGCGTCGCACAAAGGTACAGGAATTTTCGGTATTCTTCGATCGCGGTCAGCGCCGTTTCACGCTTGATCCGGTGCTCGCTCATCAATTGCTCGGTGAAGGATCGCCCCGTTGCATCCGCGGGCATGGGGTGGTTTGAAATCAGCTCCCATAGCTGATCGTTACGAGAGGTCATCGGAGCCTCCTATGATTTCGTTTTTCATGCCCTCCAAATAAAAGGGCTTTATGACGGATTTATGACACCCAAACCAACGGGTTGCGTGGCCTGTTTTTGGCACGCTTCCTTGCGCGTCCGGCCCCGCCCGCCTAAACCCACGCCACATGCAACACACATCCCCGAACCCGAGCCAAAAGAGGCCATGACCCCATGAATATCCTGATCCTCGGCTCCGGTGGCCGCGAACATGCCTTGGCCTGGGCAGTGCTGCAAAATCCCAAATGCGACCGTCTGATCGTAGCGTCAGGGAATGCGGGAATTGCACGTATTGCCGATTGTGCAAGCATTGATGTGAACAACCCAGCCGCCGTCTGCGAATTCTGTGCCGAGGAATCTATTGATTTCATCATTGTCGGCCCCGAAGCGCCCTTGGCGGCGGGTGTTGTGGATATGTTGACAGATGCCGGTTTCCTGACATTCGGACCTAGCAAAGCAGCGGCGGAACTTGAGGCGTCAAAGACCTTCACCAAGCAGATTTGCGATGCGTCCGGCGCCCCAACCGCCGCGTGGGCCCGCTTCACCGATGCAGGGCCTGCCAAAGACTACGTTCGCCAGCAAGGAGCGCCGATTGTCGTGAAGGCAGACGGACTTGCCGCCGGCAAAGGCGTTGTTGTCGCCATGGACGAGGCATCGGCGATTGCCGCAATCGACGACATGTTTGGCGGCAGTTTCGGCGCAGCTGGCGCAGAGGTCGTGATTGAGGAATTCATGGAAGGCGAAGAAGCCTCGTTCTTTGTCCTGTCCGATGGCGAAAACGTCCTGCCCATTGGTACCGCACAGGATCACAAACGCGCCTTTGACGGCGACGAGGGCCCCAATACCGGCGGTATGGGTGCATACTCGCCCGCGCCGGTTCTGACAGACACACTGCAGGAAAAGGCATTGTCCGAGATCATCCGCCCAACCGTGGCTGAGATGGCCAAGCGCGGCACCCCCTATGCAGGGGTCCTTTATGCAGGGCTGATGATCAAGGACGGCCAGCCACGCCTGGTGGAATACAATGTCCGCTTCGGCGACCCGGAATGCCAGGTGTTGATGATGCGCCTTGGTGGCCAGGCTCTGGATCTGATGCTTGCCTGTGCCGAAGGTCGTCTTGCACAGGCTCAGGTCAATTGGGCCGACGACCACGCGATGACTGTGGTCATGGCCGCCGATGGATATCCCGGAGATTACGAAAAAGGCAGCGTGATCCGCGGGTTGGAGGCTTTGCCCGAGACATCATCGCAGATGGTCTTTCATGCCGGGACCAAGGCCGAACATGGCGAGATCACCGCAAATGGAGGGCGCGTTCTGAACGTCACCGCGCGCGGCGCGACTCTCCTGGAAGCCCGCGACCAAGCCTATGCCATGGCCGCGCAAATCGACTGGCCTGAGGGGTTCTGCCGCAAAGACATCGGCTGGCGCGCGCTTTAGCCGAGCCACTTCCCATAGTCCGACACCAGCAAATGCGTCGGGTCCACATCTTCATCGATCTCGGCAAAGCGCCCCAGCGGCTCCCGGAACCAGTTATCGGTCTCATCGTCATTGACGGTCGAAACCTCGCCGATCAGCACGTCACCACCTTCGCCCCAAAAGGCATGCCAATCGCCCGGCATCAAAGTGACGCTCTCGCCTGGCGCAAAGCGAAGGACCTCACCCGGCGCAAAATCCCGCACGATCCCGTCGCACATGACCGTGCCGCCAGCATTCGGATCGCATGATCCATCCTCGGCTGAGCCAAACAGCTCAATAGCCAGCGTTGCCCCGCCCCGATTGATGATGTCCTCGGCCTTCAGGTAGTGCCGATGCATCGGGCTGATCTGATCGGTTTTGGAGATCAAAAGCTTCTCGGCATAGCACATACCGCCGCCCTTCTGCAGATCGCTCAAACGCCCGTTCCGCAGGGTGAACAGGAACAGACCCAGTCCGTCAAACTTGCCTTGCCCGTAATCCGTGATGTCCCAGCCCATGCGCCCATCAATCACGGCGCGCGCTGTGTCCTTCCGGTCTACAAATTCGCCGGGGCTCCAATACGCAAATGGCGGCATGACAAATCCAAAGGACCGCATGAAGTCATCGGCCTTGGCCATGATGTCGTTGATCTCAGAGCGTTTCATCGCTTCCCCCATCGTCGCGCGCCCTCTTTTCCCCCCAATCCTCATCCGCGTTCAAGGGATTAAAGCCGAAACTTGCCGAAACCCTGAGCCGCTTTCGTTGTTCGCCCATGCGCAGCGGTACAATCGCTTCTCGCCGCTGGCCGTTTGACCCGCTAGACTCCTGCGCAACGGTTTCAAACGGGCGGCACAATGGAAGAAACCCTCCTTCAAGCGACAATCTACCTCGGAGCCATGTTGGTCGCTGTGCCGATTTCCGTGCGATTTGGGCTTGGCTCCGTCCTGGGATACCTACTGGCCGGAATCGCAATCGGCCCTGTGCTCGGGCTAGTGGGCGGGCACGAGACCGAGCATCTGCAGCACTATGCGGAATTCGGCGTAGTCCTGATGCTGTTCCTGATCGGGCTGGAGCTTGACCCGCGCGCCCTGTGGGAGATGCGAAAGCGGCTTCTCGGCCTCGGCGGCAGCCAGATTGCCCTTTCCATTCTCGTCCTTGCCGGTGGTGCGGCGATGCTGAACCTCGCCACCCCGCTCGCCTTTGCAATCGGGATAACCCTCGCGCTCAGTTCAACCGCCATCGTGCTGACCACGCTGACGGAAAAGGACCTCATGCGCACGCCGGGTGGGCGCGGCGCCTTCTCGGTCTTGCTGACCCAAGATATCGCAGTGATCCCGGCCTTGGCATTCCTGCCGCTTCTGGCAACCGCATCCGCCGTTCGCTTCAACGAAGATGGCTCAATCACGCGCTTGTCGGAAGACGATCATCACTCCATGTCGCTGGTCGACGGGCTGCCAGCATGGGGCGTAACCTTGGTGACACTCGGTGCCGTTGTGGGCGTGATCCTCGCGGGGCGTTATCTGTCCCCGGTCATCTTCCGGATCATCCATGCCACCCGCCTGCGGGAGCTTTTCACGGTTGCCGCTTTGGTCATCGTTGTGGGCATTGCCGTTCTCATGCTGCTGGTCGGCCTGTCCCCGGCGCTCGGCGCGTTTCTTGCTGGTGTCGTCCTCGCGAATTCAGAGTTCAAGCACGAGCTTGAGGCCGACATTGAGCCCTTCAAGGGCCTTCTGCTTGGCCTTTTCTTCATCACCGTCGGCGCGGGCATCAACTTTGGCACGTTCTTCAGCATGCCATTCCTGATCCTCGGCCTCACCCTCGCGGTCATGGCCCTGAAAGGCTTGATCCTCTACGCCATTGCGCGTGTCAGCCGCCTGCACGGCCGGGATCGCTGGCTGTTCACGCTCAGCCTCGCGCAAGCGGGGGAGTTTGGCTTTGTGCTTGTAGCCTTCGGCGTCCAACAAGCCGTCTTCCCCGACCGGATCGCGGAAATCCTCTTGCTGATCGTGGCACTGTCGATGCTGTTCACGCCGCTCAGCTTCATCTTGTACGAGAAGATCAGCGCCCGCCTCGGTGACGGGGGCGAAGACGCGCCCGGCCATGACGAGATTGATGATGAGGCCCCGGTAATCATCGCAGGCATCGGGCGGTTTGGTCAGGTCGTCAACCGAATGGTTCGCGCAGCCGGGTTCAAGGCCGTGGTGCTCGATTCGAACTTAGAGACCATCCGATTGATGCGGCGTTTCGGGTTGAAGAGCTTTTTCGGCGATCCGACCCGGCCCGAATTGCTCAAGGCTGCCGGTATCAACACAGCGAAGGTTCTGGTTGTGGCGGTGGACGGCAAGGCCTCCGCCGTCAGTCTCGTGCGCTATGCAAAGCGCCACAATCCAGACATCTCCGTGGTCGCCCGCGCCCATGACCAGCTTCATGTCTATGAACTCTATGAGGCAGGGGCAGACCATATTGTCCGCGAAATCTTCGACAGCGCCTTGCGCGCCGGACGCTATGTTCTCGAAGATATGGGCCTTAGCGACTATGAAGCGCACGAGACCGAAATCGCCTTCTACCGCCACGACCGGCACAACCTTCGCGAATTGGCCGAGGTCTGGAAACCCGGCGTGCCTGTGACCGAAAATGAAGCCTATATGCAGCGCGCCCGTGAATTGACGGACAATCTCGAAAGCGCAATGGCCCAGGTCTTCAGCGAAATGGGCGATGACAGCGCCAATCCAAACGCACGCGCCTCCGGTGACGTCAGCGCCCTATCGGGTGTGGATATGGCGCGCAGGCCGGGCGGGACGAAACGGCGCTAACCGTCGGAAACCCCCGCCTCCGCAAAGCTCGCCATTCCCGAATGGCAGGCCAAGGCCCCTTTAAGTACTTGAATGGCCAACGCCGCACCAGAGCCTTCACCGAGGCGCAAATCCAAGGACAGAAGCGGTGATTTGCCGAGATGCTCCAACATGCGGATATGGGCCTGCTCGGCTGAGGCATGGCCTGCAATCGCATGGTCCAGCGCACCCTTTGCCGTGCGATCCAGAACCGCTGCAGCGGCCGTGCAGATAAACCCATCAAGGATCACCGGAATCCCCTCGATCCGCGCGCGCGCCATTGCGCCAGCCATACCCGCAACCTCCCGCCCGCCAAGGCACCGCAGCGCCTCCAGCGGATCATCCGCTGCAATCGGGTTTGCCGCCAAACCCTTGGCTACGACATCGGCCTTCAGGGCCACGCCCGCCTCATCCACGCCGGTGCCCCGGCCCGTCCAATCGGCTGGCTCACCGCCATAAAGCGCATGGGCGATTGCCGCGGCAGAGGTTGTATTGCCAATCCCCATTTCGCCAACAACCAACAGATCCGTGCCAGGCTCGACAGCGTTCCAGCCAGTGTTGAACGCGGCCATGACCTCCGCTTCATCCATCGCCGGCCCTTGGGTGAAGTCCGCAGTCGGGCGATCCAGTTCAATGGCATGAACCGACATCTTCGCACCCGCCAGATCAGAAAGCTGATTGATCGCGGCCCCACCGGCCTCAAAATTCGCAACCATCTGCACGGTCACTTCCGGTGGGAAAGCCGAGACACCGCGCGCTGCAACGCCGTGATTGCCTGCGAAGACCAGCACTTGAGGCGCCTCGATCCGGGGCCGCGCATCTCCGCGCCAAGCCGCATACCAGATCGCGATCTCTTCCAGACGGCCTAGCGCGCCGGGCGGCTTGGTCAGGACAGAGTTCCGGGCCTCGGCGGCTTCACGTGCCGCCGTGTCCGGGGAAGCCGCGTTTGCGAGGAGGGAACGGATGTCGGAAAGGCTTTGCGGTGCGGTCATTTGTGGGCTTCCCTTGCGTTGCGGGTTCGAAATCGTGTTTAGCCGAAGGACACACCGCCCCAGGGCGGCAAAAAGGTCAAACCGATGTCTGATACCGACACCTTCTTTCCGCAACCCCGCGATGTCATCCGCGCCTTCCACCTTTTGTCGCGCCTGCCTCTGTCGGGCGGCGATGCGGAACGCGCCGCCGCCTCAGCCTGGGCCTGGCCCTTGGTCGGCGCCGCTATTTCTGCGCTGCAAGTGGCGCTTGGATGCGGGCTGATGGCCCTTGGCGTGCCGGTTTGGGCCGCGGCCGGATTGGCGCTTGCCTTGGGTGTTGTTCTGACCGGTGGCTTGCACGAAGACGGTCTGGCCGATTGCGCCGATGGCTTTTGGGGCGGATATGATCACGCCCGGCGCCTGGAGATCCTGAAAGACAGCCGCGTCGGTTCGTATGGCGTGCTCGCGATGATCTTCGCGATTGGGCTGCGCTGGGGCTTATTGGCCAGCCTTCTGCCCATTGCCCCATTGGCCTTGATTGCAGCCGCCATGCTCAGCCGGGCACCGATGGCAGTGTTGATGGCGCTGATGCCGTTCGCGCGGGCGGACGGCTTGGCGAAACATGTAGGGCACCCGCCCCTGGTCTCTGCCGGGCTGGCTGTCGCAATCGCTATCGTCGGTGGGATGATCTATGCGGGCCTGTGGCCCGGCCTGCTTGCCGCTGTGATCGTCGGCGTGGCGTCAGTCTTGGTGGGGTCGCTTGCCCGCGCAAAGATCGGCGGGCAAACGGGGGATGTGTTGGGCGCAGCTCAGGTCATCGGCGAAATTGCCGCGTTGCTGGTACTGGCCTCAGCCCTGGCCTGATTACCGGCAAGGCGCGACGCGGTACGTGCCGTCGCCGTTGGAGATCGCGCACTGGCCAGTCTGCGTGTTGCGCGCAACCTGCGTGCCCACGGCTGCACCGGCAACGGTTGCCAGGATCGTCCACTGCGGGTTGGCGTTGAACGCATCAGCCAGAAGAAGGCCGGCACCAGCACCGCCAAGCAGGCCGAGGTTCGAGCGGTCTTGCGGCGAAAGCGGCTGACAGGCGCTGACTGCAACAGCTGCAATCAGCAGCACGGGTGCGATAACTTTTTTCATAAGGGGTCTTCCTTTCAGTGATGGGCGCCATGCGCCCTTTGGTAATACGTTCCACGTTTCCCTGAGCACCTTGTTAGCACAGAAAAAAACCTGCCGCGAGGCCGCGACAGGTCAGGAAAACCGGTAACAAAACCGTGAAAGCGGGACTTTGCCCGTCGTTTACAGGGCGTAGGCGTTACGCCGCCCGCTTCGACAGAACCTCGACAACCTGGGTTTGCGCCCCGGCTTCATCCATGCCTTTGACAGCCGCCAATTCACGGGTCAGACGCTCAAGCGCCGCTTCATAAAGCTGACGTTCCGAATAGCTCTGCTCGCGCTGATCGTCCGCACGATGCAGGTCGCGCACAACCTCAGCGATCGAAATCAGATCGCCCGAGTTGATCTTCTGCTCATATTCCTGAGCACGGCGCGACCACATGGCCCGCTTTACGCGCGCCTTGCCCTTCAGCGTATCCATCGCCTTGGACACAACGGTCGGATCACTCAGTGGACGCATGCCCACTTCGGTCGCCTTCGCAGTTGGAACGCGCAGGGTCATCTTGTCCTTCTCGAACGAGATCACGAACAGTTCCAGCTCAAGGCCCGCAACTTCCTGCTCTTCGATGGACACGATCTTTCCGACGCCATGGGCGGGGTAGACCACGAAATCATTGGGGCTGAACAGCTGCGGCTTGCGGGCTTTACTCATGCGTTTCATTTCCTTTTTGTGGCGCCGCGCCCTTTTGGGCGGCGCGGGATGCAGGCGTCAAAAACGCACCCGGCAAGCGCGAGCTTTCCGTTTGCGTTGGTTCAATGCTGCAGAGTTTCCGGGCCGATCAAGCGACCCCTGAGTGGTACAGACAGTGCATTACGTCCCACATACATAGCACGAATCACCCCTGATTCCTAGGTTTCCGCTGTGCAGCGTGCCCGAACCCCCTAAAATCAGGGGGAATTCTTGGGTCAATATTGCTCACCCTTCGGCAGTGCAGCGCCGAATCGGGTGGTCAGCCGCCCTCGCCTGCCGCCTCCGAGAAGAGCTCCATCTTGCCCTCCTTGCCATCCATCTCCTCTGCCGTGGGCAGCGGATCTTTCTTGGTGATGATGACAGGCCAAAGCTCGGAATACTTGCGGTTGAACTCCACCCACTTCTCCATATCCGGCTCCGTGTCGGGGCGGATCGCGTCGGCGGGGCATTCAGGTTCGCACACGCCACAATCGATGCACTCGTCGGGATGGATCACCAGCATATTCTCACCCTCGTAGAAGCAATCCACAGGGCAGACTTCAACGCAATCTGTGTACTTGCAGGCGATGCAGGCGTCGTTGACGATATAGGTCATGGGCAGGCGGTCCTGGTCGGTCGATCTTGGGTCGCCTGCTACGGCAGGGCGCGGGCGGATGCAAGACAGCGGAATGGCCGCGTCACGCACATGTCAGCAATGTGTAAGTCAAAGTTTACACTTTGCCAAGCGGCTGGGATTTACTCCGTGTCTCGAAAGGCTTCCAGGTTGCGCCGATCCTTTTTCGTGGGGCGCGGACCGACCCGCGGCGGCTCCGGTTCGGCCTGCGGGGTCAGGTCCTCATAGAGCGATTGCGCCTCGGCTGCCGGGCCGCGCCGATTGGCCAAAGCCAAGATCCTCACGACGCGAATCTGCCGCCCCTGGGGAAAGGTCAGGACATGGCCGGGGCTGATCTGCGTCGACGCCTTGGACACCTTGTCGCCGTCCACACGCACCGCACCATCCGAGACGGTGCGGGCGGCCAGGCTGCGCGTTTTGAAGAACCGCGCCTGCCAGAGCCAGCGGTCGAGCCGGTCCTTTGCGACCGCCTCGTTCAGGACTTGTCCTTGAGCGCGGCCAGAACGGCAAACGGATTGTCCGGATCAACCTTGCCAGATTTCTCAGGCTTGGCGGAGTAGGTCTTGGGCCTCTCGTCGCGCGGCGGGCGCTTGCCGCCTTTGCCCTTGGGTTTGCCACCCTGCGGCTTGCCGCGCTTGCCTTGTGGTGCGCGATCATCGCGGCGCGGTCGTTGCGCGCCGCGCCCACGCGGGGCCCAAGTGAAAGTGTAGAAGACCTCCATCTCCGCCTCTGCGGCCTCGGCCGGCGCTTCGCTTGCCTCTACCGGCGCGTCTGCTGCCTCGGCAGGGGTCCCCTCCTCCGTCGCTTCCGGCACCTCCTCGGAGGCGATTGCCTCGTCGGGCGCTTCGGGCCTTTCGCCGGCCTCGGCTGGCACCTCGGCGGAGGCCTCCTCCGCTGGTGCGTCCTCGGCCTTTGGCGCCTCTGGTGCGGCTTTCACCTTCACCCGCTCGCCCGGTTCTGCCTTGTAGCCAAGGCCACCCATCAGGTCGGCGAATTGTTCCAGCGTCAGGCCGGAAATGCTCAACATATCCGGGTTCGCCTCGAACCCACCCCGACTGTCTTCGCCGCGCAGCAGATCGGCCAGGCGCTCTAGCATGTCGATGCGGATCGAACGTGCGCCCGCCACGCGGTAGCCCGCCATCGTCGCGTGCCCGTTCGGCGCGCCTTCGACCGTCGGGATCGTTACCAGCCCCGGGGGCGGGCTGTCAGGGAAGGCATCGAGCTTTTGCCACAGGCCCCACATCACCAGCCGCAGCCGCGTCGGCGCGGGTTTCAACAACAGGGGCAGAAAAATAGTGTATTGCCCGAACCGCACACCATGCTTGCGCAGCAACCCGCGCGCGTCTTGGTCGAGCGCCTTGATGTCGTCGGCAATCTCACCCCTCGGGACGATCCCGAAATTCTCCAGAAGCTGGAATGCCACACCTTTGGCAAGTCCCGTGATCGCCTCGTCGCGCGACATCGCAAGAAGCGGCTCGAACTGCGCGGCCACCCGGCGGTCGATGAAGTGTTGCAACCGGCGCTGGACCTTCTGGACGACGTCCGCACCGGCGGCTTCCTCATCCACGAACGCCTCGGCCACCGGCTTCATCGGCTCCTCGCCGCGTACCAATTTCCCGACCGCCTGGTCGCCCCACATCAATCCGCCCTGTTCGGTCAGATCGAATTCCGTGTCCGGCGCATTGTACATCCGGTCTGCGCGCAGATGGAATTCGGGGCGCAAGGCCGCCATCGCTGCCTGTTGCAACGTCTTCGCCTCATCGGGGCTGGCGGTTTCATCCATGCGAAAGCGGAAGCCTTCGATGCGGCCAAGCACCTGGCCCTCCACCGTCACTTCCCCTTGGTCGTTCACTTCGGCCACAAGGCTCTCCCTCTGTTTCAACCGGCGAAGGAGCATACTCGTCCGCCGATCGACAAATCTTTGTGTCAACGCAGTGTGAAGCGCGTCTGACAGTCGGTCTTCTACGGCACGGGTCGCGCCGCGCCAATGGCTTTCGTCATCGACCCAGCCATTGCGCTGCGCCACGTAAGTCCAGGTCCGGATATAGGCGAGCCGTTTGCTCAGCGTGTCGATATCCCCCTGGGTCCGGTCGATGCGTTTGACCTGACGGGCCAGCCAATCATCCGGCACCCGCCGCGTCTCGTGCAGGAACTCGAAGATTCGTCCCAGAAGATCGGCATGTTCGCCGTGGGAAATGCCGCGAAAATCCGGGATGTTGCACACATCCCACAACAGCCGCACGGACCTCGCGTCCCTCAGCCGTTCGTTTATCTCGGGCCGCGCCACCAACGCCTTGAGCGCTTGCAAGTCATCCGCTTCGCGTGCACGGGCCAGCCATTCGTCATCAGTGCGCTCTTCCAGCGACGCGATCAGCCGCTCGGCTGAGCCGAACTCCAGCGCGGAATTCCGCCACATCAGCTTACGCACGGGGGCAAAGCGATGCTCCATTATGGCCTCCGCCACCTGTTCATCCAGCGGCGGCGCCTCGCCCGTCACTCCGAACGAGCCGTCATTCATATGCCGCCCCGCACGCCCCGCAATCTGCGCCAATTCATTCGGCCACAGGTCACGCATCTTGCGTCCGTCGAATTTGCGCAGCCCCGAAAACGCAACATGCTTGATGTCGAGGTTCAGGCCCATCCCAATGGCGTCTGTCGCCACCAGCACATCCACATCGCCGTTCTGATAAAGCTCCACCTGCGCGTTGCGCGTGCGCGGGCTCAGCGCGCCCATGACCACCGCCGCCCCGCCCTTCTGACGGCGCAGCAGTTCGGCCATCGCGTACAGGTTCTCAACCGAAAACCCGACAATCGCGGAACGGGGCGGCATCCGGCTGACCTTTTTCGAACCTGCATAAACAAGCTGTGAAAAACGCTCCCGCCGGATGAATTCAGCCCCTTGCACCAACGCGGCGATTGCTGGTCGCATCGTCTCCGCCCCCAGAAACAGCGTCTCGTGCAGGCCCCGCGCATGCAACAGGCGGTCGGTGAAGACATGGCCGCGCTCCGGGTCGGCACAAAGCTGGATCTCGTCAATCGCTACGAAATCCGCACCATTGCCCGTAGGCATCGCCTCCACAGTGCAAACCCAATATTGGGTCCGCTCTGGAACGATCCGCTCCTCGCCCGTGACCAACGCCACCACCGACGGGCCGCGAATGGCGACGATCTTGTCGTAGACTTCGCGCGCCAAAAGGCGCAGCGGCAGGCCGATCACACCTGTGCGGTGCCCCAGCATCCGTTCAATCGCGTAGTGGGTCTTGCCGGTATTGGTCGGCCCCAGAACGGCAGCTATGCGTTTCATCGACAAGGCCGTCTCCGGGCGCGTGACACGGTGATGGCGACTGGATCGCCAACACCCTTTTCAGCTTCTCTTTGTTCCGAAATCAGGCCTGGGGGCAAGGGGCAGGCTAAAGGGCCTCGCCCTCTTCCTGTACGCGAAGGTTGTCGAGCAGGCGCAAGATGTCCGGCTGATTGGGATGCAGATCATGGGCCAGACCATAGGCCTCGCGCGCACGGTCGACATCCCCCATATCCTCCAACATCAATCCCATCGACACCAGCGCCCCGAAATGCCGCGGCTCCAACGCAAGCACGCGCTGCAAATCCGCAATTGCAGGCCCATACATCTGCTGTTCCACAAACAACCGCGCCCGCGCATTCCACCCTTCGGCAAATTCCGGCGCATGGTCTGTCAAAGCAGTCAAATGATCATAGGCTTCATCATACTCCTGCGCTTCCAACGCCTCGATCCCGCGCCGCAGCAGGTAATCCGCCGAGGCAGAGCCCGAAATTTGCCAACGTTGAAAGACCTCTTGCTCAACGACCTCCCAGTTCCGCAGCTCAGGATTCGCCAGCCGGTCAAGGAAGTCGTCAACGGTCGATTGCGCCACCGCAACTACGGGAAACCCGCAGATGACGGACGTAACGGCAAAGTTGATGATGCGTGATGGAAACGTCATGGTCCGGAACGTAGCATTCCGCGCAGCGAATACTAGATCAAGTCTGCGCGAGGGTGATGCCTCCAAGGGATATCAAGGGACCTGAAAACATGGGCAATGCAATTATTGAGGCCGCCGTTGCGGCCATCTCCGAGAAACTGGACGGGCAAAGCTTTGACGGCTCTGCAAAGTTCGAAATCAACGGCGAAGGCGCCGTTATCGTCGAAGGTACGGAAGTCCGCGAAGCGACGGACGCCGATGCCGCGGACGTCACCATGTCCGCCGACACCGATGTCTTTCAGGAGATCATGTCGGGCGAATTGAACCCCACGGCCGCGTTCATGTCCGGCAAGCTGACGCTCGACGGCGACATGGGCACTGCCATGAAACTGGGTGGTGTTCTCAGCTGATGTTGACAGGCACCGCACCCACCGGTCTGGAGACCGCCCCCTTCTTTGCCGAGATCGCAGAAGGACCCGCAGGGGCAGAGGCTTGGTGGGTGCGCGCCGAGGATGGCACACGGCTCCGGTTTGGCGTCTGGCCATCCGGGCCCAAAGGCACCGTGCTGATGTTCTGCGGCCGCACCGAATATGTTGAGAAATATGGCCGCGTTGCTCAGGATCTCGCCGATGCTGGCTACGGCATGGTCAGCTTCGACTGGCGCGGTCAGGGCCTGGCCGACCGCCCGCAGCATGAACCGGGTGTGGGCCATGTGGTCAGCTTCGATGAATACCGCCAGGACGTGGCGGCGTTTCGTGCGGCGATGGAAGCTCTCGATCTGCCCAAACCCTGGTACCTGGTCGGCCATTCCATGGGCGGCTGCATCGGCCT
This sequence comes from uncultured Roseicyclus sp., assembly GCA_947489665.1. GTDB lineage: Bacteria > Pseudomonadota > Alphaproteobacteria > Rhodobacterales > Rhodobacteraceae > Gymnodinialimonas. The sequence goes on along the minus strand of CANLEH010000001.1, from coordinate 1,044,035 downwards.
GCGCGCGCTTTACGACGGCCTGCCCGTCGCCGCAGCCGCCTTCACCGGCCCGATGTGGGGCATCCAACTGTCTCCACTCTTGAAGATGATCTCGCCCGTCCTGATCGGCGGCAGCGCGCTTCTGGGCCGCGACAACCGTTTTGCCATCACAACCGGCCCGTGGAAGGCAGAGCCGTTCGACGGCAATATCCTGACAACGGACCCGGACCAATACGCCTATATGAACCGCCAGATGGCGGCGCATCCCGAATTGACCCTGGGCGGCCCCTCCTTCCGTTGGGTGGCCGCTGCAGAGGAAGAGGCAGACGCCCTACTCGCCATGCCGCCCCTCGATCTCCCTGTCGTGACAATCGTCGGCAGCGACGAAAAGCGCGTGTCCATCAGCAACGCCCAACAGCGCATGGAAACCTGGCCGGGCGGCGCGTTCATCCTGGTTGACGGCGGACGCCACGAAGTGCTGATGGAAAACCCTGCGCGGCGCGGCCAGACCCTCGACGCCATCCTCTCGCATTTCGACGCTCACCCGGCCTGATCGCACCCCCACCTCGCAACAGCCCCCTGCCTTCCACTGGTTCATAAATACCTGCAGGGGGAGTCGCGGAACGCGACGGGGGGCGGCACGCCCCCTCTCGAGCCAAAGGCGCGGATGCGCCGACGCGAGGCAAGAACAATGCGGCGCAGCCGCTCCTTTCGCCAACGCGACGCTCAGGCGGCCACCAGCACACCATCTTCCAGGCGAATTACTCGGTCCATCCGCGCAGCGAGCTCATGGTTGTGGGTCGCGATCAACGCCGATAGGCCGGTGCCGCGTACCAATTCCATCAAAACATCAAAAACCGTGTCGGATGTCGCAGGATCCAGGTTGCCCGTTGGCTCGTCCGCCAACATCAGCGCAGGCTGGTTTGCCAAAGCTCTGCAAAAGGCCACACGCTGTTGCTCCCCACCTGACAGTTCTGCCGGACGATGCGCTGCCCGTGGGCCAAGGCCCACACGGCCCAGCAAATCCGCGGCCCTTTGCTCTGCCGTTCCACGCCCAATGCCGTTCGCCAGTTGCGGCAGCACAATATTCTCCGCCGCTGAGAATTCCGGCAGCAGATGGTGGAACTGATAGACAAACCCCACCCCTTCGCGGCGCGCCGTTGTGCGCGCGCGGTCCGACGCCCCGGTCACGGCCTGCCCGCCAATCTCAACCGTCCCGCTATCGGCCACATCAAGCAGGCCCGCAATATGAAGAAGCGTCGATTTCCCGGCACCCGACGGCGCGATCAACCCAACAATCTCGCCCTTCGGGATCGCCACCGAGGCGCCCCGCAAAACTGCGATCTCGTTTGGCTTGCCATGGTTATAAGCCTTCTCGATGCCATCCAACCTCAAGGCCAAATTGCCCGCCTCCGGGCGAGACGCCAGATCACTCATACCGCAGCGCCTCCACCGGATTCATCCGGGCCGCCCGCCGCGCGGGGAAGATCGTCACCACGAAACTCAACCCCAAGGCCAGCGACATGGAGGTGATGACATCGCCCATCTCTAACCGTGCGGGCAAGGCGGAGATCAACCGCACCGAAGGGTCCCAGACCCCTCCCCCCGCAAGGTAGTTCACGAAACTGAAGATCGGATCGATCCAGATCGCAAAGGCGCAGCCCAGGATCACCCCCATAAGTGTGCCCGCCACTCCAATGGCTGATCCGCAGATGAAGAAAACCCGCAGGATCGCCCCCTCGCTCAACCCGATCGTGCGCAAAATGCCAATATCGCGCGACTTGTTCTTCACCAACATAATAAGGCCCGAGACGATGTTCATTGTCGCGATCAGCACGAGGATCGACAGAATGATGAACATGATATTGTCCTCCATCTGCAATGCCCTCAGATACGCGCCGGAACTATCCTCCCAGGTCCAGATCTGCACATCACCACCCGCTTGCAACAGGGGCAGCACATATTGGTTGATCTGCTCAGGTTCGGCGACTGTCACCTGCACCTCGTCTGCCACGCCATCCCGGTTGAAGTAGACCTGCGCCTCGTCAAACGGGATGTAGACGCGTGTCCGGTCGATATCGAACCGTCCGACCTGGAAGATGTAGGCAATCTGAAAGGTCGACACGCGCGGGCTGGTTCCAAAGGCCGTCCGCGCGCCATCGGGTGAGATCAGGCGAATGCTATCGCCCACATTCGCCCCAAGATCGCGGGCTACACCGGCCCCGATTGCAATGCCCGGCCCCATCACCTCGCCCTGAGGCTCTCCAAATTCGGATAGCGCGCCCTGGCTCCATTCCGGGTCGGCCACCAGCGGGATCGTGGCCAGATCCTCGGGCGAGATGCCGATCACCTCCACACCGGCATTGCGCCCCTGATAAGCCGACAGTACCTGCCCCCGGATCACAGCGGCCGCATGTTCCACCCCGTCCACCGCGCGCACGGCTTCGGCGACCTCGGTGTAATTCTCCATTGTGCGGTCCAGATTGCCGGCCGCGTCCCGTTCCACGATGTCATAGACGGCGACATGCGGGTTTGCGCCCAGGATGATCCCTACGAATTCGTAGCGAAACCCGGATCGCACGGCGAGCGTCGCAATCAGCGCCATCACCGCAAGGGCGATGCCGATAAAACTGATCCAGGTCATGACGCTGACCCCGCCCTCGGTCTTCCGAGCGCGCAGATACCGCCAAGCGATCAGGAATTCATACTTCGAAAACGGGGCTGGTGATGCCATTTGCTCGTGCCTTTGTTGGTCTTAAGCGCAACCTCGCCATTCCTGTGGCCAAGTCAACCGAAACCCTTGTGATACAGACGTATCGGCGTATCGTAACCGGATTATATGTGTTCAGGAGTAGCGGTGATGAAACTCGGCGCCTTTTCAATGTCACTAGCGGTCAAGGACCTTGCCGCCTCCCGCGCATTCTACGAAACACTCGGCTTTTCGGCCATGGGCGGTGATCCCGACCACGGCTTTCTGATCATGAAGAACGGCGACACGCTAATCGGCCTGTTTCACGGCATGTTTGAGGGCAATCTGCTCACCTTCAATCCCGGCTGGGACCAGAAAGCGCAAAACGTGGACCCCTTCGATGATGTCCGCGCCATCAAGGAGATTGTCGCCAAAGCCGGCTATCCGGTTGAGCAGGAGCAAGGCGAGGCTGACGGGCCCGCAAGTTTCGTCACACGCGACCCGGACGGCAATGTCATCCTGATTGACCAGCACCGATAGTGCCACCGTGACGACCCCATCGGACGACGCTCAGAAGATCTATCAAGGCCTTATCGACCAGTTGGACGCGTACATCGAAGCCTCCAACTTCGATGCATTCGCGGCGAAAATCCTGCTGCCGTATTCCGTCCAGTCGCACGAAGAAGTGTTTCTGGTCGAGGATCTCGCACAACTGCGCGCAGGCTTCGACGACATGCGCAACCGGATGGCCATGCGCAACATCGCGCGGCGGTCACGCCACTGCACCCATGCCAGCTTTGCAGACATCGAGACAATTGTCGGAAACCACACCACGTGGCTGGTCGATCAGGACAACAACATCGTCGAAAGCTACAAGGTCAGTAACACGTTGCGCTGTGTCGATGGCAGCTGGTGCGTCGCCGGGAATGGCTATTCCGGCGCACCTGATACGCTGCCCCTCCACATGCTCGATGCAATGACCCGCCTTGCAGGACAGCGAAAGTGACACCCATATCAAAGGCCCGCCCATGATCGACCATACCGGCCTCTCCGTATCCGACTTTGCAAAGGCCCGCGCCTTCTACGACCGGGCCCTTGCCCCGCTGGGCATCACGTACCTCTTCACTGTCCCGCCTGAACATACCGGCGGCGAACAGGTCGGCGGCTATGGCCGCGACCGCCCGCAATTCTGGATCAACGAGGGCGGCGCGCAAACGCCGCCGGTGCATTTCGCCTTCAGCGCAAATACCCGCGCCGACGTCGATGCGTTTAATACAGCCGCCCTAGCGGCGGGCGGGACCGACAACGGCGCGCCCGGTCTGCGCCCCCATTACCATGAGCATTATTACGGCGCATTTGTCCTCGACCCCGATGGCAACAATATCGAGGCCGTGTGCCACGCTCCAGAAGCCGCGACGTAGCGTCAGCCGCCTTGACGGCGCAATGCTTTCGCGCGCAAGTGAAAGCCCTCGCCAAGGAAGAGCGCCATGTTTGAACCAGCCATTACCGGATCGGGTGTTTTCACGCCCGAGCTCAGCATCTCCAACGACGAACTTGTCGTGGCCTTCAACGCCTATGCCGATAAGTGGAACGCGGAGCACGCGGCTGAGATCGACGCTGGCGCGGCTGAACCTATGGCCCATTCCTCGTCCGAGTTCATTGTCGCCGCCTCAGGCATCGAATCCCGTTTCGTCCTGAACAAGGACGGCATCCTCGACCCCAACGCCATGCATCCCTGGTTGCCAGACCGCGCGATGGACGAGATCTCCGTCATGGCCGAAATGGGCGTTGATGCCTGCCGCAAGGCTCTCGACATGGCAGGCGTGGACGCGTCCGAGGTTGATGCCGTCCTCTGCGCCGCCTCCAACCACGAACGCGCTTATCCCGCGATTGCCATCGAGATCCAGCAGGCCCTTGGCACCGGCGGCTTCGGGTTTGACATGAACGTCGCCTGCTCGTCGGCCACCTTCGGCATTCAGGCGGCCGCGGACATGATCCGGTCCGGTTCCATCCGCAAGGCGCTGGTTGTGAACCCTGAGATTTGCTCTGCCCATCTCGAATGGCGCGACCGCGACTGCCACTTCATTTTCGGCGATGTCGCCACCGCCGTCCTGATTGAGCGCGCCGAGGATGCGAAGGGGCCGCACTTCGCGATCAAATCCACCCGCTGCGCCACGCAATTCTCCAACAACATCCGCAACAACAATGGCTTCCTGCGCCGCACCCGTGACGGTCACATGGACGACCGCCGCGACATGCTGTTCATGCAGGAAGGCCGCAAGGTCTTCAAAGAAGTGCTGCCGCTGGTCTCAAAGCACATCGCCGAGCATATGGACGACACCGGCGTGACGGCGGGCGACCTGAAACGGCTCTGGCTGCATCAGGCCAACAAAACGATGAACGACTATATCGGCAAAAAGGTCCTTGGCCGTGTGCCGGAAGCGGGCGAGCAGCCAAACATCCTGCAAGACTACGCCAATACCTCCTCCGCAGGCTCCATCATCGCCTTCGCACAATATTCCGACGACCTCGCCCCGGGCGACACCGGCATCATCTGCTCCTTCGGCGCAGGCTATTCCGTCGGCTCCGTGATTATCGAGAAGTCCGCCTGATCAGCGGGCGCGCGGCAGGGCGTCGATCAAATCCAGCAGCTCGGCGGGCAGCAACGTTTCATCCAGGACGAAATGGTGCCGCGCGCCTTCTTCATCGACCACCGTGATCTCATAGGAAATCGTGTCGGCCGCCCCCAACGGGCGAACCACTGCCGCCAATTCCGACAGATGGCCCGGATCGAAGCGGGCGCAATATTGCTCCTGCGCGGCGGACGGCAAATCTTCCACCACAGCCCGGCGCGTCACCTGCACACCAGTCAGCCCGCCGAACCCGCCTTGCGAAACGACTTCAATGATCATTGCAACACATCCGACAAGCACCGGCTCCATTTGCACCCATATCCGTTTCTAGGACTTACACGTCGATCCCGACAAGGTTCCACGCCCGCCGCAACATCAGCATCTCATAGCTGCCAATCCCGTGCAGTTCGATCGCGGCATCCAGCGTTTCAGCCGCCCAGTCGCCGAACGTGGCATGGGGATTGTTGATGTTCTGCAGCGCTTTGTACCAGATCTGGCCGGGCCGCTCCCAGGAATTTCCGCCCAGGTACATGCAATAGAGGTAAAAGGCGTGGTTCGGGATGCCAGAGTTGATGTGCACACCGCCATTGTCCGAGGTCGTGTCGACGTAGAAATCCATGTGATAGGGCTGCGGATCCTGCCCCAGAAGCGCATCGGAATAGGCCGTGCCGGGCGCCTTCATCGACCGCAACGCCTTGCCGTTGATGTTAGGCCCAAGAATGCCTTTTCCGACCAGCCAGTCGGCCTCATACACACTTTGGCCCGCGCTGCGCTGCGCGGTCATTGCACCGAACACATCCGCATAGCTTTCGTTCAGCGCGCCCGATTGCCCCTGATAGATGAGGCCGCCGGAATGCTGCACAACCCCATGCGAAATCTCATGGGCGATGACGGAGAGTTCGGTAAAGGTGGAGAAGATCTCGCCGTCGCCATCGCCATAGGCCATCTGCGTGCCGTTCCAGAACGCGTTGTTGTAATCGCGCCGGTGATGAACGGTCTGAACAATCGGCATTCCGAACCCATCAATGGAATTGCGCTGGAATTCTTCCGAATAGAGGGAAAATACGTCACCCGCCCCGTCATAGGCGCGGTCGACTTCCGGGTCGCCTGTGGCCGGATCGCCCTCCGCCCGTACCAGCTTGCCGGGCAGGCCCGCCTTCTCTTCGCCGTCATGCACGCGCCGGTCGCACGTATGGGCCGCCGCGGCCCCTTCGGCCAAGGCACGCGAAACGAAAACGCCCTGCGCTCCGTCCCTCGGCACCATTCCGCTGCCTTGCTCGGCTGCGCGGGCTTCGCGCACGGCTGAGCCGATTTTAACGAGTCCCTCAGCCATCTTCCGGACGGACGCATCGCCGCGCAGCATCAGGACGTCGACCATGTGAGGGGGGACAATGCAATTGATTGGATTGTGAAATTCACACATCTCTTCGCTCCACAAATTGAGTTTCAGAAATTGAATGGGTGAATTATATCACATTTCCCGCCTATTCGCGGGCCGAGCCGGTGGGGAAATCGCGCAATTCATGGGGATTTCACGGCGAATTCACAGAACCGATCTTTAGCGACAGTCGAGGTCGACCTGCCCAGGGATCAATGGCGTGCTGGCCCATCCTGTCTCCGACGACCGGACCCGCAGCGAAAACAGGCCGCGACCGCCGTCAGGCAGGATCTCGGATGTCTGAAAACTGTAAGCGTGCAGCCCGTTGTCCCCCAACGCCTCCGCCAAATCCGCTCTCGGTCCACCGGCGCTGACACTCAGCACAACATCGCCGGTCTCCACATCGACAACATCGACCATCATCGCCTCATTCGGCGCATCCGGGTCCCAGGCCCAGCCTTCGATCCAATCGCAATCGAAACGGTCCACATAACCCTCACCCGGCGTCACATCGACCGGATGCAGCGCAGACAGCGCCACCATGCCCTCGTGCACTTGCTCCAGCGTCCCGATCACAGCGAAGGTGCGGAACACATAATCGCCGGCGGGCGCTGGCACGAAGGAGATGCGAATATTCCACTTGTTGTTCGCATCAAACGGATTCGGCACATCGTAGTGCAGCAACTGGTACTGCGCCCCTGCCATGGCCGTGTAGGCCCCCAATGCAAAGGCGCCATCCTCGGTCGCCAGAACGGCAGGCAGGGTCGACGAATGCACGAAGGCAAACGGCTCATAAAGCTCCATGCTTTCCGGTCGCGGGATCAGCGCACCGTCGCGCGGATCAAAGCTGTAGCGCGCCGTGAAGTCGTGCGTCAGGTACGCCGTGGGCGCCTCCACCCGAAGTGACCGGTAATCCTGCTCCAACGTGATCACGGCGTCGAACAGGATCACATTTTCAAGCCCCTCATACCCAATCATCACCTCCCGCGCGAAGCCGTTCTCGGACACCAGTGTGGTGTTCACCCCCACCTCCGTCCCGTTGTCGCAAAACGCAGGCTCGCCAGGGGCTGTCCAATAGGCCGGGCTGATCCGTGTGCTCAGATGATTGAGCGCAAGCCCGCAAATCTCGTGAACTTGCGTGGTTGAAGACTGCAGAAAATAGTCCTGCGCCGCACCCGGCTCCGTCGGGTTCAGGCACTCCCCATGGTCGTTCAGGTGCCACGCATAACTGATCTGGCGGCCATGGTCGTAGATGTTCAGAAACTCGCGCCCGCGCCATGTCAACGAACCCACCGCCCCGCCAAACCGCGCGTCCACGCGCAGCTCCACCGGGTCGCCGTCCACCTCCCCCGTGATCACCCGCGCGTAACCGTCCACGGGGTCCGCCACACATCGCAACGTCTCGGGTCCGTCCGTCAGCGCCGGGTCAAGCGGCTGATCCGCCCCGCGCTGCGCCGCTGTCAGGGCCACACACCATTCCGCCGCCGTCGCCCCCGACAAGGGCGGCAATGGGTCCAGCCGCCAATCCGTCGCAAAACTGTAGGCCATGTCGCGGGTGCGCTGGCCCAGAATGCCGTCGATGGGACCGGGATCATAAAGATGCAGGGCCAGAATGCTCTGCACGCAAATCTCGTCGCTTGGATAAGATCCTTGTGCAGCAACCGGCGCCGCAAACCCCAAAGCCGCAAGGCCTGCGGATATGCAAATGATCCGGCAATCCATTCCATCCCCCTTCATTTGCCGTTCGGCGCCGCGGGATGGTTAAGCGAAGGTTAACGACAACACGAAACTAAAGCGTTTTCAGTCACATGAACCGCTTGTGCACGCGTGCACATCGGGCCTTCAACTCCGGCTGTCAGCCTCCAGCCGCAGCTTCATCTCGATCAGCACTTTCTGCAGCTCCAGCGTCTCTTCCAACAGCCGCCGCGCCTCGTTGACCGAGATCACGCCATCCTCGATCGAGATCTGGTACTCACCCATCAGCGTCGCAAATCGCTGGCTCAGCGCGATCACATTGGCATTCACATTGCCATGGTTGTCGCCCCGCATCGCATTGCGCTTCTCAGACCCGTAGCTCAGCGACCCGCCGTTGAGTTCGGCCAAAGCCGCCGTGACATGGGGAAACGACGCCTCCGCCTCAAGTGCCGCGACCGCATCAACCGGCATGAACCGGTCTGCATGCTCATCGCTTTCCGAGAAATAACGCCCCAGCGTCGCCTTGGACCGCCCCGTCAACTCACACGCGGCGGCATAGCCCACATCCTTGATCAGTCGCTCCGTATGGCGCTTCAAATAGCCCTTGGCCGTCTCGGTCATCGTCTTATCCCCTTGCTCCGTTCAGCAAAGCCGCTTCCGCCCCTATTCGTCAACGCCCATAGCCTTCGTCTTGTCCTTGCGCCCCTCATGGGCCAAACCTACCCCCATGGCCAAGCTCTATTTCCATTATTCCACCATGAATGCGGGCAAATCGACCCTGCTGTTGCAAGCCTCCTACAACTACATCGAACGGGGCATGCAGACCTACCTGCTGACCGCCAATTTCGACGACCGTGCAGGCACCGGCAAAATCGGCTCCCGCATTGGGATCGAGGCCGAGGCCGACACCTACACCCAAGCCGACGACCTCTTTACGAAGATCGAAACGCGCCTAGCGGCAGAACCATGCGCCTGCGTGCTGGTGGATGAGGCCCAATGGATGACCCGCGAACAAGTCTGGCAACTCGCTCGCGCGGTAGACGATTTGGGCGTGCCCGTCATGGCCTATGGCTTGCGCGTGGACTTTCAGGGAGAGCTCTTTCCGGGCTCTGCAGCACTTCTGGCGCTCGCTGACGAGATGCGAGAAGTCCGCACCATCTGCCATTGCGGCAAGAAAGCCACGATGGTGATCCGCGTGGGCGAAGACGGAAAAGCGGTGCGCGAAGGCGCGCAGATCGAGGTGGGCGGGAATGACCGTTACGTCAGCCTGTGTCGCAAGCATTTTCGGCAGGCGATTGGAGATTTGCCTGGCTAAGCTGTCGCCCCTGCTCGCAGATCCACGAGTGATCAGGGGCATATATACGCCATGCGGGACTAAGCTGGCGTCTGGACCGCCACCTTTCATTCATTGCTTTTCGATCAGCGAGTTTGCGTGCAACATTGATTGGTGCGCAGTTCGCCAACAAAATGGCAAGCTAACTTCAGGTTGCGCCGCAAAAGAACAGAATGGGAATAACGACCCGATGAACAAGGATACGAACACGCATCATTCTCTCATTTTTGCAGCGTTTTTGGTCTTATCGGCGTGTTCTCCGAGTAGCGACGATGACTTCCTTACACTTCCAATTATGGCACCATCTGGCTCCGACGATGCTCTTCAATTGGTTGAAACTTTCGCCGCGGCTTGTTTACAGCATTTTCCAGATCCGGAACGCTCTACCCAGACACTGCGAAATCAGGGTTTTCGCGATAGTGAATGGGAATGGGCGGTAGGACGATGGCGTACCCGGCACCTGGAATATGGTAGCTCCATGTCGGCCACGGTCGGTGACGAAGTGATTATTGGAGAGCCTGCATTTGTTGGAGTCTCCGAGGTGTGCATTGTTCGGGCCGACTTGCGGAATCCGTCTGAATTCCCAGCTGCGCTAGCTACGATATAGGCATTGGCAAGCGAGAGAACTCATTGGGACCCTTCAATTGAACGAGGCTTTTTTGCCAGCAGGGAAATCGAGTCCTTCGCTGGTCCGACAACGTTCGAAGCAAGGCTTCCGACACTCTGGCTTAGAAGCTTCGACGGTCAACCACCCGAGGATTGCAACGGACTCAGCGAGTGCCGTATTTGGGGCCGGGCCGAGCTGCACCTGCGGATAGCGCAAGAACTCAACTGAGCGCGAGCTGCCACCAGATGGCGTACCCAGCCACTAGTAACTCTGGGCTCAAAGCGGTCGTTCGCTGCACGGGCAAACGCAGAGTTGAAAAGCTCCACCTCTGCTGCCAAACGGCTCCCCACGGGAAAACTTTAAAAAATCCCTAACAAGAAAACCAATATCTCTCAAATTCAGCGACTTAACCCCCGGTTGCAACCTTGCAACCTCCGCCTCTCAGACCGCATTCGGCGCAGGCTTGCCCTCCGCCACGGCAATCACGTTGTCCAACGCCATGCGCCCCATATCCTCTCGCACTTCCAGCGCGGCGGTGCCCAGATGCGGCAGCAGGGTGACGTTTTCCATCGCCATCAGCTCGTCGGGAATGGCGGGCTCGAACTCATACACATCCAGCCCTGCCCCCGCGATCCGCTTGACCGCCAAAGCCGCGACCAAAGCCGCCTCATCCACCACATCGCCGCGCGCGATGTTCACGAAAATCGCGTGGCGCTGCATCATCGCGAATTGATCCGATCCCATCAGGTGATGCGTCTCTGCCCCGCCCGGCGTCGCCAGAACAACGACGTCCGCACCCGCAAGCGCGGTTTCCATCGGCAATTGCTCGGCCGGGAAATCAACCTGCTTGGGTGAGCGGTTTACATAGACAATCCGGCAGCCGAACCCGAAATGGCAGCGCCGCGCGATGGCCTGCCCGATCCGCCCCATGCCGATCACGGCAACGGTTTTGCCGGACAGGTGCATCCCCAACATTTGCGTAGGATGCCAGCCCTGCCACTGACCGGCGCGCACCATCCGCTCCCCTTCACCCGCGCGGCGCGCGGTCATCAGGATCAGCGTCAGTGCAATATCAGCGGTCGCGTCCGTCACAGCGCCGGGTGTGTTGGACACTTCCAACCCCGCAGCCCTTGCCGCGTCCACGTCGATATGGTTGTAGCCCACCCCGAAATTCGCCAGCAGCTTGGTGCGGATCTCTCCGGCTTCGTCAAAGGCAGGCGCGCGGAATGCGTCGCCCAGGGTCGGCAGGATCAGATCGTAGTCACGCAAAGCTGCCACGCACTCCGCATGATCCATCGGCTGCGTGGTGGTGCGGCAGGTCACGTCAAACCGCGCCTCGGCGGCCTCCATGACGCTTTCAGGCAGGCGGCGGGATACGAGAAGTTTCAGCACATGCGCTCTCCGTTCGGGACCGGTTTGTCTGGGGACAGCAGGACGATGCCGCCATCCGCATCATGCAAACCTAGGACAAGAACCTCCGACATCACGGGGCCAATTTGCCGAGGCGGGAAATTCACGACACCGATAACCTGCTTTCCCACCAACGCCTCAGGTGTGTAGTGCGCCGTGATCTGGGCGGACGATTTGCGTTCGCCGATCTCGCCCCCGAAGTCGACCCAGAGCTTGATCGCCGGTTTGCGGGCCTCGGGAAAATCCTCAGCCCGGGTGATGGTGCCCACCCGAATATCTACGGCCATGAACTGGTCAAAATCGATCTGATCGCTCATTTGCGCAATTCCCGGCTGCGATGGGTGGCAGCCGCGACTGTGCGGCGCATCAGCGGGGCGAGGCCGTTTTCGCCCATCAGAACCTCAAGCCCCGCCTGCGTCGTGCCATTGGGCGAGGTGACGTTGATGCGCAATTGCTCCGGCGTCTCTTCGGCTTCTTCCGCCAACACACCGGCGCCCGCCACGGTCGCCTTGGCAAGGCGCATCGCCATCTCCTCCGGCAAGCCCTCGGCCCGCGCGGCAGCGGCCAGCGTGTCGATCATATAGAAGACATAGGCCGGACCTGAACCCGAAATCCCGGTCACCGCATCGATCTGCGCCTCAGTCGTCAGGCGCACGACCTGGCCAATGGCCGACAACATGTCTTCTGCCAGATCAAGGTCTTCTGCTGTGGCATCCGTATTGCCGACAATCGCGGTGATGCCCTTGCCGACCGCTGCTGGTGTGTTGGGCATGGAACGGACCACACGGCTTCCCGGCCCAAACGCGCGCTCATAGGCCTGAATGGGCGTGCCCGCCGCAACCGACAGGATCAACGTGCCACCGCCGCCGAAGCGCGCCACTTGGGGCAGCGCCTCTTCCATCATCTGTGGCTTTACTGCGATCATCAGGACGGCAGGGCTTTCGGGAAGGTCGGCGTTGATCTGCACCCCCGTGCTCTGCAGCCAATCTGACGGGTTGGGGTCAATCACATGCACAGCATCAGCGCGCAGGCCGCCCGCAAGCCAGCCTTGCAGCATGGCAGAGCCCATCTTGCCGCAACCAAGCATCACAAGCCCATGTGCGTTGATCTGAGATAGATCCATCTCTGCCTCCCCCTGGCAAAAGTCAGATGTGCAAAAAACCATCCACAGCCCGGGAAAGCCAGCCCGCGCGGGCGCGCGACGACGTTGCGCTGACACGGATGCAACACTCTTTCACGCCGCCAGATCCACAAATGCGAAAGGGCCGCGCCAAGCGCGACCCTTTTTTGCCTGTATGAAATAGGGTGGTTCAGGCCCGCCCATAGCCCTCTGAGATCGCAACATCCATCGCCTCTTCGGGCGTCTTGTCCGACCACATGGCCAGCTGGAAGGCGGGGTAGTATCGTTCGGCAGCGAGCACGGCGGTTTCCACCATGCATGCAATCTGATCGGGCGAAGCGAGCTGATCGCCGGCCAGAACCAACCCGTAGCGGTAGACCATCAGTTTCTGCGTCGCCCAGTAGGTGAACGCGCCGGCCCAACAGCGATCATTCACGAGGTTTAGCGCCTCGTAGAGCTTCGCCATCGTCTCTTGCGGTGGCTCCATCTCGAAGGTGCAGATCATCCGCAGGGTTTCGTCGTACGAGGACCAGGCCAGCGTGATCGAGTAGGTGCGCCATTGTCCTTCGATGGCCATGGCGATCTGGTCATCGGCGATGCGGTCGAAATCCCATTCATGGTGGGCGGCCAGCGTCTCGACGATATCAATCGGATGCAGCTCTTCGATGTCGAAGTATTCTTCTGTGTGCGACATGGTCCCAGTCCTGGTTGGCAGCCAGCGGGGCCTTGGTGGTTCAATCCCAAGACGCCCACAAAAGCTGGGTGTCTTTCCTAGGAATGGGCTGCTCGGCCTCAGTTCCTACGAAATATGGTGCGGTGTTGGGGAGTCGCTGTAAAGAACTATTTTTGCGGTGCAAATAGGGCCAACGGCCATTTCAATGAGTTGCCCACAAGATATAGCGGTTTTGCAGAAACGCCCCACAAGGGAGAGTCACTTACCCACAAAAAAGCCGCCAAAAAAGTTTTGGCGGCTTGCATATCATCGGGAAAATCGGACGTCAGTCGCCGGATTTCTCTTCCAGCGCTGCGATGCGTGCCTTCAGCGCCTCATTCTCTTCGCGCGCCTTTTGGGCCATTGCGCGCACGGCGTCGAACTCTTCGCGCGTCACGAGGTTCCGGTTCGCCAGCCAGCGGTCCATCATCGAATTCATGGCCGTTTCGGCCTCATCCTTGGCGCCTTGAGCCACGCCCATGGCGTTGGTCATCAACTGGCTAAGATCATCCATAATCTTGTTACGGGTCTGCATGGGCTGCACTCCTGTTCGTGTTGTGATGGATATGGGCAGGCGCAGGCCTTTGATCAAGGTTGACTTCGTCGCACCAGCGCCCCAACCACGGGGAAAATAACGCGAAGTGAGGCTTGTCCCGTTGTTTGCCATTCCGTTCCCACCCCTGTCGCCTGAGCTGTTCTCGATTGAGATCGGCTCTTTCTCCTTCGCCCTGCGGTGGTATGCGCTGGCCTATCTGTTCGGCCTCGGGCTTGGCTGGTGGGTGATCTGGAAAGCGATGGCGCGCCCTGCCCTTTGGCCTGCCGACACACCGCCTTTGCAACCCGCGCAGGTTGAAGGCCTGCTGACCGCCGTAGTGCTTGGCGTGATCCTCGGGGGCCGCATCGGCTACGTCCTGTTCTACCAACCCGGCATATACGCAAGCGATCCACTGGCCGCGCTGCGGATCTGGGAAGGTGGCATGTCGTTTCATGGTGGCCTTGCGGGTGTTGCGGTTGCCGCCTTTATCTTCTGTCGCCGCACCGGCGCGCCGCCGCTGCAAATTGCCGACGCGATGTCGATGGTGATCGGGATCGGACTTTTGCTGGGGCGGTTGGCCAATTTCGTAAATGCGGAGCTTTGGGGCCGCCCGTCTGACGCACCCTGGGCTTTCATCTTTCCGGGGGCAGCAGCGCAGGATTGCGATGGTCCGGTAGGCATCACGGAATACCTGGGGGCCACAGTTTGCGCGCGCCACCCTTCACAGCTCTATGAGGCGCTGTTGGAGGGGCTGTTCATGGGCGTGCTGCTGTTGTGGCTGGCCTGGCGGCGCGGTTGGCTGAAACGACCTGGCGCCCTGATTGGGATGTTCTTCCTCATCTACGGCGCCTCTCGCTTTTTCGTGGAATTCTTCCGTCAACCCGATGAGCAGTTCACCGGGCCGGACAACCCAATCGGTTTCGCCCTCGCCCTGTCGCCGGAGGTCGGTTTGACGATGGGGCAAATCCTGACCATCCCGATGTTGCTGTTGGGGACCTACTTCATCCTGCGAAGTCGCGCCCGTGTCGCTTAAAGAGCGGCTGATCGCCCGCATCGCGCGGCTGGGGCCGATGTCGGTGGCCGATTACATGGCCGAATGCTTGCACGATCCGGAATTCGGCTACTACGCGACCCGCGATCCATTGGGGCGCGCTGGCGATTTCATCACGGCACCGGAAATCAGCCAGATGTTTGGTGAGCTTTTGGGCCTGTGGATCGCGCAGGTCTGGATGGATCAGGGGCGGCCTGAGGGCATTTTGGCTGAACTCGGGCCGGGGCGTGGGACTTTGATGGCCGATGTTCTACGCGCCACGCGGGGCGTTCCTGGCTTCCATGACGCGCTGGCGGTCCACTTGGTGGAGGCCTCGCCGGTATTGCGCGCGGCACAGGCCCGGGCCGTGCCGGAGGCTACGTTCCATGACAGCGTGGCGGACGTTTCCGAAGGCCCCCTCTTCTTGATCGCAAACGAATTCTTCGATGCCCTGCCGATCCGCCAGTTCCAGATGAACGCGGCGGGCGATTGGCAGGAACAGCAGATCGGCACTTCGGATGGCGCGTTGATCTGGGGACTGGCGCCGCCCGCACCACTGGAAGTGCGGGACGGGTTCAAGCCGGGCATGATCGTGGAGACTTGCGCACCGGGCGAAGCCATCGCTGAAGAAATCGGACGGCGCATCAAGGCCCATGGCGGTGCCGCGCTGATCGTCGACTATGGGGACAAGGAAAGCACCGGAGACACGTTTCAGGCCCTTGCAAAACATGCCTTTGCCGACCCGCTCGACACGCCGGGGCAAGCTGACCTTACGGCCCATGTGGCGTTTGGGCCCTTGGCGCATGCCGCCGGCGTACAGGCGAGCGGCCCTGTTCCCCAAGGTCTGTTTCTTGAACGGTTGGGGATCACCGCGCGAGCGCAATCGCTGGCCAAAGGCCTGAGCGGGGCTGCGCTTGAGGCCCATATCGCCGCGCACAGGCGGTTGACGCACGCGCAGGAAATGGGGACCCTGTTCAAGGCGATGGCGCTGACCCCGGACGGCGCGCCGCCACCCCCAGCCCTGGAGCCCGCCCCGTGACCATCACCGCAACACGATTGGACCCTGTGACCTCTCCGCTGCTGGATGGCGTGAAGCATGGCTTCTTTACGCGTATCGGTGGGGCCTCGACGGGCATTTTCGCAGGGCTGAATTGCGGCGGCGGGTCGAGCGATCAGGCCGAGGTGGTTGCCATGAACCGCGCCCGCGTTGCGGGGGAGATGGAGGTTGCGCCCGATGCCCTTGTCGGCGTGCACCAGATCCATTCAGCCGATGTCGTGGTTGTCGACGGCCCGACCGAGGCGCGTCCCAAGGCGGATGGCGTTGTGACCGCGACGCCCGGCGTGGCCCTTGGTGTGCTGACAGCGGATTGCCAGCCCGTTCTGTTTGCCGATCGGCAGGCTGGGGTCATAGGTGCCGCCCATGCGGGCTGGCGCGGGGCGCTGGATGGCGTGCTGGAAGCAACCGTGGACGCAATGGAGGGTTTGGGCGCGGATCGGACGCGGATAAACGCGGTCATCGGCCCGTCGATCAGCCAACGCGCCTATGAAGTGGGTCAGGAATTCCTGGAACGGTTCATGGATGAAGATCCAAGCCACAGCCGCTTTTTCGTGAATGGGGCAGACGGCAAATACCAATTTGACCTGACGGGTTTCGGCCTTGCGCGCTTACGAGCAGCGGGTGTGGCAGAGGCAGAGTGGACCGGCCATTGCACATATTCCGACGCGACGCGCTTCTATTCCTATCGCCGCGCCACGCATCAGGGTGAGGCTGATTACGGGCGCCTGATCTCTGCGATTCGATTGTAGGCGCGGCCTGGAGCCGCGATTGATGCGAAATTGGACACAATCGGGGCACCCCCTGCCCCGGCTTGGGCACAATTCAGTTCAAAATTTCCATGAATGCCTGTGAAACAAGCCCGCTCTGCCCGGATCTTCGCCCCAAAATGGCCCAGATGATTTACCGGACTTTAGCGTTTTTGCCGCAAGACTGCCTGAAAGCCCCGGCATCTTGGTGCCAATCGAGAACAACGCCCGGCAAACGCGGGCATGGCACGAAGGACGAGGCAAAATGAAAACGCAACGCTGGATGAAAACAGTCCTGAACGAAGCAAAGAAAGAGCAGATCGAAATGCCGTGGTCGCGCAAGGTGCGCGCAGCCCGGCGCGCGGAGAAGCCGCGTCAGCTCATGGCCGCTGAATAAAGCGGAAGACCCCGGACAAAGACCCCGAGGACCCCAACACACGAACGCTTGCAAAGGCGGCCAGAACGGCCGCCTTTTGTTTTGCCAGCCATAGGATCGAGCCTTTTCAGGTGCGGTTAATTCAAGTCGACGGGCTCTTCTAGGGCCTTGATCAGCGGCGCAAGTTCATCTGCGTGGCGCTCCCACCCGGCAACGGCGGCCCTGCCAATCGGTTCACGCGCTTGTGCAAAGCTGAGCGTCTGGATGCGACGGTCGCTGTCTTGCGGTGCAAGGCATGCCGGGTCCCATGGCAAATTGACAGCTTTCAAGAGCGCGCGGATCTGAACCTCAGGGTCCGCCGTCAGCGCCTCGTACGAAATCCTGTAGACGCGGTTGGGCAACGCGCGGCTCCAAAAATCAGTGATCGCGTCATGCAGGCGAATGTAGCGCCCCATCGCGGCCAGATCGTAGGCGTAGCGGTGCAGACCATCCGGGAACCGATTGCGGTAAAGCGACAGCCCAACGTCACGCGGGTCTCGGGTGACATGCACAAAATGGGCGCCCGGCAGCGCGCGCAAGGCATGCCCCATGCGCGAAAAAGTGGAGATTGCCTTGTCCACAATGACGCCCGGTTGTCCGGTGCAACGCCCCGCCAAGGTGAGGTAGCGGTTGCCCGCTTGGGTCAGCATTTCGGCGTCCGCCCGTCCTTCACGGCGGAGCAAATCCATGGTCGGGGCAAGGGCTTGGCCGAGAAACGCCATTTCCCCCCCAGCGCCCACCTGCGGGTGGGCAGCGAGAATGGTTTCAACCAGCGTGGTGCCGGAACGCGGCAGGCCGGTGACAAAAACCACGGGCGCCGTGGGCCCGTCAGGCCTGATCGGTTCAAGCGCGTGCCAGTCGGCAACAAGGGCCTTTGCCGCGGCGAGATCGGCTTCAAACCCATAAGGAAAGGCCTTTGCCGTCAACCTGTTGGCCCGGTGAAGGAGGTCCATGACCTGATCGTGCCGACCAAGGTCCGCTGCACATTTTGCGGCGGCGAACAGCAGTCCCGCTCGATCGCTCGCTGCGACGTGCGGCGCAGCCAGCGCTTGTTCCAGCCGCCCAACAAGCGGCGCGTCAGACGTTACCTTTCGCCCATTGGCAAAAGCGCGAAACGCCTCCCCATTTGTAGCATCCAACGCCAATGCCGCATCCAGATCCGCCTCTGCCCCCGCAAGATCCCCCGCGGATTGGCGCAGTTGGGCGCGGTGGGTGAGGATCAGGGCATTGGGCGCATGATCCGCCGCGGCTTCGATCAGGGACTCCGCCGTCGCAACGTCGCCTGCTGCTTCGGCCAGCATCGCGACACGGCGCGTCGTCGCGATACGCGGCGCGCTTGCGGAGATGGCCCGTGAAAGAGCGGCCTTCGCGGCGTCCCCCCGTGAGGCTGCCGCCGAGCACAGAGCAAGCTCTACCTGCCATGCCTTGTCTTCGGGGTGCGCATCGGCCAACAGGTCGGCTGCGACATCCGGCAGCGCGGTTTCACGCAGCATTTGCGCCCGGATGACCAAGGCCGCCGGGGGCAAATCAGGTGCGAACAGCAGCGTTTCAACCCGCCCGATCTGCCCCGCCGCAAGCGCCGCCCGCGCCAGGGCCAATCGCGCCCCGACATGGGATGGATCGCGCGCATGCGCCGCTTCCAGCGGTGCGACGGCTGCAGCACCCTCACGGATCAGGCCAAGCGTATAGACCGGCCAGAAGGCTTGTGGAGCGGCCTTCGTCAGACGCAGTGCCTCCGCCTCGGCCGCGGCCTCCTCGCCATTGCGCCAAAGCCGTTGCACCTTGGCCATGTCCTTCTCGGATCCGACCACAATGCCAGCCTTGTGCGCTTGCGCTTCCAACTTTGCGCGCGCCGGGCCCGTCAGCACCGCGTGCAGGCCTTGCCAGATGGCGGGCTCTTTCGGCTTCAGCTTCAACGCCTTGCGAAACAGCCCCTCCGCCTCGGCGGGCTGGTCAGACAGGCAGCGCCCCTTTTGGAACAGCACTTCCGCAATGTCGGGTTTAAGCGACAGAATGTGGTCATAGATCGCCACAGCCTCTGCCACCCGACCAGCTTGCTGATGCGCCAAACCGTCCCGGTAAAGCGCCGTTAGATCAACAGGTGGCATGGGCTTAGGCCGTTTGCGCCAGGCGATCTTCCATCACGTCAAACGGCACCCCGGGCGTGTCCTTTGCACCCCGGATCACCAGCGAGGTCCGGACCGAGGCGACGTTCGGCGCCGAGGTCAATTCAGCCGTCAGGAAGGACTGGAACGACGACAAGTCGGGCGCCACGCATTTCAGAATGAAGTCAATCTCGCCGTTCAGCATGTGGCATTCCCGGACAAGCGGCCAGCCATTGCAACGCGCCTCAAAGGCCACAAGATCAGCCTCGGCCTGACTGACAAGGCCGACCATGGCAAAGACCTGCACCTCAAACCCCAGTTGGCGGGCATCGACATCTGCATGGTAGCCTTTGATAAAGCCCGCCTCTTCCAGCGTCCGCACCCGGCGCAGGCAGGGCGGCGCTGAAATGCCGACCCGTTTGGCGAGCTCCACGTTGGTCATGCGCCCGTCTTCCTGCAATTCGGCAAGGATTTTGCGGTCGATCGGGTCCAGTTTTGCGCTTTGCATTTTGGTCGTGCTCCGTGGCGGTCATTTTTCAGATGAACCGCAATATGCGTCTGTTGCGCAACTTTATTTCACAGCTGCGCAAGAAATGGAATAGCTCACATGTGAAACGATTGGCAAAGATCAGGGCGCAGAGGCAACTCGCGCAACCGTGCGCCAGCGGGGCTTTCATCCGTTCAGCGCCGCGCGTATATCGTCGGGAACGGATGCTGCCCGGGGGACCTTTGCAATGACCGACACACGCCATACCCGCCTTTTGATCATTGGCTCCGGGCCCGCTGGATACACCGCCGGAGTCTACGCCAGCCGCGCAATGTTGGAACCCATCCTTGTGCAGGGCATCCAGCCGGGTGGCCAGTTGACCATCACCACCGATGTGGAGAATTGGCCGGGTGACAATTCGGTCATGGGCCCCGATCTGATGGTCCGCATGGAAGCGCACGCCAAAGAGATGGGCACCGAAATTATCGGCGACCACATCAACTCTCTCGACCTCAGCACGCGCCCGTTCAAAGCGATGGGCGACAGCGGCACAACCTACACCGCCGACGCCGTGGTCCTTGCCACGGGGGCGCAGGCAAAATGGCTTGGGCTGCCGAGTGAAGAGCATTTCAAGGGCTTTGGCGTCAGCGCCTGCGCAACCTGCGACGGGTTTTTCTATCGCGGACAGGAGATCGTCGTGGTCGGCGGCGGCAACACAGCCGTCGAAGAGGCGTTGTTCCTGACCAATTTCGCGTCGAAGGTCACGCTTATCCACCGTCGCGACAGCCTGCGCGCCGAAAAGATCATGCAGGATCGCTTGTTCAAGAACCCCAAGGTCGAAGTCCTGTGGAACCATGAGGTGGAAGAAGTCGTAGGCGCCCATGAGCCGCGCGGGGTCGAAGGCATCCGCGCCAAACATGTGGAGACGGGCGAGATCACGGAAATCCCCTGCAAGGGCTTCTTTGTGGCCATCGGACATGCGCCCGCGACCGAATTGGTTAAGGACCAGCTGGAAATGCACAATGGCGGCTATGTCAAAGTGCAGCCCGGCACGACGAAGACGTCGATCCCCGGCGTCTTCGCGGCAGGGGACCTGACCGACCACGTCTATCGTCAGGCCGTGACAAGCGCCGGGATGGGCTGCATGGCCGCGCTCGACGCTGAAAAGTTCCTGGCTGAGGCGGAAGGCGAAGAGACCGCCGATGCAGGGGCCTATGCCGCCCCAGTTGACGCTGCGGAGTAAAATACCGGCCAAAAGCCGCAACAAACGCACGACACAATCTTTTCACACAATTCGGCCGATTGTCTCCGCAATTGCGCCGCTTTACGTAACGATAACTATAACTCAGCCGCGAACACCAAGTGGAGTTGAGTTATGTGTATTCGGAGTTTCTTGTCGTCAGAAGACGGTGCCGTCGCAGTCGATTGGGTCGTCCTGACCGGGGGCCTGGTGGGCCTTGGGCTTGCAACGGCCTCAGTCGTATCGAGCGGGGTTGAAAACCTCTCGACCGACGTGGCGAATTCGCTGGCCAACCTGCAGATCTCGACCACATTTGGCTTTGTCGCCGCAACCGCCGCGATGACGCAGACTGCGCTGTGGGACTCTCCCGGACAAACCTCCACCGAATTCGCGAATGTCGACCAGCTTTCCTTCTCCACCGAGGTGGCGTTCGGCGTGGGCGATGAAGGGATCATCTTTGAAGCAGGCGGCACGGGCCGCGGTTTCATTATGTATCAGCATGATGGCATACTCTACCTGCAGGCCGGAACTGGCAGTAACTACGGCGAGAGTGCATCGCGTGGCGAGGCAGCTTGGCAAGTCACGGAAGGCACCCACACCATCGAAGGCTCGATGAACGCGGACGGCGGGCTGGCCCTCTATGTGAACGGCGATCTGGTTGACCAGTCTTCGTTCCAGGCCGCAAGTCTTGCAGGCGGCAATGCCGGCACAATCGCGGGCGGCACAACGAGTGTTGCGGTCAATCGCGGCGGCTTTAACCGGACCGATCCCGGCCATCCTGGCGTGACACAGGTGGAGTTCTACGAAGGCCAGACCACGGGCGACGAACTCACCCCCATCAGCTAACGGTCGGTGTCGATCACGCCAAACGCAGACGTTTGGCAATGCGGCCCACCCTGCTTTGGCCTGTTGGGCGATCGCGCAGAGTGCGCACGGCATCCGCGACGGCACTCGGGTCCGCCCGCAATGCGCTGGCTGACCAACCAGTCTGCTCCGCCAGCCAGTTCAGGCTGTCGGGCAGCAGGTCTTCGAAATCCACATCACATCGAACAGCGCGGTTATGATGTTCCGGCTGGGGTTCTTTGATCGACCATCCCATCCGGGATTTCGCCCAATCCTGCGTCGCTTCCGCCATATCGGCGGCGTCCAGCAGACAACCGGGGTGAAGCTGAAACGGCCGCCTTTGCACCTTCGCCAAGCGATGCAATATGCGCCCGTCCCTGGGATGCCGCATCGCATTGTAGCGCCGAAACAGGACCAGCAGGCGCGTGGCCTCATCCCCAAGGCTTACATTCGCGTTGGTTGGATGTTCCGGCAAGGCACCCAGATCAAGGGCCTCTGCAAAGTGCTGAACGACGGACCCCGCGGCAAAGGTGTCGCGTGCAAAGGGAAACAGCCTCACATTTTCCTGGCCCAACGCATGATCCCACATCGTGATGTCGGCGGCGATCGGGCGGTGTGCGCGCCGGATCACATCAGCCAAAGGCGCGTAGGACGTCTTGTAGAATTGCTGAGTGTAGGAGGTGATGAAGGAATAAGGCGGCCTGATATACGCAATCGCACTCAACGTCTTTGCATGCGTGGAAAGATGCGCGAGCAAATTGGCAATCGCGGCGGGTGGAAGCCGAACCATGGCCTCCGCCGACAGGATCGCGCGGGGCGTTCGAACCGCCTTGAGTGCGTTTTCCAGATGTGCCCACGCCGCGGCCGGAGATTGCGCGCCACGCGGCCCGGGATGTGTCGCTACGGGTGAGACGCCGCCATGGGCCCTTAGGATCACCGGGTTGGCGGAATGCGGTGGGTTGAGGTCAAGGTAGGTCCAATCCCGACCACCACGCGCTGCACTCAACGCACGCTGGATGGATGTGGTGCCGGTCTTCGGCATGCCAATATGAAGGATCAGTTCCTCAATCATTTGGGAAGCTATCGCTGAAGGCCGTTAACAAAGCATGGGCAAGCGCCGGGAAAAATGCCGTCCTTGGCGGGATTTGCGGCAAATTCGCCACGAATTTTGGCGAGTGTTCTCAAATCGAAAACAAATCGTTCAAACTTGAACAAACATCTTCCCTCAGGGATAGGTTTTGTATATTTGTTCATTCATGAACAAACCTTTTGCCTTGTTTGGGACGTCCCTGCATGTCGATGCCTGACACAGATCTGCTGTTCCGGTTGTTGCGTCAGATAGATGTCGCACCGCAGGGATCGCAACGCGCAACGGCGCAGGCCCTTGGCATCAGCCTTGGCGGCCTGAACACGGTGTTACGTGCTGCCACACAAGATGGGCTGGTCCAGATCGTTGACCGTGACAGCACGGATCGGCGTCAGAAGGTCGCCTACGCCCTCACCCAGAAAGGGGCCGCCGAAAAAGCGCGCCTTGTCGATGATTTCCTCGCGCGAAAACGCGCTGAATATAACGCCCTCCATGCCGAGTTAACCGGCACCGGCGCCACGCTCTCTCCCGCCAAAAGGACCGCAACCATGGCCATGCCGCTCCACGCTCCGATCCCGGAACTCTATGTCTCGTACGACAGCGCTCAGAAACTGAAGATGGAGGCCGCGGAGCTTCCAAGTTGGGATCTGACCCAGCGCCAGGTCTGCGACCTCGAACTGCTCATGAACGGCGGGTTCAACCCGCTTAAGGGGTTCATGGGAAAGGAAGATTACGACGGCGTCGTTGAAAATATGCGCACCGCCGACGGCGCGCTTTGGCCGATGCCCATCACGTTGGATGTGTCGGAGGCATTTGCGGCGAGCATCGAAGAAGGCCAGGACATCGCGCTGCGCGATGCCGAGGGCGTCATCCTCGCCATCCTGTCGATCTCGGACAAGTGGAGCCCCGACAAGGCGCGCGAAGCGGTCAAGGTTTACGGTGCTGACGACATCGCCCATCCGGCCGTGAATTACCTGCACAACGTCGCTGGCCCGGTCTATCTGGGTGGTGCCATCACCGGCATCCAGCAGCCGGTCCACTACGATTTCCGCGCCCGTCGCGACACGCCCAACGAGTTGCGCGCCTATTTCCGCAAGCTCGGCTGGCGCCGCGTTGTCGCGTTTCAGACCCGCAACCCGCTGCACCGCGCGCATCAAGAACTGACGTTCCGTGCCGCGAAAGAGGCGCAGGCCAACTTGCTGATCCATCCCGTTGTGGGCATGACGAAGCCCGGAGATGTGGACCATTTCACCCGCGTGCGCTGCTATGAGGCTGTTTTGGATAAGTATCCGGCGGCCACTACAACGATGAGCCTTCTGAACCTCGCCATGCGCATGGCCGGTCCGCGCGAAGCGGTCTGGCACGGAATTATCCGGCGAAATCATGGCTGTACCCATATGATCGTGGGCCGCGACCATGCCGGGCCGGGCAAGAATTCGGCGGGCGAGGACTTTTACGGGCCGTATGATGCGCAGGACCTGTTCCGGCAGCATCAAGACGAAATCGGCATCGAAATGGTCGACTTCAAGCACATGGTTTATGTGCAGGAGCGCGCTCAGTATGAGCCGAATGACGAGATCGCGGATCGGGAAAACGTAACGATTCTAAACATTTCCGGGACAGAGCTGCGCCGCCGCCTGCGTGAGGGTCTGGAGATCCCGGAATGGTTTTCATTCCCCGAGGTGGTCAAGGAACTGCGCCGCACCTCGCCGCCGCGCTCGCAGCAAGGATTCACGGTCTTTTTCACCGGTCTTTCGGGCTCGGGGAAATCGACGATCGCCAACGCCATCATGGTCAAACTGATGGAACAGGGCGGCCGCCCGGTGACGTTGCTGGACGGGGACGTGGTGCGCAAGAACCTGTCGAGTGAGCTTGGATTCTCCAAAGAACACAGGGACTTAAACATTCGTCGCATCGGATATGTCGCCTCGGAAATCACCAAAAATGGTGGCATTGCGATCTGTGCGCCGATTGCGCCTTACACGGCGACGCGGCGGGCTGTTCGCGAAGAGATTGAGCAGTTCGGCGCGTTTGTGGAAGTCCATGTCGCGACGTCGATTGAGGAATGCGAACGGCGCGACCGCAAGGGCCTCTACAAGCTGGCGCGGGAAGGCAAGATCAAGGAATTCACAGGAATTTCAGATCCTTACGAGGCCCCCACAAACGCCGAACTGGTGGTCGATACCGAGAGTGTTGACGTCGACTATTGCGCGCAACAGGTGCTTTTGAAACTGGAGAGCATGGGCCTGATCGCGGCCTGATTGCCTCCAAATACCCAAGTTGCGGGGCGATGGATTGCCCCGCAAACCCTGACCGGTTGGTCACAGTTGCGTCCATCTGGTCACGATTTCCCGGAAAAATGCGTCCAAATGGTCAGAGTTTGGCCGTGCTGCCCGCCAGCAGAGCAAACCTGACCAGATGGTCACATCTACCGCTCAGAAATCGAAAGCGACCGACAGGTTGAGAACGCCTGTGCCCGCGTCGCCGGGCAATGCGGTCAGACGATATTCCACCGGCCGGCGCGTATCGCGCAGCGCAAGCGAGGCCGCGACGAGCGGGATGAACCCTTCGACATTCGGGATGCCATAGTCACGCTCAAGCGTTGGGGCCAAGGCACCATAATATCCGGTCCCAGCGCTGACCCCACCGCGCAGGTTGAACGACCCAAGCTCGGCCAACTGATAAGAGACACCGCCCATCAGGATAGGCGCGACCTCTTCATAGCTGTTGTAGAACACACCCCCTTCGAGGTGGTATTCAAAACCGCCCTCCCCGCGCTGCCAGCGATGGCCGATCAGCAGACCGGGATTAAAGTCGTTGAGGTCCACGCCAAAGTGGACTGAGCCGAGGATCAATGCGGCGTAACGCTGGCTGTCCTGCGCTTGCGCGAAAGCAGGAGAGAGAAACAGCAGGGCACTTGCGATCAGCAATCGGCACATCGGACCATCTCGCCCTTTTTTGAGATCTGGCGTTGGAACAAACCGTGACAAAGAGCGGAATTTTTTGCAATCGAATTGGCTTGCGGATTTTAATCGGGCACGTTCTGTCGACCATGCGCTCCGTTCAACACCGCAGCGCGTTTGCCCGAACATCGCCCGGCGTCGCGTCGTACCGTTTGCGGAAGGCGCGGTTGAAATAGCTCACATCACCGAAGCCGCAATCCAGCGCGATGGCGCTGATTGTGCGGGTGGCCAGCGCCGGATCAACCAGCGCGTCATGGGCCAATTGCAGGCGACGTTCCAGCACGAGTGCAGTGAAGCTCGTCCCCTCGCCCGCCAGAAGTTTGCGGATATAGCCCGGTGAAATCCTGCTCTGACGGGCAAGCGTGTTGATCGAGAAGCCTTCACCCGCGGCCTCGGCCCGTATGGCGGCGTGGATCGCGCGCAGCCGCGTGGCCTTCATGCCGCGCTGTTCGGCGTGGTGCCATGCGTCGCGCTGCGCGCCAATGGCCAGCGCCGCGATGTCTGCAATATGGGCGTGGATCATACGCGACATCTCGGGCGTGACATCGGTATCGAACAGGATCATCCGGGCATATTGCGCCAGCAGGCGCACGCCTTCGGAGGCGGCGGGCAGGACGGCCATGGTCAGTTGGTCGATCCTGGCGACCCGCCGCTCCAACTCGCGCACCGGGAGCGTTAGCGTCATGTAACGGCCATTGGACGAATAGGTGGTGCAGGCATCGTCCGAACGGCGCACCAGCACATCGCCCATGCCAGCGGTCAGTTCACGCCCGCGCACTTCAAGCGTGATTGTCCCCTCAACGGGGATCATCAGAACGATATCGTCATTGCCATCGGTCAAGAGTGCATGGGTCCGGTCACAGGAGATCGCCGAGACGCAGCCAAGGCTGAGCGTCATGCGGTCGATTTCGCGAAACGTCACATCGCAGTGGACGGGTTGGTCATTCAGCGGCGCGAGGTCGAGGCGGATGACTTCGCGCCCGAACACCTCGCGCCAAATCTCTAGGCGGTGTGGTGTAGGCAACCAATCGGTGGAAAACCGGTTGAGTGCCATTGGCTCCGGGGGCGCCAGGGTTTCCATGTGCGAATCCTTCCTTACGGCACTCTAGCACACCCGGTTTTGCCGGTGGTCTAACCGCTGATCTGGCCACAGAAATTGGCCGACGCGGTTTCGGCTGGCGGCTCGACGGAGCCCACTTCGGTCACCCAGCGGCATTCACCGGGGGCGCCGGTTGGATTGAAATTGTGCGGCGTGTACGTCCAGCCCGCGCAACTATCGGTGGCGGCACAGAATTCGGCGCAAGCCGCGGTGCCAATCTGGGTGTAATCGACGCTGGAGGACGAGCCCCCGCCGGGGATGATCCTGCATTCCTCGAAATCCTGCCCGGCGGCGGGCAGCGCAAAGACGATCAGGGCGGCGGATACAAGAAGTCTGGTCATGGAAATTCCCTTTCAGAGTTTGGGGGGGGTCCGGTCAGCGTTCAATCTGCCCGCAAAAGGCGCGATCTGACGGCTCGGATTGGTAGATGTCGCCCAGAAGCTGACAATTGCCCGGGATGGCGGCATCGAAGGAATGTGGGCGGAAATTCCAACCTGCGCAGTCGGCATTCGCATCACAGGCCGCGAGGCAGGTGGCGTATTCGGTATGATTAGCGGCGTCGTTGAGCAGGATCGTGGAAACGGCGGATTGCCAGCAATTCTCCGCCTCCTGGGCAATGAGGGTAGAGGGCAGCCCGATCAATAGGGCTGCGGCAATGTACTGAAATCGAGACATATAAGGGTTCCTAAAAAGGCTTTGGACAACGGTACGTTAGAAAAGACAAACGCGCCCCGTCTTGGACAGGGCGCGCCTTTGGCTTGGACTGTGCGAGATTATGGGTGGGCTTATCCGTCTTCGACGGGGGCCTGCCCGTCCGCCTCATCGACGGCCCCTGCTTCGCCCGGGCCGACCTCCCCCGTATCGGGCTCATCCGCGACGGCGGGGGCATTCCCATCGGTGGGCAGGCCGTTTTCCCACTCTGTCTCCAGCACTTCGCCAGTCGCGTAAGTCATCGTGCCCGCGCCCTGCCGGCGGCCATTGACGAAGGTGCCGGTATAGACATCGCCGCTGGAATAGGTCGCGGTGCCGGCGCCATTGATCTCTCCATCATCCCAGGCGCCCGTGTAGGTGAAGCCGTCGGGCATGGTCAGAGTTCCCGTGCCTTCGCGCTGCCCGGCCTCAAACGTGCCTTCGTAGACAGTACCGTCTGCGTAGGTGGCGACACCTTGTCCGTGGCGCAGACCCTCTTCCCACTGGCCCTGATAGCGGTAGCCGTCGGGGTGGGTCATCGTGCCTTGGCCATGCTGACGCGCGTTGAGGAAGTTGCCGTCATAGACGAGGCCATTGGCGTAGCGGGCGACGCCCGCGCCCTGGATCACACCATCGACCCAACCGCCGGTATAACTGGAGCCGTTGGGATAGGTGATGGTTCCCGTCCCGTGGGCGAGGTCGTTGCGGAACATGCCCTCATACACCGAGCCGTCAGGATAGGTGACGCGGCCTTCGCCCTGGATCGAGCCTTCGACCCATGCGCCGACATAGACATAGCCATCGACGCCGGTGAACGTGCCTTGCCCATGGCGACGGTCATTCGCGAAGGCACCCTCATAGACATCGCCGTTCTCATAGGTCACGCGGCCTTGCCCCTGGCGCTGGCCGTTGACGAGCGCGCCAACATAGACATCGCCATTGGGTTGGGTGAGCGTGCCTGTGCCGTTGATCTGACCCTCGGCCCATTGGCCCTCATAAACCACGCCGTCCGCCATCTCCAACCGTCCGGTGCCAGACCGAACACCGGCCGCGAACTGGCCCGTATAGGTCGCGCCATCGGGATAGGTGATGGACCCGGTGCCATGCTTCAGGCCGTCCTGCCATTGACCGTCATAGCGATAACTGTTGGGCCCGGTCATCACGCCGTTGCCGTGATGCAGTGCGTTGCGGAACTGGCCGGTATAGGTGACGCCGTTGGAATAGGTGGCTGTGCCGGTGCCTTCAATCCGGCCCTCATTCCATTCGCCTTCATAGGTGGAGCCATCGGCGAAGGTGATGGTTCCCTCGCCCTGAGGGCGCCCGGCGACGAAATTGCCGACATAGACGGATTGGTCGGGGAAGGTTGCGGTGCCCGCGCCGCGGATTTCACCATCCACCCAGGTGCCGGTATAGGTGTAGCCGTTCGGCAGGCGGTAGGTGCCGGTGCCGTGCTGCACACCGTTGCGGAATTCACCTTCGTAGATCCCGCCATTGTCGTATTGCTGGATGTCGGTTGTGGTCTCGCCGCTTTCCTGCGCCTGCGCCATGCCCGTGGCGGCGATCAGTGCCGCTGCGAAGATTGCCTGTTTCATTCCCGCACCCTCCCTTGATCGGAGATGTTCATTTTCGCCCGCAAAGCTAGGGGAGGCGGCGCGTTGTGGCAATGTCTTTAACCATTTGCTTCGGCAGGTTGACGCTTGGCCTCGGGCGCAGAGTTGATATGTCAGGGGCAGACAGGCTCTGGAGGGCGTGATGTCCGATACGTTCCGTTTGTGCATGGCACAGTTGAATGCCACCGTGGGCGACCTTGCGGGCAATGCCGAGAAGGCGTTTGTGGCGTGGGAGGCGGCCAAGGTTGAGGGGGCGGATTTCGTGGCCTTCCCGGAAATGTTCGCCACGGGCTACCAGCTGCTGGATCTGGTGATGAAGCCGGCCTTCGCGCAGGATGTGGAGCGTGTGATCGGCGAGTTAGCGGCGCGGTGCGCCGATGGACCTGCGTTCGGGATCGGCGGCCCCTGGTGGGGTGATGGCGATGCCAAGGGCGGGCCTATGTGGGGGGCGGGTAGCCCGTACAACGCCTATTATGTCTGCGAAGGCGGGGCGGTGAAGGCCAAGGTGCTGAAGCACGAGCTGCCGAATTACGCGGTCTTTGATGAGGTGCGGTATTACCATCCCGCCGATCTGCAAGGCCCGATTTCGGTTGGTGGCGTGCGGATCGGCATCCCGATCTGCGAGGATGCCTGGTTCGAGGATGTTTGCGAGACATTGCAGGAGTCTGGGGCCGAGATTTTGGTGTCGCCCAACGGCTCCCCCTATCATCGCGGCAAGATGGCGGTGCGCCATCAGGTGATCGTGTCTCGCGTCGTCGAGACGGGGCTGCCGCTGGCCTATGTGAACCTTGTGGGCGGGCAGGATGATCAGGTGTTCGATGGCGGGTCGTTCGTGTTGAACCCTGGCGGGGCGCTGGCGGTGCAGGCACCGCAGTTCGAGACTGGGCTGCACTACGTTGATTTTGAGCGTGGGGCGGACGGCTGGCGCGCGGTGGACGGGGAGAAAGCCGCGCTGCCCGATGAGTACGAGGCCGATTACCGTGTGATGGTGATGGCGTTGGGCGATTACCTGCGGAAGACGGGGTTCAAACAGGTTGTGTTGGGGCTATCGGGCGGGATCGACTCGGCGATCGTGGCGACGATCGCAAGCGACGCGATCGGGCCAGAGAATGTGCACTGTGTGATGCTGCCCTCGCGCTACACGTCCGAGACGTCCCTTGAGGATGCGCGCGATGTGGCGGAGCGGCTTGGGTGCCGGTTGGACACGATCCCGATCACGCCCGCGCGGGAGGCCGTGACGGAGTCGCTGTCGGGCCTGTTCGAGGGGTTGGAGCCGGACGTGACGGAGGAAAATATCCAGTCGCGCCTGCGGGGCGTCATGCTGATGGCTTTGTCGAACAAGTTCGGCTCCATGCTGCTGACCACGGGCAACAAATCCGAGGTCGCGGTGGGCTATGCCACGATTTATGGCGACATGGCGGGGGGGTATAACCCGATCAAGGACCTCTACAAAACGCGGGTCTTTGAGACCTGTCGCTGGCGGAACAAGACGCACCGGGACTGGATGAAGGGGCCGGAGGGCGAGGTGATCCCGCCGCGGGTGATCGACAAGCCGCCGACCGCCGAGTTGCGCGAGGATCAAAAGGACGAGGACTCGCTGCCGCCCTACTCCGATCTGGACGTGATGCTGGAGATGCTGATTGATCAGGAGCGGTCGGTCGCTGAGGTCGTCGCTGCGGGTCATGATCTTGAGTGGGTCCGCAAGGTAGAGCGGTTGATTTACCTCAGCGAATACAAGCGCTTCCAGAGTGCGCCGGGGGCAAGGTTGACGGAACGCGCGTTCTGGTTGGATCGGCGCTATCCGGTGGTGAACCGCTGGAGGGATGGTGGATGAGCGCCGAGACGTTCGAGCTCATCTGGTTCATCGCCACTCTGATCGGGTATTTCGCGATCATCGTAGTCTACGTTCGCCGGACCAACGCAAAGGAACGCGGCAAGAAGCCAACGCGGTTCGATACGCCGTTTCACCTGATGATGGTGGGTGCCGCTGGGGCGCCTGGACTGTTCATAATTTTCATCTTTTATGCAGCGGCGTCTTACATAGCCCTTCGGTTCTTCGCACAGTTTTTCGGCTGAGCGTTCGTCGAGAGAGGCGGTCGATGTGACGGTCTTGCGGGGCCGGGCCTGACCCCGCTACTCCACCACGCTTTCGGCCAGCATGTCGAAGCGGGTTTCGCCGACCGGAGGGGTGGGCGTGAAGGCGTCCCAATCGAAGATTTCCTCAAAGGCCCAAGCGGTCGACCAATTGGGCAGGCGGAAATAGCTGCTTTCGGTGCTGGCGAACCGGAAGATCGGCTCGGACGTGACCAGGTTGATGGGCAGGCCATCTGAAGTGTCGTACATCAACGACACCAGCCCCAACTCATACCCGAGATTATCCAATGCGCCCCAACGGTCCGGGTCCAATGCGATGAAACCCGAAAGATGGCCTGTGACGTAGATGTAATCCGCGTCCGCGACGGAGCCGGAAAAGACAGTGCCTATATCGCCCCAGTCCCCGGCCTCGTGCAGCGTGGCCGCGCTGAAATCAAGGATCGGGTCCGACCCATCGTGCCGCCAATGCGCACCGTCTTCGGTCGCTGTGATGACGTCGGTTGCAACACCAACACGGCGCAGGTGATGCGCCGCAACCGAACCTTCGCCATACATCGTGACGGTCAGGACCCGGCCCGGCGCGATCTGATCCGGCACAACGATCAAGTCCGTGAGGAAGGATGTGCGGGCCTGATGCGCGTAGAAGGTCGCGCCCGCAACGCCGACAAAGATCAGGAGGGGCAAGGCGAGAGCAGCAAGCGCCAGAACGGGGCGGGACCCGCGCATCCGCCAAAAGGCCAAGAGACCCGCGATCAAGAGCAGGAATGGTGCTGCCAAGAGAGCGAGCTGAAGGACGGAGTTGAGGGGCGATGTGTCAGACATTGCAGGGACCAGTCGGGGGACGATGGCTTCAGCTATGTCGCGTCTGACAAGGGGGCGCAACTGGAGACAGGCGTGTTGTTTGGGCGATGTAGGAAGAGTTGGTAGGGGTCGCTTACCCATAGAGTGGGTAAGTAAACCCGCACTCTGGCCTTGCGGAATGTTGTGCTATCGTGACGGCAACCGACCAAGAGGTTTATTGCCATGCCCCGCTTTCTTCGCCCCGCCCTCCTCGCCTCCGCCGCTATCACAACCCTTGCCGCCTGCCAGGTGGGCCAAACCGTTCCCGTTTACGATTACGGGCAGGGTCTGGTGGAGACCTGCGCGGTTGAGGCTTGCTCGACCCTTGGCCTCGATTACGCGCCATTGGCCGATTACACGCAGCTCAACGCGCTGAGCCACGTGACATCGCTGATGGTGGCGAGCACGGATTTTTCCAGCCTGTCGGACATTGCCGCGATGGGGCAGTTGAATGAACTGCACATGGGCAACAGCCGGGTGCAGGACCTGTCCGGCCTTGCCAATTTCGGCAATCTGCGGCTGATCCATATGCAGGGCATTCAGCCGGCTGATTGGACGCCCCTGACACAGGTTTCGGGGCTGCGGGAACTGGCCGTGGGTTACAACGGCATGTCCGATCTATCTTTCATCGCACAGATGCCGGGTTTGCAAAGACTTCACCTGTCCGAGGTGACGGAAAGCACCGACCTTTCCACCCTTGGCCGCCATCGCGGCCTACGCGCGGTTCATCTGGATAGTGAGCTGGTCTCTGACCTGTCGCCTTTGCTGCGCCTCCCGAATCTGCGCCAAGTCTCCATTACGTATTTCGGCAATACTGACCTTCATACCGACGTGATCGCGCAATTGCGCGCGCGGGGTGTGACGGTAGAATTGGACGAGTTGGTCGTTCCGGTCTGCTGATCGGGACCGCTTGACGTTCCGCGCCCTTGCGCGTCTGCTTGTTGCGGACGAATTTAGGGGCGCGCCATGACCGATTTCCTGCTTCTTGCCACGATCTTCCTTGTCGCGGGCGTTGTCGCGGTGCCGATTGCCAGCCGTTTGGGGCTTGGCTCGGTCCTTGGCTATCTGATTGCAGGGATTGCGATTTCTCCGCTTTTGGCGGTGCTGGGGGTCGATGTGATCTCGATCCAGCATTTCGCGGAATTTGGCGTTGTGATGATGCTGTTCCTGGTGGGGCTGGAGTTGCAGCCCAAGTCGCTGTGGGAGATGCGCGGGCAGCTTTTCGGGCTTGGCGGGGGGCAGGTTGTGCTGACGACGCTCGCCGTGATGGGTGTGGCGATGGTGTTCGGCCAGCCGTGGCAGATCAGTCTGGCCATCGGCATGGTTCTGGCGTTGTCGTCGACCGCGATTGTGCTGCAGACGTTGAACGAAAAGGGCTTGATGCGGTCGGACGGAGGGCAAGGCAGCTTTTCGGTCCTGCTGATGCAGGACATCGCGGTGATCCCGATGCTGGCGTTCCTGCCGCTTCTGGCGATGCCGGAGTTGATGGATCTGGGGGCGGATGCCGCGGGCCATGGTGATGCGGGCCATGGGGATGCCCATGCGGATGACGCGCATCATGGCGATGGACACGGGCCAAGTATGAGCCTTGTGGACGGGTTAAGCGGTTGGCAGACCGCGCTGGTGAACCTTGCCGCAATTGCGGCGGTTCTGGGCATTGGATCGGTTTTGACCGGGCCGATCTTCCGCTTTATCTCGGCCGCGAACCTGCGGGAATTGTTCACCGCCGCCGCGTTGATGCTGGTGATCGGTATCGCGCTTCTGATGAGCCTTGTGGGCCTGTCGCCTGCGCTTGGCACGTTCCTTGCGGGCGTGGTTCTGGCGAACTCCCCCTATCGGCACGAGTTGGAGAGTGACATCGACCCGTTCCGTGGCCTGTTGTTGGGCCTGTTCTTCATGACCGTGGGTGCGTCGATCAACTTTGGCCTGTTGGGCGAGAACATCGCCATGGTTCTGGGCATGACGTTGGGGTTGATCGTTTTGAAGGCGGTCATACT
This sequence comes from uncultured Roseicyclus sp., assembly GCA_947489665.1. Taxonomy (GTDB): domain Bacteria; phylum Pseudomonadota; class Alphaproteobacteria; order Rhodobacterales; family Rhodobacteraceae; genus Gymnodinialimonas. Next base: position 1,009,641 of record CANLEH010000001.1, on the reverse strand, counting down.
GATGGCCCTGGCCTTTGCGTTCAAAATTCGCGGGTCGGACAAGTACCTGATGGCGCTTGGCCTGGCACAGGCGGGTGAGTTCGGCTTTGTGTTGCTGTCGTTCACGGTGGCGGGTGGGATCATGCCGCAGGCCGTGTCGGACATTTTGCTATTGGTTGTGGCCTTATCGATGTTGCTGACCCCGGGCCTTTTCATCCTGTACGACCGGGTCATTGCGCCGCGCTTTGTGGCCAATGAGGAGCGTGAGGCGGACGATATGCCGGGGGATGGCAAGATCATCATCGCGGGCGCGGGCCGTGTGGGCGGGCTTATCGACCGTATCCTGCGGGCCGCCGGCCACAAGACGACGGTGATCGACTATAATTCACGCCGCTTGCAGATCATGGAGCGGTTCGGGATCAAGACCTATTTCGGGGATGCGCGGCGTCCGGATCTGCTGAACGCCGCTGGCATTGCCGAGGCGCATACCCTGATTGTTGCGATTGATGATCGCGAAGGGATCGACCAGATCGTGGAATATGCGACCTCCACCTACCCCAACCTGCATGTGATCGGTCGCGCCGTGGACCGCGACCATGTCTACGATCTTTGGTATCGGGGCTGCCGGGACATCATCCGGGAGACCTACGACAGCTCCCTTCGGATGGGGCGTTCGGCTTTTGAGGCGATGGGCGAAAGCCGGGAGACGGCGGAAGGGATCATTGCTGCCTTCAACGACCATGACCGCGAGGCGATGCTGGCCATTGCAGAGGTCCATGAGCCGGGCGTCGCCCCGCACGAGAACGAGGCCTATGTGGCGCGGGTCAACGAGATGCGCGGCGATTGGGAAGCCGCGCTGGCCGAGCGGATTGCCACGATCCGGTCGGGCAGCGCCTGAGACCCCTGCCAGCCGCGCTTTAGTGGACGCTGATCAGTGGACGCTCACGGGGCTAAGGTCGTTCTGGCGCGCAACGATGAAGGCAAGATCGCGGTCCTTCACGAGGGCGATCTGCTCGCCATTTGCGCCACCGATGGCGTAGAGCCGATCCAACCCCCGCGCGCGTTCCTGCACCTCATCGGGCAGGTCGGCCACGGCCACTTCGCGGATGTAAACGATCGGTCGCTCATCCTGTTTGATCTGGTCTTGGGTCATCACGATGCACCTCCGGTTTCGATCTTTATTGTCTGAACAATGCTTTCGGGCACGGCGCGGTTCAGATCGACATGCAACAAACCATGTTCCATCGCCGCACCGGCCACATCCACCCCATCAGCCAGCACAAAACTGCGCTGGAACTGCCGGGTGGCGATCCCGCGATGCAGGAAGATGCGGTCTTCGTCTGCGGGGGCCTGTTTGCCGCGGATTACCAATTGGCGATCTTCGACGGTGATCGACAAATCCTCTTCCGCAAAACCGGCCACGGCCAGCGTGATGCGGTAGGCGTGTTCGCCGCGCTGTTCGATATTGTAGGGGGGATAGCCTTCGTTGCCGGATTTCGCGGTCCGTTCCACCAGTCGTTCCAACTGATCGAACCCCAACAGGAAGGGGTGAGAGGCAAGGGTCAGTTTTGTCATGTCGCGCACATCCTTGATCAAGCGATCTGCAATTTCGGCCCGTCCCGCGTTCGGCAACGGCGCAGACGGAATATGGGAGCACGATCAGAGCAAAACAAGGCCGACGAGGCTTGGAGCGCGCGCGGATTGCCCCTATCTTTGCAGTCGGGAACAGGGGACCAACCATGGTTGCACCATCGGAGATGAGCCACGAAGACGTGTTGCGCGTAAAGCTTGAGGCTTTGCGCCGCGAACATCGCGATCTGGACGAGGCGATTGAAGCCCTTGGCGAGCGCGTCACGGTGGATCAGCTGACCCTCAAGCGCCTGAAATCGCAGAAGCTGCGCCTCAAGGACCGGATCGCCCGGATCGAGGACGAGTTGACGCCGGATATCATCGCCTGAGCCCCGGACGCCCATGGCATTGCCCAATTGCACCGCCGCCCCTTTGCGCTATACCCCGAAGTTCACGTTGTCAGAGGGATAGGCCATGGTTCAGGTCGCCATCATCATGGGCTCGCAATCGGATTGGCCCACCATGCGCGAAGCGGCAGAGATGCTGGACGCGCTTGGCGTGCCCTACGAGAAAAAGATCGTATCAGCCCATCGCACGCCGGACCGACTTTGGGAGTTCGGCAAATCGGCGGCGGATCGTGGCTTGAAAGCGATCATCGCGGGCGCGGGTGGTGCTGCGCATTTGCCGGGCATGGTGGCGTCCAAGACGCGCGTGCCGGTGATTGGTGTGCCGGTTCAGACCAAGGCCCTGTCAGGCGTTGATAGCCTTTATTCCATTCTGCAGATGCCTCGCGGATACCCCGTGGCGACCATGGCCATTGGCGCGGCCGGGGCCGCGAATGCGGGGTTGATGGCCGCAGCAATCCTCGCCAATGACGATCCCGCCCTTGCGGAGCGACTGGACCAGTGGCGCGCTGATCTGAGCGCCTCTATCCCCGAGGAGCCGAGCGATGACTGAACCGCTTCCGTCGGGCAGCGTGATCGGCATTCTGGGCGGCGGGCAATTGGGCCGGATGCTGGCCATGGCCGCCGCGCGCCTTGGCTATAGAACTCATATATTCGAGCCGGGTGCCGCCCCTGCCGCGGACGTCGCCCATGCCTGGACCCAGGCGGGCTACGATGATCTGGACGCGCTACGGACCTTTGCGGAGGCCTGCGATGTCATCACCTTCGAGTTTGAGAACATCCCCGCTGACGCGTTGGACGTGCTGTCGGAGACGACGCCGCTTTACCCCGACCGCCGCGCGCTTGAGGTCAGCCAGGACCGTTTGATCGAAAAAAGCTTTCTGCGGGATCTGGGGCTGGAGACGGCGCCCTTTGCGCCGGTCACCTCGGACATTCATGCCGATCTGAAGATGACCGGCGTGCCTGCGATCCTGAAGACCCGGCGCTTTGGATATGACGGGAAGGGGCAGGCCCGGATTATGGCCGCCGGTGAGGCGGAAGCGGCAGTTGCAAGCATGGACGGCGCGCCTGCCATTGCCGAAGGGTTCGTGGATTTTTCGAAAGAGATCAGCGTGATCGCGGCGCGCGGGCAAGACGGGGCCATCGCGGCCTACGATCCCGGTGAGAATGTGCACGATGATGGGATCCTTTCCACAACCACCCTACCCGCCCAGATCGCCCCCCCGCTTCGCACCGATGCGGTCCTGATCGCGTCGCAAATCCTCAATGCGCTGGACTATGTCGGCGTTTTGGGAGTGGAGCTGTTCGTGACCCCGGGCGGTCTGGTGGTGAACGAAATCGCGCCCCGGGTGCACAATTCCGGCCATTGGACCCAGGCAGGCTGCGCCGTGGATCAGTTTGAGCAGCATATTCGTGCGGTGACGGGCTGGCCCCTGGGCGACGGGAGCCGACACGCCAACGTGGTGATGGAGAACCTGATCGGCGACGATGTTGCCCGCGCGGGAACCCTGGCGGCGGAGCCCGGCGTGCAGGTTCACCTTTATGGCAAGGCGGAAACGCGCCCCGGTCGCAAGATGGGTCATATCAACCGAGTAACCGGCCCGGCCTGAGCCGCCCGTTCGGTTTGCCAGAAAGGCCCCGGGCGCAGCGCGCCCTTACTCGATCAACTCGCCGATTGCCCCGATCACGCCGAGATCGTGGTCAAAGGCGCCGGTCTCCAGGAACGCCTCAACCTGTGCAAGCACGAGCGGGCTGTTCATCATGAAGGTGTGCGTGACGGGCAGCACGATGTGATCGGCCATGCCGTCCACCTCGGTGTTGTCCACGGCCACTTTGCCATCGTCGGCGCCCGGGATCAGGGCAGAATAAATCGGGTTGAGGCTGCGGTTCCCGGCAATGACCCCAAGCTCAAAGTTCACATCGCCGAGTCGGTTCACCAGATCGCCCTCTGCGGTGCCCAATTGTTGGCCCGCCGGTCCGTTCAACCATTCGAACGGCTCAAGTGGCCCAAGCACATCCACCAGTTCGGAGCCGCCATTGGGCGGGGCCAGCATCACGACGCGGCCCAAGTCGGGCAGCGTGTGCTCCCCCAGCCAATAGCGCACCAGAATGCCCCCCATCGAGTGGGTGACAAAGTTGATGCGCTGCGCGCCGCAGGCTTCCACCGCATCCGGGATCGTCTGTTCCGCCAATTCCGCAATCGCGGCGCGGGTCGAGGGATAGCCCGCATTCACAACGGTGAAGCCTTCAGCCTCCAAGCTTTCTTCGAGCAGAAACAGCGACGTCTCGCTGCGCCCCAAGCCGTGCAGCAGCACGACGCAATCGGCGAGCGCCGGCATCGGGGCAAGTGCGAGGAGCGGGGCGAGGAGGGCATGGCGCATACCCTCAACATAAGCGATATTGCAGAAATTCCGAGGGGCCTTGCTCTGCCTGCGCCGTAACGTAACTGTGTGCCCCATGTCTCGCCCCATTCGCCTTGCTGTCCGCGGCCTTCTTCTGGTCGACAACCGCCTTTTGCTGGTCAATGCCTGGCCCGGTGGCACGTCTGATCTGCTGTGTGCCCCCGGCGGCGGGGCGGAGCCGCATGCCTCGCTGGAGGATAACCTCAAGCGGGAATTCCATGAGGAGACGGGGTTGGAGATTGCGGTTGGCGCGCCGTGTCTGGTCAACGAGTTCCACGACCCTGGGCGCGACTATCATCAGGTGGATGTCTATTTTCGCGTCTCGTTGGTTGCCGGGGAGCCGTTGCAGCGCTGGACGGACCCCGAAGGCGTGGTGACCGAGCGGCATCTTGTGACGCGGGAGGAGATGGCGGGGCTGCGTTACAAGCCGGACAGCCTGCCGGACATCGCCTGGGGTGAGGCGGTTTTCTACGACCGGCTGGAGCCGGTCCTGCGCTGAAACGCGCCAAGCCCGTAGGCAACGCCCCCAAGCGTTACCAGCGATGCGCCGACCATGCGCCAGGTCACGCCTTCGCCCAACAGCACGAAACCTGCCGCCATGGCGATGATCGGCACAGTCAGTTGCAGCAGAGCTGAGACCGTGCCGCCAAGTTTGGGCAGGACGGAATACCACAGCGCGTAGCCCAGACCTGAGGTGATCGCGCCTGCCACAACGGCCAGAAGGATGCCGTTTGTCGTGGTCGCGATCCCGTCGATCTGCGCGGGGCGCATCAGGGTCAGAAGGATCAGGGGCGGGACCGACCAGATGAAATTTGCGCCGGTCTCAGCCATCGGGTCGGTCGCGGTGCGCCCGGCAAGGCTGTAGATGCCCCAGCCGATAGCCGCCAACAGCATGGCGATGATCGCGATGCCCGGAACGGCAGCCTCGCCCGCGGGCCAGCTGAGCCAGGCCAGACCTGCGAGCGCCATGGCCGCGCCGATCCAGCGACGGACGGGCGGGCGTTCGCCCCCTGCCAGCGCGCCTGCGAACATCGTGACCTGCACCCCGCCGAATAGCATAAGCGCCCCAAGGCCTGCATCGATCTGGACGTAAGCGATGGAGAACCCGATTAGGTAAAGCGTCAGGCTGCCCGCCCCCGCCCACCGCGCGCGGTGGAAGACCGGCAGGCCCCGGCGTTGCACCAGAACCAGTGCGGCCAGCATGACCGCGCCCGCGATGGCGCGAATGACAGCGAAGGCGATGGCGTCAATCTCGCCTCCACCCACGGCCATGCGGTTGAGGATGGAGTTCGAGGCGAAGGCGATCAGAACCACACAGGTAAGCAGGATCAGGCGCATCTTAGCCTCCGATCAGGCGGGTGGCGAAGGCCCCGCTCAGGTAAGCGGGGCGACCGGCGGCAAAGACGCCTTCGATGCGGCGGGTGCGCGCGTGCATCACGACGAGGTCGGCGCGTTTGCCAACAGCAAGCGTGCCGCGATCCGACCAGCCCATGACCTTCGCGGGCCCGCTGGAGATTAGCGCCCAGGCGTCTTGCAGGGCCATGCCACCGCCCCACAAGGCCAAAGCCGCGCGGTGCGGGGCGGGATAGTGATAATCAGAAACGAGCGCATCGACGAGGCCGTCTGCTATCAGATCGGCAGCGGCAATCTTGCCGTCGTGGGAGCCGCCGCGCACCACGTTTGGCGCGCCCATGATGACCGGATCACCTGCGGTCTTGGCGGCCTCCGCTGCGGTGCGGGTTTCGGGGAATTCGGCGATGGCCGCTCCCATCGCGCGGAACTGTGCGCGTCTCTCCGCTGTGGCGTCATCGTGGCTGCCGATTTTCACACCGCGACCGGTCATCCATGCGGTCAGGTCTGGCAAAGCGGCAAGCGCCGCCGGGGTCTGCTGATGGAGCCGCGTCAGAAGCGCCATGTGATCCTCGGGCGAGCGGCCCGATTTCAGCGCCTGCCCGACAAGGCGCGGCGGGCGCTTTCCTGCGGCAAGAGCCTCGTGGTTGAGATGATCGTTGAGGACAACGTAGCCGATATTTTCGCGCGCGATCAGGGCTTTGACCCGATCAAAGTCCTCCAGAAGCGACAGTTCGAACCGCAGCTGGATGCGCAGATCCAAGGCAGATGCGTACTGGCCGGTGGCGGCAATCAGCGCCTCCGCGAAGTCGGGGCCGCGCATGCCCCCTTCCCAGGAGAAGAACTGGGCGAGCACGGCGGTTGTGATGCCGTTGGCGGCAAGCTCTGCCTCAACGGCACGCAGGCCGAGCATCGGGTCGGTTTGTGCGCCCCGGCGCGGGGCCATGTGGTGTTCGAACCCGTCCCCGTGCAGGTCGATGATGCCCGGAAGGATCATGTAGCCGGAGGCATCCACATCCCGCGCGGCCGTGTCGGTGAGCGCACCGTCCGTCATGGCCAGCGCGCCCTCGCACAACCCATCGGGATGAAGGACCTGCGCGCCGGTCAGGCGAAGGGAAAGGGGCTGCGTCATGCCTGACGTCTGGCAGGGGGACGCGCAAAAGAAAAGGGGCGCAGGATTGCACCCCTTTCAATCATCCGTGTGGCTGCGTTCACTCAGCGCCGCGCAAACGGTCGGTGGACACCCATTCATTCCAGGTCGCGTCCCAGCCTTCATAGGTCACAAGGCAATGGCCCTGCGCATCTGGGCCTTCCAATACGGCGCCATCCCACCAGGTGTCGTTCCATTCGATTTCCAGCGTTTGGCCGACCGGGCACGACGCGCCAGCGGGTGCGGCGGCGGCTTGAATACGGCCTGGCCCGACCCATTCGTTCCACTCATCGCTCCACCCCTCATAAGTGACGAAGCATTCGCCCGCGGCATTGGGACCTTCAAGGATGGTTCCATCCCACAGGCTGCCATTCCATTCGATCTGGCGCGAGGCCCCAGCGGGGCATGCAGCAGGTGCAGGTGGGACTACGTCGAGGTTCGTGATGCGGCTGACCGCAACCCATTCGTTCCAGGTCTCGTCCCAGCCATCGTAGCTGACAAGGCATTGGCCTTGCGCGTCGGGCCCATCGAGGACCTGTCCTGCGAATTGGCTGCCGTTCCATTCGATTTCCACGGCTTTGCCGGTCGGGCAGGCCAGTGCGGGCGCGGCGGACAGCAAAAGGGCCACAAGGCTATATCGCATTAGGTTGGATCGAGGCGTCATTGGAATATTCCTAGTGAAACTGGTGCGCATTATCCGCTGACAGCAAAGTGTATGGCGACGCGGGTATACCTCCATTGACAGCCTTTAGACATGACAAAGGGGCCCGAGGGCCCCTTTGCACAATAATCAGCCTTACCCTTTCGGCAGACTTTGCGGTGCAAAGTCGCCTGTCGGGTTCGGGCAAATCTGCTTTGCAGATTTACCCTTACATCATGCCGCCCATGCCGCCCATGTCGGGCATGCCGCCGCCAGCGCCTGCGCCTTCTTTGGCAGGCTTGTCGGCAACCATGGCTTCCGTCGTGATCAGGAGGCCTGCAACCGAGGCTGCATCTTCCAGAGCCGTACGAACAACCTTGGCCGGGTCGATGACGCCGAACTTGAACATGTCGCCATATTCTTCGGTCTGAGCGTTGAAGCCAAAGGCGTTGTCCGAGGATTCACGGATCTTGCCAGCCACAACCGAGCCGTCGACGCCGGAGTTTTCGGCGATCTGGCGCAGCGGGGCTTCGAGCGCGCGGCGCACGATGGCAACACCGGCGTTCTGGTCAGCGTTCTCACCCGAGACGCCTTCCAGCGCCTTGGCACCCTGAACCAGAGCGACACCGCCACCCACAACGATGCCCTCTTGGACAGCGGCACGGGTTGCGTTCAGGGCGTCGTCGACGCGGTCCTTGCGCTCTTTCACCTCCACTTCGGTCATGCCGCCAACGCGGATGACAGCCACACCACCGGCGAGCTTGGCCACACGTTCCTGCAGCTTCTCACGGTCGTAGTCGGAGGTCGTGTCTTCGATCTGGCCACGGATCTGGGCGACGCGCGCTTCGATCTCGGCTTTGTTGCCGTTGCCGTCGATGACAGTGGTCTCGTCCTTGGTGATGGTGATGCGCTTGGCGGTGCCGAGCATATCCATCGTGACGTTTTCCAGCTTCATGCCGAGGTCTTCGGAGATAACCTGACCACCGGTCAGGATGCCGATGTCCTGCAGCATCGCCTTGCGACGATCACCGAAGCCGGGCGCCTTGACGGCTGCGATCTTGAGGCCACCGCGCAGCTTGTTGACAACGAGGGTCGCCAGCGCTTCGCCTTCGACGTCTTCTGCAATGATCAGAAGCGGCTTGCCCGACTGGATGACGGTTTCCAGAAGCGGAACCATCGGCTGCAGCGAGGAGAGTTTCTTCTCGTGCAGCAGGACCATGCAGTCTTCCAGCTCTGCGATCATCTTGTCGGGGTTGGTCACGAAGTAAGGCGACAGGTAGCCACGGTCGAACTGCATGCCTTCGACAACTTCGGTCTCGGTCTCGAGGCCTTTGTTCTCTTCGACAGTGATCACGCCGTCATTGCCGACCTTCTGCATCGCGTCGGCGATCTGGCGGCCGATTTCAGCTTCGCCGTTGGCCGAGATGGTGCCGACCTGGGCGACTTCATCGCTGTCTGCGACTTCGCGAGCAGCGCCTTTGATGTTTTCGATCACTTTGGCCACGGCGAGGTCGATGCCGCGCTTGAGGTCCATCGGGTTCATGCCAGCGGCAACCGACTTCATGCCTTCACGCACGATGGCCTGGGCGAGAACGGTCGCTGTGGTGGTGCCGTCGCCGGCCTCATCATTGGTGCGGGAAGCAACTTCCTTCACCATCTGTGCGCCCATGTTCTCGAACTTATCTTCCAGTTCGATCTCTTTAGCGACAGAAACACCGTCCTTCGTGATGCGCGGGGCGCCGAAGGATTTCTCGATGACAACGTTACGGCCTTTGGGGCCAAGGGTGACTTTGACGGCATCGGCCAGGGTGTTCACACCCTTGAGCATGCGATTGCGCGCGTCGGTATCAAAACGGACGTCTTTTGCCATGATGGCGGCTCCTTATCTGGAATTATCTGCGAATTGCGGGATCGGATCTCAGGCCATGACGCCGAGGATGTCCGATTCCTTCATGATCAGAAGCTCTTCACCGTCGACGGTGACTTCGGTGCCCGACCACTTGCCGAACAGGATGCGGTCGCCCGCGCTGACGGCCATTGCGATCAGTTCGCCGCTGTCTTTGCGCGCACCATCGCCGCATGCGACGACTTCGCCCTCGGACGGCTTTTCTTTTGCGCTATCGGGGATGATCAGACCGCCAGCGGTCTTTTCGTCCGATTCAACACGGCGGACCAGAACGCGGTCATGAAGCGGTTTGAATGCCATTTTCGGCCTCTCCTCTTTTCCGAAATCGGAATGTCTCTCTGTTGTGTTGTCACTCACCACTGGAGAGTGCCAACGGCGGAGAGATAGGGGGGCGAAATTTTCGAGTCAAGAGGCCGCCTGCGGTAACTGAACCTTTAGAAACAGACTTTAGCACTTGGCCGACGCTTCCCCTTTGCTGGTTCGGTGACGATGGCCTTTCTCAACTCAATCACTTTACGCGCCAAGTTGCTCGGCACGATGGCGCTTTTGCTTTTGCTGCTATCGGCCGGATTGATCCGAGAGACCCACCGCGCGCTGGAGCAGACGTATATCGCGCAGGCAACGCAGGACAACGAGGCCACGGCGCGGTCCTTCGCGTACCTGTTGAACAATCGCTATCGCGGGGTTTCGACAGTGGATGGGGATGATGGGCACCTTCGCCAAATCGTTTGGCCGAACCCACCTGAAACCTTCGACAATCACATCGCGGACATGGTGCAATCGGTTTCGGGTTTGGAAGCCTCCCTTTTCATGCTGAACGCTGAAAGTGGAGAATTCCTGCGCGTTGCGACAACCGTGGCGGACGAAAACGGCGTCGCGATCACGGGGACATCGCTGAATTCTCCCGAAGCGCTGGAAACCTTGCTGCGCGGCAACCCCATTACGGGGCAGTTCGGCGTTCTGGGAAACAACTACTTTGGGGAATACGTGCCGATCGTGTCCGGGGATGGTCAGGTCATCGGTGCTTTGGGGGTTGGACGGGATTATGCGGCGTTCAGGTCGTCTATCGCTGAGGCGGCCAACGTTTCCGGAACCATGATGGTCTCGCTCCTGCTGGTTGCGGTAATCCTTGCGGTCGCGTTCTGGGCGGTGCGCGGTCTTTTGGCCCCGTTGCAGGGCATTCGCGCCTCCATTCACGAGCTGTCGAGCGGGAATTATGCATCCGAAATCGTCCATTCCGGCAGGCAGGACGAGATTGGGGAAATCGCGCAGAGTTTGGTGGCACTGCAAAACTCCATGTTGGATGCAGAAAAACTCAAGCTGGCGGAGGCTGAACGCCTGAAGGAAGACGAGCTGAAGCGACGCACGCAGGAACGTGTTGTCGACTCCCTCAGCGAAGGGCTTTCCCGATTGGCCAACCTGGATCTGACCGCCCGCATCGAAAGCACCGCAGATGATCCCTTTCCCGCAGACTATGACGCCCTGCGCACCTCCTTCAATTTGGTGGTCGACCAATTGGCCGAGACGATCGAAGCGATCCGCGATGTGGCGGATGAAATCGAGGGGGATGCCGGTGAAATGACAAAATCAGCGATTGATTTGTCGAACAGGACCGAGGGACAGGCAGCCACCTTGCAGGAATCCGCGGCAGCCCTTGAGGAATTGAGCCAGTCCATCAAATCGACGGCAGACAATGCGGCCGCGGCCGAGCAATCGACTGCCGAGAACCGCGCGGCCACCAACGCCACAGGCGAGATTGTCGAGACGGCGATTGGTGCCATGGCGCAGATCGAGGCCTCCTCCGAACAGATCACGCAGATCATCGCCGTCATTGACGATATCGCGTTCCAGACGAACTTGCTTGCCTTGAACGCGGGCGTCGAGGCCGCGCGCGCGGGCGATGCGGGCCGCGGCTTTGCTGTCGTTGCCTCGGAAGTGCGGGCGCTGGCACAGCATTCCTCAGCCTCGGCACAGGAAATTAAATTGTTGATCGCAGCGTCCAGCGAACAGGTGGAAAGCGGATCGAAACTGGTGCGGGACACAGGTGATGCCCTCAAAGACATCATCGGTCGTGTGGAAACCGTTGCGGGCCTCGTCTCGGACATCGCTGCGTCTGCGCGGGAGCAGGCGATCGGTGTTGCGGAGATCAACGATGGCGTACGGGATCTGGACGCCGCCACCCAATCGAACGCAGCCATGGCCGAGGAGACATCTTCGGCCAGCGAGAGCCTGACGAACGCGGCCGCAGGCCTTGCCACCCAGATCGCACGGTTCAAGCTCGACGCCTCAAAGGCGCGGAACTGGGCCGCTGCGGCGGCGCATCAGGCTGCACCTGGCCCGTTTGCTGAACAGGGTGACGCCGATCTGTCCCTCCCGCTTTCCGTTGATGGCGGAGATAAATCCAACGCCTTTCACGGGTTTTGAACCGCGTTTTGCTGAGCGTGCTTTGGCCAATACGTAGCCAAGCCCCGCGCCGCGTGACATCCCGGATTGGCGCGGCTAGAAGGGCGCAAAATTTGCCTCTCGACGCGAAGGTTCTGACACATGACCACTCTGGTTTTCGGCCATAAATCCCCTGACACCGACTCCACGGGCTCTCCGATCATCTGGGCCTGGTACTTGAACCAGATCAAGCAAATGCAGGCCGAAGCTGTCCTGCTGGGGGAACCAAATACCGAGGCGGCGTTCATGTTGGAGCGCTGGAGCCTCGAGAAGCCCCGGATCATCGAGGGTGTGGCCGCCGACACGCCTGTGGTCATCGTGGACACCAACAACCCTGGCGAACTGCCCGACGACATCAACGCGGCCGATATTCAGGGCATCATCGACCACCACAAGCTGGTTGGCGGGTTGGAGACAAAGGGGCCCATCGACATTCGGATCGAACCGCTGGCGTGCACAGCGACGATCATGTGGAAGATGATCGGCAAGCACATGGCGCAGGCGCCTGAAAACATCAAAGGTGCGATGCTGAGCTGCATCCTGTCCGACACACTTGAATTCCGCTCCCCGACAACGACGCAGGAAGATCGCGCAATTGCGGAAGATCTGGCCAAGGATCTGGGCATCGACATACCGGAATACGCGGCTGAAATGTTCGCCGCAAAATCCGATGTCTCGGCGTTCTCGGATGCGGAGCTTTTGCGGATGGACAGCAAGACCTACGAGGTGGGTGGAAAGACCTTCCGTGTGAGTGTGTTGGAGACAACCTCGCCCGGCACGGTTCTGGACCGCAAGGCATCGCTGATGGACACCATGCCGAAGGTGGCCGACGAAGACGGGGCAGATCAGGTCCTGCTGTTCGTCGTGGATATTCTGAAGGAAGAAGCGACCATGCTGGTCCCCAACGAGCTGACGAAGAGCGTGGCAGAAAAGAGCTTTGCCACCGTGGTCGGTGACGCTGACCAGGTTGTTCTGCCGGGCGTTGTCAGCCGCAAGAAACAGATCATTCCGAACCTCACGGTGTGAGCCCCGAAGACGCAGGGGCCGGGATTTCCCGCCTTGCAAGGGCGAACCTCTCGGATGCAGGCTCTGGCCAGCATTCCGGAGGTTCCCATGCGCACTGCCCTTTTCGGCGCCCTGATCGCCACCCTCGCTTTTCCAGCAACGGCCGATACCTATTGGCCAAGCGAAAGTGACATTGTCACGCCAACCGCCCGCGGCCTGTCAGTGGCAAGCGAAGACGGGACCACGCGCGCCGAGATTCCGTTTGGCAGCGGGTTTCAGGACACGATGCACGGTCTGATCGGCATCTTCGGGTGGGAGGTCGATGTCACGTTCCCGCAGGAATGCGGTGCGGGCCCGATGGTGGCCGCGGACTGGCCGAACGAGATCACCCTGATGTTTGAAAATGACCGCTTCGCGGGCTGGTTTCTGGGCACTGGCGACCTGCTTTCAACCGACACCGGCCTTTGGCACGGGGCGCCGACAAGCAATCTGACCACGCCGGGCGGCGTCAGCTTTTTCGAGAGCGGCCTTGGCACGGAATTTGACAGCGCCGGCCTTTACGGGCTGCTGACCGAGGACGGCGCGCGCATTGAGGCGATCTGGACCGGCCTGAACTGCATCTTCCGCTAGAAGCTGCCGGGTCAATGCCCTAAGTCTCCGCCCACCAAAGCGGAGCACAGGCATGACACGTATCATTGAAAATCTCGCCGAAATCTCAGGCATGTATGATGCGGTCTTCTGCGACCTGTGGGGCTGCGTTCATAACGGCGTGGAGCCTTTTGCCGAAGCGGTCGAAGCATTGCGTGCGTTCAAGGCACAGGGCGGCACCGTCCTTTTGCTGACGAATGCGCCCCGCCCCCGCGCGTCGGTGGCCACGCAACTTGACCGCATCGGCGTGCCCCGCGACTGCTGGGATGTGATCGCAACGTCTGGCGACAGCGCCCGGGCAGCGATGCTGACGGGGGCCGTTGGGCGGAAGGTCTGGCATATCGGGGAGCCGCATGATGCCCCCTTCTTCGAGAAAATGGACCTGATTGAGGATGCAGTCGATATTGAGCGGGTGGAGCTTGATCAGGCAGAGGGCATCGTATGCACCGGCCCCTTTGATCCCCACGCCGATCCATCGGTGATGCGCCCGCAGTTCCTTCTTGCGAAGACCAAGGGGCTGAAGCTGCTCTGCGCGAACCCCGACATCGTGGTGGACCGGGGCGAAAGCCGGGAATGGTGCGCGGGCGCCCTTGCGCAGCTTTACACCGAGATGGGGGGCGAAAGCCTTTATTTCGGCAAACCGCACCCCCCGATCTACGATCTGGCCCGCCGGCGGCTGACCCAGATGGGCAAAGGCACCAGCGACGACCGCATTCTTGCGATTGGTGACGGGATCGTCACCGACATTCCCGGCGGAGTGGGCGAAAACATCGACACACTCTTTATCACGGGCGGTCTTGCGCGCGCGGAAACGGGCACTGAGGAGCAACCTGATCCGTCAAAGCTGGCGCGCTTTCTGACCGATGCGCAGCTTGAGCCATCCTATTCCATCGGGTATTTGCGGTAGGTCGCCACGCAACAAAGTTGCGACTGGCGCGACAAAATTCACACTTTGTTACTTTCTGCATTGCAGAATACCCCTGAATCGCCCTATGTAGCGGTCAAGGAGGGCCTGCACATGCTCGACAACATCAACACTGGCACCATTGTCGTCGAAGACCTTGAAGTGGGCATGACCCGCTCGTTGACGAAAATCGTGACCGATCAGGATATCGAGATGTTTGCCGAGGTCTCCACCGACCGGAACCCGGTCCACCTGGATGACAGCTATGCGCAGGATACGATCTTTGAGGGGCGCATTGCCCACGGAATGCTGACGGCCGGGTTGATTTCAGCCGTGATCGGCGAACAGCTTCCCGGCCATGGCACGGTTTATCTGGGCCAGACGCTGAAGTTCATGGCACCTGTCCGGCCGGGCGATGCGGTCGAGGCTGTTGTGACCGTGCTGTCCATCGACTACGCCCGCCGCCGTGTGCAGTTACAAACCGAAGCGCGCGTGGGGGAGACTGTGGTTCTGAAGGGTGAAGCAACCGTCCTGGCCCCGTCCGGCAAATTCGACTGATCCGCGTCTTGCACTTCGCCCGCTGCGCAGCCTAACTGCCGCTTATGCGAGTCCTGCGTGATTACCAATATGCTCAATCCCGGGATCGGGGCGCGTCCGTCGCCATCGGCAATTTTGACGGCGTCCACCGAGGTCATCAACATGTACTCGGCTTGGCCAAACGCCTTGACGCCCCGCTTGGCGTGGTAACGTTCGAGCCGCACCCGCGGGAGGTTTTCGCCCCCGACGCCCCACCCTTCCGACTTATGAATGCCGCAGCGCGGGCCAACCGGTTGGAGAAATTGGGCGTGGATTTGTTGGCGGAACTGCCGTTCGATACGCGCCTGATGGGATTGAGCGCGGCGGATTTCGTGCAATCGGTCCTGGTTGACGGGCTTGGCATTAGCCACGCCGTCGTGGGGGCGGATTTCCGGTTTGGGAAGGGACGCGGTGGCGATGCGCAGGCGCTGCAACAGCTTGGCGCAGATCACGGCTTTGACGTGACCATCGCGACTTTGCTGGAGGGGGATGATGGGGCGGTATCCTCCACCGCAATTCGGCAAGCCTTGAGTGACGGGCGGCCGGCGGACGCGGCAGGCATGCTTGGCCATTGGCACCGCATCGAAGGCCCCGTCCTGCATGGCGAAAAGCGGGGGCGCGAGTTGGGGTATCCGACGGCGAACATGGATCTCGACGGGCTGCACGTGCCCAAGCCGGGCGTATACGCCGTGACCGTCGAGGTGCGCGATGGCCCCCATGCGGGCACCTATGGCGGCGTTGCAAACCTCGGGTACCGCCCGATGTTCGAACGCGAAACGCCGAACCTCGAGACATTCCTGTTCGACTTCTCGGGCGATCTTTACGGCACGGACCTGTCCGTCGGCCTTGTGGCCTACCTCAGGGGTGAGGCGCATTTCGACAGCCTGGATGCGCTGATCGTGCAGATGGATGCGGATTCTGCGGCCGCCCGCGCAGCACTGCGCGCATGAGACGCGAGTTCTGGGCCCACGTCCCCATGGCCAAGATGACGGCGGAGGAATGGGAGGCTTTGTGCGATGGCTGCGGCAAGTGCTGCCTGAACAAGCTGGAAGATGAGGACACGCAGGAGGTGGCGCTGACCCGCGTGGCCTGCCGATTGCTGGATGATGAGACCTGCCAGTGCGGGCAATACGACATCCGCAAGACACTGGTGCCGGAATGCATCCAGCTGACGCCGCAGACCATGGGCGATGTGGCTTACTTCATGCCCGAGACCTGTGCTTACCGCCTGCTGCATGAGGGCAAACCGCTTTACTGGTGGCACCCTCTGATCTCGGGTGATCCGAATTCAGTCCACGAGGCGGGCGTGTCGGTGCGCGGCATCACCGTGCCGGAATTCGAGATCCCCGAGGAAGAGTGGGAAGAGTATATCATCGAGGAGCCAGGGGTCTGAACGATCGGCGCCCCTCTTTGTTCCACGAAAATGCCGGGGAGCGCGAGGGGCTGGCCCCTCGCTCCGCCGCCGTCACCCCCTCGCCTCACCAATCAGTCGAAGAATATCCCGTGCCGCACTTGGAATATGCGTCCCCGGCCCGAAGATCGCGGCGACCCCTGCATCTTTCAGGAAATCGTAATCCTGCTGCGGAATGACCCCGCCGCAGATCACGATGATGTCCCCTGCCCCTTCGGCCTTCAGCGCCTCGATCAATTTCGGCGCAAGTGTCTTGTGGCCTGCCGCCTGGCTTGAGATGCCGATGACGTGCACGTCATTGTCGATGGCGTCCTGCGCAGCCTCTTCCGGCGTTTGAAACAAAGGGCCTACGTCGACGTCGAACCCAATATCGGCGAAGGCGGTGGCGATCACCTTGGCGCCCCGGTCGTGGCCGTCCTGGCCCATTTTCACAACAAGCATCCGGGGGCGACGGCCCTCGGCCTCGGCGAAGGCTTCGACCTCGCCCTGGATGGCGGCGAAATCCTCGTCGCCCTCATAGGCCGAGCCGTAGACACCCGCCAATGTCTTCACTTCGGCGCGGTGGCGGCCGAACACTTTTTCCATCGCCATGCTGATTTCCCCCACGCTGGCCCGCGCCCTCGCGGCCTCCACTGCGGCGGCCAGAAGGTTACCGCCCTCTTTCGCCACGCGCTCCAATTCTGCCAATGCCGCGTCGCATGCCGCACTGTCGCGGTCTGCTCGGATGCGCTCAAGCCGCGCGACCTGTGCTTCGCGCACGGCACTGTTGTCGATCTCGCGGATGTCGATCGGATCTTCGCTGTCCTTGCGGTATTTGTTGACGCCGACGATGACCTCATCGCCGCGGTCGATCATGGCCTGGCGGCGGGCGGCGCTTTCCTCGATCCGCAGTTTCGGCAGGCCGGAGGCGACGGCCTTGGTCATGCCGCCCATTTCCTCGACTTCGTCCATCAAGGCGGTGGCCTTCTCGATCAGCTCGTTCGTAAGGCTTTCGATGTAGTAGGATCCCGCCAGCGGATCGACGACCTTGGTGACGCCGGTTTCCTCCTGCAAAATCAGCTGCGTGTTTCGCGCGATGCGGGAGGAGAAGTCGGTGGGCAGTGCGATCGCCTCGTCGAAGGAGTTGGTATGCAACGACTGGGTGCCGCCCAGAACCGCGCTCATCGCCTCATAGGCCGTGCGGACCACGTTGTTGTAGGGATCCTGTTCCTGCAAGGACACGCCCGAGGTCTGGCAATGGGTGCGCAGCATCTTGGAGCGTTCTGACTTGGCCCCGAAATCGGTCATCACACGGTGCCAGAGCGTGCGCGCGGCGCGCAGCTTGGCGATTTCCATGAAGAAGTTCATGCCGATGGCGAAGAAGAAGCTGAGACGCCCGGCGAATTTGTCGACATCCATGCCCGCCTCCATCGCCGCACGCACATATTCGCGACCGTCGGCGATGGTATAGGCCAGCTCCTGCACGAGGTTCGCACCGGCCTCCTGCATGTGGTAGCCGGAGATGGAGATGGAGTTGAATTTCGGCATGTTATCAGAGGTATAGCTGATGATGTCCGAGATGATCCGCATCGAGGGTTCAGGCGGGTAGATATAGGTGTTGCGCACCATGAACTCTTTGAGGATGTCGTTCTGGATGGTGCCCGCCAGCAGCGCCTTGTCATGGCCCTGCTCTTCGCCCGCAACGATGAAATTCGCGAGGATCGGGATCACGGCGCCGTTCATGGTCATGGAAACCGAAACCTTATCCAGCGGGATGCCGTCGAACAGGATCTTCATATCCTCGACACTGTCGATGGCTACACCGGCCTTGCCGACATCGCCCACCACACGCTCATGATCGCTGTCATAACCGCGATGCGTTGCCAAGTCGAACGCAACCGAGACACCCTGCTGGCCCGCCGCCAGGCCCTGGCGGTAGAAGGCGTTGGATTCCTCAGCCGTCGAAAAACCCGCATATTGCCGGATCGTCCAGGGTCGTCCCGCATACATCGTCGCCTTCACCCCGCGCGTGAACGGCCCTTCGCCCGGCAACGTGCCGACATGATCCAGGCCATCCACATCCGCCGTCGTGTAAAGCGGCTTCACGTCGATGCCTTCCAGCGTGTTCCAGGTCAGGTCATCGAGGGGACGCCCGCGCAGTTCCTTTTCCGCCAGCTCACGCCAGGTATCGGTGTTCTCCGTCATCGGATAATCCTTTTCCTTCAACTGTCTGCGCGCCGATCTCAGCCGGGGTCGCATCTATGTATTCGGCCAACCCGCCAGCCCCTTCGGCCAGCCAGGTCAGATCGTTTTGGTATTGGGCGCGCAACGCGTCTGCCTCGTGCATCTCGAACGGCAGAAAGCGGTTGTCGGGCCAAGCGAATTCATCGGCATTCAACCCGCAATCCGCCATGAAACGCCGCAGATCAGCCCCACGGGGCGCGGCGTTCAAAACCGGAAGGCTCACGGCATCTGTCACAATGCCGGCCAGCGCGTGCAATTGCAGATGGGGCGCGGAAGACATGGCTTCATGCGTCCAGACCACCAAGCGCGCGTTCGGCACGGCACCTGCAATCTCCTCGATAATGTGCCGCCAGCGGCGCGGTTGCGTCACCATGCATTCGCGCAAACCGGCACGGGGCAAGGGCCCGCCTCGCATCAGCCGGAATGCGAGGGCGGAGGTCCACCAATGTGAATAGCAGCGGATGCCCAATCCAACCGTCAGGTTATGCTTCTGGAATCCCTTGGAAAACTCTGCGATCCGCGCACCTGCGCCAGGGTAAAGCAGCGTCTCTTCCAGCACATTGCGCAGATTGCCCAGCATATTCTCATCGCTGACGATCAGTCGTTTGATCCCGTCCTGACGCAAGGCTTCGACCCGCAAAGCGGCCCGTCTTGCGGCGCGCTTGGCTTGCCATGGCAAGATCGGGTCGGTGCCGCCGGACATCGTGCGAAACAGGCCACCCCGCACGACTTTCGGCCCCCAATAGGCCGCGCGGGACGCCCGCAAAGCAGGCCGGTTCGCGGCAATATGATGCTGGAAGGTCGTTGTGGCGGTGCGGTGAGCGCCGACATGAAGGATGACATCCATTGCATGGGCCTTTGGCAGGATCGCGGAATTGCTCCTGCCCAAGTTCGGCCAAACCCATGAATATCCGGTCAACACCGGTTTCTGCTGTGTTAATCCCTTAGAAATCCGTACAGGGCTGCCTATATCTGTGGCAACTGGAGGACCCATGCGACCCAAGAGTCTGTTTCTTTTGGCCCTTTTGGCCCTGTCACCACTGCCTGCCACGGCGCAAGAGGCGAGCGGTGCAACCATCGCCATGGCGGATGACGCCGAGGCAGTGAGCGACGCGGACGCAATTGATCCGTTGGCGCCCCGCGACGCGGCTGGTCTGACGCTGGACGAATTCCAGTGGATTGCGCGTCCGATTGTCGTCTTTGCCGATACGCCTGCCGACCCGCGCTTTATCGAGCAGATGGCGCTTCTGACCGAACGGGCGGACGCGCTGTTGGAGCGCGATGTCGTCATCATCGTCGACACAGACCCATCGGCACGCTCAGACATTCGAACCGCGTTGCGCCCGCGTGGCTTTTCGATCGTGGTCCTGTCGAAAGACGGCACCGTGGGCTTGCGTCGCCCGGCCCCCCGCGATGTGCGCGAGATCATCCGCGCGATCGACAATTTCCAACTCAGACAGGAAGAAATGGCCAACGGGGGCTGAAACAGCTCTGCCTTGTGGGACAGGTCGCGACGCCTTATGTTAGGGACATCGGCATTGAAAGGATGTGGCATGGATAAGAACACCTACACACCTATCCCTGTGACCGGTCGGACTGGTCCGCAACCGGGCTACTGAACCGACGGGCTTCGGCCTTGGCGCGGTCTGCGCCGCCTTCCGCATAAGCCGTGATCATCGCATTGGCGTAGCGTCCGAACTGTAACGCCTGCTTCTTCATATCGATGTAATCCGCATACATCGCCATGCGGCGATCCTGCGACATCGCCTTGAACCCTTCCCCCCGCATATCGTCGATCAGCGACGCTATCGCCCGCACCTGGCTGTAGTAGGCCACGATCGGATCAATCGTGTATCGGGGCAGGACGTGGATTTCTGGGGTCAGCGACTCGAACAGGGCATCGCTTTTCTCACGTGGAATGAACGGAACAAAGTCTGCATCATTCCGCATCCGCTCAAGCATCGCGTCGGCGTAGGTGTCAAGCCGCGCCTCATCCCACAGGTTCGCTAGATAATTTCCAATCTCCGCGTAGATCGCCCGGTGCATGTCGCGCAGTTTCTCGGCCCGCAGCGCCGCCGCGTCGCGCCGCACAAGCCAGCCGTTCACGAACCATCCAAGCCCGATGAAGACCCCGGCGACAACCGCCTGCCATATGCGTGCGTCCCAGTCGGTCACTGGATCATTCGAACTCCATGATCACATCGTCCACGGCCAGACTGTCGCCTGCACCTGCATTGATCTTGGTCACCACGCCCTTCTTCTCGGCGCGCAGGATGTTTTCCATCTTCATCGCCTCAACCGTGCAAAGCGCCTGGCCTTCCTGCACCTCCTGCCCCTCTTCCACGTCGACCTTCACAACAAGGCCCGGCATCGGGCAGAGCAGCATCTTCGAAGTGTCAGGCGGCAGCTTTTCGGGCATCTTTTCGGCCAATTCGGCCTGACGCGGCGTGCGCACGGTCACTTTCAGGTCTGCGCCACGGGTCCGCAGGCGAAAGCCCGAGGGGATCTTGTCGACCTTGAGGACCAGCGGCGTGCCATCCACGGACATCCGCGCAAGGCTTTGGCCCGGCACCCAATCGCCTTCAACACGCATCTTGGCCCCATCAGCAAAGGTGATGGTGCTGCCGTCATGGTCACCTTTCACGACAAGAGGCCACGGGATTTCGCCCCCCATCTTCACGACCCAATCCTCGCCCACATGGCGTTCGTGGTTGTCCATCCGTCCGCTGACGCGCGTGCGGCGAATTTCCGCGACGCGGTGCATGGCGGCGGCTGCCGCCGCGATACGACGCTTGGCGTCTTGGGGTAAGTCGACCCCTTCAAAGCCGTCTGGATATTCCTCGGCGATGAACGCTGTCGTCATGTCGCCGCTGGCAAATTTGGCATGGTCCATCACGGCGCTGAGGAACGGTAGATTGTGGCCGATCCCTTCCACCTCAAACCCATCAAGTGCTACGCGCATCGCCTCCAGCGCAGCGTCGCGGTCCTCGCCCCATGAACACAGCTTGGCGATCATCGGGTCGTAATACATTGAGATTTCGCCACCCTCATAGACGCCGGTATCATTGCGCACCGCGGTCTCACCCTGCGGGCCTTCTTCAAGCCATTTGCCATTGGTCAGCATCGGACCGGCGGCGACCTCAACGGGTGGGCGATAGCGGGTCAGCCGCCCGATGGAGGGAAGGAAATTGCGATAGGGATCTTCGGCATAGAGGCGCGATTCGATCGCCCAGCCGGTCAGGGTGACATCTTCTTGCGCCATGGGGAGCTTTTCGCCAGCGGCGACCCGGATCATCTGTTCGACCAGATCAACGCCGGTGATCAATTCCGTGACGGGGTGTTCCACCTGGAGGCGGGTGTTCATTTCAAGGAAGTAGAAGTTCCGTTCACCATCGACGATGAATTCAACCGTACCCGCGCTGGTATAGCCCACGGCTTTGGCCAGCGCGACGGCCTCTTCGCCCATGGCCTTGCGGGTGGCTTCATCAAGGAAGGGCGAAGGCGCCTCTTCGATGACCTTCTGGTTGCGTCGCTGGATCGAGCATTCGCGTTCGCCCAGATAGATTGCGTTGCCGTGCTTGTCAGCCAACACCTGAATTTCGATATGGCGCGGCTGGGTCACGAATTTCTCGATGAACATGCGGTCGTCGCCAAAGCTGGAGGCCGCCTCGTTCTTCGAGGCCTGGAAGCCCTCGGCCACCTCGCCTTCATTCCAGGCGATGCGCATGCCCTTGCCGCCGCCACCGGCGGACGCCTTCAGCATCACCGGATAGCCGATTTCGCCCGAAATCTTGATCGCCTCTGCCGCGTCCTCGATCAGGCCCATATGGCCCGGAACAGTCGACACGCCGGCTTCGGCTGCGATCTTTTTGGAGGTGATCTTGTCCCCCATGCTTTCGATTGCGCTGGCCGGTGGACCCACAAAGGCCACGCCCTCCGCCTCCAGCGCTTCGGCGAAGGCCTTGTTCTCAGACAGGAAACCATAGCCCGGATGCACAGCATCGGCACCGGTATCGCGGATCGCCTGCATGATCTTGTCGATCACGATATAGCTTTCCGCAGCGGGCGGCGGGCCGATATGCACGGCCTCATCGGCCATCTTCACATGCAGCGCCTGGGCATCGGCATCGGAATACACCGCCACGGTCGGGATCCCCATTCGTTTGGCGGTTTTGATGACACGGCAGGCGATTTCACCCCGGTTTGCGATCAGCAGCTTTTTGAACATGATTTACGTCCCTTCCTTGCGGGTCTTGCCGCCCGCGCATGCAAAAAAAGGCCACCGGGGCGCTGCCAGCGCCCTGATGGCCTTTGGAAACAGATGTGGCGGGGCGCGCGGCCCCGGAATTCAGATCAGCGCAAGATGCGCCAGCCCTTGCACCCTCAGCAGAGGTTGACGTCGTCGCACAGCGCGCCGGCAGCGGCGCCCACGACAACGCCAGTGGCGACCGAGCCGCCGACGACGGCGGTTCCAACCCCACCGACAACGGCGCCAACCCCGGCGCGTTCAAGGTCAGATGCGACGCAGCCCGAGACGGCGAGCATTGCCGTGAAGAGTGCAGTGATGTTGAATTTAGTGCGCATTTTGATGCGTCTCCTGTCGAATTACCTCGTGTAACCGCTTTTACACCCGAATGGCCCTGTGGATAAGTCCGGATTTCCTCCGCACGTATTTGGGCAAAAAAAGGCGGTCGGTTGGGGAAACCAGCCGACCGCCTTAAAGGGGAAGGGTAACACGTCTTGTGGGTGCCGACCGGGTAAAAACAACTGGGGACAGTGGTCGGCAAAGTGACCATGACAGGATTCGCGAGCCGCGAAAGGGGGGCCGAACCTGCGCAGACAATGTGCGCGATGGCCCGCTCAAATTGGTTAACCGATGGCGAAATCATGCCGATCACCCCTCCCAGATGCCCGTGCCGTCGAAGGCTTCGGGAAAAGCGGCGCGTGCGCGCGCTTCGTCTATCTGCAATAGGGCCTCGTAGCTTTCGGGATCGAACGGATCCTCTGCCGGAACCACTTCGCGGCCAAACAGCCAGCTCAGGCGGCCTGCATCGAGGTTGCCCCGCTCAAATGGTGCATCCCCGAAACACATCCACAATGCTTCCATAAAGCCTGCATCCGCGCGTCGATCCGCTGGCTTCCGATCCGCAAAGCGTTCGCGTGCGACCAGCTTGGTCGCGCCCGCCTTGTTGTCCCGACGGATGGTGAACTGGTAATCCGTGCCCGGAAGCCTGCCGGGGAAACCGCGATGCTTCAACATGGGCGCAAACCCCCACGGAAAAACCGGGCAAGGCTCACGCCTCGCCCGGTTAGGGGAAACGGTCTGCTCAGGCACACTGGGGGATAGTGCCTTACGACCTGCCTTTGCGACATGGGAGGCGTCTGCAATTCCGCCCGTGCCGTTTTCTTCTTCTTATTGCCTCGCGGTGTGACCGGGCCAAATGGCTGTTGGCCGGGTGACCCGGCCACGATCCGAGGTACAGCTGCATGTGTGCAGCTAGCGCGGACGTTACATCGACTGACGAGTTCTCCACAGACCTTTCCACAAAGGAATGCTGTCTGTGACTCAGTTGCATCACCAATCGGTTTGCATGAGCTTCGCAGTGCAATCATTTGAGAGATCATCACAAAAGCTCCCACTGGCACGCATCACCCGGTGCGGAATAGGCCTCGATCGATTGAGTTATCCCCGGCGCGGGCTCTCCTCTCACAAAGGGCTCGGCCATGATTTGCACGACAATTCTGGTCGGACGAGGCTCTTTTTCCATCGCATCAAGGCCCCAGATCTCACAGGCCCAATCGTGATCGGCCTGTCCTGCATTTGTCTGCAGACCCTCATCGACGACCCGCACGATGGCCCATCCGTCATTGTTTGGTTGCACTTCGAAAACGATGTCGCACAGAACCAACGTCCGCCCGGAAGGTGCTGTTTGGCTTTCATCCAACGGGCAGACTTCAACCGCGTTCGGGGCTGCAAGAAGCCAGTAAGCTGCCGCACCAATCAATCCCAGGCCAGCGATAAAGACTAAAATGCGAACCATCTCGCCCCCCCCCCCGTTAAAGCGGAATGTTGTCGTGTTTCTTCCAGGGCCGGTCTTGCTTCTTTCGGCGAAGCGCCGCGAAAGCCCGGCACACGCGGCGACGCGTCGAATGGGGCTGGATCACCTCATCGATATGTCCGCGCTCGGCCGCAACAAACGGGTTTGCAAACCGATCTTCATACTCGGCCGTGTGGGAGGCGATCTTCTCGGCATCCCCAAGATCGGCGCGATGCAGGATTTCCACAGCACCCTTGGCCCCCATCACCGCAATCTCGGACGTTGGCCAGGCGTAATTTACATCTGCTTTCAGATGCTTGGACGCCATCACAACATAGGCCCCACCATAGGCTTTGCGCGTAATCACCGTGACCTTCGGCACCGTCGCCTCGCCATAGGCGAACAACAGCTTCGCCCCGTGCTTGATCACCCCATCATATTCCTGTGCCGTGCCGGGCAGGAACCCTGGCACATCCACAAGCGACAGGATCGGGATTTCAAAGCAATCACAGAACCGAACGAACCGCGCGCCTTTGCGAGCGCTGTCGATGTCGAGCACACCCGCGAGGACCATGGGCTGGTTCGCCACAACGCCGACCGTTTGCCCCTCCAGCCGGATGAAGCCGGTGATGATGTTGCCAGCGAAATCCTTCTGGATTTCGTAGAAATCACCCTCATCCGCGATTTTTCCGATCAGCTCTTTCATATCATAGGGCTGGTTGGGGTTCGCGGGGACCAGCGTGTCGAGGCTTTCCTCAATTCGGTCTGGGCTGTCAAAGAACGGACGGACCGGCGGCTTTTCTCGGTTCGACAGAGGCAGGAAATCGATCAGGCGGCGCACTTCCGAAAGGGCTTCGACGTCGTTCTCGAACGCGCCATCCGCGACGGAGGATTTCTTCGTATGCGTGCTCGCACCACCCAACTCTTCGGCTGTCACCACCTCGTTCGTGACGGTTTTGACCACATCGGGGCCTGTGACGAACATGTAAGACGAGTCCTTCACCATGAAGATGAAGTCTGTCATGGCCGGGCTATAGACCGCACCACCCGCGCAGGGCCCCATGATCATGGAAATCTGCGGAACCACGCCCGAGGCCTCAATGTTGCGCTGGAAGACTTCACCATAGGCGGCCAGGCTATCTACGCCCTCTTGAATGCGGGCACCGCCGGAATCGTTGATCCCCACAACCGGCGCCCCGTTCTGCATCGCCATATCCATGATCTTGCAGATTTTCTGACCGTGCGTCTCGGATACTGAGCCGCCGAGAACCGTGAAATCCTGTGAGAACACATAGACTTGCCGCCCGTTGACCGTGCCCCACCCCGTCACAACCCCATCGCCGGGTGGACGGTTTGCAGCCATGCCGAACTCAGTCGCCCGGTGGGCCACGAACATATCGTATTCCTCGAACGAGCCCTCATCGAGCAGCAGCTCGATCCGCTCTCGGGCGGTCAGCTTGCCTTTTGCATGCTGTGCAGCGACCCGCTTTTCACCCCCGCCCAGTCGCGCCTGACCGCGCCGCTTTTCCAGCTGTTCGACGATATCTTTCATGTCCCAACTCCCCTTGAATTGCGACGGAACCTAAAGCTGCGGTGCGGCATCTGCCAGTGCTATCCTGCATATTTGCAAATTCTATCTTTCCTGCATCTCGAAGTTTGCAAAATTGCAAATCGGTATACATCTTCGCACCCACTGGACCTCTCTTTGCAGGTCCCATACCTGTGCAGCAATGAGCACGCACGCACCGGTTCGGTTTTTGGACCGCTCCACCCCTCCGCACATTTTCACGCTGATCGTGATCACGGGCCTCGGCGCGCTGTCGATGAACATTTTCCTGCCGTCATTGCCTGCAATGACCACGTTCTTCGACACCGAGTACCGCGTCATGCAGTTGTCGGTGTCGCTTTACCTCGGCGTGAATGCAGTGCTGCAGGTGGTGATTGGCCCGATTTCCGACCGCTTCGGTCGGCGTCCCGTCCTGATTGGCGGCTTCATCCTGTTTCTTCTGGCTACCATCGGCTGCCTGCTCGCGCCAAATATCGAAGTCTTTTTGCTGTTTCGGATGATGCAGGCCGTGGTCGTCGTGGGCCTCGTTCTGGGACGCGCCGTCGTGCGCGACATGAACGACGCTGAGAACGCAGCCTCCCAGATCGGGTATGTGACGATGGGCATGGCGATTGTCCCCATGATCGGCCCGGCCATCGGCGGAGGTTTGGATCAGACACTGGGGTGGCAAGCAAACTTCTGGTTGCTGCTGGTCCTTGGTGTGCTTGTGCTTGGCCTGATCTACCGCGATTTGGGGGAAACCGCGCAAACAACCTCTGCCAGTTTTGCAGCGCAATTCCGCGAATACCCGGAATTGCTCGCATCGCGCAGGTTCTGGGGCTACTGCGCGTGCGCGGCCTTCGCCTCCGGTGCGTTTTTCTCGTACCTCGGCGGCGCGCCCTTTGTCGGCTCCGAAGTCTTTGGCCTTAGTGCCGCTCAGGTCGGCCTTTTCTTTGGCGCGCCGGCCTTGGGATACTTCTTCGGCAACGGTATCTCCGGGCGCTATTCGAAAACGCTCGGCATCAACCGGATGATCCTTTACGGCGCGGCCCTGACGGTCCTGGGCCTCGGGGCCGCGCTCCTGCTATTTCTCGCAGGCTTCCAGAACGCCTATGTCTTTTTCGGCTTCACAACCTTTGTAGGTCTCGGCAACGGCATGGTCCTTCCCAACGCAACATCTGGTATGCTGTCGGTGCGCCCGCACCTTGCGGGCACGGCATCCGGCCTGGGTGGCGCGATCATGCTGGCGGGCGGTGCGGGCTTGTCCGTTCTGGCGGGCGCCGTGCTGACCGACGACAGCGATGCCTATCCGCTACTTATTATGATGCTGACCACCTCTGTTCTGGGTGTTCTGGCCATTCTCTACACGATCCGGCGTGAAGCGCAGGTGACCGCGCCCTGACTTGCGGGATGGTGGGTGGGGCGAAGGGCGCGTGTTTTGCCACGCAAAACCGCGCGCCAGCGTCACCCCATCCCTTGCAAATCCGTTTGCAAACCCGCAAACCCGATCCTGCAAAGTCAGGACACAAGCCCATGCCCACCCAAAAACTCTATGTCGGCGCCAAGCTCCGCTCTGTGCGCAGCCGCCTGGGGCTCACGCAGAAGGAATTCGCCTCCAAACTCGGCATCTCCCTGCCCTATCTGAACCAGATGGAGAACAATAATCGTCCCCTCTCTACTGCCGTTCTGATGGGCCTTGCGCAGGATTTCGGCGTGGATGTGACAGAGCTGAGTGCATCCGACACCGACCGCCTCGTCTCTGACATGCGCGAGGCGCTTGCCGACCCGCTTTTTACTGAAGATCAGCCCAATCTGGCCGACTTGCGACTGACCGCTGCGAACGCGCCAACCCTGGCCCATGCCTTCCTTGCGCTTCACCGGGCCTATCGCCAGACCCATGAACGCCTCGCCTCCCTTGACGAAGCTCTCGGCCAGGCGCCGTCCACCACCGCCTCCCCGTGGGAGGAGGTGCGCGATTTCTTCCACTACACCGACAACTACATCGACGCCGTCGACCGCGCCGCAGAACGCTTTGCCACCCGCGCGACCGGAGATCTGGCGGCCCACACCGCAGCCGTCTTGCAAGACCGGGGCATCACGATCCGCTACGCCGCCGGCGAAGGTGTGCGCAACTTCGACCCGGCCTCAAAAACCCTCACCCTCAGCCCGCAGGCCGCGCCTGAAACGCAGCGTTTTCAGCTGCTGCATCAATATGCCCTTCTCGGTCAGCATGAATTGATCGAGGCCACGCTCGACCTTGCCCGCTTCCAATCCGACACCGCCCGTGAAATCGCACGCATTGGCATGGCGAATTACTTCGCGGGCGCCTGCCTGATGCCCTATGTACGCTTTGCCGAGGCCGCGACCGACACGCGCCATGACCTTGAGCGTTTGTCCATCACCTTCTCCGCCTCGATCGAGCAGATCGCCCATCGGCTCTCGACCCTGCAGCGCCCCGGTGCAAAAGGCATTCCCTTCTTCTTCGCCCGTGTGGATCAGGCAGGCACTGTCACGAAACGCCACTCTGCCACGCGGCTGCAATTCGCCCGCTTCGGCGGCGCGTGCCCGCTGTGGAATGTGCATCAGGCGTTCGAGACGCCGGGCCGTTTCCTGCGCCAGTTGGCCGAAACGCCAGATGGCGCGCGCTATGTAATCCTGGCCCGTGACGTGTCGAAATCCGGCGGGGCATGGGGCCGCCCGACGCGCCGCTATGCGATCTCGCTTGGTTGTGAAGTCCGCCACGCCCAAAGCCTGATCTATGCCGACGACCTGGACCTCGCCGCCGCCCCGCAGCCTATCGGCATCTCCTGCCGGATCTGCGAGCGCCAGGGCTGTCACCAGCGCGCGGTGCCGCCGCTGGAACGGCAGCTTACCGTCGATCCCAACCGACGCGGCACCCTGCCCTACGAGGTTGCCCCCTGATGGACACCTCGCTACCGTCCTGAAATCAGACCGGAAAAGGACGTCGCCCCATGGAAATGCACGCCAGCCGCCACATCGCCGCCGACCGTGCCACGGTCTGGGCTGCCCTCAACGATGCCGAGACCCTCAAGGCCTGCATCCCCGGCTGTGAAGAGCTGACCGGCTCGCCGGAAGACGGCTTTTCAGCCGTCGTCAAACAAAAGGTGGGCCCCGTCAAAGCCACGTTCAAAGGTGACGTCGTTCTGTCGGACGTGGTGCCGGAGACCAGCTACACGATTTCGGGCGAGGGCAAAGGCGGCGTGGCAGGCTTCGCTAAAGGTGCTGCACAGGTTGCATTGGCCGACCATCCAGAAGGTGGGACCGAGCTGACATATAGTGTCGATGCAAAGGTCGGCGGCAAGTTGGCGCAACTCGGCTCCCGCCTCGTTGACAGCTTCGCGACCAAGATGGCCGACCAGTTTTTCGAACGTTTCCAGGCCCACGTCGAAGGCCCAACTGACGGCACAGAGACCGCCTGACACCGTGGCGTCGGGCGCCAAATGATCCTCTGGCGCAGCATCACAACAGGCTGGTTCAGAACAAAGGCGGTCAGCGCGGCAAGACGCGGTGTGGCACCCGCCGCCTACTGTGACGGGGTCGGTCAGACCGCCGCCAACATCCTCGCGATTTCATCTTTCAACACCATCCGCTGACGCCGCATGTCTTGCTCGGCCGCCTCGCCCATGGGTTCAACACCGGTTTCCGTCCGGTGGATCACCCTATTCACGTCGTGATAGGTCGCGGCCAATTTGGCGAAATGCGCGTCCGATTGCTTCAGGGCATGGATCTGATCGACCTTATCCGGGAAATCCTCTGCCAGTTCGTGGGGTGTGTGGGACATATCGTGCAACCTCCGTCTCATTGAGTTGCCACTATGATGTCAGTGCAGGCGCCGCTCCGCTTTGCGCTGGGTCAAGTTGACCATGTGCGAGCGTCTTATTCCGCCGCGGTATCAAGCGCTCCACGCCAGGCCGCTGTCAGAACCTCCGGGCTTAGCACCCTGGCTACCGGCAAGGTCCCGAAATCCTCAGGTGTGTCGGCGGCAAGTGCGCCCGGAAAGGCCAGCACCGCCAAGCCTGCATCCTGTGCGGCTTGCGCGCTGGCAGGTGTGTCGGCGACCACCAGAACCCGGCTGCGGCCCACGCCCAACGCCTGTGTCGCAAGGGTCATGGCCTCGGGGTCCGGCGCCAAACGAGTGACGTCATCCCGCAAGACAGCAACATCAAAACCAATGCCAGCGCGCGCGCGCGCCGTTGCGGTCAGCAAGGCGCGGACCGGGGCAAGCCCCGACCTGCTGACCAGCCCCATGCTAACGCCCGCGCGGGCCAACCAGCCCATCGTACGACCGACGCCAGGCCGCAAAGGAAGGCTGCCCGTCAACATCGACGCAAATCGTTTCTGATGCGTGTCATCGAGTATCTCGGGTTGAACTGGGCAAAGCTCTCCGAGTTGTGCCGCGTAGCTTGACACAAGCTGGCGATCGCCCCCGGCGCGCATCAGGCCAGAATAGGTGCTCCACGACCAGTCCCAGTCGAGCCCGTGGGTTCGAAATGCTGCGTTCCAGGCCACCCGATCCATCTCGGCGCATTCCGAAATCGAACCCATTCCGCCGAAGATGATGCCTTCCAATGTCATGTCGTTCTCCCGTGTTCTTTCACACGAAAGTATTGCGCTGAGCGCGGACAACCTATGGGCGGATAATGCGGCAGTGCAGCATGGATGTTAGAGCAAACATGGGCGGTATACCGGCGCTCTGCACAATTATGAGGCGAACACAAAATGGTTAACGCTGCGCCCGCACGGCCTCGCGCCAGGTGATGAAACTGACCGCTGCGATGATCATTGTGCCCCCAAGAACCACGTAAGCGTCCACCGGTTCACCGAAAACGATGACGCCCAGAAGCGTGGCCCATAGCAGTTGAAGGAACGTGATCGGTTGGGTGACGGTCAGGGGCGCTGCACGGAACGCCAAAGTCATCGTGTAGTGGCCGAGCGTCGCAAAAAGGGCGCACACAAAAAGCCAGCTCAAATCCACCCAGCCAATCGGAACCCAGACCGCCCAGGCCACCGGGGCGAGCAATATCGGCACCAGCACGGACAGGTAAAAGACCACAACTTCGGGGGCGAGCTTCTGTGACAAGATCTTTGCGAGGAAATAGCTGCCGGCCATCGCAACGGCGGCGAAGAGCATCACGATATGGCCGGTGTCGATCTCTCGAAAGCCGGGCCGGATGATGATGAGGGTGCCCAGAAAGGCCACGCAGACCGCCGCGATCCGCCAGGGGCCCAGGCGTTCGCCCAGAAAAACGACCGCCAGCAAGATGACGTAGACCGGGTTGAGGTAGTTGAGCGCCGTGACGTCTGCGATCGGGATGCGCGTCATGGCAAAGAACCACATCGAGACAGCCAGCGCATGGCAGGCGCCGCGCGCGAACAACATACCTCCCGTTTGGCGGTCTATTGTCGTTCGCCGGACGGACGGGATCATGGGCGCCAGGAAAACAAGGCCCAGGGCGTAGCGCAGGAAACCGGCCTGGGTTGATGGCACGGTGTCGCCGACCATCTTGACCGACGCTGTGACCGTCACAAAGCAAAGGCCGGTAATGAACATCCAAAACAGGCCCCAGCCTGGCCGGGCTGCGGGTTGGGCTGGAATGTCAGGGGTGGCGGGCGTGTCCATTGTTGGGACAAGATCACCCTTCCCTCAAAGGTTCAACGCCAGTTTTGCGGCCAGCGCCAGCATGGTGACACCGACAATGACGTCCAGCCACATCCACGCCTTGGGCCTTGCGAATACCGGTGCCAGGGCGCGGGCGCCGTAGCCCAGGATGAGAAAGAAAACGACCGAGGCCGAAAGCGCGCCGGTACCGAAGATCCAGCGGCCCTCGCCATAGGTGGCGGCAACGGCGCCGATCAGGCCCACGGTGTCGAGATAGACGTGCGGGTTGGCCCAGGTAAGAACCAGCGCGGTGGTGAGCGCGGCGGTCAGGCTTTGCTCTGCGGTGCCCTCGGCTTCGAGTGCGTCGGTGGCGTTCAAGGCGCCGTAGAGGCTCCGCAATCCGTAGGCCAGCAGGAAGGCCGCGCCGCCCCAGCGCATGGCCTCTAGCGCCCACGGGGCGGCTTCGGCGATGACGCCGAAACCAGCGACGCCTGCAAAGATCAGGATGGCTTCGGAGAGGGAGCAGACGGCGACAACGGGGGCGACATGGAGGCGGCGGATACCCTGGCGCAGGACGAATGCATTTTGCGCGCCGATGGCGAGGATCAGCGAGAAGGAGAGCGCGAAGCCTGCGGTGAAAATGGGGAGCATGGGGCGCGTCTCGGGCGTGGGTCGGAAGGGCATTGCCTACCGTGCGGCGGGGGTGGTGTCGAGAGGGATCTGGGGTGGGTTGCAAGGTTGCAACCGGGGGTTAAGGCGTTGGAAAGGCTTGGGAAAGGGATTTCAGATAAGGAAGTGTTAACTACGTTCATTTGGCTAAGCCTCGCTGCTTGGCTATAGGAAAGGAGATCACGAAGTCTACGCCCGATGCTTGCCTGCCCTGGGTGCAAAGCAGTAGTGCGCGACGCCCTACATCAAGGTTCGCGTTGTGGACGAAGCTTCCGTTCGCTACGCCGCGCCCTTTGACTGTTGCAAAACCCGACTCAAGCATTCGCCACAAATGTGAACCCACCGATGTTATTTAAGTCAATCGTTCAGGCACCTTTGCCGCGCTGCTCCACTGCCGGGGTGACTGGCCGTACATCCGTTTGAACTCGCGGCTGAATTGAGACGAGCTTTGATAACCCACATCCCAGGCCGCCTCCGAAACGGTCTTTCCTTCGGCGATCTTCATGGCGGCGTTGTTCAGGCGCATGGACTTCACAAACTGGATCGGGGACATCGTCGTGGCTTCTTTGAACCGCCGATGGAAGACAGCCCGGCTCATGCCGACGTGGTCGGCCATGTCGTCGATGGTGACCTGTTCGTTCAGGTGGGTTGAAAGGTAGTCAATGGTGCGTGCGATTTCGTTGCCTACGCCAAAGGCCCGTCTTGCGGCGGCCCCAGCCTCGCCCATGAGCACCGCATAACACAACTCGCGCATTCGTCCGGGTCCGAGAACCTCCAGACTAAGCGGATTGTCGAGCAGCTCGAGAAGACGCAGCAAAGCCTGCGTGAATTCAACATCCCAGGACGCCAGTGCCAAAGCCGATTGCGCGCCTCCCCGCGATTGTCTGTTTCCGCCAGCGGCGGTCTCAATCTCCATCGTAAGCGCGCGCATCATCCGTGGATCCAACACAATCATAATCCCAAGCAGAGGATCAGCTTTGGAAGCTCGCGGCGTCCCTGCCTCGACCGGCAAGGTCATTGGGCATAGCAGGTATTTGTCGCTGCCATAGACATGGTGTTCACCATCCAGCACAGCTTCCTTGGTGCCGCTGAGAATGGCCACAATCGTGGGCTCATAAACGGCCGGGACGCAGGGCATGGCCTCGGTCACCCGGAAAATCTGCACGCCCTTCAGCGCGGTATCGAAAAGGCCAGCCTCTGGCAGGCGCCGCTCGATAAGATCTTTGATCTGGTCTTTGCTCATGCATTCTAACTGCCAGAGCACTTTCATCTTTGCAATGAGGCTGAGATGATTGGGCAAGTAAACAAGAGTAATTTGCCTATTTTTGTGCCCAATTAGGTTCTATCTGTGCCTTCGAGCAACAACATCCCTAACGCCAGTCTGGGCTGGCAGGAGCACGAGAATGGCAGATACGACATTTGGGTCCAAAGGTTGGACACCCGAACGCCTCGGCGACTTGTCAGGCAATACCTACATCATTACGGGCGCCAACGCTGGTGCAGGCTTTCAAGCCGCGCGTATCTTGCTGAAGAAGAACGCCAAGGTCGTGATGCTGAACCGCTCGGCCGAGAAATCCGAGGCGGCAATCGCGGAGCTGAAACAGGAGTTCGGCGGGCAGGCCGACGTGAGCTTTATCCGCATGGACTTGTCCGATTTGGATAGCGTGCGCGAGGCCGCCGACGAGGTTCTGAAGACCGTGCCGCGCGTCGATGCGTTGATCAACAACGCCGCCATCGCGCAGGTGCCGACTCGCAAGCTGACCGTCGACGGGTTCGAGAGCCAGCTCGGCACCAACCACTACGGACATTTTCTGCTCAATGGACTGCTCTTTGACCGCATCACCGAAAGCAAAGGCCGGATCGTGGTCGTCGCGAGCCTCGGCTACAACATGGGTCTCAAGACCATCAAGTTCGACGATATGAGCTGGGATGAAGGCTACGGGGCAAACACTGCCTATTCGCAGAGCAAGCTGGCGCAGATGATGTTCGCCTATGAATTGCAGGACCGGCTAGCCGCTGCGGGGCGGAAAGATGTTGGGGTTTTCGTCTGCCATCCCGGCTCCTCGGCGACGTCTCTGATCACCACCAGCGGCAGCCGAACGATGCGGCTCATCTGGTGGCTGATGACGAAGACACCAATGGTTCAGACGGCCGAACAAGGCTCATACCCTGAGGTGATGTGCGCGACCGAAGAGGCTCTGACCGAGCAACGCGCCCTCTACGGTCCGACAGGCCGCATGGAGGCGGTGGGCGCGGTCGGCAAAGGCACATTGAACGCACATGCCTATGACAAGGCCGTCATGTCGAGGCTGTGGGAGGTGTCCGAAAAAGCCGTCGGGTTCACGTGGAAACTATGACCAATTGATCGAAGTCTGCTGCCAGCGCTTTCATCCCGAGAGCGGACATTGCAGCGCTATGCAGCATCCGTGGGGTTTGGACTCGAAACCGCCCTTCGCCGCACTACAGACGAACGTCCGCACTTCGCAGCCGTCGCCCACTACTCCGCGCCCAGTTGCGCCATGACCTCGTCGGAGACTTCGAAATTTGTCGTGACGTTCTGCACATCGTCGTCGTCTTCGAGCGCCTCGATCAGTTTCATGAGTTTCTGCGCGTCTTCGAGTTGCAGTTCGGTGGTGGTCGTCGGGCGCCAGACGAGTTTGGTGGACTCGGACTCTCCGAGTTCGGCCTCCAGCGCGTTGGAGACCTCGCTCAAGTCCGTATCGGCGCACCAGATGATGTGGTTTCCGGGATCCTCGTCACCGTCGCCTTCGTTGGTCTCGACATCTTCGGCACCTGCTTCGATCGCGGCCATCATGATGGTGTCGGCGTCACCGGCGGAGAGCGGGTAGGTAACCTGCCCCTTGCGCTCAAACATGAAGCCGACGGAGCCGGTTTCGCCCAGATTGCCGCCGTTCTTGGAGAAGGTGGAGCGGACGGTCGAAGCGGTGCGGTTCTTGTTGTCGGTCATCGCCTCGACAATGACGGCCACGCCGTTGGGGCCGTAGCCTTCATAACGAATTTCGTCGTAATTCTCGGCATCGCCGCCGGTAGCCTTGTTGATGGCGCGTTCAATGACGTCCTTGGGGACGGATTGGGATTTGGCTTCCTTCACGGCGAGGCGCAGGCGTGGGTTCTTTTCGGGGTCGGGGTCGCCCATCTTGGCGGCGACGGTGATTTCCTTCGCCATCTTGGAGAAGAGCTTGGCGCGGATCTTGTCCTGACGCCCCTTGCGGTGCTGGATATTCGCCCATTTTGAGTGGCCGGCCATGGCGCTGATCCTTCTTGGGAATGCGGTTTGGCGGGTGTCATACCCAAGGGGCGGGAATGGGGCAATGGGCCGTGGGATTTGAGCAAAAGAAAACGCGGGCCGGAGGGGACGGCCCGCGTTTGGTGCGCGTTCTGACGAAGGACAGGGAAGGAGAGGCGTGGAACGCGACTTGGGGGGGACGGGATTACCAGGAGCGGTAGACGGGCCAGTAGCAATCGGCGAGTGCGGCGTCGGCGGAAATGGCAATCAGGGCGAGGGTTGCGAGCGCGGTGAGTGTGGTCTTGCGGGTCATTGGGTGTCTCCTTGCGGGGTGTTTTGTGTTTCGATGGAAACGTTATGGCACGGCCCGATTTGGGGCGGCATGGAGGCTGGCCTTACCTTCGCAACACAGGAGCGTGAGGATCGCTGACGGCGGCGTGAGGGGCCTGAAATATCATGCAAAAAATGGCAGCTTTGAGCGGCTGATGGTGCCGTTGATGAATATCAAGGTGAATTTGATCACGGCGCCCTCGGTCCTTGTTGGATGAGTGGCACACCTGGTTCCGTCGGCGATCTGTTTTCCCGGTTTCCGGCCCACGCGATGCCGGATAGGCTTTGGCCATGACGCAAGACCAGACCATCCTCTTCTCCCTATTCGGTATCGTCTTTGGCCTGCTGCTGTGGGGCAAGTTCCGATACGATATGGTGGCCTTCGGCGCCCTGATGGCGGGCACGGTTTTGGGGGTGGTAGAGCCATCTGACGCATTTGCGGGCTTCGGGCACCCGGCCACGCTGGTGGTAGCGCTGGTGTTGGTGGTCTCGGCGGGCCTCGTGCGCTCGGGCGCGGTGTTTCTGATCACGCGGACATTGGTGGATGCGGGGCGATCCCTTGGGGCGCATATCGCGATCATGGGCGGGATCGGGGGCGTGTTGAGCGCGTTCATGAACAACGTGGCTGCTCTGGCTCTGTTGATGCCGGTGGACATTGCCACGGCGCGCAAGGCGGGACGCAGCCCGGGCGTGTCGCTGATGCCGCTCTCGTTTGCGACGATCCTGGGCGGCATGGTTACGCTGATCGGAACGCCGCCCAACATCATCATCGCCACGATCCGCGAGGACAGCCTGGGCGCGCCGTTCAAGATGTTCGACTTTGCCCCGGTCGGTGGTGTGGCGGCCATTGTTGGTCTGGCGTTCGTGGCCCTCTTTGGCTGGCAATTGATCCCCGCGCGGGATTCCGGAGTTGGCGAGCAGCTGAGCAAGCTGGAGCCCTATATCGCTGAGCTTCGCCTGCCAGAAGGGTCAAAGCTGGCTGACACACGCCTGCGCGATCTGGAAGGGGCTGCCGCAGAGGCAGACGTTGCTCTGTTGGGGATCCTGCGCGACGGGAAGCGCCGCTTTGGCATGGGGCGCAACCTGAAGCTGCGCGAGGGCGATATTCTGGTTCTGGAAGCTGAGCCCGAGGCGCTGGACGAGTTCCGTGTTGGCCAAAACCTGGAGCCCGCGGGCAGCGGTGTATCCGAAGGTGTCACCGGTGACGGCGTCAGTTTTGTCGAGATGGTTGTGCAAGGTGACAGTCGGATCGCCGGCAAAACCGCCGAGGCTGTGGGTTTGAGCTGGCGGCAGGGCACAACGTTGATGGGCATTGCGCGCAAAGGCACACGGATCACCAAGCGTTTGCGCAAAACCGTGGTTGAGCCGGGTGACATCCTGTTGCTTCTGACGCCGTCTGACCGCGCCGAAGATGTGGTGAGCTGGTTGGGCGGGCTGCCCTTGGCAGATCGCGGACTGACAGTCACGAATGACACGAAGACCTGGGCCGCCATTGGCCTTTTTGCAGCGGCTGTGGCCTTGGCCTCGTTCGGCCTGCTCTATCTGCCGATTGCTCTGGGGATCGTTGCGATTGGTTATGTGCTTCTGAAAATTCTGCCGTTGAGTGAGATCTATGACCATATCGAATGGCCGGTCGTCGTTTTGCTGGGGTCGATGATCCCCTTGGGCGCCGCACTGGAGACCAGTGGCGGGACCGAATTGATTGCGGGTGCCTTGGTGAGCCTGACCGCTGGTTTGCCCGCTTGGGCGATCCTGACGGTGCTGATGGTCGTGACCATGACGATGTCGGATGTGTTGAACAACACGGCCACGGCCATCGTCGCGGCCCCTGTAGGCATCACGATGGCGCAGTCGCTTGGCGTCTCGCCCGACCCGTTTCTGATGGCTGTTGCTGTGGCGGCCTCGGCCGCGTTCCTGACGCCTATCGGGCACAAGAACAACACACTGATCCTGGGGCCCGGGGGCTACCAGTTCGGAGATTACTGGCGCATGGGTCTACCGCTGGAAGTGCTGGTGATCGCGGTGTCGATCCCGACGATCCTCGTGGTCTGGCCGCTGTGAGACGTAGCGCATTGGCGGCGCCAAACCGCACGGGGTGGGCCGCCTCGCACGGCGCTGACGCGCCCTTTGCTCGGCGGCGGTGGCGCTCGGCCTGACGGCCTCGCGCGGCCCTGCCTTCCATGTGCCAAAAATATCCCGGGGGAGTCGCCCAATGGCGACGGGGGCAGCGCCCCCATGAAACAGTAGTCTCTTGGGTTTTGTCGTCGCTTTAACTTCAATGCCTCCGGCGGGGATATTTGGAGCACATGGAAGACGCTTTTAACGCTTCCTCAACCATGAAGCCCCATGGTGTCGACGCGGTACAGGCGGGGACGCCGATGGCCGTGCACGTGGAAGGCACCCGGGAGGAATGGCTGCGGCTAGCCCGGGTGGCTTCTCGCTCTTTTTCCAGGCATCTGAAAGCGCCCGAAGGGCGCCACTGCGCGCGAGCCGAAGGCGAGCGCGCCCTCGGGCGATTTGGCGAAGCCAAAGCGCAACCGCCGTAGGCGGGGCTGCCGATATGTCACCGCTTAATCATTATCGAAGCGGCTGGGTTCAGGCGACTGGAACCGCCACGTATTTCCGACGGGGCCATCGATTTCTACTTCTGCGATAGGGGCAAGGGTCAGCCCGATTGCGGATGCTCCGGATTCCAGTGCGGCGCGCAGCGGGTTGCCGCTGTCAGCCAGCGTTACGCGGTAGGGATAGGGGGCGTCGCAGCCTTGGAGCGTGCCGGACCAGCTTGTTGCAGGCACAGGTGTCGCACCGATGCAAGTTTGGCGGTTCGACATTTGAACCTCGATCCCCGTGGCAGAGACCGTGACCGTCTGGGGCTGCGGAGGAGTATTCAGGCAGCCTGTCAAAAGGGCTGCGGGCAGGATCAAAAGGATACGGGTCATGAAAATACTTTCTCAAAGGGGCCAGATCAGCGGTATCGCCAAACAGACGACAATGCCAAGGCTGAGGTTCAAAGGCAGGCCCACGCGCACAAAATCGCTGAAGGCGTAGCCGCCCGGGCCGTAGACCAGCATGTTGGTCTGGTAGCCGATCGGGGTGGCGAAGCTGGCCGAGGCCGCAATCATCACGGCGATCACCAGGGGGCGTGGGTCGATGCCGACGGCGGCGGCGAGCGCGATTGCAATGGGGGCCATGATAACGGCAACGGCGTTGTTGGAGACGAGCTCGGTCAGGACCATCGTAAAGTAGTAGACCGCGATTAGAAGCACCCAGGTCGGCGCGGCAGACAGAGCGGGGGCGACTTGATCCACGATCAGGTCGACCGCGCCTGTATGCGAAAGTGCTGCCCCAACGGCGAGCATGGCGAAGATCAGGGCCAGCAGCCGGCCGTCGATGAAAGAAAACGCCTCTTCCGCGTCGATGCACCCGGTCAGCAGGACGATGGCGACGGCTGTGATGGCAAGCGCGAGGATGGGGGCCACGTTGAAGGCAGCAAGTACAACGATGCCGATCATGCAGGCGATGGCGATTGGGGATTTGGCGCGGCGATACGCACGCTCGGACGGTTGAGACACATCCACAAGGTCCATATCGGCGGCGAGGCGTTGGATATCGGCAGGATCGCCTTCAAGCAGGAGCGTGTCGCCGACGCGAACCACCAGATCGTCCAATTGCGTGCCGATGTTCTGGTTCCTGCGATGCACGGCCAATGGGTACACGCCGTAGCGGCGACGTAAGCGGAGCGCACCGAGCGAGCGGCCGATCATGCGACAGCCGGGGGTAATCAGCACCTCGACGGTAGCAGTCGCCACATGGCTAAGCTTGTCGACCGTCTTAAGGTCTTTCGACTCTTGCAGACTGAGGACCTCCGACATCTCGGTGCGCAGGACGACGCGGTCGCCTTCCCGCAGCTCGACTCCTTTGAGGTCGCGGCGCAGAGAGGCATCGCCGCGCAGGACGTCAATCAGGCGAACGCCGTCGCGTTTGAACAGATCAACCTCTTGCACCGCCTGCCCGATCAGGGCGGACCCTTCGGGGACCGCGACCTCGGTGAAGAATTTCGGGCGAGCCCGACCTCCGCCCAGAAGCGCGGCCATAGAGGTGCGATCCGGTAGAAGTCTACGACCGATGAGGGTGAGGTAGAGCATGCCCCAAGCGACAACGACGAGGCCGATGGGGGTAACCTCGAATATGGTGAAGGGCTCCAAACCCTGAGCCCGCGCCACGCCGTCCACCAGTAGGTTGGTGGAGGTCCCGATCAGCGTCAACGTGCCTCCCATGATCGCGGCGTAGCTGAGAGGGATGAGGAATTTCGACGGCGACTGGCCGAGTATCTTGGCGATCTGCACGAAGACCGGGATCATGATGACCACAATCGGCGTGTTGTTCATGAAGGCCGAGGCGACGGCGACGAAGGCCAGAAGGCTCACGACAGCGACGGCGGGGCGGGCTTTGGCATTTGTCTCAGCGAATTTTGTGAGCCGGTCGAGGGCGCCTGTGCGCACCAGTGCCCCCATGACGATGAACATTGCCGCAATCGTCCACGGCGCGGGGTTGGACAAGACGGCGATGGCGTCATCATAGGGAAGAAGTCCCAGAACCAACAGGGATGCGGTGCCGCCGATGGCGACAACCTCGGTTGGCCATTTCTCCCACATGAAAAGGGCGAACATGACCAAAAGGACGGTCAGGGCGAGGAGGCCCTCGCCGGTCTGGGATAGCGGCAGATCAAGCATGTGAAGCCGTCAGCTTGGAAGCGTTACGGGGAGTGTGGCCGAGGCCGGTGACGGCGGCAAGGCGCGTTATTGCGCGGGCTGCGTCGCGAGCCGTTTGGCTATTGCGCGGGCTGTGCCGCGCCGGGGCGCGGAGTGACCAAAAATAGACCAACCATCATCAGCGCCAGCGCCCCCCAGACCCATGGGCTGTAACTCTCGCCCAAGATCAATTTAGCCCAGAGAATGCCGAACCCGGTGACGAGGTAGCCAACTTGCGCCGTGAAGACCGCGCCCGCTGCGCCGACCAGCCAGACATAGGTGACGTAGGCCGCGACATGGGCGATGGAGGAGCCAAGGATGGCCCAATCCGGCGCACCCCATGGGCCGAGCGGATTAATCCATTCGCCAGTCACGACTGCGAGCGGCGCCGAAATTAGGAGGCCCAAGATGGAGGCCCCCGCCAAAACCTGCATCGCATCCAGGCCGTAGGTGCCCCACTTCCCCACGATGTTTCCCTCGCAAGCGTAGAGAAATGGCGCGATCAGCGCGATGGGCAGCCAGATGGCCATTCCAGCCTCAGGCAGGCTGGTGTCCGGCAGGGCGATGAGGACAATCGCCAGCAGGCCGAGGGCCAAGCCAGTGATCCGGGCGGGCGAGAAACGGTCCATCGCGAGGCCGACAGCGATCGGCAGGGCCATCATTGGAACGGTGGCGATCACGATGGAGAGGATGCCCGATGGAAGGTGCACGGCGGCGGTGAAGCTGGCCCAATTGGGGAGGATCGTGCCGATGAGCGCGATCAGCAGGTAGAACCGCAAGTGGGCGAGTCGGATGGGCAGGGGCTTGCGGCGGATCAGCAGCAGCGCACCAAGCAGCCCTGCCCCGATTGCGAATTGCCAGAAGATGATGCCGATATCACGATATCCCTCGGAGACGGCAATTTTCGACAGGGGCTGGGTGATGCCCCACGCCGCGCCCATGCCGACGAGGATGGCGATCAGGGTCGTTCGGCTGTGGCTCATGGGGTGGAGGCTTGCAGCCGCCCGCCCTCTCGGATCGGGGTGATGGCCGTGGCTTTTCCGCCCTGGTCGGTCTCGATCAGAACGCCGGAGAGCGTCGCATCACCCGTGGCAGGTGTGAAACGTTCTTTTGGCATGCCGGTCAGGAAACGGCGGAGCGGCTCTTTCTTCTCCATGCCGATGACGGAGTTGTAGTCGCCGCACATGCCCGCATCGGTCAGGTAGCCGGTACCGCCGGGCAGGATCATCGCGTCCCCCGTGGGGACATGGGTGTGTGTGCCGACGACCAGCGACGCGCGACCATCAAGGAAATGGCCCATGGCCATCTTCTCGGATGTCGCCTCGGCATGGAAATCAACGATACGGACGGCGGCTTGGCCCCCCAATTGTTTGAGCGCAGCCTCAAGGGCCGAAAACGGGTCGGCAAAGGGGCGCTTCATGAAGACCTGGCCAAGCGCTTGGGCCACGAGGATTTTGCGGCCTTTCACGTCGAACAGGCGCGCGCCCTTGCCAGGGGCCTGGGCGGAGAAGTTCAGCGGGCGGAGGATGCGCGGCTCCGTCTCGATGAACTGGAGCATGTCTTTTTGGTCAAAGGCATGGTCGCCCAAGGTCAGGCAATCGGCCCCTGCATCAAGCAAGGTCTTTGCGTGCGCGCCAGACAGCCCCGCGCCGGACGTGGCGTTTTCGCCGTTCACCACGGCAAAGTCGACACGCCAGTCGGTTTTGAGTTGGGCCAGACGGCTCGTGATGGCGGCCCGGCCCGCGCGGCCCATGACATCGCCTAGGAAGAGAATACGCATCCGACGGAGTTATTCCGGTGTGCGTGGCGGGGCAAGGGGTCCTTGTTCGGTGACGAGTGCGTCGAGAGGCTGATCCGTGGGCTCCTGCGGGACATCTGGCAGTTCCTGTGCGGCATAGGCGAAGCCGATGGCGCGGGTGGGAGCGGCGCTGCGCAGGCGTTCTAGCGTGCGGTCATAGAAGCCGCCGCCATAGCCCAGACGGTTGAGGTTGGCGTCGAAGGCGACCAGCGGGACAATGAGGGTGTCGGGGGTGAGCCAGTCGCCCGTCGTGGGGATCTGCGCGCCGAAGGGGCCGCTTTCCATAGTGCAATCGGGGGTCCATTCCCGGAAATCGAGCGACTGGCCTTCGCCTTTGATGACCGGCACGCACAGGCGCGCGCCGAGGGCGTGGAGTTCCGACATGGCCGAGAGCGGAGAAATCTCGGTACGGATCGGCATATAGCCCGCGATGATGCGGCCTTTCGCGCGGCCAATGGCAGCCAGCAGATGCTTGGTTGCCGACGCGGCCTGCACGTTGGCGTGGGCGGCCTTACGGGCGGCGAAGGCGGCTTTGCGGGCGGCGGCTTTGCGGTCTTGGGTCATAGGGTGCATAGGCCACGGCGCGAGCGTCGGGCGCAACGGGCTTTCCGACGCGTGGGGCATCGGTTACGACAGGGCCATGCTGACATTGGATCATATCGTCGTCACAACCAGCGACTTGGGTCGGGGCGTGGCAGACATCGAGGCGCGGCTGGGTCAGGAATTGCTTCCGGGCGGACAGCACGCGGCGATGGGCACGCACAATCGGCTGCTGTCGTTGGGGCCCGATGCCTATTTTGAGGTGATCGCGGTGGACCCGGAGGGGGCTGCGCCACATCAGCCGCGTTGGTACAACTTGGATGCACGCGGGCCGGGCACGGGGCTG
Organism: uncultured Roseicyclus sp.; assembly: GCA_947489665.1. Classification (GTDB taxonomy): domain Bacteria; phylum Pseudomonadota; class Alphaproteobacteria; order Rhodobacterales; family Rhodobacteraceae; genus Gymnodinialimonas. The sequence goes on along the minus strand of CANLEH010000001.1, from coordinate 966,147 downwards.
ACCCACTGGGCGGCGCGGTGTGATGATCTGGAAGCCGCTTTGGCACGCGCGCCCGAGGGGTGTGGCGTGCCGTGGGCGCTGGAACGTGGCAATTTGCGCTGGCGGATGGCGGTACCAGAGAGTGGGCAGACCCCGTTTGGCGGGCTGTTCCCGGCGTTGATCCAATGGGATACGCCGCCACCGGCGTTGCAGGATACCGGGGTGCGGTTGGCGGATTTGCGGCTCCTGACACCTGAAGCGGACGCACTGGAAGCGGCGCTGGCCCCAATCCTGACGGACACGTGGATCACGATCGAGTATGCGGAAAAACCTCGGGTTGAAGCGGTGCTGCGCACAAATGGCGGTGTGATCCAGCTATGATCCGGCGCGCCACGTCAGAGGATTTGCCGGTCATTTTGGCCCTGTGGAACGAGGTGATCCGGGATACGACGATCACGTTCACCTCCGCCCCCAAAACTGAAGACCAAATCGCGAAGGTTCTGGCGGATCAGCCGGTTTTCGTGCCCGAGATCGACGGGGCCTGCGTGGGCTTCGGCACCTATGGCCCATTCCGAAGTGGCGATGGCTATGCCCGGACGATGGAGCATGCGATCTACCTGAGTGACGCCGCGCGGGGGCATGGGCTGGGACGCATGCTGTTGGGTGCGTTGGAAGACAGTGCGCGGGCCGACGGGGCGCATTCGCTGATCGGGGGGATTTCGGGAGAGAACGAAGGCGGCTTAGCCTTTCATGCCGCGATGGGCTTTGTCGAAGTGGGACGAGTGCGAGAGGCGGGCCATAAATTCGGGCGTTATCTGGACCTTGTGCTGATGCAGAAGCGGCTGTGATCGTTTTCGGCCTGACGTTCTGCATGAGACCGCGTTAAGGTCTGCCCATGTCATTGTGGTCTCGCATATCAGACGCGTTGGAGGCGCTGCGGCAAGGGGAAAGCCTGTCAGAGGTCTTTTCACGACTGCGCTCGCCACCTGAACGCACCGTGGCTTTCACCATCGCCGTGATTGCCCTGTCGGCCAAGATGGCCAAGGCAGACGGGTTGGTGACCCGCGACGAGGTTACGGCCTTCCGCGAAGTGTTCCACATCCCGCCCGCCGATGAGCCTGCCGCCGCGCGCGTCTTCAACATGGCCCGTGAGGATGTGGCCGGGTTTGAGACCTATGCCGAACGGATTGCAAGCATGTTCCGGGTCGAAGGCCAGCCATGCGGAGTGGACTCTGTCCTTTGTGACTTGATGGAAGGGCTGTTCCACATCGCAGCTGCCGATGGGGAATATCACCCGGCAGAAGATGCATTCCTGGCGCGGGTCGCAGACATTTTCGGGATGGAACGCGCGGCCTTTGAGCGGCTGCGCGCGCGCCATGCGCCCGATTATGGCCCGGATCCCTACACGGTTTTGGGTGTCTCGCCGGATGCTGGCATGGACGAGATTCGTGCGGCGTGGCGCGCCGAAGTCCGCGAAACCCACCCCGACCGCATGATTGCAAGGGGCGTTCCCGAGGAAGCGGTGCGCCTGGCCGAACGCCGTATGGTGGCGATCAACCGCGCCTGGGAAGAGATACAGGCGGGCCGCGCGGCCTGAAAAGGCCATGCTGCGAGGAGAGTCAAAGGCTCGAGGAAGGGCAGAATGCGGATCGCAACTTACAATGTTGAATGGTTCCATACGCTGTTTGACGATGCAGGGGATCTGATCCGCGATGACAGTTGGTCGGGGCGGCGCGATGTCACCAAAGCGCAGCAGACGAATGCGTTGATCACCGTTTTCAGGGCGTTGGATGCCGATGCGGTGTTGGTGGTGGAGGCCCCCGATTGTTCACGCGGTCGCGACGGGGTTGCGGCGTTGCGCAATTTTGCCGAGGCCGCGGGCATCCGGGCGCGGGCGGTTTGCATGGGGTTCGAAAACGACACGCAGCAGGAATTGATGCTGCTCTATGACCCAGACGTGATCACCGCGCGGCACGACCCCGTGGATATGGGGGCGCCGGGCTTTGAGACCGAGTTTCGGATCGATCTGGATATCGACGCCTCCGAAGACGTAGTGCGCTTTTCAAAGCCGCCTTTGGAACTGGCCCTTGAGACGCCTTTCGGCGCGCTGCGCATGATCGGGGCACATGTGAAATCCAAAGCCCCCCATGGGGCGCGAGACGAGGCCCATGCCATGCGGTTGGCGATTTCCAACCGGCGCAAACAATTGGCCCAGTGCATCTGGTTGCGGCGCCGGATCGAGGCGCATCTGCGGGCGGGCAAGGCCCTTATCGTGGCTGGCGATCTGAACGACGGTCCGGGCCTTGATGAATATGAGGCGTTGTTCGGGCGATCCGGGTTGGAGATTGTACTGGGCACGGAGGCGGCGCAGGAATTGCGCCTGTTTGATCCCCATGCGGCGCGCGCCTTGCAATCGCGGGTTTCCGCCGCGCCCACGACCGCGCGTTTTTTCCTGCGCCATGAAGGGCGCTACCTGCAGGCATTGCTGGATTACGTGATGATTTCGCCTGGTTTACGGGCCCGTGCAAAGGGCTGGCACATCTGGCATCCGTTCGATGATCCGGCCTGTTGGGGCCAACCGAAGGTGCGCGACGCATTGCTGACGGCATCGGACCATTTCCCCGTCAGCCTTGATCTTGAGGCCGAGTGACCCCCATCTAATGCCCATGAAACATGTAATTGCAGTGAGTTTGACCGCCGGGGCGTTGGCGCTTGCGACGCCTGCGGAGGCGCAGGACGACAGTGATCTGAGCGAGGGTCTGGGCCTGTTGGGCGAAGGCGCGCAGATGATCCTGGAAGGTCTGATGGAGGAAATGCGGCCGATGCTAGAAGAGGCTCGGCCTTATTTCGAGGAAGAAGTTCTGCCGTTCCTGAACCGGATGGGCGAGTTGATGGATGACGTGACCTCCTACGAGTTGCCGGAACGATTGCCAAATGGCGATATAATCATCCGCCGCTCGCCCGATGCGCCGCCCTTTGATCCCGAGGTCGGTGAGAACGGTGACGTCGAGCTTTAGGACACCCGAGGGATTGCGCCGCGCTTTGCGCGTCGCCGGTGGCGCGGGCTGACGCCCGCGCGAGGGGGGCGCTGCCCCCCGTCCTTCGGGCTCCCCCCGGCATTTTCAGGGAACAAAGATGGGCGGGCGGCTTGTGACCCGGCACTCGGGGGCGCATATCTAGCCCAACACTAAGATATATGAGGATTTCCCATGCGCCTGACTTTTCCCGCCCCTGTCCGTGATGCAGCCTCTGATGCCGGGGGGATGCCGTTGGGCGATCTGCCGGAATGGGATCTGAGCGATCTCTATCCGGGCGAGGACGCGGCCGAGTTGAAGCGGGATCTGGATTGGCTGGAAGGTGCTTGTCGGTCCTTTGCGGAGGATTACGAGGGCAAGTTGGCGGTGCTGGACGCGGCGGGGTTGCTGGAGTGCACGCTGCGCTATGAGAAGATCGACCTGATCGCAGGACGGATCATGTCGTTTGCAGGGCTGCGGTACTACCAGAAGACCACGGATGGTGAGCGCGCCAAGTTCATGTCGGACATGCAGGACAAGATCACCGCATTCACCACGCCGCTGGTGTTCTTCTCGCTGGAATTCAACCGGATCGAGGATGCGCAGTACGACGCGATGATGGCCGACAATGCCGATCTGGGCCGATACAAGCCGGTTTTTGACCGGATGCGGGCGATGAAGCCGTACCAATTGTCGGACGAGTTGGAAAAGTTCCTGCATGACAAGTCCGTTGTCGGCGCCTCGGCGTGGAACAAGCTGTTCGATGAGCAGATCGCGGGGCTGTCGTTTGAGGTCGATGGCGAGGCGATGGGGATTGAATCCACGCTGAACCTGTTGACCGATAGTGACAGGGCGCAGCGGGAGGCGGGCGCGCGGGCACTGGCCGCAAAATTCAGTGAAACCGCGCCGTTGTTTGCACGGGTGCACAATACGCTCGCCAAAGAGAAAGAGATCCATGACCGCTGGCGTGGCCTGCCGACGCCACAAATGGGGCGGCACCTGTCGAACCATGTGGAGCCGGAGGTGGTTGAGGCATTGCGCAATGCCGTCGTGGCTGCCTATCCGCGGCTATCGCATCGCTACTACAAGCTGAAGGCCAAGTGGATGGGTCTGGACACGCTGGAGGTCTGGGACCGTAACGCACCCTTGCCGATGGAAGAGGACCGGCTTGTGGGCTGGGACGAGGCGCGGCGCGTCGTGTCGGAGGCTTACGCAGCGTTCGATCCTCGGATGGAAGAACTGGCGCGTCCGTTCTTCACCGATGGCTGGATTGATGCTGGCGTGAAGGAAGGCAAGGCACCTGGCGCCTTCGCGCATCCCACGGTTACGGATGTGCACCCCTATGTGATGCTCAACTACCTGGGCAAACCGCGTGACGTGATGACACTCGCCCATGAATTGGGCCATGGCGTGCATCAGCGGCTGGCCGCGGGTCAGGGAGAGATGCTGTCGTCTACCCCTCTGACGCTGGCGGAAACCGCATCCGTGTTTGGCGAGATGCTGACATTCCGCAAGATGCTGTCGGAAGCCAAGGACGATGCCGCGCGCAAGGTCATGCTGGCGGGCAAGGTCGAGGACATGATCAACACGGTCGTCCGGCAAATCGCCTTCTACGATTTCGAATGCAAGCTGCACGCGGCGCGTGGCAATGGCGAGCTAACGGTCGATGACATCAACGCACTGTGGATGTCCGTGCAAGGCGAAAGCCTCGGCCCCGTGTTCAATTTCATGGAGGGGTACGAGACTTTCTGGGCCTACATCCCGCACTTCGTGCACTCGCCCTTCTACGTCTACGCCTATGCGTTTGGCGATGGCCTCGTGAATGCGCTCTATGCCGTCTATGCCGAGGGTGCGGAGGGCTTTGAGGAGAAGTATTTCGACATGCTCAAAGCCGGCGGATCAAAGCACCACAAAGAGCTTTTGGCGCCCTTTGGCCTGGATGCCAGCGACCCGGCCTTCTGGGACAAGGGGTTGAGCATGATCGAAGGCTTCATCGACGAGCTTGAGGCGATGGAGTGAGCCCAAAGGTTTCTCTGGCCCGGCTTGGGCCAGAGGATAAGGCGCGGTTTGCGCATATTCGGGTGTTGCCGAAGCAAGAGGTGTTTTCCGGCACGCCGGAGGAGGCCTTTGCGGAAGACCCGGTGCGGTTTGATTTGCACGGGATTTTTGTGGATGGCGCTCCGGTCGGGCTGTTCAAGATTGACCGAGCCTACCACCACGATATCCCCATCTGCGCGCAGGGTGCCCTGGGTCTGCGGGCGTTCATGATTGACGCGGACTATCAGGGACGCGGGATTGCAACGGCAGTGGTGCGGGCGATGCAGGCGCATTTGGCGGGCCAATACCCTGACCGGCCGAGTGTCGATTTGACCGTCAACCATGTGAACAAGGCCGCCATTGCCTGCTACCTGAAGGGCGGTTTTGTCGACACGGGCCAGGATTGGTTGGAGGGACGTGCCGGACCGCAGGATTTGTTGAGGATGGCTTTGCGATGATGGACCGCAGGATGGTTTTGGCGGGCGCGGCGGCCCTCGCCGCCCGGCCGGGATGGACGCAAAGCGATCCGATTGCGGCGTTGGTCGATCAGGTTGCGCGAGAGGCTCTGGTCGATACCGTCCACGGGCTGACCGCGTTTCCGACCCGATTCACGGAGCATCCTCAATTTCCGGTGGTCGAGGCGTGGGTTCACGATTTGATGGCGTCGCAGGGGGACGTGACGCGGTTTGCCTTCGAGATGCCGTCGGGCAAAACACGGCATAATTTCATCTTGGGCGACGCAAGTGACACACGCGGCGTGATCCTGATCGGCGCCCATTTCGACAGCGCGTCAGAGATCTCGATGACCAGCGCGCCGGGCGCGAACGACAATGCGACGGGCATGGCCGCGATGTTGGAAGCCTACCGGATCCTGTCCGGTGCAGGGTTGGACAAAAGCGTGGCTGCCGTGGCTTTTGCGGGTGAGGAACAGGGCTTCTTCGGCTCGCAATCTGTTGCAGAGTTCGCCCGGGCCGAGGGTTGGCCGATCGAGATGATGATCAACCTCGACATGTTGGGATGGCGACCGCCAAACCCGGCGATGCCGATGATTGTCGAGTATGACATGGGCAATGTGGTGCCGGGCAACGATGCGGCCTCAGCGGCATTCGGGCAGATGATGGCCGCGATGGCGGCGCAGTATACGACCCTGAACACCACCCACACTGACATTTGGGCCAGCGATTACATGCCATTTGAGGCGGCAGGATTTCCAGCGATGGGGCTCTACGACGGCGGCGTAGAGGATCCGCGCTATGGGACCAGCAGAGATACTCCAGATGCGCTGGATTTCGCGCGGTTGGAGCAGGCCACGCGCTTGGTGATTGCAAGTGTAGCTCGGTATTGCGGGCTTTGATCGCCTATTTCAGCTGACTGTCCTTCGAGCCCCGCCGGTTGATGCCACCACGCATCTCAGGGCGGGCATCTCGGTCCGTCGCGCACTCAATGCAGAGTTTGACACCTGGAATGGCCTTGCGCCGTGCGTCGGGAATCGGCTCGTCGCAATCGGCGCACTGGGTCAGACTTTCGCCTTGAGGACCGTTGCGCGCGCGCAGGCGCGCAAGTTCATCGGAGATCGACGCCTCGATCTGTTCACTAACTGCGCCGTCTTTCGCCCATCCGCCCGCCATGGCCCTTCTCCAAATGCTGCGCGCTTTTACTTCGCCGACCAAACTAACTTGGGGCGGAATGCCAAAGGGTTCAAGAATGTCGACGTACAGGCAGCGGCCGAACACGATTTTTGCCGACATGGCTTTTGCTGGAGGGGTGAGCCGCACAATGGCCTGGCGTTGCGAAGGCGAATGAAAAAACCCGCCCCTCCTCGGATCTCGAGGCTCCGCTCGCAGCGTTCAGGTTTATCGCTGAGCTTCGCGCCTTAGAGCTTGCTGTGTGATCCGTCACAAAGCGGGGCGTTCGCCGTCGCCTTGCACCCACAGAAAAACGCTTTGCCGTCTTTCTCGGCGGTGTATTTCATCGGTGTGAAGTCACTGCCCTTGTGCGAGCCGTCGCAGAAGGGCTGGTTCGCCGATTGACCGCACGAACACCAGAAGTAGCTTTTACCAGCCTCGACATCGACGGCATAGGGGGCGGTTTGGGCGATCTTGGGGGCGTCGGACATTGTGGCTTGCTCCGTGCTGGCTGGTGTTGGAGGACTAAAAGTGGCGGTCGCGCCCTCCGCGTCAACCGGCTTGGGCGCGCAGGCGATGTGCGTTGGCGCTCAGTCGAGGTTGGTTAGTCCAGATCCGTCCACGGCCAGGGCTTCACCTCGGACGCGGCCACCTGATAGCGGGCGGCCTTGGCGATCCAGATACCCAGATCGGTTCCGAAATCTGCCAGCCGCTCGTTCGGCTCGCCCTTGGAGGCAAGCATGACGATAAACTGGATCACGGTCACAGCGGTCAGGATCGTGCTGGCAAAGCTGAGCATGAAGGCGATGATGATCATGTAGAGCAGGCGCTGGAGCAGGCTGTCTTTCTCGGCCAGCGGCTGTTCGCCATTCATGCGACCGTCGAGGCTTTCATCATCGTTGCGAGACATTGGCGCATTCCTCTGTGTGACGTGGGGCCAGTTTAGCCGTTGGCGCGACCCATGGCAAAGATCGCATCAAGCGCGGATTGCGTGCCCCGGGTGAATTCAAGCGGATTGCCGAAGGGGGTGCCATCAAGCGCATGGGCGGCCACGTTTTCGACTTGCGCAATGTATTGATCGACCTGCGGAAAGCGGATGACCTCCGCCTCGGTATCCGAACGGGTCAAATGGATTTGCGCCTCGCCCCAATAGTATGCGTTGAAGGGCGTTTGCAGGGTGAGCGTACCTTTGTCGCCATGGAAGGCCATGTGTTGATGCTTTGTGGTGCGCATCGAGAGATGGAAATTGAAGCGGATATCGCCGGCGCGCATGGCGATCCACGTGCTGGTATCGACGCCACTTTCGAGGACCCAATCAACATGGGTCGGTTGTGGTTCAAGCCCCGTTGCGAAGCGGAAGCCGCCGATGGGGTAGACTCCGATATCGTAAAGCGCGCCGCCGCCCATATCTTGGCTGAGGCGGATGTTGGAAGGGTCGAGGCCACCGAAACAGAAGCTGCCCGTCACGGTTTTGAGGGTACCGATGGCGCCGTCCGCGATCAGGTCGCGGGTGCGGGCCCATTGGGGGTGATGGGCAGGCATCCATGCCTCGGCAATCAGGTTTCCGGTGCGGTCGCGGGTGTCGATCAGTCGGTCAATGTCGGCGGTCGACAGGCCAATAGGCTTTTCACAGAGCACATGTTTGCCGGCCTCAGCCGCCTTGATGCTCCACTCGGTATGGAGCGCGTTGGGCAGTGGGATGTAGACGGCGTCGATCTCAGGATCGGCAAGGATCGCGTCATAGTCAGGTTCGACGTGCAGCCCGGGGAAGCGCTCGGTGAACGGGGCCGAACGTTCAGGCGCGCGTGTGGCGATGGATTTCAATCGGGTACGAGCGCTGGCGTGGATGGCGGGCGCCATGGTGCCAAGCGCAAAACGGGCCGTTCCAAGGATGCCCCATGTCAGATGATCTTTCATGGGGCCTTGGTAGCGTGGTGTTGATCAGGCCGCCAGAGGGGTGGTGTGACTGCGCGGGCCGTGGGCTGCGGCCATCATCGTGGCCAGCATAGCGCCAGTCGCGTTTTCCCATGCAGAGGTCAGCGCAGGCGTACACCCGAGGCGATCGGCGACGGTATCGAGAAATGCTGCGTGGATTGCGATGTAACCGCGCGGCGCCATGCCTGCATCGCGAAGATGCAGCGCAAGGCCAACGAGGATGTCCCGCGTAAGGTCCGGGCGGTCGGCTGCAGGGGCCGCAGCCGTCAGCGTTGCGAAGACCGTGCGCAACAATTCGTCCGAGGTCGCCAGGGTCGGGGTGTAATGTGCGAGACGGCTGGAAAAGACCAGGAACCCTTGTTCCTGCATTGCATCCAGGCGCGAGACCGTGGCGCGGACAAGGGCAGCGGGGGACATAGGGCGAAGGGTTTGAATGGTCATAACAAGCGTGCCTTTCGGCTTTGAAGGGGTGCAGATAGTATGGGCGCGGCGGCAAGCCGGCGAAAGGTCAGGTATCCCCCACCCTTTCGAATCCCACTGCACCTCGACCTAAGGCAACTTGGTAAACGAGTTATGAAACGAAAAACGGCCCGCGTGGGGAGGTCACGCGGGCCGTCATGGTTCGTCTTGGAGGAGACGAGATTTAGGCGGTGGCGAGCATGCCCTGCTCTCGCGCCATTTCGCGCATGCGCTTTTGCAGCTTCTCGAACGCGCGCACCTCGATCTGGCGGATACGCTCGCGGCTGACGTCATAGACACCAGACAGGTCCTCTAGAGTGACCGGATTTTCCTGCAGACGGCGCTGGGTCAGGATGTCTTTCTCACGATCGTTCAGGACTTCCATCGCCTCTTCCATCAGGGCCATGCGGGCCTGATATTCGTCGCGCTCGGCATAATCAGTTGCCTGGTCGGCGTCTTCATCTTCCAGCCAATCCTGCCATTGGGCGGAGCCCTCATCATCGGAGCCTACGGTCGCGTTCAGCGATGCGTCACCGCCCGAGAGGCGTCGGTTCATGGAAACGACTTCCTGCTCCGTCACGCCCAAATCATTGGCGATCCGCTCAACGTTCTCAGGGCGCAGATCACCTTCTTCAAGGGCACCGATCCGGGCCTTGGCCTTGCGCAGGTTGAAGAACAGCTTCTTCTGCGCCGAAGTTGTGCCAAGCTTCACCAGCGACCACGAGCGCAGGACGTATTCCTGGATCGCGGCGCGGATCCACCACATGGCGTAAGTCGCAAGGCGGAAGCCCTTATCCGGGTCGAATTTCTTGACGGCCTGCATGAGGCCCACATTGGCCTCGGCAATCACTTCGGCTTGCGGCAGACCATAGCCGCGGTAGCCCATCGCGATTTTCGCGGCGAGGCGCAGGTGGGATGTGACCATCTTGTGGGCGGCTTCGGTATCTTCCTGCTCGACCCAGCGTTTGGCGAGCATGAATTCCTCTTCCGGCTCCAACATCGGGAATTTGCGGATTTCCTGAAGGTAGCGGTTCAGGCCGCCTTCGGGCGTCGGTGCGGGTAGATTTGCATAGTTGGCCATGATCTTGGTCCCCCTGTTCACGGGACGGGCGCTACGGCCCGGTTGGATTGCATGTAAATACGATTAACTTCTTTACAAGAGGTTAAATTGAAAAACCGGAAGAGAGGTATAGCGCCTCGCGCGTACGAACGGCAAGCGCAGTGCGCTCACAATATCGTGCATTTTCGCACAGGCAGCCCTAAGACGCGGAGATTTCAGCCAACAGCGCCTGAAAATCACCCGGGATCGGCGCCTCAAACCGCAACATGTCCTGCGTGACCGGGTGGGTGAACCCCAGAATAGCGGCATGCAGGGCTTGGCGCGGAAAGCCATTGATCGCGGCCGAACCCGGCACCTTCTCCGACACTTTCCGCCGTCCGCCGTAGGTTTGATCGCCAACCAACGCGTGCCCGGCATGGGCCATGTGCACCCGGATCTGATGCGTGCGCCCGGTCTCCAACCGACACGCCACAAGTGCCACGGGGCCATGCGCCTCAAGCACACGCACGCGGGTGACGGCATGCCGACCACCGGAAAACAGCACTGCCTGGCGTTGGCGATCTGTCTTGTGCCGGGCAAGCTGGGTCGTGATTTTCAATGTCGCCCCTTCAAAGCTGACACCTTTCACGCCCCGCAGGCGCGGATCGGAGCCATCGGGCACGCCGTGGCAGACCGCAAGATATTCCCGTTCCATCGAGTGATCGGCGAACTGTGCCGCCAGCCCGTGATGCGCGCGGTCAGATTTTGCGACAACAAGAATGCCCGAGGTATCCTTGTCGATCCGGTGGACAATGCCCGGGCGCTTTTCACCGCCCACGCCAGACAGGTTGCCGCCGAAATGGTGCAACAGCGCGTTGACCAACGTGCCAGAGGGCGAGCCGGGCGCGGGATGAACGACCATACCGGCAGGTTTGTTGACGACGATCAGATCCGCATCCTCGAACAAAATGTCGAGGGGGATATCCTCAGGCAGCGTGTCGACATCTGCCGCCTCTTCCACCGTGATCTCGACCACATCGCCTTCGGCCACTTTGGCCTTTGGGTCCGTTACGGCCACGCCATTCACCTTAACGGCTCCGGCTGGGATCAGTTTTGCAAGGCGCGAGCGGCTGATCGCCTCTGCCTCTGGCACGGCGCGCGCGACTGCCTTATCAAGGCGCGGCTCCGGGTTGGGGCCGATTGTAACCGAAACGATGCGCGTGGATGCGGACATGACCGAGCCTGTCGAAGAACAAGAGCCTCCCCTACCGCCGTCGCTGCGGTTCCTCAAGGCATTGGTGACAGGACTGACGGTCATGATGGTGCTGGGGGTCGGCGCGGTGATCTTGCTGATGCTGGTCCGCTTGAGCGACAATCGAGGCCCAGTGCTGGTGCACCCGGACGTGTTCGAATTCCCGATAGATGTGGAAACGGTCGGATACAGCGTGATTAACGGCTACACCATTTTGGTGGGCGACGACGGTGTGATCCGGGTCTACGCGTCGGACACACGCGAACTGGTCGATACGCTTGATCTAAATGAGTGAAAGTTGGGATGGTACCAGCGCCCCGGCTCGAACGGGGGACCTCCTGATCCACAATCAGGCGCTCTAACCAACTGAGCTACGCCGGCACACCGCCGGGGAATAGCGCCGAGGTTTAGCGATTGCAAGGGGTGTCAGGCGGTCAAATCCCTGGTCCATTCCTGTTCCACAAGGTCCACCCCAAACGAATGGACAGGCCTCGACGACACACACGTGAAATCCGCTTTTTCGTAGAGCGCGCAGGCGGCCCTGTGACTTTCGTGGGTCCAGAGCGTCATGCGTTTGAAGCCCTGCGCACGGGCATGATCAAGACACAGGCTCAATAGTTTCTGGCCAAGCCCCCTTCCCCGCGCGCCGGGGACAAGCAGGAACAGGCGCAGTTTTGCGGTGTCCGGATCCGGCCCTTTGACACAGAAGATAGATCCAAGGCGCGTCTTGCCGTCCCATGCGATCCAGCCACGCTCGACCGGCGCGCGCCGGTGGTCAATGAAATCGGCAAGGATGCGGGCGACCAACGCCTCGAAGCTCGCGTCAAAGCCCTCTTCGGTCGCGTAAAGCGTCGCGTGCTGTTCAATCAGCCAACCGGCATCTCCGGGCGCGAGGTCACGAAACTCAATCTCAGCCATGGCCCCCTTCTCTTGCACTTGGGCGGCGCGGTGCGCTACCTCGTCTGCGCAACCTTGGAGACGCGAGCGATGGGCATCAACAGCGAAAACGAAATGGCGGCTGACCTTCAGATCGGGCCAACGACGCTTGGCATGGTGCGCATCTACATTGCAGGTGAGGGGATTGACCTGCCGATGGATTTCGACCCAGAGGAGGCGGAAGAAATTGCGGATGAACTGCGCGCCGCAGCCGCGGCCGCGCGCAAAGCCGCTAAGAAGGGTTAGAGTGCACTCGGGCCCGACCGTGAAGTCGGACCCGTGCCTCGCACCAAAAGGGCTTGTTCAGAAGCTGAACCGAAGGCCCACATTCATGGACAAGTCGTTGTAATCACCGGTCACAATGCCTGTGCTTACACCTGCCGGGTTGAACCGGTTCGACTCCACATCAAACAGGCGGCGATACCGAATGTCAGCAGTCAGTGCGAGCGTATCGCTAAGGTCGTATGACCCACCCGCGATCAACTGGGCTGCGAACACGGTGTCATCTTCGTTCACCGCCACGCCGGGTCCATAAACAAGGTCCTGCTCAACAAAAGCTGCCCCAAGGCCCGCGCCGACATAGGGTGTGAAAGGTCCGCCTGTGTCGAAATCGTAGAGCACGTTGCCGAACAGGGTTGTGGCGCGAATGCCGCCATCGACATTGACCTCTGCCGCCGGCCCATTGCCGGAGAAAAAGATCTGATCGGCATCGGACTGAGTGTAGCTCAGTTCAACTTCCGCTCGGACCGAAGGCGCGATGGTTGCGCCGACGCCAATGCCAAAGTTGAAACCGCTGTCATAGTCAGTATCGACCGACTGCAAGCCGCCCGGCGGCGTGATGATGCCGTCGAAATCCGATTGGCCTTCAAACGTAACGCCGCCAAAGACGAAGCCGTACGGGTCTTGCAGGGATTGCGCCGACACGCCGGTGCCAGCGGCGATGAATGAAGCGATAAGGAGGGGAGAGAGTTTCATGGTGTGTTTCCTGACTGCGAATGATCTCACCCCGTCCTAGCCACGGGAAGTCATCACTGGGAAATCACCTTGGCGTGTAACTTTTTCCTATAATTTTCAGGTATTTGTGTTGCGCGCAAATGCGCATAGAGGCCTTCATTTTTGCACCGAATAAACTGGGCCGCTCAGGTGTTTTGCATAGTTACAGGGCTTGTTCCGGGTCGCGCAAAAGGTGCAATCGAAGCGCTGCGTGACGTGCAAATTTCTGTGTCACGGCCTTGCGCCGGGCGCCTGCCAACTTGGTCTCGGGGCCAAACCGCAGGATTTCGGCGTCATACCCATCCGCGATGATCAGGCCAGTCTCATCGGGCAGCAATTCGGTTGGGAAATTCTCATCCACCGCCCAGAAATACCGGTCGCCCCATTCGAGATATCCCTCCCATTTCGCGTCCGAGGTGAAATCGACGCGAGAGGATTTGCATTCGATCACCCAAAGCTCTCCTTTCGGGCCAAGCGCCATCACATCCAGCCGCTTGCCACGTTCGGGCGTGAATTCCTCCAACGTCACAAAATCGTGGGCGCGCAAATGGCGGCACACGCCCCGGGCCAAGAGCTGGCCAGGTTTTGCGTTTGCGAGGGGATCAAGCACCGTGTCCATCTGGGCAGAATGGAACATTAACAGAACATTTACAAGCGCGCAGCGCCCTTGCCCCATGGCCTCTTCCCGCCTACATGGCGTGGGGACGGGTCTGCCCTTCTTCGTACCTGTGGCAATATTCCGGTGGCCTTAAGCAATTCCGAGGGAGCTGGCTCTGGCCGGGCCGTGGTCCGGTTACCTGGCGCCCACCTGTACATACAGGTCCTCGGGAATGAACGCCTCTACGGTTGTGGTGGTCCCCGTCACCTAATCCTCCGACCGCTCGGATAGCATCATGATGCGGATGCCCATCTGAACCGAGCCGAACGTGATCGCGCAGAGCACCCAAAACACGGCGACCGCCAGAGGCCCCTCACGGGTATGCGTGACCAGATGCCAAAGGTTGGCGACATTCATCCACAAAAGCAGGGCGACGAACACAGCCGCGACCAGCGATCCAATCGCCGCGTGGCGCAGCAAAAAAGCGATATGTTTGGGCATGGGAACACCTTCCGTGACGCTCGAAAAGGTAGCGCGCTGCATCAGACGCGTCGAGGCCAGATGGCCCCATCGGCATGCTCGCGCAAATTTGTGCAGAGGATGAGGTCCTTTTGTGCACGCAGCTTGGGTGTGCGGCCTATCCGGTTATATTGAACGGATCCCAGCTTCAGAAAGCCTTTCCATGCCCGATTCCCATCGCACCAACACGAACCCTCACGGGCTGGCCCATGCGCGCGAGTTGCAAGGGCATCTCAGCTGGCTGGACAGCTTCTCTGGCGCGGCCTTGGCGGTGCTTGCTACCGCGTCGGGGATCTACACCTACCTTGGAGTATCGTCGCTTCTCGATGACACCGGCGCCCTGTCGTTCTTCGCAGCAGCGGCTTACTCGATTGCGGTCTCGGTCGGCATCTTCGTCTTCTGGTCCTACCTGATGCGCCTTTTGCCCGCGATGCGCACGGCGGCGGCAAAGCTGAAGCTGATGGGTGCGATGGTGCTAGGGTCGTTTGCGATCATCGCAATGTCGTCCTGGCTGAACGCGGCAGCGCTTGCGGGGGCTGCGGCTGTGGAACAGCACCTTGCGCGCACGGTCCAAGATTATCAGGAAGCGCTCGAACAGGCCCATGACACAGCTGTCAGCGCACAAGCGCTGCAACGTGACGTGGCGCGCGTACGTCAATCGTTTGAGGATCTGTCCGAGCAGGAGGCCGCAGGCGACCTGTCGGGCCTGGCCGGTCGCGGCGCGGTCTTCCGCGTTCTGCGCCAAAAGGCCGAGGAATTGGCCGCGTTGGAGGCGCAAATTGCGGCACAATCGGAGTTGATCGAAAGCGCCTTCGATGAAGGCAATATCATCCTGTCGCGCATGCGCGCGCTGATCGTGGAACCCGGCGCGGTTGAGGCGCGCTCGGTTGCATTCTCAGAAGATGCGGTGCGTTTGGCCGGGCTGGTCACGACCCTGCGCCAACTGTCCGTGGCTCCGTTGGTGGACCGCGCGGCAGAGGATCTGTCGGCCTCCGTCGTTCTACCGGAACTCGACGCCTCTGGCGCGGCTGGACAGAACGCGCAGGCCTCAACCATCTCAAGCGTTTTGCAAGTTCTCGCGTTGCGTGCGGAATCCCTTGAAGAGGCCGCTGAACAGGTTCTCGCGCGTCCTGCACCCCCGGAAGTGACCTACACGCCGATCTCCAGCGCCGATGCCGTGATCCTGTACGCCCGCAATTTCGTGCCCTCCTGGGCGGGCGCGATTGCCATTGACCTGTTGCCTGCAGTGCTGGTCCTGATCCTGATGGTCACACAAGGCGCCATCCGCGCCGGGCGAGGCGACCTGCCCGCTGAAGACACCCTGACATTGGCCGAACTGCGCGCGGCGCTGCATGCCATGCGTGAGATGGAGGCACTCGACCGCGCCGACCAAGTGCAGGTCGAACAAGCAGGTGCACCCGTCCGCCCGCGCGAGGCACAGGCCGAAAATGTGAGCCCCCTGCCCAATCCGCCCGCGCGCTCCAATGACTGATACGCCAGACGCACCTCGCGGCTTCACGGTGCGGCGCGCGATCCTCGCCATTCTGGGCTTTCAGGTCGGCATGGCGGTTGTCCTGGCGGGCTCTGACCTGATTGGCGCTATCCCTCAGCTTTTGACAGGCCCGCGTGCGCCAGCGTTGGACGCGCCTGTCGCGCCCGGCGATCAGGTGCGCCGCTTTCGCCCGGGCGATCTGCCTGGCCGCGAAAGGCTCAGCCCCGACCGGCAAACTCCCATCCCCGATCCCGGCGATATGCCAAGCCGCCTTCGGTTCACGGCGGAGGGGGAGACGGCGTTGGTCACGGGCGACATCGCGCCCGGTGATGCGGAACGGTTCACCGAATGGCTGGCTGGCGCGGATGACGTGAACGCAATCCGCCTGCATTCCCCCGGCGGGTCGGTCACAGATGCACTGATTATCGGCGCGGCCCTTCGTGAGGCGGAATTGAATACGGTCATGGAAGATGGCGATATCTGCCTATCGGCCTGCCCCTATATCCTCGCCGGAGGGGTCGCACGCACCGTTCCAGACAGCGCGATGGTTGGCGTGCACCAGCACTATTTCGGTGAAAGCACCGCCCTGCCGGCCTTTCTGGCCGTGGAAGACATCCAGCGCGGCCAAGCCGATGTGATGGCGCATCTGGACGCCATGGGGGTCGACGTGCGCGTCATGCAACACGCGCTCAGCACGCCGCCTGAGGCGATCTATGTGCTGCTGCCTGAAGAGTTGGCGGAGTACCGTATGGTCTACGACCCAAGTGAAGATGAAACCGCGAGCGAGTGACTGCCGTTAGAACGCCTCGGGCTTTGCCTCACGCGCCATGTGGTCGAGCACGGCGTTGACGAACTTCGCTTCCTTGCCCTCCGGAAAGAAGGCGCGCGCCACGTCGACGAACTCGGTGATCACAACCTTTGGCGGGGCTTTGCCCTCCACCAACTCTGCCCCTGCGGCGCGAAACAGGGCGCGCAGGGTGGGGTCAATGCGGTTGATGGGCCATTTGGCCACCAACGCGCGATCGGTCATTTGGTCGATCTTGGCCTGCCGTTCAACGGCATCTTCAAGCGTTTTGCGGAACAGGTCCACATCGCCCTCTGCCATTTCCTCGCCATCATAGGTTGCGCCAAAGCGGTGGGTTTCGAACTCGCCTCGCACGGCATCAAGCGACTGGTCCGAATGCTCCATCTGAAAGAGCGCCTGCACCGCATAAAGCCGCGCAGCAGACCGCATCTGTTTTTTCTCTTCCCGGCTTGGGCCTTTGGGTTTGTCGTCGCTCATGCCTTGGCCGATCCATCATCTGCTATCTCGATTGTGCCACGCGGCTTGAAGCCCAGATTGCCCTTCGGCTGGCCGTATTTGCGGGTCAGCGCGATAAGGTGCAGCGCTGCTTCCGCCGCACCACCCGCGGTGTTGAGGCGCGCGCCGTCCGCCCGCTCCTCAGCCTGTTCGCGGTTCTCGACCGTGATGATCCCGTTGCCGATGCACACGCCCTGCAGGCCCAACATGGTCAGCGCACGGGAGCTTTCGTTGACCACCACATCGTAATGCGAGGTCGCCCCACGGATCACACAGCCAAGGGCCACGAACCCGTCGAAATTGCTCATCCGATGTGCAATCGATATCGCCGTTGGCACCTCAAGCGAGCCGGGCACTTCGATCACCTCATGGGCCACGCCCGCACGCTCCAGCACAGCCGTCGCGGCCGCAATCTGCGCCTGCGAGATTGCGGTGTAATAGGGCGCAATCACAATCGCGACCTTCACCGGGCGGTCAAACTCCGGCAATCCAAGATCGTTGTCAGAATGTCCCGCCATCAGCCAAGCTCCGAGATTTTGCGTGTCCCAACTATCGACAGGCCATAAGCATCCAAGCCCACAACCTTCGGTTTCGGCGAATTGGTTAGCAGGATCATATCGCTCAGGCCGAGCGAGCTCAGGATCTGTGCGCCCAACCCGTATTGCCGCAGCGTCTGGGGTGAGACTTCATCGTCCACCACAAGCTTCATCGTCAGATCGCGTAGCAGCACCAGCACGCCACGCCCTTCCTCGGCGATCAGGCGCATTGCGTCGTGAAACTCCTGCGCCCTGCCCTTGGGCCCTGTGCCAATCACGTCCAGCAACGGGTCCATCGCGTGCATCCGCACCAAAACGGGATCGTCACCCGAGATATCGCCCTTCATCAGCACGATATGCTCCGCGCCTTGCGTCTCGTCGGTGTAGATCCGCATCGTCCAGTCGCCGCCGAATTCCGAGGTGATGACCTCTTCCTGGCGCACTTTCACAAGGTTGTCGTGGCGGCGGCGGTACGCGATCAAGTCACTGATGGTGCCGATCTTGAGGTTATGGCGCTGCGCAAAGGCCACCAAATCCGGCAGCCGTGCCATGGAACCGTCTTCGTTCATGATCTCACAGATCACGCCCGCCGGGGTCAGCCCCGCAAGGCGACTGATATCCACAGCCGCTTCCGTATGCCCCGCCCGCACCAGCACACCGCCATCCTTGGCGCGCAACGGGAAGACATGGCCCGGCGTCGCGATGTCGGCGGCGCCCTTGGAGGCATCAATCGCCACCTGCACCGTCCGCGCGCGATCCGCGGCGGAAATGCCCGTCGTCACCCCCTCGCGCGCCTCGATCGAGGTCGTAAACGCCGTCTCATGGCGCGAGGAATTGTTGGTGCTCATCAGGCCGAGGCCCAGCTGGTCGATGCGGTCGCTTGTCATCGACAGGCAGATCAAGCCACGGCCATGGGTTGCCATGAAGTTGATCACATCCGGCGTCGCCCATTGCGCCGGGATCACCAGATCGCCCTCATTCTCGCGATCCTCGTGGTCCACGAGGATGAACATCTTTCCGTTCGCGGCATCCTCAAGGATCTCATCAACCGAGGAAATCGCGTCGGACCAATCCCGTTCAACGGGGCCCGGCTCTTCGAAGGCTTGGCTCATGGATGCATCCTCTCGCGCGTCATCAGGGGGCAGATAATCCAACGCCCCCGGAATGGCCAGAGAGGCGCTGCGTCACGCCGCCTCTGGCAGGATCACATGATGCGGGATCGTGCCGGCAAAACCGGCCGTGGCCGACCATTCCCGCTCCAGCGCCGTCGCGGCGACTACGACAAGTCCGTCAAGCGGGACCTCCGCCTCCCGCGCCAACCCGCGCAAGGCCTCCCGCGCGGCGCGCCAGGGCGCCGATAGACCGGGTGCGCGACCGACTGCATCGAACCCGCCCTGCGCAAAAACCTCCGCCGGATCTTTAGGCAGGTGGACAGCGGCCAACCGGGCCGCTTCCCCCTCCAACGCACCCAATCTGGCCTGGGCGGCCTGCGGCACAGTCGTGCCGCGCCCCATGCCCAACGCGTTGTCGGAGAAGAGGAACCCAACGATATCCCGACCCGACACTGCGCGGATCGTGGCGTAGGTCTTATAGGGCAATCCCAGCCGCTCGGCCCGTTTCAACCGCAACCGCACCACTTCCAGCGGCAGGCTCGGCAACAAGGCCGTGCGCGCCCGGGTCCAGGCCACACGCCGAAAGCCAAAGCCTGCCTCCATCGACGGCCCGCCATTATGTCCGATCATGCCCCATCCTCCATCCAGTCCACCTTGGCCCGCGCATCGGCCAACGCCGCATCTTCCGATGCAAAGCCCTCCGCGCCAAGCCCCAGATAGCGCCAGCCATGGCTGTCTTCCGGGTCCCGTCGGCACTCTGCCCAGGAAAACAGCCCATCAGGGTGGCGGCGCACATCCACGCAGCGCTGCCCGGACCAATCCTCGATCGATTGCGTGACAACAGGCTTCATGTCGCGGCCCTGCGGGACGGCGGGAGGGGCGACGTGCCTAGGCACAAGCGTCTCCCTCCGGCCCTCATTGCCATTCTTGCAGGCGCGCGACGTATCGGGCCAGCGTGTCGATCTCCAGGTTCACGCGATCCCCGACCTTGGTCGTCCCCCAGGAGGTCACAGCCTTGGTATGCGGAATGATATTCACGCCGAACGTCGCTTCATCGACTTCGTTCACGGTCAGCGAGGTGCCATCAAGCGCGACCGAGCCCTTGGGCGCGATGAACTTCGCCAAAGCCTCCGGCGCCTCAAACGTGAACCGGGTCGAGGCCCCCTCGTCCTCCATCCGCACGATCCGCGCCACGCCATCCACATGGCCTGACACCAGATGGCCGCCCAACTCGTCGCCCACCTTCAAGGCGCGCTCCAGGTTTAAGCGACCGCCTTCAACCCAATCGCCGATATTCGTCTTCGACACACTCTCGGCCGAGATATCGACGTCGAACCAATCGGCCCCCATCGACACCACGGTCAGGCATACGCCGTTGCAGGCAATCGATGCGCCCAGATCGACGGAAGCCATGTCGTAGCCAGTGCCAATCCGCGCCCGCAGATCGCCTCGATTTTCAAGCTCGCGGACGGTGCCAAGGTCAGTGATGATGCCGGTGAACATGGGGCGCTCCTCCTTCACGTCTGCCCTCTATCGCCCGGCACGCGCGCGTGGTCCAGCGCAAGTGACGTCACATCAGTGCCCAAGTTGCGCCGTTTCCCCGCCCAATCCTTTTGATCTTGTTAAGGGAATGCGGCTATCTGCCGGTGATGAGAAGATCGAGTATCCCCATGGCGCCCAGTCACGCGCATCGGACGTTTCTGTTCCTGCAGGGCCCCCACGGGCCCTTCTTCCACAAGCTTGCCCAGATGTTGGCGGCAGCGGGGGCCTCTGTCTGGCGGGTTGGCTTCAACCGTGGCGATCAGGCGTTTTGGCCCGACGATCAGACCTTCATCCCCTTCCAGGACATCGCTGAGAATTGGGATGCGCGCGCCGCCGCCCTGATGGACGAAAAGGGCGTCACCGATCTGGTCCTCTACGGCGATACACGGCCCATCCACGCCCAAGCCATTGCCCACGCCAAGGCCCGCGGCATCACCGTACATGTGTTTGAGGAAGGCTATCTGCGTCCCTATTGGGTGACGTATGAGCGTGGCGGCGCAAACGGCCATTCACGCCTGATGCACACATCGGTCGACCAGATGCGCACGGCGCTCAAGAACCTCGATCTGGACCTGCCCGACACGCCTTCAAAATGGGGCGATATGCGCCAGCACGTCTTCTACGGGGCGGCCTATCACGGCTTTGTCCTGCTGGCGAACCGCGCCTATGCCAATTTCCGGCCTCACCGTGCGCTGACGGTGCGCGACGAATTCCGCCTTTATCTGCGCCGCCTTGCTCTCATGCCGCTTCTGTGGCTCGACCGCGTGCAGGCGACCTACCGGATCAAGACCGGCGGCTTCCCCTATCACCTGGCGCTTTTGCAACTGGCCCATGATGCAAGCTTTCGCGACCATGGCCCTTTCGAGACCATGGCCGATTTCCTCGAAGTCCTCATCGCCGGTTTCGCCGATGGCGCACCCTCGCACCACCACCTCGTCTTCAAGGCCCATCCGCTGGAAGATGGCCGCACCCCGATCCGCGCTGATATCCGGCGTATCGCCGCGCAGCATGGTGTCTCGGACCGCGTTCACTACGTGCGCGGGGGCAAACTGGCCCGGCTCCTCAACGATGCGCGCTCTGCCGTGACGGTGAATTCCACCGCCGCCCAGCAGGCGCTCTGGCGCGGACTTCCGCTCAAGGCGTTCGGGCAAGCCGTCTACCTTAAGCCTGAGTTCGTCTCGGACCAGCCGATGGGCGCGTTTTTCCAGAACCCCACCCGCCCCGACAGCCGCGCCTACCGCGATTATCGCCATTATCTGCTGGAAACCTCGCAGATTTCTGGAAGCTTCTATTCCACCAAGGGCCGCCGCCAATTGCTGCGCCAGGTGGTCGACATGATGCTGTCACCTGAAGACCCCTATGATGCGTTGGATGCGGGCAGACCGGCACCAAGGCAACACTTGTCACTTGTGAAGTGATCAAGGGGCTTCCCCGGATTCCTCCTTTTCGCTAATGTCTCTGCAAAGCGCGGCAAAAAGCACGTGCGATAACAAGATACTGAGGCAGTTTCAGGCTAAAGGAGCCATCCCCGTGACCCTTTCGGCTTCCCGGATCGCGCGCATCGGCGCGCTTGTCACCTGTGTCGTGGCAGTCGGCGCATGTGATGTTCTTTCGCGCGTTCTTCCGTCCGCAGGACCCACCCGCAACCAGATTTTCGCAGGCTCCGTCCAGCGCGAAGGCGATGCGTTCGTCGTTGAGGTCAACCAGCGCGTGACCGCCGCGACCTCGCTTGTCCCCGCGCTTGGCTTTCCCGCCTCGCTCACCAATGCGGGCGTGTCCAACACAGATGTGATCCGCCCCGGTGACCAGATTACGCTGACGATTTTTGAGAATGTCTCGGACGGCCTGCTGGCCGGTGAAGGCCAGAATGCCAGCCAGTTGACCACCCTTCAGGTCGACAATTCCGGCTTCATCTTCATTCCCTATGCAGGCCGCATCCGCGCCGCCGGCAACACGCCCGAGCAGCTGCGC
Organism: uncultured Roseicyclus sp.; assembly: GCA_947489665.1. Classification (GTDB taxonomy): domain Bacteria; phylum Pseudomonadota; class Alphaproteobacteria; order Rhodobacterales; family Rhodobacteraceae; genus Gymnodinialimonas. The sequence continues at coordinate 943,808 of CANLEH010000001.1, read as the reverse complement.
GAAGTGATCACCCGCAACCTTGACGAACAAACCCCCGACCCGCAGGTCATCGTCAGCCGCGAGGCCGGCAATGGCTCGACTGTGGTCGTCACAGGCGACGTCGCCACAACGGGCATCTTCCCCATTGAACAGCCCACCCGCACCCTGTCGGGCATGCTGGCAGCTGCGGGCGGCACCACTGTTTCGACCGAGATTTCCCGCGTCACGCTGGTTCGCGGCGGCCATTCTGGCACGGTCTGGTACGAAGACATCTTCCGCGACCCGACCGTCGACATCGCCCTGCGCGGCGATGACCGTATCCTGGTCGAGGAAGACAGCCGCCAATTCACCGCCCTGGGCGCAACCGGCGCACAGACCATTGTGCCGTTCGAATCCCAGGTCATCTCCGCCATCGACGCGATTGCCTCCGTTGGCGGTCTGAACCCGTCGCTCGCGGACCCGACCGGCGTATTCGTTCTGCGAAATGAGCCTGAGGAACTGGCCGAACTGGTTCTGGGCCGCGACGACCTGACAGGCACCCAGCGCATGATCTACGTGCTCGACCTGACGGCACCCACCGGCATGTTTGAGGCGCGCGATTTCGTCATCCGCGACGGCGACACGGTCTACGTGACCTCAGCTCCCATCACCCAGTTCAACAACGCCATCTCGGCGCTGACAGGCACGCTGACCTCGGTCGGCGGTGTGACGGATGCCGTGAACGGCACCACGAACTGACGCCCATGGACACGCCTGAGCGACCCTTTTCGCGCCGGGCGTTCCACTACAATGCAGGATTCCTGACCAACAAGCGCGTGCGCCGCATCCTGACGCTTGCGGGCTATGACCTCAAACTGGGCAAGCCCACGGCCGAGGACGATATAATCGTCTGGGGCCATTCGCCCTACGCCCCGCGCGGCGAAGCCGTGGCAGAGGCGACCGGCGCATCGCTTGTGCGCGTCGAAGACGCCTTTCTGCGGTCGCTGTTTCCCGGTCGCTCGGGTGAGCCACCGATGGGCTTGGTCATTGACCGGCAAGGCATGTATTTTGACGCCGGGCGCGCGTCTGATCTTGAAACCCTGTTTGCCACCCATCCTCTTGATGACACAGCCCTTTTGAACCGCGCACGCGATGTCGTCGCGCGCATGATCTCGGGCGAGCTGTCCAAATATTGCGCCACGGACGTCAGCCTGCCCGCCCCTGAAAAGGCGGGCTACGTGCTGCTGATTGATCAGACACGCGGCGATGCCTCCATCGAATTGGGCCAAGCCACGCCTGACAGTTTCGCAGAGGCGCTCACATGGGCGCGCGAAGATCATCCCGACGCACAGATCATCATCAAGACCCACCCAGAAACGCGCGAGGGCCACCGCCCGGGGCATTTTGATCCCGCAAAGCTGCCACCCAACGTGGTGCTCGATGATCGCCCGGTCAGCCTTTGGCGCATGTTCGAAGGCGCGCGTGCCGTCTATTGCGTGACATCCGGCGCGGGGTTTGAGGCTATTCTTGCGGGCCACAAACCCGTTGTCTTCGGCGTCCCGTTCTACGCCGGTTGGGGCCTGACCGATGATCGCCGCCCCGTCCCCGCCCGTCGCCAACGCACCCTGACCCGGGCCCAGCTCGTTGCAGCCGCGCTGATCCTCTATCCCACATGGTACGACCCTTACCGTGACCGCCTGTGCGAGGTCGAAGATGTCCTCGGCGCGTTGGAGGCGCAGGTCCAGGCCTGGCACCAGGATCGCTTTGGGTACATCGCCGCCGGTATGCGCAGTTGGAAAAAGGGGCATTTGCGCCAGTTCTTCGGCCAGCACGGCAAGGTCGATTTCGAAGATCACCCCGTCAAGGCTGCACAAGATGGGCGCAGCTTGCTTGTCTGGGCCGGTCGCGAAACGGCGGATTTGCGGGATGAATGCCGCGCCGCGGATCGTGTGCTGTACCGGGTTGAAGACGGCTTTCTACGCTCCCGCGGCTTGGGGGCCGAACTCATCCCGCCTCTGTCCTTGGTGAAAGATGATGCGGGCATCTACTATGACCCAACGCGGGAAAGCACCCTCGAGCACGCGATCGCAGCGGCTGCCAAGCTCCCGCCACCCCGGCTTGAACGCGCGGAACGGTTGATCGCAACTCTGCGCCGGGCCGGTGTGACCAAATACAATCTCGCCGGCGCCGAGGCGCCCAGCGTGCCAGACGGTGCCCAGGTCATCCTTGTCCCCGGGCAAGTCGAAGATGACGCTTCCATCCGTCTCGGCGCAGGCGACGTGAACACCAATGAAGAGCTTTTGCGCACCGCGCGTCGTCTGCACCCCCAGGCCTTTCTAATCTACAAGCCGCACCCCGATGTGGAGGCCGGATTACGCCCCGGCCTCTTGCCGACACGCGCACACGGCCTGGCCGACCTTGTGGCGGACAATACCGGGGCGGAGGCGCTTCTGAACATTGCGGATCGGGTCATTACGATGACGTCCGCCATGGGGTTCGAGGCCTTGATCCGCAACATACCGGTCTCGACGCTTGGCGCCCCGTTCTACGCGGGCTGGGGACTGACGTCTGATCTTGGTCAGGTCCCGGAACGGCGCGTTGCACGGCCCTCGCTGGCGGCGCTGGTCCACGCCGCCCTGATCACATATCCGCGCTACTTGGATCCGGTTACAGGCCTGCCCTGCCCGGTCGAAGTTGCACTGGACCGCTTGGCGTCAGGTGAGGGGTTGGCCCAAAAGCCAAGCCTCAGGACATTGGCAAAACTGCAAGGCTGGTTCGCTGGTCAAAGCTGGATCTGGCGTCGCTAAAGCACTTTGTGTTTGATCTGAGGCACGCGTATCGCGTTCCGCGTTCGCGCCATCGGCGCGAGGCAGCGGGTTGCGATTCAAACCAAACGCAAAGTGCTCTAGCTATCACAAACTCAACGTGAATTTATGCTATGTACAAGGTTATCCACAGAAAGTGGTCTCTTAACCGATGTCCTCGGCTCGGCGGCGCCACATGGCCAAACTGTCCGATCCCACCTGCGACACACTCTTGAGCTCAAAGCGTGGCGCTTCATCCAGCACCGCAATTCCCATCGCTCCAATCGCTGGCACACCTTCGGCACCAAGCGTCACTCCGCCCCCGAACAGGGCGAGATCGTCGACGACATCCGCGCTCAGCAACGCCGCGGCGAGCGTTCCCCCGCCCTCGCAAAAGACCCGCGTGATGCCAGCCTTGGCCAGTTCCGTTATGGCGGAATGAACATCAATCTGGCCACCCGGACCGGTCCGCGCTTCGATCAAACGCGCGCCCGTCTTCGCCCATGCCTCCCGCACCGCACCCGGCGCATCCGGCCCATGCACCATCCACACCGGAACCTCGCCTGCGGTGCGCGCGAGTTGTCCGTCCACAGGAACATCCAAACGCCGCGACAGTACCACGCGCACCGGCTGATGGCTCACACCAAGCCCGCGCACCGTCAGTGCCGGATCATCCGAGCGCGCGGTGCCCGCGCCCACCATCACCGCGTCATGGCGCATCCGCATGCCGTGCACCCAGGCCCGCGCTTCCGGCCCGGTGATCCATTGGCTCTCACCGCTGGCCGTGGCAATCCGCCCGTCGATCGAGGTGGCCAGTTTCAGCGTCACAAACGGCCGCAGATCGCGCTGCACCTTGAAGAACCCGCGATGCGCCTCAACCGCGTCGCGTTCCAGCACGCCCTCAACCACATCCACACCCGCCGCACGCAGCCGCGCAGCCCCGCCCTCCGCAATCGGGTTGGGATCACGGGCGGCAATCACGACGCGCGCCACGCCCGCATCAATCAACGCCTCCGCGCAGGGTCCGGTCTGTCCTTGATGATTGCACGGCTCCAGCGTGACGTAAGCCACAGCGCCGCGCGCGGCCGCCCCGGCCTGTGCCAGCGCCACCACTTCCGCATGGGGCCGCCCGCCCGGTGCCGTCCATCCGCGCCCGACCACACGGCCCTCGCGCACCAGAACGCAGCCCACCGCAGGGTTGGGCCAGGTCCGGCCCAATCCCCGTGCGCCCAATGACAGCGCCAGACGCATCCAGCGCGTGTCATCCATGTCAGCTATCGGAAACCGAGGTCGGCGGACGCAATTCGGACAGGAAGTCCTCGAAATCGCCTGTCGCCTGGAAGTTCTTGTAAACGCTGGCAAAACGCACATACGCGACAGTATCAATCGCTGCCAGACGCTCCATCACGATCTCCCCGATGATCTTGGAGTTGATGTCGGTCTCGCCCATGCTTTCCAGACGCCGCACGATGCCCGAGATCATCTGATCGATCCGCTCCGGCTCAACCGGGCGTTTCTGCAAGGCAATCCGGATCGAACGCTCCAGCTTGTCGCGGTCGAAATCCTCGCGTTTGCCGTTGGTCTTGATCACCACCAGGTCACGCAACTGCACGCGCTCATAGGTCGTAAACCGCCCCGCACAGGCCGGACAGAACCGCCGCCGCCGGATCGCAACATGATCCTCAGCTGGCCGCGAATCCTTCACCTGGGTATCTACATTTCCGCAAAATGGGCAGCGCATGGCCGCGCCCTCCTGTCCTTGTCGCGCGAAGGGGAGCCTTTGCGCCTGCCTCGTTCCTTGGGGCTCGTGCCCTCTTATCCACAGGCACTATACGGAGGCCCCTGTCGCTTGGGTAGAGGCAATCGCGCCCTACAGCATCTAGGTGTTGCACAGACGCCCCGGCCCCTCAAAACGCCTGAAAAGCCGCAGCAACGCGCCGCAGATGCGGGCCATCGCGATGCTCGAACAGGTATATCCCTTGCCACGTCCCCAACCGCATCCGCCCGCCCGCCACCGGGATCTGCAAGCTCACCGGCAGGACAGAGGCCTTGATATGCGCCGGCATGTCATCGGGCCCCTCGGCCACATGGGTCAGCCAGGACATGCTCGGATCATCGCCGCGCGGCACAAACCGCTCAAAGAAGCGCTTAAGATCCACCTGCACGTCCGGATCCGCATTCTCTTGGATCAACAACGACGCAGACGTGTGCCGCACCATCAGCGTCAACACCCCGTCACCCGATCCCGCCACCCAGCGCGCCACATCACGGGTAAACTCGTACAACCCCGCGCCTCGGGTGCTCATCTCGAACTCTGTCTGCATCCCCGCTCCCCCGCATCTTTGTTCCAAAAATATGCAAAAACCCCGACATCACCCCGCACACACTGCCCGAAACTCAACTCCACCTTCACCCCTCGCACCCGCCTGAGCGCCACCGGCGCGAGGTAAACGAACACGCCAAAGGCGTTCCGTCAGGTCACGCCACGACCGGCCTCACTCAGGCGATACACCCCGACCGAGACCTTTTCGAACCACCCATAATGATTGTCCCGCATGATCGTCGTGGCCCGCTTCACCCCGGTCGATTTCGCCACCTCCACGCCGCGCGCTTCGCCCGCCAGCGCCAGAAACTCCGCGCATAACGTCGCCTCCTGCCGGTAGGCCGTCACCCGCGCGCCCGCCAACCCGCCCAGATTCGGGTCGCCCTCGCGTCGCTCAAACTCACTCAGCATTGCGCGCTTTTTCCGTGCCACCTTGCGCGGCGCGTACGGCCCCGGATCGCAATGCACCTCGACCGCGCCCGTCTCCATCCGCACGCTCAACAACCCCAATCCCAGTCGCCGCGCCAGCCGCTTGTTCTCCTTCACCGCCTTCATCCAGGGTCGCCCCGTGCCTCGTGCAACACAAACATAGACGCAATCACACACCGCCAGCCGGGCAATGCCCTGATGAAACAACGCCAGTGAAAACCGCGTCTTCAGCTCCACCACAACTATATCCGACCCCCGCACGCCCATCACGTCCGCAGGCCCGATCTCGCCCTTCACCTCATAGCCCTGCGCCTCCAGGAAGGCCTTGACCGGCGGATATAGATCGCTCTCTTTCATCATGTGGTTCACACGCGCTTTCATCGCGATGCAGCCTAGGCCCCAAAATCACGCGCGTGAATCCCCCAAACGCGCCTGATTCCCGGTTGACACCTCGCGCCCGCCTTCGTAATGCCTCGCTCAGATTTCCGGGCGTGGAGCCTTCTCCGCGCCCTTTTGGTTTCGGCCCCGGCAGGCGTCCCGCCGCCAAGGCCGTTGATGAACGAGAGGATGAACCCATGTCGCGCGTTTGCGAACTGACCGGCAAAGGCCCGATGACGGGCAACAACGTAAGCCACGCCAATAACAAGACCAAGCGTCGCTTCCTGCCCAACCTGACGGATGTGACCCTCGGCTCCGACATCCTGGACCGCCGCTTCAAGCTGCGCATTTCCAATGCTGCACTGCGCACGGTGGATCACCGCGGTGGCCTCGATGCATTCATGGCGAAAGCCAAGGATGCCGAGCTCTCGCCAAAGGCGCTCAAAATCAAGAAAGAGATTGCGAAGGCCCAAGCCGCTCAGGCCTAAGCCCGCCGCACTTTGAAATCGAAGCCCCGCCGGTGATCGCACCGCGCGGGGCTTCGTCTTTTCAGGCCCGGCATTCGCAGGCACAGTGGGCCCATGACCCAACGCCTCGACTATGTCGCCATAAACGGCCCCGCCATCCACGCGATGATTGCAGCAAAATCTCATATGGCCACGATTTCTGCGGGCTTTCGGGCCTTGCTGGAGTTGCGCGTCTCGCAGATCAACGGCTGCAGCTACTGCATCGCCCTGCACGGCGAAGAGGCCGCCAATGCAGGCGAAGGGCAGGCCCGCATTGCGGCTCTTTCCGCATGGCGCGACACGACACTGTTCACAGACCGCGAACAGTCGGCACTGGCCTGGGCCGAAAGCCTCACACGCATTGAAACCGACAGGGCGCCCGACGCTCTGTACACAGCCCTCCTTGCGCATTTCTCGGAACAGGAGGTTGTGGATCTCACCCTGATCATCGCCCAGATGAATGCCTGGAACCGGCTGGCCATCGGATTTGAGGCGCCAAACCTCACCCAGCCGTGAAGCCACCGCCCAATTTGACACATGACGGCTGAACGGCGCTCCTGTACGTCTGTTCCCAATGATGCATCGTCTCGCCACATCCACACTCTTTGCGCTTTGCCTTGTGCTGACCAGCCTTGCCGCTGTCGTGGCAGAGACGCGCATGGCCGCCGCCGGCGGCTATTGCGGGACAGGCGCACCGCAGATCCTACTCGACCAGGCTGGCCTGCCGATCCTCGATGCGGATGGGCGCGCCGTATCTTCAGCCGAGTGTCCGGTTTGCCATCTGGCCCTGGGCTTTAGCCCCTCCGCACCGCCGCTGGACCCGGTGGCCACCGTGCTACGGGCTGATTTGCCGGTGCCACCAGCCTTACCTGCAGTTTCGTCTTTCAGATCCGATCGCCACGCCCGCGCGCCCCCGCTCGCGGCCTGAGCCATGCCTTTCCAATTCAAACAGACAAGACGAGACGAACCATGACCTTCAAATCGACCCTTCTGGCCGCCGCCCTTGCGGCTTTGCCCTCCACCGCCTCCGCCCATATGGTCATCGAGGATGCCGTTGCGCGCGTGACCCATGCCGGGGCGCAAAGCGCCGCCGTCTATATCTCGTTGCGCAACCATTCCGATGAGGATGACCGCTTGTTCCGCGTCGAAGGCGACGTGGCCGAGCGCATCGAAATCCACACTCATATGCAGGACGATGCTGGCGTCATGCGCATGATGGAGCTGGAAGATGGCATCGCCATCCCCTCAGGCGAAGGCCACCTGCTGCGCCCCGGTGGCGACCATATCATGCTGCTGGGTCTGTCGCAGCCGCTGGAACAGGGCGATACGTTCGAGTTGCTCTTGTTCTTCGATGTCTGGCTGCCTGAGACGATCACTGTCACCGTCGACAACGCCGCTGTTGAGGCTTTGACGGGTGGCAACGGCGCGCATGGCGGCGACGCCGAGCATTCCGGCCATTCCGACGGCTGATTGGGGACTTGGACCGTACGGGCGGGCGGGCCTGAGACCCATCGCCCGCCTTCCTTGGCATGTGATGGGGCGCACTATCTTGCGCTCCATGACGCAAGATCCCGGCCATATTCAACCTCTGATCTCCCTGATCACCGGCGCGCTCCGCCCGCCCGCAGGCACCCGCCGTATCGCGCTGGCCTACGCCTATGGTGTGGCCTGCCACACGATTTTCGGTTTGGCGGTGCTGGCCATGATCGCGGCGATGTTCTTCGGCATGTCCGAAAGCCTCGGGCGGGTTCCAGCCCCATGGCACATCTTCGCCAACGCCCTGCTAGTCGCGCAATTTCCGCTGATGCATTCCGTTCTGCTGTCCAAACGTGGCGGCAGGCTCCTCAGCAAACTCGCCCCTGCCGGGCATGGCCAGACGCTGTCGACGACGACCTACGCCATCATCGCCTCGGTCCAGTTGCTGGCCCTGTTCGCGCTCTGGACACCCTCCGGCATCGTCTGGTGGCGGGCCGAAGGCGCGGCTTTCGCGGCCATTTGTACGGCCTATGCAGCCGCCTGGCTCTTGCTGATGAAAGCCAGCTTCGATGCAGGGGCCGAGGTGCAGTCGGGTGCGCTGGGATGGATGTCGCTGGCCGCCAAACGCGCCCCCCGCTTCCCTCCCATGCCCACCACCGGCACCTTCCGCATCATCCGGCAGCCGATCTACGTGGCCTTCGCGCTGACGCTCTGGACCGTTCCGGTCTGGACGCCTGACCAACTGGCGCTGGCCCTGAGCCTGAGCGCCTACTGCCTGCTCGCCCCGATCCTGAAAGAGCGTCGCTTCAAAGCCCGCTACGGGGCCGATTTCGAAACCTATAAAGGCCGCGTCCCCTATGCGATCCCCCGCCTTCCCCGAAAGCTGAACGACAATGCCTCAAACACAGCGCAATAACCTCGACATCTACGATGATGTCGCGGACCGGTGGTGGTCCGACGATATACGCTGGGTGCGCACGCTCAAAAACCTCGTCCCAGGGCGGCTCAAATGGTTCGACCGCCACATTGATTGGCACGGCAAGAGCGTGCTCGATCTGGGTTGCGCAGGCGGCTTCATGGCCGAAGCGCTGCACGACAAGGGCGCACAGGTCACCGGCATCGACCCCGCCGCCCAAGCCATCGCGGCCGCTCGTCAGCACGCCGCCCAGACCGGAAAAGACATCCGCTATTCCACCGGTGTGGGCGAAAGCCTGCCCTACCCCACCGCCAGCTTCGATGCCGTGGTCTGCGTCGACGTGCTGGAACATGTGCAGGACCTGGAAACGGTCCTGTCCGAGATCGCCCGCGTGCTGAAACCCGGCGGTCGGTTCCTCTATGACACGATCAACCGCAACCCCGTCGCACGGCTCGCGACAATCACCGTCGCCGAGGATTTGCTGCGCCTGCTGCCCAAAGGCACGCACGACCCGGAAATGTTCATCACTCCATCCGAACTCACAGATGGTCTGACAAAAGCAGGCCTCACACCCGGCCCTCAAACCGGTCTTGGCCCGCGCGGGATCAACCGGCGCGGCGATTTCACCTTTGGGCCGCTGCCGCTGAAGACCGTGATCTACATGGGCTATGCCGACAAACCAGGCTGAACACCCAGAACCTCATCCACCCAGGCCGGCACAACGTCCGAGGCCGCGCCAAGGATGCGGCGGTCAAACCGACCGCCGGTCGCCTCCAGGTTGATCTCCAGCGTCGCCGCACCTGCGCGCCGCGCCTCCTCCACGAAGCCCGCCGCCGGATAGACCTCGCCCGAGGTGCCTATGGCCACGAACAGATCACAAGCCTCCAGCGCGTCTACAATCCGCTCCATGTGGTAAGGGATTTCACCGAACCAGACAATGTCGGGCCGCGTAGGCCCGCCGCCGCAAGCGGCGCAGGCATCGTCCACCGCCATCACGCGCGGTGCGTCCCAGGTCGCGCCACACCCGGCACATAGCGCCCGCATCAACTCTCCATGCATATGGATCACGCCCGTGGCGCCCGCACGCTCATGCAGGTCATCCACGTTCTGCGTCACGATCAGCGCACCGGCGGCCTCCAGCCGCGCAAGCGCGCTGTGGGCGGCATTCACCTCCGCCTCCAGCGCATTAGCTCGCCGCGCATTGTAGAAATCGTGCACTTTCGCCGGATCAGCCGCAAAGCCTTCAGGCGTGGCCACCTCCGCCAGATCGTATTTCGTCCAAAGTCCGTCTTTGTCCCGGAACGTGCCCAGCCCCGACTCGGCCGAGACCCCCGCACCCGTCAGGACAACGATGCGATCCGGCTTAATCGGCATGGCATGGACCGTCGGCCGAGTGCAGGCGGCAGAATTGCGCCCCCTCGATGCGCGCTGCATGCGCGGCCAGTGCCTCTGCACTGCTTTCGTCGCTCGCTTGCAGCAGAAAAACATGCATGCGCTCGGGTCCCGCCACGGCTGTCAGGATGGTATGCTCCGCCCGGCGCCCCTGTGCTGCATCGGAAGGGCAGGTCACGTCATAGGACAATCCTGGCCTGTCATCGACGCGAAGCAGGGCACGGTCATTGGTCACGAGCGCAGGGCAGGCCGCCTCGATCCCGCCAAGTACTGTCTGCGCGGCCTCCAGTGCGCTCACCGCACTGAAGGGGTGATCCTCACGCGTCCGAAAGATCCGAAGCCCCGTTAACGCGACCCCCTGACCGTTCTCCTCCAGCACGTAATCCTCGACATAGCTGCCGTCGTAATCCTGACCGCTCAGGAAAATGGCCCCCTCCGGTATGTCGATTAGCAAATGCTCGCCCAAAGCATACCACGGCGCTTCTTGTCCGCCTGCAGGCATCGCCGCCAGAGCCCCGGCGAACGCAAATGAAACGCCCCTCAACAATCGCAACATCCCTTGCCCTTTCCACGTAATCGTCAGACCTTCCTGTCATGCCCCACTCTATCCTCGTCGTCTGTCTCGGCAATATCTGCCGATCACCCACCGCAGAAGCCGTGCTGCGCGCCCACTTGCCCGAGGCGCGGATTGACAGTGCAGGCACCGGAAACTGGCATATCGGCAAGCCGCCCTATCCGCCCGCTATTGAGGCTGCTGAGGCGCGCGGCTATGACCTGACGCCCTTACGCGCGCGCCAGGTCACGCCTGCCGATTTCGCGGCGTTCGATCTTGTGCTCGCCATGGATGCCGAAAACCTGAAGGACCTGCGCGAACTGGCGCCTGACGCGGACAATATCGCTTTGTTCCGCGAGCCCGTGGGCGGCGGGGCCGTGCCCGACCCGTACTATACCGGCGATTTCGACGGTGCACTGGATTTGATCGAGGAAGCCGCCCAAGCCTGGGCGAAGCGTCTTAGCTAAAGCACTTTGCGCTTTATCTGCGGCACTCTTATCGCGTTCCGCGTTCGCGCCATCGGCGCGAGGCAGCGGGTTGCGATTCAAATCAAACGCAAAGTGCTCTAGACAGATCGGAAAACTCCAGTTTTCCGTTTGGGATTTCTCCAGAAATCCCCGCCCGCGGCGGCGGGCGCGGAAAACGCGCGTTTTCCGCGTACGACCTTACCCGCAGCGTTGTTGGGCTGCGGTCGAGAAGGTCCGCCAGGCCTGCCACATCTCCTCGTCGCTCGCGCGATCGGATTGGCGGGTGTCCTGCGCCCGTTGCGGATCATCGAACCACCGCGCCCCTTCGCGCATTTGCGCGCGGGTCAGCAGATCCCCCGCCACATCCCCGATGCACGAACATAACGACCGCGACGCATCGCGGTCTGATGCATTGCACGCCCGCTCGATGGGGTTTGCCGAAACGGATGTGGGAACGGCCATGAATACGGCCAAGGCCAGCGATTTGGCCCACGTATTTGAAAATTTCATTTGTGCCTCGTTACCGAAATCTGCGGGTCTTTTGCCCGTCACTGCTCTGCCGCTTTCTATGCCAGAAACGGCCCATCCAATCAAATCACGGATTTGCGCATGGAAATGCGGCTGATAGCGTTGCCACCATGCGCGCTTGGATTGTGACGTCAGCGATCAGCCATGCCGGTGTTGGGCTTCTCTTTGGATTGGCCAGCATTGCCATATTCTATGGGTGGGCCACGCCGGTGGAGGCGATGGCGCTCTACCTAATCGCCATGGCTGCCTTCACTGCGACCACACAGGCCCGCGCCGTGCGCGCGCTTGGGGCGTCAGGTCGCCTCTGGGGCCTCGCCACGGCGCTCGGCATTGTGCTTGGTTTCGTGCTGCCTGAACTCCTCCCGTCAGACGGCCCATCGTCCGACGGTGGCAATCTGTTTGGCATCCTGCCCAGCGCGATGTTTTTCGGGTTGGTCTGCGGCACTGCGCAATGGGTCCTGTCCCGCCCCCGCCCGGATCCGCGCAGATGGATCCCGCTCAGCATCGTGGGGTGGAGCTTGCTTCTGATCTCCATCGCGGCCGGCGCGCAAATCGTGACCCGGCAATGCCTGTTGCCCGTCGAAGGGGCTGGCGCATGGCCGCTCTGGGCAGGCCTTGCCCTTGCAAGCCTTTGCGGCGGTCTCGGCGGGGCCACCTATGGCGCGCTCACCGCGCCTGCCCTGCCTTTACCCCGCGCCTGATCGCCCTTCCTTTCATCCGAAACCTCTGCCACAACAGCTAAATGACTGACCTTGCGTCACTTCCCCGCCGCATCGCGGCCCGCGCCGTGGGCCATGCGCTGGCATTTGTGGCCCGCTTCATCACCGCCGTCCGCGCCGATTGGCGCGGGATCGAGCCTGTGGCCAAGCAACGCGTCTACTACGCCAACCATGTCTCCAACGGCGACATGCCAATGATCTGGACGGTCCTGCCCGGCCATATGCGCCGTCAGACCCGCCCCGTCGCCGCCGCCGATTATTGGCTCAAGAACAAGCTGCGCGCGTTTGTGGGCCCGGAAGTCTTCAACTGCGTCCTCATCGACCGTCGGCCCGAGGTCGACGACAAACCCCTCGACAAGATCATCGAAGCGCTCGACGAGGGCTCGTCGCTGATCATCTTCCCCGAGGGCAATCGGAATATGACCGACGATCCCCTCCTGCCCTTCAAATCGGGCCTCTACAACATGGGCAAGGCGCGCCCCCACGTCGATCTCGTCCCCACCTGGGTCGCCAACCTCAACGAGATCATGCCCAAGGGCGAGATTATCCCCCTGCCGCTCATCTGCACCGTCACCTTCGGCGCGCCCATTCATGTAGAAGAAGGCGAAAGCAAAGACGCCTTCCTCAAACGCGCCGCCGATGCGCTGGTCGCCCTCGCGCCAGAAAACAGAGACGAAATCGTCACGCCTGAGCGGGCTGCGGAGCCCGCCCCATGACGCCCGAGACCACCACAGACGTCGCCATCCTCGGCCTCGCCGTCACCGGCATCCTGATCGCGTTCACGATCATCGGCGAAGCCTTGCGCCTGCGCCAACCCTCCGGCCAGACCGACCCCGTGGTCGAGGCCTTCAACATGCGCGTCCACACCTGGTGGGGCCTCGCCATCCTGCTGACCCTCGCCGTCCTCGCAGGCCGGATCGGCATCCTCCTCCTCTTCGCCTTCGCCTCTTTCGCCGCCTTGCGCGAATTCCTCACCTTCGCGCGCAAACGCCGCGCCGATCACCTGTCGCTGGCCCTTGCCTGCTTCGTGATCCTGCCCCTCCAATACCTCTTCGTGGGCCTCGACTGGACCGCCCTCTTCACGGTCTTCATACCCGTCTACGCCTTCCTGCTCCTGCCCATCGTCAGCGCCCTCAGGGGCGACGCCACCAACTTCATGGGCCGCGTGGCCGAGACGCAATGGGGCCTGATGATCTGCGTCTTCTGCATCTCCCACGTCCCGGCACTCCTGACCTACGACATGCCCGACGGCTCCGACCGCTCGATCCTGCTGATCGTCTTTTTCGCCATGGTCGTGCAATTGGGCGACGTGTTCGAATACTATGCGGGCCGCCGCTTCGGCCGCCGCAAGATCGCCCCCAAGATCTCACCCAAAACCGTCGAAGGCATGATCGTGGGCGTCCTCGCCGCCGCGTGCATCGGCGCCATCCTCAGCTGGGTCACCCCCTTCGGCCTCGTTGGCGCCGCCGCCATGGCAGCTTTGGCCTCGCTCACCGGCATGTTCGGAAGCCTCGTCTTCGCCGCGATCAAACGCGACAAGGGCGTGAAGGATTGGTCCCACCTGATCCCCGGCCAGGGCGGCCTTCTGGACCAACTCGACAGCGTCATCTTCGCGGCCCCGATCTTCTACCACGTGACGCAACTCGTCTGGTCGTAGTCAGTGCAATCGCGCCTGCGTCACGAACACCGTCACCCGCTCCTCCCCCAGCGCGCGCAGAGCCTCCAGCCGGTGATACCCCTCCAAGAGCACATACCGCCCCTTCCCCTCCCGCACGCGAATGGGCGTTGTCTGCCCATTTTCGAGGATGTCATTGGCCAGCGCCTCGACCTTCTCCGCCTCCAACGTCTTCTTCCGCTTGGCGGGCACGTAGATGTCTTCGATGCGAAGAGGGATGGCGTTGGGCATGGAGTGCTCCTTGGGTCTGGGAGGGGGAGCGTAGCACGAGACATGCGAGAGGCGGTGGGAATTCCACGACCCAATGAACCCATGCCACCGCCGCACCGCATGCGAACCACCGTTGCTACCGATTCAACGCCAACCGAACCCCACGCTGATCCACAAACGGTTTGCGCGCGACATAGCCAATGCTCATCCACGACGCCAAACCTTTGCCTGTGAAGTCGACCACCTCCGGCGCATCAAATCCCGCGCGCTTAATCCACCTGGCAACCTGTTCCGGCCCAGCGCTACGGACACGCCACATCAAGCCGATAGCAGCCCCGGCGAGCGATTGCTTGGTAACAGCAGCCACCAGATACCCGCCGGGCCGCAGCACCCTGTAGGCCTCCGCCAAGGCGATGTCAGGGTCTGCTGTATGCTCCAGCACGTGGCCTGCAAGGACCATATCAAACTGCCTATCGCTTTCGGGAAGCCCCGTCAGGTCCGCGACCTGCAAATCCAGCCGTTCCACACACCCCGACAATCGTTTCCGTGCAGCGACCAACATGGCGTTGGACACATCCACACCGTTCACCGCAACGGGCCCGGCCCATGCATCGACCACGGCCTCCGCCATGGCACCTGTGCCAATGCCCGCGTCCAGAACCTGTAAGTGCCCTTCTCCGACACGCGGCCCGACCTTCGCCAGCACGCGGCCCGCCAAAGTGCGATACGCCGCCGGAAATCCGAACCGGCGCAGCACGCGCGGCCAGCGGGTCGATTGACGATCATAGGCCCGCGCAAGGGTCGCACGATCCGCCATGCGTCGTGAGACATCGACACGCCATGATCCCAGGGACGCACCGCAAATCGCGATGCTCACCGGATGGGTCGCCCCCGAAACGCCATCACCCATGGGACAAGGCCATTCCGACGGTCACTGTATCCTCGCGTCTGACGCGCAGCGACAAGATGAAAATCGCCGCAAAGCTCAGTGCGACAACGACGGTGAACCAATAATCGTCGGGGTCATTCGGCGGCGCAAATGTCATGCCAAAACCGGCCAGCACAACGACGGCAAAGTTCAACCAACGTGTTACGCGAGGCGTGGCAAGCCCCGACAAAAGCATCAACGACAACATCAAGGTTATGCCGATCCCACCAACCAGCAGGGCCGTGTCCGTGACTGGCGCGCCGTTCATCTGACCAGAGAGGATGCCTTCAATGGTCGAGGCCTCGGCCATTTCATGCAGATCACGGAAAATGGTGTTGAGAACGGCGAACAGCCAAAGGGCTGGCACCGCGCGGCGGTATTGATCGTGTGAGGGGGACAGAAACATCGGGAAACTCCTTTCCCGACGGCGTGTCGCGCAAATCACCCCTCAAATAAATTGATGAAATAGCTAGATCAGTTATACATCCACGTATGAATTGGGATGGCGTGTCATTTGACTGGAACCATATTCGGGCCTTTCTGGCGACCGCTGAAAGCGGTTCGCTGTCCGGGGCGGCACGGGCATTGCGGCAATCCCAGCCTACCCTCAGCCGTCAGATCGCGGCGCTGGAAGAGGCACTCGACCTCACCCTTTTCGAGCGGACCACACGATCCCTGTTCCTGACCGAGGCGGGCCATGAGCTGCTCGACCATGTCCGCGCCATGGGTGACGCCGCCAACCAGATATCTCGCGTGGCGATGGGGCAAAGCCAATCGACAAGTGGCGTTGTCCGCCTGACCTGTAGTGACGCGCTCGCCACCTATGTATTGCCGCGCATCATTGTCGAACTTCAGCTCACTCACCCCGGCATCCGGATAGACCTTCGCCCCGGTGCCGAAGTCGCCGACCTCCTCAAACGCGACGCCGACATTTCGATCCGCCATGCCGAGCCCACCCAACCCGACCTTGTCGCGCAGCGGATTTCCGACCTCGAAATCGGGTTCTTTGCCGCGAAATCGTACATCAGCGAATTTGACGGTCCGCTCACACTCCAGTCCGCACAGGACGCGAACTTCATCGCCTTCGGAGAAGCAGCTGGTCTTTTGCCCCAGCTAAATGCCATGGGCGTCGCCATCGATGAAGACCACATAACCACCACAACCACCTGCGGCCCGGCACTGTTGGAACTCGCACGGGCCGGCGCCGGGATTACGTTGCTGCCTACTTCCGTGACTGTTCTGCACGAAGACTTCCAACAGGTCTTTCCAGAGGTTCCTACTTTCCGCATGCCCACTTGGCTCGTGACCCATCGCGAGATCCATACAAGCCGCCGAATTCGCGTCACCTTCGATCATCTCAAAACCGCGTTTCGGGGCGCTGATATTGTGGCAAGCGGGGCTACGCGCTAGCGGCGGCGGCACATGGCGTCACGCCCCCTTTCCTCGCCCCCCTCCACACGCTACATCCCCTTGGAAACGCTCACCCAAGGCCGCCCGCATGACCGACCTCAACCGCATCCGAAATTTCTCCATCGTGGCCCATATCGACCACGGGAAATCCACGCTCGCTGACCGGCTGATCCAGCTGACCGGCACCGTGGCCGAGCGTGACATGCAGGAACAACTCCTCGACTCCATGGATATCGAGCGCGAGCGGGGCATCACCATCAAGGCCAACACCGTCCGCATCGAATATCCCGCCAAGGACGGCCACACCTATATCCTCAACCTCATCGACACCCCCGGCCACGTGGACTTCGCCTACGAGGTCTCCCGCTCCATGCAGGCCGTCGAAGGCTCGCTTCTGGTGGTGGACGCGTCCCAGGGCGTCGAGGCGCAGACGCTCGCCAACGTCTACCAGGCCATCGACGCCGACCACGACATCGTTCCCGTCCTCAACAAGGTCGACCTCCCCGCCGCTGAACCCGACCGCGTCCGCGAACAGATCGAGGATGTCATCGGGATCGAAGCCCATGATGCCGTCGAAATCTCTGCCAAAACCGGCCTCGGCATCCCGGATGTGCTGGAGGCCATCGTCACCCGCCTGCCCGCCCCCAAAGGCGACCCCGACGCGCCGCTCAAGGCCATGCTGGTCGACAGCTATTATGACCCCTACCTCGGCGTCGTCGTCCTGATCCGCGTCATCGACGGCAAAATCAAAAAAGGCGACAAGATCGCCATGATGGCCACCGGCGGCCGCTACGGCATCGACCGCCTCGGCGTCTTCCGCCCCCAGATGCAGGACATCGCAGAACTCGGCCCCGGCGAGATGGGCTTCCTCACCGCCTCCATCAAACAGGTCCGCGACACCCGCGTCGGCGACACGATCACCCACGAAAAGCGCCCCACCGAAACCCCGCTCCCCGGCTTCAAACCCTCCCAACCCGTCGTCTTCTGCGGCCTCTTCCCCGTCGACGCCAACGACTTCGAAGACATGCGCGACGCCATCGAGAAACTCGCCCTCAACGACGCCTCCTTCACCTCCGAGATGGAGACCTCCGCCGCCCTCGGCTTCGGCTTCCGCTGCGGCTTCCTGGGCCTGCTGCACCTCGAAGTGATCCGCGACCGGCTCGAGCGCGAATACGATATCGACCTCATCACCACCGCGCCCTCCGTGATCTACCACGTTCACATGCGCGACGGCTCGATGATGGAGCTTCACAACCCCGCCGACATGCCCGACATGACCCATGTCGACCGCATCGAGGAGCCGCGCATCAAGGCCACCATCCTCGTCCCCGACGACTATCTCGGCGACGTCCTCAAACTCTGCCAGGACCGCCGCGGCATCCAGATGGACCTCACCTATGCCGGCTCCCGCGCCATGGTCGTCTACGACCTGCCCCTCAACGAAGTCGTCTTCGACTTCTACGACCGCCTGAAATCCGTCACCAAAGGCTACGCATCCTTCGACTACCAGATGATCGGCTACCGCGAGGATTTCCTTGTGAAAATGTCGATCCTTGTGAATGACGAGCCCGTCGACGCCCTATCCATGATGGTCCACCGAGACCGCGCCGAAGGCCGCGGCCGCGCCATGTGCGAGAAACTCAAAGAGCTCATCCCCCGCCACATGTTCAAGATCCCGATCCAGGCGGCGATCGGAGGCCGCGTCATCGCCCGCGAGACGTTGAGCGCCATGCGCAAGGACGTCACCGCGAAGTGTTACGGAGGCGATGCCACGCGGAAACGGAAGTTGCTGGACAAGCAGAAGGCCGGTAAGAAGAAAATGCGGCAGTTTGGGAAGGTGGAGATACCGCAATCGGCCTTTATTTCGGCTCTAAAGATGGATGGGTAGGCTCAGCTGCCTTTGGTTTCAAGAAGTGCACTTTGTATTGTTGGGCCGAACGGCACTTCGCGCAGCACCCGTCGAAATATTTTGTCATTGGAAGCGAAACAGACCATTATTCTCACAATCGTAAATTGATCGACTACTGGCTTGGGATGTGCCACAAGCCTGCGCCAGCTATTATACAAGGCTCCTACGTGCCCTTTCCATGCAGATCTCGGATTGATCCGGAAAAGCAACTTCTCCAACTCTGCAACGCTTCCAATCTCGGCAACGATAAGAGTGTCTATGAGCTTGGCTATTGGTTTCCGCGCGCTCGGCGGCGAGGGAGCTATTGAAAATCCTGCTTCTTTGAAATAGGTGGTGACTTCGTGGATTATTCCTGAAGATATGATATAAATATCAACTGAATCGACATTAATGCTTTGAGACAGGTCACCTTCACCGATGCTCTTTGTAATTTCCTTTCTTACTGTTCCAATATTCTTTTCGAGATAATTGAACTCTTCGTCGGCCAGCTCCAAAAGCGCTGCAATCCTAAACAACTTTCTCTTCAACGGTGGCGCAATATGCTCCGCGTTTTTGTACTGCAGTTTGTGTTCTATAGCGGCCCATGAATGCTGGAGGGAAGTGCGAATTTGAATCTCAGCCTTCATATTTCTAAATTCCTTGAAATCCTCCAGCTTTAGTCGATCTGCGTTAAAAGAAACTACTAGGTGCTTAGACTGATACCCAAATTGGTCAGGGCTATTCGAAAACAACCTATCTACGGAATTCTTACCATCCACGTCAAAATTCTCATGGATTACTCGGCTTATCTTTTCGATATCGGACGTATAGTAGCAGATAACTCGGCAACCTGTAAGGTCCGTAATTTCTCTAATCGGATCAGTATACGATTTATCGTCTCGCTGTGCTTTTTCGCAGAATCCATCAATGGTCTTTGTGCGCGCCTCAATATTTACGACGTCAAGCTTCTTGGACATGATCACTCTTCGTAGAACAGTCTCCACCTCTCGAGTAAATGCCTTCTGCTTTCCGCGGACGTCGCCATACTTGGAGCGCAACTCGGCAACGGGGACTGATCGATCATCTTTCACAATGACTACCTCTACAAATTCGCGTGTAAGGTAATCACAGCAGCATACGTTCGATCAAGAGCGTAACGCATTGGAAAAAAAAGCCGATGCAACGTTACGTTCTCTCGTACATCGAAGTGCGTCGCGGCTTGCGCTACAATACCGATCAAAGTTCATCGAAGCGCTTCTTCATTTGAAAGCCAAACTTGATGGCAACGTCGAAACAAGACACGTTGTAGGTTATCTGCTAATTCGTTTTGTCGGCGTTTATGCATCATTGACAAGAGACCCTATGCGCCCTCTCCTCCCCCTCCCATTCCTCCTCCTCCCCGCCTGCGACGCGGGCCATCTCGGCAACCCGCTCCTGCTGCCCGTGACCGGCCTCGCCACCGCCGTGGAGAACTCCTCCTACAACGCCCGCCGGTCCCGCGTGTCTGACCTCCTCGCCGCCAACCAGCCCGCCGTAATCACCGAGGCCCTCTCCACCCCCGGCCCCGCGCTCGCCGGCCTCTACCAGACCGCCCAGATCCCCCCGGCCAGCCAACCCGCCGTCCGCCGCGACTTGGCCGAGATCTCCGCCGCCCCGCCCCCCGATTGGGTCGAGCGCGCGACGGTCATCGCCATGGTCCATTCCAACTGATCACCCGCCGCGCTTGCGCTCTGCCTCCAATTGCTCCGCGCGCCATTTCTGATCCGCGATATCCTCGCGGATTTGCCGTCGCTCCTCCTCCATCTTGGTCCAGCTTGGCCGCGCCTCTCCCGCACGCGCGCCATCGCGGAACGCATCAATCGTCTCCTGCCCGTGCAGGAACCCGCCCAGCTTCATGTGCATGAACGACCGCAGCACGTCGTTCATTCGCGCCTGATAGCCCGGCCCGCAGGATTTGAAGAACTTCACCACATCCGCGTCGAAACGCACCGTCAGTTGCGTCTTCTCGCTCGTCTTGCGCGTCGCGATGTCGTGCCACGCTTCGGGGATGCGACGTTCCTCCATCAGGTGGTTCTGCAGGTCCCATTCCAGGCGGGCCATGGCCTCGGACATGTAATAGTGATGCGCGCGGGCGGTCTTGGTCAGGGGCTTTTGTGTCGGCATATCAGGCCTCGATTGTTGCAAGCGGGTCCTGACTGTCCTGTGGGGCGGTTAAGGAAAGGTGCACTACAATTGTAGTTATAGAAGAACTACAGATTCACTACAGGATCATTCATCCGGCGTTTTGGCCGCCGATTCCCCGCAAAACCCCGGAATCGCCCCCTCAGACCTGCCAAAACCGCCCTTTGCAGCCCAAATCGCCCAATATCTTGTGCCCCCGATTCTCCGCTCAAACCCGCGAAATTCCCTTCGCAGGTGCAGAAAAAACGCCCCACTCCACACCTCTCTCCACAGTCGAAGAAAAGTGTGCGCACTCAACCCTCTGGCGAGCGGATACACCCCTCTCCCACAGGGTTTTCCCCGATTTCATCCACAAGAAAGTTCCATGCTGCACTGCTATTTGATTGCCCGGCGCAGGCTGTTCGGGAAAGGTGATTTCACCGCAGCGAAGGACCTGTCCAACGCAGCGGGCGCCAAGGCCTCCGAAGGTTGGAAGCGCGCTAGGTGGAGCTTCGGTTCAAACCAGCACGTGGAAGATCGAGGGCTTGGGAAACGGTTGGCAAGTCATTGACGGGCAAGGCGTTTCCGAAGCAGAGGGCAGTGGTGGGGCGTATAGGAAACCGCAAGGGGACCAAGCGTCAAGTGGGGAAGCGCAAGCGGACCTGCGAAGGGAGAGAGAAAGCGCAAGCGGACTTGATCCATTCGAAGGCGTCAGGGTGAGCTTCGGCTCAATGCATGGACCGCGTCCGAGCACCTGGCGCCTTCATCTATTTCACAGACATGAAAAGGGCCCGGAACCGTTACCGGCCCGAGCCCCGCATCAGGAATGCAATCCGCGTCCAAAGCACCTGTGAGTATGGGCTAACGCGTGGCTGAGCACCATTCAACCCGCCCCGCCACATCTCGGCCGCCCCGCAACATTTCCGCAACACCGCACCGTGGCACACAACCGGTAGCGCTAAGCATCCAAAAACACCCGACAAGCCTCTTCAAACTCTCTCGGTCTCTCCGCATGCACCCAATGCCCCGCCCCCGGGATTTTTGCGAAGCGTGCGGTGGGGAAAAGTCGTTTGATTTCAGGTCGGTGCTCGCGCGTGACGTAATCGGATTCCGCACCGGACAGCATGAAAACCGGACCCGCGAAAGTGCCCGAAACGCTCGGAAACCCGATGATCGCATCCATATCGGCTTCCAACTGATCCAAATTCAACCGCCACGCCTTCGCCTTCACATCCAACGATTGCAACAGAAACGCTCGAACCCCTTGATCCTCCACGAAATTCGCAAGCTGCCGATCCGCGTCCCCTCGCGTTTCCACGGTGCTTAGATCAACTGCCCGCATCGCATCAATCATCCCCTGCTGCGTATGCGAGTACGCCACAGGAGCAATATCCGCGACGATCAGTTTTCGAACGATTTCAGGACGTTCCAGCGCCAACACCATCGACGCCTTGCCACCCATGGAATGCCCAATCACATCAACCGGTCCATCGAGGCTGCCAATCACCTCGGCCAGGTCTGATGCCATGGCCGGGTAGTCATGCGGTGCGGCCCAGAAACTCTGCCCATGATTGCGCATGTCGACCGCAACGACCTGCCGCGTGTCGGACATCCGTTTGGCGATCACGCCCCAATTCCGGGCAGAGCCAAAAAGTCCATGAACGATGAGCACCGGAGGGCGGTCCGTCGCTTGGCCATGTGTGTATGTCTTCAACATGGCCCCCTCGATAGGATGTCATGCGCTGCAAAACCAGCCTGATCCTGTCCTTGAGCGATACGCGCGACGGGCGTAGATTCAACGGGTTGCGGCAAAGGGGGCCGATTCGATGGATCATGCGCGCTATTTGGACATCACCGAAGGGCTGCGTCAGCAAATGGCTGAACGCTTGAACGTGCGTGCGCGCAGCTTCCCCAAAGCCGTGCGCAAAGCCGGGCGCTTGCTGCCGCCCGCTGCCCGCGCAGCGGCGCGAGAGTTGGTCGACGCCGAAGCGCGGCTGACCCATCCGAAGCTGGCCGTGCGCACTGATCCGTCCAACCTGCACGCCGCGGCCGATACCATCAGCACCGCTCTGGCTCGTCACAAGCCGGGCGCGCGGGCTGCACAGCGGCGCAGCCTTCTGGCGGCGGAGATCGGGTTCCGCGCCCTTGTGGTCATTGCGGCGGGACTGCTTTTCTTGCAATGGCAATCACCCGTCTGACATCACTCAATGCGCGGGCTGAATGAACGTCCCATTGCGCAGATCGCGCATCGCCTGTTGCAGTTCTTCCTGTGTGTTCATCACGATCGGGCCATGCCACGCGACTGGCTCTTCGATCGGCGCGCCTGAAATCAGCAAGAACCGGACACCGTCTTCGCCCGCCTGCACCGTTACCTCGTCGCCGGTGCCGAACCGGATCAAAGTGCGATCACCTGACAAGTCACGAATATTGACCTCCTGACCCATCACTTCCTTCTCTAGCAAGACGCCCGACGGCGCGGAGGCATCGGCAAAGGCACCCGCCCCTTCGAAGACATACGCAAAGGCGCGGCGGTAGGTGTCAATCCGGAAGGTCTTGCGCACACCCGCAGGCACCGTCACGTCGAGGTACTGCGGATCGGCAGCGATCCCGTCCACGGGCCCGCGCTTGCCCCAGAACTCCCCCGTGATCACGCGCACCCGCGTGCCATCATCATCGACCACCTCGGGAATGTCCGCGCCCTGAATGTCTTGATAGCGCGGTGCGGTCATCTTCTGGTTGGACGGCAGGTTCCCCCAAAGCTGGAAGCCGTGCATCTGGCCTTTGGCGTTCCCCAGCGGCATCTCTTGATGCAAGATGCCAGAGCCCGCCGTCATCCATTGCACCGACCCTGCCCCCAGCTTGCCGCTGTTCCCAAGGCTGTCGGAATGCTCCACCGTGCCTTCCAGAACGTAGGTGATCGTCTCGATCCCCCGGTGCGGGTGCCAGGGGAAGCCCTTGGCGTAGAATGCGGGATCGTCGTTGCGGAAATCATCGAACAACAGGAAGGGGTCCAGCTCGGACGGATCCTGGAAACCGAATGCGCGGTGCAGGTGTACGCCGGCGCCCTCCATCGTGGGTTGGGCGGCACGGGTTTCCAGTATGGGTCGGATCGACATGGGCGAACTCTCCTTGCGGGGTAGATGAAGGGCAAGTATGCCGTGGCAGCCCGCGCGTCCATTCTGCGCGAAGGCACGGAAGGTGTGCGATGGCGCGGAAGACAAAAGAAGACCCGAACGAGGTGCTGGCCGAGATCACGCCAAACACCAGCCGTCGCGTGGCTGCCGTTGGCATGGCCGGCGCGTTGGGAACGTTGCTGCTGTTGATTGCCGGGATGCGGCCACCCGCTGATCTGGGGTGGCTGGCCTTTCTGGTCATCTTTGGTGCGCTTTGCATCTGGTTGGCCGTCGCCATGTGGCGCGCGTCATCTCACGTGATTGCGCTGACCCGGTCTGAGCTTCGGGAAGTTGGTGGCCGGGTGCTGACCACCGTAGATAATATCGAGCGGGTCGATCGGGGTCTGTTCGCGTTCAAACCCGCCGGTGGCTTTCTGGTCAAACTGAAGACGCCCGTTGGCCGGGTTTATGCGCCCGGCCTGTGGTGGCGGGCGGGGCGCACGTTGGCGGTTGGCGGTGTGACCAAACGGGCCGAGGCGAAAGAGGTGGCGGACCTGATCAGCGTGATGCTGACCAAGCGGGACGCCACCTGAGGCGTCGTCAGATGCCTTTCGCCTGATAGCTGGCAGCAACCCGGCCGATCGACACGAGAAAACCCGCTGTCCGCAGATCGTGCACATCATGCCGGCTGTGCCAGACCTCGCGCATGGCCGCGTAAGCCTCCCGCATCGTGTCGTCGAGGCCGGAGCGGACAAGTTCCAGCTCGCCCGCACCCCGTAGATACTTCTGCTTGAAGTCCGGTGTCATGGACCAGGCCCCGCCCAGATGCTGATCGAGACGCTCCAACTCATCGACGATCAGCTGGTGGCGCGCCTCTTCCTGGCGGCGCTGCATCCGGCCAAAGCGGATATGGCTGAGATTCTTGACCCATTCGAAATAGGACACGGTCACACCACCCGCATTGGCGTAGAGGTCGGGAATGATCACCGTTCCCTTCTCCATCAGGACATCATTCGCCCCGGCCGTGATCGGGCCATTCGCAGCTTCGATGATCAACGGCGCCTTCACGTCCGCGGCGTTTGAAAGGTTGATCACGCCCTCCAGCGCTGCGGGGATCAGGATATCGCAATCGGCCACAAGGCAGGCCGAGCCGTCTTCGATATATTCCCCGTTTGGGAACCCCTTCACGCCACCATGATCGGCGATCCAGTGGCGCAGCGCGTCGATGTTGATGCCGCCCGCATCATGGATCGCCCCGTCGCGCTCGATAACATGGGTGACGATGCTGCCGTCTTCCTCCGACAGGAATTTGGCCGCGTGGTAACCCACATTGCCCAAACCCTGTACGATCACGCGCTTGCCATCCAAACTGCCTGAGAGGCCCGCCTTCGCGATATCTTCGGGGTGACGGAAGAATTCCTGCAGCGCGTACTGCACGCCGCGCCCCGTCGCCTCGACCCGGCCCTGGATGCCGCCCGCATGGGGCGGTTTGCCCGTGACGCAGGCGCGCGCGTTGATATCTGTGGTGTTCATCCGCGCATATTGGTCAGCCATGATGGCCATCTCACGCTCACCCGTGCCCATATCGGGGGCGGGAACGTTTTGCGCCGGGTCGATCAGATCCCGCTTGATCAACTCGTACGCGAAACGGCGGGTGATCTTCTCGATCTCGTCACTGTCATATTCGCGGGGGTCGATGCAAAGCCCCCCTTTGGAGCCACCGAAAGGCGCCTCCACCAGTGCGCACTTGTACGTCATTAACGCGGCCAACGCTTCGACCTCATCCTGGTTCACGCCGAGCGCGTAGCGAATGCCGCCTTTCACGGGTTCGGTATGCTCGGAATGGACCGAGCGGTAACCGGTGAAGGTATGGACCTTGCCGCGCAGCTTCACTCCAAAGCGGACGGTATAAGTGGAATTGCAGACGCGGATCTTCTCTTCCAGACCAGGCGGCAGGTCCAAAAGTGCGGCGGCACGATTGAACATCAGATCTACGGATTCCCGGAAACTGGGCTCTGCCCGGTTGGTCGTCATAGCGCGTCTCCCTTCGCGTTCGCCCCGGCCCGGATGTGCTTTCACGGCTGCATCCGGCGCGTGCTGAAAGGCGCCCTCGGAGCCGCGCGCGCCCAACGCCAGAAGGGCACAGCAGAACCCGCCTTGCAACCTTGCGTTGCACAAAAATCAAGCAGATCCAGAAAGGCCTCGTTGACGAATGGCCACAATCCACCACGTCCGCGCCCCATTTTTGCCTTGCTTTGCGACGACACAAACCAATGGCGACGTGTGTAATTTGCATCCGTTGTCATTGGGTACACGATTTTGGAGGGCAGGCCATGATGGGCCTTGTCAGTAAGATGGCGACGTCTGCAAACGCCTGGGCGGCACGGTTGTCGCCGGTACGTTTTGCAAAGAAAGAAGAGGGCACGGTTACGGCCTTCGCCGTTCTAATGTTCATTTTGATGGTTGGCGCAAGCGGCATTGCGATTGACGTAATGCGCTACGAGACACAGCGCACACAACTGCAATACACGCTCGACCGCGCCATTCTCGCTGCCGCCTCGCTGACCCAGCCCTATGACCCAGAGGGTGTCGTTCGCAATTATTTTGAGGTATCGGGCCTCGACAATTATCGCTTGGATGTCCGCGTCGACGAAGGCCTGAACTTCCGCCGCGTGCATGCCTATGCCGAACTTGAAGTCCGCTCGATGTTCATGAGCCTTTTCGGCGTCCGTGTCATGACCTCGCCAGCAATTGGCGCCGCCGAAGAGCGCGTGCGCAACATCGAAGTGTCCATGGTGCTCGATATCTCGGGCTCAATGGGTTCGAACAACCGGATGACCAACATGCGTCCCGCCGCCCGCGACTTCGTGACCGAAGTGCTGAGCGCGAACGAGACGCTGAACGCCGACAACCTCGTTTCTGTCTCCATCGTCCCCTACAACGGGCGCGTTAACAGTGGCTCGATGATCGGGAGCGTTTTCACCTTTGACGACGTGCATGACGAGTCCAACTGCGCCCGTTTCGACGCGGTCGCCTCCAACTATTCTTTCGATCCTTCCAATGGTTGGGCATCGTGGAGCGCTGCATCCTGGCCAGCATCGGATTACCTGACGACAGCCATTGATCCCGACGTTGCGATCCGTCGCATTTCGCATTGGGACCGGGGCAATGAAGACGATGACGAACTGTTCCAGAACTCGCATTGTCAGACCGACGAATATGGTGCGATCCTGCCTTGGCAGCATGACGAAACGATCCTGCACAACCATATCAATAGCCTGAATACTGGCGGCTGGACGGCCATCGACCTTGGCGTGAACTGGGCCGTCGGACTGCTTGACCCGACGGCGAACTCGGCCTTGAACGATTTGATCGACGCAGGCCAGGTTCATTCCGATTTCGATGATCGGCCGGCACCGTTTTTCGATGGCGATCCGTCCACAATTCTGGATGACGAGACGATCAAGGTCGTTGTGATGATGACGGATGGTGCGAACACCAACCAATACGACCTGCGTAATGTGTGGGAGCACAACGGCACCTACTACTACGATGACGCCGCGCTTCCGGACGACGCGTTCTACATCGGGATGCGCACCGGTTACGCCCCCATTTTCCGCCATGCCGGGGCCGATGGTGTCCTGTCGGACGGTTGGATCGACAACACCAATGAGCGCTGGCGTTTCGACGACGACCGCTTCTCGATCTGGTGGGAAGATCAGGGTGCGAACGGTCAATTCTGGATCCCGACGGGTGACCCACGCGATGCCGGTGGATACTGGTCCAACGAACCCTTTGGGGGATGGGCCGCCTACGGCATGCTCGATCCCAGCGACGGGCTGGTGGTGGACAATTGGTACACCGAACGCGTGAATGCCTACGATTGGCACCGCGATTGGGACGGAGACGGCAACCGCGACAACGTTGATGGCGCAGTGCTGCTTTGGGCCAACCTCTGGGGTATCCTGACGGCCGAGAACATTGCCGAGGAATGGTTGGAAGAACCTGCCCGCGCCTCCGGCAACTGGGATTTCCATGACCTCGTCGCGAATGATGCCAGCTACCGCTACGCGGCCCAGACTGAGGCGGACCGCAACCTGCGCGCGATCTGCGATGCGGCCAATGCGGCCGGAATCATCGTCTACGCCATCGCATTCGAGGCGCCGAGCGGCGGCCAATCCGTGATGCGCTACTGCGCGACGACGGACGCCACCTATTACAACGTCGAAGGCCTGGAGATCAGCGAAGCGTTCGAGAATATCGCCCGCTCGATCAACCAGCTTCGCCTGATCCAGTGACGGAGCCATCCATGAAAATGCCTCTGCACATGAAACGTTTCTGGCGGGATGAGGGCGGCACCGCCACCCTCGAGATGGTCATTATGTTTCCGTTGATGATGCTGCTGTTCATGGCCGCGTTTGAGACGGCGGCCATTCTGACGCGCCAGATCATGCTGGAACGTACGCTGGATATGTCGGTTCGGGTTCTGCGCCTGGCACAAGGCGTCGTGACGGATGCAGACGCCGTGCGTGACACGATGTGCGCCAATACCAGCCTTCTGCCGAACTGCGAAACCCTGCTGACAATCGACCTGCAAGTCATCGACGACACCTTCACGATGCCGTCGAACAACCAGATCTGCGCCGGGCGCGGCAATGATATCGTGATTTCGCCCGACAATGAGTTCAACCAGGGCGGCAACAACGAATTCGTCCTGATCCGCACCTGCCTTGTGGTCGACCGTATCCTGCCTTTCTCGGGCTTTGGCCTGAACCTTGCGACGGACGAGTCCGGCGGCATGCACATGATGGCCAGCAGCATCTTCGTCAACGAGCCGAGCTGAGGAGCAGATCAGATGAACCGCCTTCTCACCAACTTTTTGCGCAACGAAACGGCCGCTGTGGCCTTTGAAAGCGTGATCATTTTCCCCATCCTCGTCTGGGCCTGGGTGGGCACGTTTTCGTTCTTTGACGCCTACCGGGTCTACAACACGTCGATCAAGGCGACCTATACAATCGCCGACCTCATCTCGCGCCAGGAATTTGAGATCCCTGAATCCTCAATGGACGGCTATGCCAACATGCTGGCCGCAATGATCCGCGACCATGACGGTGTTGAAATGCGCGCCACCGAAGTGCACCGCGCCAATGACGGATCGTTCACGGCAGTCTGGAGCCATACCACCGGCACACTTGCGCGGCTTTGCGGCGCCAGCCTCGACGCCTATGCGGACCAATTGCCCGCAGTTGCCATCGGGGAACGCATCGTGATTCTTGAAAGCTTCGTGAACTACGACCCGGCCTTCAACATGGGCGTCAACGACGTGGATTTTGAGAATTTCACTGTCACGCGTCCCCGCTATGCAGGCCGCATCCCCTATGGCGGCGATCAGTGCTCCTGAAGCCCGCGTCGGTCTCTGACCGGCGCGCGTCGCAGCCAAGTCTTTCACCTGCCCCGCAGCCCCGCTAAGGTCCAAACTCGGATGACGGCGCAACGCCGCAATGAGGTAAGGGGCAAGCATGCGCTATTCCGGCCTGAACGTGCTGTGGCAGGGTTTGACCGGCAACAAGGGCTGGAAACCGGCCTGGCGCAACCCGGATCCCAAACCGGAATATGACATCATCATCATCGGCGGCGGTGGCCACGGCCTTTCGACGGCGCATTACCTGGCAGCGGAGCATGGTCTGACCAATGTGGCCGTTCTCGAAAAAGGGTATCTGGGCGGCGGCAATGTTGGGCGCAACACAACGATTGTGCGCGCCAATTATATGCTGGACGGCAATTCGCAGTTCTACAGCCATTCGCTGAAGCTGTGGGAAGTGCTTGAATCCGCGTTGAACTACAACGTGATGCACAGCCAACGCGGCATCATCAACTTGTTCCATTCCGATGGCCAGCGCGACGCATTCGTGCGGCGCGGCAATGCCATGCACGCCCAGGGCGACGATGATGCGGTCCTGCTTGACCGCGAAGGCGTGCGTAAAAGGCTGCCCTATCTCGATTTTGAGCAGACGCGCTTTCCGATCTACGGCGGCCTTTATCATCCCCGTGGCGGCTCAGCCCGGCACGACGCGGTGGCCTGGGGCTATGCGCGCGGGGCGGACAGCCGGGGCGTTGACCTGATCCAGAATTGCGAAGTTACCGGAATCGACATTGAAAATGGCGTGGTGAAGGGCGTCCAGACGACGCGCGGGGCCATCCGGGCCACGAAGGTCGGCATTGTTGTTGCAGGCCGGTCCAGCCAGGTGGCCGCCATGGCGGGAATGCGCTTGCCGATCGAGTCCCATGTGCTTCAGGCCTTTGTGACCGAAGGGCTGAAGCCCGTCATCGACCATGTCATCACTTACGGCATGGGCCATTTCTATATCAGCCAGTCCGACAAGGGAGGCTTGGTGTTCGGGGGCGATCTGGATTTCTACTCAAGCTATGCCGCACGCGGTAACCTGCCCATGGCCGAACATGTGATCGAGGCGGGGATGACCCTCATGCCGATGATCGGGAAATCGAAGATGCTTCGGTCCTGGGGGGGCATCATGGATATGTCACCCGATGGCTCGCCCGTCATCGACCGCACACATATCGAGGGACTCTACGTCAATTGCGGCTGGTGCTACGGCGGGTTCAAGGCTGTGCCCGCCTCGGGCCATTGCTTTGCGCATCTGCTGGCCACGGACCGCCCGCACGAGGCGGCCGAGAAATTCCGGCTAGATCGGTTCAACACAGGGTACGGCATTCTGGATGAGGAGGCGACCGGTGCGCAGCACAACCTTCATTAAGGCGGCGGTTTCGTCTCTGGTTTGCGGTCTTTCCCTTGGTCCGTCCATGGCCCAGACGGTGCCGGAAGGTTGCTTCGTCCGCGAATATGACGCGGCCCATCTCGCAGCGCATCCCAACCAGTTCGTTGAACGCCTTGCTTTGTGGTTCGACCCCGAACCACACGCGGCCTCCGACATCACTCTGGTCGAGATTACGGCCTCCACATCAAGCAATGGTCGCGCGATAGACGAGGGTATTGCGGGCCTGCGCATGACCGAGACCGGCGCGAACTTTGCCAACCCGTTACAGTTCGGTGTGGAATGCGACGGCGGCAGCTTTGACGTCGTTCGCTATGATGGCAACACGTTGGTCATCGAAACTGAATATGTCCGCGTCGCGCTGGAAGGCTGTGGGGGCGAAATTGGCCAGACCACGTCCCTGGCCGAAGTCCCGGGGCAGGCAACGCGTTATCTGCTCTACCGGGCCCACCCTTCCGCGTGCGAGGCCAGCTGAATGCCTATCACGTGCCCCTTTTGCGGTCCGCGCGACCAACGGGAATTCACCATCAAAGGCTCTGCCATCGCGCTCGAGCGTCCCGACAGTGAAGAATGGTCAGAGGCGTGGAACGACTATCTGCATCTGCGCGAAAATCCGGCCGGTCGCACGCGCGAGCTATGGCAGCACACTGGCGGATGCAGTGCATGGCTGGTGGTGGAGCGCGACACGACCACGCATGAGATTTACAGCGTGACCCTGGCCTCGGAGGCTGCGGCATGAGGCTCGATGGCAAGGGTCTGGTCGACCGCGACACCAAGCTGCGGTTCCATTTCAATGGGCGCGCCTATGAGGGGTTAAAGGGCGATACCGTTGCCTCTGCCCTGCTGGCTAACGGCGTGAAGCTGATGGGTCGCTCGTTCAAATACCACCGCCCGCGTGGCGTGATGACCGCAGGCTCGGAAGAACCAAATGCCCTGATCCAGGTCGGCGCGGGCAACGCGATGCTACCCAATGTCCGCGCCACCGTGCAGGAGGTTTATGCAGGGCTCGAGACGCGCAGCCAGAACCATGTCGGCCCCCTCGACAAAGACCTACTCAGCGTCAACGATCTGCTTTCTCCCTGGCTCGGTGCCGGCTTTTACTACAAGACCTTCATGTGGCCCCGCGCTTTCTGGGAGAGGGTCTACGAGCCCACGATCCGCCGCGCCGCCGGTCTGGGTCGCATGACGCGTGAGGCCAGTCCTGAGGAAAGCGAACGCGCCTTTGCCTTTTGCGATGTGTTGGTGATCGGGGGCGGCCCCGCAGGCCTGATCGCAGCCTTGACCGCCGCCCAATCCGGCGCCGATGTTATCCTGGCCGAAGAAACCGCCGCCCTTGGCGGGCGGCTGTTGTCGGATGGGGAGATGGTTGACGGCGTCCCCGGCGACATCTGGGTGGCCGAGACTGTTGAGGCCTTGCGCGAGACGGGTCGCGTCCGCATCATGGAGCGCACCACCGTGGCGGGTGCCTATGACGGGCTGACCTTCTCCGCCGTCGAGCGTGTCAGTGCCCATCTGCCCCACAATCCCGCCCTGCCCCGCGAGTGTTTCTGGCGGATCCGTGCAGGTCAGGCGGTGCTCGCCGCTGGCGCCCTCGAACGCCCCATCCCCTTCCCGAACAATGACCGTCCCGGGGTCATGCTGTCCTCGGCCATCCGCACCTTCCTCAACCGCTACGGCGTCACGCCGGGTGAGAAGGTCAGCCTGTTCACAACCAACGACGACGCGCACCAAACCGCTATCGAGCTGGTCGATGCTGGCATCGACTGCACGGTAATCGACACCCGCCCGGGCGTGGAGGCCAAGGGCGCCTATCGCGTGATCGCGGGGGCTGAGGTTGTTAACACGAAGGGCCGGCAAGCCCTGAGCGAGATCACCTACCGCACCGCGTCCGGCAGCTACCAGTTAGAGACTGATTGCCTTGGCGTTTCAGGCGGCTGGAACCCATCAGTTCACCTCACGTGCCACATGGGCGCGCGGCCCGTCTGGAACGACCAGATCAACGCCTTCATTCCGGCCGAAAGCGCCAAACCCGGCCTGCACGTCGCGGGCGCGTGCAACGGCCTGCTCACGACCTGGGATGCTATCACCAGCGGTGCCGAAGCTGCGGAGGCCGCACTCAAGGCCCTTGGCCGAAAAGTGCGCCGCCCGACCCTGCCTGAGGCGGACATGACCGGCGGCAATGGCGCGCCCTTGCATGTGGTCGAAGCCAAGGGCCGCATCTGGCTCGACTTTGCCAATGACGTGACCACGAAGGACGTGAAGCAAGCCGCCACGGAAGGCTTTCAATCCGTCGAGCACATGAAGCGCTACACCACGCAAGGCATGGCACCGGACCAAGGCAAATCGTCCAACATCGCAGCCCTCGCTGTGCTCGCCGACGCAACAGGCCGAGGCATTCCTGAAACCGGAACCACCACCTACCGCCCCCCTTTCACGCCCGTGGCCCTCGCCACGATGGGTGCGGGCGCGCAAGGCAAGGGCTTCGCGCCGGAACGCTTCCCGACCTCCCACAAGGCCGTCACCGCACGCGGCGCGCCGATGATCGAGGCCGGGCTCTGGTATCGCCCGTCCTACATCCCCGCGCCCGGCGAAACCCATTGGCGGCAATCCTGTGACCGAGAGGTCAACATGGTCCGCAATGCTGTTGGTGTCGTCGATGTCTCAACCCTCGGCAAGATCGAGATCCTTGGCCCCGACGCGGGATCATTCCTCGACTTCCTATATACGAACACCTTTTCGACCCTGAAGCCGGGCCGCGTGCGCTATGGGCTGATGTTACGCGAAGACGGGCATGTGATGGACGATGGCACAACCGCTTGCCTGGCGGAGAACCATTACGTCATGACCACAACCACCGCCTTTGCGGGTCCGGTGATGAACCATATGGAATTCGTGGCCCAAGCCCTGCGACCAGACCTTGACGTGCGCTTCACGTCGGTGACCGAACAATGGGCGCAATTCTCTGTCGCGGGTCCAAAGGCCCGTGATCTGCTCAACGGCGTGCTCGACGCGCCCATCGACGATGAATCCTTTCCGTTCATGCAATGTGGACCGGCCCGGATCCACGGCATTGAAGGGCGCCTCTTCCGTATCTCCTTCTCCGGCGAACATGCCTATGAGGTTGCGGTGCCCGCCGCCTATGGCGACGCGCTCTACCGCGATCTTGTGGCCCGCGCGGAAAGCCTCGGCGGCGGCGCTTACGGGATGGAGGCGCTCAATGTCCTGCGGCTTGAGAAGGGTTTCATCACCCACGCGGAAATCCATGGCCGCGTGACGGCCTTCGACATCGGCATGCAAGCCATGATGTCGAAGAAGAAAGACTTCATCGGCAAAGCCGCCGCCACCCGCCCCGGCCTTCTGGACGAAGGGCGTGAACAGCTTGTGGGCCTGAAACCCGTCGGTGCGGTAAAGGAACTGACAGCAGGCGCCCATCTTTTTGAGGCGGACGCCGATGCCGTTCGCACCAATAATATGGGCTACGTCACATCGGTCGGCTACTCGCCCACGCTTGGTCATTTCATCGGGCTTGGTTTCCTGAAGGCCGGGCGCGACCGGGTCGGGCACCACATGAAAATGGTCGATGCGCTGCGCGGCGTGACAGCTGAGGTCGAAATCTGCGATCCTGTCTTCTTCGACCCGGATGGAGGGCGCGCCCGTGGCTAATCTGACCGCAAAGACCCCGTTTGACGCGCTGCTGCCCATCGAGGCCGGAGATGTGCGCCTATCGGAGGTGACACCGGACCGGATCACATGGATCGCGCCCCAAAAAGGGCAGATGGCAAAAGTCTCCCGCGCGCTCGACAAACAGCTTGGCGCCGATTTCCCCTCCCCCAACACCCACGCCAACGGGCTGGTCTGGTTCGGGCCGGATCAGGCGTTGGTCCTGGGCACAGCCCTCAAACCCATCGCCGGGGCGGCGATGGTGGATCAGACCAGCGCTTGGGCCTGCTGCGCCCTTGAAGGCGCGGGGGCCACAGATGTGCTGGCGCGCCTTGTGCCCATTGATCTGCGGGACACGGCCTTCGGGGCTGGTGCAGCGGCCCGGACCTTGCTGGGTCACATGAATTGCGTGCTGCTGCGCACTGGGCCTACCCGCTACGAGGTCATGGTCTTCCGCTCCATGGCCGCAACCTTGGTTCATGAGGTTGAGCGCGCCATGACGATGGTTGCCGCGCGGGCAGAGATGGCAGGTTAGACAAAGTTTCCAGCCGCCACGGCAGGTTAACCAATCACCCCTCTCAGTGTCTGGACACTGCCGCACCCCCACCCGATATTGGCGCCATGGCCATGCCCCCCGGATTCCTTGACGAGCTTCGAAACCGCACCTCCATCGCGCAGGTCGTGGGCCGCAAGGTGATCTGGGACAATCGCAAATCCAATCAGGCCAAGGGCGATATGTGGGCGCCCTGCCCCTTCCATCAGGAAAAGACCGCCTCGTTCCATGTCGAGGATCGCAAGGGCTATTACTATTGCTTCGGCTGCCACGCCAAAGGCGACATGTTCAAATTCGTCCAAGAGACGGAGAATGTGGGTTTCATGGAGGCGGTGGAGCTGTTGGCGCGCGAGGCTGGCATGACCATGCCCGCTCGTGATCCCAAGGCGCAGGAAAAGGCTGACCGAAACACGGAACTGGCCAAAGTCACCGAAGCCGCAGTGTCGTGGTTCCGCCTGCAACTCAAGACCGGCGCGGCATCCGAGGCGCGGGAATATCTCCAGAGACGCGGGATGGACGAGGTGACGCTGGAGCGGTTCGAAATCGGCTTTGCGCCCGATAGTTGGCAGGGCCTGTGGGACGCGCTGATTGGCAAGGGCTTCAAGGACAAAGATCTGCTTGAAACCGGCCTCGCCAAGCCAAGCCAGAAGGGCGGCAAGCCCTACGACACGTTCCGCGGCCGCATCATCTTCCCCATCCGCGATCCGCGTGGGCGCTGTGTGGGCTTTGGCGGGCGGGCGATGGACCCCAATGACAATGCCAAATACCTGAACTCACCCGAGACGGTGCTCTTTGACAAGGGCCGGTCGCTCTACCATCACGGCCCCGCGCGGGAGGCCGCGGGCAAAGGGGCGCCTCTGATCGTGGCCGAGGGCTACATGGACGTCATCGCGCTTGTGAAAGCCGGGTTCGGCGCGGCTGTGGCTCCGCTCGGAACGGCCGTAACCGAGGATCAGCTGCGCCTGATGTGGCGCATCACCGACGAGCCGATTATCACGCTGGATGGCGACAAGGCGGGCCAACGCGCGGCGATGCGATTGATTGATCTGGCCCTGCCGATGCTGGAAGGCGGCAAAGGCCTGCGCTTCGTCGTGATGCCCGAGGGGATGGACCCCGACGATCTGATCAAGGCGCAGGGGGCAAGTGCCATGCAGGCGCTGCTCGATAGGGCGGAGCCGATGGTGAACCTGCTCTG
The DNA here is from genome assembly GCA_947489665.1 of uncultured Roseicyclus sp. Taxonomy (GTDB): domain Bacteria; phylum Pseudomonadota; class Alphaproteobacteria; order Rhodobacterales; family Rhodobacteraceae; genus Gymnodinialimonas. Next base: position 907,773 of record CANLEH010000001.1, on the reverse strand, counting down.
GCGGCGTGAGACCGAGGGGCAGGTGTTCGACAGCCCCGAACGCAAGGCGGCGCTTGATGGGCGCCTGCGCCAAGCGATTGGCCGCATAACCGACCCAAGCCTCAAACGCCATTACGGCGACGCCATCGCAGACCTGCGCCGCGCGCTGTTTCGCCCGGCCTGGAAACCGCGTGGAAACGGCCCGGGGCGCGGCCAGTGGAAGGGGCGTGGCTTTGCCGAAGCGCAGGCCCCACTTGCCACCACCCGCGTGAAGGCCACCGCGCTCAATGGCGAAACCCTGCGCACTGGCCTAATCGTGGCCAGCTGCATCCGCTTTCCCGATTTGATCGACGATTTCGAAGACCAGCTGGACCGCCTGAACCCGCGAAACGCTGACCATGCGGAGCTTGCAACATTCATCCTCCGCACTACCACCCGCGACCCGGGCGCGCTGCTCGATGAAATAAACGCCTCTGCCTGCGCGCCAGCCCTTGAAAGACTGCTGTCGCTTTCCCATTTGGCGATAACTCCGTTCCTGATCGGCGACGGCGATCCCATACGCGCGGCCGAGTGCCTGGCCGAGGAGTTCGCAAAACAAGCCGCCGCCCGCGCGATTGAGGACGAGATGGCCGAGGCCGCGCAGGACCTTGGCGAGATCACGAATGACGAGGATGCCACACTTGCCTACCGCCTGAATGAAGCGGTCCGTGGGAAACATGCCGCCCTCCGTCCAAAGGGGGAAGACGATGCCGAGCAATTCGGCGAAACGGCAGACGCGCGGGCCGAGTTCCACCGGTTGCTCTCAACCGCAGGACAAGGCAAGAAATCAAGGAAGTAGCCCTTTCCGAATCACTGATTCGCGCTAAGGTTTACTTTCAGAAGCAAGGGTTCGACTCACCCTGTTCGACCCAAGCCCAAGGGATAGACGCCAATGGCCAAAGACACCGACGATCGCAAGCAGGACGGTGAGGATCAGGAACTTGGCCTCGATATGAGCCAAACCGCCGTCAAAAAGATGATCGCGGACGCCCGCACCAAGGGCTACATCACCTACGATCAGCTCAACACTGTGCTTCCGCCGGAACAGGTCAGCTCCGAGCAGATTGAAGACGTGATGTCGATGCTGTCCGAGATGGGCATCAACATCATCGAAGATGAGGAAGCCGAGGAAGGCGAAGAGAAGGCCGAAGGGTCCACCGAGGTCGTAGAAACCTCAGGCTCCCGCGAGGTGGCCGTGGCCGCAACGGAGACCGAGAAACTCGACCGCACCGATGACCCTGTCCGCATGTATCTGCGTGAGATGGGCTCTGTCGAACTGCTGTCCCGCGAAGGCGAAATCGCCATCGCCAAACGGATCGAAGCCGGCCGCAACACGATGATCGCGGGCCTCTGCGAAAGCCCGCTGACCTTCCAGGCAATCACGATCTGGCGCGACGAACTTCTCGACGAAGACATCCTGCTGCGCGACGTGATCGACCTTGATGCCACCTTCGGCACCCAGATGGGTGATGACGACGACACGCCTGTCGTGGCGCCCACGGCCACAGGCTCCACCCCGCCCGGCGCTGCCCCGCCGAAGCCGAAGGCCGAGCCTGAGCCTGAACTGGACGCCGACGGCAACCCGATCCAGAAGGACGACGACGAGGACGAGGACGATCAGGCCAACATGTCGCTCGCCGCGATGGAGGCCACGCTCAAGCCGCAGGTCCTCGCCACGCTCGACCGCATTGCCGCCGATTACATCCAGCTTTCTGAAATGCAGGACAGCCGCATTTCCGCGACGTTGAACGAAGATGGCAGCTTCTCCGCCAAGCAAGAGACGGACTACCAGAAACTCCGCGCCGAGATCGTACTGCTGGTGAACGAGCTGCACCTGCACAACAACCGTATCGAAGCGCTGGTGGACCAGCTCTACGGCATCAATCGCCGCATCATGTCCATCGACAGCGCCATGGTGAAGCTCGCCGATCAGGCCCGCATCAACCGCCGCGAATTCATCGAGGAATATCGCGGGCAGGAGCTTGACCCGACCTGGATGGAACGCATGCAGGGCAAGGCCGGTCGCGGCTGGCAGGCTTTGTTCGAACGTTCCACCGACAAGATCGAAGAGCTGCGCGGCGACATGGCGCAAGTCGGCCAATATGTCGGCCTCGACATCCCCGAATTCCGCCGCATCGTGAACCAGGTGCAGAAGGGCGAGAAGGAAGCGCGTCAGGCCAAGAAGGAAATGGTCGAAGCCAACCTGCGCCTCGTGATCTCCATTGCCAAGAAATACACCAACCGCGGCCTGCAATTCCTCGACCTCATTCAGGAAGGCAATATCGGCCTGATGAAGGCCGTCGATAAGTTCGAATACCGCCGTGGCTACAAATTCTCCACCTACGCGACGTGGTGGATCCGTCAGGCGATCACCCGCTCCATCGCCGACCAAGCCCGCACGATCCGCATCCCGGTCCATATGATCGAGACGATCAACAAACTGGTGCGCACCGGTCGCCAGATGCTCCACGAAATCGGCCGCGAGCCGACGCCGGAAGAATTGGCCGAGAAGCTGCAAATGCCGCTGGAGAAGGTCCGCAAGGTGATGAAAATCGCCAAGGAGCCGATTTCCTTGGAGACGCCGATTGGCGACGAGGAAGATTCACAGCTTGGCGATTTCATCGAGGATAAGAATGCGGTCCTGCCCTTGGACTCGGCCATTCAGGAGAACCTGAAAGAGACAACGACACGGGTTCTGGCGAGCTTGACGCCGCGTGAGGAGCGCGTCCTGCGGATGCGCTTCGGCATCGGGATGAATACCGACCACACGCTCGAGGAAGTCGGTCAGCAGTTCAGCGTGACGCGGGAACGGATCAGGCAGATCGAGGCGAAGGCTCTGCGGAAGCTAAAGCATCCGTCGCGGAGCCGGAAGTTGCGGAGCTTCTTGGATCAGTGAGCATAGAGGATCGGATTAGGCGGCTTCGAGAAGTCGCCTATAGCGTTCTTGAGTTGCTCCGATTTCTTTCAATGCATGACGCCCTTGACCTCGCCGAGCGGGAACGGCTGAACTTCTTCCGCGTCTACGGCGGAACACTTATGATCTCTAGCGTGATCTATTGGTGGCGCTATTTCGGCAACCGAAAGGAACCCAGTCATTGGTCCAAGTTGTTGCCCGAAGACGAGCACGACGCTTTCAGGGAACAGCTTGAAGCGGCGCTTGAGGACCAACCAGTTGAAAACCTAAAGCAGCTTTGGGAAAACATTGAGGCGATGCGGAACCGTGGTTTCGCCCATCACGAATTCGACCCCGATACACGGCCTAGCTCGTATCCCTTTCTCGGACCGTTGAGGACAACTGCCGAAATCCTTTATCTTCGCGTATTTCACGAATTGGATCACTTCAAGGCAAGCGAAGGGCTTGCACGACCTGAACATTTTTTGGGCGACAGACGCACGGCTATCGTTGAGCATTGGCGAGAGATCGTTTCTTTGGCGAGAGACGCAACTTCTGGTTACGTGGATAGCCCTTGGGTTTTCAAACTCAATGGCGTGCCAATGTCCGAGTTGATTGAACGGTACGAACGAGGCGAATTGGGAGCAGAAGCACCACCTGATGAAGCCGGGCGAGAAGTGTAGCCTTGTGCACCACAGCGGGTTAACAGCGGCGTAGCCGCCCCGCCATCGTCGGGCCTCCCCCCGGCCCGGCGATTTGGCCACCGCAAAGCGCTCCGCCCGTCAAGTCACGCAAACTTGGCCACCATAAAGTGCCAAAGAACAGCCGTTCGGATCGCCGCACCGAGGCCCGACGCTGGCGGGGCTCTACACTTGGCGGCTGGGATGCCACCGAGTAGACCAAACAAATGCTCACCACCCACGACAACATCCTCACCGACCGCGGCTCGAAATACGCCGTCTCCGGTGGTCCTGCGACCAACAAGGCGGAGGCCCTCGCCCTCCTCAAAACCCTAAAACGCCAGAAAAAATTCGCCAAGGCCACCCACAACACCTGGGCGCTCCTCACCCAAGATGGCCCGCTCAAGAACGATGACGGAGAGGCCGGTGCGGGCATGGTGATCGTGCGGATGCTGGAGCGCGCCGAGCTGCAAAACCACCTCATCATCGTCACCCGCTGGTTCGGCGGCACCCATCTGGGCGGTGATCGCTTCCGCCGGGTGCAGGACTGTGTGGGCTACTACCTCAACACGCTGGACGCTCAGCCTTGAGCCGCCACAAACGTGGTTAGGCAAAGGTTAACCGAAATTCATTTCTCTCATGGTTTCAATAATTTAACCCCCCTGCTCAACCTTGAGCAAACGCCCGCCTTCCCCTCCCCACCCCACCGCGCTACCTTCTCTCCTGACCCATGAAACGACCCGGGAGACACCCCATGTCCTTCCTCTCCAAACTCTTCGGCGGCAGCGGTGGCGGTGCCAAGTCCTCAGCCCCGGCCGAAGAATACGAAGGCTTCCGCATCACCCCCCAGCCGCAGGCCGATGGCGGTGGCCACCGCATCTGCGCCGTGATCGAGAAAGAGATCGACGGAGAGACCAAGACCCACACCATGATCCGCGCAGACCAGTGCCAAAGCCGGGACGAGGCCGTCACCTCCTCGACCCTCAAGGCCAAGCGCCTGATCGACGAACAGGGTGAGGCGATCTTCCGCTGAACGCCCGCGTCGCCAACCTTCCGCAAGCGCTGCAAACCCGCCTCGCGGGCCGCGACCTGATCGTCTTCGACGGCGAATGCGTCCTGTGTTCCGGCTTCTTCCGCTTCATCACCCGCGTCGACCGCGCCGAACGCTTCCACTTCGCCCACGCTCAATCGCCTCTTGGTCACGCGCTTTACGCCGCGCTCGATCTCCCGACAGATGACTTCGAAACCAACCTGATCTTCGTCGACGGCGTGATATCCACCCATCTCGACAGTTTCGCGGCCGCCATGCGCGCCGTCGGCTGGCCGTGGAAAGCACTCTCGATCGTGGGTTTCCTGCCGCGCCCGCTGAAAGCCTTCCTCTACAATCGCATCGCGCGGAACCGCTATGCCCTTTTCGGGCGCTATCAGACGTGCATGATACCCCAGCCGCACGTGATGGCGCGGTTCATTGACCGAGACGACGAGGCGACCTGATGCTTTACCCAACGGCCATGGGCTCCGCCTTTGACGATTTGCCCGAGGCGTTGCAGCGGTTTCACTCTGTCGATGGGTCGGACTTCTACAAGGGCCATGTGACTGTGACCCAAGGCGGATGGCTGGCTCGGCAAGTGGCGCAGGCCGGCGGAATGCCGAGTGCGTCGGGCGAGATGCCGTTCACATTCCGCATGACCCGCGACAGGGACGTCGAGATTTGGGAGCGCAGCTTTGACGGGCACATGACCCGCTCCAAGCAATGGCTGGAAGCGCCTGGCGTGATCGCCGAACAAGTCGGCACCAGCGTGTTCCTGATGGAGCCGAAGGTGCTGGACGGCGGGCTTCATATTCCGATCACCAAGGTCACGGGCTTCGGCTTACCCGTGCCGCGCGGCATGGTGGTCAGTTGCGAAGGGGTCGAAGGCGTGGGCGAAGATGGCGCCATCACCTTTGATGTCCATGCAAAAGTGAAAGGTCTGGGGCTGATCATTCGCTACCAGGGCGCCATCACGCGGTTCACGGGGCGCTAGGTCAAACGCCGCAATATCGCGCGAGCGGCGGCTGTCGCCGTCACCTCACCTCTGGCCACGGCATCAGCGCTGTCACGCATGTGCGCCTTGATGTTTGCATCTTGGCTGAGCCGCGCCAGAAGGCCCTCCCGAACCTCCTGGTCGAACCAATGGGCGGCTTGCGCGGCCCGCGTCCGGTCCCAATGCCCCTCGAATTTGCGCCATTCAGCCAGGGACTGCATCTCGGCCCAAGCCTGGTCAAGCCCGCCCCCTTCCACGGCGGACACGGCAAGCGCCTTGGGGAAATCGTCAGGGTCGTAGGGGCGTTTTCGCAGCAGCATCAAAGCGCTGGCGTAATCGGCCACGGTGCGCGTGGCGGTCGCCTTCAGATCCCCATCCGCCTTGTTCACAAGGATGATGTCCGCCATCTCCATGATGCCGCGCTTGACGCCCTGCAAGTCATCCCCGCCCCCCGGGGCAAGGAGCAGCACGAATAAGTCGCACATCTGGGCCGCCATCGTTTCGGACTGGCCAACTCCGACGGTTTCGATCAACACGACATCGAAGCCTGCAGCCTCGCACAGGCTGACGGCCTCTCGCGTGCGGCGGGCCACACCGCCAAGCGCTGCAGAGGATGGGGACGGCCGAATGAAGGCCCCCTTTTCGCGGCTCAGGCGATCCATCCGTGTCTTGTCACCCAGGATGGAGCCGCCGGACCGCGCCGAAGACGGATCCACCGCAAGCACGGCCACGCGCAGGCCAGCGTCGACCAACATCATCCCGAACGCCTCGATGAAAGTGGATTTCCCCACTCCCGGCGTCCCGGACAGGCCAATGCGCAGCGCCTGCCGGTTCAGCCCGCGCAGTTGATCCAACAGCGCAAGCGCCTGTTCCTGATGATCCGGCCGCGTGCTTTCCACAAGCGTTACAGCCCGCGCAAGCGCCCGTCTGTCGCCTGCTGCCACCCTTTCTGCCAGATCGTCCATACGCTCCGCCTCCGTTCCGTGCCACATGACGCATTCCGGTGCGCCAAGTCCAGCCGTTGACGCCCTTCCCCCGCACGCCTAGGCCGGGATTATGGAGCTGCCAATCGACGCCATCCTGCCCGACCTTGTCGCCGCTTTGCGGGCAGAAGGGCGTGCCGTTTTGCAGGCCCCGCCCGGCGCGGGCAAGACGACCCGGGTTCCATTAGCTCTGCTGCCCGAGGTCACGGGCAAGATCATTATGCTGGAGCCGCGCCGGCTCGCCGCGCGCGCGGCGGCGGAGCGGATGGCGGACACGCTGGGTGAGGATGTCGGGCAAACGGTGGGCTATCGCATTCGGGGCGACAGTGCGGTCGGTCCACAGACACGGATTGAAGTGGTCACAGAAGGCATCCTGACGCGGATGCTGCAAGAAAACCCTGAACTGCCGGGCGTGGGCGCGGTGATCTTCGACGAATTTCACGAACGGTCGCTGAACGCGGACCTCGGCCTTGCACTGGCCTGGGAAGTTCGCGGCGCATTGCGTGCGGACCTTTGGCTGGTGGTGATGTCGGCGACGCTGGATGCGGGCCCGGTGGCGGCGATGCTGGACAATGCGCCGATGATCTCATCCGACGGGCGCGCCTATCCGGTTGAGACGCGGTGGCTGGACAGTCCCCCGCGCAAGGACGTCCGCTTTGAGGCCGCATTGGCTGATCTAGTGCTACACGCACTGTCGGAGGCAGAGGGGGGCGTGCTGGTGTTCCTTCCCGGTGAGGGCGAGATACGGCGTATGTCCGCGTTGCTGGAGCACAGGCTTGCGGGGAACGTGGTGCTGCGGCCCCTCTTCGGGGCGTTGAGCCTGTCTGAACAGCGTGCAGCCGTGCGACCTGAGGTCCATGGGCGGAAACTGGTTTTGGCGACCTCGATTGCCGAGACCTCGCTGACGATTGAAGATGTGCGCGTCGTTGTGGATGCGGGCCGGGCGCGTCGGGCGCGATTTGACCCGGGCTCGGGCATGGCGCGGTTGGTGACGGAAGCGGTCAGCCGTGCGGAGGCCGACCAACGCCGGGGCCGTGCGGGGCGCGTGGCACCCGGTGTTTGCTACCGTATGTGGACCAAGGGCGCGGAAGGCGCGCTGCCTGCCTACCCGCCCGCCGAGATCGAGGCGGCAGATTTGACCGCGCTGGCGCTGGAATTGGCGCTGTGGGGCGGGGCAGAAGGCCTGGCGTTTCTGACGGAACCGCCAGAAGGCGCGATGGCGGAGGCGCGCGGTTTGTTGCGCGATCTGGGCGCTCTGGATGCGAGCGACGCAATCACGGAACACGGCAAGGTGCTGGCGCGGATGCCACTGCACCCCCGGCTTGCGCATATGTTGGCGCGGGGCGGGAATGGCTCGGCCCGGGTAGCAGCCCTTCTGGCAGACCGTGACCCGTTGCGCGGCCAAGGGGTCGATTTGAAGCGGCGGTTGCGGGCGTTGGACAATCCGAAGGCGTTCAACGCCGATCAAGGGACAATCGCGCGCATCAGGCAGGAAGCAAAGCGGCTCAAGCGGTTTGAGGCCGGGCCATCGCTTGGGCCCGGCGCACAGGCAGCGTTGGCTTATCCTGATCGGATCGGTCTGCGGCGTGCCGGGGATCAGCCGCGCTTTGTGCTGTCAGGTGGCAAAGGTGCGGTGATGCCGGAGGGGGATGGCCTGTCGGGGGCACGCTTGATCGTGGCCACCGATCTGGACGGGAACCCGCGTGAAGCGCGCATACGAGCGGCAGTTGAGGTGTCCGAGGCAGAGGTGCGGGCGCTCTATGGGGACCGGATCGCGTGGGTTGACGTGTGCGAATGGTCGAAGCGGACGCGGCGGGTGGAGGCACGGCGGCAGGAGCGGTTGGGCGCCTTGGTGCTGGAGGATCGGATCTGGAACGATGCCGCACCGGCGGCCGTGGCGGAGGCTTTGCTGGACGGGATCCGCGATCTTGGTTTGGGGGCCTTGGGCTGGTCGAAACGGGCGCGCCTTTTGCGCGCGCGGATCGCATTTTCGGGCGTGGCCGATATGTCGGACGCCGCCTTGTTGGCGGCCTTGGAAGCCTGGGCTCTGCCCTATCTGGCGGGCTTGAAAACGGTCGAGGATTTGGCACGGTTTGATCCGGCGCAGGCACTGGAGGCGTGGCTGGGATGGGACGCGATGCAAGATATGGCGCGGCTGGCACCGGAGAGTTGGGTCTCTCCGCTTGGGCGGTCGGTGGCGATTGATTACGCGGGCGACGTGCCAGAAGTCGCGCTGCGCCTGCAGGAGGTGTTCGGCACGCGCGAGCATCCGCGTGTTGGACCAGAGCGGCTGCCGTTGAGAATGGTCTTGCTGAGCCCCGCCCAGAGACCGGTTCAAGTGACAACAGATTTGCTAGGCTTCTGGGATGGATCCTACGTAGACGTGCGCAAAGAGATGCGGGCCAAATACCCGAAACACCCCTGGCCCGAGGACCCGCGTGAGGCGGATCCAACTTTGCGCGCGAAGCCTCGGAAGGGGAATTAGGCGCCGGCTTATCAAGGTTGATAAGCACACCTATGCATTTGACTTTAAATGTTTTTCAGAGCACGTTAACGATTGTGCACTGCTTTCCCTGCCGGAACAAAGGCGCAGGTCATCCGTGGGCAGGTTGGGGGCTTTGTTCGGTAATTTCCAAGGTCGGCACGCCGGAATGCCCCTCGGCGCTGGGATGCAGGCGTTCAGATGGATCAACGCCTACGACACGGCGTTTACGGGCCCAGAAGAGTTTGCCGAAGCCGGAGAAATTGCCGACAGATGGCGCCTCTGGATCTGTCGGGAAACGGCTTTGCCAGTTGGCGGGAAGGGGTAGTCCCGAGCTAGACGCCTCTTCCAGCATCCACGTGAGCGAAATATTGGAGCGGGCGCGGGCAGTGGCCCGACCGTTCAACTGCCCGCCAATGTCACCATGGCTGCCCTTGAACCAGACTTGCTGCACATCGCGCCCGTTTCGGTCGGGTGAGGTCGTGTTCCAGAGAACCGGTGCATAGGCGACGCGGGTTTCATCGAGGGCGAGGGCCTGGCGCGCGACCTCAACATGATCGCCCAAGGTGTGGCTGTGGTACGGGTGCGGCAAGGGCAGGAAACGCCAGACCAAAGGATAACGAATGCCAAGCGCGCGTACGGTATCATAGGCGCCCAGAAAACGGATCGGCACGTCGCGAAAGCAGACCCGTCCGCTCAATGCACGCGCGGCAGCCCCTTCCGGGTCTTCGCGGTAAAGGGCGTAGATCTCTTCCACCATGCCTTGCGTGACAAGATCGCGGCGCAAAAGCCCCATCCGGTCGATCAGACCACCAAGGGAGCGCACCGCATAGGCGCCACGCGAATAGCCCATAAGAAAAATGCGGTCGCCGGGTTTGTAGCCAGTGGCGAGCCAGGCATAAGCGCGCTTGATCTGACGATTGATGCCAATCCCAGCCATGACTTCGTGCGCTCGGGCGATCCCACGCCACTGGATGCCGGGCTCATAATAAAGGCGCACGGTGCTGTCGGCGGGCAGGTCTTTCAACAATCGAAAGGTGAGGCCGATATTCGTTTCACATCCTGGCGTCATGGACGACATCGTGCCGTCCAACAGGATCACATGCGTGCAATTTCGCGGTGCGTCCGCGGGCGCGGGCGGCGCGGCACTGCGCAGACCGCGCAGCCAGCCGGATATCCGCTCACTCAGCCGCAACTTGGCGCTTCGCTTCCTGCAACATATGCCAGACCCGTGATGGCGTGAACGGCATGTCCACCTGCCGTAGGCCAAGAGGCCAGAGCGCGTCCTGCACCGCGTTGGCCACGGCCCCAAGCGCGCCCACCGTCCCGGCCTCGCCACAGCCTTTCATGCCGAGGGGATTGGCAGTGGAGGGGATTTCCTCCGTGTAGAAGGCGACGAACGGCACGTCATCAGCACGGGGCATGCCATAATCCATAAAGGTGGCGGTCAGCAGCTGGCCGTCCTGATCATAGACAACCTGTTCCGTAATCGCCTGCCCGATGCCCTGAACGACGCCGCCATGGACCTGCCCCTCGGCGAGCATCGGGTTCATCAGGACGCCGAAATCGTCCACAACCGTGTAGCGATCAACCCGGGTTTGACCCGTGTCGGCGTCGATCTCAACTTCCGCGATGTGGCAGCCATTGGGGAAGGATCGACCGGGCAGTTTGGTGGTTTCCTCCGAGGTGGCCAGATGCCCTTCGCCTGCTGCTTCGGCCCGAGCGGCGGCCTCCAGAAGCGTGACCACAACATTCGAGCCGGGGGCGCGAAACACGCCCTCCTCTGCGTCGAATGTCATTCCGTCGGTTTCCATATTCTTATCCAAGAAGTCTGTCAGGTTCGAGAGTAGCACATCTGCCGTCTTGCGCATCGCCACTCCCTGCGTTGTGACAGAGCGTGATCCGCCAGTGCCGCCACCCTTGGCGATCAGGTCGCTATCGCCTTGGATAACCTCGATCTGATCGAAGGGCAGACCGGTCTGGTCGTGGAGGATCTGGCGATAGACCGTCTCGTGCCCCTGACCGTTCGATTGCGTTCCGACGTAAAGACGCGCGCCCCCTTCGTGGAGTTCGATCTTGGCGGTCTCCGACGGATCCCCAAGAATGCTCTCGATATAATAGGCGACGCCGAGGCCGCGATATTTGCCCTGTGCCTCGGTCGCGGCCCGGCGTTTGGCGAAGCCTGAAACGTCGCCCTCCGTCGCAGCACGGGTCAGGACGCGGTTGAATTCCCCAACATCGTAGAGTTCGTGCGTGGCCGTTTTGTAGGGGAATGCGCCGTCCGCGATAAAGTTGGTCCGGCGCAAGTCGAGCGGGTCGACCGCAAGCTCCCGTGCGGCGAAATCCATCACGCGTTCGAGGGCATAGATCGCCTCGGGCCGCCCCGCCCCGCGATAGGCATCGACCTGCGTTGTGTTGGTGAAGATGCCACGATTGCGGAAATACATCGTCTGGATGTCGTAGGGGCCGCAAAGAACGCGGGCGAAGAGATTGGACTGGATGGCTTGCGCAAATTCGGAGTTATACGCGCCCATGTTCGAGAGGCTGTCGACTTTATAGGCGGTGATCTTGTTGTCAGCGTCAAAGCCGAGCGTGCAGGTCACATCAAGGTCACGGCCCGCATTGTCCGAAAGCATCGATTCCGTGCGCTCCCCGATCCAGCGCACAGGGCGGCCCGTTTGACGAGCAGCCAGGGCCACAAGGCGATATTCGGGATATTCCATCGCCTTCATACCGAACCCGCCACCGATATCCGGATTAGTGACCCGGACTTGGCCGTCGGACAGGCCGAACCATTTGATGAGATCCCCTTTCGTGCCCCAAACGCCCTGCCCTGTCACCGCAACATGCAGCTTGTCGCTGTCGATTTCGGCAAACGCGCTGCGCGGCTCCATCGAATTGACGATGATGCGGTTGTCGTGGCTGGTGAGCGTGACGGTGCGGGCGGAGGCCGCAAGGGCCGCGTCGGTTGCGGCTTCATCCCCCAAATGGAAATCATAGGCGACGTTGTCGGGCGCGGTTTCATGGATCACCGGGCCGCCCGGGGCGAGGTCGAGCTTCACGGGCAGGTCGTCGAAGTCGAGCTCGATCAGTTCGGCAGCATCTTTGGCTTGGGCCAGTGTTTCGGCCACAATGAAAGCCACGGCGTCGCCCACAAAGCGAACGCGGCCTTCGGCGAGGATGGTGCGGGGAGAGGCATCGCCGCGTTCGCCGTCGCGGTTCTTAATGACATGGGCGCGCATCTTGTTCTCTAGCCCGGCCGCGGCCAGATCTTCGGCGGTAATGATGGCATGAACACCGGGCGCGTTTCGCGCGTCCTCGGTATCGAGTGTGAAGGTGGCGTGGGCCACGGGTGAGCGCAGGACGTAGGCGTGCAGTGCATTTTGTGGTGCGATATCATCGGTGTAGCGGCCTGCGCCCGTGAGGAAACGCTGATCTTCGACACGGGTGACAGATTGGCTGGAGCCAAATTTCGACATGGAGCGCACGCCTTTCACGAGGGGGGACGTTGTTGAAGCGGAGACTAAGCCTGTTGCCCGCCTTGTCCAGTCGCGACGAGCCCCATTGATTGTGTGATTTTGCCGATGACGATCCCGGGCAAGTCAGCCGCGGCTTCAGCTGGAACCGCCGCCAGCAGGCCGCCAGCGGTTTGCGGGTCGTGGAGCAGGTCGGCGCGAGGGCCATTGGCCCCGGACACCGGGGCTGCCGCGGCGTTTTGTGCATAGAGCGATGAGCGGATGCCTTGCGAGGCAAGTGCCTCTGCCCCGGCTAGCACCGGCAAGGAAGAAAGGTCGATCTCAGCGCCGACACCAGAGGCTTGGCAGATATTCTGCAGATGCCCTGCAAGGCCGAACCCAGTTACGTCGGTCATTGCATGGGCGTGGGGCGCCAGCGCTTTGGCGGCCTCAGCCGACGAGGTCTGCATGACACTCCAGCACGCCAGCACGTCTTCGCCGCGGGCCTTTGTCTGCATCTCAGCCGCGAGGAGGATGCCCGTGCCAAGCGGCTTCGTCAGGATCAATGCGTCTCCGGGTTTGGCACCGGAGAGTGTGATCGGCGCGCGATCGAGAAGGCCTGTCACGGTGAACCCGATGGTCAGCTCCGCGCCTTCGGTGGAATGGCCGCCAATGATCTCGGCCCCGGCATCCGCGAACACAGCGCGAGCAGCATCCATCACCTCATCCAAGGCCCGTCGCTGCAGGCGCGCCGCAGCGCGCGGCAGGATCACTTGCGCCAGTGCCGCTTGCGGTTCTGCGCCCATCGCCCAGATGTCGCCAAGCGCGTGGATGGCGGCTACGCGGGCGACAAGCACCGGGTCGAGAGCAAAAGCGCGGAGGTGATCGTGGCTGAGGACTTGTCGCGTATCACCCATGGTCAGAGCCGCAGCGTCATCGCCGGGTGCGCCCGCCAGAACCCCGTCCAGCGCCATGGACCCCAGTTTCGCCCCGCACCCACCACATGGGGCCGGGCCCTCCAACTCGGACGCGACGCCCTTTGCTGCGCCTTTTGGCACGGGAGGCGTCGGCATTTCAGGCAGATGCCGGAACTGGTCCATGAAGCGCTGGTCAATCTGGTTCTTCCAACGCCAGAGCGGACGACCGGCGCGGGCGAACCCTGCTTTTTCGGCCACGGCCACCTTGTCGCCCATCGAAATCAGCTTGAGAAAATCCTTTTGCGGGCGGAACGCCTTGCGCTGTGAGCCGGTCAGATCGGCACGCAGATTGTGGGTCAGGATCGGCGCCGCACGCACCGCGTAGACGCCAGCCTTGGGCCGGGGATCGTGGACGATATGGGCACAGTCGCCCGCCGCATAAATCGACGGATCAGCGGTGGAGCGGAGGTATTCGTCAACCTCAAGAAAGCCGTCGCGACACGGCAGACCGGTGTCCGCAATCCAGGCCAGCGGGGTCGCGCCAGCCGTCCCGATGGTCAGGTCGGAGGCGATGCGGCGGCCATCTTCAAGAACAACGCTGTCGGCCTCAACTAAGGCTGGGATCGCGCTCTCGATGACATCCACGCCATGTTCGATCAGCGCACCCATCAGCCGGGTGCGCGCCGCCGGTACGACACTGGACAGCACCGCGCCCCGGTCGATCACCGTCACCGACACCTCCCGATTGAGGCCGTTCATGCGGTGGACTGCGGCCATAGCGACTTCGCAACCGGCAACACCACCACCGAGAATTGCGATCCGGATCGGGCCATCCCCTTCGCAGCGCTCGGCCCAAATGTCGGCGAAGCGGCCAAGCGGTTTTGCTGGCACCCCGTGTTCGGCAAAGCCCGGCAAAACCGGCATTTCCGCCGTTATCCCAACGTCGAGCGACGCGATGTCGTAGGACAGGACCCGGCCCGAGCCGACATGGATATGCCGCGCCTTGGGGTCGAGCGATATCGCCCGATCCACGATCAAGCGCGCGCCCGCGAACCGGGCAAGGCGGACAAGGTCGATGTCCAACTCGTCCCGCGCGTAGTGCCCTGCGATATGGCCGGGAAGCATCCCGGAATAGGGGGCGGTCGCACCGGGATTGATCAGAGTTACGCGCACGCCCGGTACCGGCCTCATGCCCCATTTGCGCAGCACCAACGCATGGGTGTGGCCACCGCCGACAAAGACAAGGTCTTTTACGATGGGAACGGGTTGCTCCATCACTTGGCCTCCACTTGCGTTTCGCACCAGCCGGACAGGAACGGATCATCGGCGTAGCCAACGGCGGTCATGTAAAGGCCATCGGGCGGGGCAACGGGGCCGCAGGCGGCGCGGTCACACGCCTCAAGGGCCGTGCGCACGTCGTCAGGAGCCCAGGATCCGGCACCCACACGTTCAAGCGAGCCGACGATGGAGCGGACTTGATTGTGCAGGAACGAGCGCGCCTTGAGGTGAAAGCGGATCTCACGCCCGCCGCCCAGGGCCGGGGCTTCTTCGACCTCAATCTTGTCGAGTGTTTTGACCGGCGATTGGGCCTGGCAATGGACCGCGCGGAATGTGGTGAAGTCGTGCTTTCCGATCAGGTGCTGCGCGCCCTCGGCCATCGCTGCCACGTCCAACTCACCCCGGACTTGCCAGACAAACCCCGCATCATGGACCACAGGCGCGCGGCGGCACACGAGCCTGTAGGTGTAGCTGCGCGACAGAGCAGAGAAACGGGCGCTGAATTCCTCCGGCACTTCGGTGCAGGCAGTGATGGCGATGGGCGCGGGCTTGAGATGCCAATTGAGTGCTTCTGCAAGCCGGAACGGCTCCCACACCTTCTTAAGTTCAACAGACGCCACCTGCCCCGTCGCATGCACACCCGCGTCGGTGCGGCCCGCAGTCGTCGTGCGCGGCTCAACCGATTGCAGCCTGGCCAGCGCCTCTTCCAGCGCTTGCTGCACGCTTGGCACATTGGCCTGACGCTGCCAGCCCGCAAAGGGGCGGCCGTCATATTCGATGCGGAAGGCGTAGCGGGGCATGTTCACGGGGCTACCCCAGTTGATCTTCCCCGTCCATCGCCCCTCGAAACCTTTGATGCGAATGACTATCCTTGTGAGGTCACAAGCGCGAGAGGATGCCCCCCTTGGTGATCGGAGCCATTGCAGACACCCTGGGCCGGGGGATCGAAACCGTGACCGACGGCGTGTCGGAGATGTTGTTCGAACCGGTGATCCGACTTGGCGTTACCGGATTAGCGCGTTCGGGTAAGACGGTTTTCATCACGTCGTTGGTGGCAAACCTCATGGACCGAGGTCGGATGGCAGGGCTTGAAGCCGCCGCAGGTGGCCGGATCGAGGCCGCGTTCCTGCAACCCCAGCCTGATGACACGGTGCCAAGGTTTGGGTTTGAAGGCCATTTGGCCGCGATGACGGGGGCTGAACCATTCTGGCCTGAAAGCACCCGCTCGGTCAGTGAGTTACGCCTGTCGCTTCGGGTGCGGCCCAAGGGATTGCTTTCGGGCTTTTCCGGGCCACGCACGGTTCATCTGGATATCGTAGACTATCCCGGCGAATGGCTTCTGGATCTGGCGCTGTTGGAGATGGATTTTGCCGGATGGTCGGTAGAGGCCTTGGCAAAGGCGCAGGCCCGGGAAGAGGGCGCCGCGTTCATCGCGCGGCTCGATGAGTTCGATGCAACGGCGAAGTTGGACGAAAGCGCGGCCAAGGCCCTAGCAGACGGATGGACCGAATATTTGAATGCAGCCCGGTTGTCCGGCTTTTCTGATTGTACGCCGGGGCGTTTCCTGCTGCCCGGCGATCTGGAGGGCTCGCCCGCGCTGACCTTTGCGCCCTTGCCGCCGGGGGCCACGCCCCGGGGATCGCTGGCCCGTGAATTCCAGCGCCGGTTCGAGGCATACAAAGCCCAGGTCGTGAAGCCCTTCTTCCGAGCCCACTTTTCCCGGATTGACCGACAGGTGGTGTTGGTGGACGCGCTTGGCGCGATCCACAACGGCCCGCGCGCGGTCGAGGATTTGCGGCAGGCCCTGAGCGGCATCCTCGCCAGCTTCCGTCCGGGGCGGAATACGTTCCTGACCTCGATCCTCGGCAAGCGCGTGGACAAGATCCTGTTTGCCGCAACAAAGGCGGATCATTTGCATCACGATCAGCACGGACGGTTGCAGGCGATCATGGAGGCGTTGGTCTCTGACGCGCGGCGGAAGGCTGATTTTTCAGGTGCCGACACGGGCGCCATGGCCATTGCCGCCTTGCGTGCAACCGTCGAGGAGACCCGCCGCGTGAATGGCGCCGACTTGGGCGTGGTGCGAGGGACATTGCAGGAAGATGGCAGGCAAGCGGCCCTGCATCCCGGCGATTTGCCGTCCGATCCGCAAGTGCTCCTGGCCCCAGCCCGCGACGGTGCAGAGGCCTGGTTGGATGCGGAATTTGGCGTGATGAAGTTTGCACCCGCGCCGCTGTCGTTGAGGGCGGGCGAAGGGCCACCTCACATCCGGTTGGATAGCGCAGCAGAATTCCTGATCGGGGATAAATTGCGATGACACAGCCATTTTCCAGCCTTCAAATTGGGGGCCAGCCCCCAAACCCCCGAGGTATTTTTGAAACAAGGAAGCAGGGGGCGAGCAATGAGTGAGCGAAAAGGCCCCGTCCTGATCGAGTTGGAAGATGCGCCGGAGGCCGGGCCTGAACTGGCGGCACCTGTACCCGATGTGGGAATGCCAGCACCGGAAGGCAAAGCCATGCAGGTCGTCGCGACGTTGGGCGCGCGCCGCCCCTCTTGGCTCGCGCGGTTCTTCTGGTCGGCGCTGGTGGGCCTGGTCGGGTTCGTGGCATCGCTTGCGGCGTGGGACTTTGTGACCGGGTTGCTCGCCTCCAACCCGGTTTTGGGTTGGATTGCAGTCGGCCTGATCGGCGCGGTGGTATTCGCGCTTCTGCTCATCTGTCTGCGGGAACTGGCCGCGTTTTCGCGCCTCGGTCGGCTCGACAAGGTCCACCGCGCGGCGGAAGCGGCGTTGGCGTCGGGGGATGTGAAGGCCGCTCGAGACGTCGCGCGGCGAATTTCTTCTCTTTATGCCGGTCGTGCGGAAGTTCGGTTGGGGCGTGAGGTTTTGGATCGCCAGAGGGACGAACTGTTCGACCCGGCAAGCCTTTTTGCCTTGGCCGAGGCCGAGGTGATGGCACCTCTGGACGCCATGGCCGAGCGCGAGGTTGAGGCCGCGGCGCGTCAGGTGGCGACAGTAACGGCGCTGGTCCCGCTGGCTTTCGCGGATATCATCGCGGCTTTGACCGCTAATCTGCGGATGATCCGCAAGATCGCCGAGGTTTACGGCGGGCGGGCGGGCACTTTTGGCGCCTGGCGTTTGACTCGCGCGGTTTTGACCCATCTTGTTGCGACGGGTGCCGTTGCCATAGGCGACGATCTTCTGGGCTCTGCCGTTGGCGGCTCGGTCCTGTCGAAGCTGTCGCGCCGATTTGGCGAGGGCCTCGTGAACGGCGCCCTGACCGCGAGGGTTGGCGTTGCCACGATGGAAGTGTGCCGTCCGCTGCCTTTCGGCACAGGGCGCAAGCCAAGTGTGACCGGCCTGATCAAACGGGCCCTGACGGGCCTGTTCAATGCACGGGAAGGGACAAGCGATGGAAACGCTCGCAGCTGATCTGAAGACGATGGTGCGCACCCCGCTGGAGGATGCGCATGTCGCGGCGATGCGAAAAGTGGGGGTCGAACGCCGCCTAAAGGCAGGCGAAGTTCTGCACCGTGCAGGCGAGCTGGTGACTGAATTCTGCTATCTTCTGGACGGCGAGATGGAGGCGGTCGACCCTTCGACCGGTGGGCGATACGGCGATGGCGCGACACTGGGCCCGACGCAATTTGCCGGTGACATCGCGTTCCTGCATGGCGGGGCTTACTCCATGGCTTTGCGGGCCGTTCAGGACACGACGCTTTTGTGCGTTGAACGGGAAACGATGCTCGACCTGATGGCGCGCGTCCCTGAGATGTCTGACATCATCATCACAGTGTTCGCGGCGCGCCGGCGGGGCCAGTTGGAGCGCGAAGCCTCGGCCCTGACGTTGATCGGGGCTGAGGCAGACCGCAATATTCGCCGGATTGCCGCCTTTGCCGGGCGGAACCGGATCCCCGTACGCTCCCTGACATTGGATGAAGCGGAGGCCGAAGCGGTCGCGCATGCATGCTCTATCGCGCCGAACGCGCCAGCCGTCATCTTCGGGAAGGGCGAGGTGATCGCGGACCCCACGCCGCGCAAGATCGCCGCGCGGATGGGCCTGGACCTTAGTTTTGAAGAAGACGAGCTTCATGACGTGCTGATTGTGGGCGGCGGGCCCGCGGGCGTGGCGGCGGCGGTCTATGCTGGCTCCGAAGGGCTAAAGGCGCTCGTGGTCGAAGACCTGGCCGTTGGCGGGCAGGCCGGCACCTCAAGCCGGATCGAAAACTACATGGGCTTTCCCACCGGCATCTCCGGCGCCGATTTGTGCTGGCGCGGTGAGGTGCAGGCGATGAAGTTTGGCACCCGCTTTGCTGTCCCACGCCGGGCGGTCACACTTATGCGCAAGGACGACGGCACCTTTCATATTACGCTTGATGACGGGGCGGAGACCTGCGCCCGCGCATTGGTCGTGGCCACAGGCGTCCAATACCGAAAACTGCCTATCGAACGGCTCGAAGACTTCGAAAGTGCGGGCATCTACTATGCAGCCACGGATGTAGAAGCACGGTTCTGCCGTAACACTGAGGTGGTGGTCATCGGCGGTGGCAACTCCGCCGGGCAAGCCGCGATGTTCCTCAGCCGCACGGCGCAACATGTCCACGTCCTTGTGCGCGGCGACAGTCTTGCCGCGTCCATGTCGCGCTACCTGACGGACCGGCTGGAGGCGCATCCCCGCATCACGATCCATTATCGGACGCAGATGACCTGCTGCCATGGTGACACCGAATTGGATGCCATCACCATCCGTAACGCGGCTGACGGACAGGATTGGCAGATCAGGACGCGCGCCGTGTTTGTTATGGTAGGGGCCGCGCCAAATACGCAATGGCTCTCAGGCCTTGTCGATCTGAACGAGCAGGGATTTGTAAAGACCGGCGCAGATGTCGGACAATCGAGTGGTTACGCGACCTCCTGCCCCGGCATCTACGCGGTGGGCGATGTGCGCGCTGGCAGCGTGAAGCGCGTGGCGAGTGCGGTGGGCGAAGGATCCGTTGTGATCTCTCGGGTCTGGGAATATCTGAACGCGGACTAGCGGGCAGCGCCGCCCCGTGCCAGACAGTCGCAATGGCCCGCGACACCACAACTGACCGGCCCCTGTTGGGCATCTTGCTGATGTTTGGCTTCTGCGCCGTCATTCCGTTTGCGGATGCGCTGGCCAAGCTGTTGGGCGAAGACTTCCCATTATTTCAGCTGATCGTTGTCCGGTTTGCCACCCAGGCCTTGCTGTTCACACCGATGGCAATGATGGCCGGGGCGGTCTTGTTCCCGTCGGCCCGCGTCGTCGGTTTGACAGCCCTGCGCGCGGCGCTGCAGATCTCGGGCCTTTTGATGATGTTTTCAGCCCTTCGGTTGCTACCTTTGGCGGACGCAGTTGCCATTGCCTTCGTGATGCCCTTCATCATGCTTTTGCTTGGGCGCTTCTTCCTGCAGGAAGAGGTTGGGCCGCGCCGGTTGATTGCATGCGCCGTGGGGTTTGTCGGCACGCTGATGGTGGTGCAACCCAGTTTCGCGGCTGTGGGTTGGGGCGCGCTCCTGCCGGTTGGGGTCGCCTTTGTGTTCGCCTTTTTCATGCTGGTGACGCGCGCCATGGCGAAAGAGATCGACCCGCTCGCGCTGCAAGCCTCATCCGGCATACTTGCGCTGCCGTTCGTGGCTCCACTCGTGTTCCTGATGGTATCGGGGGACGCACCTTTGGTTGGATGGATCTCACCTATCGGCAATGAAATCTGGCTTTTCGTGGCGTTGGGGATTGCTGGGTCCATCGGGCATTTGCTGATGACATGGTCCTTGCGCTTTGCGCCCTCGGCCACACTCGCCCCGATGCAGTACCTGGAGATCCCGATGGCAACACTGGTCGGTTTCGTGATGTTCCGTGACTTGCCAAACGGTTTGGCGGCAGCGGGCATCGCGGTGACGATTGCAGCGGGGCTTTATATTGTCTTTCGGGAACGGGCCGTCAGTCGGAGCGCGGCGTCAGGGACGCCATAGGCGGCACCAGATCACCGCAGACCAGCTTTGTCAGGATCGCCGGCACCGGGAATGTGCGGCTGAGTGGCGCCAGAACGCGGTCCCGCAGGACCGGCAAGGCGCGGCTATCGGATTGGTATTGCGGCGTGAACGAGGCCGACATCATCTGGTAGAGCCAGACATGCCAGCGCCGGGCCATGGCATAACGGCGCATGGCCTCCTCCCTAGACGCCTGCCGAAGAGACAGCTGCAAAGCACGTGCATCCAGGAGCGCCATGTTTGCGCCCTGCCCCAGCTGAGGCGAGGCACGGTGCGCGGCATCCCCGATATGGACCATGCCATCATCATAGGGGCGTTTCAGGGTCCCATGGGTGTAGGTGGCGCGGGTAAAGTCGGCATGGCCTAGATCCTCGGGAAGGAAGGCTTTGAACTCAGGCCAAAGCGCCTCCGCCTCTGCCCGCCATGCGGCGAAAGGACGGCTGAAATGGGTGTCGATCGCATCCGCCTTGAGCGAATAGAAGATCGCGGCCAACCGCTTGCCAGCTGCCTCTCGCATCGTACCGACGGGCAGGACACCCAGCATACGATCTGCGCGGCGATAGCGTTGGGTCAGGCGATCTTCCGGGAAAGGTGCATCGATGGGCCAGGGAACGGTGGCCCAAACCGCGCCGTAAGGCAGCGCGCGGGACCTGAGCGGCGACAGGGTCGAGCCCGCACCAAGCGCGTCAACGATCAGATCGAACGGCCCTTCAAGTCGGCCACCAACCGAAACATACTGACCATCGCGTCCCGCAACGGGACTGCTTGCAACAATCGTGGCCCCCGCCGTTTGGGCCGCATCGTAGAGCGCCCCGAACAAGGCTGCCCGGTGAATGCCGAGCCCCTTGCGATCTGCGGATTTCCCGTAGGCCACCGACAAAACGGTACGATTGCGCGCAACTTCATCGCCAAACATCGTGGCAATTGGCGTGCCGCGCGCCAGGGCCTCAGGTGCGGCCCCACATGCCGTCAGAACGTCCATGCCAACGGGCTGGATCACCAGGCCGGAGCCGACCGGTCGTGGCGCATCGAACTGGTCGAAAACGGTGACCTTGTGACCATCAGCGGCCAGAAGGGCGGCGGCGGCCAGGCCACCGATGCCCGCCCCGGCAATTGCAATCTCTTGTTTCATGGCACCGACGATAGCTGCCCCTGCGGCCACGACCATGCGGCAGGATGTGGCGGATTTCCGGACTTGCGGGAAGGCATGTACGGCGACACCCTGACAGCATTCAACAAAGGACCCCTTCTGATGACTTTTTCCGATCTTTCAGGCAGCGCCAAAGGTGCCGCCGTTCTTGCGATTTTGAGCCTTGTGATCAGCGTCAATTTCAGCTCCACCTCCAACCTCAACGGCGTGGTCAGCTGCAGCTATTTGGATGTCGCCAAACTGGGCTTGGGCGCGCTGGCCGTTCTCGTTGGATTGGGCGGCGTCATAAGCGCGCGCAACGACCAATCCTCGGCACGCACCATGAACATGGTGGTTCCCGGGATCGCAGCGCTTGTGGGCGTCTTCAGCGTCTTGGTGGGTCTTGGCCTTGTCGGGGGGCCTTGCTGAAAAACAATCGGCGCTGTTGTCTACAACCGGTCAGCGCGTCTATCGTTCGCGCAGGCCCCGTCGGGAAAGTCTTTGGACGGTCAGCCTTTTTTTGATCGCAACGAGATTTTTACCGGAGACAGCCAATGCGCCTTTTATGTGTCGCTCTTGCCCTCTTGATACCCGGAGCCGCCGCAGCACAGCAGACTGACTGCACCGGCCAGCCCATTCCAATGCAGGGCACCTATACCTACAACGGCGGCTCAGCAGAGATCACTTACGATTCCGATGTCGCAGCCGAATGCCCATCAACCTTTTATCTTTCGGTCAACAGCGGTCCGTTAGTGGGATTGGAGGTTCGATATGGCGCGCTCGGCGATTTGAGCCATGGCATCGTCGTATCAACAAACACCTTCGCGGCGGTGCACCTTGATATTGCCCCAAGGTTCAATGCCGACGACCTCTATCTGGGTGGCATTCGGACCTACGACACCTTCAGTCTTGTGGCGGAGCTGGCGAGCCTGGAATTTGATATTTCCGAACACGGGATCGGATATTTCACGTTGCAGGAAGGGGTCGCACCGCGCTGCATTTGTGAGGAAATAGAGACTGGGATCGCTGCATCAGAAGAGTTGATCGGTCTTTATCGTGATCAACGGATCATCGACGCAGCGATCGCATATAACCTGATGTCCAACTTCCAGTTTTCCTACTATCTTCGGGGCGACGATATCATCATCAATCCCGAAGATGCCCGTGAAGTCGAGGGGCATCCCGGCCTCACGTACCAGCAACTCATCGCCGGCATCTATAACGAGACCCTTGAGGTTGTTGGTGATGGCAGGACTGTCCCGTTTGAAATCCGGCTGACCGAAAACCAAACAGGCGAGACACTCAACGTCACGGTTGAAACCGACGAGGATGGCGATGGTGTGACGGACGGCGCCGCGGCTGAGTTGGTCCTGAACAATTGTACGATCAATATGCCGGACCCGAGGGTGGCGACCCAGCAATGCACGACTGGCATCGAACTTTTTGCCGCTTGGTCCCACGAAAACACGCATGTCCAGCAGTGCCTTGGCGAAAGCTATCGAGACGAAGAGGGCCAATTTACAATCGGCGGCAGCCTTCGGGGACCCTATCTTCCTGATGGAACCTTGTTGCGTCCAGATCAACCAGAAGAGTTTGAGTTCGATGAATTGCCGACGGGTGGACTCTACAGTCAATGGCCGAGCCGGTTCCCAGGCGGCTTTCCGACCCAATTGACTGGCGATCGAAGCATCTCGATGCTGCGCAACGCTTATCCCGGTACGCAGGCGCAAAACGAGGTCGAGGCGCATAGCGTGGATTTGGCCATCCAGGTTGAGTTCCGTGACACCTATTGCGGCGGCGAGGCCGGTCGTGGTGATCCGGCAGACGATGGCCTTTTCTTCGCGGAAGACACTGTCGATCCAGAAACTGGCCTTCCCATCGAGAACCCTGACGCGACCAAGTGAACGCGCACCCGATGCTGGTTTACCTTTGTCGCGGCACGGGCTATCCGATGGGGCATGGCCCGCTCGATGATGACAGTCATTCGAATTAGCAGCCCGGCGCTCTGATCCTTCAGGCCGCCGGGAGTCTTTGCGTGAGATACACGCCGTTGGCGCGATCGTGCTTGAGCATTCGCACGGCCCTGCTACACCGCATTCAAACATTCGATGATGAGGAGCGCCGGAAATGTGCGCCGAAACCACATCCGTGGATTACAAAGATACGCTGAACCTGCCCAAGACCGATTTCCCCATGCGCGCGGGCCTACCCAAGCGCGAGCCTGAATGGCTGGCGCGGTGGGAGAAGATCGGCATCTACGAACGACTGCGTGAGAAAGAAGGCCGACCGCCTTTCACGCTGCACGATGGCCCGCCCTATGCGAACGGGCACCTCCATATCGGTCACGCATTGAACAAGACCATCAAGGACATCATCGTGCGGTCCCACCAGATGATGGGCCATGACAGCCGCTATATCCCCGGCTGGGATTGCCACGGCCTGCCCATCGAATGGAAGATCGAGGAACAGTACCGCAAGAAGGGCCGCAACAAAGACGATGTGGATATCGTCGAGTTCCGCCAGGAATGCCGGGAGTTTGCGGACCATTGGGTCGGGGTGCAGCGCGACGAGTTCAAGCGCTTGGGCATCACCGGCACGTGGGAGAAGCCGTACCTCACCATGGATTTCCACGCAGAGCGTGTGATCGCAGAGGAATTCCAGAAGTTCCTGATGAACGGGACGTTGTACCACGGCTCTCAGCCGATGATGTGGTCGCCGATCGAACAGACGGTCCTGGCCGAGGCCGAGATCGAATACCACGACAAGGACAGCTTCACGATCTGGGTGAAGTTTGAAGCCCATGGCGGGGCGGATGACCTAGACGGCGCTTTTGTGGTGATCTGGACCACAACGCCCTGGACGATCCCATCGAACAAGGCCGTCGCGTTTGGGAAAGACATTGCCTATGGCCTTTATGAGGTTACCGGCACGCCGGAGGAATCCTGGGCCAAGGTGGGCGACAAATACATCCTCGCCGATACCCGCGCGGCGGACGTCATGGCGCGTGCCCGTTTGGAAGAGGGAATGTGGGCCCGTGTGCGAGATGTAACGCCGGAGGACCTACAGGTCCTTCACTTGTCGCACCCCCTCGCAAAGGCCGAAGGCGCAAACGGCGAATGGGATGACCCGCGCGATTTCCGCCATGGTGATTTCGTTTCAGACGAAGAGGGCACGGGCTTCGTGCATTGCGCACCGTCCCACGGGATGGAGGAGTATGAGCTCTACCGCGAATTGGGCATGTTGGAGCAGGTGTTGACCTACAACGTGCTCGACGACGGCTCATTCCGGCCCGACCTGCCCTTCTTTGGCGGCAAATACATCCTGAGCCGCAAGGGCGGTGAGGGGGACGCAAACAAGGCTGTCATCGACAAGCTGGTCGAAGTCGGTGGGCTACTGGCGCGGGGCAAGATCACACACTCCTACCCGCATTCCTGGCGCTCAAAGGCGCCGATCATCTACCGCAACACCATGCAGTGGTTTGCGGCCATCGACAAACCGGTGGGCGATGGTCTGGATCAGCACGGCAAAACCATTCGCGAACGGGCGCTGACCGAGATCGACAACGTCAAATGGACGCCAAAATCGGGGCGCAATCGGCTGTTCTCCATGATGGAGGCGCGGCCTGACTGGGTGTTGGGACGCCAGCGCGCCTGGGGCGTACCGCTGACCTGCTTCATCAAGAAGGGCGCGCTGCCGACGGATCCCGACTACCTGCTACGCAACGAGGCCGTGAACGCTCGCATTCTTGAAGCGTTTGAGGCCGAGGGCGCCGACGCCTGGTACAAACCCGGCGCGAAGGAGCAATTCCTAGGCAATGATGCGGACCCCGAGGCCTATGATCAGGTCTTTGAAGTGCTGGATGTTTGGTTTGATTCAGGCTCCACCCACGCCTTCGTGCTGCGCGATCGTGAGGACGGGACCGAGGATGGCATCGCCGATGTCTACATGGAAGGCACCGACCAGCACCGCGGGTGGTTCCATTCCTCGCTTCTGCAATCGGTCGGCACCATGGGTCGCGCGCCCTATCGCAACGTGGTGACGCACGGCTTCACGCTGGATGAGAAGGGCATGAAGATGTCCAAATCCATCGGCAACACAATTGTGCCCGAGGAGGTCGTGAAGCAGTACGGCGCAGACATCCTGCGGCTGTGGGTGGCGCAAACCGACTACACCGCCGACCAGCGGATCGGGCCTGAAATTCTGAAGGGCACAGCTGATAGCTATCGTCGCTTGCGCAACACGATGCGTTTCATGTTGGGCTCGCTGAGTGATTTCACTGAAGCCGACCGGGTCGAGCCGGACGCCATGCCCGAGTTGGAACGCTGGGTCCTTCATCGTCTGGCTGAACTGGATCAGGTCGTGCGCGACGGCTACCGCGCATTCGACTTCCAGGGTGTGTTCCAAGCGGTCTTTACCTTTGCGACAACCGATCTGTCGGCCTTCTATTTCGACATCCGGAAGGACGCACTTTATTGCGATGGCGACACGGCGCGTAGGCGGGCAGCCCGAACGGTTCTGGACATCCTTTTCCATCGGCTGACCACCTGGCTTGCGCCGATCCTTGTCTTCACGATGGAGGAGGTCTGGCTGGAACGCTTCCCGGGGGAGGCCTCGTCAGTGCATCTGGTCGACATCCCCGAGACGCCTGCATCTTGGCGGGATGACGCCTTGGCGGCGAAATGGGCCAAGGTCCGGTCCGCGCGGCGGGTTGTGACGGCAGCGTTGGAAGTGCAGCGTCGTGACAAGGTGATCGGCGCATCCCTTGAAGCCGCGCCGGTGGTCCATGTGGACGACGTCGACACACTGGAGGCCCTGAAATCGGTGGCGTTCGAGGATATGGCGATCACGTCTGATATCACGTTGACCGCCGACCCGGCCCCGGCGGAAGCCTTCCGTATGCCGGAGATCGAAGGTGTGGCAGCCGTCTTTGAAAAGGCCGAAGGCGAGAAGTGCCAGCGTTGCTGGAAAATCCTGCCCGACGTCGGCACGCATTCCCATGAAGGCGTGTGCGGTCGTTGTGATGAGGCGCTTTCAGCCTGATCGGCCTGCCATTTGATTGAAAAACCGCGCCCCACCTTCGGGCGCGGTTTTGTTTGGTGGAGTCGAGTTTTGCATATTTTTGGAACAAAGATGGGCACGGTGCGCCTCCGCACAGGGCCTTGCGCCTTGGGTTTCTGATCGGCGCCACCTAAGTTGCGACCTACCGCACATGCAGGAGGCCCGGAAATGGCGCGACAGGAAGAATATACCCCCCCGAAGGTCTGGACCTGGGACAAGGAGAACGGCGGCGAATGGGCCTCTCTCAACCGGCCTATTGCCGGCGCGACCCATGAAAAGGCGCTGCCGGTGGGCGACCATCCATTTCAGCTCTACTCGCTCGGCACGCCCAATGGCGTGAAGGTCACAGTGCTGTTCGAGGAATTGCTGGAGGCCGGATTTTCGGACGCCGAATATGATGCCTGGCTGATCCGCATCGGCGATGGCGACCAGTTCGGCAGCGGGTTTGTCGACGTGAACCCCAATTCCAAGATTCCAGCCTTAATGGACCGCAGCGGTTCGGAACCCGTGCGCGTGTTTGAGTCCGTCGCGATCATGATGCATCTGGCGGAAAAGTTTGGCGCGTTCATGGGCCCCGACAAGGCGCGGCCAGAGCTTCTGTCATGGCTGATGTGGCAGATGGGCAGCGCGCCGTTTCTGGGCGGTGGCTTTGGTCATTTCTATGCCTATGCCCCCTACCCCATGGAATACCCGATCAACCGCTACGCTATGGAAAGTAAGCGGCAGATGGATGTGCTCGACAAACATCTGTCCGAGAATGAGTGGATGGCGGGCGGCGAATACACCATCGCCGACATGGCGATCTGGCCGTGGTACGGGCGGATGGTGACGGAAGGCGGCTACAACGCGAGTGAGTTCCTCTCAGTCCATGAATACACGCACCTGACGCGGTGGGCCGAGGCGATCCTGGCGCGGCCCGGCGTGCAGCGGGGCCGGATGGTGAACCGCACCAGTGGCGAGCCCCATGAGCAATTGTGGGAGCGGCACTCGGCGGAGGATTTCGCAACCAAGACGCAGGACAAGATTGGCGGATGACGCGCTGATCGCCGAGGCTCTGCTGCGATTGGCGGCGGAGCGGGCGGGCAAGACGTTCTGCCCGTCTGAGGCGGCGCGTGCTCTGGCCTGCGATTGGCGGCCCCTTATGCTCGACGTGCGGCGCGTTGCGGCTGATCTGGGGCTGCGTGCAACGCAGCGGGGCGTTGTGGTCAACCCGTTGACAGCCCGCGGACCGATCCGGTTGTCGCAAGATCCGGGTTGAGATCTCTCGCCCGGCCAGACAGGTTTGGCCGATGGATCAGAACCGCATCAGCATCGAAACCCCGGTCGGGCCGGTCTACCTTGAGGAGGGCAACGGAGCCATCGTGCGTGCCGGTTGGCACAAGGTCGACGCACCCGGAAACAGTGACTTGCTGAAAGAGGCTGCGGCCGAATTGGCCGCCTATTTCAGCGGACGGCTGACCAAGTTCACGGTTCCGATAAGGCATGGTCGCATGGACGCGACCGGGCGCGTCCTGGATGCGATGCGTGCAATTCCACTAGGGGAAACGCGCAGCTACGGCGATGTCGCGCAAGAGGTCGGATTGCCCGCCCAGGCGGTGGGTCAGGCATGCGGGGCGAACCGTATACCGATCCTGATCCCGTGCCATCGCATTCTTGGCGCGAACGGGTTAGGTGGGTTTTCGGCCCCCGGGGGTGTGGAAACAAAGGTTTGGCTTTTGCGACATGAAGGGGCGGCAGGGCTGCTTATTTGACGCAGAACGTACACATAGCCAATTAATCCCCAACTTATCCACAGCGCCTATACGGAGGTGCCTGGCCAAGTTACTTGCGCGTCACCTGCAAGCATGACGCCCTTGGCACGGTCAAACCTGAGGTAGGCAATGCCCGTCCCGCCCGCTTGCGTGTAGAGGGTTCCGGCGAGCTTGCCATCGGACACAATCTCGGTCCCGACAGGCGCAGCGCCGTCAACCTTTACCGTGACAAAACCTTTTTTGAGCTCCGTCTTGTGCTTCATGCGTGCGGTGACTTCCTGCCCAACGTAACACCCCTTTCGATGATCCACACCTGACAGTCGGTCAAAGTCAGCCTCCAGAATATAGGTCTCGTTCGGGACCAGCTCGACACCCGTTTCGGGAACGCAAGCCGCGACGCGCAGCGCGTCCCAGTCGATGGTCGGCTCGCCACCTTCCTCGCCGTAGGCCCGCCACCCAAGAGATGCATCGCGCGGGTCGGGATAAGCGCCTTCGGGCACGTCACCGAGGCCGCGGGTCACGGCCAGCCCGGCCTCTTCTATCACCACGTCCGCGCGTAGACGGTATATGGACAGCCGCTGTGCCAACACGGGGGCGCATGCGATCTTGACGTCCAGCAGCACATCGTCCCCGCGATCCAACAGGAAGAAGTCTGCGAGGTACTTTCCCTGCGGCGTCAGCAGTGCCGAATAGGTCAGCCCATCGCCGGCATCGCGCGTCACCAAACCCTTCAGAAAGCTATGCGCATCCGATCCGCCGATCCGCAGAACCGTCCGGTCCTCTGCCCGTTCTCCGATCATCTGTTCATCCCCCGTGATCTTTCGCATCACAGCTAATCATGCGCAGGACCGCGCGCAACATTGACCGGCTATGGGGGCCGCTATACCTCTTCCAAGAATGCACGCCATCCCCCCGGAGAAACCGCAATGTCCCTGTCCCACGGTCGCCATTATCTTGCCATCCCCGGACCCTCGGTCATGCCCGACCGGGTGCTGCAAGCGATGCACCGGCCCGCGCCGAACATTTACCGCGGCGCATTGGTCGAGATGGTGGAAACGATCGTGCCAGACCTGAAGGCCGTCGCAGACACGTCGCACAACGTGGCGATGTATATCTGCAATGGTCACGGCGCGTGGGAGGCGGCCCTGGTTAATACACTGTCGCGCGGGGACAAGGTGCTGGTCCTGGCGACGGGGCGGTTCGGCATCGGATGGGGAGAGATGGCCCGGGACCTGGGCGCTGAGTGCGAAGTGCTTGATTTCGGAATGAGTTCCGACATCGACATGGACCGCGTGTCCGAGGCGCTGGCCGCTGACGCGGACCACAAGATCAAGGCCGTGCTGGCCGTGCAGGTCGATACTGCAACCTCGGTGAAGAACAACATCCTCGGCTTGCGGAATGTACTGGACGCAGCAGACCACCCGGCGTTGCTGTTCTCGGACAATATCGCGTGCCTCGGCTGCGACGAATTCCATATGGACGCATGGGGCGTCGATGTCATGGTCACAGGCAGCCAGAAGGGCCTGATGACGCCGCCGGGTATGGCCTTCGTCTACTTCAACGACAAGGCAGACAAAGCGCGAGATCGCGCGAACATGGTCACGCCCTACTGGGATTGGCGCCCGCGCATCGATCCGGACTATTTCTATCGCTACTTCTGCGGCACGGCGCCGACCCACCACTTGTACGGCCTGCGCACAGCACTCGACATGATCATCCATGAAGAGGGGCTGACACAGGTCTGGCGTAGACACGGCGTGTTGGCTGAAGCGATCTGGTCCGCCCTGGACATCTGGGGCCAGGCGGGGCCCGTGCGCGCCAACATCACCGAACGGGACAAACGCAGTCATGCCGTGACGCTCGTGAACTTTGGCTCGGGCAACGGGTTACGCCTGCGCGAGTGGATGGAGGCGAATTATGGCGTGACGCTGGGTGTTCCCCTGGATGGGTTGGATGCGCCGGACGATTACCTTCGCATCGGGCATATGGGCCATGTAAATGGCCATATGGTTCTGGGCGTGCTGGCCGGGTTGCAGGCGGGCATGTCGGCCCTGCAGATCCCCCATGGAGCAACCGGACTGGAAGCGGCAATGAAGGTGATTGCCGAAGCCGCCTAACGGGCGCGCTCCAACGCGATTGGCAAGGCGTTCGCGAAAGCGTCCAGCGCGTCATCAGGCGCGCAGGAGACGCGGATGCAACGGTCTTGCGGGGCGGTGAACGGCATTCTGACAAATATGTCCTGCGCGACGAGAGCGGCCAAGACAGCGCGGGCGAAATCGCCGTCGCCACAACAGTCGATCGTAACGAAATTGGTCGCCGACGGCAGCGGCATCAGACCGTGGCGGCTGGCAATGGCTGAGATACGGTCTCGGGCTGCGGCTATGCGCGCGACGGTGTCCTCCAGATAGGCCTGATCTTCCAACGCGGCCAAGGCGGCAGCCTGCGCGACCCGGCCCATCCCGAAATGGTTGCGGATCTTGCCGAAGGCGGTGATGAAATCGGACTGGGCCAGTGCATAGCCCACCCGCATCCCCGCAAGGCCGTAAGCTTTGGAGAAGGTGCGAAACCGGATCACCCGTGGATGTGTCATGTCGAGCGGCAGAATGGCGTCAGCCGGGGCGGTGTCTGCATAGGCCTCATCCAAAGCCAGAACACACCCCTCGGGCAGCGCGTCAATCATGCGCTGAACCGTCGCCGCGCTGTGCCAGCTTCCCATCGGATTGTCGGGGTTGGCGAAGTAGATCAGCTTCGCACCGATTTCTCGGGCCTTGGCAACCAGCGCCTCTGGGTCTTCATGATCGTCCATATAGGGCACCTTGTGGAGCGTCCCGCCGAAACCCGCCACATGGTAGTTGAAGGTTGGATAGGCCCCGTCGGATGTCACAACCGCATCGCCCTGCCCAACGAGCAAGCGCACCAGATAACCAAGCAGGCCGTCGATCCCCTCACCTACCAGAACGTTTCCGGGAGCAACGCCATGATGTGCGGCTAGGGCGGCGCGCAGATCATGAACTTCGGGGTCGCCATACATCCACGCGCCGCTTGCCGCGTCCGCCATGGCCGCAATCGCCCGCGGGCTGGGGCCAAAGACGCTCTCATTCGCACCCAGCCGTGCTGCAAAGGCTGACCCACGCGCGCGCTCCTGCGTTTCCGGGCCAACGAACGGCACTGTGGACGGCAGGGATTGGACGAGCGGGGTGTAGCGAGGATTGGACATAGGTCCTCGTTTGCCGATTTTTCCCCGCCCGACAAGGGGGCGCTGGCCCCATATTGAGTGCATGACGCCAAACAGACGCCAATTCATCATCCTGGGAACTGCTGCGGCAACCGCCGCGCGGCTCGGCCCCGCCATCGTTGCGCGCACCGGTGGACGGCGCGTGCTGACGCTGGTCTACGACAAGGGGTTGGGCATGATGCGGGCGGTGGACCGGTTGGTCCCCTGACAGCTCAGTAGCTGTCTTCCGTCAGAAAGCGGCGATTGACCCAACCGCGCTGCGTTCCGTTCCAGAAAATCAGGCACCAGGTGGGATAGGTGTTCAACTGCGCTTGCTGCTGCGCCGTCAGGGCAAAGAACTGCTGCTGAGTGACGGTCGGCACGCAATACTCAATCTGCACACCACGTGCATTGAAAGGCAGCGCATCGATCTGAAAATAGTTAGTGCCCGGCCCGACGCGAACATTCAGCACGTCATTT
The DNA here is from genome assembly GCA_947489665.1 of uncultured Roseicyclus sp. Lineage (GTDB taxonomy): Bacteria > Pseudomonadota > Alphaproteobacteria > Rhodobacterales > Rhodobacteraceae > Gymnodinialimonas. The sequence continues at coordinate 875,404 of CANLEH010000001.1, read as the reverse complement.
GAAGCAACGTTGTGAACCCGCCATGCATCGGGTCCATCGGCCGTAGCATGTGCGGCGGGGACAAGGGCGGCCAAAAACAGGGCGACAACGGCAAGGCGGGCAAAAAAAGCTTTCATCGTAAGGGTCCTTGAAGGGGCTGACACTTGGGAAATCCTAGCGGAAAGGCGCGCAGCCGCTCAATGGCTGGTTTTCGCAGCCGCCTACAGAACCGGAAGAAGCACCTGCGCCAGTTGCACAATCAGCGCATCGGCAAGGCCCGCATTCCGCCCGTCCGAGCGCTGCAAGCCCATGCCCATTGTCCGCACCTCACAAGCGGCAATGGCAGCCGCAATCACCACGAACACACCAAGCAACCCGCGCCGTTTGGCGGGCAGCAGAAGGTGGCGGATCATAAGTGTGTCGAGCATGTTCATGGGTCGGTTGGGTCCAGCCATGGCCGGACCCTCCTAAGTCAAAATCAGTGGGACTGTGCGAGGAAGCGGGCGTTCACCCAGCCGCGAACCTGGCCGTTATGCGCCACAAGACACCAGCGCGAAGGGCCGCGGCTGGTCGAGATCACGGTGCAATCCTGCAGCTGCACGCCATAGGCGTTGTGCGCAAGCGCGTAGACCACGTGGTTGCGGACACCGGGGCCGCTGCGCACGTTCAGGTGGTCGTAATAGCTAACGCCTGAGACGTGGTACCAGGAATAGTTGTTGTAATGGCCCCAATTGGAATGGCCGTAGCCCTGGCCGCCACCATGGCCGTGGTAATTCACGGGCTGGGTGTGGCCGTAGCCATATTGCGGGTAAGTCTGCTGGCCGTAACCGGTGGCAGACGCGGTGGTGGCCGTGACCGACAAAGCGGCGACGAGGGCGAGAGCGGTGGCTTTAACAAAACGCATGGAAGGGGTCCTTGTGTTTAATTCTATGCCGCCACTATCCCCCTTTTCCGGTTACGCCCTCAATGGAGGGATTCCTGCCCCGTCATCAGCAGGGAATGTCCTCTCAAGTCTCATAGTCCGCCAAAGCCCCTCCGGCCCTAAGTACGTCGATCAGTGGCGACAGATGCTCTTGGTAGTTGCGCCATGCCCCGACCGAGGACGAATAGATCGGTTGCCGCACCTGAGCGCTGCTGAGGGTTTTCACCGACCGCTGTGCTCGGTTGAATTCCAGCAACTGATTTTCCCACGGCAGGCCAAGCTGCGTCACAAGTTCCCGCGTTTTCCTCTCAGGCTCGGCGATCAAATCCTCGTATCGAACTTCGACGAAATCATTCGGACACGCCTTGCGCCAAAAGTGCACAAACCTTTCAAATCCAAGATAAGCTTCGCCCAACGCTTTCAGATCGTAGGTGTAGCGATAGGCACCGTCGATAAAGTTGTTCTTGTACATCGAAAGGCAATTATCGCGGGGGTCGCGACGGACGACGACGATGCGGGCATCAGGGAACACCTGCTTCACAAAGCCTATCATCTGAAAGGTCAGGATTGATTTATCCGTTATAACCTTCTTCCCGGAGGCATGAGCGCGATAGGCCCGTTCGACATCGGTGCGCAATCGCGCAATCCGGGTTTTATCGAACGGGGTTTGGGTCGGCAGAGCGATCGAAATTTCCCTCGCCAACGCAGGGTACAGGATTTCGAGTTCGCCACCGGCGGCGACTGTGCTGTGGCTCGAAAGCAATGCCTCCACCAGTGAGGTGCCTGACCGCGGCATTCCAGTCACAAAAATCGGTGACGGTTCGCTGGAATAACCCTGCAATCTGGGCCTTTCCATTTCCCAGACCTTCTTGATCTCCGAAAACGCTGCATCAATTGGCGCCGAAGCGGAGATCGGATAGGTGCGCTGCTGGATCTTCTTGGCCTTTTTCAAATAGCGAAACGCTTGATCAAATTCGCCGCGATCCTCCATCGCCTTTGCAAGGCCATACCCATACCTTACCTGCGCCTGATCTGCATTTTTTCCGGAGGCAAACAGAGACTGAGCATGCGCCACCAAGGTGTCGTCAGCTGAAACCCTGCCCAACCGCGTGTACCGAAAAAAGGCGCCTGCATCTTTCGGTGATGATGCAAGCAGGTCGGTCAAAACCTCTCTTGCCGAGCTTAGCTCGCCGATGCGCTCCAGCGCCTCGGCATGGAACTGGGATGCGCGCGCCCGAAAGGCTGGATATGCTTTTGCCTTCTTGAAACACTCGATTGCTTCGGTTGAAGCACCTTCCTCCAAAAGCATCTGGCCTTGCGCAAGAAGGACAACCGGGTGGTCCGGATGGCTTTTGACCGCCGCATCCACCGCTTCTTTCGCCAAATCAGTGCGGTTGCTTGAATTCGTCGCGTAAACAAGCGCAGCCAATACCTCGGGGTCAAAACCCAATCCTCGTGCCGCTTCCGAAAGATGTTGGATCGCCAATGGCAGGCGCCCTTTCGCCACGTAGGCCAGCCCGAATTGCTTCTGAAGCAGTGGTGCGCCCGGGATAATCGCATCAGCCAAATGAAACTGCTTGAGGGCATCCTCAGTCCGTCCGGTCTGCAACAAAAGCTGCCCCAACTGAAGACGCGCCTCCGCGTAATCCGGGTCAATCTTCAGTGCATTGGTGTAAGCCTTTTCTGCCGCACCGACCTTGCCCTGCGCTGCATGCGCTGCCCCAAGTACCGCCCATAGTGGGGCCACCCGGGAGTGGGTTTTGAGCAAACCCTTTGCTGCCCTCTCGGCTTCTGGAAACTTTCTTGTTTGATAAAGGCCTGCAACGGCTTGAAAGTCCTTTGCTGGCAAGCGACCCAGTTTGGCCGCGCCCGACTTGTTCTTACTTGTCGCCTTTTGCTGCAATAGATCCAAGAGCGGCTTGGGCTGTCGCGATGCTTTCGCCTCATCAAGGATTGAAGCGATTGCCGCGTTTTCGCCCAAGGCTACGGCTGCGTCGATGGATGCAATCCAAAGGGCAGGCTCCGATTGTGAGTCTTCCCGCGCCATCCGCAAAGCATCGATGGCATCCTTCGCACGCCCGGACGCGATCAACATCTGTGCACGCAAAACGATGGCTTCGACCGGGCTTTCGCCACTGTCGGCCAAACGCGTCAGTAGGGCATCCGCAAGTTCTGCATCACCCGCGGCCAAAGCCGTCTTGGTTTGCATTAACAGACGTGTGCCTTGTGTGCTGAGTGTCATGCCACCTCAGAAAGTCTCGCAAGCGCCTCCTTCAGCCGCGCCTCCTCCTCTTCGCGGGCGGCGAGGTTTTCCTTTGTTTCCTCAACCACTTCGGGCGGCGCGCTTTCGGCGAATTTGGGGTTGTTCACCCGCCCACGCAGCCCGCCCAACTCCTTGGCGAGCTTTCCAAGGGTTTTCTCAAGCCGCGCCTTTTCTTCGGCCACGTCGATCAGATCGGCGATGGGCAGCGCGAAGGTGCCGCCATCAACGGCAATCGTCACAGCGCCCTTTGGCAGCGTGTCGGTTGGGGTGACTTCGCTGAGGCGCGCGAGGCGTTCGATCATAGCGGCGTTGCGCGCGAAAGCCCCCTGCCCTGCCTCGTCCAGATCGGCTTGGAGAAGCTGGCATTTGAGGCCCGCGGGCACATGCATTTGCGCGCGGACTGAGCGGATTTCCTCGATCAGCGAGATGACCCAGCGCATTTCTTTTTCGGCATTTTCATCAATGAGTTCAGCGCCATAGGCGGGCCAATCGGCGTGGACGAGGGGTTTGTCGCGTGTCGCGATCTCGGCCCAGAGCTCTTCGGTGATGAAGGGCATGGTTGGGTGCAAAAGGATCAGGCATTGGTCAATGACCCAGGCCATCGTGGCACGGGTTTCGGCGATGACGGCCTCGTCGCCGGAGGCAAACAGAGGCTTGGCGAATTCGAGATACCAGTCGCAGACCTTGCCCCAGACAAACTGGTAAAGGCCGTTGGCCGCATCGTTAAAGCGATAGTTTTCAAGGGCTTCGTCATGGGCGAGGCGTGCGCGGGCGGTTTCGCCGATGATCCACTTGTTGACCGTTTGGGTGACGTTCGCGGGGTCGAAATCAGCACTCGGCTTGCATTCGTTCATCTCGGCAAAGCGCGCGGCGTTCCAGAGCTTGGTGCCGAAGTTGCGGTAGCCCGCGATGCGGTCCTTGGAGAGCTTCAGGTCGCGGCCCATGGCGGCCATGGAGGTCAGCGTGAAACGCACAGCATCGGCGCCGTATTCGTCGATGAGTTCGAGCGGGTCGAGCACGTTGCCGGTGCTCTTCGACATCTTCTTGCCCTTCTCGTCGCGGACAAGCGCATGGACGTAGACGTCCTTGAAGGGGATGTCGTCGACGACGGCGAGTTGCATCATCATCATCCGGGCGACCCAGAAGAAGATGATGTCGAAGCCGGAGATCAGCGTCGAGGTCGGGAAATAGCGTTGCAGCTCAGGCGTTTGCTCGGGCCAGCCGAGGGTGCCGATGGGCCAGAGGCCTGAGGAAAACCAGGTGTCGAGGACGTCGGGGTCGCGGTAGATCGCGGCAAAGGGTTTGCCCGGTGTCTTCGATCCTTCGAACGCCGCTTTTGCTTCCGCCTCATTTGCGACGACGGCATAGCCACCGCGATCAAACTCCATTGATTGTGAGAATGAAAACAAGCGCAGCGCATCATCGAATGTCGGCGCGCAAACCATCTCTGGCTCGTCGGATTTGTTCCGTGTGACACCATACCAAACCGGGATCTGGTGGCCCCACCAGAGCTGGCGCGAGATGGTCCAAGGCTCGATATTTTCCAGCCAGTGGAAATACACCTTGCGGTGCTGTTCCGGCATTATGCGGACGCGGTCGTCGCGGACGGCGTCGAGCGCGGGACCGACGATTTTTGCTGTATCTACAAACCATTGGTCGGTCAGCATCGGCTCGATCACGACCTTGGAGCGGTCGCCGAAGGGCTGAGTGATGGGCTTGGCCTCGACCAGCGGGACGGTCGTGATTTCCTCGTCCTCACCCTTCTTTTTCTTGCCCCCCAGACGCGGATCGTCGGAGGTGGTCATGACGGCGAGGCCTTCGGCGGTAATCTCGGCCACAACCTTTTCGCGGGCCTCGAACCGGTCCAGACCCCGCAAGTGATCGGGGACGAGGTTGAGGGCATCCACCTCCATCTCACCCAGGGTTTTCTCCCCATTTGCAACGGCTTGCGCGATTTCGGCGGCCTCGGCATAGGGCGCGCCGTCAGCACGAAGCGCGCCTTTGGTGTCGAGCAGGCGGTAGCAGGGAATGCCGCCGCGCTTGGCGACTTCGTAGTCGTTGAAGTCATGCGCGCCGGTGATTTTCACGGCACCGGAGCCGAAAGTCATGTCCGGATATTCGTCGGTGATGATCGGGATCAGGCGGCGGTGTTCTTTGGGCCCAACCGGAATTTCGCAGAGTTTTCCGACGATTGGCGCATAGCGTGCGTCATCCGGGTGGACCGCAACCGCGCCATCACCCAGCATCGTTTCGGGACGGGTTGTTGCGATAGAGATGTAGTCGCGCGTCTCGCGCAGCGTGACGTTTCCATCCTCATCTTTCTCAACGTATTCATAGGTTTGGCCGCCGGCGAGCGGGTATTTGAAGTGCCACATATGGCCCGCAACGTCGGTATTCTCGACCTCAAGGTCCGAGATCGCAGTTTCAAAATGTGGGTCCCAGTTGACCAGCCTTTTTCCCCGATAAATCAGACCCTTATTGTACATGTCGACGAAGACGCGGATGACGGCATCGTGGAAATTGCCCTCTTCACCTTCGGGCGCACCCGGCGCGCCGGACATGGTAAACGCCTCGCGGGACCAGTCGCAGGAGGCGCCGAGGCGCTTCAACTGCTCGATGATCGTGCCGCCGGATTGCTTTTTCCAGGCCCAGACGTGATCGAGAAATTCCTCTCGATTCAAGTCTTTACGCTGGATTTGGGACTTCGCAAGCTCGCGTTCGACAACCATTTGCGTGGCTATCCCTGCGTGGTCCGTTCCTGGCTGCCAGAGCGTGTCGAAGCCGCGCATGCGGTGCCAGCGGATCAGGACATCTTGCAGGGTATTGTTGAAGGCATGGCCCACGTGGAGGACGCCCGTGACGTTGGGCGGCGGGATCATGATCGAGTAAGCGTCTGATTTCCCATCCCAATTCGCGCCAGCGGCAAAGCAATTGCGGGCCTGCCACATCTGGGAGATGCGGGCCTCGGCCTCGGCTGCGTTAAAGCTCTTTTCCATCGGTTTCGTCCATTCCACGGGTGTGATCCGTGAGGTAGCGGATGGGCGCGGCAAGGCCAAGCCGGATGTGACCAAATGGTCGGATATGCGCCCATTTGGTCAGGGTTTTCGCGAAAAATGCGACCAAATGATCAGAGTTTTGGGACTGGGGAAAAGATGCGACCAGATGGTCAGAGTTTCGACATCTCAACGATGGCGCGGGCGGTCTGGTCGATTGCATCAGCGGTGAGCGCGCCTGCGTCGAGACTTGCCGTGACGGGTGTGTCATCCTCGCGGCGCAGACGGCGGTAGGCGGGATCGTAGTGGTCTGTGATGAGCGCGTGGGCCAAAGCCTCGGTCTGACCCTCGTGTAGGAGGGATTTCCAGCGATCGACGGTGGCGTGGCCAGCGATGGGGCGGAGGCCATCGAGCCGATCGACCAACGCCTTGGGTTGCGCGACGAGCGCGGCGTATTGCGCGGCGAGGTAGCGGGCGCGCGCCTCGGGCGTGGCCTCCAGCACGATGCGGGGGCTGTTTTTCATCGCGGCCCAGAGTGCGGGTGGGAGGCGGAGGGTGCCGATGCGGGCTGACTCAGCCTCGATCAGAAGCGGCCGGGAGAGATCGAGGGTGGAGAGGGTTTCGAGGATCCGGCTTTCGAAGCCTTTCTGGGCCGGTTGCGCGCCGTCGATATCGCCCAGGATCGAGCCGCGATGGTTCGCGAGGCCTTCAAGGTCGAGGATTTGAGCGCCGTGGTTGGCGGCCGCCCTGAGCGTGTCGGTCTTCGCCGTGCCGGTTAGGCCATCGAGGCGGATGACCTTGAAGGGCAGCGTGCCGTCGTAGAGCTCGGCCACGACATGACGACGCCAGGATTGGTAGCCACCTTGCAGGGTTTCGGCGCGCCAGCCGATTTGTTGGAGGATCGAGGTGAAGCTGCGGGAGCGTTGCCCGCCACGCCAGCAATAGACCAGCGGTCGCCAGCCGCCATCATGGTGCATCATGTGCTGCTCGATCGCGGTGGCGGCGTTGCGGGCGACAAGGGCCGCGCCGATCTTGCGGGCTTTGAAGGGGCTGTCCTGCACGTAGATCGTGCCAACGATCGCGCGTTCTTCGTTCGACAGGACCGGCATGTTGACCGCGCCCGGCACGTGATCCTCGGCGAATTCGGCGGGGGAGCGGACGTCGATGATGGTGTCGAACCTCGCGGCTTGAAGCGCAGGCAGGTCGGTGAGGGGGAAGGCCATGGAAGCGGCTTAGGGGAGATTGAGAGCGGGGTCTAGGTGGGGGTGTTGGGCTGCTGGAGAGCAGGGCGATGGCAGCTATACAGCGAAAAGACGGCGGTGAGGCCATCTGGCCGACCCTCCGTATTGCGCCCAAAGTCACAACGCTCGGGAAATGAGGAATTGACGCTCGTCGGGAGCAGACCCCCGTGGACACTGGAGAATTCGAGTTCTGACTCGGCGTTTAGCCAGTAAACGGACATTCCCGCTGCCTCGCAGCGCGAAACAAATTCAATTACAACAGGAACTGCGTACCGATAGGGCGCGCGGCTGCGCCAATGGCTCGGGCCTTTTTGCCGATGCTGCCCGCCTCAATCCGCGGGCAGATGAGGCCGCGCGTGTCCTGAGTGACGACGTAGCGCCTGACCCGTTCGACCAATTCATCGCGAATGTGTTCCGGGAAAGCTCCGTCGATCAGGATCGCCTCGAAATCGATGACAGAACAAGTTGAGAGGGCTGCTTTGGACAATTCCTGCGCCGTTTGTCCCAGCCAGGGGTCCACGTAGCGCGTCAACTTGCGCCAGCTTTCGGGATCATTCCAAAGCTGCCTCGGGTCCATGTCGACCTCGTGCAGACGGCGTTCAAGCTGATGGATGGAAGCCATGTCCACCAATTGCATACTTTCGCCGTTGGGCCCGATGCTGCGCAACGATCCAAGGGCACCAGCATTGCCTTGCCGCCCCTCATAAACGGCGTTGTCCAATGCAATGCCTCCACCGATATAGGCACCAACAAAGAAATAGGCGTAATCCCGAAATTCTTTGCCGCGGCCATACGTATGTTCGGCCTGGCAGGCAGCCGTTGCATCGTTGAGTTTCAAGACCGGAAGGCCCGTACGATCCTCCAATTGGCCTCGGAGATCAATTCCGTGCCAATCCGCAAAGACACTCTCGGCGCTGACATCTGCGGCATTCCACATCTCGAACGCCGCAGCCGCGCCGAACCCGCAGATCCGCGCGCTGTGCACAGCGCTCAGACCAGAGGTGATGCCCCGAACGCCGTCTTCGACAAATTCGAAGATGGCGTCGGGTTGTGGGCGCCTGTAGGTTATTTGGCGTTCGTCGCGCACATTGCCGGTGAAGTCGATCAAAACCAGTTCCGCCGAGCGTCGCCCTATCTTGAGGCCAAACGAAAACGCACCCTCTGGATCCAGATGCATTGGGATCGATGGCTTTCCAACCTTGCCGCGCACCGGATCGCCGCGCCGCACGAGGCCCTCAGACTCGAGCCTGCGCAAAATGCTGGACACTGTGGGTGGGGATAATCCGGCGCGGCGCGACAGGTCACTGCCAGGCATTCCGCCATGACGTTGGATCAGCGACAGCAAAAGCCGTTCGTTGTGGTCACGCACACCACGTTGGCTCAACCCAAAGCTGAGCGATCTGACCAATCCGTCTTCCATTGGCGACTACTAATGCCTTCTTTCCGAGCCTCATCCTAGCGGATTCTCTTTAATAAAGAAAGTTAACTAATTAATTGACAGGCCTGCTCGAATCGTGACTTTTGGATGCCAGCGACCTGAGGAGGGATCGCTGATCAGGCGGCGCAGAGCTGCCGGAAATCTGTCTTGGGAGGACACCATGAAAAAGCTACTGATCGGCACTGCGATGGCCACTGTTGCCACAACGGGCGCAGCGATGGCAGACGGGCACGGCGTATCCGCCTGCCTTATCACAAAGACCGACACCAACCCGTTTTTCGTCATGATGCGCCAGGGCGCAGAGGCCGCCGCGGCCGAACTGGGGATCACTTTGAACTCCTACGCCGGTCAGGTGGACGGCGACAACGAAGCCCAGGTTGCGGCGATTGAGACCTGCATCGCGAATGGCGCATCTGGCATTCTGATCACCGCGTCCGACACCGCCGCCATCGTTCCCGCCGTGGAAGAGGCGCGCGCCGCTGGCATCCTTGTGATCGCGCTCGACACGCCGCTGGAGCCGATTGACGCCGCCGACGCGACGTTTGCGACCGACAACTTCGCGGCAGGCGAGCTGATCGGCCAATGGGCCGCCGGGGCCATGGGGGACGCTGCCGCAGATGCCCGCATCGCCATGCTGGATCTTGCCATCAGCCAGCCGACCGTTGGCGTGCTGCGGGATCAGGGTTTCCTGACGGGTTTTGGTATTGATGTGGTCGATCCCAGCCTGTGGGGCGATGAAACCGACGAGCGGATCATCTGCAACGAGGTGACCGCAGGCAACGAAGAGGGCGGGCGGACAGCCATGGAGACCTGCCTTGCCGCGGATCCGGATATCAACGTGGTCTACACGATCAACGAACCTGCCGCCGCCGGAGCCTATGAGGCGCTTGTGGCCGTTGGTCGGCAGGACGATGTTCTGATCGTTTCGGTCGATGGTGGCTGCCCCGGTGTTGCGGATGTGGCCGATGGTGTGATCGGCGCCACGTCGCAGCAATACCCGCTGCTGATGGCCTCGCTCGGCATTGAGGCAATTGCGGCCTTCGCCGAAGACGGGACCTTGCCAGAGAATACGCCCGGCCTGGATTTCTATGACACGGGCGTGGCGCTTGTGACGGCTGAACCTGTAGACGGTGTTGAAAGCATCGGCGTAGAAGAAGGGGCCGACCTTTGCTGGGGCTGATTTGATCGGGGCTACGTGCCACCGGACATGCTAAAAGGAGGGCGGGCCTGGGTCCGCCCTTCGAAAATCAAGACCGCGACAACCAGCAATCAGGGGCAGAGATATGGCGGAGCGTTCGGAGAATTTCGAAGACGGCCTGCAGGGCGCGGAGCAAAGCGTCGCAAGCTTTCAAGTGGATGACAAATCCCTTTTGATGCGGTTTCAGAGCGCGCTTCACAAGACGCCGTCGCTTGTACCGTTGATCGTGCTTGGCTGCGCTATCATGATATTCACCGGCTGGCTTGGGCCCCGGTTCTTGCCGCAAATGACGCTGGTGTTTCAGCAGATCCAGATTGTTGGCATCCTTGCCCTAGCCCAGACTTTGGTGATCCTGACGGCTGGCATTGATCTGTCAGTGGGCGCAATCGCTGTATTCTGTTCTGTCATCATGGGGCAATTCACGTTTCGCTATGGTATTCCGCCCGCCGTCGCCGTGGCCTGCGGGCTTGCAGCCGGCGCGGCGATCGGAGCTTTATCGGGCTGGCTGGTTACCCGGATAAAGATCCCGCCCTTTATCGCGACACTTGGCGTGTGGCAGATCGTACTGGCCGCCAACTACATTTATTCCCGCAACGAGACGATCCGCGCCCGAGATATCCGCGAGGATGCGCCGATGCTGCAATGGCTGGGGCTTAAGCCCAACGAACAGTTGGTGCTCTGGATCGATAGCTTGCGGGGTAACACTTACGAGCGGATGCGACCCAACGATACGGACCAATTTCTGCTCGATCTGATCTGGCAGACGAAGATCACCTATGGCGTGCTTACACTGATCATTCTGACCTTCATCTTGGCGTATATGCTTCGATCAACCGCTTGGGGCCGCCACGTCTATGCCGTTGGCGATGATCCGGAAGCTGCAGAATTGGCAGGTGTCAACGTCAAGCGCACGCTGATGTCGGTCTACATGCTGGCCGGATTCATTGCCGCAATTGCCGGATGGTCATTGATCGGGCGGTTCGCCTCGGTCTCGCCCAGTGCGTCGACCGGGATCGAAGGCAATATCGAGTCGATCACAGCCGTGGTGATCGGCGGAATATCCCTATTTGGCGGGCGAGGGTCGATCTGGGGCGCCTTCTTTGGTGCCCTCATCGTGGGTGTCTTCATGCTTGGCCTGGGAATGGCAGGCGTGAACCCGCAATGGACGTTCATGTTGATCGGCACGCTTATCATTTTGGCGGTCGGTATCGACCAATGGATCAGAAAGGTGGCCGCGTGATGGAACCTATTCTTAAAGGCAGAAACCTGACCAAACGCTACGGCAAGGTGGTTGCCCTCGATAACTGCGACTTCGATCTTTACCCTGGGGAAATCCTGGCCGTGATCGGCGACAACGGGGCGGGCAAGTCCACTCTGATCAAGGCGCTGTCCGGGGCGGTTGTGCCCGACCAGGGGGAGGTCGAGTTGGAGGGCAAGCGCGTGAACTTCGCCTCACCGAACGACGCGCGCCATGCCGGGATCGAGACAGTGTATCAGACGTTGGCTGTGAGCCCCGCACTATCGATTGCAGACAATATGTTCATGGGACGCGAAATCCGCAAACCGGGTTGGCGCGGCACGATCCTCAAGCAATTGGACAAGGCGGCGATGGAAACCAAGGCACGAGAAAAGCTGAACGAGCTGGGCTTGATGACGATCCAAAACATCAACCAGGCGGTCGAGACATTGTCTGGCGGACAACGGCAAGGCGTAGCCGTGGCACGGGCGGCTGCATTTGGCTCGAAGGTTATCATCCTCGACGAACCCACTGCGGCCCTTGGGGTCAAGGAATCGCGAAAGGTTCTGGAGCTCATCCTCGACGTCCGATCGCGCGGCATTCCCATCATCCTGATCAGCCACAATATGCCCCACGTTTTCGAAGTTGCTGACCGCATCCACGTGCATCGCCTTGGAAGAAGACTGTGCGTTGTGGACCCAAAGGACTACACGATGTCGGATGCCGTCGCCTTCATGACCGGCGCGAAAGAGGCGCCCGTTGCTGTTCCAGCCGCCTAGGTGCGTTGGAAGTCAGCTTTCATGCTCGGTCAACTTGCTGTGGCGCAATTGTAGTGATCGACCGCGTCCCGCGCGACGCACTATTCCTCGAAGTTGCGTCCTGAAAAATGCGGCCATTGGGGGGTTAACAGCCAAGGGCAGCTTCGTCCCGCAAAGCGGACCTCGATCAGCCCCTCACCCCCACATCCGCATATGCGCAATGATCTGGCCGTGGTCGGAGGCGAGCTTGTTGTAGGGCGCTTCGGGGTGGGAGCCGTCGGTGAGGTGGTCATTCAGCACGCTGAAATAATCCATCTCGCCGATCCGATCCGGGTTCTCGGGCAGGAAGTGGCGGCTGAGGAAGATCTGGTCGATGCTCTCGTACACGCCACCAAAGGCCGAGGTGTAGACCATGTCGCGGCGGGATTTCCGGGCGAAGAGGCTTTCGGCGGAATGCAGGCGGACGGCCTCGATATCGTCAGTGATCTGGATGTGTTCTTCCTCGGAGTAACGGTCGCGCGGGGTCTGGGCGTCGTGGCGGAGCATCCATTGGTAGTTCTTGAAGGGCGCCTCGCCGGTGATGATCTCGGAGGAAACGGCGTGCTCGCTGTCGTTGAAATCGCCGAGCACCATGACAGGGTGGCCTTGAGTCAGTTCATCCACGATGGCGCGGCGCAGCACCCAGGCCTCGGCCATGCGGCGCAAGCCTGCGCGCAGGCTGCCCAAGGCGCGGCCAGTGGGGTCGTAGTTGGTGAGGTCATTGGCGGGGGGAAAGGTCGCGCCTTCGGGTGTGATCTGCTCGCCCAGTTTGGATTTCAGGTGGCAGTTGAAAACGGTTAGGACCGTGTCGCCCACGGGGATGCGCGCCTTTAGAATTGGGCGCGACAGGCGACGGAGGCGGAAGAAGCCGGCCTCGTCGTTCTCGAACCCGCGCAGGGGGGCGAAGGGGATGTCGAGCGGGCCGGGAAGGTCCTGAATGATCTGGGGCGGCTCGGCAAAGCCGGTACGCGACAGGATCGCGACGCCGGGTCGGCGTTGGCCCGGCGCGCCTGTGTCGGCGGCGTTGGCGGCGAAGGCGAGCGTTGCGTCATCGTAGGGCGCGACGGCGAGCTTCCGGAAGATTGCCTTGCGGTGATAGCGCTTGGAGCGGTCAGGGATGGTGGCCGCGTTCAACTCCCGCGCGCGGCGCGAGGTCTCCGCGATGACGGCTTGCAGGGGGGCTTCCTCGAAAATCTCCTGAAAGCCGATGATATCGGCGTCCATGGTCAGGAGTTGGTCAGCGAGCCAATCTTCCTTCCAGGCATATTCCTCGGGCGTGTAGGACTGGAAGCGGTAGTATTCCTGATCCGGTCCAATCAGGTTTTTCACGTTGAAGCTGGCGATTGAGAAATCGGGCACGCGCTCAGATCTCGTCATTCATTTTGCGGAAGCGTTGGATCAGGCTGGAGGTGTCCCACCGCCCGCCGCCGAGCTGCTGCACTTCGGCGTAAAACTGGTCGACCATGGCGGTCACGGGCAGCGACAGGCCCATATCCTTGCCCTGCGCCAAAGCAATGCCGAGGTCCTTGCGCATCCAATCCACCGCAAAGCCGTGGTTGAATTCATTGTCGACCATGGTGCCCGCGCGGTTGGCCAGCTGCCAGGACCCGCCGGCGCCCTGTGACACCAGGTCGGCCACCTGCTTGGCGTCGAGGCCGGCTTTCATCGCCATGTAGAGCCCTTCCGACACGGATTGGATGGCGCCCGCGATGCAGACCTGGTTGATCATCTTGACCAACTGGCCGGATCCGACAGGCCCGAAATGCACGCTTGCCTTGGAATAGGCGGCGATGACGGGCTTTGCTGCCTCAAAATGCGCGGCGTCGCCGCCGCACATGATGGCGAGTTGGCCGTTTTCGGCGCCTGCCTGCCCGCCTGAAACGGGTGCGTCGACCCAGCCCACGCCTTGATCGGACGCAAATGCAGCGAGTTCCTTGGTGACGATCGCCGAGACGGTGGTGTGATCGACAAAGATCGCGCCCTCCTTCATGCCAGCAAGTGCGCCGTCATCGCCCAGAACGACGCTCCGCAAATCATCGTCATTGCCGACGCAGGCCATCACGAAATCGGCGCCCTCCGCAGCCTCGCGCGGGGTGGCGGCGTGCGATCCGCCGATCTCGGACGCCCATTTGGCGGCCTTCTCAGCCGTGCGGTTGTAGACCGTCACGGAATGCCCCGCGCCCAAAAGATGCGCGGCCATTGGGTAGCCCATAACGCCAAGTCCAAGGAATGCCAGTTTCGCCATGTGAGCCTCCGCCAATAAAAGTTGCGCGGAAGGTAGCAGGCACGGCGGTGGTGTCTAGCGCGCCCGCACATGTCTTCCTTGTTTCAAAAATGCCTCGGGGGGAGTCCGAAGGACGGGGGGCAGCGCCCCCCCTTTACCCGTCAAATGTCCAGCGATAGCCCGGCGGGGTCGGGCCCTTGTTGCGCCCGCCCTGCTCAGACTGCTCCCAGGCATGGGCAAGGATTCCAACCGAGCGCGACAGGCAGAAGAAGCCGCGCGCGAGTGGGGCGGGGCAGCCCAGTTCCGCAAAAATCACCGCCGTGGCCCCGTCGATGTTCATCGGCACGGGTCGGCCCTTTTCCTCTGCCAGATGCGCCTCGATCGCGCGGCCGATCATGGCGTAGGCCCCGGGGACGGAGCCTGTCTCAGCGCATTCATCGACCAATTGCAGCAGGCGCGGAGCGCGCGGGTCGGTCGGTTTGTGAAAGCGATGCCCAAAGCCCGGAAGGTACGGCCCGTTCTGCGCGCGCCATGTGCCGAGGGTGGAGGCGATGTTTTCCGGGCCTGCCCGCTCGACATGATGGTAGAGCGTCACGGCCTGTTCCCCTGCCCCGCCATGCACGTCACCCAGCATGTTGAGGCCAGTGGCCATGGCGTTGTTGAGGCCGACACCGCAGGTGGTGGCCATGCGGGCGGCGGCGATGGAGGGGGCTTGCGGGCCGTGGTCGACGGCAGCGACAAGCGCCGCCTCGAAGAGCGCCGCGCGCGGGCCCTTGATTTCTTCGCCCATGACCATCAGCCAGATCATTTCGGCAAAGCTGCGATTGCCGATATGGTCTTGAACGGGCGTGCCGCGCAGGTCGATCCGGCCCGGTTCCATGTCGATGATCTTGGTGCGCCACCAATCTGACACATCGCTCATATCGCGCCCTCCTCGGTCATCCTTTGGATGTCCGCCTCTGCGTAGCCCAGATCGCGCAGGATGTCGTGTGTGTGTTCGCCGAGGGCGGGCGGCGGGGTTGCCACGGACGGCCGCGTGTCGTCCATGCGGAAGCCGGTGGTTACGACGTCGATGCTTTGGTCGAGACTCGGCGGGTCAAAACTGGCGACAAGACCCCTATCAGCGATTTGCGGGTGGGACAGGATTTGCGGGACAGTCAGGACGGGGCCAGCAGGGATGCCTTTTGCGTTCAAGGCCGCGACCCAATGGGCGGCGGTTTGGCTGGTCAGCACCGTTTCCAGTTCGGCCAGCAGGGCGTGGCGGTTGGCCTTGCGGTCTTCGCGCGTTGCAAAGCGGGCATCTGCCAAGAGGTCGGACCGACCGAGGAGGGACGCGAGCGCCTGCCACTGTTCATCCTTGTTGGCCGCGATGTTGAGGGGCGCGTCGAGCGCCTGGAACGTGCCAGAGGGGGCGGATGTTGGGTTTTCGTTGCCGTGGGCCTGGGGTGTTGCGCCGCCAATCAGGTGGTTTGAGACGACCCAGCCCATGGTGGCGAGCGTCGCCTCCAACATGGAGACGTCGATGAAAGTGCCGCGCGGATTGGCGTTTAGGGCGGCGGTGATGGCCATGGCGGCGGTGAGGCCGCCGATCGTGTCCGACAGCGGATAGCCAACGCGCGTGGGCGTGTCGTGGCCGGTGATGGACATGACTCCGGATGCGCCTTGGATGATCTGATCGTAGGCGGGTTGCGCGGCCATGGGGCCGTCCTGACCAAAGCCGGAGATGGCGCAGTAGATCAGAGCAGGGTTGGTTTCGCGCAGAGCGTCGTAGCTGAGGTCGAGGCGGGCCATCACACCGGGGCGGAAGTTTTCGACAAGGACATCAGCAGTTTTCACAAGGCGTTTGAGGGCCTCTTTGCCCGAGGGATGTTTGAGGTTGAGTGTGATGGATTTCTTGCCCGCGTTTTGGGCGAGGAAGGAGATGCCCATGCCCTGCGCGCTGAGGTCGGGGGAAGCCCCGAGGTTGCGGGCCAGATCGCCCCGACCTGGGGTTTCGACCTTGATGACCTCTGCCCCCAGATGGGCCAGTTGGTGGCAGGCAAAGGGGCCAGCCAGGACATTGGTGAGGTCGAGGACGCGGATATCGGCGAGAGGGCTGGTCATGGCACAACGTGGTGAGGGCGGCCCCCGGCCGCGGGTGGGGGTGAAGCCCCCGCCCGGGGGGGCGGTCGGGGGCTGCCCGGTGGTGCCCACCGGGCGGGCCGCTTCGCCCGGACACGAGCGATATGTTCATGAAGGGCTGGCGCCCGTCGCCAACCTTTCGTCAATCCCCATCGGCCACGCCTTCGGCCCGCTTGGCCGCCCGCCGCGCGCGGTAGCTTGGCAGAAGCACCAGCACCGCAGCCAGGATCAGCAAACCCAGTGCCATGGGGCGGTCGAAGATGAACCCAAAGCCCTGCGCCAGCTGCATGGAGCGCGACAGGTTATCCTCAAGCATCGTGCCGAGGATGAAGCCGATCAGAAGCGGTGCCAGCGGATAGTCCGCAAAGCGTAGGATCGTGGCCACCACGCCAAAGCCCACGAGGATCAAAAGCTCTGTCGAATTGTTCTGCCCGATATAGGCCCCCATCAGGGTGAAGAACAAAATGAACGGGATCAGGTAGTTGCGCGGGATTGCGAGGATCTTGGCGATATAGGGGATCAGCGGCAGGTTCAGGATCAGGAGAACCAGGTTGCCGATATACATCGAGATGATGACGGCCCAGAACACCTGCGGCTCATCCGTCATCAGGCGGGGGCCGGGTGTGACGTTAAGCGCAATGAGGGCGCCCAGAAGGATTGCGGTGGTGCCTGAGCCGGGAATGCCCAACGTCAGGAGCGGCACGAACGAGCCGGTGCAGGCGGCGTTGTTGGCGGTTTCGGGCGCTGCGAGGCCCTTGATGGAGCCTTTGCCGAACTCCTCCTGCTCGCCCTTGGGGGCGATGTTGCGTTCGACTGCATAGCCGAGGAACGAGGCGATGGTGGCCCCTGCCCCCGGCAGGACGCCGATGAAGAAGCCTTGCACCGATTGCCGGCCAATGACGGGGATCATCTTGCGCCCTTCCTCGCGGCTGAAGCGCAGGTTGGTGATCTTGCCGCCCGACGCGCCGTCAGAGCCTTGGGCCGAGCGGGCCGGGTTCATCACGAGGAAAATCGCTTCTGGCAGGGCGAACATCGCCATGGCGAGTGTGATGAAGGAGAAGCCCGATTGCAGGTCCATCAGACCCATGGTGAAGCGGGGCATGTTGAATTGCGCACCTTCGCCGACGGTCGCCATGATCAGGCCCAGAAGCGTCATCATCAGCGCCTTGCCGACCTGACCCGTGCCCGCGAAGGCCGCAATGGCCGAGAGACCGACGACCATCAGCGCGAAGTATTCGGCGGAGTGGAAGAGGAGCGCCACCGACGAGAGCATCGGGGCGAAGACCATCAGGAGGATCGCACCGATTGTGCCGCCCGCGAAGGAGGAGACGGCCGCGATGGTGAGCGCTTTGCCCGCCATGCCCTTTTGCGCCATCGGATAGCCATCGAAGCTGGTGGCCACCGTGCCCGCGACCCCCGGCGCGTTCAGCAGGATCGAGGAGGTGGAGCCACCGAAGATGGCCCCGTAATAGACGCCCGCCAGCAGGATCAGCGCGGCGGTGGGATCGCCAAGCGTGATCGCCACGGGGATCATGATGGCGATGATGGACATCGGCCCGAGGCCGGGCAGCATGCCGATGAATGTGCCGATGATGCATCCGAAGACGACCATCATCAGGTTGAACGGGTTGATGGCCGTGGACAGGCCGATCATGAGACCTTCAAGCATGACGAACCTCCCTCAATTCACAAGAAATGTGGGCCAGGGCCGCAGGAAGATGCCGAGCACCTCTTGCACCAGATACCACACGAAGAAGGTCGCCAGGGCCGCAATGGGGATGAGGTAGTGGAACTTACGCTCCCCCAGAACCGTAGCGCCAAGGCTGAGAAACAGGATCGTTGAGGCGATGAAGCCAAGCGGACGCAAGCATAGCGCGTAGGCGACCATCAGCCCCAGAAGGGCGAGCGCCTGACCGATGTGATACTGGCCGAGATTGCGGTAGTTGATGTCGGTGGCCGAAGGCTCTTTCTCGGTGCTCTGCTTTTCAATGCCGAGCAGCACGACGAGGCCGACGATCACGCCGCAGATCGACAGGATTTTGGGGAAGGTGGAGGGCCAGACCGGGTTGCGCTGCATGAAGGGCGGCAACAGGTGGTCCATGGTGAAGAACGCGGCATAGCCGTAGAGCACGCAGAGTGCCACGAAGACCAGCGCGATCCAGCGATCGAGCGCCATTGGGGGCCTCCCTTCCGGTGTTTGAAGTGTTTTGGTGGTCCCGGGCCAAGGCCCGGTCCACGACGTGATGTAGGCCGGGCTTCAGCCCGGGTCGTGGCGCGCGAGTGAGCCCCGCGCGCCATAATGGATTTACAGGAACCCTAGAGTGCGCATCAGATCACCGATCTGCTGTTCCTGCGCTTCGAGGAAGGCCTCAAAATCGGCACCGGGGTTGTGGATGTTCACCCAACCGTTGCGGGCACGAACCTCTTCCCATTCGGGGGTGTCGTACATCGCAGCGATGGCGGCGCGCATGCTTTCGACGGTTGCATCATCCAGACCGGGTGCGGCGAAGAAGCCGCGCCAGTTGACGAATTCCACGTCGAGGCCCTGCTCCATCATCGTAGGCGCGTCGGCGAAGGTGTCGACACGATCCGCTGCGGTCACACCGATGATGCGGACTTCGCCCTGCTGAGCCAGTGCCACGGCTTCCGAGAAGCCGGTGGAAAGCGCTTGGATCTCACCCGAGAGAAGGGCTGCCATTGCGGCCCCGCCTGCATCATAGGCGACATAGCTGAACCCGGTCGGGTCCTGATCTGCGGCCTGCATGGCCATGGCAGCGACAAGGTGGTCCATGCCGCCGGGCACGGAGCCGCCGCCGATGGCGAAGGCGCCCGCATCCGCTTCATAGGCCGCCACAAGGCCTGCCATGTCCTGGATTTCGCTGTCTGCGCCAACGACGAGGGCGGCGTAGTCACCGATGGTGCCGGCGACGAGCGTCAGGTCACGGAAGCTTTGCGGGAACACACCCGTCAGCGAACGGATGACGATGGGGGTGGAGTTCACCATCATCGTGTTGCCCATGCTGTCGGCATTCTCGATCAGGTGGGCGATGGCCACACCGCCGCCGCCACCGGACATGTTCTCGTAGGACGCGGTGCCAACGATGCCAGCGCCTGTCAGCGCCTCACCGGTGCCGCGTGCGGTGCCATCCCAGCCGCCGCCAGCGCCGCCCGGGATCAGAAAGTGCAGCTCTTCAAGCACCTGGTGCCCGTCAGCTTGCGCTGCACCGGAAAATGCCACCATAGCGGCGGCCGCCGTCATCATGACGCGACGTGTGAATTTCATTTGGTTTTCCTCCCATAGTTGGACGGTCCTCCACCGTCCTTGGGGGATTCGTTGCATGTGAAGCTGACAGAAGCCTGACATGGACAGGTGAACCCGGCGCTCTAGCTTACAGGACGGATCGGGAAAGGCGCAGGCATGTGTGTGCCGGTGCACGGACGCCGGGCG
This sequence comes from uncultured Roseicyclus sp., assembly GCA_947489665.1. Classification (GTDB taxonomy): domain Bacteria; phylum Pseudomonadota; class Alphaproteobacteria; order Rhodobacterales; family Rhodobacteraceae; genus Gymnodinialimonas. The sequence goes on along the minus strand of CANLEH010000001.1, from coordinate 855,543 downwards.
GTGACGCTGGACTTCAAAGGATCGAATGGCGTAGCTTTTCCAAGTCCGGTGCCCCAAATGGAGGAGTGGTCTTGAGCGACGTTGAGGCACTGAGCGCGGCCCCGCTTTCGGCGCTTGCCAACGAAGTTGGCGGGGAGATCGGGACGGCGTTTCTGGAACGTGTCGTCTTTGCCCTGCGCCGTGCCATGGATGCCCGGATGGTTCTGGTGACCGTCGGGAATGGCAACCCCGCCACCCGTGCAGAAGCAACCTATGCGCTGAAGGATGGCATGCCGAAGGCGGGCATAGCCTACAACCTTCAAGGCACGCCCTGCCATTGTGTCTACCGCGGCGAGACGTTCACGGTTCCGCGGGCTTTGGCCCAACAATTCCCGCGCGAAAGCGGCTGGGAAGGCTATGTGGGCGTCCCCATTCGCGACCATGAAAATCGGGTTGTCGGCAACTTTGCCGTCTTCTCGGAATCGCCGATTGTCATGCCGCAGATGGCCACGGACATCGTAAAGATCTTTGGCGCACGGATAGAGGCCGAGATGCGGCACAAGACGCTGATCGCCGAGCGTGAACAGTTGATTGACCGTCTGCAATCGCTCAACGAGTCGATGGAATTGCGCAATCAGGCCCTGCACGAAGCCAATCAGTTCAAGACCTCGGTGATGGGCATGGTGGCGCATGACATTCGCAACCCGTTGGCCGCGATTGTCGCAAAGGTCGAGTTGATGCAGGCGCGGCTTGGCAACGGCCGGTTTGACGCCGAAAAAGCCGAAGTGGAGTTCGAGAAGATCATGGCGAATGCTGACCGGCTTTCAGGGATCATTGATGCCACGCTGGCCCGGTGCCGGAGCGAGAGCGCGCGGATTGCGATCCGCCCGCGTGAGACCGACGCAACCTCGCTGGTGCGTCAGGCGGTCAGCAACAACGCTGAGGATGCAGCGCGCAAGGACATCGCGATACGGCTGGAGGCGGATGGCCCTGTCATGGCGCTGCTGGATGAAACGCTGTGCCTGGAGGCCATCGACAACCTGATCGGCAATGCGGTGAAATATTCGCCGCCCGCCACCGAGATCACAGCTCGCGTCGAGGTCGGCCATGGGGCGGTCACTGTCCATGTGCAGGACCAGGGACAGGGCATGACGCAGAGCGATCTGAGCTACGCGTTCGGGGCGTTTCAGATCCTGTCGGCCAAGCCGACCGGTGGTGAAAGTGCCACGGGCCTTGGACTGAGCAATGTGCGGCAGATCGCGCGGGCCCATGGCGGCGACGTGACGGCGGCCAGCGACGGCCCCGGCAAGGGCGCGATCTTTTCGCTGCGCCTGCCGCTGCGGTCTGACGGATCGCAGGGCCAATTGGCGCGGTCGGCCGGTTGATCCGGGCGAGGGCATTCATCCAAAAAAGGGGCCTGATATGCGCAGAATGGCAGCGCTTGTGTTTCCGGGGTTCCAGACCCTCGACTATTTCGGGCCGATCGAGATGCTCGGCGGGTTCCGGGACGAGATTGAGGTTGTGACTGTTGCGATGACGCTTGATCCGGTGCCAAGCCGCCATGGGCAGCGGATCGTGCCGGACCGGACGCTGGCCGAGAGCAGCGATTATGAGCTTCTCTTTGTGCCGGGTGGTGACTCGGCCCTGGACGCGGCGAAGGACGCGGATTTTCTGGGGTGGATTGCAGAAACCTCGGCCAAGGCGGAGCGCGTGATGGCGGTTTGCACGGGCACCATTGTGCTTGGCATGGCGGGTGTGTTGGACGGCAAGCGCGCGACGACAAACAAGCTCGACTTCAACGACACGGTGCATCTGGCCCCCAATGTGGAGTGGGTGAAACAGGCCCGCTGGGTGCAGGATGGGAAATTCTTCACCTCATCCGGTGTATCGGCGGGCATGGACATGGCGCTGGCGGCCGCGGCGGATTTGTTCGGGCGCGCAGCGGCCGATGAGATGGCCGAGGGTTGCGAATATATCTGGAACGATGACCCGGACCACGATCCCTTTGCGGCCATGGCCGGGCTGGTCTGACATCTGGACAGTTGCGTCGGATGAATGGCAACGGCACTCTCGCGCGTGAGGGAGGGCCGGATGCGGTTTCTATTGGTCGAAGACAATGCGGAACTGGCCGAGGCGGTGGTGCAGCGGCTGGGGCTGGATGGCCATGCCGTGGACCATGCCGGCACGCTTGGCGCGGCGGAGGATTGTCTGGCCGTGGCCGATTACGACCTGATCCTGCTGGACGTGATGCTGCCCGATGGGGATGGGCGCGAATTCCTGAGCCACCATCGCGATCATCTGGAGACGCCGGTGATTGTGCTGACCGCACGCAGCCAGATCAGCGACCGGGTGGGCGCACTGGACCAAGGTGCTGACGACTACATCACGAAGCCCTTTGATTTCAGTGAGCTGGAGGCGCGGTGTCGGGCCGTTCTGCGCCGTCGCGGCGGGGCCGCGAAGAACGAGATTACCTTGGGCGAAGCGGTATTCGACCCCATGGCCGGCACGTTGCGGCATGGCGGCCAGGTGCTGGACCTGCGCAACCGAGAATTGCGCCTGTTGGAGGTATTCGCCCGCGCGCAGGGGCAGATCCTGTCCAAGGGGCAATTGCTGGACCGCCTCTTCAGCCTGGAGGCGGATGTGACGGAAAATGCCATCGAGGTTTACGTGGGCCGGTTGCGCAAGAAGCTGGACGGGGTTGGCGTGCGGATCGAGACGGTGCGTGGACTTGGTTACCGGATGGATACATGAGCGGCGGAGTCTCGGAACGCTGGTCGATCGCCCGGCGGCTGACGCTGTTTCTGGCGGCAATGGTTGCGATCCTGGCGCTGGTCAGCTGGTACATGGTGACGTCGTTTGCCCGTGAGGCGGCGGGGCGGACGCAGGACAATATCCTCGCGGCCTCGGCCACATCGATTGCGGAAACGCTCCGCTCCGAAGGGGGCGAGATCCGGCTGGAGCTGCCCTATTCGGCGTTCTCGATGTTGGGCGCGCTGAGCGAGGACCGGGTGTTCTACCGTGTGGCGGTGGGCGACGAGGTGCTGACGGGATATGGTGATCTGGAGGGGCCGGAAGCGACATCAGGCGAGGCGCGCTTTGCGACCCTGCCCTACCGCGACGTGACGGTACGGGCGGTCAGCCTGCAACGGATCATCCAGCGCGACGGGGCGGCGGTGCCTGTCACGGTCACGCTGGCGCAGACACGCGACGGGGTGCAGACAATTGCGGCGGGACTGTCGCGGCAGGCGGCTGTCCTGTCGGGCATGGTGTTTGTGCTGGCGGTGGGGATCGCGGCGTTTGCGGTGCGCGCCTCGCTCCGCCCGCTGAACACGATGGCGCAGCATCTGGCGACGCGAGGGCCGTCGGATTTGCGCCCGCTCAGACGGCAGGGGCCGCCGGAATTGATGCCGCTGGTCCGCGCCTTGAACCGGTTGATGGAACGCCTTGGCGGATCGCTGCGCCGGTCAGAAGATTTCATCGCCGAGGCCGCGCATCGGGTGCGCACCCCTTTGGCGGTCGTGCGCGCGCAGGCGGAGATTGCCCTGCATTCGGTGGAGGAAGAGAGCCAGAAACAGACGCTGCGCCGGGTGATCCGGGCAGTCGACGAAAGCTCCCGCTCGGCCTCGCAATTGCTGGACCATGCCATGGTCTCGTTCCGTGCGGATGATCTGACCCGTGAGCGGCTCGACCTGCCTGCGCTGGTGGGGGATGTGGCCGAAGCGCTGCGGCCAACGGCGCAGATGAAGGATATCGATATTGCACTGGATATGGCCCCGGCCCATGCGGAGGGGGATGAGATCCTGATCCAGAACGCGCTGCGCAATGTGTTGGATAATGCCATCAAATACTCACCGGCTGAGACGGTCGTGACCCTGTCTGTCCGCAATGGCGGCGGCGAAGCGCAAGTGATGGTGCGCGATCAGGGCCCGGGCTTTGGGCAAGCATCGGCCACGCAATTGACCGAACGGTTCCGGCGGGGCGATCAGGTGGAGGGTGTGGTTGGGTCCGGCCTTGGGCTGACCATCGCCGACGAAGTGCTGCGCGCCCATGGCGGACGCCTCGACCTGACCAGCAATGAGGAGGGAGCGGGTGCATGTGTGTCGCTGATCTTGCCCGCCGCATGAGGCGGTTTTTCGCGCCCCTCCTCGGGCCGCTGTTGGCGTCCCTCCTCGCCGCGTCGGCGGTGGGGGCGCAGGATTTCGAGATTGAGGATCGCCGCACCTATCCCGGCACAGGCGCGGACATGCTGCGCGTGATCTCAACCGCTGATCTGGATGTGTTCGAGCCCTTCCTTTTGCGGTTCCAAAGCGCAAACCCGGACCTTGGCATTGATTATGTGGCCGTCTCATCCGCCGAGTTGCACCGCGCGATCCGGGGCGGGGCGGTGTTTGATCTGGCGTTGTCCTCAGCCATGGACCTGCAATTCGCGTTGGCCAATGATGGCTTTGCGCAGAGCTATTCCAGCGCGGTGACGCAGGCTTTGCCCGATTGGGCGCGATGGAATGACCAGCTGTTCGCGTTCACGGCAGAACCTGCCGTCATCGTGATCAATGCGGAGCGGTTTGAGGGGCTTGCCCTGCCCCGCACGCGCGCCGATCTGGTCACGCTGCTGCGCGATCACCCCGACCGGTTTGCCGGTGGGGTTGGCACCTATGATCTGCGCGCCAGTGGCCTTGGCTATCTGTTTGCCACGCAGGAGGCGCGTTCCACCGATGCCTATTGGCGCCTGACGGAGGTGATGGGGCGGCTGGACGCGCGGCTTTATTGTTGCTCGTCGCAGATGATCGATGATGTCGCCTCTGGCGAATTGGCGTTGGCGTACAACGTGCTTGGCTCTTATGCCGAGGGGCGATTGGGCTTGGATGAGGGGCTTGCGATCCTGCCGTTGGAGGATTTTGCGAATGTCATGCTGCGCACCGCGCTGATCCCCGCCACAGCGGAGCGGGTTGGCGCTGCGGGTCTGATGCTGGATGCGCTTTTGAGCGAGGGGATGGGCAACGGGCCTGCGCCGGTCCTGCCGCCTTTGCAGGCGCGTGGCGAAGTTGCCGCCTCAACCTTCGGGCCGATCCGTTTGGGACCGGCCCTGATGGTGTACCTCGACCGCCTGAACCGTGAAAGCTTTCTGGAGGCTTGGGACGCCGCGATGGAGCAGTGAGCATCTTAGGCGGGTTGAGCGAAGCTTTGCTTTTCCTCCAGATACAGGACCCGCGCCCACATGGCAAAGAGCCCGATGGAGGCCGTGCTGGCCACGAAGATCGCCCAAGGGATGATAGCCATGTTCAGCGCCCGCGCCCGGGATAGGAGCAGAATAAAGGCCATGGAAACCGACATCAGCAGATCAAACCAGACCTGGTTGCCAGTGGCGTTGACGCTGTGATTGGTCCAGAACATCAGTATGCCGTCGGTCGCGATTTGATAGAGAGTGAAGGCCAGAAAGATCGCGCTGAGGGCGGCGGGCCAGCGCCAGTTTCCGGGGCTGGTGTCCGCAGGGGACAGCGCGTGGCGGAACACGACGAACAGACAGGCGGCGTAGGCGATAGCGGGGAGAAGTTGGAAGAGGGTCATGGGACTCGCCTTGGTTGAATTTGTGTAGCACTTGCTACACTATGATTTTGTAGCGACCGCTACAACAGAAAAGAAATGAGCGAAATCAAAGCGAAGAGAGAAAAGTGGTTGGCGGCGATGGCGGCTCATGTGGTGGAACATGGGCTGACGACGGCCTCGCTGCGGCCGCTGGCGAAGGCGGCGGGCACGTCCGACCGGATGCTGATTTACCATTTCGGCGACAAGGATGGCGTGATCGGCGCACTGCTGGAGACCTTGGCGATGGGGTTCACGCAAGGCCTGGATGCAGCCTTGCCCGAAGCGCGATTTGAGAGCCCGGGCGCGTTGTTGCATTCGGTTGTCGGTGTGATGCGGTCGCCGATGGCGGCAGGCTATGCGCGGGTTTGGTTGGACATCGTTGCCGCGTCAGCGCGAGGGGAGCTCGCCTATGGGCGCACCGGCGGATTGATCATTGCAGGTTTCACCGAATGGGTACTGAAGCGATTGCCCGAAGGCGAGGACGAAGACACTGCGCGCGCCTTGCTGACCGTCCTGGAGGGGACGTTGGTGATGGATGCGGTGGGGCATTCGGACGCTGCCGATGCCGCCATCGCGTGGTTCTCAGGCGACAGACGCCAATAGCGCGGCATTGCCACCTGCGGCTGTCGTATCGATGCAGGTGTGGCGTTCGATGATCAGGCGCGGGGTTGGGTCAGCCTCGGTGATCAGCGGCAGGATCGGGCCATCGAGGGCGGCGAGGGCCTGACGGTAGGGGCGTACATCTGCGCCCCAGAAGATCACGGCATCAAAAGGTGGCAGGGTTGCGAGCGCCTCCGGCGGGAGGTCGGGCGCGAGGACGGGGGCGTTACCGGTTTGCGTGGCGGCCTTAGCCTGTGCGCGGGCGGCGTCGAGACCGGGGCCGAGACAGAGGACGCGGCCCCTTGGATGCGTGGTGAGGCGGTTGGTTTCCCCAGTCGGGCCGGGGAGCAGGGTTTCGGTGAGCGTACGATCGGCGGGGACGGCGACACGGAGGTCATGGGCGGCGTCCTCGGCTTTGGAGGGGGTGCCGGGGGTGCCACTGCCTTGCTGTGGTTTCGTAAAGCGCGCGACGTAATGCGGGCCGCCCGCCTTGGGGCCGGTCCCGGACAGGCCCTGACCGCCAAAGGGCTGGGAGCCGACGATGGCACCGATCTGGTTGCGGTTAACGTAGAGGTTCCCGGCCTCGATCCGGGAGGTGATGTCGGCGATGCGGTCGTCGATGCGGGAGTGGATGCCGAAGGTCAGGCCATAGCCAGTGGCGTTGATCTGGTCGACGACGCGGTCGAGGTCGCGGGCCTTGAAGGTCGCGATGTGCAGCACGGGGCCGAAGATTTCTTCTACAAGATTGTTGATTGATGTGACTCGGATTGCGGCGGGGGCCACGAAGGTGCCCTGCCCCGGCGCTTCGAGGTGCTTGATCAGGCGATCGTCGGCGCGGGCGGTTTCGATATGTGCGTCGATTTTGGCTTTGGCGGCTGCATCGATGACCGGACCGATGTCGGTTGAGATCTCCCACGGGTGGCCGAGCTGAAGCTGATCCATCGCACTGGTTAGCGCCGTCAGGAACGTGTCGGCGATATCCTCTTGCACGTAGAGGCAACGCAAGGCGGAGCAACGCTGACCAGCCGATTGGAAGGCGGATTGGACGACATCCTTCACGGCTTGTTCCGGCAGGGCTGTGCTGTCGACGATCATGGCATTCAGGCCGCCGGTTTCAGCGATGAGCGGGGCGGACGGCGCAAGTTTTTCGGCCATTGAACGGTTGATCGTTTGCGCGGTGGCGGTGGAGCCGGTGAAGGCCACGCCGTCGATGCACGGGTCGGAGGTGAGTGCCGCGCCAACCTCAGCCCCTTCGCCGGGGAGGAGTTGCAGGGCCGTTTGCGGGACGCCAGCCTCGTGGAGAAGGTCGACGGCGCGGGCGGCGATAAGGGGGGTGGTTTCGGCGGGTTTGGCGAGTACAGCGTTACCGGCGGCAAGGGCTGCCGCGATCTGGCCGGTGAAGATGGCCAGCGGGAAGTTCCATGGGGAGATGCATGTGACACGGCCTAAGGCTGGGTCGGTGAGGTCCGCGATGCGGGCGGCGTAGTAGCGGAGGAAATCCACGGCCTCTCGCAGTTCGGCTTCGGCATCGAGGAGGGTTTTGCCGGCTTCGCGGGCAAGGATCGCGAAGAGTTCGGCGGCGTGGGCCTCATAAAGGTCGGCGGCCTGGTTGAGGATGTCTGCGCGGTTTGGGGCATCCCATGTTGCTGCTTGGGCGATGGCTGCAGAGGCATCTTCGCGGGTGGAAAGCCGCACCTGACCTACGATGTCGGACGGGTCGGCGGGGTTGGTGATGTCGAGGGTCGGGCCGGTGCCGGTGCCCGCCTGCCATTGGGCTTCGGCAAAGGTCTCACGGGCCTTGGTGATTTCCGCCAGTGCGGCGGGATCAGTGATGTCGAAGCCCTTCGAATTGGGGCGTTCCGGGGCAAAGAGATTGCGCGGCTTTGTGACGTCGGCGCTGGCGGCAGCGAGGGTTTCGAACGGGTCGGCGGCAACTTCTGCAGGGGGCACGTCTTCGTCCATGATCTGGTGCACGAAGGAGGAATTTGCCCCGTTTTCCAGCAGGCGACGCACAAGATAGGCAAGCAGATCGCGATGCGCACCGACTGGGGCATAGATGCGGCAGCGGGTCATGTTCCCGCGCCGGACCTGTTCATGAAGCGCCTCACCCATGCCGTGCAGGCGCTGAAATTCGAAGAGGCTGGGGTCCTCTGCCATTTCGAGAACGGCGGCGACTGTATGGGCGTTGTGGGTGGCGAATTGCGGGTAGAGACGGTCGGTCTTGTCGAGGAGTTGGCGGGCGCAGGAGAGGTAGCTGACGTCGGTGGCCGCTTTGTCAGTGAAAACCGGGAAACCGGGCAGGCCCGCGACCTGGGCGCGTTTGATCTCGGTATCCCAATAGGCGCCTTTCACGAGGCGGACCATGATGCGGCGGTCGTGAGTTTCGGCTAGCGCGTAGAGCCAGTCGATGACCGGGGCCGCGCGCTTACCATAGGCCTGCACGACAACGCCGAAGCCGTCCCATCCCTTGAGACTGTCATCGGACAGAACCGCTTCGATCACGTCGAGGGAGAGATCGAGGCGGTCAGCCTCTTCCGCGTCGATGTTGAAGCCCATTTGGGCGGCCTTGGCTTGCTGCGCGAGGGTGAGGACAGTTGGCACAAGCTCAGCCATGATGCGGTCGCGCTTGGCTGTCTCATACCGGGGATGGAGCGCGGAGAGTTTGACCGAGATGCCCGGGTTATCGCGGATATCCGCGCTGTGGGCGTGCTTGGCGAGGTGCGCGATAGCGTCGGCATAGGCCTTGCGGAAGGCCTCCGCCTCACCCGCCGTGACCGCCGCTTCACCGAGCATGTCGTAGCTGTAGGTGTAGCCCTTCGCGGCCATGTCAGATCCGCGTTTGACGGCCTCCGCGATGGTTTCACCCAGGACGAACTGGTTGCCCATTTCCTTCATCGCGCGGCGGGTGGCAGCGCGGATGACCGGCTCTCCCAAACGTTTGACAGCCCCCTTCAGGGTGCCAGCGATCCCCTGCCCGTCTTCGTCGGAGAGGACGCGCCCGGTGAGCATCAGGGCAAGGGTCGAGGCGTTGACGAGCGTGGACTTGGAATGGCCGCGATGGGCCGACCATTCGGCAGGCACAATCTTGTCTTCGATCAGCGCATCGACAGTCGCGTCGTCGGGCACACGCAAGAGCGCTTCGGCAAGACGCATGAGGGCCAGGCCCTCGGCGGAGGAGAGGCCGTATTCAGCCAGGAAGACCTCCATCAACCCGCCGCGATCCTCGGCCCGGATGTCAGCCACCATACGCGCGGCGCGGGCGGAGGCGGCCTGCCGCGTTGCGTGCGGAATCGGGTGCGCGGCGGCAAGGCGGGCAAGGGCCGTATCCTGCGGTTCAAGATAGGCGGCACGGATGGGCTGGCGGAACGCTGAGAGGTCGGACATGGGGGCACACTCCTGAATGCGACATCCGCATTATAGCATACCTGAGAAAGTCTGATTGCCTGTTTGAGGTGAGTGTGGTGTACTATTTGTCTGAATTTTAATTCGAGGACGTTCTGAATGCGCCTGAAACCTAATTCTGATAGTCGATTAGACGCGGCCGATTTGCGGATTCTTGCGGTGTTGGCCTCGGATGGGCGGATCCCAGTGACCGAGCTTGCAAACCGGGTGGGGCTGTCGAAAACCCCCTGCCAGACGCGCATGAAACGGTTGCAGGAAGAGGGGTATATTCAAGGGTTTCGGGCGGTGCTGGACCCCGCACGGCTAGGGCTGGCGCATGTGGCGTTTGTTGAAGTGAAACTGGAGGATACGCGGGAGGCGGCATTGCAGGCCTTCAACGAGGCGGCCCGCGGGGTGCCGGAGATCGAGCAGTGCCACATGATCGCGGGCGCGTTCGATTATTTGCTGAAGGTCCGATCCACCGACATCAATGATTACCGTCGCGTCTTGGGCGAAGTGATCAGCCGCCTGCCCCATGTGGCCGCGACCTCGACCCATGTGTCGATGGAGGCGGTAAAGGACGAAAACGGACTGTCTTGATCCACAGAGCTTGCCATTGGGCGCTGGCTGAGACAGCGTGCGAAAAACCGGGCGCAAGACCTGAGTGGGGAGAGATATGGTAAGTCCGACATTTGATACCGTGCCGTCGCGGAGTGCTTACGATGTGGTGATCGTGGGGGGAGCCATCATGGGATCGTCCACCGCGTGGTGGCTGACCGAGTTGGGCTTTGACGGCAGCGTTTTGGTGGTGGAGCGGGATCCATCCTACGAGAAGTGTTCCACGGCGCACACGAATAGCTGTATGCGGCAGCAATTCTCAACCGAGTTGAACGTTCGGATCAGCCAGTTTGCCGCTGATTTCGTCAACAATATCCGGGAGCGGATGGGCGGAGATGACCGCGTGCCAGAGCTGTCGGTACGGTCATTCGGGTATCTTTACCTGGCGGATACAGAAGATTTCGCGAACGTCTTGCGCCAGAACATCAAGGTACAGCACGCAGCTGGTGCTGCGACCGAATTGCTGTCGGCGGACGAGATCGTGGCGCGGTATCCGTTTTACAATGTGGATGATATCGTACTTGGCTCCATCAACACGGTGAACGAGGGCTATTGGGACGGCGCGGCCGTGTTTGAATGGTGGAAACGGCAAGCGCGCGAACGGGGCGTGGAGTATGTTTCCGGCGAGGTGGTCGAGATGGCGCGGTCCGCCCGCGGGGTCGAGTCGGTGACCTTGGCCTCTGGCGCGGTGATCTCCTGCGGGCAAGTGGTGAATGCGTCCGGCCCCCGGGCCGCGCGGACGGCGGCGATGGCGGGCATCAAGGTGCCGGTGGAGCCGCGCAAACGCTTTTCCTGGGTGTTCAAGGCGGAAAACCCACTGGATCGTGACCTGCCGCTGACGATTGACCCGTCCGGCGTGCATTGCCGCGAGAATGGCGGCGGCACGTATCAGGCCGGGGGGCATGCGGATGTGGACCCGGCGGTGGATTTCGGTGATTTCGCCATGGATTACAGCCTGTGGGAAAATCATGTCTGGCCGGTTTTGGCCACACGGATCCCCGCGTTTGAGGCTGTGAAGGTGCAGGCGGAATGGGCGGGGCATTACGCCGTGAACACGCTCGACCACAATGCAATTCTTGGGCCGCATCCTGACGTGCCGAACTTCATCTTCCTGAACGGGTTTTCCGGCCACGGGTTACAGCAAAGCCCGGCCATGGGGCGTGGCACGGCGGAGTGGTTGATCCACGGCGCGTACCAATCGCTCGATCTGAGCCCGTTTGCCTATGAGCGGATCGTGAAGAACGATCCGATCCTTGAGACTGCCGTAATCTGAAAGGCGTAAGACAGATGTTGAAGAAGATCGTTTTGACGGGAGCGGCGGGACGCTGCGGCATGATCCTGAGACCGGCGCTGGCAGCGATGTGTGAAGAGCTGGTGACCTCGGACATTGTGGACGGCATCGACGGGCTGGCCCCGAACGAGACTTATGTGAAGGCCGATCTGGCGGATTACGCCGCGATTGCGGGCCTAATGGATGGGGTCGAAATGGTGTGCCATTTCGGGGCCATCGTGGATGAAGGCCCGTTTGAGCAATTGCTGGGGCCGAACTTCGTGGGCTCCTACAATGTGTGGGAAAGCGCGCAGAAGGCGGGGGGGCGGCGAATTGTTTATGCATCGTCCATCCATGCGGTGGGGATGCATCCACGTGCGTCGTTCATCGGGATTGATGCGGAGCACCGGCCCGACACCTTCTATGGCCTGGCCAAGTGCTTCACCGAGGATCTTGGCCGGATGTATTGGGAAAAGCGTGGGCTGGAATCCGTGCATCTGCGGATTTTGAGCTGTGCGCCGGTGAAAAACGCCCGCGCCTTGGGCACGTGGCTGAGTGACGGGGATCTGGTGCATCTGGTGGAGCGGGCGATTGATACGCCGACGACCGGCTTTGCAGTGATTTACGGTGTCTCGGACAATGACCGCGCGCCGGTGGACAATTCCAAGGCGTCTTTCCTCGGATATCGCCCGAAAGACAATGCGGAGCAATTCGCAGCGGAGATTTTGGCCGCGGAAGGTGCAGGCGACCCGACCGACCTGGCGCAGATGGTCCATGGCGGGCCATTTGGCACGGTGGCGCTTGGCAAAGGCGGCGCTGCCGCTGCCGCGAAGGGCGACGACTAGGCGACCAGCGTGAGCGCCGGGCGCGTGGAGGCTTTGGTTCGCAAAAGGCCCTCGCAATGGGCCAAAACAGGGTCAATGCGCGCGCCATCGAAGTGATCCATCGCGGCACCGCCAATCATGTCAAACATCAGCGATTGCGCCAGCGCGGTCTGATCGACCAAACGGGCGCAGGCGGTGTTCACCAAGACAGCCTCTTCCTTCATCCGGTCCATCTGCGGGGCGTCGATGATGTGCCGGTTTCCGGCGCTGGAGTTGCAGTGAAGGGTGACAACGTCCGCGACCTCCAGCAAATCCTCCATCCGGTTCACCTGACGCGCGCCCAGACGGGCAAGTGTGACAGGCGCGACCCGGCTGCGGGTATGGATCACAACCTCCATCCCCAATTCGAACCGCGCGCGGCGGGCGACGGCCTGCCCGACCTTCCCAAACCCGACAATGCCGATGGTCTGGCCCGCCAGTTCCGGCGCGGTGAGGCCCGGGATCTTGCTGCCCGGCAGCGCGCAGACCCTGCGGCGCGCGAGCCGCAGGATCAGGTCGATGGTGCGGTCGACCGGCCCCATCTCAGGCGGCCTCGGGCGTGAGGACGCCTGCGATGGTGGCCCCGATGATCGAAGGGCTTTCGGCCACGGTGACACCGGCGGCGGAGAGGATTTCCACCTTTTCCGACGCACTTTCGCCGAAGGCCGATATGATGGCACCCGCATGGCCCATTGTGCGGCCCTTCGGGGCGGTCAGCCCCGCGACATAGGCCACGACCGGCTTGGTCATGTGGTTCTGGATGTACTCCGCTGCCTCAGCCTCTTGCGGGCCGCCGATCTCACCGATCATGGCGACAACGTGAGTGTCCGGGTCGGCCTCGAACCGTTCAAGGATGTCTCGGAAGGATGAGCCGTTGATTGGATCACCACCAATTCCGACTGAGGTGGAAACACCAAGCCCGAGTTCCTTAAGCTGTGCCGCGGCTTCATATCCCAGCGTGCCGGAGCGGCCCACGATGCCCACATTCCCTTTCAGGTAGATGTGGCCGGGCATGATGCCCAACATGGCCTTGCCCGGGCTGATCGTGCCGGCGCAATTCGGGCCGGTCAGGACCATGCGACGATCCTTGGGGTAGCGATACATGTAGCGCTTCACGCGGATCATGTCCTGCGCGGGAATGCCGTCGGTGATGCAGACGCAATAGCGGATGCCCGCATCGGCCGCTTCCATGATGCTGTCGGCGGCAAAGGGGGGCGGGACGAAGACGAGGCTGGCTTCCGCACCGGTGGCCGCAACGGCATCTTCGACCGTGTCGAAAACGGGCACGCCTTCACAGGTCTCGCCGCCTTTGCCGGGCACGACACCGCCCACGACATTGGTGCCGTAGTCGATCATTTCCTTGGTGTGGAAGCGCGCCATTTTGCCGGTGATGCCCTGCACGATGACTTTGGTGGTCTCATCGAGAAGAATGCTCATGATACGGCCCTCAAGATTTTTGCATTTGCGCCCGGTTCGCGGACGACAACCCCTTGAGAGAGGTCGTTTCTCCAAGCCCCCACGGCCCGTTCGGCGGCCTCATTGAGGGTGGCGGCACGGATGATCGGCAGACCAGATCGGGCGAGGATCTTTTGCCCCTCCTCCACATTGGTTCCGGCCAGGCGCACGATGACCGGCACCTCAACGCCGACCTCCTGCATGGCTTGCACCACACCTTCGGCGACCCAATCGCAGCGGTTGATGCCCGCGAAGATGTTCACAAGGATCGCCTGCACGTTCTTGTCCGACAGGACGAGGCGGAAGGCCTTGGCCACGCGTTCGGGCGTGGCGCCGCCTCCGATGTCGAGGAAGTTCGCGGGCTCGCCGCCCGCCAGTTTGATCGTGTCCATCGTCGCCATCGCAAGGCCTGCGCCATTCACGATGCATCCGATATTGCCGTCGAGGCCCACATAGCTGAGGCCCCGATCAGCCGCGCGGCTTTCGCGAGGGTCTTCCTGGCTTTTGTCACGGAGCTCGGCCACGTGTGGGTGGCGGAAGAGCGCGTTGTCATCGAAAGTCATCTTCGCGTCGAGTGCGATGACGCGGTTGTCGGAGGTGATGACGAGCGGGTTTATCTCAACCATCGTCGCGTCGAGTTCTGTGAAGGCGCGGTAGCAACCTTGCAGCGTGCGGGTGAATTGCTGCACCTGACCGGCTTCGATACCCAGTTTGAAGGCCATCTGACGGCACTGGAATTCGCGCAGGCCTACGGCGGGCTCCACCGTGGCGCGCACGATAGAGTCGGGCTTTTCAGCGGAGATATCTTCGATCTCCATCCCGCCCTCACCCGAGGCCACGATCATGACACGCTGGCTGGTGCGGTCGAGGACAAAGCCGAGGTAGATCTCGCGATCAATCGGCACGGCGGCTTCAACGTAAACCCGGTAGACGCCCTTGCCCTCGGGGCCGGTTTGGTGCGTGACGAGCTTTTGGCCGAACATCGCGTCAGCCGCATCATGGATTTCCACGTCGCTGTCACAGACCTTAACACCGCCGGCCTTGCCACGCCCACCGGCGTGGATCTGGCTTTTAACGACCCAACGCTCACCCCCGAGTTCGCGGGCACGGTAAGCGGCCTGTTCGGGGCTGTAAGCGAGCGCACCATCTGGCACCGCCACTCCAAAATTCGCGAGCAGTTCTTTGGCTTGATATTCGTGGATATCCATGGGGCTTACTCCGCTGCGATGGCTTGGCCGTAATGGCTGTCGAGAGCATACGCGACGGCTTGATCGTCGTAGCTGCCGCCCAGATCGCGGATCGCCTGGCCGAAGCGGGTGACGATGTCGCGGATGACGTGTTCTTGCAGAAGATTGAGGATGCCGATGCGAACTTGAACAGGCTCGCTGAGCGTTGGCCAGATGCCGAAGTTCTGCGCACGGCAGTGCTGGACAAGCTCCATTTCGCGGCCTGCCATGGCGGGCGGCAGGTTAAGCACGACGAGCGAGGTCATGTTCGAGGTCACTTCACAGCCCATCGCGGTCACGGCGGCTTTCAATGCCGCTTCGTGGAATGTGTAATCCCGTGCCCGACGTGCGACGCCCTCTTGCAGCAGGATGCGAAGCGCCTCGTGGAAGGCAGAGACTGCATAGGCAGAATGGGTGCGATGATAGGTGCCCTCCTCCACATCTTTACCGTCGATGATGCCCCAATGGCGGGCTTCGAGGATGGGGTGATGAGCGAAGGTGCGGGTGCCGGTCTTGAGCAGCTCGGCAATGTAGCGATCGGTGAAGCTGACGGGCGCGTAGGTCAGCGGCAGACAGCAGATGCCCTTTTGCGGGCAGGAGGCCCAACCGTGGACGCCGGGGAAATCGTCGATACGGAAGTCTTCGACGCCGAGGGAGGAGACGGCATCAACCAGGCCCATCGCCCCGTGGCGTTCGCAAGCTTCGGAAAAACCTTGGATGTCGTTCACGCGGCCTGAGCCCGTTTCCCAATGCGCCATGGCAGCCCATTTCGGTTTGTGCTCGGCGAGGGCGGCTTCGACAATCTCACCGGTGACGGATTGGCCGTGGGGCACGTTGATGATGGTGACGGAGGCAGGCCGCGGATCCATCGGGTTGGCGGCGAGTTCCTCAGCCGTGGCCGCGCGCATGCGGACGGTCAGGCCGTCGATACCCGAGAACGTGCCATTGACGAACATCACCACCTTGTCGCCGGGCTGCACCGCGCTGAACATCACATCGAGGCCGGACCATCCGGTGCCCGCAACGCCATACGTGTGCACGTTTTCAGTGCCCATGACGGCGCGCAGCATCTGCTTACACTCGACCATGCCGCGCAGGACGTCGCCGTGCATGTGATCCGCAAGGCCCGCACCGGCGAACCGCGCCAGCACGCGGCCATCGGTGTTGCCCGGTCCGGGACCTGCGGCGATGGTTTCAGGGATTTCCAGCTGCGGGAAAATGGTAGCGTCGGTCATGGTCTCTCCATCCAGTGCGGCGCTTGGCCTTGCAGTCATGTTGGTCGTTGAGAGCGAACATATGGCGCAGGGAAAACTGGACAACGGACGGAATACCTGCTTTTGGGTAGAAATATGGGTGGGCAATTAACTACCCAGATTGGTAAATATGCCGATGTATACCGAAAATCCTCCTACCTAAACGGGTGGTTTTTTCTGATTTTAGGAACAGTAACAGATGGTTAAGCCTCCGATCGACATCATGCTGGCCGATAGCAATCCGCTGGTCCTGTCGGCCCTATCCGAATTGGTCGACCGCGATCCGCGATTCTCACTAGTGGCGACGGCGGCCACGGCGGAAGGATTTTTGGGCACCGTGATGCGGGTCCCGGTGCAGATCGGAGTGATCGACTGGTCGCTTCCCGCATTGGGCGGCGCCAAACTTATAGAAGTTTTGCGGGACCAGGCGAACGCGCCGAGGATTGTTGTGTATGCCGAGGATACTGGTGACCTGCCACGGCTAGCGATGGCCGCGGGGGCCGCGGGCTATGCGCCACGCTCCTCCTCCGCCGAGAAGCTGCTGGATATCTGCGTCGACGTGGCGGAGGGAAAGATGGTGTTTCCGTTTGTAGATATCCGTCAACTGCAGGCGGACCCGATCCAGAGCCTGTCGCGGAAGGAACGCGCGATGCTGGAGGCGCTGTCGGAGGGGCTAACCAATCGGGAGCTGTCGGTGAAACTGGGGATCTCGACCAACACGGTGAAATTTCACCTGTCGAACCTGTATGACAAACTGGCGGTCAAGAACCGCGCGCAGGCGATTGCGTTCTACTATTCTTCGCGCCTTGCATTGGAGCGCGGGCAAGACGGTATACAAAAGTAGACCCAGATAGGTCTTGACCTTTTTGTTCGCCATCACCCCTTCTGCCGCAACTTTGTTACGCACACGAAAGGCGGCATCCCATGTCCTTCCACCCCATTGAACAGGCCCCTGCCCGCCTGAACCGCTCTGAGCTTGCCGTACCCGGCAGCCAGCCGCAAATGTTTGAAAAAGCGGCACAATCAGATGTAGATGTGATCTTCCTCGATCTCGAAGACGCGGTTGCCCCAGACGAGAAGGCACAGGCCCGGAAGAACATCATCAAGGCGCTGAACGAGATCGATTGGAACACCAAGACCATGTCGGTTCGAATCAACGGGCTCGACACGCATTACATGTATCGCGACGTGGTGGACGTGGTGGAACAGGCAGGAGAGCGGCTGGACCTGATCATGATCCCGAAGGTCGGCACCGCGGCGGACGTCTATGCCGTGGACATGATGGTGACACAGATTGAAGACGCGGTCGGCCTGAAGGATCGCATCGGGTTTGAACATATCATTGAGACGGCGTTGGGGATGCAGAACATCACCGAGATTGCAGGCGCGTCAAAACGGAATGAGAGCCTGCATTTCGGCGTCGCGGACTACGCCGCATACACGCGTGCGCGGACGACGAATATCGGCGGCGTGAACCCGTCCTATTCGGTCCTGACAGACGACATGGACGGCGTGCGCGAAACCCATTGGGGCGATATGTGGCACTACGCCCTTGCGCGTATGGTTGTTGCGGCACGGGCCAATGGCCTGCGGCCGATTGATGGCCCGTTCGGCGATTTTCAGGACCCGGATGGTTACAAGGCCGCGGCCCATCGCGCCGCCGTTTTGGGCTGTGAAGGGAAGTGGGCAATCCACCCCAGCCAGATCGCACTGGCAAATGAAGTGATGAGCCCGTCTGAAGCGGAAATCACCAAGGCCCACCGCATTCTGGAAGCCATGGCCGAGGCTGAGGCGGCTGGCAAAGGGGCCGTCAGCCTTGACGGTCGGTTGATTGACTATGCCTCCATCCGGCAGGCAGAGGTTTTGGTGGAGAAAGCCAAGCAGATCGCAGGGGCATAGGGTCTGTCGGGCAGGCTTGATCATTCGATTGAGTGATCCTAAGCCTGTTCGATGATAAAAAATCGTATAACGTTCAAGCAGCTTGAAGCCCTTGTGCAGGTGGCGGACACCGGCACCTTTCGCAAGGCTGCCGACATGCTTGGCACAACCCAACCCAATGTATCGGTGCGCATCTCGGCGCTCGAAGACGCGCTTGGCTTGAAGCTGATGCACCGTGATGCGGGCTCGGTTCGGTTCACAGAGCCGGGGCGAGAGGTTCTAGCAGTGGCCCGTGATGTATTGCGCGCGGGTGAGCGGCTGTTGGAGACGGCGGGTCGCCATGATCTTGTAGAAGATAGGCTACGTCTGGGTGTGGGGGAGTTGATCGCGGCGACTTGGCTGCACGACTTCCTGCGGGTGCTCAAAGCCGCCTATCCTGCTGTGCGTGTTGAGCTGACGGTCGATCTTTCCTCTGAACTGGAGCGGATGCTGAATGAGGGGCAATTGGATCTGATCCTTGCCAATGGCCCTTTTCGAGGAGGGTCGACGGACAGAGTTGCCCTGGCAGATTACGCCTATGGCTGGGTCGGGGCCGCCGACCTTGTGAGAGGTTTGGGACCGAACCCCGATCTGCGGGACATCTTCGATGTTGGCATACTGACCCATGGCAAGTCGACGGGTGCAAGCCAGGCGTTGCGCGCGCACCTGACAGCCGGCGGGTTTGACCCCGCCCGCGTCACGCATTCGAGTAGTCTGACCTCGACCCTGCAAATGGCGGCAGACGGGATGGGGATCGCGTTGCTGCCAAAGCGGCTATCAGCCGGGCTGGCGGGCATGGTCGCACTGGAGGGTGTATGGGTTCCCGATAGCCTGCAGTTCGCAGCGCTATTTGATGCAGGGACCTCGGCCGGGTTTGTCGAAAAGGCGGCGCGAATGGCGGCAGATCAGGCCGCGGCCGACTTAGAATAGATTTTCTTTATCATCTCGGCGCAAAAAATGAATTTTGCGCTCATGCCGTTTTGCGCTTTAACCGAAATATTCGAGAAAGCACTGGGGCCCTTCATGGCAAAGATCGCAAACCGGCTTGGCGTTGATATCGGCGGGACGTTCACGGACGTGGTTCTGGAAACGGCCACGGGGCTGCATTCGACCAAGGTTCTGACAACCTATGCCGCGCCCGAGGACGCGATCATCAACGGGATGAAGCAGGTCTGCGGGAAGGCCGGGGTTACGCCGGGCGAGATTGGACAGATCATCCATGGAACGACCCTGGCCACAAACGCGCTGATCGAGCGGCGCGGGGCCAAGACGGCACTCATAACGACCGAAGGCTTCCGCGATGTGATCGAAATGCGCACCGAGTCGCGGTTTGAGCAATATGATCTGAACCTAACCCTGCCTGAGCCGCTATTGCCGCGCGAACGCCGCTTTACGGTGCCTGGCCGTGTGGATGCGACCGGCGCCGTCTTGATTGACCTGCAGCGTGAGGCCGTCGAGGCAGTGGTCGACCGGATTGCGGAGGGCGGCTTTGAAAGCGTCGCAGTGGGGCTAATCCATTCGTACCTCAACCCAACCCATGAGCAATTGGTGCGGGAGGTTCTGGCAGAGCGTTTGCCGGATGTTTCCGTCTCAATTTCATCCGAAGTCTCGCCGCAGATGCGCGAGTATGAGCGGTTCAACACTGTGGTGGCCAACGCCTATATCAAGCCGCTGATGGCGTCCTATCTGGGCCGTTTGGAGGATCGTTTGCACGCCGAGGGGGCCGAGTGTCAGGTGTTCCTGATGCATTCGGGCGGCGGGATCATCTCGATCGCGGATGCGGCGGAGTTTCCTGTTCGATTGGTGGAGTCCGGGCCTGCCGGCGGGGCCGTATTCGCGGCGCATATCGCGGCACGGCATGGTTTGGATAAGGTCTTAAGCTTCGACATGGGCGGGACGACGGCGAAGATCTGCCTGATCAAAGATCAAACGCCGAAGACTTCGCGCGTCTTTGAAGTGGCGCGGACCTATCGCTTCAAGAAGGGGTCGGGGATGCCCATTTCGATCCCCGTGATCGATATGGTGGAGATTGGTGCGGGCGGTGGGTCGCTGGCCCATGTGGATGCGATGCGTCAGATCCGGGTGGGCCCTGAAAGCGCAGGCTCCGAGCCGGGGCCAGCTTGCTACGGGCGCGGGGGCGACCGGCCTGCGGTCACGGACGCCGATCTGGTTCTGGGCAAGCTGGACCCCGAGAACTTCGCAGGCGGGTCGATTCGGCTCTCGCCGGATGCCTCCTCCTCTGCCCTGACGGGCGTCCTCGCAGACGTTTTAGGCATGGATGCGGAGGAAGCGGCCTTCGGCGTGGCCGAGGTTGTGGATGAGAATATGGCCAATGCGGCACGGGTCCACGCTGTCGAAAATGGGGAAGACCTAAGCGAATACACGATGATCGCGTTTGGCGGTGCGGCCCCGCTGCACGCGGGGCGGCTGTGTGAAAAGCTAGGGATCGCCCGATGCCTTGTACCGCCCGGCGCCGGTGTCGGCAGCGCCATCGGCTTCCTGCGGGCGCCCTTCAGTTTTGAGGCCAACCGCTCCGTCTACATGCGGCTGGCGGATTTCGATGCGGAAGTGATCCGGCTGTTGCTGGCTGAGTTGCAGCAGGAAGCGACGGGCTTTGTACGAAGCTGCGATGCCGAAAGCCCCATCTTGTCGGAGTTCAAGGTGTACATGCGCTATTCCGGGCAGGGTTGGGAGATCCCCATCCCGTTGACCGAGGCGCAGGCGATGGACCCGGATGCCGAGACGTTCAAACAGCGGTTTGAAGAAGAATATACCAAGCTTTTCGCGCGGACCGTGAAAGGTATGGACATCGAGATCACGGTTTGGGCCGTGAATGCCACAACGCCACCGATTGCGCCGGATCCGCTACAGCAGACAAATGTGACTGGCGCTGCTGAGAATAGCGGTACGCGCCGTCTGTTTGATCCGGCCAAGGCGGCCTTCACCGATGCCCAGGTTGTAGGGCGCGAGGGCTTTCACACGGGCCAGATCGCACAGGGGCCGGCTGTCATCGTCGAGGATGAGACCACCATCATCGTCCCCAGCAGCCGCGATGCAATGTGCAACAGTGATGGCTGTATCGACGTGATGACGAAACCCGCCCATGCCGGAGGTGCCGCATGACCCAGTCCAATGTCGCCTATCAGATCATGTGGAATCGTCTGATCTCAGTTGTTGAAGAACAGGCGCAAGCGCTTGTGCGCACGGCCTTTTCGACCTCCGTCCGCGAGGCAGGCGACCTGTCCGCCGGGGTTTATGATCGCGAGGGTCAGATGCTCGCCCAGGCGGTGACAGGCACGCCGGGCCATGTGAATGCCATGGCCGATGCCGTGGCGCATTTCATCCGCCGGATTGGACGCGAGAGCATGTTTGAGGGCGACGTCTACATCACCAACGATCCGTGGGAAGGCACTGGCCATTTGCATGACATCACGATGGTCACGCCATCGTTCCACAAGGGCATGCTTGTCGGCTTTTTCGCCTGCACGGCCCATATCGTCGACATAGGCGGGCGCGGTTTTGGGGCGGATGCCCAAAGCGTTTATGAAGAGGGACTGTATATCCCGATCATGAAATTCGCTGAAAAGGGCGTGGTGGACGAAACCCTCACGCGCATCATCCGGGGCAATGTGCGCGAGCCGGATCAGCTGATTGGCGACATCTATGCGTTGGCGACCTGCAATGAGATTGGCCACCGCAGATTGATGGACATGATGGATGAGTTTGGGTTGGCGGACCTAGACGGGATTGCCGCCTTCATCCTCGAGAATTCGCGCCGCGCAACGCTAGAGGCGATCAATGCCCTGCCGCGTGTCACGGCCGACGGGTCGATGACCATGGACGGGTTCGACACTCCCATTACCTTGAAGGTAACGGTCCGTGTCGAAGAGGACCGGATCGTTACGGATTTCACAGGCACCAGTGGCGTCGACAAGAAGGGCATCAATTGCCCGATGGTCTACACCAAAGCCTATGCCTGCTACGCGCTGAAGGTCGCCATTGCGCCGGAGATCCCCAACAATGCGGCGTCGTTGGCGCCGTTTGAAGTGACTGCGCCCGAAGGCACCATCGTGAATGCGTTGCACCCCGCGCCCGTGGCCCTGCGCCATATCGTGGGCCATTTCGTACCGGATGCGGTTTTTGACGCATTCGACAAGATCGTGCCGGGTTTGGTGCCCGCGGAGGGGGCGGGATGTCTGTGCAACTTCCAGGTGTCGCTGCGGCCCCGCACCGACGCCCCTGCCCCGGCGGATGCCCGACGCTCGGAAGTGTTGACGTTCAACTCCGGCGGATCCGGGGCGCGGCCCGATCTGGACGGGATGAATGCGACGGCCTTCCCTTCGGGCGTCATGACCATGCCGATTGAGGCCACGGAACATGCGGGGCCAGTGATCATCTGGCGCAAGGAATTGCGACCCGACAGCGGCGGCGCCGGCAAGACACGCGGCGGTTTGGGCCAATATATGGAAGTCGGCGCACGAGGAGGGCATGAGTTTGACATTCAGGCCATGTTCGACCGAGGCCAGCACCCGGCCCGGGGGCGGCGGGGCGGCGCGGACGGCGCGCGCACCACGATTGCGCAGGATGACGGCACGCCGATGCGGGGCAAGGGCAAGCAATTCGTGCCACATGGACGGCGGGTGCAAATGGCTTTCCCCGGTGGCGCGGGTTACGGCGACCCTGCGGAGCGGTCGCGGGACGCGATCATGCGGGATCTTGCGCGCGGCTATATCAGCGCAGACGCGGCAGCCCGGGACTATGGCCTGTCGTCTGAGGATATCGCCGAGGTCGAGGCCGCCGTTCGGCGCGGGGACGTGATTTAGCAAGAAGAAGAAGTTGCATTTTCAGGGTATCTGCAAAGCAGCTGCATGGCATTCCGAGCACCAATCGGGTCAAACTTTGAAAGCCGCTCCACTTAATTGACCGCCATGAAACAGGGCTTGTATTGGTCGACGCAGGTCGAAAATGTAAGCGCTTGCATAAAGGGTGTGCAAGCGCTTACATGAGCCTGAGAGATTCGCCGTTTCGCAGCCCGCGCGGCGCCACCGCCCCAGATTTTCGATCGATAGGACAACGCCGCCGATGACCCGCGAATATTTGAAGAAAGCGCAACTCACCTCAAAGTCGGATGCCTCGGACGTCCATGAGACGGTGCAGGCCATCCTCGCCGATATCGAGGCCGGTGGTGACGCAAAGGCGAAGGAATATGCCGCCAAGTTCGACAAATATGATGGCAACATCATTCTGACTGCGGAAGAGATCGAGGCCGCGGCAGCGCAAGTTCCTGAAAAGCTCAAGGCCGATATCCGCTTTGCACACGACAATGTGCGCCGCTTTGCCGAGGCGCAGAAAAGCACGCTCAGCGATGTGGAGGTCGAGATCGTACCGGGCTTCATTGCTGGCCAAAAGGCGATCCCGGTCGATACGGCAGGCTGTTACGTCCCCGGCGGCCGCTACAGTCATATCGCAAGCGCCATCATGACGGTGACGACCGCCAAGGTCGCGGGATGCAAACATATCGTCGCCACCTCACCGCCTCGCCCTGGTGTGGGCGTCGCCCCTGCCATCATCTATGCCGCCCATATCTGCGGCGCGGACACCATCATGGCCCTTGGCGGCGTGCAGGGCGTGGCCGCAATGAGCTTTGGCCTGTTTGGACTGCCCAAGGCCAACATCCTTGTCGGGCCGGGCAACCAGTTCGTCGCCGAAGCCAAACGCATCCTGTTTGGGCGTGTTGGCATCGACATGATCGCCGGACCAACCGACAGCCTGATCCTCGCTGACAAGACGGCGGACGCACATATCGTTGCCACGGATTTGGTGAGCCAGGCCGAGCATGGCTATAACTCGCCGGTTTGGCTGGTCACGAATGATCGCGACCTGGCCGAGAACGTGATGTCGCTGGTCCCCGGCCTGATCGACGATCTGCCCGAGACGAACCGTGAAAATGCTACAGCCGCATGGCGTGACTATGCCGAGGTGATCATTTGCGAGGACCGTGAAGATATGGCCGCCTGTTCCGACGAATATGCGCCCGAGCATCTGACAGTGCAGGCCGACGAACTGGATTGGTGGAAAAATCGCCTGACCTGTTACGGCTCGCTCTTTGTGGGCGAGGAAACGACGGTCTCCTATGGTGACAAGGCAACCGGGACGAACCACGTTTTGCCGACCTCAGGCGCTGCCTCCTACACGGGCGGCCTTTCGGTGCACAAATACATGAAGATTGTCACTTGGCAGCAAGCCACGCGCGAAGGCTCGCGCGGTGTGGCCGAGGCGACCGCGCGCATCTCGCGCCTGGAAGGGATGGAGGGCCATGCCCGTGCGGCCGATGTGCGCCTTGCGAAATACTTCCCCGGCGAGAATTTTGATCTGAGCGCCGACGGCTGATGTCGGACACCTCGCGCCTCTTCGATCTGACAGGCCGGGTGGCTTGTGTGACCGGCGCCAGCGCCGGGCTGGGGCAGCAGGCCGCCAGCGCGTTGGCCGACGCAGGGGCGCGGGTTGTTGCGGTGGCGCGACGGGAAGAGGCCCTGCAAGACTGGGCCGATCGGACGGGCCCGCCAGCGGCCGTGGTGGCTGCCGATCTTTCGGATCGCAGTGCGCTGAACGACATCGCGGCCAGCGTGACGGCCCCGTTCGGACCACCGGACATCATTGTGCACGCCGCGGGCGTCAACACCCGCCAAGCTGCCGATGAGGTCACGCCGGACGGATGGGATCTGACCCTGAACCTGAACCTCGCAGCCCCTTTCTTTTTGACGCAGGCCTTCGTGCCGGCAATGAAAGACAAGGGCTGGGGACGCGTGGTGAATTTTGCGTCGCTCCAGACGACGCGCGCGTTCCCGGGTGGGCTTGCCTATGGCGCGTCAAAGGCAGGCATCGGCCAATTGACCCGTGCCATGGCCGAAGCCTGGTCGGCATTTGGGATCAACATCAACGCCATCGGGCCGGGCTTTTTCCCCACGGAATTGACAGGCCCGGTCTTTGCCGACCCTGAACGCGCAGCGCGGAATGCGGCGCAGACCTGCATGGGGCGCAATGGCACGTTGGATGACATAGACGGCCCGCTTCTGTTCCTGTGCTCCGAGGCTAGCGCCTATGTCACAGGGCAGGTTCTGATGGTCGACGGGGGGTTCACAGCGAAATGAAGGCCCTGATTTACGATGGTGTTGAAACCCTGGGGTTCCGGGATACCGAGATGGCCGTCCCGGGCGCGGGGGAGCATCTGATCCGGGTGGAGGCTGTTGGCATCTGCGGCTCTGACATGCATGCCTATCTTGGCCATGACGCCCGACGGCCCGCGCCCCTGATCCTTGGCCATGAAGCGGCTGGCGTTATCGTGGGCGGCCCGCAAGACGGGCGGCGTGTGACGATCAATCCGCTTGTGACCAACCCCGACAGTGCCGCCAGCCGAGCCGGGCGCGAAAACCTGTGTCCGGATCGTCAGATCATCTCCATGCCTCCGCGCGAAGGGGCGTTTGCGCAATTCGTGGCTATGCCGGAAGACAATCTGGTGACTGTGCCGGACACCGTGTCGCTGGCAAAGGCCGCATTGGCCGAACCGCTTGCTGTCAGCTGGCACGCGGCGCGCCTGGCGCTCGAGGCGCTGCACCCAACAATGGAGAAACGCGCCCTTGTGATCGGGGGCGGCGCCATAGGTCTGGCCGCTGCCCTGGCCCTTCGCGCCATGGGGTGCCGTGAGACGCTGATCGTTGAGCCAAACGAGACCCGCCGACACTTCCTGCAAGACCAATGCGCGGAGGCCGTGGCCGACGCGATCCCTGCGGATGCGCTCTACCCCGTCGTTATTGATGCGGTTGGGTTCGAAGCGACGCGCGCCGCTGCCTCTGCCCATGCATCACCGGGGGGTGTGATCGCCCATGTCGGGCTTGGCTCAGATGCAGGCGGCCTGGATATCCGGCGCATGACGTTGCAGGAGATCACGTTTATCGGCACCTATACTTATACCAAGCAGGATTTCCGCGACACGGCGGCCGCCCTTTTTGAGGGTCGTCTCGGTCCGCTGGACTGGACGGAAGACCGCCCCCTGTCTGACGGAGCCGCCGCCTTTGCCGACATTCGCGCAGGCCGCGTGGCCGCCCCAAAAATCATCCTGCGTCCCAACGCGTAAACCCAACCGCCGAACGGAGACACCGCCACCATGTATAAGCATATCATGATCGCAATGGCCCTCGACCACGGCTATGGCCCGCAGGCGCTGAAACTGGCGCAATGTCTTTTGGCAGACGGGGGCCAGATCACGGCTCTCCACGTCTTTGAGGAACCGCAGGGAACTGTGAACGCCTGGATCGACGCCGATATCTCAAACGCCGCGTTTGAGGCCGCACAGGCAAAAATGGCTGACCGCATGGCCGATGTGCCCAATGCCAAGGGTGTCGCCGTGAAGGGCCATGGGGGGCGCACGATCATTGATGCAGCCAAGGCCGAAGGGGCCGATCTGATCATCATGGGTTCCCACCGCCCTGAGCTTGTCGATTTCCTTCTGGGATCCACAGCATCGCGGGTCGTGCGCCACGCCCATTGCGCGGTCCACGTCCTGCGCGACACCGTCTAAGCCGTCTTACCGCAACAGCCCGCCGCTTGGGCCATCAGGAGCATCGAAACAAGTGAACATTTCCAAGAAGCTCGTTGACGATTTCGTCGCCAACGACGTGTCCTTCATCACCACCGTGCCGTGCAAACAGCTGGCCGGGGTGATCGACGAAGTCGAAGCCCGGCCCGAGATCTTCCACATCCCGTCGAACAAGGAAGACGAGGGGATGGGCCTGTGCGCTGGGGCGTGGATGGGCGGCAAGCGCCCGGCCATCATTATGCAGAACACCGCCATTGGTGTGACGATCAACACGCTTGCGACGCTGACGCAGTACTACCGGATGCCGCTGCCGATCCTGATTTCGTACCGGGGTGAGCTGCGCGAACCGGTTGCCTGTCAGGTGGAAATGGCCGTGCACACAAAGGCCCTGCTGAACCAGATGCTGATCCCGACCTACCATTTCCACAAGGAATCGGACGCGGATGAGTTCGACGAGATCCTGAAATACACCTTTATGGCAAACAAACCCGTGGCGATCCTGACGGATGCCTCTTTCTGGGGAGGCTATGGCGACCAATGATCCGTTCTGAAATCCTGAAAGAAATCGCCCCGATACTGCGTGACCAGCTTGTCGTCTGCAATATCGGCATCCCGTCGCAGGAACTGCACGCCATCGACGATCAGCCGACCAATTTCTACATGCTCGGCACGATGGGGCTGGCCTCGTCGATCGGGCTTGGCCTGGCCATCGCACAGCCCAAGCCGGTTATCGTGATCGACGGCGACGGCTCGGTCCTGACGAACCTCGGCACCCTGCCCACCATCGGCAACAATTGCCCGGACAACTACATTCTGATGATCATCGACAATGGCTCCTACGGGTCCACAGGCGATCAGCCCACCTATACGGGTCGCAAAACCGATCTTGCGGGCATGGCCCGCGCGGCGGGCTGTGACAACGTGGTCGAGGTGCAGGATGTGGACACCGGCGAGGCCCTGCAAGCCGCCCTCGATAGCGGCAAAGGCACAGTGATGATCGTGAAATGCGACAGCGGCAATGCCAAGATGCCAGTCATCACGATGGACCCGGTCATCATCCGCGACCGTTTCATGAAAGCCGTGGCCAGCTAACATGGACTCGGCAATCCATTCCAGCGCGGACGCGCGGCGCATTGCGAAGCGGCGTCTGCCCTGGATGGTGTTCGACTATATCGACGGCGCAGCGGGGACGGAAACGGGGGCGGATCGCAACCGAGCCGCCTTTGACGCGCTCAACCTGCGGCCCCGCATTCTGCGCGATGTCAGTCAGCGGGATTTGTCATCCACCTTGTTTGGCAAGACAACAAAGGCCCCGTTCGGCATCTCGCCCATGGGGATGTGCAATCTGTCAGGTCCCGGCGCGGATATGATGCTGGCACGCCTGGCGGCGCGCGAAGAGGTGCCGCTGGGTGTGT
Organism: uncultured Roseicyclus sp.; assembly: GCA_947489665.1. Lineage (GTDB taxonomy): Bacteria > Pseudomonadota > Alphaproteobacteria > Rhodobacterales > Rhodobacteraceae > Gymnodinialimonas. The sequence goes on along the minus strand of CANLEH010000001.1, from coordinate 827,387 downwards.
CCACCGTATCCTCCACACCGCTGGAAGATATTATAGAAGAAGCGCGAGGCCATGCCTGGTTCCAGCTCTACTTCTCGGGCGACGGAACAGAGACGTTCAAACTAGTCGAGCGTGCAAAGTCGGCAGGCTACGAGACGCTGATTCTGACCGTCGATGTGCCAGAGGTTGGCCGTCGCCCCCGCGAGTTGCGCCACGGCTTCACCATGCCCTTCCGTATCGGCCCTTGGCAGTTCCTCGACTTTGCGCTGCATCCGCGGTGGTCCATCACCTCGCTGCTGGCGGGCAAGCCCGATATGGCGAATTTCCGGATGGAGGGCTTCAGCTTTGACCGCAAGGCCAGCCGAGCCAAGGCGGATTGGGATACGCTCAAGCAATTGCGGGATGCATGGCCGGGCAATCTGGTCGTCAAAGGCGTGTTGGACCCCGAGGATGCGGGACAACTGAAGGCCGAGGGCATTGACGCCATTCAGGTTTCAAGCCACGGCGCGCGGCAACTGGAAAGCGCCCCTGCTCCCATCTCTGTTCTGCCCGCTATCCGCGAGGTGGTTGGCCCCGATTACCCCCTGTTTTTCGACACCGGCCTACGCAGCGGAGAGGATGTCGTGAAGGCGTATATGCAGGGCGCGAATTTCGCCTTTCTGGGGCGCATCCTGCAATTCGCAATTGCGGCTGGAGGGCAAGAGGGTTTGGCGCAGCTTTGGTCGGTGCTGACCGCTGAGACCAGCATCACCCTGGCCCAGATCGGCGCGACCGAGATGCCGCGCCCCCACTAGATCAGTTTGCGACTTCCATCATCGCAAGTGCTTCGGCGAAGAAATCCGGGCCGCCGAAATTTCCTGATTTCAGCGCGAGCGCTGTGCCATCGCTTTCAACCAACGGCACACCCGCCGCCGCGCGGGGCCCGATGTTGAGAACCTTGGCCCCAAGGCCCGAGACGACCGCGCCCGAGGTTTCGCCCCCCGCCACGACCAAGCGGCGGATGCCGACGTTGACAAGGGCAGGCGCGAGTGCTGCGAACAAGCCTTCGATCGCGTCAGCAGCCACACCTGCCCCAAAGGCGGCTTGCGCCGCCCGCACCACGTCCGGATCAGCGGACGAGTAGATCAGCGGCGCCCGATCCTGTGCCATGACCCAATCAACCAGGTCCGCGACATTGTATTCGCTGTTCACCGCCTTTGCCGCGTCGATCTGAAAGCTGGGGGCCAAGGCCGAATAGGCAGCGACTTGGCCGCGCGTAGCCACACTGCACGAGCCTGAGAACACAGCCCCCGGCCCCGCAATGCCCGGCCAGTCCGGGGTCCGCGGCGCAATTCCAAAGTTGGCCGGCAATCCCAAGGCAATGCCGGATCCTCCGCAAAGCAACGCTTCGCCCTTGGCCGCTCTGCCGATCTGGATCAGATCTTCGTCGGCAATCGCATCGGTAATCAAATGGGCCTGCACATCCAGCGCGCGCCTGATGGCATCTGGCCCGTCAAGCACGGTTTTGGCAGGTATATGCCCCACCGCGCGGCCCGATTGGGCGGCAAGAACCCGGCGCAAGTCCGGGTCTGTCATCGGGGTCAGCGGGTGATCCTGCATGCCACTTTCGCTCAGCAAACGGTCCGCGACAAACAGATGGCCTTGGTAAACGCTGCGTCCGTTCTCCGGGAAAGCCGGGCACACCATAACGGCCCCGGCGCCAAGATGGTCGGCCAATGCATCGAGGACCGGGCCAATATTTCCCTGCGGCGTGCTGTCGAAGGTCGAGCATATCTTGAAGATGAATTGCGTAGCGCCCTGGGCCTTGAGCCAGGAACAGGCCGCCAACGATTGCGCGACGGCGTCCTGCACCGGTGCGGTTCGCGATTTCAACGCAACGACCCCAGCCTCCAGCGTTGGGTCGCTGGGCCCTTCGGGTACGCCGATAAACTGGGCCACGCGCATTCCAGCCTCGGCCAGCGTCAGCGCAATGTCGGACGCCCCAGTAAAATCATCCGCAATAACGCCGATCTTCATGTGGTGATCACCGTGTTTGGCCCATGATCGAGCCGGTGGATATGCGGCGCCATCGCCTGCGGAAAGTGCGCCCGGACCAGTGGATCATGACCCGGAACGATCAAGCCGGGGGCGGAGGTAAGCTTGTGCAATGTGTCGAACCCGTCGAGCATGTTTTGCAGATCCACGACGATTGGAAAAGGCTTCCGCGCAAAGACATTTTCATAGAAATGCGCCGCGTCCGAGGCCAGCACCAGCCAGCCCGCTTGCGTGCGCACCCGCACGCATTGCAAGCCGCGACTATGGCCGCCGATGCAATGGACGGTCACGCCATCCGCGATCTCCGCGTCTCCATCGTGGAAGGTAACTTGGCCTGAATAGAGGCGCCGCACCGCTTCGCATATATGCTCGGCGGTGAATGGCATGCGCAGGGTGTCGTGGCACATGCAAGGGCCGGTCGCGAACGCCATTTCAGCGGCTTGAAGGTGCAGTGTGGCGTTCGGGAACAGGTGCAACCCGCCCGCATGGTCATAGTGCAGATGGGTGACGATGACCTGAGTTATGTCGTCCGGTGCAAGACCCAAGGGCTCCAGCGCGGCCACAGGGTCCATGCGGATCGGGCGCCCCCGCGCATGGCCCTCTTCGGCATCATAGCCAGTGTCGACAAGGATCACCTCAACCCCGCGGCGCAGCACCCAGATGAAGTAGTCCATCGCATGGGGTGCATCGTGATTGTCATCGAAAATGAAGCTGTCCGCCCGCGTGCGCGCGTTCCGGTCCGCGTATTTGAGGCTGTAGACCTCCCAATCGTTCATGGACGGACCTCCGCGAAAGTCCGGATGGACTTGGCACGCAACAGCGGGGCAACCGCCTGATCGAACGCAAGGAAATGCTCGGACGCCAGATGGGCGTCGAAGGCGGCCCGGTCGGTGTAAAGCTCATACAGAAAGACTTTGCCTGGCCGCGCAGGATCGGTGCATACGTCAAACCGAATGCACCCTTCTTCCGCGGTGCGCGAGGTTTCGGCATTGGCCAGCATCAGGTCCATGAAGGCCTCCGCCTCAGCTAGATCAATCTCAAGGTCTACGGCGACAACATACATCAAGCAGTCTTTCCACGAAGACGCGCAAAGGCGCGTTTGGCAAAAGGAAGTTGGCTCAAGACCAGGCTGATGTTCAAGACCAGCAGGACCCCCGCCACAGGGCGCGAGAAGAAGACCATCACATCCCCGCCCGAGATCAACAAGGATCTGCGGAAGGTCTCGTCAAACAAACCGCCCAGGATCACACCAATGACCAACGGCGCGATGGGAAACTTCAGCAGGTTCATGAAATAGGCGACAAATCCAACGCCCAGCATCAGGTAGAGGTCATTGATGCCACCGCCGACACTGAACGACCCGATGGTCGTCAGCACCATGACAACCGGCAGGAAAACGGTACGCGGGATAGCCAGGATCTTGATAAAGACCTTTGCCGTAAACAGCCCCATGAAGAACATCGTGAACGACGCCAGGACCATGATCGCGACAACGCGCAAAATGATGTCAGGGTCGATGGTCGGACCGGGGATGATATTGTTGATCTTGAACGCCCCCAACAGCGCCGCAGCCGGGGGGGAGCCGGGAATGCCAAGAACCAAAAGCGGAATAAGCGCACCGCCGATACAGGCATTGTTGGCGGTCTCGGACGACAACAGCCCCTCAAGCGACCCTTTCCCGAATTTGTGGCCTTCCTTGCTGACGGATTTGCCCACGCCGTAGCTGACCCAGCCTGCAACATCCTCACCCACGCCGGGCAAGGCGCCCACACCGGTGCCAATCACGCCCGACCGGGTGATGGTCGGCAGGTACCGGCGCACCGCGCGCAAGTTGGGCAGGATGCGGCCCTTCAGCTCCGTGATCTTGCCTGCATCCATGTGGCGCAGACCTTCGATGATCTGCGGCACCGCAAAGGCCCCCATCAGAACCGGCACGACCTGAAAGCCGCTCAGCATGTAGGACCAGCCGAAAGTATAGCGCGGCTCGGACAAAAGCGGGTCCAGCCCGACCATGGCCATGGCAAGGCCAATCAGCCCCGCAATCCATCCCTTCACCACCAAATCCTCGGACATCAGCGTGCCGGACAGCAGGATGCCAAACAGCGCGAGAAGCGCCTTTTCGGGACTTGCGATATTCTCGGACAGCAGCAGCAGGACCCAAACAAACACCAATAGAGCGAGCGTGCCGATCAGCGTGCCGATGAAGCTGCCTGTTGTGGTCAGGCCAAGCGCCTCCCCGCCCCGACCCGCCTTGGCCAAGGGGTAGCCGTCCATCGCGGTGGCCGCACTGGCCGCCGTACCGGGAATATTGAGCAAGATGGACGGATAACTGCCGCCGTAAATGGCGCCCACATAGGCCCCAAGCAAAGCGATCAGCGAATAATCCAGCGGCACTTTGTTCCCGAAAAAACCGGTCAGGATGGTCACCGCCAGCGTCGCCGTCAGCCCGGGCAAGGCGCCAAAGGTGATGCCCAGAAAGACAGATACGATCAGGTAGATATACGTCAGCGGATCAATGATCAGCGCCCAAAGCGCCCCGCCAAAACCCGAAAGCTGGGTAAGGATGAAGTCCATCTCTCACTCCCTCCAGATCGGTCGGAGGGTGACGTAGTAATGGTATTCGATCTGGCTGAAGACCACTCCGCCCCGGTTTGGCACGTTCTGCCGGAACCCGAAGGCCATCGCGCAGACCAGGATGACCGGCGTCAGGACCGCGATCACTGGTACGACTCGCAAGACCCGGTCACCGCGCGCGCAAATCAGCACCCATAGGATCAGCCCGGCCCAGGCAATCAAAGTCACGACGTCATCGTCATGCGCGCCCCATTCCGCTTGCGACAGGTGGGCGACGAAGGCGTATACACCGCAGACCGCCACAACAGCAGCGCACAGCGCCATGCGCGCAACACGCCCGCCGTGGAACCCGAAGATCAACGCCGTGATCAACAAGCCACTGCTGGCGATGAAATCAACGCGCGGGACCAGCCCGGCGATGTAGAAAAACAAAATGATCCCGATCGTGGTGAAGCGCACAGCCTCGGTCCGATCCCACCCGATCCCCATGGCGGACAACGCCGTTTTTGCGCCACCCGCCTTGATCGCAATCCGAAGCAGAACCAGCGATAGGAGCTGCAGGGCAGTGAAAATTCCCAGTGGCACGATCGCGGCGGAATTGTACCAGGACGCGCCCGAGACCCCGGCCCGGTTGCCGCCGAAAAGGGGAATATCCAGGGTCCGCCACAGGAAGAAGACCGACAGGCCTATCAGCAGCAAAGACGCCCAGAAATCCCGCGCCCGCAAGATCGCGATGTCTTCGTCGGTGGGCGTGGTCTTGAGGGGGCTTTCCTCAATGGCCGGGTCATTCATCGGATCAGCGTCCCATCACCTTGCTCAGAAATGCAGCGCCAGGAGGACCCGGCGCCGCAGAATGTCACGTTCCAGATTGAGAAATCAGGGACGTTCGATCCCCAGGCTGGCGGGATCAACGGTTGTCGCGCCAAGCTCTTGCAGGGTGTAGGCAAAGTTGGCCTCCAGCGTTGAGAAGATGGCTTGTGCTTCTTCGCCATATTGGCCGCCGACAGTGTAGTTGTTCGCAGCCGCCCATTCGGCCACGACGTCCGACGCGATGGCTGCCTCAAAGGCTGCACCAAGGGCCGCCTTCACTTCGTCCGATGCGCTGTCATGCACGGCGAACCCGATGGCCTGCATCAGTGGCAGATACGCATCCAGGCCATCGTAGATATCAAACGCCGACGGCACGGTGATGCCTGCAATCTCGGCACTGTCTTCGGTCAGCATGGCAAGTGGGCGCAGCATGCCGCCTTCGATCAATGCGGCCTGTTCCGCAAGGGAGGTGACGACCAGCGCGACCTCACCCGCAATCGCCGCTTCCTGACCGGACGCGGAGCCATCGTAGGGCACGAACAGGAATTCGACATCCGCGCCATTCTGGATCGCCAACAGGTTCAAATGGTGGATCGAGCCTGCACCCGATGCCGCCGCCGGAATGGTTCCCGGCGCTTCTTGCGCGGCTGCGACCAGCTCTTCCAGCGTTGTGTAAGGGCTGTCCGCGGGCACCGAGATCAGGTCAGGCGATCCGCCAACAATGAACGGATACCAGAAATCAAAGCGCTGATCCCAGCCGCCCTGAACTGCCGCCGTCACATTTGATTCCGACAGACCCACCAGCGTGTAGCCGTCATCGGGCTGGTTCATCACATAGACCATGCCGTTGGATCCGGCGACGCCACCGGTTTGGTTGATGACATTGATCGATACGGGCAGATGCGCCTCCATCTCGGCCATGATCATCCGGTTGATACTGTCGGTGCCGCCGCCAGCGCCCCAAACCACGGCGGTGGTAATATCGCGGAACGGGTATTCTTGCGCAGTGGCGACAGTGCCGAGCCCCGCCGCTGCAATGGCCAGAGCCGCCAGTTTTCCGAGTTTGAAGTTCATTTGGTCGTCCTCCCAGACGCAAGCTGATATGTGTTGCATTCATTTGCGTATGCATTAAATGATACGTTGTCAACTTCATCAACGGATACGTTCGCTTTTCCGTTTTGATCCGCTAAGAGGCCCAAATGACCAAGACCCTTGATATCGCAGTGTTCCACGGGGACGGGATCGGGCCAGAGATCATGAAACCAACGCTTCAAATACTGGAGCGTTTGGCTTGGGCGGCGCAGTCCTATGGGCTGACATTCCAAGACGCACCCGCGGGCGCATCGCACTATGCGCAGACCGGAGAATCACTGCCGCAAGCGTCCATGGATCTGGCGCGCAGCTGCGATGCGATTCTTCTCTCGGCGATGGGGTTGCCGGATGTGCGCTACGATGACGGCACGGAAATCTCGCCGCAGATTGATTTGCGCAAAGAGCTGTCCCTGTTCGCAGGCGTCCGTCCCGTGACCGTCAAGGCCGGCCAGCGCAGCCCTCTCAATCTGCCGGCAGATCGCGAGATCGATTTTGTGCTGATCCGGGAAAGCACCGAAGGCCTGTTCTATTCCCAAGGCCGCGGCGAAGTTACAAAAGATGCAGCAAAGGAAACGCTCCTGATCACACGCAGCGTCTCGGAAAAGCTGTTCCGTTTTGCTTTCGATCTGGCGAAGACACGCAAGTCCACTGGCCGAAGCCCCGGCAAGGTAACTTGCGTCGACAAGGCAAATGTCTTCCGCGCCTTTGCCTTCTTTCGCGAGATTTTCGATGCCGAAGGGGCGCATCACCCCGAGATCACCGCAGATCATGCCTATGTTGACGCCACGGCCCTTTGGATGGTGCAAAAACCCTGGGACTTTGACGTGTTGGTGACTGAGAACATGTTCGGTGACATCCTGTCTGATCTTGGTGCAGGTCTTATGGGCGGGCTTGGCCTTGCGCCCTCAGCGGATATCGGCCTTGACCATGCTGTCTTTCAGCCCTGCCACGGGTCCGCCCCTGATATTGCCGGCCAGGGCACGGCCAACCCGTTTGCGATGATCCTGTCCGCGGCCATGATGCTGGACTGGCTTGGTCTGCGCCATGACATCCCTGAGATGCGCGCTGACGGCGACCGCTTGCGGCAGGCCGTTGACCAGGTTGTCGTGCGCGGCGACGTACTGACACGCGACCTTGGCGGCACCGCCAGCACGTCTGAGGCGGCAAACGCCGTGCTTCACGCCCTATGACGGCAAGCGCGTCCCTCCGTGTGGCCTGTGTTGGCGCGGGCTATTTCAGCCAGTTCCACTACAACAGCTGGTCACGGCTTGCGCGTGTCGATCTGGTCGGGTCCTGCGACCATGACCTTGCCTTGGCCCGCGCAACGGGGTGCCCGGCTTACGCAGACGTCGGCGCGATGCTGGATGAAACGGCCCCGGACCTGCTGGATATCATCCTACCTCCCATGGCGCAGGCTGACGTGATCCGGTCAGCCCTTGCGAATGGGGTCAAATGGATCATCTGCCAAAAGCCATTCGGCCTTGATCTGGCCGAGGCCGAAGCGCTCACAGATGCGGCACACCAAGCCGGCGCCACTCTCATCATCCACGAAAACTTTCGCTTCCAGCCGTGGTATCGCGCCATCAAGAAAAGCCTTGATGCAGGCCAGATCGGCCAGGTTCAACAGATCAGCTTTCGCTTCCGGCCCGGCGATGGCCAGGGCCCGGACGCCTATCTCGACCGTCAGCCTTATTTCCGCGATATGCAGCGTTTCCTGATCCACGAGACGGCTGTGCATTTCATCGATACGTTCCGATACCTGCTTGGTGATCCGGTCGCGGTCTACGCTGATCTGCGTCGCATCAACCCGTGCATTGCGGGCGAAGATGCGGGCTACGTCCTGTTCGAACATCCCAACAGCGTCCGCGCATTGTTTGACGGGAACCGCACTCTCGATCACCGGGCCGACAATTTGCGCCGCACGATGGGCGACGCGTTGGTCGAGGGATTGGAAGGCTCACTGCTGCTCCGCGGGGATGGCTCTGTTGCCCTGCGACGCTTTGGCGATCAATCGGAGACGATCATCTGCCCGCCCGATACGCATGAGGGCTTTGGCGGCGATTGCGTTCACGCCTTGCAAAGCCATGTGGTTTCTGGCGTCTTGGACGGCGAACCGATTGAGAGCAGGGCCGAAAGCTATCTGACAGTCCGGCGCATCGAAGAGGCGATCTATGCGTCTGCTGCGACCGGGCAAAAACAGGCCGTGAAGCGAGCGTAATCATCCATGTCCGACAAACCTGCGTCCAGTTCTCAGCGTGCCTTGCACGAATTGCGCGAAAAGATCTTCGCAGGCGAACTGGCCGCTGGGTCAGACCATCTCGAATCCGAGCTTGCCGAACAGCTGAACATGTCCCGCACCCCCGTGCGCGAGGCTGTGCTTATGCTGGAAAGCCAGGGTTTGCTGGAGATGCGGCCGCGCAAAGGCGTGCGCATCCGCCCCTTGGCACCGGAAGATATGGCCGAGATCTACGACATTCTGACCGAGTTGGAGAGCCTTGCCGCCGAACGCGCTGCGCAAGCCGATCTGGATGAGGATGAGCTGAAGGATCTCGCAAAAGCCATCGATGATATGGACATCGCAATCGCTCAATCCGATCTGGATGCGTGGGCCAATGCCGATGATCGGTTTCACGCAGAATTGGTCCGCCTGGGCCGCAACGAACGGATCATGAGCATCGTCCACATGATGAGCGATCAGGTCCGCCGCGCCCGGATGACCACCTTGTTCATGCGCCCTCTGCCCACGAAATCAAATGAAGATCATCGCCGCGTCTATCAGGCAATTAAGGACGGCGATGCCAAGACCGCGCGGGAAACCCACCGCGACCATCGCCGCGAAGCGAAGAAAATTATCGTCGATCTTCTACAAAAACACCGCCTGCGCTTTTTGTAGGCCAGACACGGCCCGTTTCAGATAGAGGCTTCGCCAAACCAGCCTCGATCACTCCGCAGCGACATCCAACAATTTCAACTGTAGCCCCGTCAGAAAAAGCTGCGCCGCCCGGGTCATCGGCACGCGCGCGGATCTGAGGACGCAAAATTGGACGGCACCCAGATCAAGGGGCAGTGGGGCAATCTTTATTGGGCCGTACGCATTAGGCTGAAGGACGTCTGGAAAGATGGCGATACGATCGGTGTGCTGAAGATAGTCCACGGCCTGCGACGCAGGCAGGGATGAGACCGCATTGAGTTCAAGCCGATTTCGGCGCAGCAGATGGCTCAGCGCAATTCGGGATCCGGTTCCTTCCGGCGGCAGAAGAACGCGCGCCTTCGCAAGATCCCACAAGCCCGAAGGCACTGCAATTTGCCCCTCACTTTTCCACGCGCGCAGGCGCAGCAATTGGGCGTGCACAACTTCGGTGGCGTCGTCGGTGGCGGGGTTTGTCAGCAAGGCGAGGTCCACCTGCCGCTGGCGCAAGCTTTCGATGCCATCCTCACACCGGACTTCGAGCGTGAAGCCCGGATGGGCCGTTTCCATATCGGTGATCGCGGCGGAGAGGTGGCCTGCCAGAAGATCACTGCCCACGCTGATCCGCAACTCTCCTGTCTCGCCATCGCGCAAGCGGCCCAATTGCCGCTGCAACTCGCCGAATTCGATCAAATGGCGGTCGATCACGTCCAAAAGCAACTCACCCGCTTCGGACAATTCAACGCCGGAGGCCGTGCGCTGGAACACCGTGAACGACAGTTCTTCCTCAAAAGCTTGCACAGATCGATTCAGCGCCGAAGGGGAGACAGCCAAATCCTGCGCCGCCCGACGGATCGAGCCACAGCGATGGATCATCTGAATCGCCCGATACATTTTTAGGTGCCGCATAAGGCACTTATAAGGGTGGTGCAAAAAACGCACAACCGAGCTGCAAAACAAATGGCAGACAACAACACCCCAATCCGTATCCATGTCGCTGCACGCGCGAAATACTTGTATACGCCTGAGGGGGCTCACATGAAAAAACTACTTCTCGCCAGCGCATTGTCGTTGGTGTCTGCCCATGCTGCATCCGCAGAAATCCGTGTTGGAATCTTGCACTCCCTGACCGGGACGATGGCCATTTCCGAAACCACGTTGCGCGACGTTATGCTGATGCTGATCGAACAACAGAACGCTGCCGGCGGCCTTCTGGGCGAAGAAATCGTGCCGGTTGTCGTCGATCCAGCCTCCGATTGGCCGCTGTTCGCCGAACGCGCACGGGAACTTCTGACCGTGCATGAAGTCGACGTGATCTTCGGCGCCTGGACCTCCGTGTCGCGCAAGTCGGTCCTGCCGGTCATCGAAGAATTGAACGGGCTGATGTTCTACCCCGTCCAGTACGAGGGTGAAGAAAGCTCCCGCAACGTGTTCTACACCGGTGCTGCGCCCAACCAGCAGGCGATCCCGGCCGTCGACTACTTCCTGGAAGAGCTAGGCGTTGAAACCTTCGCGCTTCTGGGCACCGACTATGTCTACCCGCGCACAACCAACCGAATTCTTGAGCAATATCTGCTCGACGCAGGCATCCCGCAGGAAAACATCTTCGTCAACTACACCCCTTTCGGTCATTCCGACTGGTCCTCGATCGTCGCCGACGTTCAGGCTCTTGGCGAAGGCGGGCAGCAGGTTGGCGTGATCTCCACCATCAACGGTGACGCCAATATCGGCTTCTATAACGAGCTCGCCGCGGCGGGCATCGAAGCCGATGACATCCCCGTTGTGGCCTTCTCCGTGGGCGAAGAAGAGCTTGCTGGTCTAGATACTGGCCCCTTGGTCGGCCACCTGGCCGCATGGAACTACTTCCAGTCCGCCGACACGCCAGAGAATGAGGCGTTCATCAGCGCCTGGCATGAGTTCATCGGCGATGAAAACCGCCCCACCAATGACCCGATGGAAGCCCACTATATCGGCTTCAACATGTGGGTTCAGGCTGTGGAGGCTGCGGGCACCACGGACGTCGACGCGGTGCGTGAGGCGATGTACGGCCTTGAGGTTCCGAACCTGACCGGCGGCACCGCAGTCATGCTGCCCAACCACCACCTCGCAAAGCCGGTCCTGATCGGTGAGATCGAGGCGGATGGCCAGTTCTCGATCATTTCCCAGACCGACCCTGTTCCGGGTGACGCCTGGACCGATTTCCTCCCGGAATCGGCGGTTCTGGTCAGCGATTGGCCGGGTCTGGAATGCGGCATGTACAACACCGAAACCGAGACCTGCGTTCAGATTCAGTCGAACTACTGATCGCCTTTCTTGCGGCGGGCTGCGCTTTGGCGCGGCCCGCCATCACTACCCCCCTGAGCAGGCCGCACCATATGCAACACCTTCTCCGCATCGCCATTATCGTGGCGATTTCGCTGTTCCTGACGCCAGCCGCACAGGCACAAGACCTGTCGCTGCAAGACATCCTCCAAGACCATGCCGAACAGATCGCAGACCCGTCGCGGCGCACCGTCGGCGAAACGCTCGATGCGCTGGTGGCCACGGGCCACCCCGATCTGCCCGGGTTTCTGACACGCTGGCAGAGCCGTGAAGCCTATCAGCGCGATGCAGATGGTTTTTTTGTCTATGTCGAGGATGAAGATGCCGATCCGCTTGTCCTTCTCGACATTTCAACAGGCGAGGCCATCGGCACGGCAGGGTCGCGCGAAATCACGCAGTTGCGCCCGAATGGCGGTGTGCGCCGGGTGATCGGCGGCGCGCTGGTGCAATTCCAACTGGGGGCGGACGATCCAGCCATTCGCCTTGAAGCGCTGGACGCCATCGCCGACGATCCTGAGGAAAGCTACCTGCCTTTGGTCGAGGCGCGGCTGGAGGCAGAGGAAGACCCCGCGATCCGCGCCCGGCTGGAGGTTGTCTTGCCCGGCCTGATCATTGCCTTTGCCGAAGACGATCAAACCCGCGTCGACGCGATCCGCACGCTCGACGGCAATGTCAGCCTCGATGCACGCGCCACGTTGAACCGCATTCTGTCCACCCGCCGGGGCGTGGCCGAAGCGCTGCCCGAAGAGGCCAATATCGCCGCAATCCTGGAACCGGGCAGCCCTGCCCTCAGCCGCGATGACGCCTATGACATGCTGGTCCAGTCCGACCTCGCTCCGCCGCTGATCTCCCGCGCTGAACAGCGCGATGTGCTTGCCGCCAATATCGTAGATGGGCGCGTCGGCGGCGTGCCGGTCGCAACGCTCAACTCCGAAGAGGCCCGCGACACGGCCTACGCCGCCCTGGTCGATGCAGACCTCGCCGAACCCATCCCCACCTCGGCCGAGGTCGACGCGGCCCTCGCCGCCCACACATTCTTTGATGCCTATTCCGAACCCTCCGCCGCCGTGACACGGGCTGCGCGCACCACACTCGACAGTATTGAGTCCCGCGTCGGCGTCTATCGCTTCTTGGACCTGTCGCTCGACGGCATTTCGCTGGCGTCGATCTACTTTCTGGCTGCCATCGGTCTCGCCATCACATTTGGCGTCATGGGCGTGATCAACATGGCCCATGGTGAGTTCATCATGATCGGCGCCTATACCGGCTATGTCGTGCAAACCTTGATCGCGGATTACACGCTTTCGATTGCCGTCGCCCTGCCGCTTGCGTTCCTTGTGACCTTCGCGCTTGGCGTTCTGATGGAACGCTCGGTCATCCGCTGGCTCTACCACCGCCCGCTGGAAACACTGCTCGCGACCTTCGGCATTTCAATCGCACTGCAACAGATCATCCGCCAGATCTTCGGCACGCAGGCCCGCCCCTTCACCCCGCCCGATTGGCTGGCCGGTGCGGTGACGGTGAACGACGTCATCTCGATATCCTCGATCCGCATCGCAATCTTCATCCTCGGCGTGATCTTCTTCGTCCTGCTCTGGCTCATCCTCAACCGCACCCGGTTGGGTCTGGAGGTCCGCGCCGTCACGCAAAACCCCGCCATGGCGGCCTCCATGGGCATCAATCCTGACCGCATCAACATGATGACCTTCGGCCTGGGCTCAGGCATCGCGGGCGTGGCGGGCGTCGCCATCGGCCTTTTCGCGCAGGTCACACCCGACATGGGCGCCAACTACATCGTGCAAAGCTTCATGACCGTTGTGGTGGGCGGCGTCGGCAACATCTTCGGCACACTGATCGGGGCGGGCATGATCGGATCACTGCAAAAGGCCATCGAGTGGTTGAACCCAACCAACACGCTGGCCGCGCAAACCTACATGATCCTGTTCGTGATCCTCTTCATCCAGTTCCGGCCGCGCGGGATCATCGCGCTTCGCGGTCGTGCTGCGGGGGATTGATGGCATGACACGCAATCGCTCCGTCCCCATCTTCATCGCTATACTTGCCGCCTTCGCCCTTGGCGTGACCGTCATGTCCGAGGCCTATGGAACCGGCGCCATCTCGGTCAGCTTTACCAAGGTGCTGGGGATGACCCTTTGCCTTTGCCTCGCAGCACTGGCGATGGATCTGGTCTGGGGCTATTGCGGTATCCTCTCGCTTGGCCATTTCGCGTTTTTCGGGCTTGGCGGCTACGGCATCGGCATGTGGCTGATGACAGCGCGGACCGAAGCCGTGGTCCGCGCCAACCTTGCCAACCAGGTCATCCCACCGACCGAGGCTGAGGTCAGCGACGCCACCGCCCTGCAAATCTTCTCAGTCGTCGGTGGCGAGGATTGGCCATGGATGTGGGCCGCCTCCGACAGCCTGTTCCTGTCGCTGGTGCTGATCGTTCTTGTCCCCGGCCTTCTGGCGCTGGTCTTCGGCTGGCTTGCCTTCCGCAGCCGCGTCACTGGCGTGTACCTCTCGATCCTGACCCAGGCCATGACGTTGGCCCTGTCGCTGTACTTGTTCCAGAACGACACCGGCCTGCGCGGTAATAACGGCCTGTCGGGCCTGCAGAACATCCCCGGTGCCGAGGCGATTGGCCAGGATCGTATCTCCATCTGGTTCTTCTGGGCCTCTGCCGCAGCCTTAGGGCTCACCTATATCGGCGCGGCCTGGCTGGTCTCTGGCAAGTTCGGCAACATCGTCCGAGGCATCCGCGATGATGAACAGCGCGTCCGCTTCCTCGGCTACAAGGTCGAAGCCTACAAACTCTTCGTCTTCACCCTGACCGGCATGATCTGCGGCATCGCTGGCGCGCTCTATTACCCGCAAGCCGGCATCATCAACCCAGACGAGATCGCACCCATCGCTTCAATCTACTTGGCCGTCTGGGTGGCCATCGGCGGGCGCGGGCGGCTATATGGTGCCGTAATCGGGGCGGCGGTCGTCTCACTTCTGTCGACCTACTTCACCGGCGGGCGCGCCCCTGACATCAACCTCGGTCTCTTCGCAATCGAGTGGGTCGATTGGTGGCCAGTCCTGCTGGGTCTGGGCTTTGTGCTGGTCACACTCTTTGCCCCCAAGGGTCTGGGCGGTCTGGTCGATTACTTCGTGCGGAAGGACAGGACATGAGCAGCCTCTTGGAAGTCCAGGGCATCTCCGTCACGTTTGACGGGTTCAAGGCCATCAACGATCTCAGCTTCGAGATCAGCCTGCCCGAACTGCGCGCCATCATCGGCCCCAACGGCGCGGGCAAAACCACTTTCATGGACATTGTCACGGGCAAAACTAGACCCGATGAAGGCACCGTGCGCTGGGGGGATCTCGGCCGCTCCCTTCTGACCAAGTCCGAGGCGCAGATCGCACAGGAAGGCATTGGCCGCAAATTCCAACGCCCAACCGTGTTCGAGGATCAAACCGTCTGGGACAACCTGCGGGTCGCCCTGAAAAAGCCCCGCGGGCCGGTCTCTGCCATCTTTGACCGCGTCACCGAAACCGACCGCACCCGCATAGCAGACATTGCCGCCGAAATCGGCCTGACAGACCGACTGTCTGATATGGCCAGCATCCTCAGCCACGGGCAAAAGCAGTGGTTGGAAATCGGGATGCTTCTGGCCCAAGACCCCAAGCTTTTGCTGGTCGACGAACCCGCCGCGGGCATGACAAGCGAAGAGCGTGAACACACAACCACGCTTCTCAAACGATTGGCAGAAACCCATGCCGTCGTGGTTGTCGAACACGATATGGAATTCGTTCGGCGGCTCGACTGCCGTGTCACGGTTCTGCACGAAGGCTCGGTTCTCGCCGAAGGCTCACTGGACCACGTGATGAAAGATGAACGTGTCATTGACGTATATCTGGGGCGCTAGGCGATGTTGCAGACAAAAGACCTGACCCTCCACTACGGCGGCAGCCAGATCCTCAACGGCCTGTCGGTCGAGGCCAGGGTTGGCGAAGTGACGTGCGTCATGGGCACCAATGGGGTTGGCAAGACCTCCCTGCTGAACGCGATCTCCGGCACCCACCCGATATCCGGCGGCGATGTCGCGCTCAACGGCATCTCCATCGCAAAGCGCCCGGCCCATCAGCTCGCCAGCCTCGGCATCGGCTACGTCCCACAAGGCCGCATGATCTTCCCGCTCCTGACCGTGCGCGAGAATCTGGAGACCGGCCTTGCCTGCCTCCCCAAAGCCGAACGCGTCGTCCCCGACCGGATCTTTGAGCTGTTCCCGGTCCTAAAGGATATGGAGAAACGACGCGGCGGCGACCTTTCTGGCGGCCAGCAACAGCAGCTCGCCATTGGCCGCGCCCTTGTGACCCGCCCCAAGGTGTTGCTGATGGACGAACCGACCGAGGGGATTCAGCCCAACATCATCCAACTGATCGGTCGCGTGATCGCGCAACTCCGTGACGAGGGGGAAATGGCGATTGTGCTGGTCGAGCAATATTTCGACTTTGCCTTCAACCTCGCAGACCAGTTCTACGTGATGCAACGCGGACAAATCAGTTTCGAGGCCCGCAAATCCAAAACCACACGCGACGCCGTCCAATCCGCCTTCAGTCTGCGACCCAAGGGCCCTGCGCTGCCCCGAGCACTTTGACCGCGCCAACCGGTCTGCCCCCACGAACGCAGGATCGGGACCGTTTCATTTGATGATCAAGAACGGTGGCGGAACCGGAGTCTCCCGCACCAAGCTCATTGATCATTATCAAATAGTATTTATCCAAAATTCAGAAAACCTTGTGCTACGATGCATTCCATTGCACTTAGTGCTCGTCACGTACTTCAGTATGGAAGCATCTGCGAAAACCGGCTTCGCTACGGGCGGGAAGCGGACCTTCGCTGCACCTGAATAGTGTCGTCGGCTTACCAACTGAAAGCAGACATTCGCCCAATTTTGACAATCGATCGCCGATGAATCCATGCAGTTGACGAAATTGCATAAAACCGACCGATGCGCGGCCATCCACACATCGCAAAGAGGCCTTTTCATTGTTGAATCATGCCCTCGTGAAAGGTTTGACCTTTTGCGGCAACTGAAAGCACAAACATCGACAAAAGATACGCGTAGCACTAACGGCAACTGCGGCCGCTCAGAACAAGTCATGTTCCTTGGCCAGCAAAGCCGCTTGCGTCCGGTTGCTCACGCCCAGTTTCGCGAGAATGTTCTTTACATGAAGCTTGATCGTTACTTCCGCCAGATTGAGGGCCCGCGCGATTTCCTTATTGGACACGCCGCGGCTCAGAAACTCCAACGTCTCCATTTCTCGGGCGGACAGCCCCTTGAAACTCTCTGGCGTTTCGGGTTTCGCCTCGGCGAGATCAAAGGGGAAATATTGCTCTCCCGCCAGAACAAACCGGATCGCATTCACCATTGATTTCGCGGTCGCGGATTTCGGGAGGAAGCCGTTAGCCCCGCGTGCCATCGCCTCGCGCGCGACATCGGGCTTGGCCACGCCAGACATCAAGACCACCTTGATATGGGGATAGCCCTTGATGACGCTTTCCATCCCCTCAAGGCCATCCATCCCCGGCATATTGTAATCGAGGATGGCCAGATCGAACGGTATGACGCCTTCCAAAAGCGCGCGCGCCTCGGCCAATCTGTCCGCAGTTTCCACGTGAAAATCGTCCTGCTGGCCCAGGTAGGCCGCAATGGTGTCACGCACTAGGTCATGATCGTCAGCAACAAGAATATTTGGCATAGCGCAGTCTTTTCCGAAGTTGTCGCAAGTGCCTAGGGGGAAAATGTGGCCCGGGCGAGGCAGACCTATACCAAAGTATATACACCTATCCCAATCCCCGTACGATGCGGGCCTGAGCACAGTGTTAAAGGTCGCGGCAACCACGTGATGCAAAAGGTATCTGACATGCTTCGCTCCTTCGTCTGTGCAGCCCTTCTGGCGGTTTCGATGACATGCCCCGCGATTGCGCAGGATCCGACCGCCCTTCAGATCACGCCGGAAGGTGGCGAGCAGTTGTCGCTCTCTCTCGCGGATCTGGATGCGCTGGATCAGGTCACGATCACCACCACGACCATCTGGACGGAAGGCGAAGTGACGTTCACCGGGCCATCCCTGACAAGCGTTCTGGATGCCGCCGGTGCCGAGGGTGCGGACCTGACGCTGACAGCATTGAATGACTACGCCATTGAAATGCCCGCACCCGAAAGCGGCGCGACCTATCCGATCATCGCCACGCGAATGGACGGCGCGCCAATGTCTGTGCGCGACAAGGGCCCGTTCTGGATAGTTTTTCCGTATGACAGCGATGCGGCTTACCAGACGGAAGAGGTCTATGCGCAAAGCATCTGGCAACTGGACCGGATCGAAGTGTTGGAATGACACCTTGTCAGCGGTATTGGTCGGGCCGGAGCAAATGAAAGGCGCGCCGTGACCGACAAAAAGGGCCGCAGACGCATTGGCGTGCTGATCGTCGTGCCGCTGCTGATCGTCCTGTTGGGCGTGTTGGGCGGCAATCTGTTGCGGGAGTTGCGGGGCCTCTCCACGGCGGATGCTGACAATCTGCAATGGACCATCCTTCAGGTCGAAACCGAAATCGCCAACCTCAGCGCGACCTTGAGCGAGGCCATCAACGACCCCTCCCCCGATGTCGATGCGGTGCGCCTGCGGGCTGACATCGCGCTCAGCCGCCTGTTGATCGTCGGGCGGGGCGAGGCACGCGATCTGTTTCCCAGTGACGCCGCAGATCTTCTGGCTCGGGTGAACGCATATCAGGACGATATGATCGCGGTGCTGGATGCCGACTCAGGCCTGTCAGAGAACGACATAATCGCCCTGCGCGATCTGACCCGCGACATCCGCCCGGATATCCGCGACCTTGTTCTTTTGGGGCTCGAGGCTGGAACGGACCGCGCATCGGCGCGCCGTGCCGGCTTTGCACGCCAACTCGCCGTCACAGGTGCCATCGCGATTGCCGTTATCCTCGGCCTCTCAGCCGTGCTGGTTGTGCTGGATCGCATGCTGAGGCGCGCGGATCAGCGAGATACGGAACTGCTGAACTCCAGCTCACGGCTTGCCTCGACCGTTACGGCATCGCTCGACGCAATCGTCACAGCGAATGAGGCTGGCGAAATTATCGAATTCAACGCCTCGGCAGAGCGGATTTTCGGGTGGTCGCGGGAAAAGATCATCGGGCAGAAAATGGATGCAACCATCATCCCCCACCAGCACCGCAAAGCGCACGCCGCCGGGATGGAGCGTTATCTGGCAACCCATGAACCCCATGTCGTCGATGCCGGGCGGGTGGAGCTTTCGGCCCTGCGCAAATCGGGTGAGGAATTCCCGGTGGAACTCAACATCACCTCCGTTGAAAGCGCCAATGGAGAGCTCTTTATTGCCTATCTGCGCGACATTTCGCAGCGGAAGATCAACGAGCAGAAGCTGATCGACGCGCGCGACAAGGCCGAAGCCATGGACCGTGCGAAGTCGCAGTTCCTGGCCGTGATGAGCCATGAAATGCGCACGCCCCTGAACGGTATCCTCGGCGTGCTCGACCTGATGCGGCAAACCCGCCTGACAAAGCAGCAGGACCGGTACATGCGCGTCGCCTCTGCCTCGGGCGAAATCCTGCTGGAACATGTGAACGAGGCGCTCGACATCACGCGGATCGAAATGGGGTCGATGCAGCTGTCGCCACAACCGTTCGAGATGCGGCCTGCGATTGAAAGTGTTTGCGACGTGCTCACCCCGCTGGCGCAGGAGAAGGGCCTGTCACTGTCGCTGGACTTCGACCCCGGCATGGACCGGATCTTTGACGGGGACGGCGCGCGCATCGGCCAGATCCTGACGAACCTCATCGGCAACGCCATCAAATTCACGGAGGATGGCCAGATCGTGGTGTCCGTTTCCGGCATCCACGGCGCTGACCTCACCAATGCGACAATCACCGTCTCAGATACCGGTCGCGGGATCCCCGAAGACCGGATGGAAGACGTGTTCGAAGATTTCGTCGCACTGGCGCATTCCGAAGGCCGCCAGGCGCGCGGCGATGGGCTGGGATTGTCGATCTCGCGCAAAGTGGCGCGGTTGATGGGCGGTGAGCTGTCGGTGCAATCGACCATTGGCCAAGGCAGCGTCTTCACACTGCGTATCCCCTTGACCCGCGCAGAAGCCGTGGCCGAGGCAGCATCGACCGAGGTTGCCGATGAAAGGCCGGCGGAAACAGCCCAAGCAAAACGCATTCTGGTTGTCGAGGACAACGCCATCAACCGCTCGGTCCTGAGTGACATGCTGGACCGGCTTGGACACAGCGTGACAGAGGCCTCCGATGGGCTGGATGGTTTGCAACAAGCACAAAAAACCGCTTTCGACCTGATCATCATGGATGTCTCGATGCCTGTCATGGATGGCATCGAAACCGCGCGGCGGATCAGGGCGGAGGTCGGGCCGAACCAAAGAACCCGCATCGTCGGGCTCACGGCCCATGGACGCGAAGAATACCGCGACCGCGCCATCCGGGCGGGCATGGACGGCTTCTTCACTAAGCCCATCCGGTTCTCTGCTTTGCATGACGTCGTCTCGGCAGATGCACAAACGGCCTTACCTGCCGGACTGGACGCCGAGGTGGTCGTTGATTTGATCGACGTACTCGGGCCGCAAAGGGTCAAAGCGACGGCCGATGCGTTCTTTGCGGAAAGTGAATCGCAACTGGACTTGCTGTCTTCGCCCGAAGGCGATGTTGCCGCGATCTTGCACAAGATGCGGGGCGGGGCCGCACTCTTGGGGTTGAAATCCCTCGTCGCGCAGATTGATGCGCTGGACGGCGCCACCATGAACCGACAGGCGGTGGCGGCCCTGTGCGGGGCGATCTCTGCCGGCCGCAAGGATCTGACCGATCGACTTCGGCAGACCGATCCGACCGGCTAGCGCACATATCCCAATGGATAGATGCCCCCTTCTATCTCCCCGGTTTCCTATCCCTCGGAGCGCACAAATCGAAAAAAATGTCCGTAAATCCTTGGTCATCGAAACGAGGGCACGTCCACGGAGGCGGCCCACCTGACCAAAGGACAAAGACTATGACAAAGGAAATTCTGGTAATCGGTGGCGATGGTTTCTGTGGCTGGCCCACGGCCCTGCACCTGTCGAAACTGGGTCACAACGTGACCATCGTAGATAACCTCTCGCGCCGCTGGATCGACAAGAAAATGGGCGCCGACAGCCTGACACCGATTGCAACCGTGGAAGAACGGCTTGAGGCCTGGCACGACGTCACCGGCCTGATGATCAACTTCGAATGCATCGACGTGGCCCGTGAATTTGATCGCCTGACGGGCCTTCTGGCCGCGCTCAAGCCCGACACAATCATCCACTTCGGCGAACAGCGCGCCGCGCCCTATTCCATGAAGGGCATCGAGGAAAAGCGCTACACCGTCGACAACAATATCTCGGCCACCCACAACCTGCTGGCCGCCGTGATCGAACTGGGCCTCGACCCGCACATGATCCACCTCGGAACCATGGGTGTCTACGGCTACGACGATGACGGGATGGAAATCCCCGAAGGGTATCTGCGCGTCTTCATCCCCGGCGACGACAAGCAGATCTTCCAGCGTGACATCCTTTACCCGACCAACCCGGGCAGCGTGTATCACATGACCAAATCGATGGATCAGCTGCTGTTCCAATTCTACGCCAAGAACGACCGCCTGCGGATCACCGACCTGCACCAGGGCATCGTCTGGGGCACGCAAACCGATGAGACCCGTCTGGATGAGCGCCTGATCAACCGGTTCGACTACGATGGTGACTACGGCACCGTGCTCAACCGCTTCCTGATGCAGGCCGCCGTTGGCCACCCGCTGACCGTCCATGGGACAGGCGGCCAAACCCGCGCGTTCATTCACGTCAAGGACACGGTGAAATGCATCGCCCTAGCGGTCGACAATCCGCCGGCCAAGGACGGCAAGGTCAAGATCATGAACCAGATGACCGAGACGCACACGGTGTGCTCGCTCGCCCAACTGGTCGCGGCCAACACCGGCGCCCAGATCGCGATGGTCGACAATCCTCGCAACGAGGCTGCCGAGAATGGCCTGCGCGTGTCGAACGCGTCGTTCATCGATCTCGGGCTTGAACCGGTCACCCTGGCCTATGGCCTGATGGAAGAGACGCAGGAGATCGCCTCCAAATACGCGGATCGCTGCATCATGCACATGATCCCATGTGTCTCCACCTGGACGGAAAACCAGCGCCCCGGCGTCGTCACCCCCGAAAAGGTCGCTGCCTGACCCGGAATTGAGCACCGGTCAGCCCCGCGTGGAGGTGAGGCTGGCCAACGCTCAACCGCGCTCGGGCCTTTTGCAGAAAGGCAAGGACGATGAGACTGATTGGCATCGGGCTATTGGCATTTCTACTTGCAGGTTTGGCCCTCCTGCTGGCGCGATCCGAGATGGTCGGCCAAAGCTTTCGCGCCGCGCGGACCCTAATGGACGGGCCGCAGCTGCGCTTTGAAACGCCCATGGCCGCCGAAGCCCAACGGGGTGCGGATCAGGCCATCATCTTGCGGGCGGACGCCTCCGCGCCGCTCGTTCTTTCTGGATTACCCGCCTATCAGGGCGCTGTGTTTCATATGCCAATCGACGCACGCCCGACATCTGGATACCTCCAAATCGATGCGACATCGCAAGTGTTGGACGGGGTCGAGGGGGTGCTGCGCATCTCCATCGACAATACCCGCCGGGCTGAGGTGTTGCTGCATCCAGGTGAGGCGGTGCGCGCCGTACGGATCGAGCTGACCCCAGCCGATATCGCACGGGCGCAGCTGGTCGTCTCTTTCTCGCTGCAGGGGACGGGTGCCAACCTCGTCTGCACCAACGATCACTCCGTTGAGGCTGTGGTCGAGATCGAGACGACCAGCGCTGTTTTCCTATCCCTCGACGCACCGCTTGAAACCCCGCGCGACCGCGTCGCGGGGTGGGGCGATCAGGTGCGACTGGAATGGACAGGCACAACCGACACGCTGATCCACGCGGTCAGCGCAATCCGCCTTGGAACGAACGCCATAATCGTCCCGGAGATGGGCCTAAATGCTCAAGAGGCGCAGGCTGCCATTGATCCCACCGCCGCAGGCGTGTCCCGCCCGCAATACGCATGGTCCGACGCGATGGCGCCCGAGGGCGGTCTGTTAGGCCTCCGCCGCTTCCAGCACAGCCACACGTGGCGTCTGCGCTATGATTTCACGCGGGCGGAAAACGCGAACCGGCCCAGCGTTTTGGACCTCGCCATGCTTGTGCCTGCCCACCCCCAGGGCGCGGATTGGCAGGTCACGGTCACGCAAAATGGTCGCCTTCTCAGCCATTTCACCGGCACCGCCGACCAGACGCGGATCGGCGCGCGCATCGCGATCCCCGCCGCCCCTGGCCCCGCCCATACGATTGAGATCAACCTGACCTCCGCTTTCCTGCGGGAAGGCGAATGCAACGATGGTCCTGAACTCCTCGCCGAAATCCTGCCAGAGACGCAGATCGTGCCCTCCAACATGCTTTTCGATGATCCCGTCCGCGCACTCAGCCTCGCCTTGACCGCCGATGTCACTGTGTCGACGCCACGAACGCTTAATACTGCTGAGGCAAACGTCGCCGCAGATCTTCTCGCGGCCCTCCTGCCCCATACGCCCATCAGCGCAGCACAGGATAACGCAACGGTAACAATTCTTCCCCGCGGGGCGCGGATCGCGGTGAGCGAAAGCCATTGGCTCGTCTTCCGCGATGAACTTGGGGCGCTCTCGGCACAACCCGCCGCAGCGTTCGCGGGGCAAGAGATACAAGCCGTTTCCCTCCTCGTGCACATGCCGGAGGACGCGGCATGAGCGAGGCAGAAGACAACCGCGACAAGATCGCCTTCATCTCCGTCGACAGCGCCCCCAAACGGTTCGCAGGCTTCATCCCGCAATGGCGTGGCCCTGCCATGCTGGCCCTGTTTACCTTAATCGCCGTCGCTCTTCTGCTGGCCGTCAACTCCCCCACCGGGGCGGCGATCTTCCCCAACCGCGACCTCGTATTCTCCCCTTACGAGGGGCGGCACTCCATCGCGATCCGCATCTTTCTAATCGCCTTCTATATCAGCGTCGCGGCCTTTTCCTCGGCCGACTGGAAAGGCAAACTCCTCTTCGGCCTCGACATGGTGCTGACCTTCGCCTTGATCTGCGCCATCTTCGATCTGGCGAACCTGGCGGGCTATATGGCCTTCGATCTGGCCTTCTCCTTGCATTTCAGCGCTATCGCATCCGGTCTTCTGGGCTTTTGCATCTACTCGTGGAAATTGCTGGAACGTGGTCTGATGCCCGTGCGCATCCCGGTTGAACACCGCCCCGTCAGCAACCGACGTGCGATCATCCGGCTGCTTGTCACCATCGCCATCGCCATCGCAACGTCGATCTGGGTCACATCG
This sequence comes from uncultured Roseicyclus sp., assembly GCA_947489665.1. GTDB lineage: Bacteria > Pseudomonadota > Alphaproteobacteria > Rhodobacterales > Rhodobacteraceae > Gymnodinialimonas. The sequence goes on along the minus strand of CANLEH010000001.1, from coordinate 803,212 downwards.
TTGCAGCTTGAAATGGTCGAACGCCTGCGCAGCTGGACCCTTCTGGGCGGCATCGGGCCGGGCGTGTTCCTCGTTCTCCCGGTCCTTTTCGCGCAGCTCTACGCCCTCGCCATCTGGGACGTGAAAACGGCAAAGACTCCCAAGTTCAATCCACCCGTATCGATCATAGTGCCCGCCCATAACGAGGAATACATCATCGAAAACACGATCCGGGCCATGGATCGCGCCGCCGCCCATTACGGCGGTGAGGTGCACATCCTAATCATGAACAACAACTCCACCGACGCTACCGAAAAGATCGCAAATGCTACGCTCGCCTCCTGCGAGGCAGCCTTGGGTCGCGTGATCAACGTTCCAAAACCCGGCAAATCCAATGCCTTGAACGCGGGCCTCGATGCGGCAGAGACCGAATTCCTGGTGCGCGTTGATGCCGACACGTTGGTTGGGCAAGACAACCTCACCCGCGCCATGCCCTACTTTACGAACCCCGCCGTCGGCGTTGTCGGCGGCGTCCCGGTGCCGCCCGGTGGCGCGCTCTTCGACCGCGCCCGGCTTCTGGAGGTTCTAGTCAAACACGGCTTTTATTCCGTCGCCATGGGCGCGGTGAATGGGGTGGTCGGCATTCCCGGCATGTTCGTGGTCTACCGCACCGAACACCCGCGCTACCTCGGCGGCTTCGTGGAGGGGATGAACGGCGAAGACACCGATGTGTCCCTGCGGATCGGAGAGCTTGGCTACCATTCCGTGGTCGATCCCAAGATCCGCTACATCTCTGAAGTACCTTCGGCCTATGAGCACATGCGCGAACAGAGGATGCGTTGGTTCAGGTCGATCTACCACATCTCATCGCGCTGCCGGGACTTGATCTACTCCGGCAACGGCTCGCTCAGAGGCAAGATCATCCTGCCCTACATGCTGGTCAATTCCGCCCGACGCGCGATGCTCGTCCCGTTAATCATTTACGGTGCGTTGGAATGCATCTTCGCTTTCAACCCCAACAGCCCCATCGTGTGGCAAGCCGTAGTGGCTGTCACAACCGGCGCACCTGCGATCATGGCCGTGATTGCATCGCTTCTGAACGGCGTCCCTAAAGGCATCCTCGCCTTGCCGGAATACCTGATCTTCCGCGTCCTGCGCGCCTATTTCACACTTGAGTCTATGATGAGCATCCTGGTCGGCCATGACGGAGAAGATCTCGAATTAGCGACCAAGAAGAACGTCGTACCAACAGGCCCGGTTCGTGTGGCATGAAAAACAGTCCGGAAATGCATCACACACTTCGATGCGAGGTTGAGCTTTCTCTAATATGGTCTCTGGAACTGGCGGACGCATGTTGAGTGCTTGAAACGGCCTTAGGCCACCTCGGCCACAAAGAGCATCGAAATCCTGTTTTGAGCGGGAGGCAGCCCTTTTAGCTCAGGATATTAAAGTCAGTTTTGGCGCATTGACCGCCCCGAATGCCGCGTGAAATTCCGACATCCGCTTTGGGGAAGCTGTATAGTAGCGCCCGATCAAGAGGCGAACGGCAGCTCTGGGCCGCCCTTGAGGGCGACCCGAAGTTGCTAGATTTCAATGGCCTCGGCTATCGCAAGCGCATCCTCCAGCTCGACGCCCAGGTACCTGACCGTACTGTCCATCTTCGTGTGTCCAAGCAGCAACTGAACCGCCCGCAAGTTGCCTGTCTTCTTGTAGATCTGGGTCACCTTTGTTCGCCTCATCGAATGCGTGCCATACGCACTCGCCTCTAGACCGATTGATGTGACCCAATCGCGGACAATCCGCGCATACTGGCGTGTCGAAATATGCAGGCGCTCGTGGAAGCGGCCAGGCCAGAGATACTCTGAGCCGACCATAAGCTCATCTTCCATCCATTTCTCGACTGAAGCGCGTGTGCCCTCGGAAATCTCGAAGCGAACAGGTTTCTGGGTTTTGCTTTGCAGCACTGAAGCCCGTTCTTTGATCTGACCAGACGCCATGACGTCGACGACTTTCATTTTCACCAGATCACAGCCGCGCAGCTTGCTGTCGATCGCCATGTTGAACAGTGCGAGGTCGCGATGGTTTTCGGCCAATTCAAGTCGAACTCGGATCGCCCAGACGTGCTTTGGTTTCAATGGTCGCTTTTGTCCGACGATGCGGCCCTTGTTCCAAGCAGGACGAAGCGCGCGAATGGCAGGTAGGTTTGGTGTTTCCATGACTGATCCTCCGATCCGCCATGCCCTCCCCAGCGACAACCCGACGTTGACCAGGCAGCATATCACGGGATTGCTGCGCTGCCTCCGAGGTCGGGTTTGAGCCCATACCTATCAAAGTGACACAACGCGGCGAAAGTCTGCTTTGAAGACACTTCAGCCCATCGGCCAAACTTCGACCACTCCATGCGCCACTGCACAGGGAACACCCGCGACCTTTTCAATCGCATCTTCCATAGAGTCCGCTTCGATGATGGCGAAGCCTGCAACCGGAAGGTCCGATTTCATAAACTGTCCCGCCTGTGTCTCGACCGAAGTGGCTTCAGGATTGCGGACCTGCACTGGTGCGCCTGCGACTCCCATGAGTGCACCGCCTGCAATGAGCTTGGTGTCTTGTTCATGTGCGGCGGCTCGCACCGCCTTTGGCGTTCGATCATAGCCATCCCGGTCTCCATAACCAATGGTGAGGAATTTCGGCATTACTTGCTCCTTCCGGACATTGCTTCAGTTTTCTGTGCGATAGCGTCGTCAAAAGCGGCTTGAAGCTGGCCAGATACATCTCGACCCGCCCCGCATCCGGGAATGCCGAGATGTCGCTCGCGCAGTTCAGCCATAAATGCTTCCAGCATCCCTTGCCCGCCCTCTTCGAGCACCTTATTTCGGGCGGCCAACTCAGGCGTTACGGGCAGAAACTGCCGCCCCCAGGCACCGAGAGCGACCATCGCAGGTAGCAGCGCGATCCCCTGCTCGGTCAGGCTGTATATGGTCCGCTGTTTGTGGGTTGGATCATCGTCAGCGGTTATAAAGCCACCAGAAACAAGCGCCTTGAGGCGGTTTCCTAGGATATTGGTAGAAATGCCTTCGAGCGAGTTGATCAGTAGGTCGCGATAAGTACGCCGATCCCCAAACATGATGTCACGCAGCAGCACCATGCTCCATCTGTCGCCCAAGGCTTCGATAGAAAGGTTGATCGGACAACCGGATCTAATGTCGATGTCAAAACCTCATACCACTTGCGTTGTGCAAGTAGTATCTGAACTTAAAACCGATTGCAAACTACAATTGGTTTGTGTGCCGAACTGATAGTCACAAGCAGACATTGATTTGATCCGGATGAACGGCAGAAAAGTCCGCTCTTCGGTCATCTAAAAAGGCGGAACAACGCCGGTGCGGCCAATGTCCGCTAAGCGGGCTGCAAACGCAGCAATCTGGCACCCGGTCGAGTGACCGCTTTGGGCCGTTTTCAGCGTTCAACAGTATTCGGCAGGAGTGAAACGCGACCTGACTTCCGGTTGCTCAAGATTTCTGTAACGCCCTCCCGATATTGCTTGGCAATCCAATGCGTGGCCAACAGAAACTAAGATCGCAGCTATGTCCAAGTAGTTTCCATCGACTTCAATGTAGCAAGTTCCAAGCAGTGGCTCCCCCATTGACGCATTCTCGACGTCGCATCGCACGGTTTCGCCCTGGAGTAGGTCATGCAAGAAGATAGCTGCTTGCCGGCCCAAACGAGTGTAGGGCTCTGGAGCATCGACACCGTACAGGCGAATTTCTGTCCTTGAGATCACAGTGGTGTCGGCGTCACGCACATATGCTGCACCCGTGATCTGCTCCGCTAAAGCGCTATCTGAAACCGCCGCAAACAGGGCCGTACCTACAATCAGCCGCATTTTCATGCTGCTACTTGCCATCGCGAAAACACTCAACTCCGACTACCACATTTTCAGTTTGCCGAAATCTTGCCAACCTGCAGGTTCGCGATCCTTAGAAGTCACTGTATTGGCCACAAGATACACCAAAAAGCAGAAACCGTTCAGAAGGCAGGAGAGCTCGCAAGAACCGTTTGGTTGTAGTGCGTCGTCGCCCCCGCTACAAATCCCGATAACCACCAAAAACGACAAGGCCATACCATGAGCCTCGCGGGGACGATCCTTCTCATAATCGCGGTACTGCCCTTTGTCGGCGCGCTGTTGCCGGGCCTGATGATACGGGCCGGGCGAAATGCCTGTGCGATTGCGACGGCTGTGCCGACCGCGCTTGCGCTGACGATGCTTGTCGTACTGGCACCGGCTGTCCTGAGGGGCGAGGTGATACAGGCCGAACTCGAATGGTTGCCGCAGTTGGGCTTGTCGGCCTCGTTCTTCCTCGACGGGTTGGGGCTTTTGTTTGCGGGGATGATCCTCGGCGTGGGCTTACTGATCATTCTTTATGCCCGGTTTTATCTGTCGGGCGACGATCCGATGGGGCAGTTCTACACCTATTTGTTGCTGTTCCAGGGGGCGATGTTGGGCATTGTCCTGTCGGATAACATCCTGCTTTTGCTAATTTTCTGGGAATTGACGTCGCTGTCGTCCTTCCTGCTCATTGGCTACTGGAAGCACTTGCCAGAGGGTCGCCAAGGCGCGCGCATGGCGCTGGCGGTCACTGGGGCGGGTGGCCTTGCGATGATCGGGGGGATGCTGATCCTCGGCAATATCGTGGGCAGCTACAACCTGACCGACATCTTGCAGGCGGGCGACCAGATCCGCGCGTCCGAGTGGTATTTGCCTGCCTTGATCCTGATCCTTCTGGGCGCGTTCACCAAGTCGGCACAGTTCCCGTTCCACTTTTGGCTGCCGCACGCCATGGCGGCCCCCACGCCAGTTTCGGCCTATCTGCATTCGGCGACGATGGTGAAGGCGGGCGTGTTCCTGATGGCGCGCATGTGGCCCGCGCTCGCGGGGACCGACGAATGGTTCTACATCGTCACCACGATCGGCCTTATTACGATGGTGTTGGGCGCACTCATCGCGCTGTTCAAGGACGACCTGAAGGCGCTTTTGGCCTTCTCGACGGTAAGCCACCTTGGCCTTCTGACGATGCTTCTGGGCTTCGGCACGCAGGCCGCCGCCGTCGCCGCCGTGTTCCACATCATCAATCACCTGACGTTCAAGGCCGCGCTCTTCATGACGGCGGGCATCGTGGATCATGAGACGCATACGCGCGATATCAAACGGTTGGGGGGCTTGCGGCATCTGATGCCGATCACCTTCCTGATCGGCATGGTCGCGGCTCTGTCGATGGCAGGTATTCCATTGTTCAACGGGTTCCTGTCGAAGGAAATGATGCTGGAAGAGGCGTCGCACACCGACTGGTGGGGCAGCCCCTACGCCGTCCCAGTCATGGCCACGATCGGCGCGCTTCTGTCGGTGGCTTATTCGCTGCGCTTCATCTTCCACGTGTTCTTTGGGCCGGTGCGGGATGACTACCCGAGCAAGCCTCATGATCCGCCCTTTGGCATGTGGGCCGCTCCAGCGCTTTTGGTCACGTTGGTCGTGATCATCGGGGTCGCGCCGTTCCTGGCGGAAGGAATCGTGACGGCGGCTGCGAATGCGGTAACCGGCGCGGATCTGCACCCGCATTTGAAGATCTGGCACGGGGTCACGCCGGCGCTTTGGATGTCGATCATTGCCGTGCTCGGCGGTGCGATCCTTTTGACCATGCACACGCCGTTGGATCGGGTCTGGAATGCTTTGCCGCGGCCAGAGGCGAAGGCGATCTTCGACCGCTTGGTTGAGGCCATCGTCGCGGCGGCGCGCCGTATCTCGGATGACACCCATAATGGCGCGATCAGCCGCTACCTCGCCATTTTCACCGTCGCGTCTGTGGGCCTCGGCTGGATCGCCTATTCCTCCAGCGGTCTGTCCGCTCCGACCCGAGGGTTGCTGCCGGTGCCGCCGGTCATGGCGGTGGGGTGGGTGATGTTGATCGTGGCCACGATCTCGGTCGTGACCATGCACCACCACCGGTTCCGGGCGCTTGTGCTGGTCGGGATCATCGGGCTTTCGATTTCCGCGGGCTTTGCCTACCTCTCAGCGCCAGATCTGGCGCTGACCCAGATCTCGGTTGAGACGGTCACGATCATGCTGCTCCTGCTCGCCCTGCATTTCATGCCGAAGACGACCCCGAAGGAGAGCCCCATGGGCCTTAAGATGCGCGATGGCGTCATTGCGCTTGGGGCGGGCGGAGGCGTGGCCGCGCTCGCCTATGCGTTCCTGATGCGCGATATCGAGACGATCTCGGACTACCACCTCGCCAACAGTTATGAGGGTGGCGGCGGCACCAATGTGGTCAACGTCATCCTGGTGGATTTCCGAGGCTATGACACGTTCGGCGAGATCATCGTGTTGGGGATCGCGGGTCTGGTGATCTACGCGATGATGCATGCGTTGCTGGACGGGCCAGCAGCGCGGCGGCTGAAGAACACCGATTATTCGCAGGACCGGTCGCGGGACCGCCACCCGCTGATGATGGTCGTGGTGACGCGGGTGCTGATGCCCATCGCCATCGTCGTTGGTCTCTATATCTTCCTGCGCGGCCATAACGAGCCCGGCGGCGGCTTCGTCGCGGGCCTGGTGATCGCGATTGCGCTTCTGATGCAATACATGGCCTCCGGCTTTGCTTGGACGCAGGAGAGGCAGCGGATCGAGTACCACACGATGATCGGACTTGGCGTTGTGATCGCCGCGGCAACGGGCGTCGGCGCGTGGCTTCTGGGTCGTCCGTTCCTGACCAGTGCCTACGCCTACGTGCATCTCCCCCCGATCGAAGAGTTTGAGCTGGCCACAGCCATGCTGTTCGATCTTGGCGTGTTCCTGACAGTGCTCGGCGCGGTCATGTTGATGCTCTACAGCCTCAGCCGGATTGCCCGCTTCGCCGGTGAGACGGTGAACGTCGATCCAATGGATTACGACCCCGGCGAAAACACCCAAGACGAGGCGGAGCGCTGAGATGGAGTTGATCGTTTCAAGCAGTATCGGCGTTCTGACGGCAGGTGGGATCTATTTGCTGCTGCGGCTCAGGACGTTCCCGGTGATCCTTGGGTTGGCGCTGCTGTCCTATGCGGTAAACGTGTTCCTTTTCGCGAGCGGGCGGCTCGCCATTGACCAATCGCCCATCCTGTCGCGCTATGGCGAGGCGAGCTACACGGACCCGCTGCCGCAAGCGCTGGTGCTGACGGCCATCGTGATTTCCTTCGGGATGACGGCGGTTCTGGTGATGATCGGGCTTGGCGCATATCTGGAATCGGACAGCGACCAGATCGACATCGAGCCGGATGATGACGACCCCCAGGATGAGGGGGCCGCATGATGCATTGGATCATCATTCCCGTCGTCCTGCCCGCCATGCTGGCGCCGCTGATCGCCTTCGCGTTGCGGCACGACATCACCCTGGCGCGTACGGCCTCGGTCGCGGGCACGGCTATTTTGTTGGCGATTGCTCTGGGTCTTGCAACCATGGCGTCGGATGGCACAACCCATGTCTACAGGCTTGGGGACTGGCCTGCGCCGTTCGGCATTGTCCTCGTGCTCGACCGGCTGTCGGCCCTTATGGTGCTATTAACCTCGGCGCTCGCGATGGTGGTCCTGATCCACGCGATCACGACCGGTTGGGACGCGCGGGGGCGGCATTTCCATGCCTTGTTCCAGTTCCAGCTCATGGGCATTTGCGGCGCGTTTTTGACCGGCGACATCTTCAACCTGTTTGTGTTCTTTGAGGTCCTGCTGATCGCCTCCTACGGCCTGATGATCCATTCCGGCGGGAAGGCGCGGATGCGGGCGGGCCTGCAATATGTGGTCATGAACCTGGCCGGATCGACCCTGTTCCTGTTTGCCTTGGGCACGCTTTACGCCTCGACCGGGACGCTCAATATCGCCGATCTGGCCGTGCGCATTGCTGAGATCCCGGCGGAGGAGGCCGCCCTCGTCCGCGTGGCAGTCATCTTACTGTTGATCGTCTTTGCGGTGAAAGCGGCGCTCTTCCCGGTACAATTCTGGCTGCCTGCCACCTACGCCAATGCGCCCGCGCCGGTTGCGGCGCTCTTCGCGATCATGACCAAAGTGGGCGCCTACGCGATCCTGCGAATCCACACGACTGCCTTCGGGCCGGGCATCTCCGCGACCGAAGATCTGGCCGCGACGTGGCTGTTCCCAGCGGCCATCGTGACGATTGCGGTGGGCGCGATTGGCGTTTTGGGCGCGCGCCGTCTGATGCCTTTGATCGCGTTTTCCGTTGTGGGCTCCATGGGAACCCTGCTGGTGGCGGTTGCGGTCTTCTCGCAAACCGCAACGCTGGCGGCGCTTTACTACATGGTCCATTCGACCTTCGCGGCGGCTTGTCTGTTCCTGGTGGCTGATCTGGTCGTCACTCGCCGCGCGACAGATGCCCTGCGGCCAGAGCCGCCCACGGTTCAAAACGGCCTCTTCGCGGCGCTGTTCTTTGCCGCCGCCATCGCCATGGCAGGTATGCCGCCGCTCAGTGGATTCCTCGGCAAACTGCTGGTCCTCGACGCCCTGAGGGAGCCGGAAGTGATCGGATGGGCCTGGTCCGCGATCCTGGTCGGGTCGTTACTGACCATTGTGGGCTTCGCGCGGGCGGGCAGTATTCTGTTCTGGAAATCCACGGCAATGGCCGGTCCGGCGGACGCTGAGGCGGACCCAGAGGCAGACAAAGCTGACGCCCAGGCGCCCGCAACGGCGGGACAAGTTGCCCCAGCCATGGTTGCGTTGGCCGGGCTGGCGGCACTCGCGGCTTTCGCGGGGCCCGTCACTGCCTACCTGGAAGGGACGTCTGAGCAATTGTTTGACCGTGCGGGTTACGTCGACGCTGTCCTGACCCCACCTGAACCTGAAGATGTCGCGGACACGGCCGGTTATGGCAGTGACGACCTTCATGAGGACGACGCCGAGGAGGAGCACTAACCATGGTAAGACGTCTCGTCCCGCATCCCTTGCTCAGCCTGATGCTGATCCTTGTTTGGCTCGGCCTCGTGAACACGTTCACTCTGGGCAATTTGATCCTGGGCACCAGCTTCGGGCTTATCATCCCGATGCTGACGGCAGCCTATTGGCCGGACCGCCCGACCCTTGCCCGGCCTCTAAAGGCGGTGGAATACGTTTTGGTCGTGCTTTGGGATATCATCGTGGCCAACGTCCAGGTCGCCGCAATCATCTTGTTCAAGCGCGAGACCACGATCAATTCGCAATGGATCCCGATCCCGCTTGAACTCACCTCGGCTGAGGCGATCACTGTCCTTGCGGGCACCATCACGATGACCCCCGGGACGGTCTCGGCGACGCTGGCGGCCGATGGCCGCGCCATCCTTGTGCACTGCCTGCATACCGATGATCCCAATGCGATCCGTGACGAGATCAAGACCCGGTACGAGCGCCGTCTTTTGGAGATTTTCCCATGATCGAATACGCGCTTTTCTTCGCGGCAGGCTGCTATGGCATCGCCCTGATCCTGGACCTTTGGCGCATGGCCGTGGGACCAGACGACGCCGACCGTATCCTGGCGCTGGACACCATGGTGATCAACGTGATCGCCCTGTTGGTGCTTTACGGCGTGTGGCGGGGCACGGCGATCTACTTCGAGGCTGCAATGCTGATCGCCATGGTCGGGTTCGTTTCAACCGTCGCTTATTGCCGCTTTCTGCTGCGCGGCGACATTATCGAGTGAGGATGAACGCATGAGCCTTGCCGCAGAACTCCTCATCTCAATCGCCCTCATTGTCAGCGGGCTTTTTGGCTTAGTCGGTTCATATGGGTTGGTGAAACTCAAAGACACGCTGCAACGCCTGCACGCCCCGACCAAGGCCACGACCTTAGGCGTTGGCGGGGTCCTTATTGCGTCCATGATCTTCTTCTACATGGAGACCGGACACATCTCTGTTCATGAGTTGCTGATCTCTTTGTTTCTCTTTCTAACTGCACCGATTACGGCGAACTTCATCGCTAAAGCCTATTTGGCAAGAAACACGCGCGAGGAAGACCTGCCTTCGAGCGATGGAGATTTCGGGTGGTCAGTCTACGATGATCCACCTAACTCGGATTCTGATCGGTAGCGATCGTCGCGAACTGTGTGCTCCAAATTGCTGTCCCGTAACGACCATGATTGCTGCACCCTTCTCGAACAGCGGCATGGTGGAGCCTGATAGGCGACCCATGGAAGAGCCTCAACGTCGGCTTTGGGCCGAAAGTGGTCGACGCACTGCCCCCTTCATGTCAGGCCCATGGCTAGGACTGGACCTCAATCTGGTTTGCCATGATCGCGATGGCGCGCTGATAGACCGGCGCCGCATTCCATGCTTCGATTGCTGCAAAGTTGCGCTGGCCTTCCTGATACCCTTGACCCGGCCGCCAGCCATTCTGGCGCAGAAAATTCGCGGTCGAAGCCAGGGCATCCGTCAGATTGTTCAGGTCTATGCGCCCATCGCCATTGCCATCTACGCCGTAGCGGAGAACATTGCCTGGCAAGAATTGCGTATGTCCCAGTTCACCATGCATCGCTCCGACTGCACTGGGGCTTATGACACCGCGATCCACGAGCGTAAGCGCGGCCAACGCATGTTCGCTGAAAAAGGCCGAGCGGCGGCAGTCATAGGCTAGCGTTGCAATGGCCGACAGGACGTTTGCATCGCCCATGAAGTTGCCAAACCCGGTTTCCATTCCGTGAATGGCGACAATCACGGCAGCGGGCACGCCGTAGGCCCGCTCGAGCGAATCGTAGAATGCAGGGTTTGCAGCGATCCGCTGTCGGCCTTGCCGCACAATCGTATCGGCACCACGAACGCGCATGAACTCTTCAAGGGAATAACTGAAGGAGCGCTGGTTGCGGTCTGCCGAGATCGTGCGTGTGGCGTAAGTTGTGCCAGCCAGGGCTTGCAACCCGGCCGGACCGATACCTGCGGCGGCGGCCTCCGCCGCGAATTCCTGCTGCCAACGTGAGAATCCTGAAGCGTCATTGCCGCACGTAGCACCCATGGACGCCACGGGTGCAGCGAGCAGAAAACAGATCAGTGTGGCGCGGCGAAAGGCACAGGTTAGGCTTGCTTGCACGATACATCTCCGAAAACGACTGAATGGCTTTGGCGGGTTCGTGAAAAGGCTAGCATGAGAAAAGCGCGCATGGGCAAAATATCGTTTCGTAGATGCAATGGACCTGTGAACGGTGTTTTCTGCAGCCCCTGCATCGATTTTCGATGCGGCCCAAAGCGATCTATCAAGAAACCTCGCGCGCTTCGGTTTCTGGGCCGTCTAGGATAAACACGGCCAACCCACGGCGGTGAGTTTGAAGCGAACAGTTGCGACAATTGACGGAGCCATTGCCTCGGCTAGCCAAGCATCGGGCTTTCAGCCCGGCGGCAGGAAATGCGCAAAGTCCAGCAGGGCAAGTCGGACGCGCCCCAAAACGCAGCGTGATCTACCAACGCCTGCTTTGACGATGCAGCAAGGCAGCGTGAGACGAGCTACCTAAGGTGCTAGTTTGCTGGTCCTTTTCGCGCTTGCCCATGCGGCCGACCCATTTTCTGCTTTGCATCCCATGGAAGCTCTGAGCCCTTGCCGACCAATGCCATCAACGTGGGTTATTGCACATTCATTGCCATCGTTGTCGCGGCGCTTCTCACGATGACTTGAATTTAGTTCTGCACAGTATTTAATCAACGCGCCCGCTTTTGAAGCAAATCCAGAAGGGGGGATATCGCAGTGTCAGTTGCACATTGACGCTCGCGATGGCCGCTGCACACGGTTTTCCACTGGCCGTTGTGCGGCCTTAAATACAAGGAGAGTTACCCGTGTTCACCCGTATGCTGCCTCTGCTGGCTGGCGCAATGCTTGTCGCAACGCCTCTGGCTGCCCAGGAAACAGAGATCAACTTCGCGCTCGACTGGCGCTTTGAAGGCCCCTCCGCCCCTTATTTCCTGGCGATAGACAATGGCTATTTTGCAGATGCTGGCCTCGCGGTCGAAGTGACTGCGGGCCAGGGCTCGCTCGACGCTCTGCCCAAGGTCGCCTCCGGTGCTTTCCCGATTGGCTTTGCTGACATCAACTCACTTATCCGGTTCCTGGATGCCAATCCAGGCGCGCCTGTCACGGCTGTGATGATGGTCTATGACGTCCCTCCATTCTCTATTGTCGGGCGCGTGTCCCAAGGCATTTCCGGCATCGACGACCTTGAAGGATCCATCTTGGGCGCACCGCCGCCCGATGGCGCATGGGCGCAGTTCCCCATTCTGGCCGAGATCAACGATATCGATGTGTCGACCATCACGGTGGAGCCTGTTGGCTTCCCAACGCGTGAGCCGATGCTGGCAGAAGGCGCTGTCGACAGCGTGACGGGCTTCAACTTTTCGTCCTACTTGTCGCTTGCGCGCCTCGGCATTCCCGAGGACGACATCACCACGATCCTGTTCGCGGATCACGGGGTGGAGTTGTACGGCAATGCAATCATCGTGAACACGGACTTCGCCGCTGAGAACCCGGAGGTCGTCACGGCCTTCCTGACAGCTGTGGCACAGGGCACCGCCGCCGCCATCGCTGACCCCGCCGCAGGGGCCGCCGCCGTGATTGAACGCAACCCTGCAGGTGACGCAGAATTGGAACAGCGCCGTCTGGAGCTTGCGATCGAGGCCAACATTCTGACGCCCTATGTGATGGAAAACGGGATGGGCGGCATCGACCCCGACCGATTTGCCAACGCCATTGAGCAGTTGCGCCTGACTTATGAGTTCGCCGCTGAACCAGATGCGTCGCTCTATTTCACGGACGCATACCTCCCCGAGGGCGACGTTTTGATGATCGCGCCGCAATAGGCCAAGTGCTATTGGATTGATCTGACTTGGGGCTGCCGTTTTGGTGGCCCCAAGTTTTGACGAAGGGGTGGGACATGTCTGAAAACATGATCGAATTGAACGCGGTGACACATGCGTACCGCACCAAGTCCGGGCCATTGCCTGTGCTGGACGCATTCGATTTGCAGGTTCCAGAGAACTCCTTCTGCGCCGTCGTGGGCCCATCGGGCTGCGGAAAATCCACCCTGACCCGATTGGTATCCGGCCTGATGAAGCCCGATGTCGGGGACGTATGGTTGCATGGCGCGAAGGTGACCTCACCGCGCCCCACCGTCGGCATGGCCTTTCAGAACCCCGTTTTGCTGGAGTGGCGCACGATCCTGCAAAACATCATGCTGCCGCTCGAAATCGTCAAATCCCCGATGACCAAAGCGCAGGCCCATGACCGCGCGATGTCGCTGCTTGATCTGGTCGGTTTGGCCGGGTTTGAGAACAAGCGACCTTCCGAGCTTTCGGGCGGAATGCGCCAACGCGCCTCGCTTTGCCGATCCATCATCCACAAACCTGACGTCCTCATTCTTGATGAGCCCTTCGGCGCGTTGGATGCATTCACCCGCGAAGACCTGTGGTGCACCATGCACGATCTGCGACGGGCAGAGCCGTTCACCTGCCTCCTGATTACCCACGACCTGCGCGAAAGCGTTTTCCTTGCCGACCAGGTTGTCGTGATGTCCGGTAGACCCGCGCGCAGCCAATACGTGCTGGACGTCGATATCCCCGGTGTGCGCACGCTTGAAGATCTCTACACCCCGCAAGCGGCCGAGATGCTGGCAACGCTCCGCCATCAAATTCAGGTCGCCCAAGGCCGCGTGCCCGAGGAGCAAGAGAATGGGCCGCAGGAGGGCGCGGTATGAACGATACGTTCCGCAAATTCTTCGCCCCGACGATTTTCATAGTGGTCCTTCTCGCCCTTTGGGAATTCGCGGTGTGGTGGAACCAATTGCCGGACTTCCGCATGGCCTCCCCCTCAGACCTCGTGCCACGCTACATCCAGTTCTGGGACCTTTTCCTGATAAAATCCTGGGAAACCCTGTGGCGCACGGTTGTGGGCCTTTGCATCGCGGTCATCGTTGGCACACTCTTTGGCATGATCATGGGCTTCTCCCGCTTCGCCCGCGAAGGCCTTTACCCGATCCTTGTGGGCTTCAACGCCATCCCCAAGGCAACCGTGGTGCCGATTGTTGCGCTCATGTTTGTGGGCGATCACAACTTCAACACCATCCTGATCGCCTTCATGATCAGCTTCTTCCCAATCGCCGTGTCTGTATCAATCGGCCTCAGCACGCTGGAGCCGGAATACCGCGACATTCTGCGGTCACTTGGCGCGACAAACACCACGATCTTCTGGAAAATCGCGCTGCCGAAAACCCTGCCGGAATTTTTTGGCGCACTCAAAGTCGCGGTCACACTGGCGTTCATTGGCACCAACCTAATGGAGATCGTAAGCCCCCATGGCCGCGGGCTTGGCGACCTGTTCGACAGCGGGCGTATCAGCGCTGACTACCCGCTGATGTTCGCCGTTTTGTTCGCCATGGCGGCGCTCGGCATCATCCTGTTCTACATCGTCGTGTTCCTCGAGCGGATCTTTGCAGGATGGGCAGAGCGCACACCGGGGAATTAGGGTGTGATGGATCTTTGGAAAACGCGACTTCGGTACGATAGATGACGGCGCCTTCATAGGTGCCGCGAACGACCATTTAGGTGAAGACCGTTGTAACTTGCAGATATGCGGTTCCGCCATCAGCAGCGGGCTGTTCGCCTATCCCGGTTTGCCATGTGCCAAGCACATCGTCAGGCATTGTTGCAAAGGCAAATGTTGGTGCCGGCACACCGATGCAGAGTGCGAGAAGTGAGGCCTTGAGAGGCAAAATTTCGTCCTTTCCGAGGTGGAGTTGGAACTGGTCGCGCACGAGTGCGCGACCAGAGGGAGCGTTATCCAAGCGGGATCAGGGGCAGGCCCATCAGAGCTTGTGCAAAGATGGCAAAGGTCAGTAAGGCATAGCAGAATGCGGCGATGCGAATGGTTCGGACGGCACCGATCCCCTCTCCGCCACGACCCAGCCAAAGCGCCAGAAGCGGCAGCGCCTGCATTGCGTGTAACGATGCAAAATGTGCCGGGCGCAGGTCACCAGTGACACCTGACCACCCCAGCAGCGGTAAGGTTGGTGCGCCGTTTGGGTGCACACCGACAAAGCGAGTGCTTCCAGAGCTCATGTAGCCTGCAACGATCATCGTAAGCACGAAGGTCAGCAGAAAGCCCAGCCAGATCGCTTCGCGCATTGCGGGGCTGACGGATGCAGCCTGATCGCGCTTGACGACCCAGCCGACGACGGCCGTCCCGACGACAAGGGCCACCGCGCCTACCGCCATGACGGTCGTGTACATCAACTCGGTAAAGGGCGTGGACAGGTTGAAGTGCGATGCCTCTCCGCGGCCTGCCTGATACATCATGTAGGCCATCTCGGACAGAAATGCCGCCGCCATGACCCAGCCGGTGATCCGCAATGTCCAGCCGTCGCGGGCCCGGGCAGACAGACGGGTTTCGACCAACGCCAGAGTTCCGAAGAGTAGCGCGAAACTCAGCGCGAACTTCAATGGTTTCATCCAGACCGGAACGCCTTCGATCAGGCGCGAGTCCACTAAGCCCCAGAGGATGGACAGCACGGCAAGGACGATTGCCACAACCGTGAGGGTGGTGAACTGGGTCGGCGAAGGGGCCTGGACAGCGGGCAGATTGGTTTCAAGCAAAGACATGATGCGTTCCTTCCAGGGATTTGGTTTGTGTTGGAATACGGCGGGCGCGCAGGCCCAGCTCGGTCAGGGCGGCGATCAGAAAACCAAGCGGGCCGAGCATGAAGATCGACAGCAGGATCGGTGTCTGCACGAGGCGACCGACGCCGACGCGGTCCATCCGGGCCGCCATCACCGCCCCGATGAACAGATCAAAGGCGAGAAAGTGCACCCAGGCGGCAAGCAGCGCCCAGTCGTCGGCCAGAAGCGTGGCGACATTGGAAAGGCTGTCAAAGCCCCCACCCATGCCCGAGAAGCGGCTGAAGATCAGCGCGGCATAGACGGCAGACAGACCCGCAGGGATGATCCATAGCGTGAGTGCGTTGAACCACTTGAAGCGCCGTGGACCAAGAATAAGCAAAGCCCACCCAGCCATCGCGGCGGACCCAACGTGAGAGAAGAGGAGTTCTGGAGTCATTTCATATCACCACTGTAAATTTCCATTGGTAATTTATTGAGCGCTATCCCTTGTAATGTCCAGAAGAAAAATTTACATTGGAAATATGGAGGCGCTACCATGCTGAAAGAAAACAGAAAAAAGTACCATCACGGCGACCTTAAAGTGGCTTTGATTGAGGCTGGCCTGGCAGAGCTTGAGGAAAAAGGGCTTGAGGCCGTCTCACTGCGCTCGATCGCGGCACGGGTTGGGGTAAGCCACACCGCACCCAAGAATCACTTCGACGGGCTGCGCGGATTGCTGACCGCGATGGCGACTGTCGGGTACCACCGCCACGCCGCCGAGATGCAACGGGGTGTAGAAGATCACCCCCCTGGGAAAGCGCGCCTAGATGCGGCCTGCAACGGATATCTGCGGTTCGCCTTGGAAAACCCCGAGCTATTCAAGCTCATGTTCACAAGTTCCTTCCATCTGGCGGAAGACCCCGAACTCAAGCAGGCGGGTTGGGCAAGTTACGGTGTGTTGCGCGACGTTGCTCATGGCCTTGATTGGGACAAAGCCAACGCGTCGGGGGGGCCTTGGCGCACGGAATGGATGCTTTGGAGCCTCGTGCACGGATACGCAATGCTGCTGATCGACGGCGAGATCCGGCGCGAAGATGATGGTTCTCCGCCATTCAGAATGGACGAGATCATGCCCGATTTCGGCTACCGGCCGGATGTGGCCGAAAAACGACCAGACCCGTTTCAAGGTCAGCGTCGTATTGAGGACTGACACCGGCAGCCTTTTCAGGTCACATGCTTCCCTGCTCTTCGTTTGGCGACATCGATGCGCCTTCGATCAACTCTCGCCGATCCAGGACAGCTGATGAAAGCGCCTCGAAGGCTGCTCTGATACGGGGCGATCTGCGCAAGCTGTCATGCGTGAGGATCCACAACGTCACCAGATCCCGTAGGGGGGTCGGAGCCAGCCTTACAAATTCGGGGTGGGCGTCTCCGAGGTAGCAAGGCAGTTCAACCGCAGCATGCGTTGCGAGCGCAATCGCGGCTTGCGCTTGGAGGTCGGAAACTGTCGCCACAACCCGCACCTTGTCGAAACCGAGCAATGCAAACGTTCGTTCCACAGCCGCGGTACTGGCCCATCCCACCACGGGCAAAGGCGCGTCGCCACGTTGAATGATCGAATGCGCCTTCCTGGACACAAAGACCGTTGAGCGAA
Organism: uncultured Roseicyclus sp.; assembly: GCA_947489665.1. GTDB lineage: Bacteria > Pseudomonadota > Alphaproteobacteria > Rhodobacterales > Rhodobacteraceae > Gymnodinialimonas. The sequence goes on along the minus strand of CANLEH010000001.1, from coordinate 785,943 downwards.
CCTGGCAAAGCCGTCGTCCGAAAAGGGAAGGCGCCGGCGCGTCCTGCATCCGCAAGACGATATCGGAATCTCTCCGGTCGAGATCGGCAAACTCGTCTCCAACCAAGAACGTCAGCGAGATGTCGGGATGACGCGCGCGCAAGATCGCCACAGCATCTGCCGCGACATAGGTCAGAAGGCTGGCGTTCATCGAGACCGTGACCGGTCCCTTCGCAATCTGTCCCGCGCCATCCAAAGATCGAGACAATGCCTCAGATTCTGCGGCCATGCGTTCGGCATGTTCCACAATCTGGGCCCCTTCGTCGGTAAGCTTATATCCTCGTACCGATTTGACGAACGCCGTTACGCCCATCCCCTTTTCGGCGACAGCGACCCGATGCGCCATCGTGGTGTGTGCCACGCCAATCTCCGCCGCGGCGGCGCGCACTGTCCCGTGACGGAACATGCCGCCTCCATTGTGGTCAACGATGAGGCCGGAGCCACGCGCGTGACCTGGACAACCGACCTCTTGCCCGACAGCGTCGCGCCGACCTTCAGCGACGCGGCGGACCTGATGTTCGCTGATATGGTCGAACGGATGAGAGGATCAGGAGCAGTTCATTCCAATCCACGCGCGTGCGGCCAGCATCAACAACGTCGTCATTCTGCCAGCGTTCGATCCGGCAGTCTTCGGCGGCTAACTCAGGCCGGCGCCTGCACAGGAGATTTCAAATGAAAAAAGTCACAGTAAAGGAAACGATCAACGCATCGGTCGATCAGGTTTGGGCAAGTCGGGACGACTTTAGCGCGGTCGCGCGGGTTCATCCGGGAATAAAGGCATCGCGCCTTCTGGACGGAAGCGTGCAGTCCGGCGTCGGGGCCAGCCGCCAGTGCGATCTTTCCGCCAACGGAAAAAAATTCGTGCGCGAAAAGATCGTGACCTACGATCCACCGCATCGAATGGTAATTGACATTCTCGAGGCAACCGTGCCGATCCGATCAGCGCAGGCGACCCTTACGGTCGACGCTAAAGGCAGCAACAAAACCCTTGTTACCATGACCATGCAATTCACTCCGGGCATGGGTCTGCTTGGTTGGGTCATGTCGCCGATGATGGCATCGCAGTTCAGGTCGATGCTCGGTAAGGTCCTGAAAAGCAATGCAGACTTCGTGACCAACGGTACTGAAATAGCACGGTAACAGCCGCCGAGCGGCGCACTTTGCAACGGCGCGCTGCTATCTGAGCCAATTCCTGGAAGCCAAAGTTGGTCATGCTGTGTCAAGGTGGGCTAAGCGCCCTTCGGTCCATGCTGGACGAAGGGCGCGCTTGGCTGACAGATTTCGGTTTCAACACCTGCTCCTCTGGAATGAATTAATCCTCATCGGACAGTGAGGGACATTATCGGAGCCAATTTCGGCATCCTCGAATATCCGTATTGGGCCGTCATCGATCCTCGCAGGCGAAAGCAACAAAGCGAACTCCAATTGGGATTGTTTGTACCGTGGCCTTGCGCATGCACTGCAACGGAATTCAATATCGCGGCGTGGGTCCCCTGTCCGTCGTGTAGTTACCTGCCACGAAAAGTACGCGTCACGATCGACTTTCTGCGGGCGTCCTTGAAACCGAATGGTTGAGCCAGTCAGTAGGTTTCGCACTGCAGCGAGAGCCTGGAAAGCGCGGGGCAGCCTCAACATCCAGACGGTTCGCTGGATGTCACCTCGCGGCCGAATGCGCATTTTCAATCTGCAATTCATGGGTCTGCGCCATATTGCGTCGTTTCGAGATTGTGTTTGAAGCAATCAACCTGGCTACGCGCCGATCCAGGAGCCATTTTATCATACTGTTCCAAGCCTGGAAGGAGCATCAGATGCCTGATGTGGCGTCAATTTTTGGCGCGCGACACGCCGATGATAGTCTTTGTGTCTCTGCCAATTCGAAACGTTCGACGGGCAGTCGTCGACAGCGGAGCTCACCTAAGCAGGTGGTCCTTTCGATCAAGCGGGAGAAGTTTGTCTTTGCCCAAGGTCATTTGTAGCAAGGGCTTCAGGAGTCTAGTTGAGAATGACGTCCTCACGAAATCATCTGAAACGATCCCCCACACACACTTTACTGCGGCCCGCACAAGCACCGTTTACGTACACCCGCACGTTGCTCGGACCCCTCGCTAGAAAATGAACACATCCGCCCCCAAGGTCGCCTGATCTATCCCGGCCCGATTCTGCACCTCCAGCACATCGCCGCCGCCAAAGTCCAGCGTCAGGATTGTGCCGGTGCCGTTCAGCGTCCCGAACGTGTCGATCACTTGTTGTTCCGTCAAACCACCGGGATGCGTGTCGAGCCACAACGCATCGTCAAGGCGCAATTGGTCCGTGCCGAGCTGATCGAAGGCGTTGATCCGGTCCGCCTCGTAGCCCAGGCCGAAAATGAAGACGTCGCGTACACCATCAGCGCCACCCCCGTTCATCCTGTCATTGCCAGCGCCGCCGTCCAGGGTATCGGCCCCGGAGCCGCTGTTGAGCGTGTCATCTCCCGACCCGCCATTGAGTTCGTCGAGGCCCGCAGCCCCGCTCAGCAAGTCATTGCCATCATCGCCGTTGAGCGTGTCATTGTTGCCGCTGCCGGACAGATCGTCGTTGTCTTCTCCGCCATTTATGAGGTCATTGCCCGAGCCGCCCAGAACGGTGTCATTGCCCGCCCCGCCGTTGATCGTGTCGCCCTGGCCCTGCCCGATGATGTCATCGTCTCCGGCCCCGCCATCGATGGAATCCGCCCCGGCTCCGCCGGTGATCACGTCCGAGCCGTCTCCGCCGTCGATCGAGTCGCCGTCGCCTTGGCCGCGTAGAGTATCGGCCTCATCGCCACCAGACAGGCTGTCGACCCCTTCGCCACCAGACATATCGTCGGCGCCATCGCCCCCCATCAACGTGTCCGCATTGGCCTGCCCGCGCAGAGTGGCGGCATCGGGACCGGCTTCCAGCGAGTCTTCACCGCTGCCTCCGATCAAGGTATCCGCGCCACCGCCCCCGATCAGCGTGTCGTTGCCTCCAAAACCCTGCAAATTGTTGGCACCTGTGCCACCCGTGACGTTCTCGTCATTAGACGATCCGAGCACATTTTCGAACCCGACAAAAGTCGTGGTCAGGTCAATGTTTCTGACTTCACCCGAAGCGATCAATGTTATGAGATCGGTTCCGCCACCACCATCGATGACGTTGCTGAAGCCTGTGAGGTTCTGGTTCAGGGTGAGCGTGTCATTGCCTGACCCCAGGTTGATCACTTCGATGTTGAGTAAGGTGTCGACAACTACCCCAATGGTCAGTTCGTACTCCTGAACGAAGGCTATATTGTCGACCAGCGCCATCGAAATCGGAGCAGAGAATGCGGTATAGTCCGTTTCATCTACGCCATCGCCGCCGTCGAGAACATTGGCAAAAGCATCGCCGATCAGCGTGTCATCCCCGCGACCAGTGGCGACATTCTCGAAATTGGTGATCAGATCCGTGCCTTGCGTGCCAAAAGACTGAGCCGTGCCTTGCAGTCGAAGATCAACAAAAAAGTCCTCTTCAGCACTGATAACGCCAAAACGGTTCGGCTCGTAAAGCGTCAGGTCAAGCGTATCAATGCCGCCGCCGCCATCCAGCGTATCGTTGCCTTCACCGCCGCCAATTCGATTGGCAAACCCGTCTCCCTGGATCGAATCTGAGCCAAGGCCGCCGATGACACCCTCGATAGCAACGAGGGTATCTGTCCCGTTTCCGGTGGCCAGAGCAGGTCCGATACTGTTGATCGATACCGAGATGGCAAACACGGAGCGCCCAAAGTAGGCGAGATCGGTTCCGGTCCCACCGTCAAGAAAATCATTCCCTTCCCCGCCCGAAAGCGTGTCGTTGTCGGCGCCCCCGTCAATTTCGTCATCGCCACCTTGCCCCAAAAGGACATCGTTTCCGTCCCCGCCCTTCAGGGTATCATTCCCGCCGACCAGGAACACGGAGTCGATTTCTTCCACGTCGCCGACGATGAAATCGTCGCCCATGTTGCCCAAGATGGAGTCCGCGCCACCGTTTACGACTACACCTGTTTCATTGAGCCTGATGCCTTCGACATCGCCGATCAGAAGGTCACCTGTGGAGCTACCAATGAGGACGTCCGCGCCTCCGTTGACTGTGACATTGTCGCCGTCTACGTCTTCGACGTCGCCATATGCTTCAATCCGACTGCTACCGCCGGTAATTGTGTCGTCGCCCCCGTTCAGGACAGACCCGTCCTCGTCAATTTCCTCAGAATCCCCAAAAACTTCCAGTGTGGAGCCGGCGGGTCCAATGTCCGTTATACTATCATTACCGCCAGTGACTGTTACGGCGCTAAAGACGTTGGTGTCGTTGAAATCGCCGGACACTTCCACCCGGGCAAACGCGCCGCTGCGATTGATGTTGATTACATCATCGCCGCCGACAGCTCCGTCGAGCGCACTGCGGAAGTCGGCAATGATATAGCCGTCACCCGTTAGTGTAACAGTGTCATTGCCTCCCACCCCGACAGACTCATTGTTGTCGAGGAAAGTTCCCGGGCTGGCGCCTGTCGTCGAGCCGTAGTCACCACTCAGTGTTCCAGTGTCATTTCCACCAAGCGCCGCTGCGAAGAAGGCCTCTTCATTGCCACTTGTGAGGTCAGCGGCAATGCTTTGGGGGGACGAGAACGCCATCACAAAGTCGAACACACCGTCCTGATCGAGATCCAGCTGGACCTGGCTGACAGTGCTCAGGGTCGTATCCAACCCCCCCCATACCGTCATAAGCAAAGCTGCCGAGCAGTCGAATGTCGATGTCTGAGTTGGACCACGCGAAAATCGAAGACGTGCTGGTGGTAATGGTTTGGATCGCGACGGAGTCGAAGTTGCTATATCCAGTATCGCCGCCACTTGGCGAAGAAAGCGTTGCCATGATTTCCCCCACAAAAAAGCAGTCAGTTGGCCGAAAACGAGCGGCCAAGACCCCGCAAAGCTACAAAACAGACCTAGAAACGGTCAAGATATGAGCAAAAACAGTCTGTTCTGCGGGATATCAGATTGAACGCGACCAATTTGCGGGACGTGCATCGCGGTGCGGAGCGGACGCGTTCATGCTGGTTGCACCCCTCGTCGCCGTCAGCTTTCTCGCAACGCCCGCCCGAAATAGGCGGTGAAGGGCTCGATCAGATACGTCATGGGTGTCCGCTCTTCGGTGCGGATGAAGGCATCAACGGGCATGCCCGGAACTAGCGCTCGATCACCGAGGAGGGCAGATTGATCCTCCGGCAGGGTGATTTCCGCGCGGTAAAAGCTTCCACCACTTACGTCGTCCACGAACGCATCTGCTGAAACCTGGCTCACAAGTCCGGTGATTTCCGGCAGCTCGTTTTGGTTGAATGCTGGAAAAACCACGGTGACTTCCTGACCGGAGAAAACCTGATCGATGTCGATGGCCGGCACGCGCGCCGAGATTATGAGCGGCCGTCCCTCGGGAATAATGTAGGCGAACGGATCGGCCGGGCGCAAAACCGCACCCTCACCGAAAACCGTAAGCCCATGGATACGGCCTGCGACCGGTGCCCTAAGCTCCATGCGAGAGATGCGCGTGGTCAGATTATTGGCGCGCTCGGTGAGCTCTTGTTCAAGAACGCGCATTTCGCGCAGCTGCGTGATTGCTTGCTCGCGTCGCTCGGTCTGCAGCTGCAATATCGCGAGCTCGCTTTCGATGATCCGTTCTGCGGCCTCCGCCTGACCGGCGGCAACTTCTCCCGCTGAGCCTTGCAGCCGCACAAGTTCCTGCTGCAATCGAACTACAGGCTCTCGCGTGCCAGTCCCACCATCAAGCAAGGTCTGCCGTCGCGCCAATTCCTCTTCGACGAGGCTGGCTTGCCCCTCCAATGCCTCTTGCTGCGCCTCAAGTGCGCGCATCTGCGCGTTGATCTGGGTGATCCGACCACGCAATTGCTCGACCGCATTGGCGTTGGTTTCCGCGCGCGCCGCAAACAGGTTTTGTTGACCCGTCAAGAGGTCCGCAAGCTCTGGCATTGCTTCGGCCATGGCGATGAGGTCCGGCGCGAAAGTGATGGTCGGATTGCCATCCCTCTCGGCTTCCAATCGCGCTCTTCGAGCCTGCACCTCTGCAAGACTGGTCCGGACAACTGCCAATTCTGTCTGTTGCTCGGACGGGTCAAGCCGGACGAGCGCTTGCGCAGCGTCCACACGATCCCCTTCATCGACCAGCAATTCAGCGACCAAGCCACCGTCGGGATGCTGGATCGCTTGCCGATTGAGGTCCACTTCAATCTGTCCCGAGACGACGACCGCGCCCGACAAGGTCGTCGTCACTGCCCAGGTTCCAAAGCCGCCGACAAGCACGAGCAGAGATATCAAACCAAGCCACATTGGCCCGGCGACAGACCAGCTTGTTTCGCTTTTGCTCAAGACAGCCCCCCCTTTTCGGGATTATCGGCCACCAGCCGGACATCGGCCGCATTCTTCAACACGCGCGCTAGAATTTCATCCCGCGGCCCAAAGGCCTGCGCGATTCCATCGCGCAAAAACAGGATCTTGTCACAGTGCTGGATGGCATTAGGGCGATGCGCCATGATGATCACACTCAGACCCCGCGCCTTCATGCCTTGAACCGCGCGGTTGAGCGCCTCCGAGCCGTTGTGATCAAGTGCCGAGTTAGGTTCGTCTAATACCAACAGTACCGGATCGCCATAAAGGGCTCGTGCCAATCCAATACGTTGCACTTGTCCTCCCGAGAGCTTCGGACCGATGCCGGTGACCTGGGTGTCGTAACCATCTGGCAAGGCCCGGATCATCGTGTCCGCATCGGCTGCCATTGCAGCTTTCGAAACCGCATCTGGATCGGGGTTTGGGTCAAGCCTCGCAATGTTCTCGGCGATCGTACCGCTGAACAGTGTCACGCTTTGTGGCAGATATCCAATGAGTTTGCCGAGGCGGTTCACGTCATATTGGTCCAACGTGGCGCGGTCGAGCCGGACAGAACCCCCAGAGGGTTGCCAAAGGCCCGTGATTGCACGGGCTAGGCTGGATTTCCCCGAACCAGATGGACCAATAACTCCGACCGCTTGGCCAGGTTCGACCTGGAAGGAAACGCCACGCAGGGTGGGCACCGACGCCCCCGGTGGTACTACTGAAAGACTTGCCACTCCAAGGGCTGCCCTCGGGCGCGGCAGATCGATTTTGCTTGCGGGCTGCGGCTCATCAGTAAGCAATGACTGCAGACGATTCCAGCCCCGCGCGGCCTCGGAAATCGTTGACCATTGGCTGATTGCTAAATCGATTGGTGCAAGTGCGCGCCCCATCAAGATCGAACCCGCGATCATCGCGCCGGCGCGCAGCTCACCTCGAAGCACGAGGAGAGCGGCAAGACCTAGGATCGCCGATTGTAGAAATAGCCTCAGCGTCTTTGAAAGAGTTGAGAAACTGCCAACCCCGTCCGAAGCACGGATCGAGACATTTAGCGCTTGCCGACGCTGCCTTTGCCATCGGGCAAACGCCGCCTCCTGCATCCCCAGCGAACGGATTATCTCGGCCTGAGACTGCATTTCACCGGCCATGCGGTCAGCTAGACGGCCGGTTTCTGCAGCCTCGCCGAGAGGTTTTGCTGTAGTCGTGCGGTTCAGAATGGTCACGATAACCAAAACGATGGCTCCACCCAAAGCTAACCAGCCAAGCCACGCGTGAAACACAAAGATGACAGCGATGAACAGGGGGGTGAAGGGTAGGTCAAAGAGTGCCATGAACACAGGCGAAGAGGTCAGGCGCTGCACCGAAGAAAGATCCGACAAGGCCGATTGTGCCTGTCCGGTACGCTGAGCTCGTGCCAAGGCCGCCCGGAACACTCGGGCGTCGAAGCTCTGTTGCAGCCTTGCGCCAAATCTGGCCGCAACCCGCGACCGCGCAAAATCAAGCAAACCCATCATGGCAAACAGAAATCCGACAAGGATTGTCAACGCCAGTAGAGTTTCCTCGCTTCCAGATCCAAGTACGCGCTCATAAATCTGAAGCATGTAGAGCGGACCCGTCAGCATCAGGACGTTTACGAACAAACTAAAGAGAAGAACCAACCGCAGAATCCACGCATTGCTCCGGCGAAATGCTGCAAATTCGTCAGTTGTCCGATTATTGCGATATGTCACGAGGCTTCGACGCCTGACGTTCCGGTCGGTGATGCACCAATGTGGCCGCGTCCGAGAGAAACCTGAAGGTACCGCAACCAACAACCTTGGCGACTAAATCCACTTTCGATCCGCCTCGGCCAGAATTCTTCGGGCAGCGTTCGTCCAATAATTTTGACGTGAAGCGCGCTGAGGTTGAGGATAAACCATCTGTCGATGTCGAAAAGGTGCATCATATGCCCGAAATATTGCACTCGCCTTACGTAATCGACAAAACTCGGTCACCTGTCAATCGAGTGGGCTCTGAAAGCTATCTATACTCACCTGGAGATGTCCAGTTTGAGCACTGCGTCGGAAGGCCCAGGTCGAGAAGCGCCTCCGATACCAAGCTGACCGTCTCTAGCGAGTTGTAACGACCGCATTTTGACCGTTGACAGGAACTTCGGACTACATGGCCCCAAAACGCCTCTAACACGTCTCTCGTTGCATCGGTCCTTGGCGTCAGGCGCTTTTCACGGGCCCTCATTCGTTTTTCGAAACGAGTCAACAAGCAATAAACAAAACCAATTCGTCCAACCGCATTCAACGATGTTCGCTAACGTGCGATCCTGTGAGTCAGTTGATAATCCGCGCCTGCGCCGGCTTCCTTCCATGGCGTCGTGTATCCACATTGAACGTCGGAGCGTTCTCCCAATGCGACAAGTACTGAGCAGTTTAATGCAACTCCTTGCACTTGCGCGACCGGCGAGGCGTGACCGCGCCAGTTTCACCCAACTCAAAGTTCGTGAGTGACCGCGATTTCACAGCGGTTCTCTGACCCTACAAAATGGTGCGCACAATCGACCGCAGCGCACTAGGACGCTTAGCGGATGGGCCAAACCCTTTGCCGTTGCTGGCACCGTGTCTTCCCGGGTAGCGGTGGTGCCATCCACCGGACGAGCGAAGTGAAGTTTGCGCCCATGCAATCGCGAAATCACGTTTATTGTAGTCGGCCATTGATGGCATGAGGCTGGCGCTTCTCGGAACGGGACAAATTCTCTTCCAGTTGTTGCCATAGATTGGTCGCCATAGACCGTTACTGTCCCAGCAAAGAGGCTCTGATCGAACCGGCGTTCGGATGCGAACTGTGTTGTGATCTCGACAATCCCGGGCGAGACGAGGGATCGGCGCAGCTCGATGCGATGCCGGCAACAGTCCATACGGTGTCTGAATGGCCCAAGGGCATCTGCAGTCATCTAGCGCAAGAATGGTGAGGCTATGACGACCATATTTAAGGACCAGGCGGCGCTCCAACCCGCAATGGCTCCTGGTTTGGCTGCGACATTGGCAGCAAGGCATTTCGCGCATCGCAATATCAGGCGCAGCGCGGGTGACCGCGCATTTGAATGTTGCCTGGTGTCGCCCGGCCCGTCGAAGATCAGAGTTTAGAATGTCACGGACTTCCCCTATCCCGCATTACCCAAGCATGCGATGCATCGCAGGTTGCTGGCTCTCCGATGTTTGCAAAAATCTCAAACTCAGTTGGCGGCACTGGTTGAGTACCGTGGCATTCTGCGGTGAACGGGTTTCAGCCGCTCGGAAAGTCATTGGAGCTTAACTCATGTGCACGATTTGCGCAGCATTCCGTCCAACTGACCCAGAATGCGTGTATGCATTTCTGAATGGGGATAAGGCTGTGCCGCCTTCAGGCACGGAATTGTCATATGAATTTGCAGTGCTCACGGACGCGGATTTCGCCGGCTTTGCCTTGTCGGGCACGAACGCGCTGGACAACGAAGGGACTGATGCGGCCAACGGACAAAACACTGTCTATTCGTTGAACGTGTCCACGACCCCTTCGACCTTTGATGGCACCATTGCGTTCAACGGTGACCGCGATTGGCTTGAGGTCGAGTTGATCGCCGGCGAATTCGTTGCGTTTGAAGTTTCAGGCCGTGGCTCAAATCCACTCAATGACTCATTCCTTCGTTTGCGCGACGAGAACGGCAACGTCATCAAGCTCAATGATGACGCGGGCTCTGGGTATCAGGCCGCGATATTCTACCAGGCAGAATATACAGGCACCTACTACATCGATGTGGGATCTTATGTGAGCCCCACCTCAGGCAGCGAATTCGGTACAGGAGAGTACACCCTCAGGGTTTCAGAGTTCGTTCCCGAAAGGCAGGTCGCATCCCACGATCAGTTGGCCGACTATCTCACCGATGGTTACTGGGCCAACCAAGGTGGTCCATGGGGCTTTTTCGACAACTCCACGACGATCATCAAAGCTGACATCGACGGTTTGAGCGCGGATGGGCAACGTCTGGCCAAATGGGCGATGCAGAGTTTCGAGATGTTCCTCGACATCGAGTTCGATATTGTCTCAGGCGATGCCGATATCGTGTTCGACGATGAGGACCTCGACAGCGCCTATGCATCGCCTGAGATTTCAACCAGCTGGCCCTTCCAGATAGACTACATCGAAGTGAATGTTGGTCTGGGATGGCTTGGCACATACGGTACCGAGATCAATGAATATTCATTCCAGACCTATATTCACGAAATCGGACATGCCTTGGGTCTTGGCCACCAAGGAAGTTACAATGGCTCCGCCACCTTCGAGACCGATATTTCTGGCGCATCCAACACCAACACCTATCTGAACGATTCAACCCTGAATTCGATCATGTCCTACATGAGCCCGAGCAAGAATCCGTTCTACGGATCGGAGACCGGCAGCATCGTGACCCCGATGCTGGTTGATATCATTGCGCTGCAGAATATTTTCGGCACACCGAGCAGCAATGAAACACCGACCGCAGGCAATTCTGTTTGGGGCAAGGGCCACACGTTTGCCAATGCGTTTTCCAGTTCGGATATCGGGGCAGGTGAAGTCAGCTATTTGGCAGCATTGTTTGATTTTGCAGAGACAGGCTCGGACCCAAACGGGTGGTTCAGTGACTCCCATATCGCGTTTACCATCTATGATGTGAGCGGTCATGATCTCATCGACTTCTCGTTCGATACCAAGAATCAAATCGTTTCCCTAAAGGCCGAAACGCTATCGACCGTCTTCAATCCGTATCAGGCTGGCCGGAACGACAATATGTGGATTGCCCGAGGCACCCAGATCGAAGATTACTACGCGGGCAGCGGGAATGACTCGATCGAGGGCAACAACGTTGCGAACCAAATCAAAGGCAATGCGGGCAATGACACACTGATCGGTGGCGGTGGCGCAGATACGTTGGTGGGCGGAGGTGGCAATGACTCGCTTGAAGCCGGGCCTGATGCAGCGACGCTGCGGGGGGAAGGCGGTGAGGATACAATGCTGGGAGGCAATGGCGCCGATGACCTGTCTGGCAGCTCCGGTGATGACAGCCTGTCCGGAGGGGCCGGCGCGGACACGATCCGCGGCCAAGGCGACGGCGACTCGATCGACGGCGGAGATGGCTCGGACGTGATCACCGGCGGCGCGGGTTCCGATTCCATCGATGGCGGGGCCGGAGACGATGACATCATCGGGCAGGGTCAGGACGACACGATCAACGGCGAGGCGGGCAATGACACCGTTCTGGGCGGCTCGGGCAATGACCTCATAAATGGCGGAGAAGACAACGACGATCTGTCCGGCAGCGGCAACAATGACACGCTCAACGGCGATGGTGGCAATGACTTGCTGAGCGGGGCTGCGGGCCTCGACGTGCTGAATGGCGGGTCCGGAGATGACACGCTCAACGGCGGCACTGGGGCGGATACCCTGGACGGCGGCGCTGGCAATGACAGGATGAACGGGGGTGGCGCTGATGGTGTGCGCGACGTCTTCGTCTTTGGCCTGGGCTACGAGGCGGACCGGATCAACGCCTTCGATCAGCTCGGCACGGACCAGCTCCGCCTTGACGATGCGCTGTGGCTCGACACGCATCCCGGTGGTTTGACCGAGCAGCAAGTGATCGACACGTTCGGGACGCTGAACAGCACCGGCACAATCCTGACGCTGGACTTTGGCGGCGGTGATGTGCTGGAGGTGCAGAATGGGGCCGGGATAGATCAGGCGACCTTGGGGGCGGATGTGTTCATTTTCTAGCGAGGGGTGTGGTTAAATGCGTCTGCTCGTTACGAACTGTTCAGTGCGACCAAGCATCGGCCAACTTTTGGAACGAGAAAGACCCCATTTTCGTAGATTGTTGCGTCGAATTCCGTCGCCCGTTCTATTGAGAGGATCGAACGCGGGGGTGCGGGTCCATTCTAAAGGGATCATCAATGAAGATTGATGGTTCCGTCAACAAGCAGTCAATTCGATTGAGTTGGATAGGTTCGTTTCGGCCCTAGGTCGTTGAGGCAAGAAGGTCAGCAAGCCAATTGGCTATGACACCCTCGCAAAATCATGCGCGAAGATGCTCAACGGACACTCTGATGCGGACCAAAAAGACAACGTATTCCGTACACCCGCACGTTGCCCGGAGGCTCGCTAGAAAATGAACACATCCGCCCCCAAGGTCGCCTGATCTATCCCGGCCCCATTCTGCACCTCCAGCACATCACCGCCGCCAAAGTCCAGCGTCAGGATTGTGCCGGTGCCGTTGAGCGTGCCGAAGGTGTCGATCACTTGTTGTTCCGTCAAACCACCGGGATGCGTGTCGAGCCATAGCGCATCGTCAAGGCGGAGCTGGTCCGTGCCGAGCTGATCGAAGGCGTTGATCCGGTCCGCCTCGTAGCCCAGGCCGAAAATGAAGACGTCGCGTACACCATCAGCGCCACCCCCGTTCATCCTGTCATTGCCAGCGCCGCCGTCCAGGGTATCGGCCCCGGAGCCGCTGTTGAGCGTGTCATCTCCCGACCCGCCATTGAGTTCGTCGAGGCCCGCAGCCCCGCTCAGCAAGTCATTGCCATCATCGCCGTTGAGCGTGTCATTGTTGCCGCCGCCCGACAGGTTGTCGTTTTCGGAACCGCCGTTGAGCACATCGTTGCCTGAGCCGCCCGAGATGGTGTCGTTTCCGGCGCCTCCATTGATTGTGTCGCCCTGGCCCTGGCCAATAATGTCATCATTTCCAGAGCCCCCGTCGATGGAGTCGGCACCTGCGCCGCCCGTGATATCATCAGCGCCATCTCCTCCATCTATGGTGTCGTTCTGACCCTGCCCACGCAGAGTATCAGCCTCGTTGCCGCCTAGAAGGCTATCCGAGCCGGCGCCGCCTGAAAGGTCATCGGTGCCCTGTCCTCCATCAAGGGTGTCGTCTCCAGAACCGCCGCGCAGTGTATCATTGCCCATCTGGCCGCTCAGGTGGTTTGCCGAGCCATTGCCGCTGAAGGTGTCGTTGAAGGCGCTGCCCAAGAGGTTTTCGACCGAGGTCAACACATCGCCCGCCGCGTCGCCACCCAGCCCGGTTCCAGCGATGAGGCTTACATTTACGGCCGCCCCTGAGCTTGCGTAGCTGCCGGTATCGATGCCTGCGCCGCCGTCGATGTCGTCACCTCCGGCGCCGCCTTCGATGGTGTCGTCGCCGTCGCCACCGAATAGCGTGTCTTCTCCACCGGCACCCGAAACGGTGTCGTCCCCGCCGTCGAGTGCGAAAACGTTGTTTTCGCCATCCCCGATGGCGTTGACCGAAACGGCGCCAACAACTTCCAACCCTTCGATGCTTATTAGCGTTTCCGACAGGTTCGGATTGCCTTGCTGACCCCAGTACCCAGTGGTCAGATCCAGCTCAGCAATGAAACTCGAAGGCAGCGAAAAGCCGGAAAAGTCCACGCGGATGGTGTCTGACCCCATGCCCCCATCAACGGTTTCTGACCCCGAGTTTAGGAGGAACAGATCATCACCAAGGCCACCGATCAGACTGTCGTCGCCAAGGCCATCGGCGATCGTATCGTTTCCGTCCCCACCGTCGATTGTGTCGTTCCCGTCGCCCCCATCGCCGAAGTCGTTTCCGTCCAGAAGCTGGATGGAGTCGTTTCCGCCGCGACCGATGATCAGGTTTTCTCCCGTCGTCCCGACAAGGGTGTCATCGCCGAACCCTGCATAGATGTCCTCGAAGCCTATGACGGTGTCGTTTCCACCTCCGCCCGTCGCAACCTCGGTTGTCAGGTTGACTGAGATACCGGTCTGGATCTGGAAATAGTCGACAACGTCGCGCCCCGCGCCACCATCCATCGAGTCGTCACCAAAATAGCCTTGGATGCGGTTGTCGCCCGCATCGCCGATCAGTGTGTCATTGTGGGCCGAGCCCTCCAATCCTTCGATGTTGACAAGGGTATCGGTTCCTTCGCCGCCTGTGACCGAGCCTGTCGCTAGGTTGGCGTTTACTCCACTGGTCGCACCGAAGAAGTTGACGACATCAAAACCGCCCGCGCCGCCATCGATGAAATCGTCGCCGCCGCGCCCTTGAAGGACATTGTCTTCGGCATTCCCGGTCAGTGTGTCATTACCGAAACCACCCCAAACGTTTTCGAAATTCGTGATCGTGTCGTTTCCGCGATCGCCACTGACGACGCCAGTCGCCAAGTTCACTGACACACCGCTTTGGGATTCGTAGTAGTCCACCGCATCGATACCCGCACCACCATCCAGCGAGTCGTCGCCAAGGCCGCCCTGCATTCGGTTGCGTCCTGAATCACCGATCAAGGTATCGTTGAAGTCAGAACCGTGCAGCTCTTCAATGCCAATAAGGACGTCGTTGCCAGCGGCACCAGATGCCAAACCTGTCGTAAGATTTGCGTTTACAGCCCCCGAAGCATCGAAATAGTGAGCCGTGTCATACGCACCTGCGCCCCCATCAAGCAGGTCGTCGCCGTCGCCGCCCACCAGCCCATCATCTCCATCACCGCCCCGCAGCGTGTCGTTACCGTCTCTGCCCTCAAGCCAATTCCTGCCGGTATCCCCGACTATGGAATCGTTGAATCCAGTACCCCAGATCTCTTCAATGCCAGAGAAGGTGTCGGTATCACCGAAGGCATCCGTACCGGTCCCAAGCGCAAGGTTTACATCGATGCCTTGAGACGCCCCCAGATCGGCGCGCTCCCGAGAGTAGTCAACGACGTCATTGTCACCCGCTCCACCGTTGAACGTGTCGTTACCACCAAATCCACGGAATTCCTGCCGCCCTACAGATCCGGTGAAGGAATCGTCATTATTGGTTCCACCAATGCGCTCAATTCCTGTGAACGTATCGGTGTCGCCGGCAAAGTCGACAACTGTGCCATCGGTTGCATTGGTATAGACAGCCGTGATCCCAGCGGGGGCGATCTGCCCATTCTGAAAGTCGAAATCGAAGATGTATGTCAGCTCGTCAAAGTCGGTATCAATACCGCCCGCTCCACCTTCGATGATGTCCACACCGGCCCCTGCTTGCAGGAAATCCTCGCCGCTGCCGCCGATCAGCGTGTCGTTTCCGGCACCGCCCATAAGATCATCGTCACCATCGCGGCCCTCGATGGAGTCGTTGCCGTCTTCGCCTTGAAGCTGATTTCGTCCGCCATCACCCAAGAGCGTATCGTTGTGCCGTGTCCCACGGATCGACTCGATGTCGATCAAGGTATCGGTGTTGCCGAAGCTGTCCGTGGCCAAGCCGGTTGCAAGGTCCGCATTGATGCCGTTGGTGCCACCTTCTTCGTGGTCACGGCTGTAATCGGCGCGGTCGCCACGGGAAAAGCCGCCATCGTCGGTGCCACCATCAAGCGTGTCATTGCCTGCACCACCGCGCAGCACGTCGTTGCCACCGCGTCCAAAAAGTTCGTCATTGCCGCTTAAGCCGCGCAGACGGTTCTCGTCAGCATTACCAACGATGGAATCGGCGAAGTTCGAGCCAACAACGTTTTCGATGCTGGTTAGGGTATCATTGCCCCCACCCAAAAAACTTACACCCGTGGTGAGGTCGATGAAGACCGCGGAGGACGCGTCGTAGTAATAGACATCGTCTGAACCTGCGCCGCCGTCGATATCGTCGTCGCCCGCGCGACCGACGAAAGCATTATCATTTCCATCGCCGACAAGCGTGTCGTTGAAGTCAGATCCTTCAACCTCTTCAATGCCAATCAGGCTATCGTTGCCATGGGCACCGGAGGCGAGACCCGTTGAGAGGTTAACGTTGACCGCACCAGCGGCAGTGTCGTAGCGGGCAATGTCGTAGCCATCGCCCCCGTTCAGCTCGTCATCGCCCAGGTCCCCGATCAGGGTATCATCGCCATTGCCGCCCAGCAGAATGTCGTCACCGTCGCGGCCCTCAATGAAATCA
The DNA here is from genome assembly GCA_947489665.1 of uncultured Roseicyclus sp. Classification (GTDB taxonomy): domain Bacteria; phylum Pseudomonadota; class Alphaproteobacteria; order Rhodobacterales; family Rhodobacteraceae; genus Gymnodinialimonas. The sequence goes on along the minus strand of CANLEH010000001.1, from coordinate 769,590 downwards.
TCGCCATCGAGGCCATTGAGGAAATTGCCGCCGCTGTCACCGCGCAGCGTGTCGCCCCGCGCTGTTCCTTCAACGCCTTCGATATCGAGCAAAGTGTCAGTATCGCCAAAACTGTCAGTTGCGACACTGCTCGCTAGATCGACATCTACGCCCTGCGTGCCAGCGAATTCCAGATTGTATTGGACGACATCGAACCCGCCATTCCCATCGATTGTGTCATTTCCTGCGCCACCAACGAAAGATTCAAGGTCATTGGATGGCCCTGACCCAAAATCGGATCCTTCAATCAGGTCACTGCCCATCGAGCCTTCGAAATGGTCCGCAAAGGTAAAACTGGTCGAGACCTGCCCTGCAAGACTCCCGGTGCCGATAGCCGTCCCGGTGCCTTGCATACCCGAAACCGTGATATGCACGCCGCCGGTGGCATCGCCCATATCCGCCATGATGATGTCGATCCCACCGCCGAACGACGCAGAAAACGCCGCAGCATGCCCCGTTACCGTGTTGGTCCCAAGACCGGCGAGGATAATGTCCCCAAAGCTTTGGGACGCAGCAGACCCGCCGGACGCGTCAATGATGTCGTCACCGTCATTGCCTTCGAGAACATCGCGCCCGTCACCGCCAATTAGGCTGTCGTGGCCATCGCCGCCGCGGAGAGTATCGTTGCCGTCTGCTCCGTTCAGCGTGTCGTTGCCGGCCCCACCATCGAAGAATTCGCCCAGATTTGTCCCAATCCAGAAATCATCCTGCGACGTGGAGGAGAGTGTCGTTGGATCGACGTTTGCAAGGTCGATGTCCTGACCCGGTGCAAACTGGCCGGTGGTAACCTCTGTGGCCGAGACGATACCGGCGAATGCGGTGCTAAATTCGGTGGCATTCTGCGGAATCGAATATGAATTGAAGTTATCCGCAAGCACAAAGACGTGATCAAGACCCGTTGACGCGTCATAAAGCGATAACATGGTAAGGACTTGGCCGCTGGAGAATGTAACGTCAGCAACAAAAAGCTCGTCGTTCACGTCTTCGCCGTAGGGGGCAAGAAATATCGGTGTGTTTATGGTGGGCTCAAAGAAGGCTTCGGGAATCGCCGTTGCGGGGACACCAAAATCGGCAGTGGCGAACCCTGGATTGTTGGTCGCGTTCGAATACTCATAATTGACCAAATAGTTTTCGGGGACTGTGACCGTGAACGTTGTTGTCCCGACGTAGGCACCAGCGTTTAGTGTGAATCCCTCAAGTGTGAATGTCGGCATATGCCCCCCCCTCGACACGCAAAAGCGCAAACTAAGTTACCCAAAAATTGAGGCTAGGGGCTAATTTTCGATCGTTCAACTCTTTCAAACGAAAAGTGTTTCGGTTTTGCGCTCCCCGCATGGTAAGCTAAGTCCGAGAGATTTGCGTGACCTTGACCCAGAGTTTCCATCTCAATAGCCAGGTTTAGTTCCCGCCTTTTCTCTTGATTTGCCTCATTTCCCATGTCCGAGCGCCACACCTCTGACGTATCACCGAACTGACAATCCAGCCAATTCGAGGACTCTTCTTGGAAAAGGAATTGAGGCCCAAAGTAACTATTGCCGTTCGGCCTTTTCAGTCCTCATATTCAGCTTCTTCATGACTGTGTAGGAGGCAATCGGCCCAGGCCTCCGAGATTTTCAGAAACCTTCTAAGCCGATGAAACGTTCGAATCCGCCGAGAGTCGAAGGGAATTTCTCGTAAATGCGTCAGGCAGGGACTGTTTCCCCTATGCTCGTGCAGGTTCCTTAAAATACCAATCGGTCCGCTTTGACGTTTTCAATGCGAGAAACTCGGACGAGCGCTTATCCGAGGGTAGCCGCCTGGCACACCCATAAACAGGGCTGTGTGACATCCTCTGTCCTTCTGCCTACGAGGAAATCTGACTCCCGCATGGTCGCGCCGTCTCAATCGCATCGCTAGAAAATGAAAACATTCGCCCCCAAGATCGCCTGATCTATCCCGGCCCCATTCTGCACCTCCAACACGTCACTGCCGCCAAAATCGAGCGTTAGGATCGTGCCGGTGCCGTTCAGCGTCCCGAACGTGTCGATGACTTGCTGCTCGGTCAGGCCGCCGGGATGCGTGTCGAGCCACAGCGCATCGTCAAGGCAGGGCTGGTCCGTGCCGAGCTGATCGAAGGCATTCGTCTGACCCTTGACCGTTACCCGCACGATCCACCGCCGCGCACCCGACAGGTCCACGACCAAGTAAATGAAGCCCGTTGCCAACCCCATGCCGCCCCGGCCGCCAGTTTTTTGGTGATTGTTCCAGTCAGGGCCATGTTCCTACCGCACTTCATGCCCTTCAATGTGCAGAAATAGATGAGATCGAAAGAAACCGAACGCGACGCTCCGCCTGCGATTTCTCCAAAAAAACCAAAGAAAAAGGCCGCTCAAAGCGACCGTATCAATCCGACGAGTATGCCATGGTGGCGGAGACGAAGTCCGTACTCAAATCTAGAGAAGAATTCTAAATAATTGATTTTATTATAATATGCTCTTCGCCGAGTTGCAAATTGTGCAGCATATTGTGCAGCAAAATTATGTTGGTCCTCGTGTTCAAAAACCGTCAAGCAGGATGACCTCTTTAAAGATGCTGATTATTCGCGAGACCAGCGGGGCTCACCTGAATGCCAGTAAATCCCTACATCGACGTTCTCTTCATCGCGTCTTTTGAGTCACGTTATCCGCCCGAAGGTGGAGGTTGCGCCTCCAACCACAAGCGTTGACGCGGCCCTTGGAACTGAAAACTCGCAACACCTCCAACGTGGCATGTCCCGCGATTGCTCATTGTACGGACGGAACTGCTGTCTGCGACGTAACAGCCATTCAGATCACTTTTGGTGTGCCCAGGGTTAGGCCGGCCTGGCGACTTCAAGAACGGTCAAGCTCGGGCGGGCAACAAGATCACAAGACTGCCGACCAGACAGATTGTCATTCCCATCAAATCTCATCGGTCAGGGCGCGTTCCTTCCACGATCCAGAGCCAAGCCATCGAACTCGCGATATAGATACCGCCATATGCAGCATAGGCGCGGCCCGCGAGTTCGGTGTCGGCTCGGGTGAGCACGTAGGCGAACAGGACAAGGCATGCGGTTCCCGGGATCAACCAGACCGGCGACTTGTCCAACCTGACATATGCCCAAAAGGCAAAGCACCCCCGCGATTTCAGCAAGCGCGGCGAGAGCAAAAATATCGTAGGCCTTAATCATGAAGCGAGAGCCCCCAACAGAGGACATTCGTTTCTGCCGTCGGAGCAATTCGAGACCAATTCCGTCAAAGCCTTTTCCAGCTTTTCAAGCTCGATAATCTTCGACCGCACCTCTTTCAGATGCCGCGTGCCCATGGCTTCAACGGTTCGGCAAGAAGTGTTTGGTGTCTTGGACACGTTGCGAAGTTCCACCGCATGACTGAGGCGGAACCCAAGATCGCGGCATCGCTTGATGAAGCGGAGTTCCGATATCTCGACATCCGAATAGGCTCGCCTCCCGGACGCCGTTCGCCCCGGTTTGGCGATAATCCCTTCGCGCTCATAGTAGCGGATCGTCTCGATGGTCACACCGCTGAGGCGGGACGCTTCGCCAATCGCAACCATGTGAACAAACTCCTCTTGCTCCTGTAGCGGCTACAGGTTGCATGAATGCTGCGTGATGTCGAACGCGTTGCACCTCGCCGTGTTTTGCCATTTGGAGTCCCAGTTAATGATCTTGGCGGGATGTGGCAGGAACACGCGAAGGTGCCGCACGTCGCGTCATGTGTGATGGATGGGAAGCGACCCGATGAGAAACAAATTATTGGCCCTTGGCATTGGCGGCACGATCCTGGCGATCCTGTGCTGCTTCACGCCGCTGCTGCCGATCGTACTGACGGCCCTTGGGCTGACCGGTCTTCTCGGGGTTGTCTACAATGATGCGGTCCTACTGCCGGTTCTGGCAGGATTTCTGATACTGACGGGGTATGCGCTATGGCTGCGGAAGAAACACAAGTAGTTTTGGAGTCCACGCTAACCTGCCCATCGTGCGGGCATGCTCAGACCGAAACGATGCCGACGGATGCCTGCCAGTGGTTCTACAAATGCGTGTCTTGCAACACGGTGCTGAAACCCCTTGAAGGCGATTGTTGCGTCTATTGCTCCTACGCGACGGTGCCTTGCCCGCCGATCCAGGAAGGCAAATCCTGCTGCGCCTAGTTCAAACGTAAGGGCGCGAAACCAACTGGGTGTGCTCGCTCACAGTGCTTTGGCGCGGTTTTACAAAACCTTCATTTGGACTACCTCCATAATTCACATATTCATGAATTATGGAAACAGTGATTCCCAATCGCCTCTCGACCCTCGGCCACCCGCAACGGCTGGCCCTGTTTCGGTTGCTGATGCGCCGCTATCCCGACCGCGTACCAGCGACTGAGCTGGCGCATGCGCTCGGACTGAAGCCCAATACGCTGTCGACCTATGTGAACGCGCTGATGCACGCCGGTTTGGTGACACAAGAACGCATCGGGACATCGCTGCGCTATGCCATCGACATGGAGGCCGCGCGCGAGACCATCGACTACCTCGTCATCGACTGTTGCCGGGGCCGCCCCGAAATCTGTTCCCCGGGCCTTTATCCAACCACAATTGGAGAGACCGACATGACCGATCGCAAATTCAACGTCCTGTTCATCTGCACCGGGAACTCCGCCCGCTCGATCTTTGCTGAATCCATCCTGCATGACATGGCTGGGGGTCGGTTCATTGCATATTCGGCTGGCACCATACCCCAATCGGAACTGAACCCCTTCGCCGTGGAAGTGCTTGAGCAGAAGGGTCATGACATCTCGGTGCTGCGGTCCAAGAACATTGCCGAGTTCCAAGGGCCCGATGCGCCGCAATTCGACTTCGTCTTCACTGTCTGCAACAGGGCCGCGAACGAGGAATGTCCGTCCTGGCCGGGCCAGCCCGTTACCGCCCACTGGGGGATGCCCGATCCGGTCAAGGTTGAGGGCACGGACGCTGAGAAGAGCCTCGCGTTCCAGCAAATCTATGGTGCGCTGCGCAATCGAATGATCGGTTTTACCAACCTGCCCATCGCATCGCTGGACCGTCTGTCTTTGCAAAAGGCCGTCGATGATCTGGGCCAATCACAAGAAGAAGGACCCGCCACATGACCGTCTACGCCCTGAACGGCCTGGGCCGTATCGGCAAACTAGCCCTGAAACCCCTGCTGGCACGGGGCGCGCAGATCGCCTGGATCAACGACGCGATTGGCGATCCCGAAATGCACGCGCATCTGTTGGAGTTCGACACGGTGCATGGCCGCTGGAAGGCCGACTTTGCCCATGACGCGGAGAGCGTCACCATCGACGGCACCCGCATCCCCTTTATCGGAACCCGCGACATTGCAGACCTGCCGCTTGACGGTGTGGATGTGGTGATCGACTGCACGGGCGTCTTCAAGACCGAGGCCAAGCTCGCACCCTATTTTGAGGCTGGCGTGAAGAAGGTTGTCGTCTCGGCCCCCGTGAAGGACGGCGATGCGGCCAACATCGTCTATGGCGTGAACCACGACATCTATGATCCTGCGGCACATCGCATCGTCACCGCCGCGAGTTGCACAACCAACTGTATTGCCCCGGTGGTGAAGGTCATCCACGAGAACCTGAGCATCAAGCACGGCTCAATCACCACGATCCACGATGTGACGAACACCCAGACCATCGTGGACCGCCCGGCCAAGGACCTGCGCCGTGCCCGCTCCGCGCTCAATTCACTGATCCCGACGACGACCGGCAGTGCGACGGCGATCACGCTGATCTACCCCGAACTGACAGGGCGGTTGAACGGCCACGCCGTCCGCGTTCCGCTCCTGAACGCATCGCTGACCGATTGCGTCTTTGAAGTTGAGCGCGAGACGACAGCAGAAGAGGTCAATGCCCTCTTCAAAGTGGCGTCCGAGGGGCCGCTTGCCGGGATCCTGGGCTACGAGGAACGCCCACTGGTCTCAACCGACTACACCAATGACGAACGCTCCAGCATCGTGGATGCCCTCTCCACAATGGTCATCAATGGCACACAGGTGAAAGTCTACGCCTGGTACGACAACGAAATGGGCTATGCCAACCGCCTTGTTGATGTGGCGTTGATGGTCGGGGACAGCCTGTGACCAAAACTGAAACCCGTCCCGAAGGCCTGTCGGCCTACATCGCCGTGACCGCCGCCTATTGGGCGTTCATGCTCACCGACGGGGCACTGCGGATGCTGGTGCTGCTGCACTTCCACACGCTCGGCTTCAGCCCCGTGCAACTGGCCTATCTGTTTGTTCTCTACGAGATAGCCGGTGTTGTGACGAACCTCTGTGCCGGGTGGATCGCGGCGCGGTTCGGCCTGACCGCGACCCTTTATGCGGGCCTGGCCCTGCAAGTGCTGGCACTTCTGGCGCTGGCGCAACTGGACCCGGCCTGGGCCATCGGAGCCTCCGTGGCCTTCGTGATGCTGGTGCAGGGGGCCAGCGGAGTGGCCAAGGATCTGGCCAAGATGTCGTCCAAGTCGGCCGTCAAGATCCTGGCCCCCAGCGAAGGCGATGGTTTGTTCCGGTGGGTGGCCCTGCTGACCGGCTCAAAGAACGCCGTGAAAGGCCTTGGCTTTCTTCTCGGAGCCGCGCTTCTTGCAACGCTTGGGTTCCAAGCCGCAGTACTGGGAATGGCCGTCGCCCTCTTCGTCATCCTCATGGCGGTCCTGATCGCGATGCCTGCGGGCCTGCCAAAAGGACGGAAGGGGGCGAAGTTCTCCGAGGTTATCTCAAAGTCGGCCAACGTGAACTGGCTGTCGCTCGCGCGGGTGTTCCTGTTTGGCGCGCGGGACGTGTGGTTTGTCGTCGGCATTCCGATCTATTTCTACGCTGTGCTGTCCGATGGCACGACCGACGGGAACAGAGCGGCCTTCTTCCTGATCGGCACCTTCATGGCGATCTGGGTCATTCTCTACGGGGCGGTTCAGGCCACCGCACCGCGCCTTTTGCGGGCCAGCACGCGCGATGAGACGCAACTGATCGGGGCGGCGCGTCACTGGGCCTGGGCCTTGGCTATCGTCCCCGCTGCGCTAACCGCCGCCGCCTGGGCGGCCTCGGGGCACCAGACATGGCTGACCACGTCGCTCGTGGTTGGTCTTCTTGCTTTCGGGGGATTGTTCGCGGTGAATTCGGCGCTGCATTCCTATCTGATCCTCGCTTTTACCAAGGCCGAGCGTGTGACGATGGATGTAGGCTTCTACTATATGGCCAATGCGGGCGGGCGGTTGGCGGGCACCATTCTGTCTGGCCTGACCTACCAGGTCGGCGGCCTACCCTTCATGCTGGCAACGGCGACCGGGATGGTTGCGGTGTCGGCTGTGACCGTGGGCTTTCTGAAGCCTGACTCTGATCCTGCGGCGGACACAACCAAAATCTAATTCTCCATGAGCCGCCATCGGCGGCGCCACCCTTCGGGCGGGACCGTTGTTGCGAACACGACTGGAGTGCCAGGCGAAGCAATTCAACCCTTTAGGCAAATCGGATCACTTGTAACAGAACAATCATTCTGCTAAACTTTCCCGATGCCACGTCCCGTGTCCTTCACCGCCGAGCAGCTTGCTGATCGCGCCCTTCAACACTTCTGGGTGAACGGGTTTCATGCGTCTTCGATGGATGATCTCGTTAAGGCAACAGGGGTCAGTCGCCACGGCATTTATGCAGCCTTCGGCGGCAAGAAGGACCTGTTTCTGGCATGTTTCGAGCAATATCAGAAGACCGTTGTAACCCCAGCTTTCGAAGACGTGGAAGCCGAAGCTGCCAACCTGTCGAGCGTTTCAGATTATTTCGAACGGCAGATCTCGCTTGGCGAAGCTGCGGGCTTACCCGGCCCTGGATGCTTTGTCGCCAACTCCGCAACCGAGGTCGCCCCAAGCGAGCCTGACGTTTTGGCGCAGGTGGAACATCACAACAACCGCCTGCGAACGGGCTTCCTCAACGCCCTTCAAGGCAGCGCCCCCGAGCTGGACCAAGTCACAGCGGACAAGTTGGCCGATGTCATGGTCATCTTCACCAACGGGCTATGGACGATGTCACGAAGTGTGCCCGACGGAGATGACCTTCGCCGTGCCGTCCGGACCTTTTTGGACCTCATAGCCGAAAGCACCCCATGAACACGATTGCCCAAACGCCCGAAGCGACCCGTCACCTGCCACCCTTTGCAGTGGCCATTGCCATCAACTTCCTCTGGATCAACGTGTCAGAGGTGTTGCGGTATTTTGCCTTTGTGATGCCCATGATGCGCAATGCATTCCCGTCGCTGCCTGAAATCGCACCCATGAACCTGACTGTGTTCATGATCTGGGGCGTGTGGGACACGATCCTGGTGCTCAGCGCGACACTGATCCCGTGGATGGCGATGAAGATCTTTGGCGCATCTGCCCTGCGCGCCGTGCTTTACGGTACCGGCGTATGGATGGCCGTGTTCGTCATACTTTGGCTCGCCCTCTACAATATGAACCTTGCTACGCCAGCCGTTCTGGCGGTCGCGCTACCGTTGGCATGGCTTGAAGTGGCTGTGGCGGCTTTGATTGTCTGGTGGTTCACCGCACGCGACAGAACTGCGACATGAGCACAGCCCTGTCAGCATTTTCACCGGTCGCCAATCAAGTCGATTTCTGGTCGGCCCATAAGGGCAGCTTGCGGTGCACTGCGTTGCGGCTGCGCGATGGTTCGCTCTGCCTCTATAGCCCGGTTCTTGGCCTGGGGGATACGGCGCTCGCAAGTTTGGCCGCGATAGGCCCGGTCTCGTACCTGCTCGCACCGAACCACTATCATAACAAAGGCCTTAGGGAATTTGCGGAAGCCTGTCCTGACGCAAAACTTGTCTGTTCTGCGCCTGCACGACCCCGGCTGACGAAACAAACAGGCTTGGACTTTCACAGGCTTCAACTCCTCAGTCCTCTGCTTCCGAAAGGCTATAGCATCGCAGAACCATGGGGGCTTAAAACCGGCGAAGTCTGGCTCGTGGGTGAAACTTCGTCGGACCTGCTGTGGATCGTTTGCGACAGCTTCAAGGGTCCGTCGGGGCCAGCGGGCCGCATCGCGACTTCAGTCGAAATGCTTGGCACGTTTCCCACCTACGGGATCAAGGACCACAACGCCTATACCGCTTGGGTAGAAGCGCAACTGGCCGCTGGCGTCCCGTCAATGGTCGTACCATGCCACGGCTCGCTGGTTCGGGGCCCCAATCTTGGTGCCAACATTCTGGCTTTGCTGAGGCCTTAGGTGTCGCGCGGGCAAAAGCCGGCCTCCGACTCAAATTGAGGCACCAGTCGACTTAACCCTCTTCCAGCCGATCCGTTGCAGGCGCCGGTCGCACGGACGTCGCCTCGATCCGGGCATATGTGTCCTGAGCGAGCGACAAAGTCTGCGCCTGCAAGGAAGGCTGCAACTGCGCCACGTTGCGCGCGCTAATGATCGGAGCGGTGATGGCTGGGTGCTGCGCGGCCCAAGCCACGGCCAGGGTGGCGGGATCCATGCCCAACTCTTCCGCGATAGCCACAAAGGATGCAGCGGTCTCCTGCATCCAGTCTTGCCCGTAACGGGCTGCGTAACGGCTGTCCGTTGAAAGGCGGCCCACTTGGTTTGAGGCATATTTGCCGGTCAGCAGACCCGCCCCAAGCGGCGAATAGGAGGCGACCGCGAACCCCTCCGACAGCGCCATGGGGAATAGCTCAACCTCGGCCTGGCGTTTGACCAGCGAATACATGGGCTGGAGGATATCAATGCGGGTACCGAGGCTTTCGGCCGCGGCCTGTGCCTTCATCACCTGCCACGCGGCGAAGTTCGACACGCCGATATGGCGGATTTTCCCGGCGCTCTGGAGGTCGCGGAGTGTCTCGAATGTTTCCCCCAACGGGGTGTCCGGGTCCCAGCGGTGCAGGTAAAGGATATCGACCATGTCCATACCCAGCCGCGTCCGGCTTTCGTCGAACTGGCGCAGGATGTTGTCCCGCCCACTGCCGCCAGTGTACCCGGTCTTTGTCGCAACGATCAGCCGCGCCCGCTCGGGCGCGGCAAAGCGGCCCAAGAGCCGTTCAGCCTTACCATCCGTGTAGGTGTGGGCGGTGTCGAAGAAGGTGATTTGCGCCTCACGGCAAGCATCAAAAAGCGCGCGACTGGCCGATGCATCCGCCGTTCCGCCGAATTGCATGCAGCCAAAACAAAGCGCCGAGGCAGGGGTTCCGTCTGGCGCGGTCAGAGTTTTCAAAGGGATCCCCTAAAGTTCGAACACGTGGCTGGCGCAGTGACGACAAGATGTTACCGGATCATCGTCAGCTTGTCCCAGTCTGCGTAGTCCGGCGTGTTCTCGGTGCGGATAGGGCCGTCGTAGCCGTACTCGACCATGTGCACCATCGTGCTAACTTCTTCGGCAAAGATCACCGCGTAGGATTCCGGCAGATCGGACCCCGACAGCATTCGGGTTGCGTCGAAATCGGGCCAACCCTGATGATTGGTACCGCGCGGCGCACTGAACGGAATGCCATGCAGGCTGCCTGACAGAGGCAAGTGGCAGTGGCCGTGGAAAATATGGCGGATCTTGGATGCATGGGGCTGAATGGTGCGCGCAAAACGTTCGGCGTCCAGCAGCATGATCTGGTCCATCGGCCCCACGTGGATCGGCACCGGATTGTGGTGCATGAACAGCCAGACCGGGCCCTCCAAGGCTGCAAGCCGACGATCAAGCCAGTCCGCCCGGGCCGCGCAGAAATGGCCCGCATGGCTTTCTGGGCCCCAGGTGTCGAGGGTCAGGGCTGTGCCGATAGGCAGGTCAACCTGTCCCTGCACAAAGCCACCCTCCCCCTCAAGGTCCGGGAATTCAGCCAACAGCGTGGGCCGGTCATCATGGTTGCCGATCAACAGATGTACGGGCATCGGCAACGCCGCAATGCGGGTCTTGAGGCGTCGGTAATCGTCGGCCTCACCCCAGTCACTGAGATCGCCGGTGATAAACAACGCGTCCGCATCCGCATGGAGGTGCATCGCGTGCTCAAGCGCGCGGTCAAAGTTTTCGTTCGGGTCACGGTCGGCAATCGTCTTACCCGGTGCGGTCAGGTGAATATCGGTCAGTTGCAGGAGTTTCATCGCCCGCCTTTCCAGTCTTTTTTGGGGAGATTAGATGCGGCGCCTTGAGTTGCCCCAAAGCGCCGCACCCTTGAGTCAACCGTCTGCGGGCATGAGGTCCTGGACCTCTTCAGCCATCTCTTCCTGCAGCGCTTCCATATCGTCGTAGTCGCCGATGACGATGCCTTCGAGGTAGTCGTAGATCACCTGCGTTGCAGCCAGGCCGTTGTCGCCGGGGTAAGCCTGCCATTCGCGCAACAGATCCACTTGGCGGACTGCGGTCGCCTTGTTGGGGTTCTCGTCATAGAAATCGGCAAGGATGATTTCATTGGCGGCCTGGTTCGGGGGCATGTAGCCGGTCGTGCGCGCCACATCCGCCGCACCTTCACCGGATGTGATGAAGGTCAGCCACAGCCAGGCCGCTTCCAGTTCAGCCGGATCCTCCGACGTCGAGACCAGCATGGCCGAATTGCCACCGGCCGGAAGGCCCATCGGGCCATCAGCGGTGATCCCGGGGAATTCGTTGGTCATCAGGGTGAAATCGCCCATGTTCCGCTCCACCGCGCCAACGGCGGAAGTGGACCAGAACATCATGCCGACGTCACCCGCCGAGAATGACTGAAGGGCGGCGTCCCATTCGAGGTTCTGCATGTTGCAGCCCCGGAAGATGGAGTGCATCGTTTCCAAGGCGACAAGGCCCTCGGGCGTGTCGATCCGGAAATCGTTGCCGACCATCGTGGGCGCGCCCTGGCTCCACATCAGGGCCTGCAGGAACCAGTTGCCGGTGATGTTCCAGCCCCAGAAGATCGGATTGTCAACACCCGCCTCGGACAGCGCTTCGCACGCCGCGATCACGTCATCCCAGGTGGTCGGCAGGTTGGTTTCGTCGTACCCGGCCAGCGCCATCGTTTCCATGTTGTAGTAGGACACGGGCAGCGAGACCGAGAAGGGCAATCCGTAGACCGCATCGTTGAAGGTGCCCAGATCCAGCATCGCCTCGTGGTAGCCGTTCAACTCGAACCCTTCGGTAGCGGCGATGAAATCGGTCAGGGGCCGCGCGATGCCACGGTCCACCAGGATGGCCTGACGGTTCAGACCCTGCATCGTCACATCCGGCAATTCACCGGCGACGGCTTCGCGCAGGATGGTGTTGGTGGCGTCTTCATAGCTTTCGTAGGTGGCGCGGAATTCCACGGTGATGTGGGGATATTCCTCGTTGAAGCGCTGCAGGATCGTCTCGTAGGTCAGATCGAACAGGTGGCTGTAGGGATAGGCGAATTCGATGGTCACGGGGGTGGCATGGCCGTCGGCATGGGCAGCGGTGGCGGCAAGTGCCATCGCCATTGCGGTCAGGGTGGTTTTCATGTCTTTCTCCACTGTACTTGCGGGAACGGATTGCAGTTGAACGGGCGTCCGGTCCCTCGGGTTTTCCCCGGTAAGGGGATCTCGGGCGAGCGGCCGGTGATCGGCCGCTCGTCTATTTCATGCCACTCAGCGTGATCCCTTCGATGAAGCGTCTCTGCATCAGCAGGAAGGCCACGATAAGCGGGGTAACGATCACGACGGCAGACGCCATCATTGGACCGAAATTGGACCCGTCCGCATCGCCGCGAAATTCGCGCAGACCCAGCGGAGGGGTGAACAGCGAGCGGTCCCCGGTGATGACGATGCGCGGCCAGAAATAATCGTTCCAATGGGCCACGATCGAAAAGATCGCGAAGGCCATCAGGGCCGGTATGGCCGTGGGCAACATCACGTTCCACACGATGGAATACTCGCTCATCCCGTCCATGCGGGCGGCGTCAATCAGGTCATCGGGTACGGTCATGAAGAATTGCCGCATCAGGAATATTCCGAAGACCGAGATGGTCCACGGTATCACCAGCGCCGCATAGCTGTTGGTTAACCCCAATTGCGCCAGCACCACGTAAAGCGGCAGGGAAATCGCATGGACCGGGATAAGCAGGCAGAACAGGACGAGGCCGAAGACCGCATCCCGCCCCCAGAACTTCAGCTTTGCCAAGGCATAGGCGCAGGGCAGAGCCACAATCACCTGGATTACGAAAATCGAAACGGTGACGATGATCCCGTTCAGCAGGTAGCGAAACAGCGGTGCTTCGCGGAAGGCCGAGTCGTAGTTGTAGGCGATGGGGTTGACCATGCAACTGGCCTCTGTCCCACCCAAAAGGATGCAGCGGTCGTCCAGAAAATCGGCCTGTGATCCGAAGAAGCCGCCTGTGTTCTGCATCAATTCCGCCGGGGCTTTCAGCGAATATGAAATCATCACATAGAACGGCAACAGCACGACAAGGGCGCCCAGGATCAGCACAACGTGCTTGAGGACCTCGCGCGTTGCAAAACGGGTCGTGGCGGATGCGCCCAAAGCAGCTTCAGACATAATGCGTCCTCCGTTCGACCAGCCAGCGCTGCGCCAGCGTCAAGATCATCACGAAGGCGAGGAAGACGATGGTTATCGCCGCCCCGATCCCCATCAGGTTTTGCTGGATTGCCTTTTCGTAGATCGCAAACATCATGACGTAGACGGATTTTCCGGGCCCCCCGCCCTGCGGATAAAACGCCTCCACGGTGTCGAAGACCTGAAACGACCGGATGATCGTGATGGTCACGACGAAGACGGTGGTCGGCCCAAGCATCGGCCAGGTCACAAGGCGGAAACGCTCCCAACCGCTGGTCGCGCCGTCCATCTCGGCGGCCTGGTAGAGCGAGGGCGAGATCGAGGTCAGACCGGCGAGATACAAAACCATGTTGAAGCCAAAGCCCTGCCAGACGCCAATGAAGGCGACCGTCCAGATCGCGTAATCCCGGTCGCTGAGCCAGAGGGGAAAGCCGTTTTCGCACCCATTCGCGTGCCAGCGCCAAAGCTCCAGCGGCGTGCCGCAAAACGCCTCCAGCGAGCGGTTCACGATGCCGACCGTGGGGTGCAGCGCGAATTCCCAGACGATTGCCATGGCGATCAATGCTGCCATGACCGGCAGGAAGTAGATCGTCTTGTACAAGTTGCCGAAGCGGGTCAGCGAGTGGATCAACAACGCGGCCCCAAGCCCCAGCCCCACGGACATCGGCACCACGACGGCGACATAGCGGAAAGTCGCGCCAAACATCCGTTCATAGGTGCTGCGCGTGAAAATGCGTTCGTAATTTTCCAGACCCACCCAGTTGAAGCCGGGATTGCCAAGCGCGTAGTCCGTCAGGCTCATCGCGGCGGCCAGCCCGATGGGCAGCATCAGGATCAGGAAGATCAGTATTAGCGCGGGCGCGATGAACCAAAGATGTGCGCGGGAATTTTGCATCACGCGCTCTCGGCAAGTTTGGCGGGCACAACGCTGTGCAGGCGCGTGCCGTCGGGGGCGAAGAACAGGGCACGGTCCGGCTTGAAGCCGACGCGTACGGCATCCCCAAGCGACTCCGCTCCGTTGCGATCCTGGGCCCCGCGCACGACCAGGCGTTGATCATCCGCATCAAGGGCCACGTGGAAGTAGAGGTCGTGGCCCAGGTTTTCGCGGTGTACCACGCGCCCCAACCATCCATCGGCACCCCCGTCGAGATGCAGTTGCTCGGGGCGAAGGCCCACCTTCGCAAGCCGCCCGTCGACAAGCAGCCTGGCCGGAATACCCCGCCCAAGGGCGCTCACACGACCATCGTGATCGACCTCGCCGGGCAAGATATTGATCTTGGGCGAGCCCACGAATTCGGCCACGTCCAATGTGGCAGGATTGGCAAAGACCTGATCGGGTGGCCCGAATTGCAGTATGCGCCCGCCCATCATGACGGCCATCTTGTCAGACATGGTCAGCGCCTCGGCCTGATCATGGGTGACGTAAACAAAGGTCGCCCCGAGGCGGCGGTGCAACTCACTGAGTTCAGCGCGCATGTGTACCCTCAAGGCCGCATCAAGGTTCGACAGCGGCTCATCCATGAGGAACGCGACCGGCTGGCGCACCATCGCCCGCCCAAGGGCTGCGCGCTGTCGCTGGCCACCGGACAATTGACTGGGCTTGCGATCCAGCAGCGCCTCAATCTGCAAGGTCCTGGCCGTCTCACGCACCTGCTCACCGATGGCGCGATAGGCGCTGCGGGCCGACAAGGGGCCGATCACGGGAAGCCGCGCCCATCGCGAAAGATCGCGCAACTTCAGCGGCGTTGCCATGTTCTGGGCAATCGTCAGGTGCGGGTAGAGCGCGTAGCTCTGGAACACCATCGCAAGGTTGCGGTGCGCCGGGCGCACACGGGTCATATCCTGCCCCGCGATCTGCACGGTGCCGCCATCGGCAGCCTCCAGCCCCGCAAGGATGCGCAGCAGCGTGGACTTTCCGCAGCCAGATGGCCCGACCAGCGTGACGAATTCCCGGTCCGCGATCGACAGGGTGACGTCCTTCAAAACCTCGGCCGTGCCGAACCGCTTCTGTATGCGGCTAAGTTCAATTGATGCCATGGCCCGCACCCCCCGTGAAGCTGATGACACCTTGGTAGAAGGGGCGTGACTCTTTTCTATGACGTCATATTAGCGTGACTAATGCAGACTAAACTCTGCCCATGAGCTCGCCCACCGCCCGACCCAGCCATCACCAGATCAGCGCGTTCGCCCATGTCGTGCGCGAAGGCTCGGTCACGGCGGCTGCGCGAAAACTCGGCGTGACACAAAGCGCTGTTAGCCAGCACTTAAAGAACCTGGAGCACGCGACCGGCTCAAAACTTGTCAGGGCGGGCCGTGATGGTATCGAGCTGACAAAGACCGGTGAGGACCTGTTCGCCCTTGCCGATCAATACCTTGCCGCTGACCAGATGATTGCCGAAAAGTTTGCCGATTTCGCGCAGCTCCGGCGCGGACACCTTTCGATCATTGCAAACGCACCGCAACCGGCCCTGAGGTTCATCGCGGAATATTCCAAGGCGTGCCCCAGTGTCGAAATCGAGTTTGCCCTGTGCGACTGGACAAGCGCGATGCGCTTGCTGAACAGCCGGACCGTGGACATCGGGGTGGTGGCGGCGCCGCGTAATTCCTCCGATTTCCTGATCCAAGAAGTCATGTCGTTGCGCTACGTGATGTATATGCGCGCCGACGATCCGCTCGCGTCACGTCGCAGCATCAGCCTGGCCGACCTGGGCGAGCGTCGCCTGATCCTGCCCGAAGGTGGCTCACTCACCCAGAAACTTGTCGGCCAGGTCTTGGCACGCGAAGGCATTCACCTCGCCAACACATTGGTCATGACGTCCTTTCCCTTGGTCAAGGATGCAATCCTGCATGGCGTGGGCATCGGCCCCTTTCTGGAACACAGCGCTACGTCGGAGGAGGGTCTTGTTTCCGTTCCGATCAAGGAAATGCAAGAAAGCTACCCGATCTGCCTTGTGGCGCACCGCGACAAGGCAAGCCTGCATCTGATGCAGAGTTTCTTTCGCGTGGCCGAGACGGCGCAAGTGTCGCGCTGACCTCCAATGGACCGATCACCGGTTGCAGGCCGCGCCCGCCCGCTGATGAAACAAAAGCGGCCAACACCAGAGAGTAAGGCCGGGATTAGGAATAGGTATTCTGGCAACGCAAAACGCGGCTGCCCGGATGGCCGTCACACCGTTGTAACAGCCCTGCGCTAGCTGGCAGAAAACGGGCAATTCGAGCAGAAAAATGGACCGTATCACACCGCTCTACCACGCGGCGCTGCGCTACACGACCGGATCGCCTGAGGCACTTTGCTCCAGGGCGTGGCGGCACAGAAACCGTATTTCGTCGCGAATTCTCATCTCGCTGGTTGGCCAAAAACACTGCCAAGACAGCCATGGTTGGTGGCAGGGACGGGTCTGAATAAGGACCCTGTCGCCGCCGGCTTTTTCAGGTCAGTCACAACGTTTGTGACGTCTGCTGTGTCTTTGCCACAATCCACTTTTCAATTTCAGCGCGAGATGCGCCGGCAAACTGTCGCGGCGATTTAGGATCGAACTTGTGTTTTTGGGGATCAAACACCCCTGGACCAAGAGCGCCGTCTTGTTTCACCCAAACGGCAGCAATTTTTCCCGCCTCATCCAGCTCGGCCACATAAATGTCCATCAAGATCCCCCGCGCATCTGTAACGATTTCGCGACACTATTCGGCAGATCGAGATTCGAAAAGAAAGTAATTTCTTGCGAAACACAACGTTTGTAGCACCAGTGCAGTGACCCACAGCTTGGTCAACCTTGCACGCGCCATAGGAACAAACCGTTCAATTGGCCAGCACAGGCACGCAAGGCATCGAATTCTTAGGTCTTCGCGTACTTCTCGATGAACTCTGCAATCGACAAGGATCTGAATTCAGGAACAGCTGCCGCAAACGCGTCATGAGACCAATCCCACCAAGCGATCTCTTGCAGGGCCACTTCTTCCTGGGGGGTAGCGCGGCGGCGGATGGGTTTGGCCGGAACGCCACCAACGATTGTGTAGGGCGGCACGTCCTTCGTCACCACCGCCCCGGCACCCACGACCGCCCCGGTCCCGATCGTCACGCCCGCAAGTATGCTGACGCCGTGACCGATCCAGACATCATGGCCGATTGTGACCCAATGATCCTTGCGCCACTCGAAGAAATTTTCCTCGTCCTCGCCAAACCCATACATCGACGCGCGATAAAGCGCGTGATGCTGGCAGGCGCGCCAGGTTGGATGATTGCCGGGGTTGATCCGGACGTTGTTGGCGATGTTCGTGAACTTGCCGATTGTCGTCCAGATCACATGGCCGAAATCGCAGATGTAGGAATAATCGCCCATTTCGCAGGCGGCCAATTTGGTGAACCGCCCCACCTCGGTAAAGCGGCCAAGGGTGACATCGGCGCCGACCTCTGCCTCCGCACGGATGGTCGGCGCCTCGGAAAGCTTCTTCATCGCTCGCCCTGCGCACCTATGGCCCAAAGGCGGACGCGTTTGGACAGCCAGTCAATCGCGAAGATCAGCACCAACACATTCAGTACCACGAAGGCCACCTGATCGTAGAGCGAGGCGCGGAAGCGTTCGATGATGATCATGCCGATGCCGCCTGCCCCCACAATGCCAAGGATCGTGGCCGAACGGGTGTTGGATTCCAGGAAGTACAGTGATTGCGAGATGAACACGGGCAGCACTTGCGGGATGTAGCCGTAGCGGATCACCGCCAGCGGCCCCGCGCCGGTGGATCGGATGCCTTCCACCTGTTTGCGATCAATGTTTTCGATGGCCTCGGAATAGAGCTTGGACAGCGTACCAAGGTCACTCACGAAGATCGCCAGAACGCCCGCCAATGGCCCGAGGCCCACGGCGCGCACGAACACGAGGCCCCAGACCAGCTGGTCGATCCCGCGCAGAATGTCGAGGAAGCGGCGCACGATCTGACGCACAATCCCGAACGGCATGACGTTCTTGGCCGCAAGAAATCCCACAAACAGCGACCCCAGCGTTCCCAGCAGCGTGCCAAGGAACGCCATCGCTAACGTCTGTGAAATGCCGACGTAGATCTGACGGTAGGCCCATTCATCCATGTCCCGCCAGACCACGAAGTTTCGCAGCAGCGCCCAGACCCGGTCCGACGCATCCAGCAGACGGCCAAAGTCGAAATACCACATCGAAACGATCACGTAGATCACTGCGATGACCAGGGGCGCCCACCGTTTGACGGTGCCCCAGGTCGTCCCGAAGGCACCCGGCTGCGCGGCCTGCGCGGCGTTGATCTGCGTGTCGGTCAGCGCATCAAAAGTTGCGGTTGTCATCACAGGTTCTCCCGCCCGATGAAACGATGGCGAATGCGTTCCGAGATCAGGTCGATCACCGTCACCGTCAGCACGACAAGGATCAGAACGGCCAAAACGCGGTCGTCGGAATAGAACGAAATCACGCGGTTCAGTTCCTGTCCGATCCCGCCCGCACCGACAAAGCCGATGATGGAGGAGGCCCGCACGTTGATCTCGAACCGCAGCATGGCGTAGCTGAAGAAGTTGGGCGCGACCTGCGGGACGACGCCGTAAAGCATCTTCTCCGGCCAGCTGCCGCCCACGGCGGTGATGCCGTCCACCGGGCGGGATGAGGCGTTTTCGTTCACCTCCGCGAACAATTTGCCAAGCGCGCCCGCTGTGTGGATCGCGATGGCCAGAACACCCGCCAAGGGACCAATCCCGATCATGAAGACGAAGACCAGGGCCAGAAGGATCTCAGGGATACCGCGACAGATTTCGAGGAACCGGCGCGAGAACCAGTAGATCCACGAGTTCGGCGCAAGGTTCGCAGCCGCCGGAAACGACAGCACAAACGCCAGGCCCGCGCCGATCAGGGTGGCGGTCATCGCCATCAGGATCGTTTCCCAGATCAACTGGGCGTAATCCCAGAAGTCCGTGTACCAATAGGTGAGGGAGCCGGGGACCGCGCGTCCATCCGCGTCGCGCCCTTCAAACAGGTTGGCCCATTCAAGCTCCGGTATGATGGTGCCGAAATATTCAAAAATGCGCGGCACGCCGCTGGCAAGCCGCTCGGGGTAGAAGTTGCTGATCCAGACCGAAAGGCCAACGCAGATCGCAAACATCACCAGCGCAAAAATGGTCCAGCCGCGTTTGGAGGCGCGCAATTCGGCGCGGTGACGCTCGAACGCGCTGACAGCGTCGGAGGGGGCTGCGCCACTGGATGCAGCGGAGCCGCCCATCATGGGGACATCAGACATGTGCGGCGGCCTCTTTCAGGGCCGTAACGGCCTCCGTCTCGGGCAATGCGGTGGAGGTTGACGCCTCATCGAAATCCTCGGCCTCGGCGCCGTAGATCTCGCGCGCCATCGACGTCGTCAGAAGGTCCGGCGTGCCATCGAACACGATCTTGCCCGCTGACATGCCGATAATCCGATCACAGTAGTTCCGCGCGGTATCCAGCGTGTGCAGGTTGCAGATCACCGTCTTGCCATCTTGCTGGTTGATGGAGCGCAGGGCATCCATCACCACCTTGGCGTTCATCGGATCAAGCGAGGCGATGGGCTCATCGGCCAGCAGTATCTTGGGCTCCTGCGCCAAAGCGCGGGCAATGGCAACACGCTGTTGTTGTCCGCCGGACAGCGTTTCGGCCCTTTGCAGGGCAGTATGGGCCATGCCAAGGCGATCGAGCGCCTGAATCGCAAAGGCCCGCTCGCGCGGCGTGAAAACCTGCGTCATCGAGCGCCACGCAGGCATAGTGTAAAGCCGCCCTGTCAGCACGTTGGTGATCACGTCCAGTCGGCCCACGAGGTTGAACTGCTGGAAGATCATGGCGCAGTCCGAGCGCCATTCACGAAGCTCGCGCCCCTTGAGCTGCGCGATGTCGGTGCCCGCGAAAACGATCTTGCCTTCGGACGGGTCGGTCAGGCGATTAAGCAGGCGCAGCAGGGTGGATTTGCCCGCGCCAGAACGCCCGATGATGCCGACCATCTGGCCGTCAGGAATTTCAAGGTTGGCCCGCGCGACGGCCGTATTGTCGCCAAATCGGCGTGACAGGTTTTCTAGTTTCAACATCCGAAGGCTCCGAACGGCAAAGGGAACACGAAAAAGGGCCAGCGCCGTGGCACTGACCCTTGGTTGTCTGGCTTGCGCTTAACGCTGCCCTTCCAGCTCACGCCGCATGTTGATGATCGGCAGGTAGAACTCGTGGTTGATCGGCCAGTAGCCCATCGATTCACCATCGTTGATGGCGTTGAAGCATTCACGATCTTCGGTCTGCAGCGACATCATCGCGCCCATGACCAGATCCTTGAGTTCCTGGGGCAGGTCCGAACGGATCACGCGCGGGCCGTTGGTTATCAGGTTCGACTGCCAGATCACCCGGATCTCGTTCATGTCGAGCATGCCACGATCCACCATGGAACGAAGGTTGCCACGGCTATAGCCTTCCTCGTAGTTGCCCACGCCCGAAGTCCAGGTCACGCCAGCGTCGTACTGGTTCTGAAGCACGGCCACCACGGCCTGCTCATGACCGCCGCCAAAGCCGGTCTCGCCGAAATAGCCTTCAAGCGGCCCGATTTCCTGGGCCAGCTCATAGGACGGCACCAGATAGCCGGAAGTGGAGTTGGGGTCAGCGAAGGCGAGCGTACGGCCTTCCATGTCTTCGAAGCTTTCGATGTCGCTGTCGGCACGCACATACATCACCGAATAATAGCCGAGGGAGCCGTCGATCTGCATGGTGGTGTAGAGCGGCTCAACCGCCGTTTCGTCCTGCAGAACGATGCCCGCGTAGCCGGACGAACCAAGGCCCGCAAATTCCAGCTGACCAGCCAGCAGACCCTGCAGAACGCCGGCATAGTCAGAGGCCGGGAACAGCTCGACATCCACGCCCAGACGCTCTTCCAGGTAGGCTTGCTGGCAGGCATGTTGGCGCAGACGGTCAGCTTCGTTCTCGCCGCCCAGAAGGCCAATGCGGAACACCGGAACCTCTTCGCGCCAGTCTGCGTCCTGTGCAAAAGCTGCGGTGGAGGTCAGTGCGGTTGCGCCAGCCAGAAGCGTGGCAAGTGTGATCTTTGACATGTGAATTCATCCCTCAGGTTTTTCGGACCTCGGGGAAGTGACAACATCGTCAGAATTGCGCCCCCAAGCGTCGGGGGTCGTCTAGGAAGGCCAAATGAACAGTCCGCAACAGTTCAATGACACTTGAGTGACTATCTTTTAACCGCCTGAAAAACCTTTATTTTGACTCGCCTGATCATTTCCGACAGCGGGTCGGATCATGAATTGTTCACGGACAATTCGCCCAGTTCGTCGGTTTATTCCGGCCCCAAACGGGGGGGCTGGTCACCTTACCCGAGATTCGCGGAAAATGGGCCCATCGTGGGGCCAAATTTGTCACCAAACGTTCATCACACCGAAATCTTTGCGTTACGCAGCGCCCGATAGCAGGGGCCTCTACAGCATCAAAAAGGGGGCCACGATGCTCGACCGCAGCGATTCCGAAACCTTGATCCTTCGCGACGCGCGCATTGTCACGCCGACCGGCATTTCAGAGGGCAACCTCGCCATCGAAGGGGGCCTTATTGCGGGTCTGACCGATGTCGGCGCGGGCGATGCACTGGACGGCGCTTACCTGATCCCCGGTATCGTGGACGTCCACACCGACCATGTGGAGCGGCACACCCACCCCCGTGTCGGCGTCATCTGGAAGTTTCTTCCGGCGCTGCTGGCCCATGATGCCGTGGTCATCTCGGGCGGCACGACGACGGTGTTCGACAGCCTCTCCGTCGGGGCCTCCATGCAAAAGCAGGAGCGTCGCGAATTGCTGGAACCGCTGGTCGCTGCTCTTGTCGACGCACAGGTCCGCGATCTGTTCCGCGCCGACCACCTTCTGCACCTGCGGTGCGAGATTTCCGACCCCGCCACTCCGGCGCTTGTCGATGCCACCATCGACCTGCCGATGACCCGGTTGATCTCGGTGATGGACCACACGCCGGGCGACCGACAAAGCCCCGATGTCGACAAATGGTTCTGGCACATGATCCGCGACATGGAGGTTGATGAGGCCGAGGGACGGCGCATGATGGATGAGCTGTTCGACCGCTCCAAGGCCCATGGCGCGTCCGTCCGCGCCTATTGCGTGGTGGCAGCCAACCGCACAGGCGTGCCGTTGATGAGCCATGACGATGCCTCCGGTGCCCATGTCGATCAGGCCAAATCCGAGGGCTGCGTGATCTCGGAATTTCCCACCACGCTTGAGGCCGCGCGGCGCGCGAAAGACACCGACCTGAAGGTTGTGGCAGGCGCCCCGAACTACCTGCGCGGCGGGTCGCAATCGGGGAACGTATCGGTGGCCGAGCTTCTGTCCCACGGGCTCGTTGATATCCTGGCCTCCGATTACATCCCGCGCTCGCCGCTCGATGCGGCCTTCGCCATCGCCGCCGACCCGGCGCTGCCCTACGATCTGCCGCAAGCCATCGGCATGGTCACGCGCGCGCCCGCGCATCTGGCGGGCCTGTCGGACCGTGGCGTGATCGAGTCCGGTGCGCGGGCCGATCTGGTTGCCGTCCGCGTTGAACAGGGTCAGCCGCTGGTGCAGGCGGTCTGGCGCGCCGGGAAACGGGTGTTCTGATGGCCGATCTACCCTTGCCTATCGGCGCTGCGCTGAATGTCGCTGACCTGCCCACCTACCGCGATTGGCTGATTGACGGCCAACGCGACCTTGAGATTCAGGATTTCTGCGCGCCCGAGATTTTGCTTGGCGATTGGCAACCGCTTGTCGCCCAGGCCCGTGCGCATCTGCACGGGTTCGAAGGGCGCTTAGGCATCCACGGCCCGTTCTACGACCTGCCGCTGGACATCAAAGACCCCGAGCTTGCGCCGATCCTGTCACGCCGGATGGTCACTGCGGTGGACGCAGCCGCCGCGCTTGGGGCCACGCAGATGGTTGTGCATTCGCCCTACAAGACCTGGGATTGGTTCAACTTCGGAAACAATCCGCGCGTCGGCAACACGCTTTCTACAGCCGAGGCAACAATCGACCGCGTGCACCACAACCTGCGCGCCGCCGTGACGCGAGCCGAGGCGGAAGGGATCACGCTCGTGATCGAGAATATCGAAGACATTGACCCATCGTGGCGCCGGGCGCTTGCGACCAGTTTTGGCTCGGATGCCGTGCGGCTCTCCATCGACACCGGCCACGCCCACTACGCCCATGGCACGACCGGCGCGCCGCCAGTGGATTACTTCGTGACGGATGCGGGCGAAATGCTGTCCCATGTGCACCTTCAGGATGCCGATGGCTTTGCCGACCGCCATTGGCCCCCTGGACGCGGAACGGTGAACTGGCACGCGGTCTTCCGCGCCTTAGCAGCCCTGCCGCAGCGCCCGCATCTGGTTCTGGAGTTGCGCGACGCGGGCGATATCCCGGCGGCCATAGCTTATCTGGAAGGCGCAGGGCTTGCCTGCTGAACGCCTAGGCCACCCGCCGACCCGCCGACCAGACTTCATGCAGGATCGGCACGCCGCCCTCGGTGCGGAACCGGATCAGATCTGCCCTTTGACCGCTGGCGATCTCACCGCGATCAAGCAGACCGGCCGCGCGTGCGGGCGCGGACGAGACGGTGCCCATGGCACGCGGCAGATCGTTCCACAGCTCGCCCAGTTTGACCGCCGAATAGAGCAGCGCCGAGGGCACGTAGTCCGACGACAGGATATCCAGAAGCCCCGCCTCGGCCAGCTCTCCCGCCGCGACATTGCCGGAATGCGACCCGCCCCGGATCAGGTTCGGCGCGCCCATGATCACCACAATGCCATGGTCATGGCAGGCGCGGGCAGCAGCCAGCGTCGTGGGGAATTCCGCCAGGGCGATGCCGTACCCCGCAGAGCGTTCGACATGTTCCACCAGCGTATCGTCGTGGCTGGCCAGAACCGCCCCGAACCGGGCTGCCGCCGCCACCGCCGCCGCCTCGTGTTCGTCGCGCACCTTTTCGCCGAGCGCCTGCCGGGTGCGCACATGCTCGGCAAAACTTGCGTCGGACATGGCATATTTGCCCTGCATATACGTGGCGTACTGCCCGATGTCGGCAAATTGACGTTGCCCGGGCGTGTGATCCATCAGGCTGACGATGCCCACGCGATCATCCGGGCCGAACTGCGCCAACTCGTCGATCAGGGAATGCGAGCAAACCTCGGCGCGCAGGTGTAGGTGATGGCTGATCTTCAGCGCACCGCTGGCGCGCACGGCAAGCACCTCGTCCGCCAGATCACGGGCATAGCGCGACCAGCCGGTGCCCGCTGTTCCTTCGATCGAGCCCACCCGGATCGCATCGAACACCGTCGTGATTCCGCAGGAGGCAAGCTCCGCATCATGGGCCACAATCGCCGCGTTATGGGGCCATTGGACCGCCGGACGCGGGCGGATGTGACGCTCCAGATTGTCGGTGTGCAACTCAACCAGCCCAGGCGCGATCACATCGCCACCGCAGTCGGCAGCCCCGGCAGGCACCTCTCCGCCCTCCGCCACCTCCGCGATCTTGTCCCCGATCAGCGTGACCCGCCCCCGGAACACGCCCCCCGGCGCAATCACTTCCGCATTGGCAAGAACAACAGGTTCGGCGATGACAGCAGCATCTTCAGGCATAGGATCCTCGGGCATGGATAACTTCAAACGATACGGGCTTTACGTGGTGCCACAAGGCCCGCTTTTCGACGCGGCCTCGGCTTGGCTCGGCTGGGATAGCGCGGCGGGCGAAACGGTGCCGCACCCGGATGTGGCAGGCTTGCCGGAACCCGTCGAGGCTCTGACATCCACCCCCCGCAAATACGGCTTCCACGGAACGATCAAGCCGCCGTTCACCCTTGCAGACGGGCAAACAGCAGACGCGTTGCACGAGGCCGCAACGCGCTTTTGCACCGAGCAGGCCCCGGTCGCGATACCCGCACTGGACGTGCGCCGCCTGGGCGGCTTCGTCGCCATCGTCCCCACCGAGCCGTCGCCAGACCTCGCCGCTCTGGCCTCTGCCACGGTCGAGGCCCTTGACCCCTTCCGCGCGCCGCCGTCGGACGCGGAATTGGTCAAACGCCGCAAGGCGGGCCTGAGCGACCGGCAAGAGGCGCTGTTGCAGCAATGGGGCTACCCCTACGTGATGGAGGAATTCCGCTTCCACCTGACGCTGACCGGCCGCACCGAACAGGCTGAGGCCGTCCGCACCGCGCTTGCCGCGCATCTCAAACCGGTCCTGCCACGGCCCTTCCACATCGACAGTCTTGCGTTGATGGGCGAGGACGCCAACGGCAGGTTTCACCTGATCCATCGCTACACCCTTTCCGGGTAAAGCGCCGCCGCCGCCGCCGCGACGCTTTCCGCGAGCGGCCCGGAATTGTCGATTGTGATGGTCTTCAACCCCACCGGCATCACCGGCTTGGGCCGCGCCAGGCGGCGATCAATCTCGCGCCCCTTTTCGCGCCCGCGCTGCGCCAATCGCCGGGCCAGGATCTTGGGGCTTGCCGTGACATGCAGCACGATCAATTCGTCAAAGGTATCATCCGCCGCCTGCAACACCCCACGCGACAGGTTTGCCAGGGCATCCTGCCCACTGGCCAGCACCTTACGCACGTCATTGGGGATGCCATAGCTCAGGCCGTGTGCCTTCCAGTGCAACGCGAAATCGCCACCGGCGGCCCGCGCCGCAAACAGGCTTTCGGAGACGTGTTCATAATCCTCCCCGCCCAGTTCGGGGGATCGGGTAATCACGCGCTTTACGCGGTGCAGGTCAGACCGTGTCGTGCAAAGCCCTTCCATTAGGCTGTCCTTGCCGACACCGGACGGTCCGACCACCGCGATGAAGCGCCCCGCCATTACGCGGCCTTCGGCGTGAAGGCCGAGACGTCGACTTCCCGATCCGCTACGCGGGCGCGGGCCTCTAGATCGTGGAAGATGCCAACGATGGCAGCGCCCCCCGCTTTGGCCTCTTCAATCAGCGACAGGACCGTTTCGCGGTTCGTCGCGTCGAGGCTGGCGGTTGGTTCGTCCAGAAGCAGCGCCGGATAACTATGGGCAAAGCCGCGCGCGATGTTCACGCGCTGCTGCTCGCCGCCCGAAAACGTGGTGGGCGACAGCGACCAGAGCCGCTCGGGGATGCGCAGCCGCTCCAGCAAATCACGCGCGCGCGCCTTCGCGTCGTCTTCACTCCAGCCCACGTTCAGCAACGGCTCGGACACGACATCCAGAGTCGGCACGCGCGGCACCACCCGCAGGAACTGGCTGACATAGCCCAGACCCTCGCGGCGCAGATGCAGGATCTCGCGCGGCTCGGCGCGGGTGATGTCCACATCCCCGATCCTGACCGACCCGCCCTGGGCCAGATAATTTCCGTAGAGAATGCGCATGACCGTCGATTTGCCCGCGCCGCTTTCACCGGTCAGCGCCACGCATTCCCCCGGAGCGACCGAGAATCCGGCCCCCTCGATCACGGGGATCACGGCGGCCTCCTGATTGTGCAGGGTGAAAGTCTTGGTCAAATCTTCTACATGAATCATCGTTTCTCTCCTCAGACCTGCAGCACCGAACTGACCAGAAGCTGCGTGTAGGGGGCCTGCGGGTCGTCCAGAACCTGATCGGTCAAACCCGTCTCGATGACATGGCCATCCTTCATCACCATCAGCCGATCCGCCAGTAGGCGCACCACGGCAAGGTCATGGGTGACGACGATGGCCGAAAGCCCCATCTGGCGCACCAGCCCGCGTAGAAGGTCCAGAAGCCGCGCCTGCACGCTGACATCGAGGCCCCCGGTCGGTTCATCCATGAAGATCAGGCGCGGGCCGGTCACAAGGTTGCGCGCGATCTGAAGGCGCTGCTGCATCCCGCCGGAAAACGCGGCGGGGCGGTCATCCACACGCTCCCCCGCGATCTCAACCCGGTCCAGCCAATCGAGGGCGTGCTCGCGGATCTCGCCATAATGCCGCGCACCCACGGCCATCAGCCGCTCGCCGACATTGCCGCCGGCGCTGACCCGCATCCGCAATCCGTCACGGGGGTTTTGGTGTACGAATGCCCAATCGGTGCGCCCCAGCATCCGTCGCTCCGGCTCGGACATCTGCAACACATCCCGCGGCCCCTCGGCGCGGGTGTCGAAGACGACCTCCCCGCGATCCGGCGGCAAATGCCCCGCAAGGCAGTTCAGCAGGGTCGATTTGCCCGAGCCACTCTCGCCCACAATCCCCAGCACCTCGCCGGGATAAAGGCTGAACGAGACATCGGCACAGCCGATGCGAGCGCCGTAGGCTTTGGTCAGGTCCCGTACGTCCAAAAGCGGTCTCATATCGCCCTCCATTCCGTCGGCGCGCTTGATTGGGCGCGGTTGAATGCAAACCAGCAGCCGCCGCCAGGATGCGGCTGACCTTCTGATCTTGTGATCTCAACGCCGCGCAGGGCGCAGCACAGCAATGTGCCGACCGCACCATGGGCGATGATCAACACGTCGCCGCCGGGCGCGGCGTCCAGCACCGCCTTGGCGGCGCGAACGATCCTGCCTTGGGCAGCCCGTGCTGTTTCCCAGCCCCGAACCGAATCGTCAGGTGCGGCGAAAAACTGGTCAACGACGGACCAGAACTCTTGCGGCGGCAAATAGCCCGTTGCGGAACGGTCGTTTTCGCCCAGATCCGGGTGAGTTTCCACGTCAAGGCCGCGCGCTTCTGCCACCAGTACGGCTGCGTCACGGGCCTTGCGCTCCGTGCTGGCATAGATCGAGCGGACGCAGTCCAACTCCGAGTCCTGCGCGAAACGGGCATGGCGCGCGTGCCCCTGGGCGTTGAGCCCCCAATCCGGCACGGGCACCGACGTGTCGATTTCGACTTCGGCATGGGTCAGGAAAAGGGCGCGGCTCATGCGGCACCTTTGGTTTGAGATAGGACAGGATCGTCCTGCAAACGGGCGGTCAGGTTGACATATTCCGGTGCTTCGCCCGGTGTCAGACGCATCGGCTCACCCAGAAGTTTCAGCGACACGGCCCCCATCGACGTCACATAGCGATGGCCCATGGAATGCGTGACCGCCACCCGGGCCCCTGGCCGAGGGTTCAGCGCGGGTCGCGTCGGACCCAGGCGCGCCTTCAGATGATGGGCGATGTCCCATTCAAGGAGCTCTCCCCCATGGCGTGTGGCAACCCAGCAGTGGCCGTCATCCGTTATGCCTCCCCGCTCTTGCGGAAAGAAGTAGCCGTAAAGGTAAGCCGCCTCATACCCGGCCGCGCGCAGACTGGCGACGAGATAGGTGTTGATGTCCACACAGGAGCCTTCAGTCAAACCGCAGGCAAGATGCGGGACCGCGTCCATTCCGTCCGTGAAGCGCACCTCGGGATGGGCATAGGCAAAACGCGCCTCAGCCTCGGCGACAAGGGCGGCGATCCCGTCCGCCCCGCCACCTGCGCGCACGGCGACATCCCGGCTTGCAGCAGCCAGGTCCGCCGCTGCGCGCGTGTGGGGCGTATCGCGCGGCTGGAAGGCGGTTTCGGGATAGCGTGCCGCCGATCCGCCCGTTTCGATCGCGTAGTCCAGGGAAACGGTTTCCTTCTGCGGCACGATTTCAACGGCGCTCAGGCCCAGCTCCACCTCTCGCAGGGTGCGCGTGACCAGTCCGCCATCGACCGTCAGGCCCGTGATCGCGGTCCCTTGTGTGGCCGTGCCCACCGGCACCAAAAGCGGCGCATCATCGGGGCATTCCACTTTCACCGAAAGCCGTGTCATTCGCCG
Organism: uncultured Roseicyclus sp.; assembly: GCA_947489665.1. Classification (GTDB taxonomy): domain Bacteria; phylum Pseudomonadota; class Alphaproteobacteria; order Rhodobacterales; family Rhodobacteraceae; genus Gymnodinialimonas. The sequence goes on along the minus strand of CANLEH010000001.1, from coordinate 740,307 downwards.
ACCGCCCCGAGATGAGTGTCTTGCGCACCAGACATCTCACCCGTGAAGCCCGCCGCCCGCCTGCTGCCGCAGAAATCGGTGTCGGAACAGACGAACATCCGCCCGCCCTGATCGTCGGTAATGACCTCATCGAGATAGCTGTCCTCCGCACCACACAGCGCGCAGGGATGCGGCGCCTTGGAGGGGTCGAACGGATGATCCTCGAAGTCGAGGCTCACGACCTTTGTATAGGGCGGCACCGCGTAGATACGTTGCTCGCGCCCCGCACCGAACAATTGCAGCGCGGCGCCTTCCATTTTTGGGTTGTCAAATTTCGGGATCGGCGAGGGGTCCATGACATAGCGATCCTCGACCCTCACCGGATAGGCATAGGCCGTGGCAATCTCACCATGGCGCGAGATGTCTTCATAAAGCTTCACATACATCAGCCCGTATTCTTCAAGGCTATGCATTTTCCGGGTCTCAACCTCAGACGGTTCAAGAAAGCGCAGAGGCTCGGGGATCGGCACTTGGTAGACGAGGATCTGGTCCTCGGTCAGCGTCTCTTCGGGGATGCGGTGGCGGGTCTGTATGACGGTGGCTTCGCCAGTTTTCTCGGTTACAGCGACTTGCGCCGTCTTCTCGAAAAACTTGCGGATCGAGACGGCGTTGGTCGTATCATCGGCCCCCTGGTCGATCACCTTCAGCGTATCGTCGGGCGTCAGACAGGCGGCGCTGACCTGAACTCCGCCGGTGCCCCAACCATAGGGCATCGGCATCTCGCGGCTGGCAAACGGCACCTGATAGCCGGGCACCGCCACGCCTTTCAGGATCGCGCGGCGGATCATGCGCTTGGTCTGCTCATCGAGATAGGCGAAGTTGTAGGCTTGGTCGGTCATTCCGCGGCCTCCTGATGCTGGGCAGCCATGGCCTCCGTCCGCAGGCGACGGATCAGTTCAAGCTCCGACTGGAAATCGACGTAATGGGGCAGCTTGATGTGCTCCAAGAAGCCCGAGGCCTGCACATTGTCCGCATGATAGAGGACGAATTCCTCGTCCTGTGCCGGGGCGCCCACGTTGTCCTCGCCCAACTCCGCCCACCGCATCGCGCGGTCGACCAAGGCCATGGAGATCGCCTTGCGCTCACAGCGACCAAAGGTCAGCCCATAGCCCCGGGTGAATTGCGGCGGCTCGGTTTTGGAGCCGGTGAACTGGTTGACGGTTTCGCATTCTGTCAACACCGCCTCGCCGATTTCGATGGCGAACCCCAGCTCGGGGATATCCATTTCAACCGTCACGGTGCCGATCCGCAATTCGCCCACAAAGGGATGGTTGCGCCCGTAGCCGCGCTGGGTGGAATAGGCCATCGAAAGAACAAAGCCCTCGTCCCCCCGGCTCAGCGCTTGCAGGCGCAGCGGGCGGTCGGTCGGAAAATCGAGCGGCTCTCGCGTCAGGTCGCGGGGCGTGTCCGTACCTTCGGGTTCGCGCTGGATCAGATCCTCTTGCGCGAGAAAGTCGGTGACATGGGGCAGATCGCCCGCATCCGTCACCGCCTCGGGCGCTTCCTGCGGCTCCAGCCCTTCGGCGGCAAGGGCGAAATCCAGCAGGCGGTGCGTATAGTCGAAGGTCGGCCCCAGAACCTGCCCGCCGGGCAAGTCCTTGTAAGTGGCCGAGATGCGCCTGTCACACGCCATGGCGCCCGTGTCGATGGGCGCACTCGCCCCGAAGCGGGGCAAAGTGGTGCGGTAGGCGCGGATCAGGAAGACCGCTTCGATCATGTCACCCCGCGCCTGCTTGATCGCAAGCGCGGCAAGGTCCGGATCATAAAGCGAGCCTTCCGCCATCACGCGGTCCACGGCCAGCGCCAGCTGCTCGCGGATCTGACCAGTGGACAATTCGGAGATGTCCACATCCCCCCGGCGCTCTTCGGCAAGCCAGGTATGGGCATTATCAATCGCCCGTTCTCCGCCTTTGACGGCAACATACATGACCCTATCCCTCCGTGACGCGGGTGGAACGCGGCAGGCCCGCAACGCGCGCCCCGCAGGTGAAGAAGAAATCGAGGCCCAGGGGAAACTGCGCCCGATTGGCCTGGAAGGCCGCGACCTCTGGCAGGTTCAAATGCGCCGTGTCCTTGATCCCCGGCCCGGTCAGAACCGCGCCTTCAGCGTCCAGCGTTGGCATCTCGACAATCAGCGTGGCCGCGCGATCCGGGTAGGCCGGGGTTCCCACGGCATAGGCGCCAAGCGGTGCAAGCGCGTCCCACGTTCCGATGGCAAATACCGCATCCTTTGCCGCCGCGAAGGGCGCGCCGGTCTGGAAGGTGATCCAGTCGCGAAGCGCCTCAGTGTCGTGGGACGGCGCTACGTAGAGCGGCGTGGTCGGATCGCACAGCGTGACGATCAGCGTCGCCGCTGCGGCGGAGCATGGGGCCGGAGCCGTTGCCCCTTCAATCTGGCGAATGGTGCCGGGGCGCGACAGGGCATCAAGCGCGGCACGGAACGCAAAGGCGGCATCCCGTGCAGGATCGGCAAGGCCCCCGTCCAGAACAGCATTCTGCATCAACCCTCTCCTCGAACCATGGTGAAGAACTCGACTTTCGTTGCCGCAGCCTTGGCGGCCCTTGCCGCACGCGCGCTTTGGGCGGCCTCCTCAAGGGGCGTCGTAACAAGGTCGTCTACACTTTCGGCAACCCCATCCTCGGCCATCGCATCCAGAAGCGCGGCCATCCGCGCCGCCCCTTTCGAGCGGCCCTGCACATAGCCATGGCCCACCGCTCCAGAAGGCAGGCGCACCGACATGCGGGTCACCGACATCTCCCCCAGGTTGAAGGGCGCACCGGAGCCTCCCGCCCGCCCCCGCACCATGCTGGTCCCGACCTCCGGCGCGCGCAGCACGGTGTAGTCGGCGATCGGATGGGCCGCGGCGAAACGCTCGAACAGAGGGGTCAGCGCCTCCTCCCCCGCCTTGGCAAAGACCGACAGGCGGCGCTTGCGGGCGGCCACAGAGGGGGAGAGATCAGATTGAGAATTCGACATCTTGCGGACTTGTCTATTTTTATACAACTATACAAACCTGCTACGGCCGAATCTGGTCCTAGTGCAAGCTTTGTAGAATGAAAGTTTCATGACATGGGACGCACTGCCCTTTGGACTGCCATCCGCGATACGCTGGTCTGTGACATCAGCGAAGGCCATTACCCGCCAGGCCAGCGCTTGCCGACCGAGGTGCAACTGGCCGAACGCTTCGGCGTGAACCGCCATACGGTCCGCCGTGCCATCGCCGATATGGCGGAGCAGAACATCGTGCATTCACGGCGCGGGGCCGGTGTGTTCGTGCGCCATGTGCCCACACCCTATCGCATCGGGCGTCGCACCCGGTTTCGACAAAACCTGTCGGATGCCGGTCGCGTGGCCGAGCGTCGCGTCCTGTTGCTCGAGACACGCGGAGCCAACGCGCAAGAGGCCAAGGCGCTGGGCTTGACCAAAGGCGCGGCGGTGCATGTCTACGAAGGCGTAAGCCTGTCCGACGGCGCGCCGCTTTGCCTGTTCTGTTCGGCGTTTCCGGCGGACGCCTTCCCCGACCTTCTGGCGCACCTGACGGACCAAGGTTCCGTCACTACTGCATTGGCATTGCAAGGCGTCCCGGACTACACGCGCAAATCGACCGAGATCACGGCCAAGGCGGCCTCAAAAACCCACGCAGCCCTGTTGGAGGTTCCGGTCGGGGATCCTCTGCTGCGCGCCGTGGGGATCAATGTCGATGCAACCGGCAGACCCGTCGAATTTGGCCGAACGTGGTTCGCTGCCGACCGTGTGACCCTGATCATGGGTGAACCGTGAAACGCGATTGCGTTCAATCAGACGCCGCGAACGTTCGGCTGACGCAATGAGCGGAGCCGTTGGCAACTTTGATACAGCGCGCAGGTTCGATGGTTTCGCCAACGGGCCCCGCACGCAGCGCCACTGCATCGAAAGTCTCCTTCCCACCCATCGTGACACAATTCAGACCTTATCTTAGCCTGGCGTGACGTTGAGCCAAGCGTGGACGGATACCGAGAATGACCTGATCGTCGCGGAGTATTTCGCGATGCTGGCTAACGATGTGGCGGGTCGTCCTCACAACAAAGCTGCACATCGGCGGCAGCTTCTGCCGCTCCTTAACAACCGTTCGGAAGGGTCGGTTGAATTCAAGAATCAGAACATCAGTGCCGTGCTCAAGGGGCTCGGTGAGGTCTGGATCACCGGGTACAAGCCCGCGTTCAACTTCCAGTCAAGCTTGATCGACGCCGTCGCACGCTAGTTGGCGATGAACTCAGACTGGGCGCATCGCACACCTTCTTCCCGGCCGATGGAAGGCATGGCAGAGGCGGCGCAACTCTGGGTCGGGCCTGCACCGACTCTGACCAACCAGCCCCCGCCCGATGAGCTCGAGCAGATGCTCCACATCGCCCGAAAGTTCGACGTGGCCGCACAGCAAGATCGCAACCGCGCCCTCGGCAAGGCTGGAGAAGAGCGCGTTTTGAAACACGAACGCGACACTCTGACTGCAGCGGGGCGGAAAGATCTTGCGCAGCAAATCCGTTGGGTCTCGGAAGAAGACGGGGATGGCGCGGGCTATGATATTGCCAGTTTCGATGCGGACGGGCGGCAGCGTCTGATCGAGGTCAAGACCACGAACGGGTGGGAGCGAACGCCATTCCATATCTCGCGCAATGAGCTTGCCATGGCAGAAGACCGGCGCGAAGAGTGGTGTTTGTTCCGTCTCTGGAACTTCGCGCGAACTCCCAAAGCGTTCGAGTTACGCCCGCCGCTAGACGCACATGTGTCGCTGACCGCGACCAGTTTTCAGGCAAGCTTTCATTGAGTTGCTTCGGCGAGACCCGGCCTGGAAACAGCTCATCAACGGAGCGCAAGATAAAAGAGGTGCTGCATTTGGCGTGCAAGCATCTGTTGAGAATAGGCTTTTTGCGCCGCAGCACTAGGATCCATGCGGCAGGATGCCACCTAAGCTATTGGCTTCATGCAATAAAATGCGCCACAGCCGCCGAGAGAAGTAATTCACTGGCACTGAGATTTGCTCTCCATTTCAGATAGTTGCTGGATTTTCTGGCACTGCGGGCTTCGAGCAGGCACGCAAATACATAAACGACAACAACGACTTGGCACGCCACCGTGCCAGCCCTTTTATCTTGCGATACATCCTGATGGGCTCGGAGCGCCTGCCATGCGATCGATTTGACCACCCCGGCGCGCCCATTTACTGCGCCTGTGAGCAGCCGCCAGGAGTGGGGCGCTTGAGAGGCCAACCGTCCGATTTGCGCGCCGCTGCTGGCCGCATTGCGACCAACGCCTGTCGCCCCTGCACAGCGCCCCTCGATGGCTCCATGCTGATAGGTATGAAGACGCCGCTGTCCTCTCGAAGATCCTGTGCCAATCCGACCCAGTCGGTCGATGCCGCGCGGATCGAGGCGGCATTGGTGAAGGTGGCTGCGCTGGTCGCAGAAGACCCTACCTTCGCGCCGATCTTCGAGCGGTTGGAGGCGGAATTAGCCGCAACCGCGAAGGAGGAGAGCAGGATGTCAGAAGCGCAACGCAGGGCGCGGACGCTGCTGGCTCAGAAAGCGATGCGAGCGACGAGTTCGGCGACATGTTCCAGTGAAGCGCCCTTGCCATACCGTTCCCGGTCAAGCCGATGACCGAAAAGGTCGCGCCTGATCCGGTCGTCGATCCCGGCGGCAAGCATCCGATCCTCGAAGGCATGCCGCAGCGAATAGAAGGAGTGACGGGGCGTTTCGAGCAGACCATTCGTGCGCAGGAACTTGTTCACGACCGCGCTCAATGTGGCGCGGTTGCGGTAGCGGGGGAAGCCCTCGGGGTATTGCTTGAAGGCCTCAAGCGACACACCGGTCAACGGAATCACGCGCCGGGCGAAGTGCGACTTCAACTGTCGGCCATCGGCTTCGATCGAGATATGCGGCACGTCACAGTCCAGCTTAATCGTGTCTGCCGTCAACGCGCCCCCCTCGGATGGGCGGTAACCGGTGTTGACCATCCCGAGAAGAATACCGCGCGCCTGATCGTTCAGCCCGTCCAGTGCACCCGGGCCGAGCAGGCGTGTCCTGATCCACCCCTCGCTGAACGGCGGGCGCGTCTGCTTCTCGCCCTCCTTGAAGGACAACTCACCCAAGGGCAGCGACAGCCCAAGCCGCTTCATCGTGTTCACAGTCTTCAACACATCGCCGAGATGGATCAGGTCCTTGTTGGCCGAGTTCGCCGTGACCTCGTCCGCCTCGATGCGGTCTAGCCAGTGCTGGCGGAAGTCCAGCATATCGTCGCGGGTGATATTGGAAAGGTCCTTGTCCCCGACGATGGCAACGAAATTCTTGATGGCTTTTTTGCGAGGGGCCTCCCAACGGCGCAGTTGGTCCTCGCTTTTGCCAAATGTCTTTTCGCGCGCCAGCGTCCAGTAGAGATCGAGCGCCTTGGTGACCGTGATGCGGGGTTCAGGAACAGTGCCGAGAAGAGCGGCGGCCTCGACGGGGTCGGGCTGGTTTGCGGGGGCCGGAATGGCCTCGACGCGTGCGACAACATCCTCGACCGGCAGTTTGGCCACATTCCCCGCGTCCAGATAGCGAAAGCCTCGTGCCCGGGCGAGGTCGCGGGCAGTTTCATAGCGCGCCTCGGCATCTTCACTGTTCCCGGCCAAACGCGCTTCCCAAGCCTCAACCATCTGAGACCACGCGCGATCCGCCTTGCTATGGGCGACCATCTCGGAATCGGTATGCAGGCTAATCCAGACCGTTTCGCGCGGCTCGACTTCGCGATACCGGCGCGGGACGCGGCGGCGGAGATGGTAGAGGCGGCCTCTTTTTACGATGCTCATGGCGGAAGCCCTCCGCGTTTGTGCAGCAAATTGTGTAGCAAAATGTGTAGCAAAATGTGCAGCAAATCAAGCGGACCGAACACCGCCATTAGCGCGAAGACGCCGAATTCCACCCCACTATCAGTATGTTGTGCGATAGCGATCTTGAGAAAAATGGCGGAGACGAAGGGATTCGAACCCTCGAGACGGTTTCCCGCCTACTCCCTTAGCAGGGGAGCGCCTTCGACCACTCGGCCACGTCTCCGCCGATCCGTCTATAAGTGCCAATCAAGGATGACAAGTCTCAATCCGTCAGGCCCGCGCTTCCCGGATCAGCGCCACCGAATAGAGCGCCAGCGCGCCCCAGATCATCGGAAACGCAATTGCGCGGGCCGGGCCGAAGGGCTCCCCAAACACGAACAGCGCCACCAGCATGATCAGCGTGGGCGCGATGTATTGCAGGATGCCGATCGTACTCAGCCGCAAAAGCTTCGCGCCGTTCACGTACAGGATCAGCGGCACCGCCGTCACCACGCCTGCGCACATCAGCAGCCAGGTGTCCCGCGCTTCCCCCAGAAACGCACCGTCGCCGCCCAGCCAGACCAGATAGGCCAAGGCCGGCACGCTCAGGATCGCGACCTCCAGAAAGAACCCTTGGTTCGGGCCAATCGGCAAGCGCCGCTTGCAGAACGCATAGCCGCCCCAGCTCAACATCAATGCTAGCGCGGGCCAAGGCAGGCTGCCCTGCGCCACGGTCAGAACCACAACTGCAACCGCCGCCAGGGCCACGGCCGCCCACTTCAAAGCGCTCAACTTTTCGCCCAGCAACACCGCCCCGAGGAACACAAGGAAAAGCGGGTTGATGTAGTAGCCCAGCGCCCCGTCCAACGCGCGCTCATTGGCAATCGCCCAGACATAGACGCCCCAGTTGATCGAGATGAACACGCTCGTCAGCGCGGCCATGGCCAAAAGCTTCGGCGACCGGAACGCAGCCTTCAGATCCGCAGTGCGGCCTGTCACCCAGATCAGCAACCCGATCAACGGCAGCGACCACACCACCCGGTGCGCCACGACCTCTGCGGCGGGCAAATGCTCCAACGCCTTGAGGTAAAGCGGCAACCCGCCCCACAGGACGTAGGCGCTGATCGCATAGCCAAAGCCTGCGGGCGTGTCTTCGGAAGAGGCGCTCATGGATATCCTTCCTCGCCCGGCACAGTCGGGCAGACGCGCACCTGACTGCAATTCCAAGCCCTTGGCAATTCAGGAAGCATGATACAAAGGATCACGCCCGCTTAATTAAGATATTGCTTAATTAAGCGACTCACATAATAAAAGACACTATGACCCCCGATACCCAACTCGACGCCACCCTCTCCGCCCTGGCCAACCCCACCCGCCGCGCCATCCTCGCGCGCCTCGCGACCGGCCCCGCGACAGTCAACGACATCGCGGAACCCTTTGACATGAGCCTGCCCGCGATCTCTCAGCATATCCGCGTGCTGCAAAAGGCGGGCCTGATCGAGCGCTCTCAAAACGCGCAATTCCGGCCCTGCACGCTGAATGCTGCTCCCCTTCAGCAGATCGCCGACTGGACCGAGCAATACCGCCATATCTGGAGCGCACGCTTTGATGCGCTCGACACCGCCCTCTCCAACATGAAGGACCAACAAAATGACTGAACTCGCAGGCTTCGTGCGTATCGAGCGCCACTTCGACGCCCCCCTCGATACGGTCTGGCGTTTCTGGACCGAGGCTGACCTCTTCATGCAATGGTATGGCCCCATGGGCATGTCCGTGCCAGAAGCCAGCATGGACGTGACGGTCGGCGGCACCCGGCGGGTGACTATGCAGATGGACCGCCCCGACCGCTCCATGACGATGTATTTCACCGGCACCTATACCGAGGTCACGCCCAAAACCCGCCTCGTCTATACCGAGGCGATGTGCGACGCCGACGGCACTATCCTCTCCCCCGCCGTCATGGGCATGCCCGACGGCACGCCTGAGATGACCGAAGTGCATGTCGACCTGTCCGAGGACGGCACCGGCACCCGCATGGTCATGCGCCATATCGGCGTACCTGCAGGCTCGCCCGGCGAAGGCGGCTGGATGCAGGCCTTCGAAAAGCTGGCGGAGACGATGGCGGCCTGATCTGCACGTGACATTCGGTGCAGAACCGGCAGGATGGCGAAAACTGTCTTGCCGGAGCCCCGGCCTCAAGCAGCGTGACGGGCGGCAGGCCAAGAACCCCGGCCTCAAGTAGCCCGAAGGGCGGTAGGCCAAGGAAGAATCCACATGAAACTCGAATTCCACCACATCAACTTCGTCTCCGATGATGTCGACCGGATGCACACCTTCTACACGCAGGTCCTGGGTCTCGACGATATGCCCGCCTCGCAATTCCCGCGGACCGAGGCGAAGGACGGCAAGGGCTTTGACGGCCCGATCCGTTTCGCCACAGACGGCGCGATGCAGATGCACCTGGCCGAGCGTGACCTGAATATCGCCTTCCATAACGGCCAGGTCATCAACCCGATCGAGCGTGGGCATATCGCCTTCCGCACCGACGATCTGCCCGCTTTCCTCGCCATGCTCGACGCGCGCGGTATCCCCTATTCCGATTACGGCACCGCCTTCTCTGCCGAATGGCATCAGGTCTTCTTTCACGACCCAGAGGGCAATGTGATCGAGGTGCACCAGCAGGTCAGCAGTGCACCTGTCGCATAAATCTGCACTTTCTTTTCGTTCTATTTCAGCGGCTTAGAAGAAATTCCCCGAGAAAATCACACAAAGGGCGACGGAAACCCCGCCAGCCCCCGTGATACCTCATGTCTACAGCATTTCAGACACCAACACTTTTGAAGATCCAAACTTAAACCCAAAGGAATAGACTTATGAAACTGACCCTCAAAGCCCTGAACCCCAAGATCCTCTCCCTCGTCGTGCTGGCTGGCCTCGCGGCCTCCACCGTGCCGGCCTCGGCCAACACATTCCTCGGCGCCCGCGTTGCCGCCGACACTTCGGACGTCGACGTGATCTCCGTCCCCGGCCCTGCCCTCTTCCGCGAGGTGCGCTTCTGCGTCGCCAACCGCGCCGTGCATTTCGGTGATGTCGATGTGAGCTTTGCCCTTGGCGGCAGCCAGGACCTCGGCGTGCGCCGCATCGTACGGCCCGGCAACTGCACCGGCTGGTTCAACCTGCGCGGACCCGTGCGCAATATCGACCAGATCCGGTTCCAGTATCAGACCATCGTGAACCCCGGCTCCCAGGCGGTTGTGACGGCGTTTGGTCGGTAAATCGCCGCCATCACTCCACAAAAGCCCCGGCCCTGTGCCGGGGCTTTTCGTTCAGCCGCTGTGCAGAATATGCAGGACGTCCCCGTCCTTCACCACATATCCCTTGCCCTCGGCCCGCATCTTGCCCGCCTCTTTCGCTGCATTCTCGCCACCCAAAGACACGAAATCATCGTACGCAATCGTCTCGGCCCGGATGAAGCCCTTCTCGAAATCGCCGTGGATCACACCCGCCGCCTGCGGCGCCAGCGTGCCCTCCTTGATCGTCCAGGCGCGCGCCTCCTTGGGACCGACGGTGAAGTAGGTCTGCAGGTTCAACAGCGCGTAGCCCGCGCGGATCAGCCGGTCCAAACCGGCCTCTTCCAGCCCCAGTTCTTCAAGGAACATCTGCGCCTCGTCGGCCTCAAGCTGCGCAATCTCTTCCTCGATCTTGGCGGAGATCACGACATGGGAGTTCCCCTGCGCCGCCGCCATCTCGGCCACACGCGCCGACTGGGAATTGCCCGTCCCGGCATTCTCTTCCTCGACATTACAGACATACAGTACCGGCTTCGCCGTCAGCAGCTGCAACATCTTCCACGCTTTGGCGTCCTCGGCATCGACCTCAACCGTGCGGGCGGGCTGGCCGTTCTCCAGCGCCGCCTTGGCGACCTCCATCAGACGTTGCGCCTGCACCGCCTCCTTATCGCCGCCACGCACCTTGCGGATGATGTTCTGAAGCCGCTTTTCGATGCTCTCCAGATCGGCCAGCATCAGCTCCGTCTCGATGGTCTCGGCATCCGCCACCGGGTCCACGCGGCCATCCACGTGGGTCACATCGCCATCCTCGAAGCAACGCAGCACATGGGCAATCGCGTCCGTCTCGCGGATGTTCGCCAGAAACTGGTTGCCCAGCCCCTCGCCCTTGCTCGCGCCTTTCACGAGGCCCGCAATATCCACAAAGGTCATCCGCGTCGGCACGATGGACTTCGATTGCGCCAACTCCGCCAGCGTATCCAGCCGCGCATCGGGCACGGCCACATCGCCCACATTGGGTTCAATCGTGCAGAACGGAAAGTTCGCCGCCTGCGCCGCCGCCGTCTTGGTCAGCGCGTTGAAGAGGGTGGATTTGCCCACATTCGGCAAGCCCACAATGCCCATCTTGAAGCCCATCGCCCGCGTCCTTTTCCGAGAATTCGCCGCCTTCTACGGCGCGCCGTGCTCCGCCGCAAGCACCCCAAACAACGCCGCCAAGGCCGCTTCCCGCCGCGCCAGCGCGCTGCCCTTTCGCACGACCAGTTCCAGCCGCCGCTGCAAGCCCTCCGGACCCGGAAGCATGACAACATCGTCGGTCAGGTACCGCTCCACATCCGGCACCGGCATCAGCGTGTAGCCCAACCCCGCGCAGACGCATTCCATGATCGCCTCAAGGTTATCCAGAACCACAACATCCGCAGGCTCCCCCATCGCGCCCGCGATCAGCTTTCCGATCCCCGTGCCGGGCATGAAGTGAAAGAAGGTCTGGCCCTTCATGTCGTCCGCCACGTCCCGGTGAACGGCGAATACGAACGGCTCCCGCCGCAGCAGTCGCGCGGAAAGTCCCTCAGGCAACCCATCCGCATTCGTCACCACGCCCGCGTCCAACTGCCCGGTCAGGACCTTTTCCTGAATGACTGCCGACAGCCCCGTCTCCACGGAAAAGGTCGCCCGCCCGCCCCGTGCGGCCTTCAGGAACCCCGGCAAGAGCCGCACTGCCGCCGTGGTCACAAAGCCCAGCTTGTAAGCCCCCACCAGATCGCCGCCGGGCCGCACGACCTCCCACAACCGGTCCTCGCCTGCCAGAACGCCCTCGGCCTCGTCCACCACCGACCGGCCCAAAGGCGTCAACCGTGGCGGCCGGACCGAACGGTCGAACAGCTCCACCCCCAACTCCGCCTCCAGCGCCTTCATCTGCATCGACAGTGCGCTCAGCGTCATGCCCAACTGCTCGGCTGCGCCGATGAAGCTGCCCACCTGCGCCACCTTCACCAATGTCCGTAGGGCCCGCGTCTGCAAATTCAACTTCCCTGAAGTTCACATCAAATCTTATTCCATGGATTTGAACCACAGCTTCCCTATGGTCAACCCATCACAGCACCGTGAGGCTCCCATGACCCACCCCCTCGTTGCCAAAGCCCAAGCGCTGGCCCCAAAATTCGCCGACCGCGCGGCCCATTGGGACAAGACCCGCAGCTATCCCTGGCCCAATGTGCAGGACCTGGTCGAGGCCGGGCTGATGGGCATGACGATCCCCACTGAATATGGCGGCCAAGGCGCGGATTACCTGACAGTCACGGAAGTGGTCGAAGAAATCGCTCGCGCCTGCACGCTCACCGCCCGCATCGTGGTGGAGGCGAATATGGGCGGCATCTCTGCCGTCATGGCCTACGGGACCCACGAACAGAAAACCTTTTGCGCGCCCATCGTGCTGGACGGCGACAAACCCGCCATCTGCATCACCGAGCCTGAGGCCGGATCCGCCGCGACCGAGATGCAGACCACCGCCAGCAAGCAAGGCGACAGCTATATCCTCAACGGAACCAAGCACTGGATTACCGGCGGCGGTGTCTCGAAACTGCACCTGATCTTCGCGCGTGTGCTCGACGAACGGGGTGCTGAACAGGGCATCGGCGGCTTCATCGTCTACGCAGACCCGGAAAGCCCGCCGCCGGGCTTCAATGTCGAGGGCCGCGAACACACGATGGGCCTATGCGGCATGCCCGAGGCGACCCTTCGATTCAAAGACCTCGAAGTTCACGAGAAATGGCTGGTCCAGCCACCCTCCGGCCTCGCCCGTGGCTTTGCGGACCTGATGAACGCCTACAATTCCCAGCGCGTCGGCGCGGGCACCATTGCCATGGGTGTGGCCGCCGGTGCACTCGACCGGGCCAAGGATTACTTGCGGGAGCGTCAGCAATTCGGCCGCCCTCTTGCCGAATTCCAGGGCCTGCAATGGATGATCGCCGACGCCGATATCCAGATCCATGCCGCCCGCCTGCTGCTCCATGAGGCCGCGCGCAGCTCAGACCCCTTCCCCGACATGGCGAAAGCCGCCCGCGCAAAGCTCTTCGCGTCCGAGATCGCCATTCAGGTGGTGAATACAGCGCTCCAGATGTTCGGTGCCCGCGGCTATTCCGATGCCGAACCGTTGGAGCGGATGTACCGCGACGTGCGCATGTTCACGATCGGCGGCGGCACGGCGCAGATCTTGCGCACGCAGGTCGCGGGCGCGGCCTTGGGGATCAAGACCCCGCAAACCCGCGACGGCCACATCCCGCGCCCGGATCGCATCGCGGCAGAGTAACCTGCTCGGCTAGCCGGCGGGCGCCATCAGATCACCCAAAAGCTGACGCAGCTTCAGGTCGTTGACAGGCTTGTCCTCGAAAATCGCGTCCGGGAAGCTCTCTACAATGGGGATATCCCGACTATAGGCCGTCAGAAACGCAAAGGGCACCTTGCGCCGCGCCAGTTCCGCGGCAATCGGCTCACTCGTCGTGCCCGCGCCCAGATTGATGTCCAGCAAGGCCGCCGCCGGTGTCGCAGTGTCCAGCATGTCCAGCGCCTCATCGACGCTGGAACAGGGGCCCATCGGCTCATATCCCTCACGCTCCAACGACATCGACAAATGGATCGCCTGCAACATCTGGTCTTCGACAACCAATATCCCTGACCGGTCTGAGGTCATGGTGTTACTCCGTCCAATGTCAGCGCGAAGACCGCGCCATCCGCCTCACCCTTATAGGTGGAGGTCCCGTGCAACTCGCGCGGCCAGATCGTGCCCAACAGCAAGCTGCCAAATCCATTTGCCTCGAATGCCCCTTCGTCCACCAAGGGGCCGCCGCGTTCACGCCATTCGAAGCGGCGCACGGTGCCATCATGCTGGCCTGAAAGCACAACCGTTCCCTCCGCGACACTCAGCGCACCGTATTTGATGGAGTTTGTGGCAAGCTCATAAATCGCCATGGCGGAGGTCTGCACATATTGCTCAGGAACCTGAATATCCTTGTCCCACCGCGTCTCGATGCGACGCGTCTCGCCCAACACGGTCTGCAACACGCTCGAACAGATCTGCGACAGCCAAACTTCCTGCCAATCATTGGACCGCAACAATTCCTGCGCCTGCGCCAGCGCATGAATGCGCCCCATCAACATGTCCGAGAATGCCTCGACCGACTGATAATGGTCCTTCGACAGATGGATCACCGACCCGACAAGGGCCAAGGTGTTCTTCAGCCGATGCTCCAGCTCCCGCAGCAAGACATAATTTCGCAACTCGGCGCGCTTGCGTACGGTGATGTCTTCCACAGTGCCGACCAGGCGCACCGCCTCGCCGTTTTCGAACAACGTCCGAGCTTTGGCGCGGATCCAGGTCTCCGGCAAATCCCCGCGTGCAATCAGGCGGTATTCCATATCCATCTCGCCCGTGCCGTCGGGATCAAGCGCCCGCGCGGTCTCAGCGTCATGCAATTCCCGGTCGTCGGCATGCACTTTTGAGATGACGTAATCATAGTCGATCTCCTGATCGGGTGACGCGCCCCACAATTCCCGCACCCGGCCATCCCAGAAGGCGCGCCCACTCTTCGGCTCAAACTCCCACACGCCGAAATTGGCCGCCTCCAACGCCGCCGCCGCACGCCGCAGCTGGTCATCCTGAATTTCAAGGTAGTCCGACGTCATCTGATCGACCCCAAGCAATTGCGCAAAGCTTAACATATTTCATGCGCGTTTACAGAATGTTAACTGGCAACGAAAAAAATCGCACATCCGGCTCAACCGCCGGGCGGCGGCGCGGTCAGGGCGATCAAGACAAAGGCAATCGCCACGATCACAACCGCCACAAGCAGGATCGCAGTCAGCGCACCACCTCCCGTCTTGCGCCCAAAGACGATGTCGCAATCCACGTCTGGCGTGACATGGATCACAAAGTCCGCATCGGCAAATCCCTTCTCGATGGCGTTGTGCGCCACCAAAGGGTGCGTCTCCGTTTTCCAGCTGAACCAGTGCCAGCGATCCACCTCGACCACGCCGCCGACAGGACCGTCGGCAACCGCCTCAAAATTGATCGTGCTGGGGACGGAGCTTGAAAAAAGCCGAAAGACCTTTGTTCTCTGCCCTTTCGAAACGGAAACGCGTCTGCCCATGTGTCGCCCTATGCCTCCCCTTGCCTGCACCAAAGCGTACGCCTCAATCGCTGTGCTGCAATAGCCCCTTTTCCGCTCCCGCTTCGCTCACTTTGGGCTTTGCAGTGTCAGCAAATGGACACAGGCCCGCAGCCCAAGCCTATCACCTCTCGACTCTCGCAGCCGAAATCCCCTACACATCGCCTGCACACGCTTCGTCCCAAAGGACTTTCACCATGGATCACCCAACGCGGGCCTAAGCCCCTCCCGATGGCACACGGCACACCCGTCAGCCATCTGAGCCGTTGAAAATCAAAGGATTGCGCCCCTGCCTTGACCGGCACGTCCCGCAATCCCTGCGCCGGATCGTCCCGGCAGGTGACCCATGACTGACCAAACAATTGCCCCCCAAGGTGCGACGCGCGCCGAATTCTGGCCCCTTATCAAACTCGCAGTGCCGCTCATGGCAGGCCTCGCCGCTGCCTTGCTGATCGGCGTTGTGGATACCGCGATGATCTCGCCCCTTGGCACCGTGCCGCTGGCGGCTGCAGGCATCACCACGGCGGTGCTGATCATCCTGATTTCCGCGCTCTGGGGGCTGATCACCGTGATCTCCGTGCAGATCAGCCAGGGCGACGGCGCCCAGGACCCGGTCCGTGTCGCAAAGGCCCTGCGGTCCGGTCTGTGGCTGTGCGCCCTTGGCGGCGCCGCATCCACCCTGATCATGCTGGCGCTCTACCCACTTCTCGGCCCGCTCGGCCAACCGCCTGAGGTTCTGGCCATCCTCCTGCCCTACTGGGTGTCGATGGCCGTCTGGATCATTCCGTTCACGGTCTTCTTCGGGCTGAAATCGCTGTTTGACGCGGTGGAGCGTCCGTGGATCGCCGTCGGCCTCAGCTATATCGGCGTCGTCGTGAACGTGCCGGCCAACTACACCTTCATCCATATCTTCGAATGGGGACTGCTCGGGGCCGGGCTGGCCTCGATCCTGTCGCAAAGCTGCTCGCTTCTGGCGGGCGCTTTGGTCTTGTGGAAGGCGCCCTCCATGGCCCCCTACCGCCAGCGCGTCGCCGTGGCGTGGGCCGATGTGACCGAGCAACTCAAGCAAGGCCTGCCGCTTTGCCTCGGCTATGCTGGTGAGGGCGGGGCCTATGCAATCGTCGGCATCATGATGGGCTGGCTGGGGGCCGAGGCGCTGGCCGCCCACCAGATCGTCAATGCGCTGGCGGGCGTGGCCTACATGATCCCTCTTGGCATGGCCGGTGCGGCCTCGATCCGGGTGGGTCAGGCTGTGGGCAGTGCGCGCACCGCCCGGCTCAGGCCCATCCTCAAAGCGTCCTTTGCGCTGGTCACGGTATGGCAGATCCTGGCCGCTCTGGTCTTCATCTTCGGCGGGCGCCTGCTCGCGATGACGATGTCGGACGATCCGGCGGTGGTTGAGCTTGCGACGCTGCTGTTCCTGATCATAGCCCTTCTACAGGTCTCCGGCGGGATTCAGGATGTGGCCTTGGGCGCCCTGCGTGGCATGTCCGACAATACATGGCCGTCTGTGGTGACGCTGATCGCTTACTGGCCCGTGGCCCTTCCGGCGGGCTACCTGCTCGGCTTCGTGTTGGACTACGGGGCCGTGGGGGTCTGGTTGGGCTATATGCTGGGTCTGGCGGTGGCCGCGATCGCGCTGCCTCTCCGCTTCTGGCGGCTGACGGCAACGCCTTAGCTGCGCAGGGCGAACGGTCGCTCGGGCAAATGGGCAAGCAGGTGATCCTCCAAGCCCGCACCGTCCGGCAGCAGCCGGTTCGGCACGGGTGGGTGGAGGGTCGCCTCCGCGCCGCCAATTCCCGCATTCGAACACTGGAAACAGATCAGGCCAAACCAGTCCATTTGCCCACCACTGACCGTCGCAATCCCGTGGTTGGGCGTGTAACACATGAACGCTGCATCGCCCTCCGGTGCGTTCCATGCCTCCAGAAGAGCGCCTGCCGTTTCGGGGTCAAGGAACCGGCCCGCAATCTCGCACCGGCCCGCTTTCGCAGACCATTGCACATCATGGGCACGCACCCCGGCACTGTCCGCCTCTCTCGACAGCAACGCCGACAGACGGTCGCCAATCCAGTCATCGCGTTCCGCTGACAGGAAATGAAACACAAAGAGGTGGTCCCAAGGGGCGTCTGATCGTCCGGCAATCTGCATGGGCGTTACGTTCAACCGATCGACGGGGCTTGGCAAGCAGCCAAAGCCACCCCTAGTCGCGCAACCCCGCATTGCGGCGCTCAAAGATCACGAACCACGCCAGCAGGACAAACATCGGGTGGGTCAGCCCGCCCGAAAAGATGATCGCAAGCAACCAGATCGGCGCGATCAGGATACCCAGGATCACGCGCCCGGCCAGAAAGATCGAAAGCGGCGGCAGCAATATGGCAAGGATGTAGTTCATGACCCTTAAATGGGTCCGACCCTCCTTTGGTTCCAGACCGTCTGAGAAAACCCGCGCTCTTTTCCCCCTCCGCTTGATTTCCGCCTTTGCTTGCCCCAAACGGAGCGCACCACGAAACGGAGCCACCCATGACCCGCATCGACGACACCTTTGCCCGCCTGCAAGCCTCGGGCACCAAAGCCTTCGTCTCCTATATCATGGCCGGTGATCCGGACTACGACACCGCCCTGCAGGTGATGCGCGGCCTGCCCGACGCGGGCGTCGACATCATCGAGTTGGGCCTGCCCTTCACCGACCCCATGGCCGACGGCGCGACCATCCAGCTGGCCGGCCAGCGCGCGCTCGAAGGCGGCATGACGCTTGAGAAGACGCTGCAAATGGTCCGCGATTTCCGCGCGGGTGACGATACGACCCCCATCGTGCTGATGGGCTATTACAACCCGATCTATTCGCGTGGTGTGGACGCCTTCCTGGCCGACGCGCGGGAGGCCGGGATCGACGGCCTGATCGTCGTCGACCTGCCGCCTGAGGAGGATGACGAACTCTGCATCCCCGCGCAGAATGCGGGCCTCAACTTCATCCGCCTCGCCACCCCCACCACCGACGATGCCCGCCTTCCGGCGGTCCTGACCAACACCTCCGGCTTCGTCTACTATGTCTCGATCACCGGCATCACCGGCGCTGCAGCGGCCGAGGCCAACGATGTCGCCCCCGAAGTCGCCCGCATCAAGTCGCAGACCTCCCTGCCCGTCATCGTAGGCTTCGGCATCCGCACCCCCGAAAGCAGCGAGGCCATCGCGTCAGTCGCCGACGGCTGCGTCGTGGGCTCGGCGATTGTGTCCGAGATCGCGGCTGGCAAACCGGTCGATGAGGTGCTGGCCTTCGTGAAATCCCTCGCCGATGGGGCGCATCGGGCGTAGGCTCAGATCCACCCACGACGAAAAGCCGTCAGATCCCAGTTTGCATCTACGAGACTACTCTCAGTCAACAAACCCTGCTGCTCCAGGGCCTCCAGAGGTCCCCGGACGGACACCGCCTGCGCCTTGACCACCTTGACCGCCTGAAACAAGGAATTCCAAATCAAAGGAAAGATCGTTTGTCTCAAGGATCACGACGCCACCTTCGCCACCGGGAGCTCCCCCTCCGCTACCACCGGCGCCGTTAAATTGAGTAGCGCCCTGATCACCCATCTCGCCTGACGCGCCTGGCAATCCCGTTACATCAATGCTGCCGTTTCCCAGGATTTGCTCTGCTGACAAGTAGAGAAGTCCACCGTTGCTAAACGGCCCCCGTTTACCACCGTTACCGCCCTTGCTTGATTTTGAATTCCCACCTGTGCTGCCACTGGCCGCATCTCCTGGGAACCTGTTCCCTGATGCCCAGCGAGTACCACCACCTCCACCGCCGCCACCGTAGTCGCGCGTGCCTGGGGCACCCGCACCACCTGGCGCTCCGCCGGTATCGCGACCGCGCCCTCCGTTTCCGCCAAGATTCGACATACTGAACGCATGGTCCAAGTCACGCCCCGAACTTGTTCGCGTAGAGAAATTTCGCCGCTCACTGGAGAAAGCCCTGAATTCAAGCTTTCCGTTAATCTCGATTGTTCCTGTTGCCTCAAAAAGAAGCCAAGTCTGGGCGTTCGTACTGCCAATGAGTCTGGCACCTGTCTCAATGATCAGGTTTCTCAATCTCCATCTACGAGCGGGAAGACTGCGAGTGCTTCCACTCGCAACCACCAAATCTCGCGTTGACGAAAGCTCACTTTCGGAAAACTCATTCATCGGAAAGTCCTTTTTTTGAAATTCAGAGGATGCCATAAGCCATCTTCGAAAAACGCTGGCAAAAGGAAAACTCTTTTTTCCGAAGCGATCGAATGAGTGTGATCTTTTTTACGCCTCTACACTCCGTCCCACCACCACGCCGCCTAACCCCGCCGCGCGTCCAGCAGCTTGCGCAGCTTTTCCAGCCCCGGCATCAACGCGGCCGCCTCCTCTGGCGAAAACACCTCCGCCAGCCAGCCCATTTCGCCCCCCAGCGACCCGATCGCCTGTTGCCAGAACGCCCGCCCCGCCTCCGTCATCCAGACCAGCTTTGACCGTTTGTCCTCGGGGTTGGGCCGCATCTCGATCCAGCCCCGCTTCTCCAGCAACATCAGCGTATGGCTCATCGTCGTCTTGGGCACCTGAAACGCGCTCGACAGCGACAGCGGCGTTTTCCCGTCTCCCAAGCGCATCATGTGGTTGAGCACGCTGAAATGCGACACCAGCACGCCATCAGGCAGCCGCGCCTCGAACGCGGCGCGGCTGAGTTGCTCGATAATCCCGATCTCGTTGAACAGCCGGAAATACAGCCCCGGCCCTTCGCCTGCCCCGTCGCTATCCGACAATCTTCTCCTCCAGCGGCCAGCGCGGGCTTTCGCCCACCTCCGGCCCATACCCCACGCGCGCCCACATTTGCACGGTCCCGCCGTCGGGCGCCAGATCACCATGCACCTCATCGTAAAGCGCGGCCATCTCGGGGAATTCCTGCAACGCTTGACTCAACGGCTGCAAACCCAACCCCTCCGCCGTCGCAGCCAGGTTGATGCGCACCCAATCCTGGCCCGCGCGGATCTGCGTCTCGCGGCTATTGTCCGGCGTCACCTGCCACAGATGCGCCATCGCACTCAGCATGTTTTCCGCGAAAGCCGCATCCGCTTGCTGGCCCACGAACCCTTCCACGTCCATTGACGCCTCGCGGGAGAACAGGCCCGTCATCCGCAGGCTCTCAAACATCGGCCCGCTGAAATCAATCCCGTCGGGATTTGCGTTCACCTCGCGATGGCCGATGCGGAACAGATCAACCGACTCGCGCAACGTCCGCTCGGTGGCAAACTCCACCCGTAGCGCGCGCAGGGATTGATCGCGCATCTGCTCGACACGGGCCATGTCATTGGTGAAGCCCATGGGAAAGTGCATCGGCGCGTGCGCAATCCGTTGCAGAGCGTCCGTCGGAACCGGGCGCGCCGTGTCATACGGTTCCTTGTTGGATCGCCTGTGCGGCACAAGCGCAAACAGCGGATCGGGCGCGGCCTCCGTTGGGCTGAAATGGCAGATCGCCACGGGCCGTCCGTCCAGCCCGGCCGCGTCACTGCCATTGGGAAACAGGTCGAACGTCACGGCCAACCCATCCTCCAACGCGGCCATGCGCAGGATTTCGAGGAAACAGCCAAGCCCAACCGTGATTTGTCGGTTGAACGGGTCGGTCTGCGGCAGCAAACGGTCCGGGTCCACGTACAGGATCGCCGTGTCGGGCAGCGACACATCCACCATCCAGGGCTGCCGGTTATGCGGGTTCGGCGCGAGGATCGCCCAACTCAGCGCCCGAAGGCGCGGGTCGGCATATTGCCCGGCCTGCCCCCAGGGCGCGACAGCCGCATTGGGCACGCGGGTGATGTCATATCCAACAGCAGCCGTTGCGGCGAGGATCGTGCCCCCACCGATCAGGGCGAGGGTTTTGCGGCGCGAAAGGGTCATGGCGAATCTCCAATATAGTACGATGTCGCATTATTTAGTGCGATGTCGTACTATATGCAAGCCCGCCCTCAGCGCGCCCGGCGACGCCGCTTTTTGCCCAACCCATCAAGCACCTTCACCATCGCTCCCGCCTCTTCCCGCAGACTGGCGATCTTGGTGGCCCGCAGATGCATCTCCACTTTCATCAACTCCATCGCCACCTGCTCCAACAGCAGCACCCGCTGCTGGTGCCCGGCCTCAGTCAGCCAGATCGTGCGTTTGCGCGCGTCGTCGTCGAAAACGGCCGCCTCGACCCAGCCCTCGACCAGCAGCCGGTTCACAACCCGCGACATGGTCGGGCGCGGCCATTTGAGCGCACGCGCCAGATGAGAGATCGACATACCGTCGCCATCGCGACACAGATGATCGAGCACGTGCAGATGCTCCAATTGCGCCCTTGATCCCAGATGCCGCTCCAGCAGACCCGTGACCATCTTTGAAAGGGCCTCAATATGGGCCTGAAGCAACAGCACGTTGCGCCCGGATTGCTCCAGCAATTTCCATTCCCTTGGCTCGTAACTCATCGCACCCTCCTCGTTGTTAAGGGCGCACAGTCTAAGCTGGCCGATACGGGTGTTGCACAAATCGCCCCTCATGCGTGCCGTTCGGGCAGGTTTGGAAAGACCGCGTTAACTCCGTTCACCTGAACGCATTCTGATCTGCTCCCCTGAACGCACCGAAATCTGCTCAGATGAACGCACTTTTCGGGAAAGATCCGCTCATACGTACGGAAATGCGCTCAGCTGAGCACAGTTTCACCCCCGCAACCTGCGGTGGACTCCGCTCCACGGGATTGGTAAGAAAAGTTGACCACACGCGAGGAATCCCGCCAATGCCCGTCATCACCGAGATCGAAGACCTCAAGCGCATCTACAAACGCCGCGTGCCCAAGATGTTCTACGATTACGCGGAATCGGGCAGCTGGACCGAGCAGACGTTTCGCGAAAATGTCAGCGATTTCAGCCTGATACGCCTACGCCAGCGCATCGCGCGGGATATGGCGGGCCGCTCGACCGCGACCCAGATGCTCGGGCAAGACGTGGCCATGCCCGTGGCGCTGGCCCCTGTGGGTCTCACCGGCATGCAATGCGCCGATGGAGAGATCAAAGCCGCCCGCGCGGCAGAGCGGTTCGGCGTCCCCTACACGCTCTCGACAATGTCGATCTGCTCCATCGAAGATGTCGCCGAACACACTCAAAAACCCTTTTGGTTTCAAGTATATACGCTGAAGGATGACGACTTCATGCGGCGCCTTTTCGCCCGCGCGAAAGATGCGAACTGCTCCGCGCTGGTGATCACCGTCGACCTGCAAATGCTCGGTCAACGGCACAAAGATATCAAAAACGGCCTCTCCGCCCCGCCAAAACTGACGCCAAAATCCATCGCCAACATGATGACGAAAGTGCCCTGGGGCCTTGAAATGTTAGGCACCAAGCGGCGCTTCTTCGGCAATATCGTGGGCCATATCGACGGCATCGACGACCCGGCGTCGCTCAGTTCATGGACCGCGCAGGCCTTCGATCAAAGCCTGGATTGGGACCGCATAAAAGAGTTCCGAAGCTGGTGGGACGGCCCCGTGATCCTCAAGGGCATTCTGGATGAAGAGGATGCAAAACAAGCACTTAACGTGGGTGCAGACGCGATTGTCGTGTCCAATCACGGCGGCCGGCAACTCGATGGCGCGCTCTCGTCGATCCGGATGCTACCCCGCATCATGGACGCCGTCGGCGACAAGATGGAGGTCCATCTCGACAGCGGCATCCGCTCCGGCCAAGACGTGTTGAAGGCAGTCGCTCTCGGCGCGAAAGGCACCATGATCGGGCGCTCCTACGTCTACGGTCTCGGCGCGATGGGTCAGGCTGGCGTCACCAAGGCGCTGGAGGTCATCCACAAGGAACTCGACACCTCGATGGGCCTATGCGGCGAGCGCCAGGTCGCCGATCTAGGCCGCCACAACCTCCTGATCCCAAAAGGTTTTCACGACACTTGGGAATAGCGCGCCGCATTGCTGCGCAGGTAAATCGCGAGGAGTGGCGCGAGGAGCGCAAGCGCCGCCACCGCCACAAAGGCCAACCGCAGACCAAACGCGCCCGAGATGAACCCCATCAGCGATGGCGCCAGAACAAAGCCCATGAACCCAATCACCGCCGCCCTTGCAACGGCGGCGGTGCGGTGTTCCGGGCGCACCATCCGACCCACAATCGCAAGGCCCACCGGCCCCACCGCCGCAATGCCTAACCCCATGGCGCCAAAGCCAAAATAGGCAATCAAAGGCGACGGCGCGGCGGCAGCAATCAGCGCACCACAACTCGCCATCGCCGTCCCGATCATGATGATTGCGTGCTCGCTGAACCGCTCCGTCAGAGCCTGACCCGAGAACCGCCCGATTGCCATCGTCAGCCCCAAAACGGCAGGCCCCAGCGCGCCTTCTGCTGCGCGACCACCCAAGGTGCGTTCAATATGCAGGGCCGACCAGGCCTCAACCGTCGCCTCCACGAAGAATGCCACCAGAACAATCGCGCCACACAGCAAGACGGTGGGCCACGGAAAGCGGTTGGTGCGGCGGGCTTCCTCGTCGATCGGCTCCACCTCCATACGCAGCCACAGGGCCATGAAAACGATCAGAACAGCAATCGTCCCAAAAATCTGGAAAGGCTCAAACCCGGCTTCGCGCGCCACCCCGGTGCACACAGCAGAAATCGCATAAGCCACGGAAAACATGGCATGGTTTGCGTTCATCAGAGATCGTCCATGCCGCGCTTCAAGCTCGGACACGCGTGCATTCATCACCACGTCAAGCATGCCCGAAGCATAGCCAGCGGCCACCATGGCCAGGAAAAACAGCATTGGCCCGGGCGCAAGCGAAGGCCCCAAGACCAACGCTGCGAAGATCAGCCCGGCCACCGGCATCGCATTGCGCCCCAATGCCCTGTCAAAGATCGGGGCGAGCCACATGGTCGAGATCAGGCCAAGCGAAGTCCCCAAAAGGACCAGCCCAAAGAGCGTGTCATCCGCCTCAATCCCCGCCTTCAACACCGGCACCTGCGCCGCAAACGATCCCCAGAAAACGCCAACAATCATGAAGGCGACCACCGGACGGCGGGACACGGAAAGGGCGGACAGAACATTCATGGCCGCAAGCCGTTGCACGGCCCCATTTGAGTCGCAAGAGGGGTCTTTTCAAAGCCCGCCACCTGCCCTATACGCGCGACTTCAGTTCACGGACCGACACCCTTGGAGGCGGTCCATAATTCTAGGAGAATAGCAATGGCTGGTGAGATTCCTGATCTTATCGCTGAGGCACGGACGGGGACAGGCAAGGGGGCCGCTCGTCAAGCACGCCGTGAAGGTAAAGTGCCCGGTATCGTATATGGGGGCGGCGCCGATCCGCTTCCGATCCAGATCCCCTTCAACGTCCTTCTGAAGAACCTCAAGGCAGGCCGGTTCCTGTCGACGCTCTTCAACCTCAAGGTCGAAGGCCAGGACGATGTCCGCGTGATCTGCCGCAACGTGCAGCGCGACGTTGTGAAAGACCTGCCCACGCATGTCGATTTCATGCGCCTGCGCCGCACCTCGAAGGTGAGCCTCTTCATTCCGGTTGAGGTGATCGGTGAGGATAACTGCCCCGGCCTCAAGAAGGGCGGCACGCTGACCATGGTGCGCCCGGAAGTCGAACTGCGCGTGACCGCAGGCGACATCCCTGAGCAGATCACCATCGACATCGCGGGTCTGGAGATCGGCGATACGATCACCATCAGCTCCGTTGAGCTGCCCGAAGGCGCGAAAGCCACGATCGACCGTGACTTCGTGATCGCCAATATCGGCGCGCCCAAAGGCATCGGTGGCGGAAGCGATGAAGATGAAGCCGAAGAGGGCGCAGCAGAAGCAGAAGCCCCCGCCGAGGAGGCAGCAGCCGAGGAATAAGCCCCTCATCGCTGATGATTTTGAAAGCGCCGCTCCATCCCGGGGCGGCGCTTTTCTTTGCGCTGATCTCTGAATGCTGGCACCGTCGCGGTGGTGGAGGGCGACATGCGAATGACACGGCGACAGACACTTGGCGCAATTGGCGCGGGCCTTGCGGCCGGGATCACGCAGGCCG
Source organism: uncultured Roseicyclus sp. (assembly GCA_947489665.1). Lineage (GTDB taxonomy): Bacteria > Pseudomonadota > Alphaproteobacteria > Rhodobacterales > Rhodobacteraceae > Gymnodinialimonas. Next base: position 714,947 of record CANLEH010000001.1, on the reverse strand, counting down.
CCGCACAAAGCGCAGGCTGGGTCATGCCCGCCGAAGAAGCCCGGCACGAAGCCACCTTCATGCAATGGCCCGTCAGCCGCGAGGTGCATCCCGACCGCTATTTCCTGGGCCAGCTTCAGGGCACAATCGCCGAGATTGCCAATACCATCGCGGAGTTTGAGCCTGTCATCCTGCTGATGCCGCCTGAGGCCGTTGCTGGAGCCGGGCGGCGCTTGTCGGGCGATATAGAGATTTGGGAGATCCCGACCGAGGATCTCTGGGCGCGCGATTCTGGTCCGGTCTTCCTCACCAACGGCGCAGGCGAGCGCGCGGTGCTCAGCTTCAATTTCAACGGTTGGGGTGGCAAGCAAATCCACACCAATGACGGCCGGATCGCCGCGCGGGTGGCTGAGCGGATGGGCCTGCCCCTGATCGACAGCGGCGTTGTCGGCGAAGCTGGCGGTTTGGAGCAAGACGGCGCGGGCCTCGTGATCGCGCATGAAAGCTCGTGGGTGATCGACAACCGCAACCCCGGGCTGTCGCGAGATCAGATCGAGGCGCGCATTCTGGCCAGCCTTGGGGCCGAGCGCATGGTTTGGGCACCCGGGGTCGAAGGCCTCGACATCACCGACTACCATATCGACGCCTTGGCCCGGTTCGTGGCCCCCGGCCACGCCATCATTCAACTGCCAGAGGCTGTTGATCCGAATGAGCCGTTCAGTGTCTCCGCGTTTGAAACGCGCGACATCCTGCGCGCGGCAGACCTGCACCTGACCGAGATCGCTGATCCCTGGGATACCCGCATCACCAACGACGATTTCGTCGCGTCTTATGTGAACTACTATGTCTGCAACGGCGCCGTCATCGCCGCACAATTCGGGGATCGCGCGGCAGACCTGGCCGCGCGCGATACGCTGCAATCCCTCTACCCGAATCGCGAGATCGTCATGCTGAATGTCGACCCGCTAGGTGAAGTCGGCGGCGGAATACACTGCGCGACGCAGCAATTGCCTGCCGTTTGACTTCCCGCAACATCCGGGTCGCGTGCCTCCCTTTGCAGATGCCATGACGATGGCATCAAACCAAAGGAGCAAACCGATGTCTTTCCGTATCAGCGGCCTCGATCCCGCCCCGTTCCAACACCTCTACGGGCTTTCCGATGAGGCCCTTGCCGAGCACGGCGCCGAACGTCGCATCGCCGACCGCGCAGGCGCCCTGCCCGACCGCATCACCATGCAAGACGCGGAGCCGGGTGAGGCGATGATCCTTCTCAACCACACCTACCAGACGGCGAAATCGCCCTATTTCGGCACCCATGCGATTTTCGTGAAAGAGGGCGCGACGCAGACCTATGAGGCGGTGGATGAGATCCCGCCCGTCATGGCGCATCGGCTTTTGTCGCTGCGCGGGTTCAACGACCGGGACCTGATCGCCGATGGCCGCGTGGTCGAAGGCCGCGACGCTGCCGCAACTATCAACGAGATGTTCGAGAACCCCGCCATCCGCTACATCCACGCCCATAACGCGGGCCATGGATGCTTTTCCGGTCTGGTGGAGCGCGCCTAAGCGCCCTCGGACCAGACTTTACGGAAGCCCAAGATTTTGCCGCGCGATGTGACCGGATCATAGGTCATGTCCATCGTGCTCATCCGGTCCACGATCTTCTTGATGACGCTTGCGTCGTATTGCTTGGGATGGATCTCCATCACGCAGAACCGCAGCGGGCATTTCCAGGGGCGATCAAAGAACTGTGCCTCGGCCCCTTCCACGTCCATCAAAACGACATGGGGCCGATGCGCGCGCAAAAGCTCGTGAAAGCCGATCAACGGCACTTCCACCTGACGCCCTCCTTTGGCCCCAAGACGGGAGCCCGTGAAGCCAGCAGCCAGATGGAATTTCGCAGTCGCGTCCTCCGCCGCATGGCCCACGACGGCACCGTGCATCAGGCTGACATCGCCCACATCATTGCGGGCATGGTTGGCCTCGATCACCGGCAAAAGGTCGGGGTTCGCCTCAACCGACAACACATTCTCAGGCTCGGTCTTCTTCGCCGCAAGTGTGCCGACATAGCCAAGCCCCGCCCCCAGCTCCAACACGCGAAAACCGGGTCGCACGCAGCGATCCACCGCGCGGGCTTCATCCCCCTCATAACTGCCCTCGCGCAGCTTTTCGGCAATCGCATCGGTCGCCAACGCCGCAGGCAAACCAAGGCGCAAACCGTTGATCTCGTAGATCGTCTCATCCATGGGTGCTTGGTCCGTCACGTCTTTCATGCCGCCTGCGATAAGGGGCAAGTTTGGCAAATTCTGGGCGTATCAGATACCAAGATCAAAGGCCCCCGTCGCGATCAACGTCTTGCCCGCACTCATGTCCGCCTCATAAAGACCCGGCGCCGCCACGCCCTCCTCCAGCGACGCCACGTGTGCGATCTTCGTTTCGGCAAAGCCGCCATCGAGGTTCCGGGTCACATCGCGGGTTAGCATCAGCATCTGTGGCAGGTTCTTGCCCGCCAGCCATTTCGACAGCCAGAAGCCGCGCACAGTCAGCCCTTTGAAGATCATCGTGCCGGGATGAAGGCTTGCCGCCTTTCCGCTGAGCCCACCGTAGATCAGGATCTGCCCCTGCCCACGCAGCGCCTCTGCCACGCGGAAGGTCAGACCGCCACCAACGGCATCAAACGCCATTTTGCAGCGCAGCTCTTTGCACAGTGCCTTGAGTGTCTCATCGAAATCGTCAGCCGTCTCGTTCAGCACGTATTGCGCGCCCTCCGCCTTCAGCGCCTCAACCTGCGCGTCCTTACGCACGATATTGATAATCTTGACGCCTTTCTCCGCCGCGCGTCTGCGGATCATTGCGCCAAGCGCGCCACCTGCTGCGGTGGAAATCGCACAGCTTAGCCGCGCGCGGCGCACTTCATCGACCAGCGCAATCGCTGTCAGCGGATTGACGAAACTGCTGGCCCCCGCCGCGAAACTCAAACTGTCCGGCATGGCCACGCATTGCGTCGCCGGCACCACGGCATAGTCCGCCCACAGCCCTTGCGCGTTCGCGGCGGCGGCCACCCGCTCGCCGTGTAGGCGATTGGCCAGAAAGCCACCGCCCGACGCTACAACCTCCCCCGCGCCTTCCAGTCCGGGGATCAGCGGGTAGGGCCATCCGAGGCCGTATTCGCCCTCCAGCATGGCCAGGTCGGACGGGTTGATGGGTGACGCCGCAACCCGCAGCAAAACCTCGCCGCGCTTGGGCTCAGGCACCGGCACCTCGTCCAGCGACAGGCGTTCGCCCGCCCCGTGCAGGACCAGCGCGCGCATCTTTTCGGGAATGTTGCTCATCTTTCGGCTCCGGCCAAAACGCGTCCCCCGACCGTGCCACGCCGCCCGCGCCTTGGCAAACCGCCTCACGGGCCATATCACCGTCCACGAACGAAAAGGATCGCAGCCATGCAACTCTGGGTCGGCCTGGGCAATCCGGGCGCGAAATACGCCAAGAACCGGCACAATATCGGGTGGATGGCGCTGGACCGGATTGCCGAAGATCACGGCTTTGCACCTTTCCGCGCCAAGTTTCAGGGCAGTCTGAGCGAGGGGAAATTCGGCTCCGAAAAGGTCATGCTGCTCAAGCCCGAGACCTTCATGAACCTTTCCGGCCAGTCGGTGGGAGAGGCGATGCGCTTCTACAAACTCGACAGCACAGATGTGACCGTCTTCCATGATGAGATTGACCTCGCCCCCGCCAAGGTTCGCGTGAAAGCCGGCGGCGGTCATGCGGGGCATAATGGCTTGCGATCGATCCATCAGCATATCGGGCCGCATTATGACCGCGTGCGTCTTGGTGTCGGTCATCCCGGCCACAAGGACCGCGTGCCGGGCTATGTGCTCAGCGATTTCGCCAAGGCTGATCAGGATTGGCTCGATGACGTCCTGCGCGGCGTCAGCGATGGCGCGCCTCGCCTCGCTGAGGGCGATGGCGGCAAATTCCTGAACGCAGTGGCCCTGCGGACCGCCCCGCCCCGTTCGTCAACTTCCGCCTCCAAGAAGGACAGCAGCAAGGAGGCTGGCAAAGCGGTCGAGGAACAGCCGAACGAGACCGCCCCCGACGCCCGCAGCCCCCTGCAAAAGCTAGTGGACAAGTTCCGGTGAGCGACCGCCTCCGTCAGGCGTTCGCACGGCAGGGTGAGGTCACGGCCACCCTCGGTTCTCCCTTCATGGCACGTCTCATGCCGCTGATCGGCGCGCGCCTGACCGACGCGACGGCCGTTGGTGCCCGCTGCCTCGCGTGGGAGGGCGATGTCAGCGCTGCGGGCCAGTCCGTGCCCCTGCGCCTTGCGGGCGCGCTGCATGGCCTTGTGATCGACGGCTCCGATCCCGGCCTGATCGCTGCCTATCCGCCCAATGACGTCGCGGATGATGCGCTATGGTCTGCGGTCGACGCCGCATTCCAAACCCATGAAGAGCGGATCATGGCTTGGCTCGACCGCCCCCCGCAAACCAATGAGGTGCGGAGGGCGACAGCCATCATCGCGGGTATCTGGTGGGCGCTTGGCCATGTTGGGCCGCACCCCGTCACCCTGTCCGAGCTTGGGGCCAGCGCCGGGCTCAACCTGTCCCTTGACCGCTTTGCCCTGTCGATGGGGCGCGGCTTGCACGGCGATGTGGGCAGCAAAGTCAGGCTGATGCCGGAATGGGACCGCCCCTTTTGCGAGCCCGTGCCCTTTGAGGTGACAGACCGCGCCGGGGTCGATCTGACGCCGCTTGATCCACATGACCCGGAAGACCGCCTGCGCCTACTGGCCTATCTCTGGCCCGACCAGCCGGAGCGTCTTGCCCGCACGCGCGCCGCGATAGAGCTGGCCGATACAAGCGTGGAGGCCGGTGATGCGGCCCCCTGGCTTACCCGCCGTCTGGCGCAGCCCTGGACAGGCCTTCATACCGTCTATTCCACCATCGCCGCGCAGTATTTTCCGGAGGCCACGCGCGCCTCCATCGCAGCCTCCCTTCAGGCTGCGGGTCAGGCGGCCACACAAGGCGCGCCCCTTCTGCATCTGGCGATGGAGGCCGACGATGATACGCCGGGCGCTGGCCTTGTCGCCACGCTTTGGGTTGGCGGTGCGCCTATGCAGCGCCACCTGGCACGGATCGATTTTCACGGTGCCTGGATCGACTGGCGGGATGAGGCTTTCCCTCACCCCCGCTTTCCATTACCCAAGTCTTGAACGGCCGCCTGTACATGCAGGAGGTACCAGACCATGGGCTTCAAGAAAGCCGCATCCCTCAACGTATTTGGTGAGGCACTCGAGACGTGTTCAACGGACCCCATGACCGGTTTTTTCCGCGATGGTGGCTGTGACACCTGCGCCGAGGATCGCGGCTCGCACACCGTGTGTTGCGTGATGACGGCCGAGTTCCTCGCCTTTTCGAAATATGTCGGCAATGACTTGTCCACACCACGGCCCGAATACAGCTTTGCCGGGCTGAACCCGGGCGATGGCTGGTGCGTCTGCGCCAGCCGCTGGTTGCAGGCCGCCGAAGAAGGGGCCGCCCCGCCGGTCAATCTGCGGGCCACGCACAAGCGGGCGCTGGAGGTTATCCCGATGGAGATGCTCGAGGCGCACGCCGCCGGTGCGGATAGCTGAGCGGTTCGCTTATCAAGGTTGATAAACTAAGTTAACCAACCGATTTCATTTGAAAATACCCACGCCACGCCCATTCAAGGGTCAGACGCACCCACAGGCAGACGCTGGCGCACGATCTTGCTGAACCAAGTGACGCCGTGGGTCAGCGCCTCATCGTTGAAGTCATATTCCGGACTATGAAGCGGCGCGCTGTCGCCGTTGCCGATCATCGCGAAGCATCCCGGGGCTAGGCCTAGCGCCTGCGCAAAGTCCTCGGACGCGCCCATGCGCGCGGCATCTCCGTTGACGTGTTCCGCCCCAAATGCCGCAATCGCTGCCGACAACGCATGCTCTGTCGCCTCGGCATCATTGACCAAGGGCACGAACACGCGGTCGTAGTCGACCTCTGCCGTGCACGCATGCGCCGCCGCGACGCCGCCGGCGATCCGGCGCATCGCCGCCTCGATCCGCTGACTGACCGCATCGTCGAAATGTCGGCAATCGCCCTCAATCACGGCCTCACTTGCGATGGCATTCTTGACGTTGTCGCCAGCGATTGACGTGACCGAGACGACGGCCAGATCAGACGGGTCGACAGTGCGGGCGACGATCGTCTGAAGCTGCCCGACAATGGCGCAGGCGCACACAATGGCATCGCGGCATTCGTGAGGGCGAGAGGCATGCCCCCCTGCCCCGCGCACCGTGATGCGGAAGTTGTCCTCAGCCCCCATATAGGCCCCGGATCTCGTCTCAAACGCGCCGACCGGCAGGCCGGGCATGTTGTGGAGCCCGTAGATCTCATCAAACCCCAGACGCGACCCGAGCCCATCGCGGATCATCGCCTTCATGCCCTGCCCCCATTCCTCGGCCGGCTGAAAGACGAAGCGCACCGTCCCATCGAACCCGCCTTCGCGGGCCAGAACAGCGGCGGCGCCAAGCAGCATCGTGGTGTGACCATCATGGCCACAGGCATGCATCAGCCCCGGCGTGTTGGAGGCGTAGGGAAGGTTCGTTGTCTCGTGGATACGCAGACAATCCATGTCGGCGCGCAACGCGATTATGCGATCGGACGTACCGAAACGCAGGGTGGCCACAACGCCGGTGCCACCGATGCCTGTCTCGACTTCTTCGATGCCGAACGCACGCAGGCGGTCTGCCACGAATTTCGCTGTTGCCTCCTCCTCAAACCCGAATTCCGGGTTTTGGTGGAGGTGCTTGCGCCAATTTCGAAGGTCTTGGGCGAGGTCAGTGGAATTCATCGTCATCCTTGATCCCCACCCATCTGACCGGCTCAGGCCTCGGTCATGTCCCAGCCAAGGGCGCGCGCGACAGTGAAGATATCTTTGTCGCCCCGTCCACACATGTTCATGACCAGCAGGTGATCCTTGGGCAGGTCCGGCGCGATCTTGGCCACATGGGCCAGGGCGTGGGATGGCTCCAGCGCGGGGATGATGCCTTCGGTCTCGCACGACAGCTGGAAGGCCTCCAGCGCTTCCTTGTCGGTGATCGAAACATATTGCGCGCGGCCAATTTCGTGCAGCCAGGCATGTTCCGGCCCGATGCCGGGGTAGTCGAGACCCGCGCTGATCGAATGGCCTTCAAGAATCTGGCCATCATCATCTTGTAGAAGATAAGTCCGGTTGCCGTGCAACACGCCCGGGCGTCCGCCGGTCAGGCTGGCGCAATGCTCCATCTTTTCGTTCACACCGTGGCCCCCGGCCTCAACGCCGATGATGTTGACGTTCTTGTCGTCGAGGAACGGAAAAAACAGGCCCATCGCGTTCGAGCCACCGCCGATCGCCGCGATGATCGTATCCGGCAGACGGCCCTCCGCGGCCATCATCTGCTCCTTGGTTTCCTTGCCGATGATCGCTTGGAAATCGCGAACCATCGCAGGGTAAGGATGCGGGCCTGCGACAGTGCCAATGCAGTAGAACGTGTCGCGCACATTGGTCACCCAATCGCGCAAGGCGTCGTTCATCGCGTCTTTCAACGTGCCACGCCCGGAGGTCACCGGCACAACTTCGGCCCCGAGTAGCTTCATGCGGAACACGTTGGGCGCCTGACGCTCCACATCCGTGGCACCCATATAGACCACGCACTTCAAGCCGAACTTGGCACAGACCGTAGCCGTGGCGACCCCATGCTGCCCCGCGCCGGTTTCCGCGATGATCCGGGTCTTGCCCATGCGCCGCGCCAGGATGATCTGGCCGAGCACATTGTTGATCTTGTGCGCGCCCGTGTGATTGAGCTCATCCCGCTTGAGGTAGATCTTCGCGCCGCCCAACCGCTCGGTCAGACGTTCGGCAAAGTAGAGCGGGCTGGGACGGCCTACGTAGTGCGTCCACAGATCATGCATCTCGGCCCAGAAACTGTCGTCCGTCTTGGCGAACTCGTATTGCTTTTCCAGCTCAAGGATCAGCGGCATCAGCGTTTCCGAGACAAACCGCCCACCAAAATCGCCGAAACGACCCTTTTCATCGGGGCCGGTCATGAAGCTGTTGAAGAGCTCGTTCATTGCATTTCCTCCGGGTCGGACAGGACGCGTTTAAAACCCACGTGGCTCGCCGTAAAGCCAGCAGATAGGTAGAACGCGTGCGTCGCATGTCGCGTTTCATGTGCGACCAGCTGCAACACGCCGCACCCCAGCGCCTTGGCGCGTTCTGCGGCATCGCCCATCATCAGGTGACCGATGCCCTGGCCCCGCAAGTGCTCAGCGACGCGCACGTCCTCGATATTGCCACGGCGGGCACCACGATGTGAAAGGCCATCAAGCAGTGTCAGGTGATAGTAGGCTATGACGCGGCCAGCGATTTCCCCAACGATCAAGTGGTTTTGCGATGCGTCCACAAGGCGTTGAAAGGTGTCGAAGTAGACGGAGTCCGGCGCGGTTTCGCGCTCGGCCCCCAGTGCGTCTTCGCGCAGCATAGCAATGATGGCAGCGACGTCCGCAGCAGTTGCCGCGCGGAAAATCGGGGCAGTCATGCCCGCAACGCGTCTGCAAATGCCTGCATCAAGGTGGGATCTTTCACGCCCGGCTCAGACTCAACGCCCGAGCTCAAATCCACCTGTCGCGCGCCCGTTTGCGCCGTGGCCTGTGCTACGTTCTCAGGCGTCAGCCCCCCCGCCAGCATCCACGGCACCGTCCAGTACTTGCGTGCCTTCAACAGGTCCCAATCAAACGCCGCCCCGTTGCCGCCCGGCAGATCGGCTCCTTTTGGCGGCTTGGCATCAATCAGAAGCTGGTCGGCAACCTCGGCATAGCTGTCGATCGCCGCCAGATCCGCAGCCTCACGCACGCCAATGGCTTTCATCACCGGAAGACCGTAGCGCGCCCGCACCTCAGACACCCGCTCGGGCGTCTCGGCCCCATGGAGTTGCAGCATATCGAGGGGAACAGTGGCCGTCAGCGCATCGAGGAACGCATCATCGGCGTTCACCGTCAGCGCAACCTTCGCGATCCCCGGCGGCACGTCGACCGCCAGGGCGCGGGCCGTGTCGAGCGAGACATTGCGCGGCGATTTCTCGAAAAAGACAAATCCCACATAGCGCGCGCCAGCGTCGACCGCGGCAGACACGTCAGACGGGCGGCTCAGGCCGCAGAACTTGATTGCAATGTCAGCCATGGATCAGCGGGCAGTATCGGCTTGATCGAGGATGGCCAGCACATCATCCTGCGTGTCCGACGACCGGCCCTTCATCTGCGCCACTTCCCGGTTCAGGCGCTGTGCCTCGCGGCGTTGGGTCTTGGCCTCGGCCCGGTAGCGATACTCGCGCAGCCATTCCCAGATGAAGCCCACGATGATGCCGATCAGCAGGGCGCCGACCACAACGAAGATCAATTGCGTGGTGTAAACGTTGGGAATGCCGATGGCATTGGCTAGCGCGTCCGGCATCAGGCGAACCGTCACCGGCTCGTTATTGGCCAAAAACAACAGAACCAATGCGACCGCGACGATCACGAGAAAAAGGATTTTCAGATACCGAAAGATTGCCATCTCACACCCCTAAGCCGAACCCGACCCAAGGTCGGGAAAGTCACCCGTCGTGACCGTTCAGCCGATCGCGTAGCAGCTTCCCGGCCTTGAAGAAAGGCACATGCTTTTCTTCCACCGAAACGCTTTCGCCCGTCCGCGGGTTCCGGCCCACGCGGGCGTCCCGCTTCTTGACCGAGAACGCGCCGAAGCCGCGTAGCTCGACGCGGTTGCCATCGGCCAATGCGTCGATGATTTCTTCGAAGATCGCGTTGACGATCCGTTCCACGTCCCGCTGGTACAGATGCGGGTTTTCCTCGGACAGCTTTTGGATCAGCTCGGAGCGTATCATAGATCATCCCCATTGATCTTCGTCAGGTCTCGGGCACGCCCGATAGTCCGACACTATATGCACATCACGCGACGGTGAATACTCTAAAGCAGACAATTTCACCCGTAAGAAGCGGCCAAATCCCTGTTTCCAAGCGGGATTTCGCCCTTGATGCGCTAAAGTGCACCTCTCGGAGGGGCCGAAACCCGGTTTCGCTCAATCCGATTCGGGCAGGGAATGACCTGGCATCTGGCGTATCGGGACTCACTGCGTGAGGCCCTGCCAGCCGCGCGTCCCGGAGTGACGCTTGGCGGGCCCAGAAGGACTCGAACCCTCAACCTGCCGATTAGAAGTCGGCTGCTCTATCCAGTTGAGCTATGGGCCCGCTATGCCTGGGTTTAGCGAAGGTCGGAAGGGGCGTCCACGGGTCCGTTTCGGGTGTCGTGAACCTGTAATTATTTTGTAGTGCATCTGTAACTACAGCGTACGGCACATAAAGACGGTTTCGGCATCCTCGACATAATCGCCAAAGGGCGGGCAATAGTCGAACCCCGCTCTCTCATAAAGAGTGCGCGCCGCGGCGTGATGATCTTTCGAACCGGTCTCAAGATACATCGCCCGCGCATCAGAAGCCCGGCCCACGTCGATCAGATGATCAAGGATAAGGCGCGCCACACCACGCCCGCGCGCCTCGGCCAGCGTGTGCATGGATTTCAGCTCAACATCATCGCCGAAAGGCTTCAGCGCCCCGATGCCGAGAACCTTTTCGCCGTCGCGCAGGCAATAGAGTGACGCGCCGGACGCACGCAACTCCTCTGCCGTCATCACATGGCAGCTTTCCTCAGGCGATTGGGATCGCATCAGCGCGTAGTGGCGATCAAGAATGGCGGTGACCCCGGCATCGGGGTGGTCCACCCGCTCGACGATCATCAATGCGTCCATGCACCGCGACGGTTGGTGGCGAAATTGTCGCCGTAGCCACCGGGTCGCACATTGGGCTTGCGGACTTTAGGCTTGGTCACAACCGCCTCGATCCCATGGTCCTTGGCGTAGTCCTGCGCAGCTTCAAGGCTGTCGAACCGCAGACGCACCTGGCTGTCCATGTCGCCGGACGAGGTCCAGCCCATCAGCGGATCAATCGAGCGCGCCTCGGCCGGCGCATATTCCAGCACCCATTGCTTGGTCTTGGCCTGCCCGGAAGACATGGCGGATTTTGCAGGTTTGTAGATACGTGCACGCATCGGTCGGGCCCCATGGCTGGTCGTTCACCGCGTTATGCGAAGGAACGACCGGCTTGGCAACGGGAATGGTGTCGCGGCACAGGCCAAGTTTAGCGCCTAAGCCGCACCCAAAGCCCACGCCCCGCGCCTGCTGACCGGATCAAGCGGCCTTTTGCGTATGCGGGAACACGAAATTAGCCATGTATTTGTGGCCGGGCACAATATGAGCGAAGGGAAACTTCGCCATGAACCGATGGCCGGGCACGAGATGCCCAAACGGGAATTTCGCCATGAACTTGTGGCCGGGCACCAGGTGCGCGAACGGGAACTTCGCCATATAGCCTTTGCCGGGCACGAGATGGGCAAAGGGGAACTTCGCCATGAACTTGTGGCCGGGCACGATGGCATTCGTCCCCTGCTCTCCATCAATCAAAAGCGGGAAGGGCCAGTTAGCCATGCGCGCATGCCCCGGCACCAAATGGCCAAAAGGGAACTTCGCCATGAACTTGTGACCCGGCACCAGATGCGCAAACGGGAACTTCGCCATATAACCCTTGCCGGGGACCAGATGGGCAAACGGAAACTTCGCCATGAAGCGATGGCCGGGCACCAGGTGGGCAATCGGGAACTTCGCCATAAAGCCGTTTCCGGGCACCAACAGCCCAAAGGGGAACGCGCCGTAGCGCGGCTTTTCGGGGGCCACAAGGCCGATGGGCCAACTCGCCATCCGCGCATGTTTGGAAAAGATCGAAACCTCGGACGGCTTGCCACGGCTGAGCAAGGGAATGGGCCAATTCGCCATGTGGAAGGTCTTGCTATCGGGATCACGCGGCTTGGTCAGGAACCTTGGGTGATCCGCGAAGATGCTCGACATCGGTTCGCGCACCTCGTCGGGGACCGAGACTTCTTCGACCAATTTCCCCAGATCCACCGCGCCTTCGCTGGCGGCGGCCTCACGCGCCATGCGCGCGATGCCAAGCGGTTTGTAGCCGGCACGCACCAACAAAACCGCGCCGCCCTTGGCGAGCCGTTTCTTATATTCCTTGGCCGTTGCCGTTTCGACAGGCGCAGAGGCCAACAGGCGATCAAGCTGATCGGTTGTTTCGGCAATCGTCACGATCTGCGACGGCGCATTGCGCATTTGTACCAATTCGTAGCGGGTGTTCTTTGCGCTCTGAACTCGGTCGAAATACCGGGTGATAATCTTGGCCATGGGCCTGCCTTTCGGATGCGCCACCGGTTCGGTGGCGTTCAAGGCGGGACCTCCGGTCTGATCCTGCTTCAGATATTAGCGTCTGGTCTGGTGCAAATGTTGGCGGGCCGCCCTGTCTAGAGGCCGCCCACCGCATATTAAACGCGCTCTTTTGGGGAAGGTCCAGAAATCTTCAATTGCATGTGCAACGGTTCTCGCGGGTTCGGCACTACTCCGCCACCGGCGCAATTTCGACCCGCACGCGCATCAAATCACGGTCCAGATGACCTGATCCGAAATTCAGCCGCGTGAAATACAGATACGCTTGCGCGCCGCTCGTATCGAAATTCTGGCCCGGTGCGTCGTGATCAATGAGGGTCGGGTAAAGATAGGTCGTCTCTGGTCCACCGGCCCGCCACGGCAGGCGCACCTCCAGCAAGGGCACGCGCGGCTCCCAGGTTACAAGATCTTCGGACAGGGCGTAGTAGAAGCCATAGGGGTTTGGCTCGCGGGACGGGTCGCTCGACGTCCCGATCAGGATGAAGCGTTCAAGTTCCGTGTTCCACGTGATGCCTTCATACATCTGCGCGATTTCGGGCAAGGCCACGGGGGTGCAAGTGGTGGCCCGGAGTTCGCGCAGATCATCGCGGTAAGGGTCCGCAAATCGGCCTTCAAACGCATAGCCATTCCAATATCGCCAGCTGTCCGGGTCCCCTAGCGTTTCCGTCCGCATAAGGCAGACATGCTGTTCCCCGAATGGATAGGTCTGCACCTTGATGAAGGCATAATATGCGCCGTCGCGCGCGATGATGTTGGACGGGCTGAAGGCCCCGAAAATACCTTCGTCGGGCGCATATTCTTCAGGGATATTGGCAACGAGGTGATCGGGGGCTGGGATCACCCGTTCAAACGTCGCACCCGCATCGTCCGACCGTGCATAGGTGATCGAGTTGTACCAACATTGGAAATACTCAGCACTTCGGCAATCGGTGTAGCGGTTGCCCTGATGTTCGTTATGCAAAAGGGCGTGGACGGTTTGCCCTTCAATCCACGTCGCAGCGATCCATTCGACGTTGCTGAACATGTCCGGCGCGCTGTTATGGGCCGAGGCCATGAGGACATCACAGGATAGAGTCAGGTTCTCAAAATCCGGGCCCGTCATGCGCCGGGCGCTGTCATGGCTCAGGATCAGGCTGATCTGGCCTGTGTCGTCGCGAAAGGCGCGGACCGGCAGGTCGGGGATCTGGTAATCCTCGCATCGGTCGGTGGTCCAATCGAAGACCATCTCTATCTCACCCGCGATCTGCACAGGGCCATCTTGCGTCGGAATGCGTGGGGGGTGGACGTCAGCCGTGGCGTGGGACGCGGCAAAGATCAGGGAGACGAAGACGACCGAGGTGAGGCGCGGGGAAAAGCGTAAATCAAACATGCGCCGAGGCTATCACAGGGGCGCTTTTTCCACAAAACCACCTTGCACTCGGACACTCGCGATGTCGGGGAAGGTTGGTTGCCAGCCCTGGCCGAGGGAGCGAGGGGTGGGTGGGTATCGGCCGAGGGCCGGCAACCGCTTCTGCTGCTTGCCTGCTCTGGATACGCTTTTCGTGCGATACAAGCAAAGGAATAGAGTCCACAATTTCCCTTATTTTGTTAACCTTTTTGGGCATATTGGCTTAAGAATGGTTAACGCGTGGCGATCACTCCTGACAGGCCGTTGTCAGGACGTGTCAGGGCCCCCTCTTGCAGTGCGCGCGTCAGGCTCCATTCTATGGGGCAACCAAAGGGATGCCCGATGCACAACAATTCACCCGAAGCCATGCCCGAAACGGGCCGCAACGTAGACGACATCCGCGCCCGCCTGAAAATGGAAGGCGGCAAGAAATTCGTCATGCATTCGGAGTTCAGCCCCGCAGGCGACCAGCCCACTGCGATCAAGGAACTCAGCGAGGGCGTGAATAGCGGCGAACAGGACCAGGTGCTTCTGGGCGCGACGGGCACCGGCAAGACCTTCACAATGGCCAAGGTGATCGAGGAAACCCAACGCCCCGCCATCATCCTCGCCCCCAACAAGACGCTGGCCGCGCAGCTTTACGGCGAATTCAAGGGCTTCTTCCCTGAAAACGCGGTCGAATACTTCGTCAGCTACTACGACTACTACCAGCCCGAGGCCTATGTCGCGCGCTCGGACACATACATCGAGAAAGAGAGCCAGATTAACGAACAGATCGACCGGATGCGCCATTCGGCCACCCGCGCGCTTCTGGAACGCGATGACGTGATTATCGTGGCCTCGGTCTCCTGCATCTACGGCATCGGCTCTGTTGAGACCTACGGCGCGATGACCCAGGACCTCTTCGCGGGGCGCGAATACAACCAACGCAAGGTCATCGCCGATCTGGTTGCGCAGCAATACCGCCGCAACGATCAGGCCTTCCAGCGGGGCACTTTCCGCGTCCGGGGCGACAGTCTGGAAGTGTGGCCCGCCCACTTGGAAGACCGCGCGTGGAAGCTGTCGTTCTTCGGGGAAGAGCTTGAAAACATAACGGAATTCGACCCGCTCACCGGCGAAAAGACCGACAATTTCGAGAAGATCCGCATCTACGCGAATTCCCACTACGTCACGCCGCGCCCGACGATGCAGCAGGCGATGAAGGGCATCAAAGCAGAACTGCAGGTCCGCCTCGACCAGCTAATCGGCGAGGGAAAACTGCTGGAAGCCCAACGCCTCGAACAACGCACAAACTTCGACCTTGAAATGCTGGAGGCCACCGGCGTCTGCAACGGCATCGAAAACTACTCCCGCTACCTCACCGGCCGCGCGCCGGGCGAACCGCCCCCCACCCTCTTCGAATACATCCCCGACAACGCCATCGTCTTCGCGGACGAAAGCCACGTCTCCGTCCCGCAGATCGGCGGCATGTATCGCGGCGACTACCGGCGCAAATTCACGCTCGCCGAACACGGCTTCCGCCTGCCGTCCTGCATGGACAACCGCCCCCTCAAATTCGAGGAATGGGACGCCATGCGCCCCCAATCCGTGTTCGTGTCGGCCACGCCGTCCGATTGGGAACTCGACCGCGCGGGCGGTGTCTTCACCGAACAGGTCATCCGCCCCACCGGCCTGCTTGACCCCCAAGTCGAAATCCGGCCCGTCGACATGCAGGTCGACGACCTCCTCGACGAAATCCGCCGCGTCGCTGCCAACGGCTTCCGCGTGCTGGCCACCGTGCTGACCAAACGCATGGCCGAGGACCTGACCGAATACCTGCATGAACAGGGCATCCGCGTGCGCTACATGCATTCCGACATCGACACGCTGGAACGGATCGAGATCCTTCGTGATTTGCGCCTTGGCGCCTTCGACGTGCTGGTCGGCATCAACCTGCTGCGCGAGGGCCTCGACATCCCCGAATGCGGTCTGGTCGCCATCCTCGACGCGGATAAGGAGGGTTTCCTCCGCTCCGAGACCTCGCTGATCCAGACCATCGGGCGCGCGGCGCGCAACGCCGAGGGCAAGGTCATCATGTATGCCGACAAGATCACCGGCTCCATGGAACGCGCGATGCGCGAGACGGACCGGCGGCGTGAAAAACAGATGGCCTATAACGAGGAACACGGGATCACGCCCGAGACCGTCAAGAAGAACGTCGAAGACATCCTGATGGGCACCTACAAGGGTGACGTCGACATGAACCGCGTGACGGCAAAGGTCGAGAAACCCCTGGTCGGCGCGAACCTGCAAGCCCATCTCGATGGGCTGCGCGATCAGATGCGGAAGGCGGCGGAGAACCTGGAGTTCGAGGAAGCCGCGCGGTTGCGGGATGAGGTCAAGCGGCTGGAGACGGTGGAACTGGCCGTCGCCGATGATCCGTTGGCGCGGCAGGCGGCGGTAGAGGCTGCGGTCGAGGACTCACAGAAAGCGAGCGGGCGGTCTACGGCGGGCAGGCCGGGTCAGCGCGGCGGGAATGTGAAGCGGCGGAAGCGGTAGGTTTCAAGAAATCTGCGCTTTGCTGCCATCGCCCTGCCCGAATTCACGCGTTTCTTGAGGGGAACGGGTAAATTCAGGGGCACCGCCATGAAGTGGGACCTTTTCGTCAGCGACATCTTCGCACGCATTATCGGCCTCGTCGGCCTCGTGGCCGCGTTGCCATGGATTGTTTATTGCTTCACGCAGG
The DNA here is from genome assembly GCA_947489665.1 of uncultured Roseicyclus sp. Taxonomy (GTDB): domain Bacteria; phylum Pseudomonadota; class Alphaproteobacteria; order Rhodobacterales; family Rhodobacteraceae; genus Gymnodinialimonas. Next base: position 698,468 of record CANLEH010000001.1, on the reverse strand, counting down.
TGAAATTCTCGGGCCTGCCGATTGAGACCAATTTCGCGGTCGGGATTTCTGCCTTTCTCGTGACCTTGTCGCTTCTGTTTCTGTTGCCGAACGTCCACGACAGATTCGTCCGGATCACGCGCCCCGGCGCCCTCAGATTTCTGATCGTCATCGTTGCCTTGGCGTGGGTCATCGTTGCCGTTTTCGGCCTGCGCGATCAGTACCTGCTCTCCCGCATGCTTGATGCACCGCCAGCCACGACGTACGTCATCGCGGCTGCGGCGGGCTTGCTTTGCATAGGCTACCTGCTGTTGGTCGCCCCGTTTGGACTGGCGTGGCGCGAACCAAGGCGTGAGCACGCATTGCGGATGGAGCAGCGGGCGATCCAGGCGGCGGCGGAACAAAGTCAAAGGATGTATGCAGTCCAGTCAGAGGCTGGGGTGCAGCAATCGGTCCGTCCGGGTCCCAATGCAATCGCTTGGCGCAAAACTGACCTTCTGGATGTCATTCTGATGCTGCCTTTCATGGCGCTCTTGATTGCCACCATCTACGGCATGAAATTCAGCCGAACAGCCAGTTTGCCCGATTGGAACGCGTTTGGCCAAAGCCACTGGATGGCCGGATCTGCCATTGTGTTTGTGGTGGCAATCCTTCCGATGCTTTTGGGAAGTATCTTCCGGGCACCCGTCCGCAATTTCATGCGCCCGAACAGCAATCCGCCCCACCCGGTCGTGCGCATTGTCATTGGAATTCCGATGGCGATTGCCGTTTATTTCGGTGCGGTCTGGTACGGCATTCCGTCAGCGGCGCACTATGTCGTCGATACCACGCAAGCAACGCTTACCTATGAAGTTGAACGTGTCTCGACGTCTCGGCGTTCACGCGGATGTGCCACTTTGATTCCATCCAGTGCGCCCGATGCGTCCGTTAGTGTGTGCAATGTCTCGGGTGTTGTGGTCCAGAATCTGCGCCCCGGTGAGATCATCGAGGCCACCGGCCCGCTCAGCGCCTATGGCCACACTTTCGAGCAAGTGCGGATCGTACGGTGACGGCGCAAAGCCCACTCTTGGGCTTTCGGGCCTAATTTTTCCTGCTTGGTTGACGTTTCAGTCGTACACCGCGAACACCGGTAAGGTGGGTGAAACCCGCCATTGCGCTCCGGCCTGACTTGCATGCTACGCTCCGCCAAAGCCAACCATACGAGCCAGCCCATGCGCCCCCTCCTCCTTGCCACCCTCCTTCTCCCCACACCCGCCCTCGCCGATGACTGCGCCGACCGGCTCCGCGCGCTGCTCTCCACCGACCTCGCGGCGAACGGCCCCTACACCGCGACGAACACCAATCGCATGGCCGGGGCCGAGCAGGTCTACCGCCAGACCTTCATCTCCGACCGGCATTTCCTTGTGGAAACCGTCTCGCCCCCCGGCCAGCCCGACACGCTCCACTACAATGGCGGTGCGTGGCATTCGGACGGCGCGGGCGGCTGGACGCTCGCCTGGCAAACCGACGCAGACGAGGCTGCGGCGGGCATCGAGGCGCTGCGCCAGAGCCTTGCGAATGGCGTTCTGTCGGCCACTTGCACCGTCGATGGAGCGCAGGATGTGATCGTTGGGGAGGTTGGAGAGACGGCCGCCTTCGGCCCGTCGCTCACCGTCGGTTACCGCGTCGACACGGCCACCGGGCAGGTCAAGGAGTTGAGCTACGACTACACGCTGAACGGGCTGGAGGTGCAGGCGATCTACCAGATCTCGCCCGCGCCGGAGGCAGAATTGCCGGTGCCGCAATAGCGATGCGGCCCGCCAAAACATGCTTAATCAAAAGTAAACGAAAACTGGTTTTTCACAATAATTCATATACTTAACCCCTTTGCTCAACCTTGAGCACATTCCCTCACACCCCCAATTCCGCCCGCAGCTTCCTGGTCAGCTTGCCCACCGCCATATCGTAACTCGCCTCGATATGGTCCCGCAGAGAGGCCTCCGACATCGCGCCCGCCTCATAGACCTGAACCCACTTCATGCCCCTTGAGGCAAGGTAGGGCGCGGGACGGATCCCCGGCTGTTCAGGCAGCACTTCGAACGCCACATCGCCGACCTTGAAGGTGAAGGCATCCTCGCCTTCGTTCCAGCCGCACAAGGCAAAGACCTTGCCGCCCACCTTCCACACATCCGCATTGCCCCACTGCACCACATGGGAGGTGGCCTTCATCGCGCCGCAAAAGGCGTTGAATTCATCGCGTGTCATGGCGCCAGCCTCGCCGCTCGTCCGATCGACTTCAAGCCAAACGGCTGGCCCTTGCGAACCATCCCGCTATCTCCTGCCAGATGAAGCCTAGTCTCTGTGCCCTCGCCTTGCTTTTCGCTTCCCCCGCCGCCGCTTGGGAGGCTGGTTTGGACGGCGCGTTGTGCACCCTCACACACGTCGAAGACGATCTGGCGATGCGGCTTACGTTCGATCCGTCCGTCCCGCTCTACACGATCACGGTGAGCGGACCCGAGCCCTGGCCGGTCGCCCCGGAATTCGGCATTCGTTTCGATGGGCCCCAGCCCAACACGATCCGCACGGACCGGCACGTCTTGTCGCCAGATTTGCAGAGGCTCAGCGTATCGGATCGAGGGTTCGGCAATGTCCTCGACGGGTTGCAGTTCAACGACACCGCCACCGCGTTCAGCGGGGAAGCGACCGTCACAGTTTCGCTCACGGGTGCAGCGCCGGAGGTTGAGGCGTTCCGTGCCTGCGGGCTGACACCTTCGGTTTGATTTGAATTGGTAAGACTGCGTTAACCGGAATGGCGGAGGCTCATGTCATGCCAAATGATATGTCCCCAACGTCCGAACCCACCGCGCTGCCAGATCCTTTGCTGCACCGCGCGGCACGATATGTGCAGCGCGCGGCCAGCCTCGCGGCCGACCCCGCCCTGCGGCAGGACAAGAGTGTCGAAGCCCTGGATCATCTCGCGCAGATGCAGCGGGACCTTGCGCAGACCCGGCTCCGGCAAACGCGGCCGCTCCAACGCGCCATGGACGCCGCGGTGCGTGATCTCAGCGAGATGGAGGCGGAGTTGAAAGCCGCACGGGCTATCCTGTCGGAAGCTTTTGTTCACGCAATTCCAAGCGCTGGCTCCGAGCAGCCCCTAGGTCTGGTGCCGCATGGACCCGCCTCAACTGGGCCGGTCGCGACGCACCCGGCGTCGATCTCCCGGAGCCTGGTAGATCTTGAGGCGCTGCGCCCGTTCCTAAGTGATCATGCCCTGGAACAGGCGGTTGCGCGCCACGCCAAGCAGACCGGACAGTGCGATGTGCGGGGTGTGAGCTACGCCAATCTGCCGTTGTCAGCGCGGTTGGACTGCGCGGTTTTGTAGGAAGGTGAGTCGCGAGGGCACACAAGCATTTGCAGAAATGCGCCCGCGAAATCCAATCTCGGGTCAAAAAGCTGGGCGGAATTGCGCTATATCCGCACTCTTCTTCCGCGACATCAGTTGCTCCGCTCCGCATTCGTCTATAAGCTGTCATCAACACATTTAGGAAAATGCTAGGGCCGCAAGGCGCTTCCAACCTTGGAGACTGACATGAAGACAGCACTTCTGACCGCCGCGACCATCGTTGGTTTCAGCGCCGCAGCGTCCGCACAGGGCATCGAGCCAGTGTCCACGACCCCGGGGTTGGACGTGACTGTTGGCACACAGGACTCAGGCATTGATCCGCTCCTTATTGCTGGCGGGGTCGCTGTCGTCGTCGCAGGGATCATCATCGCAAGCGGTGACTCGAGCGACGGCACGAACTAAGCGTCTTTCTGCTGCGTCGTCGCGAGCAGATCTAGGCGTACCAGAATTTGATGAGCGCTGTTGCTTTTGCGGCTGCGCTCTTTTCTTTTCAGTGCGGTGCGAAACGGCCGCGCTGATGGTCCTGATCCAACTTCACCGCCTATGCCCGATGCGAACGGCGCAAGGCATAGCCTACCGGGTCACGCACCTCGGTTGATCAATAGTGCAAGGGAGGCGCTTGCTGGAGAAAGGTATTCCTGCCCGTGCGAGGCACCAGCGTGTGTTTTCATCACACGATTATCTGATCGCCGCCGTCCCAAGGCCGATGATGGACGGCGTGATCTGGTCGATCACACGGTTCCAGCGTGTCACTGGCTGCTCGGCCACAAAGATCACATCACCTGGGCGCAGCTCCAGCCGTGTCGCCATCACAAGGTTTGCCGCATTCGAGCCATCCAGGCGATACGCCGTCACAGCGGCCACATAGGCTGAACTGTCTTGCGCGCGCAGTAGATAGATTTGCGACGGATTGCCGGTGCTTTCGTTCCAGCCGCCGGCGTCGAACAAGGCATCTGCCAAGACGGCGCGGTTTTCGAACGGAAGCGCAAAGCGCCCCGGTTCCCCCACTTCGCCGGCGATGTAGACATATTCCTGACCCTCTGCGCCAAGCTCAAGCCTGTCGCGGAAATTCTGGCGACTCTCTTCAAGTGCGCCGCGCCGGATCGAGACCTCGGTCGCAAGCTGGTCGATCGCATCCGCCCGGGCCGCCCGGTTAAACTCGGCGCGCGAAATCACTTCTTCAAAATAAGCCTGGGCCTGTTCAAAGTCGTAGGCGGTGTCGACAAACAGGCTATCACCATCCTGAAGACGCAAGCGTTGCAGACCCTGATCGGAATAGAGCTCGGACGTTGGGATCTGGTACAGAGTGCCATCGCGGTAGATACGAATGACGGCGAAATCATCTGCATCAAGCGAGAGCCCGCCGACCGATGCCAAGACCTCATCAAGATAAACCGGCGTCATGCCGACCGGAACGACGCCCGGGTTGCGCACCGCGCCACCAACAGAGATGCGCTGCGAGTTGAACTCGGCCACCTCAAGGCTGAAGGACGGATCTATGCGGGCTTCCAGCAAACGCTCGAACACGGCATCCTCGGCCTGGGCCAGGGTCAGCCCGGCGACCATAATACGACCCACATCGGGGATGGCGATGTCGCCATTGTCCTGAACGGTATAGCCTTGGCGCTGGTTCTGGGCCGCGACCAGACCGGCCAATTCCTCGGCCGTCGACTCACCGCGTGGTGTTGCGAACAGCAAAACGTCCCCGACGCCGATCTCATAGGGGCCGGGATTGGCACTGGGGGGGACGCGCACTTCCAGCGCACCCGGACGCGCTTGTGCGTCAAATACCGGATCCGGCAAACGTTCCGCACCGCGCGGACCGCCCCCACCACCGGCAATGCGCGAAAAGGCAAGGGGCAAGTCTTGGGGAGTGTAGGGGCTGCGATTTGCGTGTGCGACGGTCGCAGGCGACAGTTCGACAACCTGTACGCCATCCGATCCGGCAGCCGCAGAAATGTCGGAAGAGATATAGGCCGACCCACATGCCGCCAATGACAGCATTGCAATGCCCGCGACGACAGTTCGCAACGATACCTTCATATCACCCCCTCATGGCCCGCAGGCGGCCTAGCCGCGACTCGGTATGTCGGGCATTTTAGCCGTAACCGAAAGGACATGCGGGGGACGCAGGCGGTTTCGGCGAAAAAACTCTGGGAAGATGCAAACCGGACACGCACGGGTTAGGCATGGGGCCAACGAGTGGGGAAGGACGAATCATGGCGCGGTGGCAGGCTCCGGCACCTGAGGATTTGGTGTATGTGATTGGCGATGTGCATGGATGCGTCGACAAGCTGGAGTCCCTGCTGGATCAGATCGACAGTGACATGGCGCGGAATGGCCCAGGCAAGGTGGTTTTTGTGGGCGACTACATCGATCGCGGGGACGGAAATGCCGAGGTTCTTGCGTTCGTGTCACAGATAACCTCCGCACATCCGGACCAGATTTTTGCACTTATGGGCAACCACGAACGGATGGCGCTGGATTTTCTGGCCGACCCAACGGGCCCGGCCAAGCGGTGGCTGCGCTACGGCGGGTTGCAGACGATGGCGAGCTATGGCGTTGGGCAAGGGCTGAGCACCGACACACGCTCCACCGGGGGGCTGCTGGATGCCGCCGGTGATTTGATGGAAGCGATGGGCTCTGACCTTGTTGATTGGATCGGAATGCTTCCGCTGACTTGGTCTTCGGGGACGCTTTGGGTGGTCCATGCAGGAGCGGATCCGGTGGTTCCGATGGACGCGCAACCGACCAAAGCGCTGCTTTGGGGGAGTGATGATTTCCTGAAAGTCGAGCGTACCGATGGGCAATGGGTGGCGTTTGGCCATCAACCGTTTGAAGCGCCGTTCGCGCAAGACGGGCGCATCGCGTGTGACACGGGAGCGGTTTACGGCGGCAGTCTGACGGCCGCGCGGATTGACCCGGAGGGCGAGGTCACGTTTATCGCGGCCTAATCGCCGCGCGCCATAAGGATGACCAGAACGGTGCGCCAAGCGATCCACAGATCCAGGCCAAAATCGGCGTGTGCGATATAGTCCAGATCAGCGCGTACCTTTGCGCGCGTCGCCTCAAAGCCAATGGCGTAACCGAGCGTGATTTGCGCGTACCCGCTGATCCCCGGCTTTACGCTAAGGCGCGCACGGTATTCGGGAATACTCTCCAGAAATGCCTGCGCGTGCAGGGCACAATCCGGGCGTGGGCCGATCAGGCTCATATCACCGCGCAGGATATTCAGCGCTTGGGGCAGTTCGTCCAGACCGGTGCGTCGCAAGATATGGCCAAGCTTGGTTAGACGCCCAATCTCGACCGGATCACAGGGCCCGCGATGGTGTTTTGCCTCACGCATCGTGCGGAATTTGATGGCGTGAAAGATATGCCCTTCGCGCCCCATTCGGGCCTGCCGAAAGAACAAGGGACCCGGGTTGAAGACAGGGTTCAGCAACAGCAAAAGTGCGCCCAAAACCGCGATCAGCGGCAGCATGGCAAGCGCGCCAACGACGTCAAAAACAGCTTTTGACTGCCAGAACAGAGACGATCCACGCGCACGCGGCGACCGCAGACAAACGGTACTCTGCCCATCAAAATCCGGAACCAAGGTCATGTTTGCCCCCAAAGCACTGAACCCGGACCTCGGCCCGGACCACGGGCATTCAACATCTTATTCATAAAGATCGGCTTAATTGCTGCGGACCGAAGATGCAGAGGCCCCGGTTTGTCCAAACGCGTAAGGCACATCGCCATTCTCGGCACAGTTGGCGTGCCGGCCTGTTACGGCGGTTTCGAGACCTTGGCCGAGCAGTTGGTGCGCCACCACAAAACGACAGGACGCACAGAACGCCTCTCCGTGGCCTGTAGCGCGCCAGCATTTGATGTGCGCCCGGCGCAATTCGAAAGTGCCGATCTGTGTTACCTACCGCTCCGTGCCAACGGCGCGGCAAGCGTGCCGTACGACATTCTGAGCCTTCTGCGCGCGAATTGGGCTGGCGCTGATGTCGCGTTGATGCTGGGGGTGTCAGGCGCAATGGCTTTGCCGTTCCTTGCGTCCGGCAACATGCGGGTCATCGCCCATATTGATGGGCAGGAATGGCGGCGCGCGAAATGGCCGCGCCCGGTGCGAAAGTTCCTCAAGCTCTGTGAAAGACTGGCCGTGCGTCACGCGGATGCCGTCATTGCCGATAACCAGGCAATTGCCGATGATGTATGGCACCGCTATGGCCGGCGCGCCGACGTTCTGACCTATGGCGGGGATCAGGCGGTCAATGCACCGGACTCGCCGTTACCGAGGAACCTGCCAAATGACTATGCGCTGGCCGTTTCTCGGATCGAGCCTGAAAACAATATCGAGATGATCTTGCGGGCCTGTGTGACCTCCCACACGCCCTTGGTTTGTGTCGGGAATTGGGACAAGAACCGCTACGGTCGGGATCTGCGAAGGCGATATGGGCACCATCCGAGCCTCAACCTGATGGATCCGATCTACGCGCCTGACCCGCTGCAGGCTTTGCGCCGCAAGGCGCGCGTGTACCTGCACGGGCATTCAGCAGGCGGCACCAACCCATCCTTGGTCGAGATGATGCATGTGGGCAGGCCCATCTATGCCTTCGATTGCGTATTCAATCGCCACACCACCTTCAATGAGGCCGGATATTTTTCCGATGCAGACGACCTCGCGCAGACTTTGCGAAAGCCACCACCCCGACACATGGGGCCACGCCTCAAAACATTGGCGCAAAGGCACTACACTTGGTCCAGCATTGGGGCGCAGTATTTCAACCTAATCGAACGGGTCGCCCGCGCGCCCCGCAGCGCTCAAAAATCGAAGATATCGTCGAGGAAAGATCCGCGCCGCTTTTTCTTCTTGCCGCGATCGTAATCATCGCGCGGAGCGGCCTGTGATGCGGCGGCAGGCACGGAGCGTTCAATGATCTTGTCGAGCTCGCCGCGATCAAGCCACACGCCCCGGCAGGTCGGACAATAGTCAATCTCGACACCCTGTCGATCTGACATCACGAGTTGCGTTCCATCGACTGGGCATTGCATCGGCATCTCCTGCACTTTGAGCTTTGGGACTACAAAAGATGTAGGCTCGATCGCCCTGCTCGCAATGTCAGGGCGTCAGTTTCCGGTGACAATCGCTTCCTGGATACGATCTGCAATTTGCGCGGCCCATTCACCGATAATTGGAACAAACTCAATCTGGCTGAGCGCCCAAACCGCCAACGACAGCAGGACCGAGGCCCCCACAACCGTGCCAAGGCCAACGGCCATGCCAACCGCAAACCGGTACATCAGGATACGGCCAACCGATTGATGGATCACGAACATCCGGCTTTCGCGCAGAAAGGTCAGCTCTTTGCGGAGATCGCGCACTTCGCTTGCCAGATCCGGTGCCTCTTCCTGGCTCTTAGCTATGGTCTCAGTATCGCTCACGAATTGCCCCCATGTTGCATGTGCACCTTAGCATTCTCAGCAAGTCACGCCAGATAGCTGCGCATCGCCTGATAGACCACAGCCGTCGCCGCATTGGCGAGGTTCAAGGACCGGATATGGGGCGACAGCATGGGAAGATAGAAGGTGCGGTTAGCACGACCTTCCAGAACCTCGGATGGCAGGCCTTTTGTTTCCTTGCCAAAGACGAGGTAGGCGTCCGGCGGAAAATCGGCCCCATAAACGGAGCCCCCCGCGCCGTCGTCTTCGAATAAGAACAGCTGATCCTCCCTGGGGGTGCGGTCTGCCATGAAATCCGCCCAACTGTCATATTCGGTCAGTCGCACATGTTTCCAATAATCCAGACCCGCACGGCGCACGGACTTCTCGGTCAGATCGAACCCAAGCGGGTGGATCACGATCAGTTCGAGGTTCAGCGCGACGCAGGTGCGCCCGATGGTGCCGGTATTTCCGGGGATTTCGGGGTGGACAAGAACCACCTTCATATCGGCCCCGGCAGTGGTACTCTCAGGCATGGGGGCGGTCGCGCCCTCCGAGGCCGGGCCAACGCCGGGCCACCTGCCCTTCGCGCTGCGCGGCGCGTGTCAGATGGCCGATCACCTCATCGCGCCAAGGCGCTTCCAACCGCGTGCTGGCGAAGCGTTCCGCCCATTCGGTGATCGCGTCACTATCATTCGGGCGCAGCTTGAACGCCCCTTCAATCAGCGTGGTGATGGATCCTGCCGGGGTGTACCAGCGATTCTGAATGTCACGGATACGGCCAGGCAACACTTTCCCGAGCCCACGGATTAGGCCAGAATCCGCAAAACGCTGGATCAATTGCCCAACCTCATCACGGTTGTAGGAAATCAGCGGTGGGAAGGTCTCAAGAAAAATGGGGCCATCTTCGTCCATGGCAAACCGGTCAAGCGGAGTGTGAAACCCGATGCGTTCGGGGCGTTGGGCCACCCGGCGCCAAAACTCCGCAACGTCCGTGGCGACGCGGTCTAGCAAACCGATGGCCGCTTGCGTTCCGGCCTGGCGGACGAGGCGCGGCAGCATGACATCCTCAGGCACGGCAGATTGAACGACGAAGGGGCGTTGGGCACCAGCATCCTCGATCAGGCGCAGCTTGGTATCAGGCACCCGGATACCGGCGAGGCGGAGGCAATCGATATAGGCCTCATGCCGACGGGCCAAGGCTTCCTGCACATCCAGATCGCGCCCGGCGCGATAGGCCGTCACGACATGGCCGGCCAGCGGGCCAGTCAAGGGCCGCATTGGCAGCCCGTAATCCCTCGGCTTCAACTGGATCGTGCCCGCATCTGCCATCACAGCGCGAATCCAACCATTTAACTCAGTCACTCATCACCCAAAATCAGAGTCCAAAATCAAAGCAAACAACGCGGGGGAGGATTGCCCAAAGGCAAAGCTGGTTCTGAAATGCATAAAGTGCAGCAAAGCCATTTCGTCGATTCCCCCAGAATCTCTTGTGGCATGGACACAACATGACGGCTGGCTCGCGGACCGGGCAAGCCGCGTTAGGGTTTTGTTAACTCTGTGAGGGCCAAATCTCCGCATGCGTTGCGGAAGCGTCACGGTTTGGGGTCTTTGCACCGCGGCCATCCTTTGGGGTGCGCCCGCGCAGGCCGGGCCGTGGGCACGTGAAACCGGCGACCTGTTCATCTCCCTGCAAATCTCGGCTGAGGAAGAACCCGCACACCTGATGGAAGGGTTGTGGGAGCCCGAGACGTACACAAGCCTCTATGCCGAATACGGATTAGGGCGCAGCTTTACCATCGGCGCAGACATTGGTGGTGGCGAGGTCAGCCAGATGAGCATCGGATTTCTGCGCTATACCCTGACGCCGCCCGATGCGACCTGGCAATGGGCGGTGGATGCGGGTCTGGGCGCGCGGCGCATTGACGACGGGCCGGTGCATGGTCTGGTGCGCCTCGGCGCGTCCGTTGGCCGGGGCTTTGGCGAAAGCGATGGCGCCTGGCCGATCCCGATCCGCCATGAGGGTGGCTGGGTCGCGCTGGACGCGGCCCTGATCTACGACTTTGAGTTGGATGATGTGATCTGGCAGGCGGAGGGCACGCTAGGGTTTTCACTCAGCGACCGCGCAACTGCCATCGTCTCGCTCAAGGCTGAGGAATGGCCCGGGGCGGATATGATTGTGACCGTATCGCCGTCCTTCGCATTCGATATTTTGCCTGAGACGACCGTGCGCCTCGGTGTGCGCGGCGCGCTGGAGGGCAGCACGAATGTCGGCTTGTTTCTGTCGCTTTGGCACACCTTCTGACGACCTCGCGCAACGGCTGGCACGCTGCTAAGCTTGTCGCATGGCTGACAAAAAGATCGACCCTATCCGCCCCACCGATGATGACGCGCGCGCCCTTGCGAGATCCCTGATCGCAGAGGCCCGCTTTGCCGCCCTCGCCGTGACCGACCCCGAGACGGGGGCGCCGATGGTCACGCGGATCGCATTGGTGCCGGGCCTGGACGGCCTGCCACTCAGCCTGATCTCAACGCTTTCGTCGCACACGCAGGCGCTGGCCGCATCTTCTGCCTGTTCCTTGTTGATCGGTGAGCCAGGCCCGAAGGGCGATCCGCTGACCCATCCAAGGTTGACCCTTCAGGCGCGCGCTGAAGCGGCGGACAAGACAGCTTTAAAAGCACACTACCTGTCGCTCTACCCAAAGGCGCAGCTTTACTACGACTTTGGGGACTTTCAGCTGACCAAATTCATGCCCACAAGCGCGCTGTTGAACGGCGGGTTCGGCAAGGCTTTCAAGCTGGTGCCCGGCGATATTGTGGCCTGAGGGACTCACGTCAACTTTGAGTGCAAGCCGAGCCGTAGGCAGGTTTCATTTTCCATGCCATGGTTCGGCCCATGAGCGAAGATATCATCGACCCCTGCCTCGTCGGCATCTGGCTTCTTCCGGGGCAGCCGCAGACCTATGAAATCTCCGAAAGCGGCGACTACCTTATCGGTGAGCCGGATGAGCCGCTGCATTTCGAAGATGGCGGCAAAACCATGATATGGGGCGAGCGAAAATTCCATCGCGCCTCGGATCACGGAGTTGGCCTGATCGGCACTTGGATCGAAACGGGCACCGGTGACGCCTGGGATTTCACCGACGATCAGGCGGTCACGATCCTGACGGACGAGGAAATGCTCATCACCGGGATCTGGGCGCTGCGCGACCAAGGCCGCCGCCTTTGGCATTGCGAAAAACGTGCCACCCTGAGAACTGACGGCGCACATCTGGAATTCGACTTTTATGGCGGCGATATGGCCCGCTACGGCTATTCGGTGAGCGGCGAGGTGTTGAGCCTGCTCGACCCCGAGACATGGACTGAATTGACGCGCTACATCAATTCCGACCTCTACCTGGAAACCATTGCCAGCTAGGGCAGATCACCAATGCATCGTGCCAACCGCGCCCTTGATGCGTCCGGTCAGATTGGGCGTCACCCAGCCGCCGTAGAAATCGCCCGGCTGCGGTTGCACTTTGATTTGGCCCACAAAGGCTTCGTCCACAGACGTGGCATAAAATGCGATGTGATCGCGGATCTGGCTGAACCGGGCCGTCGGTGCGGGATAGGCCCAGGCCGCGTTGCTTGATCTGCGCCCATTGACCACAAGATCGAAACAGACCGCCCTGCCCTTCCATTCGCAAAACGTCTCACGGCTGGACGGAACCAGCGCCGACATCACCACGTCGGTCGGCGGGATGTAATATGTGGGGGCGTGATGCGTCTCCAGCACGCGAAACCCTGCATCGGTATCGGCCACCGGCAGCCCTGCAAAGATGGCGCGCAGCCTGTGCCCGGCCGGTTCCAGTGCGGGGGGGCGCGGATAGGTTTGGACGTCTTCTACAGGCAGCATTTTATTCCCTTTCGCTGCCACCTAGCGCGCCGGATCGGCAAGGGAAAGCCCCCGGACCAGAAGCGATTGGTCCGGGGGCCTCCAGCCCCTTCATCGTCGGCCCATTGGCCGCGTCAGTTGTCGCAGCGCGCCGTCACAAAGACCGAACCACGCAGGGCTTGTGACCATCCGATCCGCAAGCTTGTGCCGCCGGTGCCCTGGAACCCTTGCGTCCACGGCGCCTCGAACTGGGCCACGTTCGATCCATTGCGAACCGGGCCATCGGGCTGCACCGACAGGCCGTATTTCACCGGTGCACCAAAGGGTGTGTAGCCCGACATATCGACCACCCAGGTCTGGGTCGCCGTGTTCTCGGTCGCGCGGATATAGCAGGGGTTTTCTGTACGCTTCACAATGCCATGGAACGTATTGCTGTCGAATTGCAGATCGGCTGTGCGGTTCAGGTCCAAAGGCGCAATGCTGTCGTCAACGCCCTCAACCTGTTCCAACTGCGCCCCGTTCGTTTTCTTGAACAGGTTGCCGGTGATCGAGAGGCCATTGATGAAGTGGTCATCACCAAAGGGTTTGATCGCAATGAACCGCATCCAAGGCGCCGTGTTGGTGGCAAAGAAGATATTGCCCTGCACAGACAGGCCGTGGAACGACAGGCCGCCGGTAAAGTCAGGCGTCGGATCTTTCTCGTTCGTCCATTCGATGTAGCAATTGTCGACGTAGTTACCATGGAACGTCATCTTCGCATTGGCATCCGCGATCACCAGACCGGGGGAGCGTACGCCTTCCACGATCCCGTCACCCTGGAAGAAGTGGTTGCCGGTGATGATATTGCCCGAGCCGGAGATGACACCGAAGTGCAGGAACTTGTTAGCCCGGTTATCGCGGATCTTGCAGTCGGACGAGTTGATGTTGAAGCAGATCGACTTACGGTCCGGCACGTTCAACGTCTGCTCGTTCGACAGGAACTGGCAGCGGTCAATCTGCATGCCCTGGCAGCCTTCGTCCGCACTGGTGATAGCCCGGTCCTTGGGCCCGGTGAAGAAGCAATCCTGGATCTGGAAGACCAGACCGTCGAGCGGCAGCATGATCGCCGAACACAGCCCACCGCCCAGGAATTCCACGTCCGAGATGATGAAACGCTGCAGGTTTAGCCAGCCGATGAAGTCGAGCATGTATTTGAACCGGGTGAACGTATACGTCTGGTTCGATGGCGCGGCGCACAGCGGCGATGACAGGGTGATCTTGCTTTGCGCGGCATTGGTGGCGGCCACGTAGACCTCGCGCCCCACGCCTTGCGGCGCCGTCACCAGCGAGCCGACGGGGATCGAGTCCGCGTTCGACACACCCGTGATCTCGAACGGGTTCGACGACGACCAGGCGCCCGAGCGTGTGTTCACTTCGTCCTGCCAATTGCTGGACGAGGCCGCCACGAACTGACCGTTTCGGATCACGCGGCGGTTCGCATAGGTGTTGCGGTTGCCAACGACGCCCTGAATGTCGAGCGGTTCATCAAGCGTGATGCGACGCCCGCACAGGTCGAACGCCTCGAATTCCGACTGGTTGAACAGCTGCTGAAGGCCTTTCTTGAGGCCAAGAACCTCATCCCCGAAACACTCGGCATAGCCATCCAGATCAAAGTTCTGATCAAGGGCCACGCGGACTGTATCGGGTGCCACGATGCGCCCTTCAAAACGGGCCGGGTTGGTGAAGGTGACGTTGGAGCCGATGTAATAATCACCCGCCGGCACCAACACTTCGCGCCCATTGGCGGCGGCGTCAGCGGCTGCAATGGCGGCGCGGTCGTCGGTGGTGCCATCACCCACCGCGCCATAGTCGCGGATGTCGACCCAATCCATCAGCTTGCGATGGAAAACGGATGTCACATCTTCGACGGTGATGGATTCAATGCGCACCTGCCCGCCATTTGGTCCGGTCAGGTCCAGGCCAACATGCGCATAAGTGGGCGCAGTGCCCCACGCCATATCCACCCCGCCCCGATCGCCGGTGCCCAGGATGGCAGTCACGGTCACGATCGAGCCGTAAGACGTGATGTCGACAGAGGGTCCGAATTCATCAAGGCCCGAGACGTAGTTGTTGGACGCGTTGCCCGGCCAAGCACCGATGCGCACATCGGGAAGGTTGCCAGACAGCACTTTGACCCGGGCAGAGACGCGCAAGTAAGTGCCCGGAATAATTGGCGTTTCCGACATGTAGCGGATGCGGGTTGTGGCCTCCGCCTTGAGGATTTCAAGGCAATCGCCGAAATCGGCATCGGCTGCGACCAGCGCGGCATTGGGTGCTGTGGCCCATGTATCGCTGCCCGGCGTGCCATCCTGGCGCGACCAGACGCCAAGGCCGTCGGAAAATGGCGGCGGCATCAGGATAAGGCCGTCCGTGATCACCTGGTTCATGTCATACCCCTTCGTTCGCGCGGGGGTCGGCATCGGCCAAGCCCGCATCGCGTGTCATCCATCGACCGGACAGGGGCAACCGAGGCGCCTGAAACGGTCACCTCGGTTGTTTGCAATGTCTGTAAACGGCCCAAAGCCGGCTGACTGGGACAGCCACGTGCCTTGGATTGCCCCGCCATCATTACGCCCGAAGGGTTAAGCGGGCGTTAACGGACCGCTAAAAAGTTGAGTGACTGTCGCGGGGGAGTGATACGGGACGGCGGGAGGGGCGAGGGCGCTAGCCGAGCGTCTCCCTGCCGTGCGTCAGGCCCCGAAGGTCGGGGCGTCCAAGACCTGCACGCCGTTGATCCGCCAGCCATTTTCGGTCTCGATCATGGCATATCCCAGATAGTGCAACATGCCATTCTGATCGATCACCTCAACCCGCTGCACAATTAATCCACCCAACTGCTGCAGGTCGATGAAATTGACTTCGCCGGGGTTCCAAACCATCGGATACCCCTGCCGCACCATCGTCCCGAACCGCTCCGGGCTGCCGAACAGCCCTTGAATATTGGGGCTCGCGAACTGCCACGCCTCCTGCACATCCTCCGCACGGAACGCGTCGAACTGACCACCTATGACGGCCTCGATGTCCGGATCGGGTGGCAAAACCTCTTGCGCTTGCGCCGGACGCAACGCGAGGGCATTGGCCACAACGGCAAGGCTGAGTGCGAGGAAAATAGAAACGGCGATGGCACGAAGCATGTGGCTTCTCCCTTGGACATATCACTCCATTGCCCAAAGACACGTAGCCCGTGCGGCAAAAGTTTCAGCCCAAAAGTTTTCCGTCCAGCCCATCGCGGATCAGAGCCTTTGTCTCGTCGATCCCATAAAGCGCGATGAACCCGCCGAACCGTGGCCCCTGCGAGGCCCCCATCAGCACCTCATAAAGCCCCGAGAACCAAGCCCGCAGCGGGTCGAAGCCGTGTTTCTTGCCGATCGCGAAGACAATACTCTGCAGGAATTCATCATCCTGCCAGTTCACCTCAGGCAAGGGCATATCCTTGCCTTCAGCCGCGTTCTTGCGCGCGATCACGTCCAGCGCCTTGTCGGCATCGCCAAGGCAAGCAATCAGCTCCTCCATCGCACCACGCTCTTGGTCGGTCGGTGCGCGGAAGACCCGCGTGGGTTTGACAAAATCATTGTAGTAACGGATCGCGAAGCCCGCCGCCTGATCCAGATCGGGGTTCTTTTCGGGTGACGCATCAGGCGCATAACGGTTGATGAAGCCCCAGAGTTTCTCTTTTTCCTCTGCCGCCGAGACACTCACCAAATTCAGGAGCATCGCAAAAGGCACCACCATCGTCGAGGCTGGCACATTATGCCCATGGATGTGGAAGACCGGGTTCGCAAGTCGCTGCGCGGTATCTTGCCCCGCATAGGCCCGCAATTGCTGGTGATATTCGTCCACTGCCTTAGGGATGACATCGAAGTAGAGCCGCTTGGCCGTCTTCGGCTTGCCGAACATGAAGTACGACAGGCTCTCGGAAGAGGCATAGCTCAGCCATTCATCAATGCTGATCCCGTTGCCCGACGATTTTGAGATCTTCTGCCCGTTTTCGTCGAGGAACAGCTCGTAGTTATACGTCACCGGCGCAGGCGTCCCGAGGATTTCACAGATGCGGCTGTAGATCGGCGTGTTCGTCGAATGGTCCTTGCCATACATCTCGAAATCGACGCCAAGGGCCGCCCACCGCGCGCCAAAATCAGGCTTCCATTGCAGCTTCACGTTGCCGCCCGTCACCGGCAACGTCCACTCACGCCCGTCCTCGTCATCGAAGGTGACGGTGTAATCGGTCGCGTTGACCTCTTTCATCGGCACGTACAGCACGCGGCCTGTCTCGGGGTGGATCGGCAGGAAGATCGAGTAGGTCTGCTGACGTTCCTCGCGCAGGGACTTCAACATCACCTTCATGATGTCGTCATACCGCTCGACCGCCCGCTTCAGTGTCTCATCGAACTTTCCGGTCTTGTAGAATTCGGTCGCGCTGATGAACTCGTACTCGAACCCGAACGTGTCGAGGAACCGGCGCAGCATCGCGTTGTTGTGCGCGCCAAAGCTGTCGTGGGTGCCGAAAGGATCTGGCACACTCGTCAGCGGCTTTTGCAGATGCTCCGCCAAAGCCTCCTGGTTCGGCACATTGCCGGGCACCTTCCGCATCCCGTCCATATCGTCGGAGAACGAGATCAGCTTCGTTGGAATATCCGAGATCACCTCAAACGCGCGGCGCACCATGGTCGTGCGCAAAACCTCACCAAATGTCCCGATGTGGGGCAAGCCGCTTGGCCCATAACCCGTCTCGAACAGCACATAACCCTTTTCGGGCGGACCATCCTTGTAACGATCCAGCACGCGGCGCGCCTCTTCAAAGGCCCAAGCCTTGGAATTCATCGCAACGTCACGCAAATCGCTCATATCATCTGTCCTGAAGACCCATGGGATGGCAGGCACCTATTGTTTACTGCCGGTGGCGTCAATAAATGTTGCCAAGGCTGGAAACGGAGCGCGCGAAATGACTGATCATTCCTTCACCCCCGAAGATTCTTTGGTGGCCGTTATGGTCGGGATTTCGGTATCCGATGCGACGATCCGCACGTCGGAACTATTGTCGATCGAGCAGATCGTGAACTTTCTGCCCGTATTCGGCAGCTACGACGCGGACCGCATGCGGCGGATCGCGAATGTCGTCTTTGATCTGTTTGAGGAAGAAGACGGCCTCGATGCCCTATTCGGCCTCGTCAAAGAGGACCTGCCGGAGCCGCTTTATGAAACAGCATATGCCCTGGCCTGCGACGTGGCCGCAGCCGATGGCGCGATTGCGCAGGCCGAGCTGCGGTACCTGGAAGAGCTGCGCCATGCCCTCAATATCGACCGGCTGCACGCGGCCGCCATCGAGCGCGGGGCGCGTGCACGGCACATGACCCTGTGACAACCCCGCGCCCGCGGCGCCGCGCCATCATCTTAGGGGCTGCGGCCTGTGGGGCGGCCATGGCACTGCCTGCAGCCGCGCAAACAACAACCACCCTGCCCCGTTCGCCTGACCTTCCGGAGAGTGTGGCCTTTCTTGCCGTCGATCTTTCCAACGGTCGGGACTGGATTTTGGAGGGCAGCGACCTCGATACGCGGCGCAGGCCCTATTCGACGTTCAAGATTCCCAACCTGCTGATTGCGCTGGAGACCGGCGTAGAGGCGTCGCTTGATGCGACCCGCGAATGGGACCCGTCCCGCAGGCCGGCCCTGCGCTGGTGGCCCGAGGAATGGCAGCGCGATCACAGCCTGCGCAGCGCGTTCCGCGCTTCAGCCGTTTGGTATTTTCGCGATATCGCGTTGGAGGTGGGGGATGAAACCTACCGAAGCCTCCTTGCGGACTGGTCCTATGGCAATGCCACGCTTCCCAACGGCAGCGATGATTTCTGGCTGAGCGGTGCACTTCAGATATCCGTGCGCGAACAGGTGACCTTCCTCACCGAAATGCTTCAGGGCTCTCTCGGGATCTCGGATGCGGCCCGCGGCGCCCTGATGGAAGCCGCCCGCGCCGAGCAGCGCGGTGACATCACCTTGCATGGCAAGACCGGCGGCGGCTTCGGGTATTTGGGGGGCGGGGCCGAGGGGTGGTATGTGGGCTTTGTGACCCGCGCCGACACGGCGCCGGTCGTCTTCGCGCTCTACCTGAATGGCCCCACATGGATATCGATCCGGGACGCGAGACTGGCCCTGTCAGAGCGTTTTTTGCAGGAAATCGGCGTCTGGCCAGTGGCCTAACGAACCCTGCGCAGGTTTTCGTCAACAAACGCCCGTTCCTCCGCCGACAAAACTGTCGCACGCGGATAAATCGGATCGTCCCTGTCATCGTGGATCGGCAGGTGCCAACCCGTTGTCGTATTGAAGAAACCCACTGCCCCAGCTTCACCGAATTCGGCCAGATAGCCTTGAATGACCGTATCCAGATAACTCAGGAGGATCGGGTGTTCACCAATGTCGGCATGCGTTGGTTCAACGGCGTAAATCTGCACCATCGGCTCCACCGGTTTGCCATGGCCAAAAGGCACGACCGGGTGGCGGGCATAGGCGCGTTCGCGTTCGTCCAGCGCCGCCCAATCGGCACCCGGCACAGCTGCGATCAGACCCGCGATTTCACTCCGCGAATCGGGCACCGCCGTAAGGAACGCGACCTCACGCAGACGCGTGCCTTGCCAGGCCCTGCGCCAGCCCTTCACACGGGCTTTTGCAGCGTCCGGGTACGCATGGGTCAGACGATTCACCAGGCTGCCATAGCCAAAGAAATATGGATCACTCATGCATTTCCAATGGGGCAATTGAAGCAGTCTATCAATCCCTCTTGATCCTGCAAAAAGTGGAGGTATGCTTTCGCATGCAACTACAGGGAGACGCTCGGGCGCGTAAGTCGCGTGCCCGTGGGCCGAAGGAGCAACCGCCCCGGTAATCTCTCAGGCAAAAGGACCTGTGGTGGCACGCACATACTCTGGAGAGTGAGGGTTTCGCCCTCCGCCGAAGGGATAACGATCTCAGGCCAAAGGACAGAGGGGGCATCGTTTCGCACCGTTCGCGGTGTGCAGGTGATGCCGGGCGTTTCGTCCCGGAGAAGGGACAAAATGGACGGGGTTTGCAATCCGAAGGCTTTGCCACTGGCCGCGCTGCATGAAGCGCTTGGTGCAAAGTTCGTGCCCTTCGCGGGCTGGTCGATGCCTGTGCAATACAGCCTGGGTGTGATGGGCGAGCACAAATGGACGCGCGAGAATGCGGGTCTGTTCGACGTGTCGCATATGGGCCAAGTTATGTTGCCGGCCGACACGGCGGCGGCGCTTGAAGCGCTTGTACCGGTGGATGTCATTGGTCTGGCCGAGGGTCGGCAGCGATACGGTTTCTTCACAACTGATACCGGCGGCGTGCTGGACGATCTTATGATCGCCCGCGTGCCCGATGGGCTGTTCCTGGTGGTCAACGCCGCCTGTCGCGATGCCGATATCGCCCATCTGCGCGCCCATATCGACGGGGTGGAAGAGATCACCGGCCGAGCGCTTCTTGCGCTGCAAGGGCCCAAGGCCGAAAGCGCCCTGTCCTCGCTTGTCCCAGCCGTTTCGGATATGCGGTTCATGGACAGCCAACGCCACATTTGGAACGGGGCTGAGCTTTGGATCAGCCGCTCCGGATATACCGGCGAGGATGGGTTTGAGGTTTCGGTGCCGGAAGACGTGGCCGAGGACTTCGCACGGGCTTTGCTGGCCGACGATCACGTAGAACCCATCGGCCTTGGCGCGCGCGACAGCCTACGGCTTGAGGCCGGGTTGCCGCTTTATGGGCAAGAGATGTCCGAAGATATCAGCCCGATCGAAGCGGGCCAGGCCTGGGCCATCACCAAGGTGCGCCGCGCAGGCGGCGACCGCGCCGGTAGCTTCCCCGGGGCGGATACAATCCTTGGCCAGATTGCGCACGGCCCTGCCCGCCGCCGCGCGGGCCTCCTGCCCGAGGGCCGTGCGCCCATGCGCACCGGTGTTGAGATCTTCGACAGCACGGATGCCACAACCCCCATCGGAATCGTCACGTCTGGCGGGTTTGGCCCCACCCTCGGCGCGCCCATGGCCCTCGCCCTGATCGACGCCAACACGGCCCCCGACGCCCCCCTATGGGGTGAGGTCCGCGGCAAGCGCCTGCCTGTCAGCCAAACCACCCTGCCCTTTACCCCAAACGGCTACAAACGGAGTCCCAAATGAAATTCACCGAAGACCATGAATGGCTGCTGACCGATGGCGACACGATCACCGTGGGCATCACCCCACACGCTGCCGAGCAATTGGGCGATGTCGTCTTTGTGGAATTGCCAGAGCTTGAGACGCAGGTCGCCAAGGGCGACGAAATCGTGGTGATTGAATCGGTCAAGGCGGCCTCTGACATCACGGCCCCGCTCGATGGCGAGATCGTCGAGGTGAACGACACGCTCGTCGACAATCCGGCTTTGGTGAACGAGGACCCGACCGGCGAGGCCTGGTTTTTCAAGATCAAGGTCGAAGATCCGTCCGCCCTCGACGACTTCATGACCGAGGACGAATACAAAGATCATATCAGCGATTAGAACCGAATTTTCGTAGGAAAATTCGCACAAAGACAAATCTTCTAGAAGATTTTTTGGAGCAGCACATGCCCTGGACGACCACCGACTACGATCCGACTGATTTCGCCAACCGCCGCCATATTGGCCCTGCGCCCGCCGAGATGGAGGATATGTTGCAGGCGGTCGGCGCGAGTAGCCTTGATGCGCTGATTGACGACACAGTCCCTGCCTCGATCCGGCAGGATGCGCCGCTGGACTGGCCGGCTATGTCCGAGGCGGAGCTGCTCGACCACATGCGCGGCCTGGCGGCAAAAAACAAGCCGATGACTTCGATGATCGGCCAAGGCTACTACAACACCCATACACCCCCCGCGATCCAGCGCAACGTGCTGGAAAATCCGGCCTGGTACACGGCCTATACGCCCTACCAGCCCGAGATTGCGCAGGGCCGGCTTGAGGCGCTGTTGAACTTCCAGACCATGGTGGCGGATCTGACCGGCCTGCCGGTCGCCAATGCCTCGCTGCTCGATGAAGCCACGGCGGCGGCCGAGGCGATGGTCATGGCCAAACGCGTCGCAAAATCCAAGGCGGACGGCTTCTTCGTGGATCAGGCCTGCCACCCACAGACCATCGCGGTGATCGAAACACGCGCCGCCCCGCTTGGTATCAAAGTGATTGTCGGCGCCACTGAAACACTCGATCCCGAAGCCGTCTTTGCCGCGATCTTCCAGTACCCCGGCACCTACGGCGAACTGACCGATCCCGGCCCGCAAATCGCGGCCCTTCACGGGGCAAAGGCGCTTGCGATCCTTGCGACAGATCTGCTGGCATTGACCCTGCTGAAGGAACCCGGCGCGCTTGATGCGGATATTGCCATCGGGTCGGCACAGCGCTTTGGGGTGCCTCTTGGTTATGGCGGCCCGCACGCCGCGTTCATGGCCTGCCGCGACGCCTACAAGCGCAACATGCCCGGCCGGATCGTGGGGGTCAGTGTGGACAGCCACGGACACAAGGCATTCCGCTTGTCCCTGCAAACCCGCGAGCAGCATATCCGCCGTGAAAAGGCGACGTCCAATGTCTGCACGGCGCAGGCCCTTCTGGCTGTAATGGCCAGCTTCTATGCAGTGTTCCACGGGCCGCAAGGTCTGCGGGCCATTGCCGAGCGTGTGCATCTGCGCGCTGCGCGATTGGCCGCCTCCCTTAAGGCGGGCGGCTACGCGCCCGATAATGCCAACTTCTTCGACACGCTCACCGTTCATGTCGGCGACAAGCAATCGCGCATCATGGCCGCCGCTGTGGCCCGTGGCATCAACCTGCGCGACGTGGGCAGCGACCGCATCGGCGTCAGCGTGGATGAGACGACGACCGATGCCCATATCGAAGCCGTCTGCCGCGCCTTTGGCGTTCTGGTGGCCCCGGCCAGCAAGACACCAGCCATCCCCGAGGCGCTGCTGCGGACGTCTGATTATCTGACGCATCCGATCTTCCACATGAACCGCGCCGAGTCCGAGATGATGCGCTACATGCGTCGCCTCAGCGACCGCGACCTGGCGCTGGACCGCGCCATGATCCCGCTTGGCTCCTGCACCATGAAGCTGAACGCCGCCGTGGAGATGATGCCGATCACCTGGCCCGAATTCGGCGGCCTGCATCCCTTTGCACCCGCCGATCAGGCCGAAGGCTATGCCGAAATGCTGGAGGATCTGTCGGCCAAACTCTGCGACATCACCGGGTATGATGCCATGTCGATGCAGCCCAATTCAGGCGCGCAGGGCGAATATGCGGGCCTCCTGACCATCGCCGCCTACCATCGCGCAAACGGCGACGGGCACCGCAATATCTGCCTGATCCCGCTGTCTGCCCATGGCACCAACCCGGCCTCCGCCCAGATGGCAGGGATGCAGGTTGTCGTGGTGAAGGCGGCAGAGAATGGCGATATCGACCTGGAGGATTTTCGCGCCAAGGCTGAGGCCGCGGGCGAAAACCTTGCCGCCTGCATGATCACCTATCCCTCCACCCATGGCGTGTTTGAGGAGACGGTGCGCGAGGTCTGCGATATCACACACGCCTTCGGCGGGCAGGTCTATCTCGATGGGGCCAACCTGAACGCGATGGTGGGCCTGTCAAAGCCCCGCGATCTGGGCTCGGACGTGAGCCACCTCAACCTGCACAAGACCTTCTGCATTCCCCATGGCGGGGGCGGGCCGGGCATGGGGCCCATTGGCGTGAAGGGCCATCTGGCCCCGTATTTGCCCGGTCACCCCGAAAGCGGCGGGTCCGAGGGGCCGGTCAGCGCGGCACCGTATGGCTCTGCGTCGATCCTGCCGATTTCATACGCCTATATTCATCTGATGGGCGGTGAAGGTATCACCCAGGCCACCAAAGTCGCCATCTTGAACGGCAACTACATCGCGAAGCGGTTGGAGCGGGAGTATGACATCCTCTTCAAAGGCAGTACGGGTCGCGTGGCGCACGAATGCATCCTGGACACTCGTCCCTTTGCCGAGGTTGGGGTGACGGTCGACGACATCGCCAAACGCCTGATGGACCATGGCTTCCACGCGCCCACGATGAGCTGGCCGGTTGCGGGAACGCTAATGGTGGAGCCGACGGAGTCTGAAACGAAGGCCGAGCTGGACCGCTTCATCACCGCCATGCAGGCCATCCGTGCCGAAATCGCAGAGATTGAGGCCGGCGATATGGCGGCTGAGGCCAGCCCGCTGCACCATGCCCCCCACACGATGGAGGATCTAATCCGCGACTGGGACCGTGCCTATAGCCGCGAGCAAGGCTGCTTCCCACCCGGTGCGTTCCGCGTGGACAAGTACTGGCCGCCGGTCAACCGCGTGGACAATGTGGCGGGTGACCGGAACCTTGTCTGCACCTGCCCTCCGGTTGAGGAATATCTCGACGCAGCGGAATAGAGCGCAACGGCTGATCTTGGTTACCGAAAGGTAAACAAGGTCAGCTTTTTCGTGTCTTGTCAGATACTAAAGGATCCTGTGCACGCGTGCACAAACGCCTCAGCGCGACCGCCCGAACCGTGCATAAAGCCCGTCGAGCGAATAGGTCTCGGCCACGGGTCCATGCTCTTCGGGGAAGAAGTTCGGGTCTTCTGGGAGGCATCCACGCCCGCAGACCTGTGTCATCGATCCAGTTGTGCCGTTGACATACCAAAGGCGACCACCCGGCGTGCCAACCCATCCGTTCACGCCAAAGCGCATATCGCCTTCCACGTCCTGGATCGACGGCACTTCGCCATCGTATCCGAGGCCCCATGCCGCATGGGTGTGCCACGACGAAACCGCGCGCATGCCGGGCTCAAGCGGCATGGATGCGCAGCTTGCCTCCCCGCCCCAGGACGCCTTCGTCGACGAATAATTGCCTTCATTGTCTTGCAAAACAAACCCGCACACTTCGCGATTGAAGGTCACGGAAAGCCGGTTCATCTGCTCCATCAAACCCATAACGAATTCCGTTTCGCGGGCATCTTGTGCCTGGGCGGCGTGACCGAAGGACATCGAGGTGGCGACGACAACCAAGGCGGTGAAGAACTTACGCATGGTTCAAAGGGCTCCTATGCGGGTGAATTGATTTCAGGTTAGCGGAGAACGGTGGGCAAGCAACGCGAAAGATCGCGGCTTTGGGCTGGAAACAGAAGGAACACGCCCTAAGGTTTGAGCAACCGCGGTATTTGGAGGCACGACATGGCCAGCATGGAAGAAAAGATGAAGTCTCGCATGGACAAGATGATCCAGGGCACGTCGATTGAGCGTCTCAGTGACGATGACGATGTGCGCGAATGGCTGCTTTTTGGCCGCATGGCGATGATTTTCACACTTTGGGTGGCAATGATTTCTGCCGTCGCCTTGTTGATCTCCGTCCGTTTCTGACGGGATCGTCGAGCAACAAATCCAATATGGAACGCGACGCCCGAGCGGTCGCGGGGAAAGTCCGGGCTTCGGACCCGTCTACTAGCTAAACGCCTTAAATTGCTGCCCAATCCGTAAAGCGGAACGGTGTGGGACGCGGCTTGCGTTGCTGCTTCGGCGGTGTGTGTCGCGGTGTCATGGCGCGGCTCCTTTCACGTTTCAATATAGGTGAAAGAGGTTAACAAGTCTGTGGGTGTTACACCGACTTGACAGCCATGTGTCACGACGTGTGCGCGGCTTCAGATGGCGGCCCAATCGGT
Source organism: uncultured Roseicyclus sp. (assembly GCA_947489665.1). Lineage (GTDB taxonomy): Bacteria > Pseudomonadota > Alphaproteobacteria > Rhodobacterales > Rhodobacteraceae > Gymnodinialimonas. The sequence goes on along the minus strand of CANLEH010000001.1, from coordinate 673,075 downwards.
GAACTTGAAGGGCGTTGGCGCGGGGCGGCCTGGAATAGGATTGGCGGGGCGGCGGGGTTGTGCGGGGCGTTTCATGTCTATGATCCAATGGGTTGCGTTTCGAATGGCCTCAGCCTCAACCTGACCGCCTCCGCCACGCAATATCGGCGCGCTGATATTGGATATCGCAGGCAGCATCCTCCCTTATTTTCAAGCGCTTGGCGGAGAATGGCCGATCCGCGCACGATTGCGCGGGAATTGGCGCATGCATGCTATGGTTGGATGTGTGGGGGCCTCGAATCCCCCGGAAAACGACCAAGGGAGAGAGAGACATGAGCGTAGCTCGCGTAACCGAAATTATCGCCTCATCGAACAAGAGCTTCGAGGATGCCACCGAGAAGGGAATCGACCGCGCCTGCAAGACGCTGAAGGGCGTGCAGGGCGCGTGGGTGCAGGACCAGAAGGTGACCGTGAAGGACGGAAAGATCGACGAATACCGCGTGAGCCTGAAGGTCACGTTCGTTCTGGAAGACTGATCCTCTGAACGCATATGCGTTCAGCTGAGCGGGTTTTTTCGCAAAACTGCGTTCAACTGAACGGATCTTGCGCCAACCATCGGACAAGAAAAAAGGCGCGTCCGGGACCGGGCGCGCCATTCGTTTTTCGCGTTGAGCGAGTGGCTCAGACGAGCGTCAGGTTAACCGCGCTCTCGCGGCCATCACGGCCGGCTTCCAGGTCGTAGGTGACCTTCTGGTTGTCGGCGAGGCCGGTCAGGCCGGAACGCTCAACAGCAGAGATGTGCACGAACACGTCCTTGCCGCCTTCTTCCGGTGCGATGAAGCCGAAGCCTTTGGTGGTGTTGAACCATTTCACAGTGCCGTTGGCCATCTGTGTATCTCCTAAGTATTAAACCCGCCCGCGTGCGTGCGGCGGCATGGCGTCAGTTGGGTAGCAGATCGAGACTGAGGCCTTGGTAGAGGAGACAGCGGACGAGATGCGGTAACGGTCGCGAGGCTCATATGGGGCGGATCGCGGCGAAAGGCAAGAGAATTGAGACTAATCGGCGGAGAGGTGCCGAGGGGGTTTCAAGGTTGCAACCGAAGGTTAAGTGGTTGTTTTTGTTTGAAATGAGAGAGTTTTGTTCAGGGTTTGGTAAGCATTTGCCAGCCGTTTTTCGGGTGGGTTGCGCCTCAATCATGCACGTCAAACACCAGCGGCGCGCCTGCGGAGCCGCAGGTGTAGGCGCAGTTTCCGGCATATTGGCCGGTCTGGGCGAAGCGAATGTAGACGACCTCCAGACGGCCGGGGATGGCCTCGAAATCCAGTTCGAGGTCGGGGAACGACATCTCGTAGATCAGGTCCATCGCCATGATTTGCAGGGCGATTGTTGTGTCGACGGGGAGAGAGAGGCGGCCATCGGTGAGGGGCGCGTCGTCGGTGGTCCATTGGCCGGCTTGCGCGCGGAGGGAGATGGTGAGGTCGGGCAGCGTGCCATCTGGGTTCGCGAAGGTGTCTTCGGGGTCGGTGAGGAGGATCTGGAGCGCTTCGTTCAGGGCGTTGATGTCGGCGATGGTGGGGGTTTCGTCGGCTTGGGACGGGTGGGTGAGGGTTAAGGCGAGGAGGAGTGGGGTGAGGATGCGCATGGGGGATGTGTACGTACGGATTTGGAAATGGGCAAATGGGATGAAAGTGAAACATGTCAGATGCTGGAAGCGGACTCACGACGAAGTTCGACCTCTTGCTCAACCAACGATTCATAAGTGATCGGAAGCGGCCTCTTATTAAACTGATGATTGAATAAGAAACGAGGGCGTGAGAAGTATTCAACCAAAGTGACATTGTGGAGACCAACCATGCCCATAAGCTTCGAACGATCTTCTGGCACGATTGTAAAACAGCTAGAAGGTTACCATGCTTTTGTGCCGCATGACCTTCCTCCATCTCCTCCAGTCTACTTCGACGATGAACTTCAAGTACTACTTTCGAAGGCCGATCGCGCCTTAGGAAGGCTGGATGGTTCGGTTCAATCACTGCCCAACCCCGATCTATTCGTTTTCATGTACGTGCGGAAAGAAGCTGTGCTCTCGTCGCAAATCGAGGGCACCCAAGCCTCGCTCGGTGATATCCTGGAAGTTGAAGCTCAGATCTTCGACCCCACCCGACCCGACGACACAGATGAAATCCTCAACTACGTCGCCGCGATGAACCACGGGTTACATCGTCTAGTCGACCTGCCGGTATCGCTTAGATTGATGCGAGAAATCCACGAGCGGCTCATGCAGGGCGTTCGAGGTCAACACGCGACCCCCGGTCAATTTCGAACTAGCCAAAACTGGATTGGGTCGCCAGGCGGATCAATCAAGAATGCCACCTTTGTCCCTCCCCCACCAAGCGAACTCCAGAAACTCTTGGGATCTTTGGAAGAATACATCCACGCAGCCGATGATCTACCGTTGCTCATTCGGATTGGGCTGATTCACGCTCATTTTGAAACGCTGCACCCGTTCTTGGATGGCAACGGAAGGATGGGACGATTGTTGATAACATTCATCTTGTGCGAAAAGACTGCGCTCCAACGTCCGGTGCTATATTTGTCTCATTATCTAAAACGCAACCGCGCAAGGTACTACGACTTACTTCAAGCGACGCGAACACACGCCGACTGGGAGATGTGGCTAAAATTCTTCCTCGAAGGGGTCGCCGAGGTTGCTAACGAAGCGACGGAAACGGCGAGGCAAATCGTTCAAATGCGTGAAGACCATAGGGGTCGATTAATCGAAAACCTCGGCCGCGGCGCTGCCAATGGTTTGAAGCTGTTAGAATCCATGTACCAAAGGCCCATCTTCAACGTTTCTGGCGTGGCTGAGTTCCTCGAAATCACACCGCAAGCGGCCAACAATCTAACAGACAGGTTCATGCAACTTGAACTCGTTGAAGAGGTGACCGGGCAGAAGAGAAATCGAGTGTTTCGATATACACCATACGTAGATTTATTCAGCGATTAGTACTCTTCGGCACTACCTCACAAACTTCTTGTGCTTCAGCCGCTTCGGCTCCAACGCATCCGGTCCCAATCTCCGCTTCTTGTCTTCTTCATAGGCGGAAAAGTCGCCCTCGAACCATTCGACGTGGGCCTCGCCCTCAAACGCCAGAATGTGCGTGCACAACCGGTCGAGGAAAAAGCGGTCGTGGGAGATGATGACTGCGCAGCCGGCGAAGTCGGACAAAGCGTCTTCGAGGGCGCGGAGGGTTTCGACGTCGAGGTCGTTGGTGGGCTCGTCGAGGAGGAGGACGTTGCCGCCGGATTTCAGCAGTTTCGCCATGTGAACGCGGTTGCGTTCGCCGCCGGAGAGGAGGCCGACCTTTTTCTGCTGATCGCCGCCCTTGAAGTTGAAGGTGGAGCAATAGGCGCGGGAGTTGATTTGGGCGTCGCCCAGTTGGATGATTTCCGCGCCGCCGGTGATTTCTTCCCAGACGGTGGCGTCGGGGGAGAGGGCATCGCGGGATTGGTCGACGTAGGAGAGGTCGACGGTGTCGCCGTATTCCAGCGTGCCGTCGTCGGGTTGTTCCTGGCCGGTGAGCATCCGGAAGAGCGTGGATTTGCCTGCGCCGTTGGGGCCGATGACGCCGACGATGCCGCCGGGGGGCAGCGCGAAGGTGAGGTCTTCGATCAGGAGGCGGTCGCCATAGCCCTTTTTGAGGTTGTTGACCTCGATCACCTTGGAGCCGAGGCGCGGGCCGTTGGGTATGACGATCTGGGCGCGGGAGAGTTTTTCGCGCTCGGACTGACTGGCCAGATCCTCGTACGCGTTGATCCGGGCCTTTTGCTTGGCCTGGCGGGCCTTGGCGCCCTGGCGGATCCATTCAAGTTCGCGTTCGAGCGTTTTCTGGCGGGATTTATCCTCGCGCGCTTCCTGTTCGAGGCGCTTGGCCTTTTGTTCGAGCCAGGCGGAGTAGTTGCCCTCGTAGGGGATGCCGCGGCCACGGTCCAATTCGAGGATCCAGCCGGTGATGTCGTCGAGGAAATAGCGGTCGTGGGTGACGATCAGGATGGTGCCCTTGTAGTCGATCAGGTGCTGCTGGAGCCAGGCGATGGTTTCGGCGTCGAGGTGGTTGGTGGGCTCGTCCAGGAGCAGCATGTCGGGCGCTTCGAGGAGGAGTTTGCAGAGGGCGACGCGGCGACGTTCACCGCCGGAGAGGGTTTCCACGGGCGCGTCATCGGGGGGGCAGCGAAGGGCTTCCATGGCGACGTCGATCTGGCTGTCGAGGTCCCAAAGGTTGTTGGAGTCGATCTCATCCTGGAGGGCGGCCATTTCATCGGCGGTCTCGTCGGAATAGTTCATGGCGAGTTCGTTGAAGCGGTCGAGCTTGGCCTTTTTCTCGGCGACACCCAGCATGACGTTTTCACGGACGGTGAGGCTTTCATCGAGCTGCGGTTCCTGCGGAAGATAACCGACGCGCGCGCCTTCAGCGGCCCAGGCCTCACCCGTGAAATCGGGGTCGAGGCCCGCCATGATCTTCATCAGCGTAGATTTGCCCGCGCCGTTGACGCCGACGACGCCGATCTTGACGCCCGGCAGGAAGGACAGACGGATGTTTTCAAAGCATTTCTTACCGCCGGGATAGGTCTTTGAGACACCGTCCATGTGGTAGACATATTGATAGGCTGCCATGGGTCCGCTCCGTCCGATTGGAATTCGATTTGCCCCTGCATACGCGGGCCGGACGGGATGGGCAATCGGGTGGATGGCGGGGTGTCAAGGGCGGGGGGACCGCCTTGGCGGACTTGTCGCCGGTGGGGTATGAGACGGGTGTTGAACAGGTGAGACGGGAGCCGGTGAGATGACTGACGCGAGACGAAAGACCTGGCCCATTGTGGTGGGGCTGCTGTTGGCGGTGAAGGCGGCGGTTTTGCTGTTGCCTGATCTGCTGCGGGTGGCACCGGACGTGGCGCGCGTGGGGCCGGAGATGGTGCGGACCGTGCCGTGGGGTGTGGTGGATGAGGCGGCGCCAATTGTGGTGCAGGACGATTGGGGTCGGATCACGGACGCTGCGTTGAGCGGGGCCGAGATCACCGTAGACGCGGTAGGGCTGATCGAGGTCGAGGACGAATAGCCTGACGTCAGCTTGCCGCGCGTAGATCCGCCGCGCGATCACGTTCCGATGGAATGACAATTTCGGCACCGCGTTCAACCATTTCGATCAAGGCGTCGCGTCCCATTGGGCGTGCGATGCCGAAGCCTTGCAGACGGTAACACCCGTGTTTGAGCAGGAAATCCGCTTGTTCGCGGGTTTCGATCCCTTCGGCAAGCGTGCCCACACCAAGGGTGTGGCACAGCCGCAGGATCGAGGTGGTGATGATGCGGGCCGAGCGTTCGGTGGTGACATTGGCAATCAGGCTGCGGTCGAGCTTCACGCCGCTGACGTTAAGTTGGCCCAGATGGGCGAGGCCCGCATAGCCAACACCGAAATCGTCGAGGTAGACGGAATAGCCCCTCTCACGGAGCTGATTGATCCGCGCGGCTGCGACGTTGTCGGTCGTATCTGCGCCGAAAAACGTTGTCTCCAGCACTTCGGCGATCATGTGGTCGGGGGACAGATTGGCAGCCTTTGCCTCTTCCTCCAGCCGGCTGAGAAAATCGGGATGGGCCAATGCCTCGGACGAGGTGTTGAAGGCGCCCAGGATGCGGTGACCGCGGGCCTCAAGCTCGGCTACAAGGGAGGCGGTGGCGCGTACGGCGGCAAAATCGACATCCGTCATCCGGTTTATGCGGGCTGCAAAGGGCAGGAACCGGTCTGGCGGCACCCGTTCGCCATTGGCGCGGGTCCAGCGAGCCAGCGTTTCAAAGGAGCGGATTTTGCCCGTTCGGCCATCAAGGATGGGCTGATGTTCAAAGCCGATCTCATCATTGTCGAGGGCATCGACGAATTCTTCCATCATCGCATTCTCGCTTTCCTGCCGTTCGTGCAGGTCGGCGTCGTAGCGCGCAATTGAGGGGGCGCCGGGCACCTTGGCCTCATAAAGGGCGAAATCGGCGGACCTGATGAGATCCTCAGCCCTGATCTGGGCTCCCTCACTCAGCGCGAGACCGATAGAGGCGCCGCAGGTCAGCGTCGTCTCGAACACGTCAATTGGCGTCCGGATGCGTTCCAGAAGAGTATCGGCGAGCATTTGCAGGGCATCGAAATCTCTGACGCCCGGCATGGCCATGAGGAATTCATCCCCGCCCATCCGGCAACAGATCGCGTCCGGCCCACCAGCGGCTTTCATCGCCTCGGCGACATGGACGAGGATCTGATCACCGGCGGCATGGCCATTGCTGTCATTGATTGCTTTGAAATGGTCGAGGTCGATGCAAATGAGGCCCAGATGGCGGTTTGCTGCGTCTTCGTGACTCAACACAGCTTCGGCCCGTCGCAAAAAGGCCGAGCGGTTCAGCAGGCCCGTCAAAGCATCATGGTCGGCGGCATGTGTGAGGTATGTTTTCGCATCTTCTAGTTCAGATTCGCGCTGGACCTGTTGCGTGACATCGCGTGAGACCAGAACAACGCGCTGCTCCCCCGGTCTTGGTTCGACCAATGCCTGGCTGAATTCGTGCCAGAAGCGTTCGCCGTTTTTGCGGACATTTGGGTGGCGGTGGAACGTTTTGAATGTATCGTCGTCGGGATTGAACCGGAAATTCTCGATCTCTTTGTCGGATGGCTTGTCCTCGGGCGCGAAACAGAATTCCTGCGGCTTTCGGCCAATGATCTCCTCAAGCTCATATCCCATGGTTCGGCAATAGGCGCTGTTGGCCCAGATGATGCGCGCCTCCATATCCTGATACAGAAGGCCATCATTGGCGTGCTGCGCCACAGCGCGGAAGACAGCTTCGTGTGCGGAGACATCATCAAGCGCGCGTTCGATGCGCTCCAATGCGCCTTGCGCTTTGCGGGCTGCCCGGATCTTGGCGTGCAGGAGGGCAAAGGTAACGAGCAACAGGGCCACAAGGGCGCTTTCGACCGCCACAAAGATGCTGAGCCAACCGTTGGACACAGCCTCCGCCAAACTGAAATCGCCCAGAAAACTCTCAATCCACTGCACGGAAACCGACCTGCCCAAGTACCTGAAACGGCACACTAGGCCCCCGCCCCCAAGCATCCGTTAATGCGCCGGACAGGCGATGCGTTTTCTTCCTAGAACTTTACTCAACTCTGAATTCGGCCGAAGTGGTGAACTTCCGCCGATCCGAAATTGACCGAATATAAGTGTAGACTGAGGCCGTCGGGCTTTGCTATCCGGCCTCTACCGAAACCCGGAAGGAGCCTGTCATGGCTATCTCTTGTCTCTTTGGAATGCGCCCGGCGGGCGCAGTGCAAGCCCCCTAGGGCGTGGCCAAGAGACGGGTTGTTCTGACAATCCATCCCGAAGGCCGCCCGTGACGCGGCCTTTCTTTTTGCTTCGGTTTATCTACCCCCATCGCAAACTGTCTGTCCCTTCGCGCGGCGGCTTTCCCAAACCAAGGAAAGACCGATGCAGACGAAAGTACGTTTCAACCCCCTGACCCTGTTGCGCCGGTTCCAGGACTGGATGATCCGGCCGTTGGATGAGGGGCAAATCAAGCCCAAGGATACCGATATCCCCGACTATCTGCGGCGCGATGTCGGCCTGCCGCCGCATCATCGCAAACGGCACCAGCGGAGCGGGGACCCGCCCACGCGGGATCCGTTCAGGCTGTTGTAGCTTGGGGGCGGTGGGCCGTGGTTGATTGACAGCCCCGCCCTGCCGCCCCATCAAGGCGCGCGTTTTTCATGGGAGAGCGCGCGTGATGCGCCATGAGATGCCCTTTGCGATGCCCGGCCAGGTGATTGGCCTGTTCGGCGGGTCCTTTGATCCGCCGCATGAGGGGCATGTGCATGTCAGCCGCGAGGCGCTGAAGCGCTTTGGGCTGGACCGGGTGTGGTGGCTGGTATCGCCCGGCAACCCGCTGAAGGCGCGCGGCCCTGCGCCGTTGGAGCGGCGGATGGCGGCGACGCGGGGCTTAATCCGCCACCCGCGGGTTCTGGCGACCGATATCGAGGCGCGGATCGGCACGCGCTACACGGCTGAGACGCTGGCGCAGATGCAGGCGCTTTATCCCGGTGTGCGGTTTGTCTGGCTGATGGGGGCCGACAATCTGGCCCAGTTCCACCGTTGGCAGCGTTGGGACTGGATCATGGAGCATGTGCCGGTTGGCGTTCTGGCCCGGCCCGGTCAGCGGATCTCGGCGCGGACCAGCGTGGCGGCACAACGGTATGCGCAAGCGAAATTGCCAGCTTCGGCGGCGCGGCTGTTGGGGCGGTCTGAGGCCCCGGCCTGGTGTTTTCTGAACGTGCCGATGCGTGATGTATCGAGCAGTGCGATCCGCGCCCGGGGGGAGTGGGGCTAGGCCCGTTTGCCGAGCAGCCCCGCAAGGCCCGAGACCAGCAAAATCGCGAGACCAGCAAGGGCAATGGCGTCAGGCAAGTCGCCGAAGATGAGCGCGCCGAAGAGCGTGGCCCAGATCAGTTGCGTGTAGACAAAGGGCGCCATGCGGCTGGCCTCAGCCCGCCTGTAGGCGAGGATCAGCAGGAAATTTCCGGCCATGGAGCAGAAGGCAGAGGCCAGGGTAAGCCCGGCGATTTGCGGTGTAAGAGGAGGGAGCGCGGTCAGGCCGAGGGGGGAGAGGACAAGCGCGCCGATGGCCAGTTGCGACAGCAGTAGTGCGCGGGGGCGCGCGACGGACCCGATCCAGCGGCTCATCACGAGGTAGGCGCCATAGAAAAGCCCCGCCAGCACCGCAAAACCCGTGCCCGTCGTCATGCCAAAGCCCGGTTTGACCACGAGGATGACGCCCAAGAACCCGAGGCAGACAAGGCCGAGGCGGAGGGCTGAGAACGGCTCCCGCAGGAGCCAGACAGACAGGAGCCACGAGAGGATGGGCCCCACGAAGAAGGCACCGAAGACGTTTGCGATGGGCTCGGACCGGAGCGCCGTCAGGATCGAGGTGATGCCGCCCACGATGAAGAGTGCGCGCAGCCAGACCCGCCAATCGGCGAACAGGCGCGGCGACAGGGCCGTGAGGGCGAAAGGTGCGATCATCAGTGCGCCCAGGGCAAAGCGGCTCCACGCCACAAAAACAGGGGCCACGCCCGCTTGCGTGAGCAGCTTGCCCGCCGCGTCGCCCGCCGGGATCAGCGCCATGGCAAGCAGCATCAGGGGAAGCGCGCGGAGGGTGTTTGTATCCATGGACAGGTGCGTATCGGGAAAGGTCAAGTCAGGGAACCCTAACGGAATATTCACGAAAACCTGTCCTTTCAGGGGCTTGAGCGTGAGAGGGTCGGCAAGGTATCCTGTGCATAACTGCCAAACGACACGACACCATGATTAACAGACGGATCTTTGCCAGCGGGCTTCTTGCAAGCACCGCGACCGCCGCGTGGGGTGCCGCACCTGAACGGTCTCTCAGACCGCAGCTGCGCCCGACCGGTTTCCTGATCCGTACCATCCCCGAAGCGACCGACCTGATCCGCGACGCGAACCTTGGCGGGCGCATCGGATTTGCCGTGGCCGATGCCGCAACAGGCGAGATGCTGGAGGTGGTGAACCCCCTCTATCCGCTGCCGCCTGCCTCGGTCGCAAAGGCTGTGACCTGTGCCTATGCGCTGGACCGCGTCGGCCCCGCGCATAGGTTCCGCACGCGCATCGTCTCGGACGGGGTTCTGGCGGACGGACGGCTGGACGGAGACCTGTGGCTTGTCGGTTCGGGCGACCCGATTTTTGACACCGACGCCCTGGCTGGCATGTGTGCCCAACTGACCGAAATGGGGGTGCGTGAGGTCACCGGTCGCTTCCGCGTGGCCACGGGCGCCCTGCCCGAGATTTGGCAGATCGACCCCGCGCAGCTACCGCATGTGGGGTATAACCCGGCCATCTCGGCGCTGAACCTCAATTTCAATCGGGTCCATTTTGAATGGGAACGGGTGGGCGAGGATTACACGATTTCGATGGATGCGCGGTCGACCACATTGCGCCCGTCGGTGCAGGTGGCGCGGATGCAGATCGCGGAACGGACCACGCCGGTCTATACCTATTCGGACGCCGAAAACCACGACGCCTGGACCGTCGCGCGCGGTGCCTTGGGCGATGCCGGGGCGCGCTGGCTTCCGGTGCGCCGACCCGCCGCTTACATGGCCGAAGTCTTCCAGACACTGATGGCGGAACAGGGTGTTCGTCTGCCCTCCCCCGAATATGCACGGAGCGCGCCGGACACGGCGCTGGTTCTGGTCGAGCACTCGTCCGATCCATTGGAAGATATCTTGCGTGGCATGATGCGCTGGTCGACCAATCTGACGGCGGAAGTGATGGGGCTGATGGCCTCCCAAGCGGGGGGCGCGCAACCGGCGGGCCTAACCGAATCGGGTACGGCGATGGCGGAATGGATGAGTGACCGGATGGGCGCGCGGAATGTGCATTTCGTCGATCACTCCGGCCTGGGCGTTGGCAGTCGCATCCGGCCTCAGGACATGACCCGCGCACTGGTCGCAGCAGGACCGAGCAGCCGGTTGCGCAATTTGATGAAAGACATTCCGATGCGCGACCGAGACGGCAATGTGATCGAGGATCACCCGGTCGAAGTGGTCGCCAAGACCGGAACGCTCAACTTCGTGTCGACGCTGGCGGGGTATGCGCGCGCGCCGTCGGGCCGAGACCTGGCCTTCACGATCTTCTGCGCCGATCTAGACCGGCGCGAAGCGATCCCCGAGGATCAGCGCGAGCGCCCGCAAGGCACCCGCACCTACAACCGCGCCGCCAAGCGCCTGCAACAGGCTTTGGTGGAAAGATGGAGCACGGTCTACGCGTGAGCGACACGCGCTACAGCTTTCGCCGTGCCACACTAGTTGATCTTCCCATGCTGACCGCGTGGCGCGACCTGTCGCATGTGGCGGAATGGTGGGATGAGGATCCGGTCTTCGATGTGGAGGATCTGGAAGACCGCCGCCTGTCGCTGAGCGTGGTGCTGTGCGATGGCGCGCCATTTGCATTCCAGCAGACCTACTCGGTCAAGGGTTGGGACTTTGAGCACCATTTCGGGCACTTTCCAGATGGTGCGCGCGGGATTGACCAGTTCATAGGTCCACACGAATGGCTTGGCAAAGGCCATGGCAGCGGGTTCATCCGGGCCAGTCTGGCGCAAATGTTTGCGGATGGCGTGCCTGTGGTGGCCACCGACCCGCACCCGGACAATGCCCGCGCAATCCGGGCTTATGAGAAGGCAGGGTTTCGCGCCCATGGTCCGGTGATGGACACACAATGGGGTCTGATCTTACCGATGAGTGTTTGGGCCGACTCAGCACCCTGACGCAAAAAAGGCCACTCGCCTGGGGTGGCCTTTTGATTTCGCCGGGACTGGCGTTACACGTTGATGCTGCTGCCGCCTTTGGGGCCTGCGATCAACCAGGCGATAAAGCCCAGGACCGGCAGGATCAGGATAGCGAGCGTCCAGACCAGCTTTGCGCCCGTCGACGCGGCCGATGTCCATGTTTTGAACAGCGCGTAGATATTGGCGATCAGAACGATCAAGCCGATAATGCCATATTCCATTGGTCTTTCCTCCGGTTACTGTGTCTTGGGAAGAGAACAACCGAGGGTGGAAAAGGTTCCGGGAAATTTATCTGCGCATGTGGAACAGGGCGTGCAGGCGGCCTTCGCGCGCGAAGGGATCTTTGGGTTTTGGCGCGGCTTCCTGCGCCATGATCCGGCGCACGAGGATGAAGGACAGCAGGCCAAAGGCGACGCCCCCCACGGCCTGCCCTATCAACACGCCTGCCGCGCCGAACCAGATGGAAAACAGCATCACAAACGGGATCGTGCCGAGCGTGTGGCGACCCCAGTTCACAAGTGTGGATTGGTAGGGATGGCCCAGATTGTTGAAGCTGGCGTTTGAGACGAAGATCATCCCGTTGAAGAAGAACAGAAGCGCCAGCGGGCCGCAGAACAGGAATACCAGTTCGCGGGCGGTGCCCGTTGCCTCGAACAGGGCCGCGATCGGGCCGCGCAGACCAAAGAGGATGGCAGAGATCAGGACCACGACGATGGCGCAGAAGGCGAGCGCCTCGGTATAGGTGCGTTTGACTCGGTCGTGTTTGCCGGCGCCAAAGTTTTGGCCAACGATGGGGCCGACCGCGCCCGACAGCGCGAACAGAATGCCAAAGGCCACGGGTGTGAGGCGGCCCACGATGGCCATGCCGGCGACGGCCTCTTCGCCGTATTCAGCCATGGCGCGGGTGACGTAGGCCTGGCCCACGGGTGTGGCGAGTTGGGTTGCGACGGCGGGGCCTGCAAGGGCGAGGATCGGGGTCAGGTCGAGGCGCAAATCCGGAAGCGCGGGGCGGTCGAAGCCGCCATGGTGGCGGACGATCGGGACGATCGCCATGACGCAGATGGCAATCCGCGCGCAGACCGATGCGATGGCGGCCCCGGTCAGCTCCAGATCGAGGCCAAAGATCAGGATCGGGTCGAGGACCGCGTTCACTACACCGCCCCAGATCGTGACCATCATGGCCCGGCGCGCATCGCCATGGGCGCGCAGGATCGCGCCGCCGACCATGCCAACCAACAAAAGCGGCAAGGAGGGCACGATGATGCGCAGGTACGAGGCGGCCAGCGGTTGGGTCGTTTCGGACGCGCCGAGAAGGCTGACGAAAGTAGGGACGTAGACCCAGACGATGGCCGCAAAGATTGCCCCGAAAATGACACCATAGGTCAGCGTCGTGCCCGCGCGGCGTTTGGCCAGCGCCTCATCCCCTGCCCCCAAGGCGCGCGCAACCAATGCGCCGCCTGCAATGGCCATGCCGATGCCGAAGGAGGAGGTGAAGAACAGGATCGCGCCTGCATAGCCGACGGCGGCGGCCAGCTCCTCCTTCCCCAGCATGGAGATGAAGATCATGTCGACGAAATCGACAAGGAAGACGGCCATCAATCCGAGCGATGACGTCAGCGACATCACCGTGATGTGGCGGAAGAGGGAGCCTTCGAGGAAGACGGCTTGCGGTTGACTCATGGGCGATTGGTGGCACGGGCCGGTATCATTCTGCCAGCAAAATCGCCACGGCATGTGCGGGGCTGGAATTGCGCCGCCATGGGGCGTCGCCCGGGAAAGCGCCACGCAGGGCATTGAGCCCTACGCGACGCTGATACCTCCGGCGGGCATGTTCTGGGAACAAAGATGGGAAGGTTCGCGCCTTCTTTGTTCCATGAAAATGCAAGTCGGACGGATGCTGCCAAGTGCGGACGCCCGATCCATTTCACCGGGCCTCCGCACCAGGTGCGGGTCAGCGGATTTGGCAGACCGACATCTCGTTGGGCACGGTTGTCCACCAATGGCCGGTCCACTCTCCGCCTTGGGAGGCCGCAATGGCCGGGCAGACCTGGTTGGCGTGCTGCTGGTTCCAGATCGGGCCGGCATTCACGGCACGGGCGGGTTGCGCGATGCTGATCTGGCAGACGGACATCTCGTTGGGCACGGTTGTCCACCAATGTCCGGTCCACTCGCCGCCTTGCGAGGCCGCAATCGCCGGGCAGACCTGATTGGCGTGTTGCTGGTTCCAGATCGGGCCGGCCTCAACGGCTTGTTGAGCAAAGGCCAGGGACGGGCTGGTGAGAAGGGCGAGGGTCAAAAGCGTGGGAATGCGTTTCATTTCAATGAGTCCGGGTGTTGAAGGGGCAGTGTCCGAACCCTATCGCAAGACGGTCGCAAAGTCGCGTAGAGGATTTCCCGCGCATCACATTTTGGTCAGAACGCCACTGCGCGCGGGGTCCGGCGCAGCCGGGCGCCGCGCGCCGGGTCGCGTGCGCGCGCAGGCCGAAGGCCGAGGACGCGGCGAAACACCTGGGCTGCGGGTCAGAGCGACGGCTTTTTATGCAGAAGGCGCATGACATCGGCCATTTCCGGCCCCCGCTCCCGACCCGTCACCGCTTTGCGCAGCGGCATGAAAAGGCCCTTGCCCTTGCGGCCCGTCGCATCCTTCACGGAGCTTGTCCATGAAGACCATGTCTCGGCATCGTAAGGGGCGTCGGGCAGCATATCGAAGGCTTGGGCCACGAAGTCGCGATCTTCGTCATCGACCAGCGGCGCGGCGCCGTCGCGGAAGAGGGTCCACCATTCGGCCATTTCGGACTTGCGCGTGATATTGGCGCGGGCGACCTCCCAGAAGGTGGGGGCGAGGTCAGCGGGCACGCCGAGGACGGCGATGTCGTCTGCGACCGCCGCATAGGGCGTTTCGTGCAGGATGCGTGCGGTCAGCGGCCAGAGGTCTTCGACGTCGAACTTGGTGGGGGCCGAGCCGAAATGGCTCAGGTCGAAGCCGTCTGCGAGCGCGTCGATGCTTTCGACCAACTCCACCGGCTGGGACGAGCCGATGCGGGCCATGTGCGAGAGGAGCGCCATAGGCTCCATCCCCTGCTCACGCAGATCGCGGAGCGCCAGCGTGCCGAGGCGTTTGGACAGCGCCTCGCCCTGCGGGCCGGTCAGGAGCGAATGGTGGGCGAAGTTCGGTGCGGTGTGGCCAAGGGCGGCCATGATCTGGATCTGGGTGGCGGTGTTGGTGACATGGTCGGAGCCACGAACGACGTGCGTCACGCCCATGTCGGTATCGTCCACAACGGAGGCAATTGTGTAGAGCACCTGCCCGTCCGCGCGGATCAGGACGGGGTCGGAGACGGAGGCGGCGTCGATGCTGAGATCGCCGAGGATGCCATCGGTCCATTCAATGCGCTCGTGATCCAGCTTGAATCGCCAGACGCCGTCGCCGCGGTCGGCGCGGAGGGCGGCTTTTTCCTCGTCGGAGAGGGCAAGGGCGGCGCGGTCATAGACCGGGGGCTGGCCCATGTTGAGTTGCTTCTTGCGCTTGAGGTCGAGCTCGGTTGGCGTTTCCCATGCCTCGTAGAACCGGCCCTTTTCGCGCAGCTCATCCGCCGCTGCCGAGTATCGGTCGAAGCGGTCGGATTGCTTTTCCAGCTGGTCCCATTCGATGCCCAACCATTCCAGATCACGCTGGATCGCATCAGCGAATTCCTGGGTGGACCGCTCCGGATCCGTATCGTCGAGCCGAAGAATGAACGTGCCGCCTGCCTTCTTCGCGATCAGGAAGTTGAAGAGCGCCGTGCGCAGGTTGCCGACATGGAGGTATCCGGTGGGCGACGGGGCGAAACGGGTGGTGACGGACATGGGACGCGGCCTCAGATACGGGAATGCGGGCCTTCCTCTTTCACGGGGCGCGCGTTTTGTCCATATCGGGGGCATGGACTATGCCGAGCAGACCGCCCCGAGCCTCGCCCAGATGGAAGAGATGGCCTACGCCGCGCGTGATGCGCTGGCTGAGCCGTGGAAAGGCCCCGCGGCAGCGGTCGTGATCCGGGTCGAGGATGTGGCGGACCCGGCCATGCTGTCGGAGTTGGAGATGGAGGATCCGTTCGAGTTGACGGGTCTTTATGACGGCATCCCGCTGACCCAGAAATCGGTGATGGACCAACCCGAAGGGCCAGACACGATCTGGCTGTTTCGGCGCGCCATTCTGGATGAATGGGTGGACCGGGGGAACGTGACGCTGGCGGAGCTTGTGACCCACGTGCTGATCCATGAATTTGCCCATCATTTCGGCTGGTCCGATAACGATATCGCTGGGGTCGATCGCTGGTGGGAATAGGACGGAAAGAAACGTCTTGTTAATTTCGATTGTCTAGCAGGTGGGCGAGGTGGGCCGTGTGGGTCCGCCGATTCCGTTTGAGGACGATAGCATGGCCCCTACAAGCGCAATTCCGGATGAGGCGGCACTGGGTCGTCTTGTGCAGTGGATTGATGGCATTGATCTGCCGATGTTCATCCTTTTGGAACACAACGCCGCCCGGTTAGAATTTGTGCACGCGAACGAGACCCTGGGACGTGTGGCTGGTGTGCCGGCCTCTATCTTCGCGGGGCGCTCCGCTGAGGAGATTTTTCCGGCGCGCATGGCTGTTCAACTCAGCGGCAATTACCGGGCCTGTCTGGATGGGGACAAGCCGGTCTCCTACGAGGAATGCCTGATGATCGAAGGGCGTGAGACATGGTGGCAAACCACCTTGTCCAAGCCAGCCGGGTTCGGGGGCCGCGTTGTCTTGGGCATTGCCGTTTCCACGACTGAGGCGAAGGCACGCGAATTTGCAGCCGCTGAGGCAGTGTCGGAAATGGCTGCACGGTTTGACGAATTGCAATTATTCTCGACCATGGCCGCCCATGATGCGCGCAGCCCGCTGGCGACCGTCTCCAGCCTGGTGGATCTGGTGCTGGACGGATTCGATGATAGGGGGGACGGCAAGGCCGAATTGTTGCGCCTGATCTCAAAAACAGTGGACGAGGCGTTGGATCAGATTGGCAGCACGCTGGCGCGGAGCCGCGAGTTCAGTGGCGATGTCTCACGCCCGACCGAGGTGGAATTGGGGCGGCTTGCCAATGACATCGCGGCGATGGTCGACCCGGAAATGACGTTGGAGATTGATGTGCCTGAGGCCAGCATCGAGTGCGATGCAGTCGTCGTTCAGATGGGTCTTCGCAACCTGATGGCGAATGCGGCCCGGTTCGCGGGTGAGCGGATTTGCGTGCAGTTGGGCGAAGACAGGGTGCGTGGCCTTATCATCCTGGACGTGGCCGATGATGGCCCCGGGCTGCCCAAAGGCACACAGTTGCGCGACCTCAGCGCCGCGGGGGAACGCCGCGACGGAACCCACGGGTTCGGGTTGCGGTCGATCCACCAATTGCTGAAAAGCCGTGGCGGCACGCTTGACGTGCGCCCGGCGCTGGACGACGAGGGCTTGCCAGGCGCGCGGTTCCGTATGGAGGTGCCGGGCCGTGTCTTGTCGGGTGCGCCGCAAACGCCGTCGACCGACGACAGTGCTTCGTTGTGGGCGGAGGCCAGCTAGGACCATCTGGCCTGTCTGGTCGCTTAGGGCAGCCGCTTCGGTTTTCTCAGGCCGGGTGGACGGCCCATTTTGCATCAAGATCGTCCAAGCCGGTGCGCACCAGTTCCCGCAGAACGCCCGTGTCCACATCTGCCATCTTGTTGATGTAGAGGCAGGATTTTCCCATCTTGTGTTTGCCCAAGCGAGACAGAATTTCGGCGTAATCCTGATATCCCGGCATAATGTAGATGGACAGGTTCGCCTTGCGCGGGCTGAACCCTGTCGCCAGAAAGGATCCTTCGCGCCCGCTGTCATAGACATAGTCGTAGCGACCGTAGCCCACGATGGTCGGGCCCCACATGCGGGGCGTGAACCCCGTGACATCGCGGAAAAGGGTATCAAGGGCCAGCGCATCGGCGCGGCGTGTGGGGTGCTCGACGGCTTCAAGGAAGGCGATGACATCGGCCTCGGTGGCTTGCGTCTTGTTTTCGGCTTTTGCCATGGCACGCGCCTTCTTTGATCAATTGCGAGGACGGACAGAGGCTAACATGTCCAGCGCAATTCCGAAATCGGGGAGCCGTTCGCTTTGCCGATATGCAAGCATAGCCAGCGGCCGGCCATCCGGCAGCATACGCCGCGCGCGCAATTCGTGAATGGGTCCGCCAGATCCCCCAGTCGGTCTTGTGCCGATAGAATAGCGGAAATCTTGGTGGCGTCCGTAGATGAGGCGGTAGTGCAGCTGGAGGGGCACATCGACGTTGATGCGGACGCTCATGGGGGATCGAAGGTTTCCGGTCTGTTGGATGTCCAAGCCGGTTGGGATTTCGGTCGCCTCGAACCCGGGCGGGAGGTTCAGTTGCAACGCGGCGCCCAATGGCACGAGGTGTTGCGCCATCGACGGGTGAGCAGAGAGACTCAACGCCCCAATCAGGACAGCACGACGATGAAGGTGGCGCGGTAACATGGGACGGTAGTAGGCGTTGTCCTAGACCCGATCACCTGCGGAAAGCCTTGCCAGAAAGTCCTCGGCCGATTGCAGGGTATCGGCGCGTTTCTCGTCCGACATGCGCATCCATGTCCGATACATTTGCGCCATGCGGGGGTTCTTGCCGAAGCGGTCTTTGTGGCGGTCGAGGAAGGCCCAGTAGAGGTAGTTGAAGGGGCAGGCCCCCTCCCCCGTTTTGACCTTCACATCATAGGCGCAGCCTTTGCAGTAATCAGACATCTTGTTGATGTAGTTGCCGCCCGAGACGTAGGGTTTCGAGCCGACGATACCGCCATCGGCGAACTGGCTCATCCCGATCACATTCGGCGCTTCGACCCATTCATAGGCGTCGGCGTAGACGGCGAGATACCATTCGTGGACCTCGTAGGGGTCGATGCCCGCGAGAAGGGCGAAATTGCCGGTGACCATGAGGCGCTGGATGTGGTGGGCATAGGCTTCGTCTCGGGTTTGGGTGATCGCCTCGGACAGGCAGGTCATCCGCGTGTCCGCATCCCAGTAGAAGCCGGGTAATTTGCGTTGGTGGTTCAGCGTGTTGCGGCGCGTATAGTCTGGACCCTCACGGAAGTAGATGCCGCGCATGTATTCGCGCCAGCCGATGATCTGGCGGATGAAGCCTTCGACAGCATTGAGGGGGGCGTCGCCGTCCTTGTAGGCCTTTTCGGCGGCTTCGCAGATCTCCTGCCAACCCAGGAGGCCCGCGTTGAGGTACATGGAGATGACGGAGTGGTAGAGGAACCGTTCGCCCACCATCATGGCATCCTGGAAGTCGCCGAATTGCGGCAGGGCGGTCTTGATGAAATGGGTCAGGGCGCGGCGGGCCTGGGAGGTGTCGGTGGCAAACCAGAATCCGTCGAGCGTGCCGAAATTGTTGTCGAAGCGGGATTGGACCAGTGCGAGGACCTCTTTAACCGTTTCGTCCGGCGTGAATTGCATCGGGCCACCGTCGATGCCGCCGGGGGGCGGTTTGCGGTTGTCGTGGTCGTAGTTCCACTTGCCGCCTTCGGGTTTGTCACCGTCCATCAGAAGGCCAGTCTTGCGGCGCATCTCACGATAGAACCACTCCATTCGGAGTTCCTTGCGGCCCTCGGCCCAGGCGTCGAATTCGGCGTGGGAGCAGAGGAAGCGGTCGTCGGGGAAGACGTGGACGGGGATCGGCATCTCTTCGAGGGCTTCGATCAGGCGAAATTCGCCGGGTTCGGTTGCAAGGGCTTCCTCGGCTGACACCTCCTCGCAGGCGCGCAGGATTTCGCCGGGGATGGAGCCGGAATTCTCGGGGTCGTCGAGTTTGGTGTAGCGGACGTGCCAACCGTCGTTGTGCAGGCTGTCCGCGAATTTGCGCATGGCGGCGAAAAGGAAGGCGATTTTCTTGGGGTGGTGGGGGACGTAGGCGGCCTCATCCGCGACCTCGGCCATCAGGATGATGTCGCGGTCTTTGTCGGCCTCACGCAGGGCGGCGATATCGGGGGAGAGCTGATCGCCGAGGATGAGGATTATGCGAGGCTTCACCATGGGACTTCCGCGCCGGAATAGTCGTAGAAGCCGCCGGATTGAGTGGGTTGCAGGCGCTCCATGACGTCGCAGAGCATTTTTGCGGTCTCGTCTGCGGGTACGGTCTTATGGGTTCCGGCATAGTCCTGCGTGAAGGGCGTGGCGACCGTGCCGGGGTGGAGCGCGACTGTGATGGCATCTTTGTGGGTGCGGCTAAGTTCGACGGCGGCCCCGTGAACCAGCATGTTTGCCGCCGCTTTGGAGGCGCGATAGCTGTGCCAGCCACCGATGCGGTTGTCGCCGATGGAGCCCACGCGCGCAGTAAGCACTGCGCTGACGGAGCGGCCCTGTTTCGGCAAAAGGCGCGGCAGATGGCGCAGGATATTGGCGGTGCCGATGGTGTTGACGGCAAAGACCTCGGCCATGGCCATCGGGTCGATGGCGGAGAGCTGTTTTTCGGGCTTTTGCCCGGACGCGGCGAGTATGCCGGTGGCCACGAAGATGGTGTGGAACGGACCGTCGAGCGCACCGAGGATCGCGTCGACCGTATCGGCATCGGTGATGTCCAAGCCGTCGGCAGACCGCGAGAGGCCGGTGACGTTCCCGCCCCGCGCCTGCATTTCGGCCACCATGGCCTGTCCAATGCCGCCCGAAGCGCCGATGACGAGTGCTTTGATCATGGCGAGTGCAGGTAAGGCTGACCGGCCTTGCGTCAAGCGGTGGGCGCGTTAGGAGGGGCAGAGAGGAGTATCACGATGGGTGAATTGATCCTTGTCCGACATGGACAGGCGAATTCCGGGGCGACCACGGAAGAGGACTATGACCGGCTTTCGGCGCTGGGGCACATGCAGGCCGGGTGGTTGGGGGAGTGGTTTTCCCAGCAGGAAGCCGGGTTCGATCAGGTCTATCGTGGGACCATGCGGCGCCATCGGGAGACGGCGGAAGGGATCGGCGTGGCGGCGCAGGCTGATGCGCGGCTGAACGAGTTGGATTACTTTGCGTTGGCGCGGGACATGGAGATCACCCATGGGATGCCGATCCCGGCGACGCAGCAGGATTTTGCAGATCACATTCCGCAGACGCTGAAGGCGTGGCATGCGCAGGAGATCAACGGGTCGGAGCCGTTTGCGGAGTTCGAGGCGCGGATTGCCACGGTTCTGGCGGAGGCGGCCACGCCAGGAAGGCGGGTGCTGTGTGTGACCAGCGGCGGAGTGATTGCGATGTCGCTGCGGATTGCCTTGGGTTTGGATATGGACCGGCTGGCGCAGGTGCTTTTGCCGATCTTCAACTCTTCCGTGCACCGGTTCCGGGTGGTGGAGGGCGGAACGTTTCTGACCAGCTTCAACGCCGTGCCGCATCTGGAGGGGCCGGAGCGGGAAGAGGCGCGGACCTGGGTGTAAGCTGCACTGACCAGCTTTGCCTCTTTTCATTTACGATTTCCGGTGTATCGTGCGGCGCATGTTGACCAAGCAGCCTCATATCCTTTTGCCCGCGGACCCATCGCGTGCCGCCCTGCTTGGCCTTCTTCTCCTTAGCCGCCTCTGAGCGTGCCATTCGGCGCGACCGCTCAGGGGAGGGACAGCGCCGGAGAGACACACACTCAAGCCTAAGGATATGAAGAGATGACCACCGATAATCGCGTATTGATTTTTGACACCACCCTGCGGGATGGCGAGCAGTCGCCCGGCGCCACGATGAGCCATGACGAGAAGCTGGAGATTGCCGGGCTGCTCGATGAGATGGGCGTGGATATCATCGAGGCGGGCTTTCCGATTGCCTCGGAAGGGGATTTTGCTGCCGTTTCGGAGATTGCGAAGAACGCCGTGAATTCCACGATCTGCGGGCTGGCACGGGCGAACTTCAAGGATATCGACCGGGCCTGGGACGCGGTGAAGCACGCGAAAAGCCCGCGTATTCATACGTTTATCGGCACGTCGCCGCAGCACCGAGCGATCCCGAACCTGACGATGGATGAGATGGCCGACCGCATCCACGAGACGGTTACCCATGCCCGCAACCTGTGCGAGAACGTGCAATGGTCGCCGATGGATGCCACGCGGACGGAGTGGGACTATCTGGCGCGGGTTGTCGAGATTGCGATCAAGGCTGGCGCCACGACGATCAACATTCCCGATACGTGCGGCTACACGGCGCCGGTGGAAAGCGCCGACCTGATCCGCCGCCTGATCGCGGAAGTGCCCGGCGCGGATGAGATCATCTTCGCCACGCATTGTCACAACGATCTGGGCATGGCGACGGCGAACTCTCTGGCCGCCGTGGCCGGGGGCGCGCGGCAGATTGAGTGCACGATCAATGGGTTGGGCGAACGCGCAGGCAATACTGCGCTGGAAGAGGTCGTGATGGCCATGAAGGTGCGCCACGACATCATGCCCTACACGACGGGCATCGACTCGACCAAGATCATGCATCTGAGCCGCCGTGTCGCGACCGTTTCGGGCTTCAACGTGCAGCCCAACAAGGCGATTGTGGGCAAGAATGCCTTTGCGCACGAGAGCGGCATCCACCAGGACGGGATGCTGAAGTCCGCCGATACGTTCGAGATCATGCGGCCCGAGGATGTGGGCCTGACCGAGACGAATATCGTCATGGGCAAGCATTCGGGGCGCGCGGCGTTGCGGTCGAAGCTGAAGGATCTGGGCTATGACATGGCCGAAAATCAGCTGAACGACCTGTTCGTACGGTTCAAGGCATTGGCGGATCGGAAGAAAGAGGTCTTCGATGATGACCTGATCGCGCTGGTGACGGATGCGGGATCAGATGGTGAGGGCCATCTGGAGGTCAAATTCCTGCGCGTCATCTGCGGGACGGAGGCACCTCAGTCGGCGGATCTGACGCTGCGCGTGGGCGATACGGACCAGCAGGCCACGGCGCAGGGCGACGGGCCGGTGGACGCGGCGTTCAACGCGGTGAAGCAGCTGTTCCCGAATGAAGCGTCACTGCAGTTGTACCAGGTAAGCGCCGTGACCGAGGGCATGGACGCGCAGGCGACCGTGACCGTGCGGGTCGAGGAAGACGGGCGCATCGCCACGGGCCAATCGGCGGATACCGACACGGTGGTGGCGAGCGTGAAGGCCTATGTGAATGCGCTGAACCGCCTGATCGTGCGGCGGGAGAAGACCGGTGGGGATGTGAAAGAGGTCAGCTACAAGGATGTTGGGTGATGCCGGCAAAGGAATTTGTTCGAACGCTTGTTTCCTGCGCCCTCACGACGGCGTGCGGGTCGGTCGCCTACGCCCAGGCCACCTGCCCCTCGGCGAATGATTTGGATCAGGGCATCGCCCTGATCCGCAGCGAACCATTTTATAGCAACGTGATGACCCTAACGAATGACGGGCTGGCGGAAGCGCGCGTGATGGTGCGTGACGGCGAGCCGGAAGAGGTGTCTTCGACATATTCGCACGCTTTGACGGTCACCGGCCGGATCGGTGCAAATGGCACACTGGCCTTGGTTTACGACGATGACACGTCGGCCCTTGATCGACTTATCGAGCTTGGGACTTGGTCAACGAGCGTCACCCTTTTTGTCGATGGTGTTCCTCAGAATACTGGCGTTTCAACGGCGACCTATCTTGGCACCACGGAATTGACACTGGGCGATTGCGTTTACGAAACATGGCAGGTCAGATCTTCGCTTGCGCTGGACGGGCGTGCACCAATCCTGCAGGATCGCTATTTCGCTCCGTCATTGGGTTTGGCCATCGGTACGGTGTCACTTGATGGAGACGGCAATCCAATCAGTGGCGTGATATTTGACAGGATCGAGGTGCGTTAGCGCGGTGGACTTGCTCAATGCGGCAAACCTATGCCGACCGCCTCTTGGCGCACCCCTTGCCGCATAGCCCCCCTAACGTCTATATGCCGAGTCTCTGGTGGGCGTCCTCGTGAAGGGGAGGCCCCTTTTTGAATTGACGAACGGACCGCGTGCCCATGGCCGGATTTCTTGGCAACCTCTTCTCCTCGGATATGGCGATCGACCTCGGGACCGCGAATACGCTGGTCTATGTGCGGGGCCGGGGCGTTATCCTGAATGAGCCGTCTGTTGTGGCCTATCAGGTCAAGGACGGCGTGAAGAAGGCTTTGGCCTTTGGCGAGGACGCGAAGCTGATGCTGGGGCGGACGCCCGGTAGCATTCAAGCGATCCGGCCGATGCGGGACGGAGTGATTGCCGACTTCGACGTGGCCGAAGAGATGATTAAGCACTTCATCCGCAAGGTCCACAAGCGCACGACATTCTCGAAGCCGAAGATCATTGTTTGTGTGCCGCACGGCGCGACGCCGGTGGAAAAGCGCGCCATTCGGCAGTCGGTTCTGGGGGCCGGTGCGCGGAAAGCGGGCCTGATCGCGGAGCCGATTGCAGCGGCCATTGGCGCGGGGATGCCGATTACCGATCCGACGGGATCCATGGTTGTGGACATCGGTGGTGGGACGACCGAGGTGGCGGTTCTGTCGCTGGCAGATATCGTTTACGCGCGCTCCGTCCGTGTGGGTGGTGACCGGATGGACGAGGCGATCATCTCCTACCTGCGGCGCCAGCATAACCTGCTGATTGGCGAGGCGACGGCGGAACGGATCAAGACCTCCATCGGGACGGCGCGGATGCCGGACGATGGGCGCGGGGCCTCGATGCGGATTCGCGGGCGAGACCTGTTGAATGGTGTACCGAAAGAGACCGAGATCAGCCAGGCCCAGGTGGCTGAGGCCTTGGCCGAACCGGTGCAGCAAATCTGTGAAGCCGTGATGGGCGCGCTGGAAGCGACACCGCCCGATCTGGCCGCAGATATCGTGGATCGCGGTGTGATGCTGACCGGCGGTGGTGCGCTGCTTGGAGAGTTGGACCTCGCGCTGCGGGAGCAGACGGGCCTTGCGATCAGCGTAGCCGATGAAAGCCTGAACTGTGTGGCGCTCGGCACGGGCAAGGCGTTGGAGTATGAGAATCTCCTCCGCCATGCGATAGACTACGACAGTTAATCCACGCCAACCCCCGAGAGGCACCTATTGGCCCGGGACAGTTATGACGCATCCGTAACGCGACCCGTCCGGCGATTGCTGTTGGCGGTGCTGGTGCTGTTCCTTGTCTCGCTGGTGCTGATCTGGCGGATCGACAACCCGCGGATGGAGCGGATACGGGCCGCCATTGTGGACCGGTATGTGCCGAACATGGAATGGGCCATGACGCCGATTACCGGTATCGCGCGCATGGCCGAGGATTTCCAAAGCTATGCGCGCTTGTTCGAGCAAAATCAGGAATTGCGCCGCGAGTTGCAGCAGATGCGGGCCTGGCGCGAGGCGGCGTTGCAACTGGAACAGGAAAATGCGCGCCTGCTGGATTTGAACCGGGTGCAGCTGGACCCCGAGCTGACTTTCGTGACGGGGATCGTACTGGCCGATAGTGGATCGCCCTTCCGACGCTCGGTTCTGCTGAACGTGGGCGCACGGGACGGCATTCTGGACGGATGGGCCACGATGGATGGCTTGGGTGTCGTTGGGCGGATTTCGGGCGTTGGCGACAGCACGGCACGGGTCATGCTGTTGACGGATGCCGCAAGCCGTATCCCGGTGACGATCCTGCCAAGTGGCCAGCAAGCGCTTTTGATGGGCGACAACTCGGCCAACCCGGTGCTTGATTTCGTAGAAGACCCCGAGGATATCGCGGCGGGTGACCGGATCGTAACCTCAGGCGACGGCGGGTTGTTTCCGCCCGGTTTGCTGGTGGGTCAGGTGGTGTTCACTTCGGACCGTTTGTTGCGCGCGCGGCTGTCGGCGGATTTGCAGCGGCTGAATTTCCTGCGGGTCATGCGCAGTCATCCGGGCACGACCCTGGATGACCCTGCTGATCTGATCGGCCCGCCCTGGCCGCCTGCCGGGATGATCGTGGATGAGGAAGGCGCGCTGGTGCCGGACCCGTCGGCGCGTGCACAGGTCAACCCGGACGAGTGACATGAGCGCCCTGTCCCCCCGCCATATCTGGACCTATCGCGCGCTGTTCGTTGTGCTTGCCCTGGCGCTGATCACCCTGAAGCTTTTGCCCCTGAACCTGGATGCCGGTGGCCTGCCGGGGCCGGACCTGCTCCTGTTGCTCGCCTTCGCGTGGATGGTGCGCCAGCCTGCGGTTGTGCCGCTTGGGGCGTTGCTTATCGTCTTCTTGTTGGCGGATTTTCTGTTTCAGCGGCCGCCCGGCCTGTGGACCCTGCTGGTGATCCTTGCGTGTGAAAGTCTGCGGCGGCGGCGTCTGACGATGACGGAGTTTCCGTTTCTCGTTGAATGGGGCGCGGTGGCTGCGGCGGTGATGGGCATGGTTTTGCTCAATCGGCTGGTTTTGTGGATCCTGCTGGTGGATCTGGATCCGCTGGGGCTTACGTTGGTGCAGGGGATCGTCACCATCATGACCTATCCGATTGTTGTCGCCGTCTCGAAATTTGTCTTCGGCTTGCGTAAGCTTGGTCCGACTGAGCTTGAAGCCCTGTAACCTGTCTGCTGCCCTGAAGTTCTCGCCATGAAACGTACGCAACGCGAAATCGAGGATAGTGCCCGCACGATCACCCGGCGGAGCCTGATCGTTGGTGGCTTGTTCATCGGCACAGGCGGCGTTCTGGCGGGGCGTATGCGGTACCTGCAGGTGGAGCGGGCGGATGATTTCCGCCTGCTGGCTGAGGAAAACCGCATCAACCTGCGCCTGCTGCCGCCAGCCCGGGGCCTGATCTTTGATCGCAGCGGTGTGCTTTTGGCCGGTAATGAGCAGAATTATCGCATTACGATCGTGCGCGAAGATGCAGGCGACGTGGATGCCGTGCTGGATGAGGTTGCGCGACTTGTGAACCTGGATCTGGTCTCGCTGGAGCGCGCACGAGAGGAAATCCGCCGCCGTCCGTCCTTTGTGCCGGTCACAATTGCTGATCGCCTAAGCTGGGAGGAGCTTTCGGCCGTCGCTGTCAACGCCCCTGCCCTGCCCGGCGTGAACCCCGAAGTGGGGCTATCCCGGGTCTATCCGTTGGGGGCCGATTTCGCCCATGTTGTGGGCTATGTGGGCCCGGTGAGTGACTGGTATCTGGAACAGACGGGCGACACGGACCCGGTGCTGCAGATCCCGGATTTCCAGGTCGGCCGCTACAATATCGAAGACAAGGCCGAGGGCCTCCTGCGCGGAAGCGCGGGGACCAGCCGGGTGGAGGTGAACGCCTCGGGCCGGGTGATGCGCGAGTTGGACCGCGACCCGGCCACGCCCGGCAGCGACGTGCAGGTGACCGTCGATGCGGGCCTGCAAAACTACGTCGAGGCGCGGATGCACGGCGAAAGCGCCGGTGCGGTCATCATGGATTGCACGAATGGTGATGTGTTGGCGGTGGCCTCTGCGCCCACATTTGACCCGAACCTGTTTGTGCGCGGGATTTCGACCACGCAGTGGAACGGGTTGAATGAGGACCCGTACCGCCCGCTGGCAAACAAGGCAGTGCAGGGCCTTTATCCGCCTGGCTCCACCTACAAGATGGTCGTCGCGCTCGCCGCGCTGGAAGGCGGGTTCATCACACCTGACGAGACGGTCGCCTGCCCCGGCCATATGGAGATCGGCAATCGCCGCTTCCACTGCTGGCGGCGTGGCGGGCATGGTCGGATGAACCTGATCGAAAGCCTGAGCCAATCCTGCGACGTCTACTACTACGAGCTCGCCCAGCGCGTGGGGATCGAGAATATCTCGGCCATGGCGCGGCGTCTTGGATGTGGTGTGCGCCATGACCTGCCGATGAGCGGTATCGCCGAGGGGCTGGCGCCCACGATGGAGTGGAAGCGCCGCCGGTTCGAACAGGATTGGGTGGTCGGTGACACGCTCAACGCTTCGATCGGGCAAGGCTTTGTTCTGTCTTCCCCGTTGCATCTGGCGGTGATGACTGCACGGATTGCCAGCGGCAAGACGCTGATCCCGAACCTCATCCGCTCCGTCGATGGGGTGCCCGAGGCGCGGCCCGACCCGGAAGATCTGGGCGTCGATCCCGAACATCTGGCCTTGATCCATCAGGGCATGTGGCGAGTGAACAACCACAGCCGCGGCACAGCCTATCGCAGCCGCACGATGGGGGATGAATACACGATCGCGGGCAAGACGGGCACGAGCCAGGTGCGCAATATCACTGCCGCTGAACGCGCGGCAGGCGTGATCCGCAACGAAGATCTTCCGTGGGAGCGGCGCGACCATGCGCTGTACGTGGGCTTCGCGCCATACGACAATCCGCGCTATGCGGCGGCGGTCATCGTCGAACATGGCGGCGGCGGCTCTGTCGCGGCGGCGCCCATCGGTCGGGACATTCTGCTGCGGGCTCAGGTGGGCGACGTCCCCCCTTCCGAGCTTTATCCCGTGAGCCAGAGGCGCGGCATCGAGGAGATGCATCGCACCCTGCCGATCTTCGAGGCCCCCCCGCAGCCATCAGGCCGCACGCCCGGCGCTGGGGGCACTGACGCATGAGCTTTCTGGAATATAACGTCAAATCCACACCGACGGGCTGGCAGAAAATCCTGCACCTGAACTGGGCGCTGGCTTTGCTGCTCGTCAGCGTGGCCTGTGTCGGTTTTCTGATGTTGTATTCGGTGGCTGGCGGTTCGTTCAGCCCCTGGGCAGAGGCGCAGATGCAGCGTTTTGCCCTTGGCTTTTGCGCCATGATTGTCGTGGCCCTCGTGCCGATCTGGTTCTGGCGGAACATGTCGGTGCTGGCCTACATCATCTCGATCCTGTTGCTGCTTTATGTGGAGTTCTTCGGCTCCACCTTCGGCGGCGCTCAGCGGTGGATCGACCTGGGGTTCATGCGGTTGCAACCGTCCGAGGTGGCCAAGATCACGGTCGTGATGATGCTTGCCGCCTATTATGACTGGCTGGATCTAGAGAAGGTTTCCAACCCGCTTTACGTCATTATCCCGCTTCTGATCATCGGAGTGCCCGTTGGGCTGACGTTCATTCAGCCCGACCTCGGCACCTCGCTTCTGATCCTGATGGGTGGGGGCGCGGTGATCTTTCTGGCCGGTGTGCATTGGCTGTACTTCGCATCCGTCATTGGCCTTGGGGTTGGCGCAGTGACAGCCGTTTTTGCCAGCCGTGGCACCGATTGGGCCTTGCTGGCGGATTATCAATACTCACGCATCGATACGTTCCTGGACCCGACGCGCGACCCATTGGGCGAAGGCTATCACATCACGCAAAGCCAGATTGCGCTTGGCTCCGGCGGATGGACCGGGCGCGGTTTCATGCAGGGCACGCAGATCCGGGGCGACTTCCTGCCGGAAAGCCATACAGACTTCATCTTTCCGACTTTGGCGGAAGAGTTCGGTTTCGTTGGGGCCGCGTCCCTGCTTCTGCTTTACGTGCTGATCCTTGTCTTTTGCATTGCCACCGCGCTGATGGCGCGCGAACGCTATGCCTCGCTTGTGGTGATGGGGGTGGCGGTGACCTTCTTCCTCTACTTCGCGCTCAACATGGCGATGGTGATGGGACTGGCCCCGGTTGTGGGTGTGCCTTTGCCGCTGGTCAGTTACGGCGGGTCGGCCATGTTGGTCTTGATGGTGGCCTTCGGTTTGGTGCAATCGGCCCATGTGCACCGCGCCCGATAGGAAATCCACATGTCAGACCCAGTGATCCTTTTTGCCGCCCGACCAGAGCGGTGGACGAGCTATGAAGCGCCCTTGCGGCGCGCGCTGGCGAAAGCAGGCGTTTCGGACAATGGGCTGGTGCTGGACGCCGCGCCCGAGACGGTCGACTACATTGTTTATGCCCCGAATTCCGAGGTGCAGGATTTCACCCCGTTCACGCGCCTCAAGGCCGTGCTGAACCTTTGGGCTGGTGTTGAGGAGGTTGTTGGCAACACAACGCTGACTGTTCCATTGGCCCGGATGGTCGACAGTGGCCTGACCGAAGGCATGATGGAATGGTGCGTCGGTCATGTGCTGCGGCATCACCTTGGCATCGACGCGCATATCCACGGGCAGGACGGGGTGTGGCGCAATGGGATCGTGCCCCCACTGGCCCGCAACCGCAGTGTCACCGTGTACGGCTTGGGGGCGTTGGGAACGGCTGTGGCGGAGGCCTTGGTCGGGCTTGGCTTCAACGTCAGCGGTTGGGCGCGGTCGAAGAAAGACATTGCGGGGGTCGAGACATTTGCGGGGCCCGATGGCCTTGGACAGGCGCTGGCCCGTAGCGAGATTGCAGTTCTGCTTTTGCCCGACACGCCCGCGACGATGAACCTGTTCAACGCGCAAACGCTGGCCCAGATGCCGAAAGGGGCCATCATCATCAACCCGGGGCGCGGGCCATTGATCGACGATGCCGCTTTGCTGGCCGCGCTCGACAGCGGACAGATCGGCCATGCAACACTGGATGTGTTTCGGGTGGAGCCTTTGCCGCGAGACGACCCATACTGGGCGCATCCGAAGGTGACAGTCACGCCCCATATCGCGTCCGAGACGCGGGCCGATACGGCGTCTGAGGTTATTGCTGAGAATATCCGGCGGGGTGAGGCAGGGGAGCCGTTCCTGCACCTTGTGGACCGAGACGCCGGTTATTAACGCAGCTTGGGTGGCTTTGCCGGGTCGCTGCCGGGCGCCTTGCGCTGCGGTGGCGCCTCCGGCTGCGGCAGATCAAAGCGCAGGCCCACCCGTGCAAGTTGCGCGCAGAATGGGTCGGATGCCCGAAAGAACCCAACATCGAGGCTTGCAGCTTCCAACCCTGAGAATGTGAGCGCCTCGGCCACAAGCTGTGCCAGCGCCGTTTCTGCGCCCGGCGCGGGGTCGATAAAGGCAAGCAGGTGGCTTTGGCGCCCGCCCGAAAAGGTGGTGGCCACAAGGTAGGCCATGGTCGCGCGCCCGGTGGCAGAGGCAAGGCGCAGGTCAAGGGCGGTCAGAAGGGCTTCGGGCAGGTTCGCCGGTGGGCGCACCTCTTCCGGCTGGTCTTCGACTTCGGCGGGCTGTTCGGACAGGACGCCGGACAGCCAGGCCATCGCCTCATTCTCCAATACCGTCTCCGAAGGTGCGCCGAGGTTTACGCCCAACCCAAGGCCTGCATCCGTCAGCACGCCGGCCAGCGCGCGGCCTGACATGGCGGCGTAGGGTGCCTCGGCACCAGCGAAATCCGCCAGCCGTTCGTCGCGGTCAAAGGCCAGGACGAGGTCAGCCCCTTCCACGGTGAAGATGCGCGGTTTGATGCGGTCGCCCTGCGCGTCTTCTTCCAGAAGCAGCACCAACTCGGACGCGGCGAGGCGGTCGAACCAGGCCAGCCGTGCGGCGGTGTCATCGGGGTTGGCCTCCATTGTTGCGAAGGCTTCATCGAGGGGAGTCATTCGGACAGAACCTCAGAAATGCGGGCGCGCAGGACGGGCAGAAGCTCAGCCTCGAACCAGGGGTTTTTCTTCAGCCACGCGGTATTGCGCCAGGAGGGGTGAGGCAAGGGAAAGACGTCGGCGTCATGGTCGCGCCAGGATGCAACGGTTTCCGTGACGCCCGTTTTCGTGCCGAGATGCCATTTCTGGGCGTAGCCGCCGATCAGGAGGGTGAGGCGGATGTCGGTGAGATCGGACAGGATATCCGCGCGCCAGGTTTCGGCGCAGATTTTGGGGGGTGGGAGATCGCTGCCTTTGGCATCGTAGCCGGGGAAGCAGAACGCCATGGGGAGGATGGCGACGCGGGAGCGGTCGTAGAACGTGGCCTCGTCCACACCCATCCAATCGCGGAGGCGGTCGCCGGAGGGGTCGGTGAAGGGTTTGCCGGAGTGATGGACCTTCATGCCGGGCGCTTGGCCGGCGATCAGGATACGGGCGCCGGGGGCGAACCAGGCGACGGGGCGCGGTTCGTGCGCGGTGTGCGTTGCGGCGAATTTGTCGGCGCAGATTCGGCAGCTTTTCACAGCTTGTGCACGCGTGATCAGGGTGTTCATGGGGCAAGACATACCCCGCGCACCCAATAAAACAAGGGGCTTGCATTGTTTCTATATTTCTATAATTATAGAAACATTATGAAAGTGGTTAACGACACCCCCGACCCGGACATCCTGAGCCCTGAAGAGGAGCTTGCGGTCTTCTCAACGGCCTTTGCCGCCCTCGGATCGGAGGCGCGGCTTTCCATCGTGATGCGGCTGGTCCGGGCAGAGCCAAACGGCATGCCCACGGGAAAATTGGGCGAGGCAGTGGGTCTGAGCGGATCGGTCCTGACCCATCACGTGAAGCACCTGAAGGCGGCGGGCCTGATCTATCAGGAGCGGCTGGGTCGGCAGATCATCCTCCACGCGGACACACATCTGATCGGCGGCTTGTCGGATTTCATGCTGGCCGAGTGTTGTCTCGATGAGCGGTGGGCGCAAAAACATGGCTGATCAGACGCTGAACACACGCACCCTGCCCGACCTTTGGAAGCGCCTCGACAAGGCGTGGGCCGTTGTCGTCCTGATCCCGTTGGCCGTTCTGATCTTTGATGCGCCGATGTTCCAACCGGTCGTCTCGACGGCGGCAAAGGCATTCGGCGGCACGGTTCCGATCATCCTGTTTGCCATCACGGCGGTGGCCTATGTGAAGGCGACGGGCGCGGAAAACCTGATCGCGAAGGCCTTTACCGGCAATCCGGTGCGCATGATCATTATGGCCGCGCTTTTGGGCGGTCTGTCGCCGTTCTGTTCGTGTGAAGTAATCCCGTTCATCGCAGCCTTGCTGGCCGTGGGCGCGCCGTTGGCTGCGGTGATGGCGTTCTGGCTGGCCTCACCCCTGATGGACCCGGCGATGTTCTTTGTAACCTCCGGCGAGTTGGGGCTTGCCTTTGCCATTGGTAAAACGGTGGCGGCCGTGGGTCTTGGCATGTTGGGCGGCTTCGCGACGCTTGCCTTTGCGAAATCGGCAGTCTTTGCCGACCCGCTGCGCGAAAAGCCCCAGATCGGCGGGTGCTGTGGCGTGAAGGAGCCGTTTCAAAGCACGCCCGTCTGGGCGTTCTGGCGCGAGGCAGAGCGGCGCGTGGCATTCCGGGAAAGCTTTATCGACAATGCGCTGTTCCTCGCGAAATGGCTGATGATCGCCTACCTCTTCGAGGCGCTGATGATCGAGTATGAGACCACGCAATACGTGGCGCAGTTCCTTGGTGGTGAAAGCGTCTTCACAATCGTGCTGGCCGCCTTGGTGGGCATGCCCGCCTATCTGAACGGCTACATGGCCGTGGGCCTGATGGGCGGCCTTGTGGAACAAGGCATGAACCCAGGTGCTGCGATGAGTTTCGTGATTGCGGGTGGTGTCAGTTCCATCCCGGCGGCGGTGGCCGTCTGGGCGTTGGTCAAGCCGCGCGTGTTCGCGGCGTATCTGGGCTTTGCCCTGACCGGCGCGATATTGGCCGGGATCGCATGGAGCATGGTGGCGTAGCGCATTTCGCGTGGTCCACGGCACCGATTGACACTTTCGAGTACAACCTTTCCGCGTATAGACGGGTTCGTGATCGCTTGAGCCATGGACGCCCCTCCTTTGTTTGGCTAATCACCCAAAAACGAAAAGCGGGAGGGACGGCATGTACCGCGTTTGGAATTTCGTCACCGGCTATTCGCTGCTGCTGATCAGCGGTGCAATCATCGCGTTGATCTGGGCGAATTTGGACTTGATCGCGCCGGTTGCGGGCAACAGCCATTACTGGGCGGACCTTTACCACGATTTCGTTGAGTTTGTGATCTGGCACGACGCGCCGATCGGACATTTGCACGATGACGGCCATGGCCATGTGGTGCGCGACCTGACGCTGCATTACCTGGTGAATGATGTTCTGATGGCCTTGTTCTTTGCGATTGCCGCGAAAGAGGTTTGGGAGGCCGTAATCCTGAAAAACGGCAGCTTGCGCGGCAAGAAGGCGGCGACGCCGCTGGTGGCGACGGCGGGCGGCATGTTCGGGCCCATCGTGGTATACCTCGGGCTTGCTTATTTCCTTGGCTCGGACACCTATGACGCGGTGGCGAACGGGTGGGCCATTCCGACCGCGACGGACATCGCGTTCTCGTACCTGGTGGGCCGTTTGGTCTTTGGTGCGGGGCACCCGGCGGTTCGGTTCTTACTGCTGCTGGCCATCGCCGATGACGCGGCGGGCCTTTTGATCCTGGCGATCTTCTATCCGTCCGGCGATCTGGCGCCTGTCTGGTTACTGCTGTCTTTGGCGGCGGCTGTTGGTGTTTTTGTTCTGTTCAACTGGCTGCCACGCCGCCTTGATCGTGGCGATCAGGTGCGCCGCCGGTCGACGTGGGTGCGGACGCGTTTGTCGTTCTGGCCCTACCTGATCGCGGCCTGTGCAAGCTGGTATGCGTTCATGATGTCGGGTCTGCACCCGGCGCTGGGGCTGCTGCCGATTGTGCCGACCATCCCCCATGCGGACCGCGCATTTGGCATATTCTCGGCTGCGGAAGAGCATTTGCACGATCTTTTGAACCAGATTGAGCATGCGTTGAAATACCCGGTTGAGATCATTCTGGGCCTGTTCGGCCTGATGAATGCGGGCGTGGCCTTCAGCGCCATGGGCGATGCGACCTGGCTGGTGCTGGCCGGTCTGATCGTGGGCAAACCTGTGGGCATTTTCTTGTTCGGCTGGGTGGCCGTGGTGATCCTGAGGTTGGGATTGCCGCAGGGTATGCGGATGGTCGATTTGGTGGTTATCGGCTTTGTCGCCGCCATCGGCTTCACCGTGTCGCTATTCGTGGCCTCGGTCGCGTTTGATGCGGGTCCGGTGCAGGATGCCGCGAAGATGGGGGCCTTGTTCTCGTTCGGGGCGGCTGTGCTTGCGATCGTATCGGGTGTGCTGTTCAGGGTGGAAAAGCAGGAGCTCTAAGGGCTCCTGCGCGCCCGCATCTGCGCGACTTTGAGGAAAATTCCCTGTGAAATTTGCATCCATTAGGACATAATGATGCCCTAAAGGGACAGTATGTTTCCAAAATGGTGACGTGACGCAGATAAGAACGCACGCGCCAGTAGGCAATTTTTGGGCGGCAGACGCATGTTGGAGTTTTCAGGGGTTTCGAAATCCTTCTGGACCGGTGAGCGCCGAAAGGTGATCCTGGATCGTGCGTCTTTTCGAGTGGATATTGGCTATTCGATGGGCATTCTGGCCCCGAACGGCACTGGCAAAACAACCCTGATCAAGATGATGTGCGGGCTGGAAAAGCCCGATGAAGGCACGATCACGCGGAATGCGCGGATCTCGTTCCCGCTGGGGTTCATGGGGGGGCTGATCAGCAAGCTCTCGGCCATGGAAAACAGCCGCTATATCGCGCAGCTCTACGGGCTGGACCCCGATTATGTGGAGGCGTTTTGCCGTTGGGTGTGCGGGATCGAGGAATATTTCGACATGCCGTTGGGGACCTATTCCAGCGGCATGAAGGCACGGTTCAACTTCTCGCTCCTTTTGGCGCTGGAATTTGATATCTATCTGATTGACGAGGGGATGCCTGCCTCGACAGACGCCGAGTTCAATCGGCGCGCAGGCAATATCCTGGCGGAACGGCTGAAGAATGCGACGGTGATCATCGTGTCGCACCAGGCCCAGACGCTTGAAAAATTCGCACGGCGTGCGGCGGTCCTGATGGACGGCAAATTGCACTCCTTCGATACGCTGGAAGAGGCGAAGCAGCTTTATGACTACCAAACCCAAGGCTAGAAAATTTCGCATCCGCCGCAGCGATGCGGTTGCGCCCGCCGGTGAAACGCGGGCGGCGCAGGCCGCTGATGCAGCCCGCCCACCAACTGCTGCGCAGGGGCCGGTGGACAACAGCTTGCCGAACACGACCGAAGACGGGTTCGGCGACGCGCCGATGCCGGGCTCTGCTGCGTATGAGCGTGCGCAAGCGAGCGGTGCGCAAGGTGCTGCATCTGCAGGTGGTTCGGCCAGCGTGGAAGAGGAACTGGCCGCAATCCGGGCCGAGGGGCTGACCGGGCGCCAACTGCGCATGGCACGGCGTCTGGCGCAGAAACACGGGCTACAACCGGCCTCGGACTTCGATGCGGTGCGCCAATTGCGTAAGCGCGGGGTCGATCCGTTCAACCAATCCAGCATGCTGGAACTTGTCGTCAACGATGCCGGACATGGCGGTGGAGCCGCGGGCGCTGCTGCAGGGGCTGCCGCCGCAGGGGCCGCGGGCAATACGCTGCCGGTTCGCGCGGCAACGGCGCAGGTTCCGGCCACCCAGATTGACGCCCCCGCCCCGCCCCCGGGCGGCGGTGGCGCCTTCTCAGCCGAAGAACGGGCCGCAGAAATCATGCGCGTACAGCGCGACATCGCGGCACGTCGCCGTCGCAAGCTGATTCAATTGGCCTCACGCTTGGCGTGCTTCGTCTTTCTGCCGACGATCCTTGTCAGCTACTATTTCTACGCCGTGGCGACGCCCTTGTTCGCAACCAATACGGAGTTCGTGATCCAGAAGGCCGAAGCCTCTGTCGGCGGCGCGGGCGGTCTTGGCGGGCTGCTTGGAGGAAGCTCTTTCGCGACCGTGCAGGAATCAATCACCGTGCAAAGCTACCTTGAAAGCCGGGAAGCAATGTTGCGGCTGGACGAGGAACTGGGCTTTCGCGCGCATTTTTCGAGCGATGAAATCGACCCGCTTCTGCGCCTGGACGATGGCGGCTCAGACGAGCAGATGTACGACACCTACCTGCGCAGCCTGACCACAAGTTACGACCCTGTCGAAGGCATTATCCGCATGGAGATGCTGGCCGCGGATCCGGTGGTGAGCCAGCAATTCTCGGAAGCGCTGATCGGATATGCGGAAGAACGTGTTGATCAGATGTCATCGCGCCTGCGCGCCGATGGCATGGCGGGTGCACAAGAGGCCTTTAACGAGGCCGAAGAACGCGCAGCGATGGCGCAAGAGCGTGTTCTGGACCTACAGCAGCAGCTTGAGGTTGTTTCGCCCGAAGCGGAACTGAACCTTGTGTTCAACCAGATCTCGACCCTTGAGGCGCGCCTGACCGAAGAGCGGCTGCGCCTGGCCGAAATGAACGCCGCCACGCGCCCCAATGCAGGCCGCGTGTCCGCGGCGGAGGCGCAGATTGAGCGGCTGGAAGCGCAGGTTCAGGAGCTGCGCAGCGCCTTGACGGGCGGCGAAGTCTCCCTCGCGCGGGTGCAATCCGAGTTGGTGGTCGCACAGGCCGATCTGGAAACCCGCCGCTTGATGCTGACGGAAGCCATGCAAGCGCGCGAAGCGGCGCGAATGGAGGCCAACCGCCAAACGCTATACATTTCCCTCGGCGTGTTGCCCGTGGCCCCGGATGAGGCGGCTTATCCGAAAGCATTTGAGAATACCCTGCTTGCCTTCATCGTCTTTTCTGGCATCTACCTGTTGGTATCGATGACAGCCTCGATCCTGCGCGAACAAGTCAGTTCCTGACCGGCGCGCACATCCGGGGCCAACGCGGCCCCGGAGGGTGGAGATGAAGAACGTAGAGATCGGCGCGTTGAACGTGTCGAACACGGCCCCGCTTACCGTCATTGCGGGGCCTTGCCAGTTGGAAAGCCTTGATCATGCGCGGATGATCGCGGGGCATATGGCAGAGGTCTGCGCCAAGACCGGCGCGCAATTCATCTTCAAAGGCTCTTACGACAAGGCGAACCGAACGTCGCTTGGCGGCAAACGCGGTTTGGGGATGGACGAAGGGCTGCGCATCCTGGCGGCCATGCGGGAAGAATTCGGCTGCCCCGTGCTGACTGACGTTCACGCGCCCGAGCAATGCGCCCCGGTGGCCAGCGCCGTGGACGTCCTGCAGATCCCTGCATTTCTATGCCGCCAGACGGACCTTTTGCTTGCGGCGGGTGAGACGGGCGCGGCCATCAACGTCAAGAAGGGCCAGTTTCTTGCGCCCTGGGACATGGCAAATGTCGCCGAAAAGGTCGCAAGCACCGGCAACGAACGGATGCTTTTGACGGAGCGTGGTGTTTCGTTTGGCTACAACGCGCTGGTGGCCGACATGCGGTCGCTGCCGGAGATGGCCAAGACGGGATACCCGGTAATCATGGATGCCACGCATGCGGTGGCACAGCCGGGCGGACTGGGCGGATCATCAGGCGGACAGCGGGAATTCGCGCCGGTTCTGGCGCGCGCCGCCGTGGCCGTCGGCGTGGCGGGCGTGTTTCTTGAGACGCATCAGGACCCCGACAATGCCCCAAGCGACGGGCCGAATATGATCCGGCTTGAGGATATGAGCAATGTGTTGGCCGTGTTGATGGCCCTCGACAAGGTCGCCAAGGCGGCACCGGTGATCGTGTGATGTGGCTGCGTCGAACCCTGCTTGGGCTTGCGGCCCTTCTTGCCGTTGGACTGATCAACCCGGTCCTGGCGCAAACCGATGGCACCCAGCCAGACGGGGAGATTTCGGTCGAAAGCGACCGCGCCCAGGATTTCGCCGTGCGCGACCGGATCATGGCCATTCTTGGCCAGTTGGATGGCTATGACGATGTGCGGGCAACGGTTTCCAACGGGATCGTGACGCTGCGCGGCACTGTCGTCGACGGGAACCGGATTGAGGCGTTGAATGCGCTTGTGGCACGCGTTGAGGGTGTTGTCGCCATCGAGAATGTCGTCACGGAAAGCACGGATGTGGTGGAGCGGTTGAACCCAGCGCTTGAGCGGATGCGCGACCGGTTCGAACAGTTCGTGGCGTTTTCGCCTTTGATCCTTGTGGCTTTGACGGCGGGCCTTTTGACCTGGCTTTTCGGCTTTTGGTTGGCGCGGCGGTCCTGGCCGTGGGACCGGATCGCGCCCAATGCCTTTATCGCGGACATCTACCGGCAGGTGGTGCGCCTGGCCTTTGTGGTGCTTGGCATTGTGCTTGCCTTGGATTTGTTGAACGCGACGGCCTTGTTGGGCACGATCCTGGGGGCTGCGGGTATTGTGGGCCTCGCCATCGGGTTCGCAGTGCGGGACACGGTGGAGAACTTTATCTCGTCCATCATGCTGTCGATCCGGCAGCCGTTTCGCCCGAAGGACCTGGTGGAAATTGAGGGGAATACCGGCCACGTCATCCGTCTGACCAGTCGGGCGACCATTCTTTTGAGCCTGGATGGGAACCACATTCGGATCCCCAATTCGACTGTCTTCAAATCGAAGATCATCAACTACACACGCAATGATGAGCGGCGGTTTACGTTTCTGCTCGGGGTGGAGCCTGAGGCGGATATTGCCGAGGCGCAGCGGATCATCCTGGCCGCGCTGAACGAGCTGCCCTTCGTGCTGGAGGCGCCTGGGCCTGCGGTGTGGGTGGAGGGGCTTGGTGCCTCCACCATCGACATCACGGCGGCGGGCTGGATCAAGCAGCATGAGACCGGGATCGGCATGGCCAAGGGTGAGGCGATCCGCGTCGTGAAAGCGCGTCTGGAAGAGGCGGGGATCAGCCTGCCGGAGCCGACCTATCGGTTGGCGGGCACTGAGGCGCCGGGCCGTGTGGTCGCGGACAAGCGCCCTGCCCCGGCCGCCGCTGCGGTCGAGGCGCAGGATGTCGGCATTGAGGAAGTCACCGCCTTGGAAGAGATCATCGAGGCCGAACGCGAGGCCTTGCCGGACGACGATCTGCTGCGCCGGGAGGCCCCGCAGGAATAGAGGAAATCCGCGTGCAGAAAACGCATCGGGGGGCTTGATCCCCCCGCGATGGCGTCGTATCTGCTCCGGCACGGTTGGGGTGTAGCCAAGCGGTAAGGCAGCGGTTTTTGGTACCGTGTACCGTAGGTTCGAATCCTACCACCCCAGCCAATCCAACCGTAGAGATGTTTTAAGCACTTCGGCTTAGTCGAGGGCGATGCGCGTGCCCGAACGCCAGACGTTGGCCAGGGTATAGTCCGGCTCGGCCAGATGTACGAAATCAGCCGGCGCGCCTTCGGCAAGGGTGCCGATTTGTCCGAAACCGGGATGCAGATTCGCGGGGATGGATGTGGCCATGGCCAGCGCGTGATCTGCATCGGCAGCGCACCATTGGATGATGTTTCGCACGGCGGTCGGCAGATCAAGATCGGCCCCGGCCAATGTGCCATCTTCGAGCGTAAGGCGACCCTGTTCGCGACGGATCAGACGATTGTTGAGGTGGAACTCGGTCCTTGTGCTTCCCGCCACGGCCATGGCGTCACTGACCAGAAAGATCGCGCCCGGCCCTGCTTTCGCGGCCATCGCGGCGCGCACAGTTTGCGGGTGGACATGGACGCCGTCGGCAATCAGGCCCGCGGACAGGTCGCCGATCGTCAACGCCGCGCCCACAAGGCCCGGTTCGCGGCTGCCAAGCGGGCTCATGGCATTGAAAAGATGCGTCACGCACCGTGCACCGGCTGTGGTTGCGGATTGGCAGGCGTCAAATGATGCGTCGCTGTGGCCGAGGGAGACGAGTATGCCAGAATCGGCAAGGCACGCGATTTGACAAGGGGTGACCGTTTCTGGCGCGAGGGTAACTTTGAGCACAGGCAGTCTGCGCGCGGCATCCAGCAGGAGTGTGAGGTCCCCCTCGTCCATCGGACGGATCAGGTTGGAGTCATGGGCCCCTTTGCGGGCCTGTGACAGATGGGGACCCTCCAGATGAAGCCCCACAATACCCGGCACATGTTCGGCGATGGCCGCTTCAACGGCGTGAACCGCGCGGGCGGTGCAGGCGGGTGTGTCGGTGATCAAGGTGGGCAGGATGGAAGTCGCCCCGAGACGCGCATGGGCCTCTGCCATGGTGCGGAGCGTCGCGACGCTTTGATCATCGTTGAACATCACCCCGCCGCCGCCATTGACCTGCACATCAACGAAGCCTGGCGCAAGAACGCCGCCTTGCACCGGTTCCACGAGGGCCCCTGGAGGCACCTGATTTTCAGGGACGATCCCGGCCACGCGGCCTGCATCGACGATTAGCGCGTGGCCTGAATGGCGGGACATTCCATCGAAAATCTCGGCACCGACAAACGCCATGGGACGTGTATTCATAGCGTTCTCGTGACTTTGTTCAGATGGCGGGGCGCATCCGGGTTGACCCCACGCGCGACGGCAACCCTCTCGATCATCGCATAGAAGGAGACGATCAACGCAAGGGGATCGAGCAACGGGTGCTCTGTGCGGATGTGGGGCAAGCATGTGGCAACCCGCGCGGTGTCCGAGGTGACGAAAACCTGGGCGCCCTTTTCGGCCAGGTGATCGGCGACTTCAGCAACAGAGGCTTCGGCCGCATCGGCGCTGGCAAAGCACAGGACAGGAAAACCGGTTCCGACGATGGAAACGGGGCCGTGCAGGACTTCGGCGGAGGAGTAGCTTTCGGCATGGATCTGGCAGGTTTCCTTGAACTTCAGCGCCGCCTCGTTCGAGATCGCCCAAGCGGGACCGCGCCCAAGCGTGAAGAGCGAGGAGGCCGGATCAATGGCGCTTTGCAGCGAGGGCCAATCGATCTGTGTTGCGTTCGCCAAGTGATCTGGAAGACGGCGCAATGCGGCGCGCAGGGCATCATCCCCCTTCCATTCCGCCAAAAGGATCAGACCGGAGATGGCGGACGTGACGAAGGTCTTGGTGGCCGCGACGCTCTGTTCCGGACCAGCCTGCACATCGATTG
Source organism: uncultured Roseicyclus sp. (assembly GCA_947489665.1). Taxonomy (GTDB): domain Bacteria; phylum Pseudomonadota; class Alphaproteobacteria; order Rhodobacterales; family Rhodobacteraceae; genus Gymnodinialimonas. The sequence goes on along the minus strand of CANLEH010000001.1, from coordinate 632,118 downwards.
TGTGCAAGCTGGCATCTGCCAGCGGGGACGCCGCATCATTCGTGAGGGCAATTGTGAGGCTGCCAGCATCGGTTGCCGCGCGGGACATCGCGACGATGTCCGGGCTTTTGCCGGATTGAGAGACCGACAGTGTCACCGCCCCGTCAAGGCGCAGTTCGGCCCCGTAGATCGAGGCAATGGACGGGCCGATTGAAGCCACCGGCAGACCCAGCGAAAGCTCAAAAGCGTATTTCAGCAGAGCACAGACGTGATCGGAGGAGCCACGCGCCACGGTTGCGATGAAAGGCGGGTTTGTTCGGGCGGCCGCTTTGGCAATGGCAGATATGGCCGATGCCCCCTGCGACAGCAGCCGTTCGACGGCATCGGGGATCTCCAAAACCTCGCGGCGCATCTGGGTCATTTCGGTTGGCATGATGGATCAGACCTTTTCAAACACGAACTTCGATGACGAAGTCGTAGGCGTCACCGCGAAAAACGGATTTGGTGAGTTCCGCAACGCGGCCCGAGGCCAGATAAGACAAGCGCTCGATGTGGAGGCCAGCCGCCCCATCCGGCACATCCAGCAAGTGTGCATCCACCGCGCCCAGATTGATCGCCGAGATGCGTTGCACGGCGCGGACTGGGCGTGTGCCGTTCTGGTCCAGCACATCGTAGAGGGATGTTGTCACCTGCATGGGGTTCGCGAGGATGTCGAGCGGAAGGGAGGCCCGCTCCACCGCAAGTGGCCGATTGTCAGCCAGACGCAAGCGCGCAAGTCGCGCGACCGAGGCGTCTTCTGGCAGGTTGAGCGCCGTGATTTCTTCAGCCGATGGCAGGCAAATGCTCTGCTCCAACATGCGCACAGATGTTTGGAGGCCGCGTTTTGCCATCTCCTCCGAAAAGGATGTGAGATGGGACAGCGACTGCTGAAGGCGTTCGGCCTTTTGGGTCACGAACGTGCCGGAGCCCTGCTTTTGCACAACGAAGCCGCTTTCGACCAAGTCCTGGATCGCCTTGCGGACAGTGACACGGGACAAGTCGGTGAGGGTTCCGATTTCGCGTTCCGAGGGCAACGCGCTGCCGGGGGCAAGGATGCCCTTTTCGATGGCGGCGCTGAGCTGGTCACGCAGCTGCACATAGCGGGGGCCATTGCCCGGAGCGAAGGGTGGGGCATCGCGGAGGAGATCAGTGATGGCCATTGGGTCGCTCCAATAAGATACCAATATAGAACCATTTCCGCAAAAATTGCGCAAGAGAAATACCAAATGGTCTTGTCTTAGTCAGAGGGCAAGAACCGCCGCATCAGCAAGGGTGTCAGGTACATCGGCAGTTGGTAGCACCCGATGAACACCAGCAGGGCGTCGGTTACGTCGACTGGCAAGGCCAGTAAGAAAAGGGCCACATTTCGATTGCCTGCGATGATGCTGAGGGGGCCTGCACGCGAGGCCGGGACAAGGTTTCGGGTCACGCGAGAAGCCAGAAGTTGCAAGCCGAAATTGGCTGCAAAGACGAGGGCGACCCAGCCTGCAAGGTCCAGTGGCGATTGATCAAGGATCGGACGTATCCCGGCCATGAGGCCCACGACAATGATCGCCAGGGCCAGAACGCCCAAGCCATCGAGGCGTTGCATATGGGCGGGGCTGGGTTGCGGCAGAAGGCGTGCGCGCAGGACAAAGCCCGCGCCCGTCGCCAATGCTATGATGACAATCAGGCTGAGCCCGGTTGTGATCACGCCACCAATCCCGCCAAAATCCGGGCCCAGCAGAAGCAGAACGGGAAGGCTTGTCAGCGGGAACAGCGCCGTTCCGACGACGAGGATCTGCATGGCGGGGGCCGGATCCTGGCCCATGAGGATCGCGAAGTTGGGGCTTCCGCTGATGGACGGGGCGGCGAGCATCAAAACGATGGCCATGGCCGCAAGGGCGCCGGACAGGCCGAGCGCCCAAAACAGGGCGAAGGCCAGAAGTGGCAGGCAGAGTTGGAGGACCAGCACCTCGGACAGGACACGCGGCAGGGCCGTGAGTTGCCCGACCGAGGCACGGTAGCCGATGCGAAAGGCGGTGATGAACAACAGCCCCGCCACCATGTGCGGCAGCCATAGCCGCATTGCCGCAGCCAGACCGGGAAGGGCCAGCCCGCAGACCAGCCCCACCACCAGACCCCACCGGCCATGCCGGGCGCAGAATTCCAGCGCCCGGTAGAGAGGCGTCATGACGGACCGGAGCGCATGGTCTCGGGCAGCCACATGGCCAGATCCGGCACCCAGATCAGGATGAAGCACATCAGCACCATGATCAGGAACATCGGCAGGGCGGCCTTGGCGATATAGCCCATCTCATGCCCGGTCATGCCTTGCAGCACGAAAAGGTTGAACCCGATGGGCGGCGTGATCTGGGCCATTTCCACGACGACGATGACGAAGATGCCGAACCAGATCAGATCGATGCCGGCCTCAACCACCATAGGCTCCACCACGGCCATGGTGAGCACGACCGACGAGATGCCATCAAGGAACATGCCGAGGATGATGTAAAAAACGAGCAGCATCATCAGAAGCTGGAAGCGTGTCAGCTCCATCACTGCGATGCCGTCGGCCAGGGCGCGGGGCAGGCCGGTGAAGCCCATGCTGAGTTTGAGGAACGCCGCCCCCGCAAGGATCAGCATGATCATGGCCGAGGTGCGGGTGGCGCCCATCAGGCTTTCGCGGAAGCTGCCCCAGTTGAGCGAGCCTTGGCTGGCCGCCAGCACCAGAGAGCCGATGACGCCGATAGCGGCAGCCTCGGTCGCGGTGGCCGTGCCCGTGTACATGGAACCGATCACGACGAGGATCAGGAGCATCACGGGGATCAGGAAGCGGGAATTCTTCAGCTTTTCGCCAAAGCTCATCGCCGTTTCCATTGTGGGGGCCCATCCGCGGGAGAGGACGGAGTAGATCGCCACATAGCCCATGAACATCAGCGCCAGCACGAGGCCGGGAAAGACGCCCGCGAAGAACAGCTCGGTGATGGATTGGTTTACGGCGACACCGTAGACGATCAGCGCCAGCGAGGGCGGGATCATCAGGCCGAGGGTGGCGGCACCTGCCAGTGTGCCGATGACGATGTGTTCGGGGTAATTGCGGGTGCGCAGTTCCGGGATCGACATCTTGCCAACGGTTGTGAGCGTCGCGGCGGAGGAGCCCGAGACGGCAGCAAAGACGGTGCAGCCCACGATATTGGTGTGCACCAGCCCGCCGGGTAGACGCGCCAGCCAGGGCGAGAGACCCTTGAACATGTCCTCGGACAGGCGCGTTCGATAGAGGATTTCGCCCATCCAGATAAACAGCGGCAGGGCGGTGATCGTCCAACTCGACGATGTGGCCCAGATGGTCGTGATCATCGTGTCGCCGACAGGGCGGGTCGTGAACAGCTCCATCCCGACCCAGGCCACGCCCATCAGCGCGATGCCGACCCAGACGCCGGTGCCCAGTAGCAGGAAGAGGACGAAGAGGAAGAGGATGATGGCATAGAGTTCGGTCATCTGATCACTCCCCGAAGCTTTGGTCGACGACATTGCTGCCGAGGCGGTGGTCGCCCTTGAAGAGGACCGAAATGAGGTTGTCGACGAAGGCGATCAGAAGGATCACCCCGCCAACAACCATGACGGATTGCGGGATCCAGAGGGGGCTGGCGTCTTGCGCCTGGCTGACCTCGTTGAACCGCCACGACCAGTAGACGAACCAGTAGGCGTAGTAGACGAAATAGGCTGTGATGGCGGTGGCGATTCCGAAACACCAGATCTCCAGCAGCCATTTGATCTTGGTCGGGACGGCGTTCAGCAGGATCGACACGCGGATATGCGCCCCACCATTCAGGGCATTGGCGAAGGCAAGGAAGCTCGCCGCGGCCATCAGGTAGCCTGCATATTGCGGCGCCCCGGGGAAGATGTCGCCGATCCAGCGGGCGATCATCTGGGCCACGATCATGCCGAGAATGCCGATCAGGCACAGGGCGGCCAGAACGCCGGAGGCGCGGTAGAGCCAGTCGAGGGAGGAGCGTAGGGCGCCCATGTCAGGTGATCCTGTCTGAAGAATGCGATCATGGGCAGGCCGATGGTCCCGGCCTGCCCTGTTGTTGAAAGCGTTTGCTTATTCGGACGCTGCTGCGGCGGCAGCTTCGCGGTAGGCGTCGATGATTGCCTGACCTTCTTCACCTGCGGCTTCCAGCCATTCCTGGGTCATGGTCTCACCAATCGCGCGCAACTCGTCCATCAGCGCATCACCTGCGGGCTGAACCGTCATGCCACCGGCGGCGAGGCCTGCCAGCGTGAAGCCGGTATATTCCCGCGCACGCCATGTGCCGGCATATTCGGCCAGTTCGGCGCAGGCGTTGATGACGTTCTGGTTGGCCTCAGACGTGCCTTCCCAAACGTCGCCATTCACCATGATGTAGTTACGCGGCAGCCAGGCATCGACTTCGTAGAAGTGGCTCAGGCTTTCCCAAACGCGGCGGTCATAGCCGGTGGCGCCGGACGAAACCATCGAGGAGGCCACGCCAGTTGCGAAGGCTTGGGAGATTTCAGCGGCTTCGATCGTCACCGGCAACATACCTGTCAACTCGGCCAGACGGTTCGTTGCGTTGTTGTACGACCGGAAGCGGATGCCTTCCATATCGGCGACCGAGTTCACTTCCTGATTAAAGTAGAGGCCCTGCGGTGGCCACGGCACGGAGTAGAGAAGGTGCAGGTTCTGGCCTTCCAGAAGCTCGCGGATCGGGCCTTCGGCGGCCTCCCACAAAAGCGCGTGCTCATCGAAGGAGCCTACAAGGAAGGGGATCGAGTCAAAGCCGAACAGCGCATCTTCGTTCTGGTGGCCCGACAGAAGGCGTTCGCCGATCTGGACCTGACCGGTCTGAATCGCGCGCTTGATGTCTGCACCTGCGAAGAGTGAGCCGCCAGGGTGCGTCACGATCTCGATATCGCCGCCGGTGCCGGTGGTTACGCACTGGGCAAATTCCGCACCAGTGACCGAATGGAAGTTGGAGCCCGAATAGGCCATCGGCATATCCCAGGTCTCGGCAGCGGCCGGGACGGCGACCATGGCTGCGGCCATACAGACCGCGATGTGGGTGGTTTTCATTGTCTTCTCTCCTTGTTGAAGTCTCGTATTGGTTGCTCTTGTTGTTATCTCTCAGCCCGCGAAACGCGCGGGGTCGTAGGGGCTCATGTCCATGTTGGGGGTCTGGCCGGTCATCATCTGCGCGAGGAGGCGGCCAGTCTTGGGGCCGCCGGTCAGGCCGATATGGTGGTGGCCGAAACCCACATAGACACCAGTTTGGCCAACCTGCCCGATCAGGGGCAGGCTATCGGAAGGGGCGGGGCGATGGCCTTGCCATTCGACTTCGTTCGCAGCCTTGAGGTGCGGGAAGGCGCGGGCCACCTGTTTGCGTAGAAGGGCGAAGGGGGCTTTCGAAGGTCCCGCTTCCAGCCCACCGAATTCCACGACGCCGGCACAGCGAAGCCCCGCCTCCATCGGGGTGGCGACGAATTTGCCGGAGGCCAGCATGATTGGCATGGAAGGGCCGCCGGTCGCGCCCTCAAAGACGATGTGATATCCGCGCTCGGTCTCTAACGGGATCGTCAGGCCAAGTCGTTGCATCAATGGCTTGGACCAGACCCCTGTCGCCAGTACGACGTCCGAGCATGGGATTGAGCCAGTTGTGGTCTCCACAGCTGTGACCCTATCCCCTTCGAACCGGAAGTCCCGGACATCGGCCTGCTGCCATGTCCCGCCGAGCGCCTGAAATTCCTCGGCCAGAGCGGCGACATAGCCGCCGGGGTTCCGGATATGGCCATGGTCGCGCAAAACGGCGAGGCATTGGACGCCGTCCCCGAGATTGGGCTCATATTCCCGGACGGCAGGGCCTTCGATGATCTCAGGCGTAAACCCGGCCTCGCCCCGCAAGCTCCAGACATAGGCATCGGCCTCAAACGCAGCGCGGTCGGCGTAGCCAAAGGTGTAGTCGCTATCCACGACCCATTCAGATGCGCGCGTGTTGTCGGACAGGGCATGGTGCTGGACGGCGCCATCACCGACAATTTCCGTGAGTCCCTTTGCGATGCGGCGCGTATCGGCGTCGTTGGCGTGGCTGAGATATTTCATCAGCCAGGGCAACATCTTCGGCAGATAGGACCAGCGCACAAAGAGCGGGAAGTTCGGGTCGAGCGCCATTTTCGGGCTCTTGCTGATCAGGCCGGGTGTTGTGACCGGCACCATGGAGCAGTTGGCGATCACGCCTGCATTGCCATAGGACGTGCCCTGCCCCGGCGCGCCACGGTCGACCAGAGTCACCTCAACCCCCGCGCGACGCAGCCAGATCGCGGTGGAAACCCCCACGATGCCAGCCCCGATTACGACGGTGGGATGCGCCGTCATCCGCGGCTTCCCGGCATTGCAATCCTTGGCCGCATACCTGCGCCCTCCCCTGTTTCGACTCGCATCCTTGAACGTGAATCGCATTTCGTCAACATTTTGTTGACATTTTCTCTGCGTTGCTCAGGATTGAGTTCATGGCTGACACCGATCTCAAGCACGTCGTTTCCTCCGCGCATCTGGCCGATAGCGGTTTTCCCGAAGTCTCGGAATTCGAGTTCGGGCTGACGCTGGCCAACCATGGATTTCATCGATGGATGATGCGCGCGATTGCGCTTGCCGGGCATCCGGATCTTTCGGGGTTGGACGTTCTGGTGCTGCATTCCACGCACCATCGCGGGCGCCCCAAGACGCTGGCCGACATCTGCCTTGTGCTGAATATCGAGGATACGCACACCGTGAACTACTCGGTCAAAAAGCTGCGCAAGGCGGGGCTTGTGGCCGAGGGGCGGCAAGGCAAGGAGAAGACCGTTCAGACGACAGATGCCGGTGCGGAGGTGTGTGAGAAATACCGCGATATCCGCAATTCTCTGCTGCTTGAGGCTTTGGATGAATTGGGCATCGAACGGGATCAGGTCAGCCGTTTGAGCCGCATTCTGCGGTTGATGGCCGGGCAATACGATCAGGCGGCGCGGGCGGCCGCGACGTATTAGGGCGCTCATTCGCTGACCCTCACCGCGTATTTGGCCAGCATGTCTTCGTTGACCTCAGCCCCCAGCCCAGGCGCGTCTGGAACAACGACATGACCGTCTTCGACGGGGAATGGCGTGGCGAGGATGTCTTCGTTCAGGAAGTAACTGGCTTGATAGAATTCGCATCCCAGCGTGATTTCTGGCGTGGCGGCGATCATGTGCGTACCGGCAAGATGGGCCAATCCGGACTCGAACATGTCACCGCCATAGGCGGAACGGCCCTTGGCCGCGGCGATGCGCGCCACGGTTTGCGCCCGGGCCAGGCCGCCTGTCTTCATGATCTTGACCGAAACGCCATCAGCGATTGCGTCAAGTCGCGCCATATCCTCCGGCCCGAAGATGCTTTCATCGGCCAGCAATGGCACCTCTACGCTATCGCGGATCCTGGCCATCACATCGTGGAGATGCGCCTTGACGGGTTGCTCGATGAACGTGGGCGCGAATTGGGCCACGTCTTTCACACAGGCCAGCGCGACGTCGTGGTGCAGGCCTTGGTTGTAATCGACGCGGATATCGAATTCTGGATAATCCGCGCGCAACCGTTCCAGACGCATCATATCAAAGGCATGGCCTTTGAACCCGGTCTTCAGCTTGATGATGCGCACGCCGTCCGCTCGCAAGCGTTCCATCAGGATCAGGTCCTTGGCGAAATCCGGATCGGCAATGGAGCAGGAAAGCGGGATGCGGGCGCGGCACCGTCCGCCCAAAAGGGCCCAAACCGGAAGCCGGGCAAGACGCGCCCGCAGGTCGTAGAGTGCTGTGTCCAGCGCCGCCTTGGCCTCGGTGCAATGGGCGACGGCGGAGTGTGCCTGGTCCATGATTGCCGCGTGTTCGGACAGGGAGCGCCCGACCACAAGCGGGCGCAAATATCGATCCAAGGCTGCATAGCTGGCCTCAGCCGAGCCGGTGAAAACAACCCATGGCGAGGCTTCGCCATAGCCCGAGACGCCACCCTCAGACGTCAGGCGCAGCACGACAATATCAACCGTGTGTTCGACCGAACCAATGCCGTGATCACGGCGCGCGTTCACAGGCAGGGCAAGGTGCCACAGCTTGAACCCGGTGATGATCTGTTGGTGATCGGCCATGCGCTCCCCCAAGCTGCTACACGTTGAAGGGGATCACGCATCATTTCCAATACCATATTGTGGCACACTCATAAGGAAAAATGATATGCACGATGGATGGCCCTACGATTCAGACAGCTTCAGGCGTTTCACGCCATATACGAGACCGGCACCGTCACTGGGGCGGCGCAAGTCCTTGGCATCTCGCAACCCGGCACATCCAACCTGATCGCGCTGTTAGAGCGTGAGACGCGGTTCAAGCTGTTTGAGCGGGTCCGCGGCCGTTTGATCCCCACGCCCGAGGCAGGCGTGTTGTATCAGGAGGTTGATACGGTCGTGCGTGGGCTTGACCATGTGGCCCAAGCAATCACAGACCTTCAGAACAAGCAGGGTGGCCAGCTGCAGGTCGCCTCGCAACACGCGCTATCTTTCGGGTTCATGCCGCGCCTGATCGCGCAGTTTGCGAAGGACCGCCCGGACATGTCGATTTCCTTCCAGTCGCAATACTCGCCCAAGGTGCAGGAGTGGGTGGTCGCGGGTTTGTTTGAAGTGGGCGTGTGTGAGACGCCGCTGCTTTATGATGCCCTGGACGTGCATCCGTTCAGCCTGGAGATGGAGGTGGCCATGCGCGCCGACAATCCGCTGGCGCGGCATCCTGTCCTGACGCCCGAATTGCTGGCGGGTGAGCCCTTTATCGCGATGGGGCCGGATCACATGAGCCACCGTCGCACGCGTGAAGCCTTTCATTCGGCGGGTGTGCCCTGGTCCGTGCGGGTGCATTCGCACCTGTTCAAAAACATCCTTAGTTTTGTGAAGGAGGGTATGGGCGTCGCCCTGCTGGACCCCCTCTTACTGAAATATGATGAGGTGGGCGGGTTCGTGACACGCCCGTTCGAGCCAAGGATTTCCATGGACATGATGGTGATCACGTCGAAGGATCGGCCGTTGTCGACCCTGGGGCGGAGCTTTCTGGACCTGTTGCTGGAAGAGATCGCCAAGCAGGAGACCCGCGACTAGCCCATCCAGCGACGGACTGGGGCCGCGGCCTCTTCCAGCGGTTGGGTGACGATGTCGACCAGTGTTGGGCCGTCGGTCGTAATGGCTCTTTGCAAGGTGCCCTGTAAGTCTGCAGGGTCTTCCACGCGCCAGGAGGTCACGCCGTATGCGGCCGCAACCGCGGCATGATCCACTCGGTTGAAATCGACGTTGTAGTAACGCGCGCCCTTGTCCGCCATCTGGCTGGCCTTGATCCACCCAAAATTCGCGTTTGAGAAGACGATGAACGTGATGTCTGCACCGGCGCGCGTGATCGTCTCCAACTCGCCACAGGTGAACCCGAAGGAGCCGTCGCCCATCAGGGCAACGGTCTTGGACGCCGGGCGCCCGAACCACGCGCCAAGCGATGCCGAAAGGGAATAGCCGAGCGCCCCATGGGCGCGGTTGGTGATGAAAAAGCGCCCTGGCTGCGCTTGCTGGTAGTAGGCGGAGAAGTAAGGGCAGCTAGTACCCGGGTCCGACACGATCGTGGCATCTTCGGGGAGGATGCGGTTGAGGGTTGCAACGATACGTTCGGGACGGATCGGGGCCTCATCACTTTCCGCGAGCTTGTTGAAGCGGGCAAATTTGCGGGCTTTGAGGTCGGCTACGGCTTGAGCCCCCCCGAAGGTCGTCGCGCCCTGCCCCTTTGCATCGAGGGTTGCGTTCACAGCAGCCAGCGACAGGCGTAGGTCGCCTACAACGCCCACTTCTGTGGGGTAGTTCGCGCCAATGACCATCGGGTCATTGTCAAAATGCACGATACGGGCGCCGGGTTTGGGAGCTTCCCACCGGGCAGTCGTGGTTGAACCTGCACGGCACCCCATGAAGATCACCAGATCGGCGGCCTCCATCATCTCCCAGGTCTCGTCTGTGCCACCGTTGGAGCCCACGACGCCGACGCAGTGCGAGTCGGTGTCGGCCAGCGCGCCTTGGCCGGATATGGACGTGGCAACCGGTATGTCGAGGCGGTTGGCGAGACGCGCGAGGTCCTCCATCGCACCTGCGATGACCACCCCGCCACCGCAGACGATGAGCGGAGATTTCGCTGACAGGATCGCATCAACCGCCGCCTCAGCCGCGCCGGGTTCGGGGGCTTGGCGGTAAGCTGGAAAGCTCGCATGCTTGGGGTCGGCCCAGACGTCTGAGGGATCTACAGGATCGTATTGGATGTCATAGGGAAGACCCAGATGCGCCGCGCCCGAACGACCCGTCGTCATGGCCCGGAAGGCCGTGCGCACCATGCGGGGGATATGGGCCGCCTGAACGATGACCTGGTTCCACTTGGTCACAGGCGCCATGAGAGCGTTCTGGTCCACTTCGGTCAGCGGGTATTTCCCATAGGTTCCGACGGATATGTCAGTGGTTATGCCAAGCACCGCGTAACTGGATTCGCTGGCCTCGATCAGGCCGGGAAGAATGTAGGTTGCACCGCCGCCGGAGGGGCCTTCGGCAACGCCGGGCCGCCCCGTGACGCGCGCATAGGCATCGGCCATGTAAGTGGCAGACCGTTCGTCGCGCGTCAGGACGTGCCGAATGTCGCCGCCATGCGAACGCATCGCATCGTAGAAGGGAAGCGAGGTGTCACCGCACAGGCCAAAGATATGCCGAACCCCGTGCGCCTTGAGCATTCCGACCAGCGCGTCGGCCCCGTTCAATTCATTCGACATCTCCGAATCTCCGTATTGGCTACTTGCATTCAAAACTGTATACAGATCTGAATGCAATTCACTGCACAGGCTTTGGGTCGGCTTGCGCATCCACGAAGGGTCCAGCAGCACCATGTCCGACAACATCGTTGATCGCCTCACCGCGCAATTGCGCCAGATGGCCGCTGATTTTGAAATCCGGCCAGAAGAGCGCATCATTGAAGGCGCGATGGCCAAGAGGCTGGCCGCCAGCCGCACCCCCTTGCGTGAGGCGCTGAACCGCCTGGTGTCCGAAGGCTACATGACCTTCACGGCGGGTCAGGGGTTCTTCTGTCGGGCGCTGACGCCCGAGCAAATCCTCGACCTCTATGAGGCGCGCGCTGCTGTTGAATGCGAAGGGTTGCGCCTTGCGATGCAGCGCACGGAGGCTGCGGACATTGCGGGCGTGCTCGAAGAGCTCGATGCGTCTGAGCCGATCTATGAAAGAACGTCTGATCGCCTGACGCGGCTTGAAATGGATGAGGATTTTCACATGTCGCTTATCAGGCTGGCGCGCAATGCGGAGCTTGAGCGGATGCTGAGCAACATCAATGGACGCATCCGATATGTTCGGATGATTGGGCTGAACATGGGTCCAGACGGTGGTTCTTCCTCTCGTATGACGGAACATCGTGACATTCTTGAGGCTATGTGGGCTGGCCATGCCGACCATGCCCTTGCAGCCTTGCGCGCCCATATCGAAATGCGGAAAGAAGATGCGACCGAGGCTGTTCGAAACGCCTTTTCCCAGATCTACGTTCGGGCAAGTTGAGATGACCCATCCAAACAGTTCAAAGACCCGCGGCGGCAAGACGGTTTACGGTGCAAGTGTCGGCATCCTGATGCTAGAGACACAGTTCCCGCGCATCCCTGGGGATATTGGCAATGCGCTCAGCTGGCCTTTCCCGGTCCAGTACAGGGTGGTGCGGGGTGCGACGCCGGACAACGTGGTGCGCGGCGATGCAACGGCACGGGTCGAGGATTTCATCGCAGCGGGGCGCGAATTGGTTGCGATGGGGTGCGACGGGATCGCAACGAATTGCGGGTTCCTGGCGCTGTTGCAGGACGAATTGGCGGATGCGCTTGGGGTGCCGGTTGCGACCTCGTCCCTCATGCAGGCGCAAATGATCACGGCGACCTTGCCAAAGGATCAGCACGTCTCGGTTCTGACTATCTCGGCGGAAACGCTGACCGATGCACATTTGAAGGCGGCGCGGGTGCCGGAGGGCACGCCCATCATGGGCACGGATGGCGGTATGGAGTTCACGCGGGCAATTTTGGGAGACGAGGCCGAGATCGACTTTGAAGTCTGCCGGGCTGACCTGGTTCAGGCCGCCGATGCCTTGGTCCAAGCCCATCCGCAAACCGGAGCAATCCTGTTGGAATGCACCAATATGGTGCCATTCGCCGCCGACATCCGGGCGCATTTGGGGCGGCCCGTCTATTCGATTCACTCCATGATTACATGGTTCCAGGCGGGTCTGATGCCGCGTCGCTTCCCCAGCCATCTCGACGATTGGCGCTAGGCCGCATAAAGGCCGCCCGTCGGGGTCGCGAGGAAGTCGCTTAGCGCGATGTCTTCCTGTTTCAGAAACCCGGTGGCGGGCAGCTTGCCGTCGCGCACCATCTCGATCACTGCCACAACCGAGCCTGCAGTCGTCCACGAAATTGCGGTGCGGCGTTTTCCCGCGACCTCCAAGGGCCTATAGCCACGCACGAATTCAAAGCGTCGCAACACACCGTCCAATGTGCCTTCGGCTGAGGCGTGGACATAGACAATGTCATCGTCGACGGGCGGTTTGGCGTTGACGAGGATCGCGCCGGCCTCCTCCCTCCGCTCCCGCATCAGAAGCTCGTGGAAGAAGAAATTCATCAGCTTCGCATGGCCCGGGTAGCGCATGGTCTTGTAATCAATATTGGCGACTTGGCCGTGATAGGTGTCGCACATCGTGCCAAGGCCGCCTGAGGTCGTGAAAGCCTCCAACTTCATGCCGTCGATATAGATATCTTCGATCCATTCCATGGGGGAGATCATCTTGCGCTCCCCCTCCTCGATCACTTCGCAATCGTTGAGGTATTCGTTCACCACACCTTCCGGCGACCAATTAAACGAATAACCCATCAGGCCGGTTGGGTGTTGCGGCAAGGCTCCGACCCGCATCTTGCAGGACCGGCAGTCATCGAGCCTTGCAATCAACGACGCGCCCACGATGCCGATAAAGCCCGGCGCCAGCCCGCATTGCGGCGCCATCAGGCGATTGGCGCTTTTGCTGAGCGCGATGATGCGGTTGGTCGTTGGCACGTCTTCGGTCAGATCGAAATAGGCGATGCCGGTGCGGTGGGCCGCTTCGGCGAGTGATATGTTGAGGTGGAACGGCAGGCAGGACAGCACCGCGTCCTGTTCTGCGAAAAGCGTCTCAACTGCATCTGTGTGGGTAAGGTCGAGTGTTTGCACCGGAACGGGAAGATCACCGCGCGGGATCACGTCTATGCCCAGAACGGTGAACCCGGACGCATGCAGCAACTCAGCCGCCAGCGTGCCCACTTTGCCCAGCCCAAGTACCGCGATTTTCTGCATGTCATTGCCCCTGCTTGCCACTGCTTTTGGGCATTTGACCGCAAAAGGGTGCCAATCAAAACGGGATTTCTTTGCGCATTTTGTTAGCTTTTTGACAAATTGTCAGATGCGCCCGATAGTGGATTGATGGATGACCTCGACCAAAAGCTGCTGCATTTGCTGACACGTGATGCGCGCGCTTCAGCCACTGATTTGGCGCGCGCACTTGGGGTTTCCCGCGGGACCGTTCAGAACCGGATCGACCGCTTGCTGAAGAAGAACGTGATTAGCCGCTTCACTGTTGAGCTGTCACCTGGCGAGGGGGACGCGCAGGTGAGCGCATTTACCCTGATCCGTTTGAACGCTGACGACGGGCGGGTCGCAATCCGGTCGCTGCAACGCATTTCAGAAATCCTCGACATTCACACGTTGAGTGGAACGTTCGATTTGGTGGCCGAAGTGCGCGTTGCGTCCCTGGCCAAGCTGGACGCTGTTCTTGACCGTATCCGTGCATTGCCCGAAGTGGCTGAGACGCAAAGCCATATCAGGCTGACCACGATCAGGCCGCGTTAGACTGCCCCCTGAAACTCGCGCAGGACCTGGCCGTTATTGGACGGTGTGCGTTGGCCATTGCGCATGGACAGCGCGCCGTTGACCAGAACATGGGCGATGCCCGAGGCATAGCGGCGCGGGTGCCGGGCGGTCGCGTTGCTGGAAATCGCAGCGGGGTCGAAAACGCAGATGTCTGCGTGGTAGCCGGGCCGCAGTTGGCCGCGCCCTTTCAGACCGAGGCGTTTGGCAGGCACCGACGTTATTTTCGCCAGGCCCTCCGCCAGGCTGAGGATGCCCCGGTCACGAACGTAGTATTGCAGGAAACGCGCAGCCCATCCGTAACCACTGAGTGAGCCAATATGATCGCTGAGAATGCCATCGTTGGCGATGGCAACCGTGTCCGAGATCACAGCGCATTCCGGTTGGCTCAGGCATAGCTCCACATCCGAATTGCGGAAGCTCTTGGAGGACCACATCGTGGCCATCAAGTTGTCGCCCTCTTCCAGCAGAATATCGAGCACGGCATCGTAGGGATCCACTCCGCGCATGCGCCCGATTTCCTCGAAATCAGCGCCCACCAGATGCTTGTTTTCGGTCGCGTTCAGCAGGACGATGTCTTTCCACTGCCGCGCCTTCACGATCAGCCACATCGGCTTGGGGTTGGCCTTGATGCGGTCACGCATCTCTGGATCGGCAAGTCGTTTGAGCACATCGTCGATGGAGCCCGCCTGCGCCCATTTCGGCAGGATCGCAGCCATCAGAGTGTGGTTCCAATCGTGCGGGATCACGTCAAAGGCAATATCGCCGTCGTGCTGCCGGGCCAGTTCGATCATCTCCAACGTATGTTCCATCGCATGGCCTGGCGCGCCGAATTTGGGTTGGATATGGCTGATCTGCAGTCGCGCACCGGCCTGGCGAGCGGTGCCCATGGCTTCGGTGAAACCAAGGTCATATTCCGTATCGCGGTTGCGGACATGGGTGGCGTAGAGGCGGCCGTATTTCGAAGCGATCTCGACCATAGGAACGAGGTGGTCAGGGGCGGCGAGGATGCCGGGGAAATATTCCAGGCCAGAGGAAAAGCCCCCTGCCCCTTCTTCCATGCATTGATCAACCAGCTTGGCCATGGCGGCCACATCATCAGGCTCGCCCGCATGCAACTCATCCCCCAACACGGCGCGGTGGATTGTGCCGTGGCCCACAAAGGCCACCACGTTGACGCCCAGATCGGTGTCATCCAGCACGTCCAAATACTCGCCGAACCCAAGCCATTTGCGGTGCTTGGCCTTCTCGGTGAACCACGGTGAGACTTGGCGGATCGCCTTGTGCGAACAGACCGGCGCGCAGGAGATCCCGCATTGGCCGATCACCTCGGTCGTCACCCCTTGATGCACCTGACTTTCCGCGCGGCCATCGGCGATCAGCGTGAAATCGGAATGGGTGTGCATATCGACAAAGCCTGGGGAAACGGCAAGGCCAGAGACGTCAATCACATCGCCCGCATCGGCGTTGATCGGCCCGACTTCGGTGATCATGCCGTCCTTGATGCCAACATCCGTGATCTGTGGCGCAGCGCCAGAGCCGTCGTAAACCTCTCCGCCTTTCAGGATCGTGTCGAACATGGGTGTTACCTCACGGATGCAGGGCCATAGACCCAGTTGGGCAGGGCCAGTGTGAGTTCAGGGATCAGGATTATGATGATCATGCCCACGATATAGGCCGCGATGAATGGCAAAACGGCGACCGAAATGCGTTCCAGCGAAATGGCCGAGATGCGCGATGCGATCGTCAGGTTTGCGCCAAGTGGCGGGGTCAGAAAGCCGATCTCGCAGGTGATGACCGTGAATATCCCGAACAGCACAGGATCAATGCCGAGGGACGTGACCAGCGGCAGAAACACAGCGGTGAACAGCACGATCTGCGCGAGGCTTTCCATGAAGGTGCCGATGAAGATGTAGAAAACTCCGATCAGCATCAGCACCAGGAAAGGGTTCGTGGTGATCGAGGTGATGCCTGCCTGCACGGCGGCGGGCACATCGTAGAAGGCGGTCAACTGCCCGAAGGCAAGCGTGGGGGTCAGCAAGATGAGGATGCCGGTGAGAAGCGCCGTGAACCGCAGCGCCTCAAGCACTTTTTTGGGCGTCAGTTCGCGGTAGATGAAGAGGCCGACGAACAGGGCATAAAACACGGCTACACCTGCGGCCTCGGTTGGGGTGAATATCCCGCCATAGATGCCGCCAAGGATCAGAACGGGTGCGCCGATGGACCATTTACCTTCCCATGCTGCGCTCAGGAACGGGCCCCAGATGAACGGGTCCCCGCCACCGCCATATCCGCGCCGTCTTGCGATCAGGTAGGTGGTGAGCATCAGCAAGCCGGTCACCAGAACGCCTGGCAGTATACCCGCGAGAAACAGACGCGGGATCGAGGTCTCGGACACCAGCCCGTAGATGATCATTAGATTTGACGGCGGGATCAGGCTGCCCAATGCGCCCGCGCTGGCCGTGATCGCGGCCGCAAATGGCACATCGTAGCCGTCCTTCTTCATCGCAGGCACGGTGGCCGAACCGATGGCGGCGGTCGTCGCGGGGCCGGAGCCCGAGAGCGCGCCAAAAAGCATGCAGGCGAACACTGTCACCAGCCCCATCGATCCGCGATAGGCGCCGACGAGTTTTGTGGCGATCCCGATCATTCGGTTCGCCATGCCGCCTGTTTCCATCAATCGCCCGGCGAGGACGAACAGCGGAATGGTCAGCAGCGGGAAAGGCGTGAGGCTGGAATAGCCTGTCTGCGCCAGCAGCGTGTAGGGGATTTCGATCAGGAAAAGCGCCAGCGCCGTAGTGAGGCCGACAGCCGCGAACAAGGGCACGCCCATCACCACCAATACGGTGAAGACCAGCGCAAGGATCAGAAGCTCGTTCAAAACAGATGCTCCTCATCCGGGGCATCGCCGTCTTCAACCAGCATACCCGGCAAGCCTTCGGCGCCGTCACGGAACCACAAAACATAGGTCTGCAGCAGGCGTGCCAGCATGAGCGCATAGCCGATCACGAGGATCGTCTGGGGGTAGAATTCGTTGATCCGGAGCGATGGGGAGCGGGAGGGGAACTGCCACAGGACTGTCAGGTATTCCCACGAGACCCTCAGCATGATCACGCAGAAAAAGGCCCAGGCGAGGTCGGCCAGTAGGATTACAAATTTGCCCATGCCGGTCGGCAAGGCCTGAACCGCGACAAGAATGCGAATATGGAAGCGTTCGCGGACGCAAAGTGAGGCGCCCATGTAGACGGCCCACACCATCGCGATGGCGGCTGTCTCTTCGGTCCAGTGCAGCGCGATCTCAAAGACGTAACGTGCCAGCACCTGCGCGAAGACCGCGACGGCGATAACCACAAGGGCGATGCAGCAGATCGCTTCTTCAAAGTGTTTTTCCAGCCATCTGAGAACGCCCATCGCCTGTCCCCTTTGGCGTGTGGTCGAAGAGAACGGGGCCACCGGGTCCGGCGGCCCCGCTTGAGGTCGCGCGCCTTATTCGGCGGCGGCGTTGATCATGTTGACCAGATCCACAAACTCCTGCCCGCGTTCGGCGGCCACTTCTTGCTGCACGACTTGGGCGGCAGCTATGAAGTCCGCGCGGTCGGGATCGGTGCGGGTCATGCCACCTTCTTCAACAAGCCAAGCACGGACTTCTTCCGTCTCGGTCCGGACTTCTTCGCTGAAGCGGTTTCCGGCATCGACGGCGGCGCGCATGATCTGCTCCCGCTGCTCTTCGCTCAGGCGTTCCATGAACGAGGAGGAGGCAAAGAGCGGCGCCATCGCCACGAAGTGTTCAAGGATTACGAGGTTCGGCATGAACTCATAAAAGCTCATGTCGCGGATGAAGGAGGTTCCGTTGTCGCCCCCGTCCACCGTGCCGGTCTGCAAGGCAGTCGGCGTCTCGGACCATGCCAGCGGCACGGGGTTTGCGCCGAACGCCTCAAACGTGGCCAGCATCACCGCGTTGTTGGGGGTGCGGATGCGTAAACCTTCCATATCGGCCATAGTCTCGACCGGGCGAACGGAGTTGTAGAAGTCGCGGTAAAGCGCGGGGCCAAAGGACAGCAGATGCACGCCAGTATCTTCCAGCAGCTGCGCGCGGATGAAGTCACCCACTTCACCGTCGATCACGCGGGCCATGTGCGACGTGTCCTGGAAGATGTATGGCAGAACTGTCACATCCATCAGCGGCCAGTGGGGCGAGACGTTGTTGGCGGTGATGAAGAAGCCATCCACGGTGCCAAGCTGCATCGCGCGGAAGCCTTCATCTTCAGTCGCAATCTGGTTGCAGCACCGCAGGCGCACATCAACAGAGCCGCCGGTATATTCTTCGGCCAGCTCCTCAAAAATCGCGCCGAAGCGGCCGTAAAGCGAATCTTCCGGCGCGCCAAAGCCCACGTTCATCGTGATATCTTGCGCGGTCACGCTGGTTGCCGTCATGGCGAGTGCGGCAAAAGTTGCCGCTGTCTTCAGGTGAAAACTCATTTCCAATCTCCCTTTTGGTCTTCGTTTTTCGGGAAGCTTGGCACGGCTTTTTGTAACCACCTAGCAATTTGTCCCCACAGGTCGCGGCATGCGGGCGTGCAAGGTGTAGGTAAAACAGGGTCATCCAGCCGCGAAACGGGCTTAGATTTCGCCCTCAATCAACAGCGAAAGCTCAGACGAGGCGTCGCGCAAGGCGTCGAGGTACGTCAAAGCGCGATCGGTGGTGAACCGCTGGGTTGGCGCGTGAAACGACAAGGTCGCCATCAGCCGCCCGTTGGTGTCCAGGATAGGCACCGCCATGGCGATCATGTCTTGCATGAACTCTTCGCGGTCCAGGGCATAGCCATTGCGTTTGACATCCCCAAGCTCTGCCAAAAGCGCGTCGCGGTCGGTGATCGTGTTGTCTGTCTGGCCGGTCAGCGTGGTCGCATTGAGGTAGCGTTGCAGGTGGTTCGGCGCGAGTGAGCTGAGATACATCTTGCCCGATGCCGTGCAATGAAACGGCACGCGGGAGCCTTGAGGTAATTGTATCCGGAGCGGCCATTCCGTTTCGACACGCTCAAGGTAGATCATCGCATCACGGTCTGGCAGGGCGATGTTGCATGTCTCGCCAATCTCGCGGCTTAACCGTTTCAGGATCGCTTGTCGTGCGGTCCGAATGCGCAGGCTGGACATTGTAGAGGCGGCCAGCGACCGCATCCGGGGGCCGGGCGAATAGGTACGCCCGTCCATGTCGCGTTGCAGAAAGCCCTCTTCCTCCAGCGTAGAAAACAATCTGTGGATCGTGGGCTTCGGCAATTCGACGTTGGCGTTCACCTCGGTCGGGGTCACAGGGACGCCGGCGCGCGCCACCTCCTCCAGCACCATCAGGAGCCGGAGGTTGGTGGGTATGGTTTCGCGTGCACGCTCGCCGTCCATTGCGCCGTCCTTAGAGATCCGGCAGCAGCATCGTCGAAAGCGACGGCACCAGTGCCACGATGATCCAGATGCTGATCAACGCGATCAGATAGGGCCACGTATAACGGAGCAGTCTGAAGTATGGCACCCCGGTAACGCCGGATGCGACGTAAAGGTTCAAACCATAGGGCGGCGTGATGAACCCGATGGACGCACCCACAAGGAAGATCACTGCAAACTGCACCGGCTCGACACCGATATCGTGTGCGATGGGCGCAAGAATTGGCGCAAGGATGATCGTCACAGGCAACGATTCCAGAACCATGCCCGAGATGAAGACGATGATCATTGCGGTGAACAGAACCGCGTAGTAGCCGCCCATGCCAGTCACGAATTCGGTCAGGAAGGCCTGCGCCCCCAGAACCGACAAGATCTGCTGCATCACAACGGACACGGCGATCAGCGGCGCAAGAATGCCCGTGATCTGTGCCGAGCGCATCGTGATCGATGGCAGCTCAAGCGGGCCGAAGCCATTCACGACGAGCATGCCGCCAAAGCTGCGTTCGTCCACCGGACGGTCTTCGCGGGTGGCGAAGGCCGGATTGCTGATCGAAACGATCTTGGTGATGGCAAGGCAGAGGAAACCCACGATCACGCAGAAGCCCACGGTCACGCCGGCCGCCTCCGTGGGGGAGAACTTGCCGGTATAGATGCCCCAGAGAACCAGGCCGATGGCGAAGAAGCCGAGCCATGCGCCAACGCCCGTTTTCATCACGCGGATGATGTCGAGGTTGATGATGTGGCCCCACTTGTTCTTGAAACAGACCAGGAAACAGGCGGTCATCATCGCCAGAACCATCAGCGTGCCGGGGATGATCCCTGCAACAAAAAGGTCCGAGATCGGAAGGTTCATCAGGAAGCCATAGACGATGAAGATGATCGACGGCGGAATAATGATACCCACGGTGCCACCCGCAGCCGCCGTTGCGGCCGAGAAGCGCTCATCATAGCCGCCCTTCACCATTTCGGGGTGAAGCATTGAGCCGATGGTTGCTGTTGTGGCGGAGTTGGAGCCGGAGATGGCTGCGAAAAGGCCACAAGCCCCAAGGGCTGCCATGGCAAGGCCACCCCTGACCCAGCCCAGACAGGCATAGGCGTAATCAGTTAATCGCCTTGCGATGCCCGAGCGGTTGATGAGGTCACCGGTCAGGATGAAGAGCGGCATAGCCAGAAGCGCGAAGCCGTCGGTGAAAACCCGGCTAAGCGCCGCGGCAATGTTGTCGAGTGGCAGGCCGAGCACGAAGGACATGCCGATGACCCAGTAGCCGATCACAAGGAAGACGGGCACGCCCATCATGAACAGAAAGGTGACGCCCAGCGAAATGAACGTAATGAGGGTACCGTCGCTCATGTGTCACCTCCGATCACAGCTTGCTTGATAATGTCGTCACCCGACCGGAAATTCCGTGCATCCTCGAGCCAGTTTTCCATGACGCGCGCCACGAGAAAGATAAAGGATGCGGGCACGGCTAGGATGAACCACCACTGCATGACGTCATTCATGCCCGGCACCAGCTGGAAGTTGGAGGCGGCGTTCGCAACAATGCGACTGCCGGTGACGATGACAACCCACGAGAAGCCGATCCACAGCACCGCATCCACGGTCAGCATGAACATCTGGCCGAAGCGCGGCAGGTTTGTACGAAACTCGCTGAACGCAAGGTGCGTGCGCAACTTCACGTTGTAGCTACATCCCACCCAAGTCATCACCAGGAACAGGAAAGGCGGCAGTGTCGTGGTCCAAGGCCAGGGACGAAGCCATTCGGGCGTATTGGAAAAGTCGAGGCCAAGCATCCCCGGAACAAACCGCTGGATAACCCCGAAAAAGATGATGCCACCGATGGTCAGGTACGAGATGACCATGACATAGCCTTCAAGGTGACGTTCGAGGAACGGCACAAAACGGTAGATCATCATAACGATGAACCCGCCGACCAACAATATGGCCAATCCCAAGGCCCAGGCGCCACTGGCGTCCAATGCCTCGCTGATCATCCAGCTATCGCCATCTGCGAAAGCTGCAAGTATCTCCCCGATACCGTTGAAGATATCTCCCATCGGCCCCTCCCGGCGTTTGAAAGTTATGGTGTGCAGGTGTTCTTGAGTGTCCTGCTTGGAACGGTCTTTGAAAAGCCCCCGTGCGGTGGCTCGTCGAAAATCGCTTTGGACTTGTGCTTGGCTTAGGGGAAAGCGGCGACCCGAAGGTCGCCGTCAATCATTTTGCATCTGATCCGAAAGGTCGGATCAGCCGCGCCACCAACGACGGGGCTCGACGTTCTCAGCCAGCGTATCTTCGGGGATCTGACGTGCGATGTCGAAGATCTCCTGATACGTGTCTGCGCCACCGGCCCAGTTGTTGAGACGCTCGCGCCATTCAGCCCAAGGCTCGGGGTTGTACTCAGGCGAGCACATTTCGCGAGCGATCTGGATCTGGTCGTCGCCAAGCTTGGCAACGCGGACGTTGTTCTCGGCGAAGATCGTGCCGGGCATCGGCGGATCTGTGAAGCCAACGGTGTTGACCAGAGCCGCCTCGTTGGCTGCCTGCACGTGAACCTGCGTGAAGTACGCGGATTCCATGATGGCGTCCTGAAGGTGTGGCTCGAGGCTGTCGAACAGTTCGGCGTTCATGCCGGTGTGCTCGGTACCGCAGAAGAACTTCAGGTCGACCGACTGGCTGACCACAGGGCTCATGTTGGCATATGCCACAGCGGAGGCCCAGGTTTCTGCACCGTCAACGAGGCCCTGACGCAGACCGTCGAGGGTCTCTTCCCACGCGATAGGCGTTGGGTTGAGGTTCATCAGGTTCATGGCGATACGGCCAAGCTGTGTACCCGTCACACGGTTACGCGTGCCGAACAGCTCTTCCAGCGTCGTGACAGTTTCACGATCCTGGAACGATGCGCCCATCTGCAGGCCGCGCAGTTCTGCGTGGCTGAAGAGGAATTTCACACCGTGACGGCTTTCCAGCGGCTCACGGAGGAGGCGCATGGATTCCGGGCTGTAGAGGAAGTGGTATTGATCCGCACGCGAGCGGAACATGTACGCATAGTCCAGAACGTTCAGGTACGGCGCGGAGCCGGCAGAGTTCTGTGTGGATGCCGAGTAGAAGTCGACAACACCAAGCTGAGCCCGCTCAAGGCAGTTCAGCTGACCGCAGATCTGGTTGTCGCCGATGAATTCCATGCGGATCTCACCGTCGGTGCGCTCCTCAAGGTCACGGGCGAATTCCAGAACACCGGCACGCTCGATCAACAGGTTGCGCTGGTTGAAGCCGGCGGCGCCCATTTTGAGCTCGTAACGAGCGGTGGTGCCATAGCGACGGTCGTACGTGGACTCGACAGCGCGTGCCAGCGACGGCAGAGTAACCGCACCGGTAAGCGTCGCAGCTCCCATCATGACCGACGACAGACCATAGGTGCCTGTCAGTTTCATCAAGTCTCTGCGCGAAACCTGGCTGAGGACTCTTGAAGCCTTCATTTCCATTACCTCCCAATAATGCGCAAAATTGATACTTGTGGTCTCAATCTTGCTCAACTTATGGTCGTGCTGGCAAGTGAAAACTTCATTTCGCACCGATTCTATGCAGAGGGGCCCGGAAAATGGCGGAACTTTCAGCGGATTATGTGGTCGTCGGCGCCGGTTCAGCGGGCTGCGTGCTGGCAAACCGACTCTCGGCGGACCCAAAGAATCGTGTGATCCTGCTTGAAGCGGGAGGGCGCGATTGGAACCCATGGATCCATATTCCGGTCGGATATTTCAAAACTATTCACAATCCGAGTGTCGATTGGTGCTACAAAACTGAACCTGATCCGGGCCTCAACGGGCGTTCGATTGAATGGCCGCGCGGCAAGGTTCTGGGCGGATCTTCATCGCTCAACGGGCTGCTCTACGTGCGCGGACAACCGCAGGACTATGACCGCTGGCGCCAGATGGGGAATGCCGGATGGGGTTGGGATGACGTGTTGCCGCTGTTCAAGCGCGCTGAGCGTAATGAACGTGGGGCAGACGAATTCCATGGCGATCAAGGGCCCCTGTCGGTGTCGAATATGCGCATCCAGCGTCCGATCACGGATGCATGGGTCGCCGCCGCGCAGGCCGCTGGCTACAAGTTTAACCCGGACTATAACGGCGCCGAGCAAGAGGGCGTCGGATATTTCCAGCTTACTGCCAAGAATGGGCGCCGCTGCAGCTCGGCCGTGGCTTACCTGAAACCGGCGCGAAGCCGCGAAAACCTGCAAATTGTAACGCACGCACAGGTTGATCGCTTGCGGATGGACGGAAAACGCGTGACCGGCGTGGAATATACCGATCGCAGCGGTCAGGTTCAGGTCGTCAATGCGGGTCGCGAAGTGATCTTGTGCGGCGGGTCGATCAATTCGCCGCAGCTTCTGATGTTGTCCGGGATTGGTGAGGCCGCACAGCTCGCCGAACACGGGATCGAAACGGTCCAAGATCTGCAAGGTGTTGGTAAGAACCTCCAAGATCACCTGCAAGCGCGTCTGGTCTACAAATGCAATGAACCGACCTTGAATGACGAGGTTTCCAGCCTCGTCGGGCAAGCGCGTATCGGCCTGAAATATCTGATGTTCCGTGCTGGTCCAATGACGATGGCGGCCAGCCTTGCGACCGGCTTCATGCGCACGAATGACAGTGTCGAAACGCCTGACATTCAGTTCCACGTGCAGCCATTGTCGGCCGAAAACCCCGGCAAAGGAGCGGATAAATTCAGTGCGTTCACCATGTCGGTTTGCCAGCTTCGGCCTGAAAGCAAAGGCGAAATCAGGTTGAATTCAGCCAAACCACGTGACTATCCCAAAATCATCCCGCGTTACCTGTCGACCGAGACAGACTGCCGGACCGTTGTTGCGGGCGTGAATATCGCGCGCACCATCGCGCGGCACGCCCCGCTGACCTCAAAAATCTCTGAGGAATACCGGCCGAACCCGTCGCTCGACATCAACGACTACGACGCGACCCTGGATTGGGCGCGGTCCAATACCGCGTCGATCTATCACCCGACTGGCACCTGCAAAATGGGCCAAGGCGCTGATGCGGTGGTCGATGCTCGCCTGCGGGTTCACGGGATTTCGGGTCTGCGCATTGCCGATTGCTCGATCATGCCCGAGATCGTCTCAGGCAATACCAATGCACCGGCGATCATGATTGGGGAAAAAGCCTCGGACCTGATCCTGGAGGACGCAAAAGCAGCCTTGTCCGCGGCATAATTGGGCGAGCGCGCGCGCCACATTCCTGCCGTATTTGAGGTGGTTTTCGCCCAATTCCTGTCACGCAAAACTGGTTAAATTGCTCTCAATAACCAGTAACGGCCGAGAAGGTCGAAGTGAGCAGGCCACATGGCAACGATCAACGGAAACGCGTCAGACAACAGCCTGACCGGGACAGGCAGCGCCGACAGCATCACCGGGTTTTCCGGCGACGACACCATCTCCGGTGGCGGCGGCGATGACTTTATCGATGGTGGTGCGCCCAGTCTTGCCCCTACCCCACTTGACCTGAATTGGACGTCGCAAGGCGGCGATGGGACAAACCTTGCCAGCGGATTCACCCAGAACGCGGGCGGGATCAATGTCGGCGTTAGCTTCACGAACAACGGAGCAGGAAGCACTGCTCAAGTCAGCACGACGGCAACCTATGTTGCAGGTGGCGAGACTTATAACGCCAATTCAAACCTTCGATTGGGCGGTAATGGCGGCTCCGACGCCTGGACTGTCGATGTTGATTTCTCGTCTGTCACCGGATCGGGATTTGCAGATGAAGTAGAAAACGTCTCATTCCGCCTGCAAGACATCGACGCGAACGGCTGGACGGACATCTTCACAGTCAACGCCTACGACGCCGATGGAAACCTGGTTCCGGTTGTCTTGACGCCTGCGGGTGACGACTCTGTCTCAGGCAACACCGTCACAGCGGGCGCCAGCAGCACCTCGGCAAACGATCCCCTTGGCTCGGTTCTTGTCGAGATTGCGGGTCCTGTCGCCTCGTTCGAAATCATTTACGCAAACGGCGGCACGAACGGCCAATTGGCCTGGATCACGGATGTCGAGTTTGAAGCCGTTCCCAGTGATGAAGATCAACTGTTCGGCGAGGCCGGGAACGATACAATCACCGGCGGGTTCGGCAATGACCTGCTGGATGGTGGCGACAATAACGACAGCCTTGATGGCGGTAGCGGTAACGACACGCTCGTTGGTGGCGCAGGCAATGACACCGCACTTGGCGGCGACGGGCAGGACAGCCTTCAAGGTGGCAGCGGGCGTGACAGCCTTGTCGGCGGCGACGGCAATGACACGCTGGAGGGCGACGGCGGAAACGACACGCTTGAAGGCGGCGCGGGCGACGACAGCCTTCTGGGCGGCAGCGGCTTTGACATCCTGACCGGCGGTGAAGGCGCAGACACGCTGGATGGGGGCAACGGCAACGACACGATCACAGCCTCCGGTGGCGATGTCGTTATCGGCGGTGAGGGCGGCACGGACACGGCCGACCAGTTGATTGTCGATGATGTGGCCGAGGTCATCTTCGACCCGACCAATAGCGAAAACGGCACCGTCGTTTTCAACGATGGGTCCACTGCAACGTTCACCGGCATTGAAGAGCTGATCGTGAATGGCGGCCCGGACGGTATCGTTGCGGGCACAGCGGGCAATGACGTTATCGACGCGAACTACGTCGATGAAAACCTCGAACAGGTCGACAATAATGACGGCACACTCGGGACGACCGGCGATCAGGACCTGATCCAGGCGGGCATGGGCGACGACACCGTTTATGCTGGTGAAGGCGACGATTCCGTTGTTGGCGGCCCTGGTGCCGCGCTGAACGTTGGCAGTGTCGAAAACCTCAGCTGGGTTGGGGAAGGCGCCAACGGCACCGACCTGTCCGATGGCTTCACGCAAGATACCGGTGTCGCGAATGTAACCGTGTCGATTGCCAATGACGGCGCCCTGAACCAATCGCAGGTCAACACTACAACGCAATACACCGCTGGCGGCACCGAACCGTTCGCGACCAATTCCGGCCTTTCGCTTGGCGGCAATGGCGGGCCTGACGTTGCCACCGTGACGTTCGACAGTGACGCGGAACTGACCAACGTTTCCTTCCGTATCAACGACATCGACAGCAACACCTGGGAAGACATCGTCACCGTCAACGCCTTTGACGCGAACGGCAACCCAGTGACCGTCACGCTGACACCTACCGGAGATGATACCGTCTCTGGCCAGACAGTCACTGCAGGCGCAGCGGCGGATGACCCCAACCTCGCCAACGGATCCGTTCTTGTCGAGATTGCAGGGCCGATCACCTCGTTTGAGGTGATCTACGAGAATGGCAGCACCGGCGGCCAGCTCGTATACCTGACGGATGTGCACTACACCGCCAGCGAGTTTGACGACGATGTCCTGCACGGCGATCAGGGTGGCGATACGCTGGAAGGTGGTGCAGGCAATGATGCGCTGTTTGGCGACCAACTGGCGATTGACCCGGCCACCATACCATCAGGCACAGGTGGCACGGCCACCTCAGTCACGTTCCAAAATGACAGCCCCTATGCGGTTGAGCTGGCACAGGTTGACGCTACCGGCACGGTGGTTTCCGTCATTACCATCCCCGCAGGCAATGACTTTACTGCCGCATCGACGACACAGACAAATTGGGTGCTCCGTGATCCATCCACCGGCGACATTCTTCAGGTTTATGAAGCCCCTGCCGATGGCTCGACCCAAGTGTTCGACAGCACGGGCGCCGATAGCCTGGACGGCGGACTAGGGGACGACACCCTCTCTGGCGACTTCGGCAATGATACGCTGGATGGCGGCGCGGGCAATGACAGCCTGTCCGGCGGTGCAGAGCAGGATCTGTTCCAGTTCGGCGATGGCTTCGGCACCGATACGGTCGATGGTGGCGAGGATGGTGACGATTTCGACACGCTCGATTTCAGCGCAATGTCGACCGGCATCAATGCGGTCTTTGACGGCGATGAACAGGGCGACGTGAACGATACCGGGTCGGCGGACTCGGCCGAATTCACCAATATCGAACAAGTCACCGGCACGGCCCAAGACGACACGATTGATGCCGGCGCATCCACGGCTGACCAGACCCTCATCGGTGGCGACGGGGCCGACAGCCTTGTGGGTGGGTCAGGCAACGACACCCTATATGGCGATAGCGGCGACGGCTCATCAGCCAACGGGACGCTGATCTACGAGGATGATTTCGACGATGGCGCCGCAGGTTGGAGCAACCCAACCAGCGACAACACAGACCCGTTCTTTGGCTCGGTCCTTGGTCGCGTCCAAGGCACATCAAACGCCAGCGATATTGAGATCAGCCGGACATTCGATCTGGATAACAGCTATGATGATGCGGTCATTGAGTTCGATTTCCACCGCATCGACAGCTGGGACAACGAAGAATTCCAGATCTACGCCAATGGCGATGAGATCTTCAGTCAGGCGTTCTTTCCCAATACGGCCGTGGGTGGGTCGAATACGATCACGGTTGGTGGCGTCACCTACAGTGTGACTCTAACCTCGCTCGGCGACGCCGCACAAAATGGCTATTGGTCCGGGCAAAGCTGGACGACCGACCAGACCTTCCGCGTGCGGATCGAGGTTGAGGATG
The DNA here is from genome assembly GCA_947489665.1 of uncultured Roseicyclus sp. GTDB lineage: Bacteria > Pseudomonadota > Alphaproteobacteria > Rhodobacterales > Rhodobacteraceae > Gymnodinialimonas. Next base: position 604,018 of record CANLEH010000001.1, on the reverse strand, counting down.
CCCCTGACACGCTAGAGCTTGGCTTTGGCTCGACCCTGAACCAGGGCGTGGGCGACGAAAGCTACGCATTCGACAATTTCGCGATTGTCTCCACCAACGACACCTCGATTGATCCCACAACGTTCACCAGCGCCGGATCGTCTAACAACGACACGATCGAAGGCGGCGATGGCAACGACTCGATCATGGGTGAGGAAGGCGCTGATCAGCTTTCGGGCGACGCGGGCAATGACACAATCGACGGCGGTGAGGGGGACGACAATATCCTGGGCGGCTCCGGCCAGGACAGCATCATCACCGGTCAGGGCGCGGATACGGTCAATTCGGGCGACGACGCGGACTGGATCTTCGGCTCCTCCGGTGACGTGATCGACGGCGGCGAAGGCGGCGACGACAACGATACGCTGTTTCTTGGCGATGACGGCGCGGTCATCAACTATGACAGCGGCAACCCCGAAAACGGAACGGTCACGTTCAGCGACGGCACAACGCTGACCTTCACGAATATCGAAACAGTGATCCCCTGCTTCACACCAGGCAGCCGGGTCAAAGTAGCACGTGGGACCTACAAGGTCGAAGACCTGCGCGTGGGCGATCTGATTGAGACGCGCGACAATGGCTTGCAGCCCATCCGCTGGATCGGCCGCAAGAAACTGAACCAGCACGATCTGGCGCTGGCGCCGCATCTGCGTCCCATCCGTATCCGCAAGGGCGCGTTGGGCAAAGGCGTGCCCAACCGCGATATGGAGGTCTCCCCCCAACACCGGATGCTGATCGAAGGCGTTCAGGCAGAGCTATTGTTCGGCCATGACCAAGTGTTGGTGCGCGCCAAGCATTTGACCCACCTGCCCGGCGTTGACGTGATCAGCGCATGCGAGCGTGTGACCTACATCCACCTGATGTGCGAAGCCCATGAGGTGATCTGCGTGGACAAGGCGTGGACCGAAAGCTTCCAACCCGGCGACATGGTGCAAAATCTAGAGGCGCGCGAGATTTTCGGCGATCTGTTGATGGAATTCCCAGAGCTCGGCACTGAGAAGGGTCGCGCACATTACACCTCGGCCCGGCTGAGCCTTAAGGCCCATGAGGCCGCCTTGCTGACAGAGGCTGTGCTTTAACTCCGCCGCAGCGGCACGTCGCGTTTGTTCACGAGGTTCGGAATTTGCGCGCGGGATTTCTCGACCTTCGTAAGGTCCAACTCCACCACATTCAGCTTCGGGGCGCCGTCTTCCAGATCGGCAATGACCTTGCCCCACGGGTCCACGGCCAGCGCATGCCCATAGGTCTCCCGTCCATCGGCATGGTGACCCGCCTGTGCAGGGGCAATGACATAAGCCCCTGTCTCAATCGCCCGCGATCTTAAAAGCACATGCCAATGGGCGCGGCCTGTGGGCACTGTGAAGGCGGCAGGGCTGAAGATCACACGCGCACCGCCTTCGGCCAGCGTCCTGTGAAGATGCGGAAAGCGCATGTCGTAGCAGATTGTCAGGCCCATCGGGCCCCATGGCGTGTCAGCCAACACAGCCGCATCCCCTGGCGCAAAGGCCTTGCTTTCCTTGAAGGTCGCGCCGGGCACGTCCACATCGAACAGATGCACCTTGTTGTAAGTCGCCCGGATGTCGCCGCCTGGGTCGATCAGCGAGGATTGGTTGAAGAACCGCCCGTCAGGCGCAAGCACTGGGGTCGAGCCTGAATGGACCCATATCCCTTGCTTTGCGGCCTCTTCCCGGCAGGCGGCGATGAACGGGTCTTCGTCCGCCACCACCACTTGCGTCTTCGACACGGCCCGGTTGGCGTTCATCAGGCCCGAGACTTCGGGCAAGGCCAGCATATCGGCGCCCTGCCCTGTCGCCTCAGCCGCCAAAGCGCGCATCGTCGCGATATTCGGCGCATGGCTATCGGCCGAACACATCTGGGCGAGTGCGATGCGCAGGTTATTTTCCATGATCGCTCAACGTGCGTGCGATGGCGTCTTTCCAACCGGCATAGCGGGCGGCGCGCATATCTTCGTCCATCAGCGGCTCGAACGTGCGATCAACGGCCCAGCGGGCCGCGAAGGCCTCCCGATCCGGGTAAAGGCCCGCGCGGTTGCCCGCGATCCACGCAGCACCCAACGCAGTGGTCTCCAGCACCTCGGGGCGATCCACCGGCGCGCCCAGGATGTCGCTCAGGAACTGCATCGTCCAATCGCTGGCGGTCATACCGCCGTCAACGCGCACAGTACCGGTTTCGCCGGGATAGTCGGCGGCCATCGCTTCCAGCAAATCGCGGGTTTGGAAACCAACGCTTTCCAACGCGGCACGCGCGAATTCGGCCGGGCCAGAATTGCGGGTCAGGCCAAAAACCGCGCCGCGTGCGTCCGGGTCCCAGTAGGGCGCGCCCAGACCGGTGAAGGCGGGCACCATATAGAGGGTTTGGGCCGGGTCCGCAGCCTCGGCCATCGCGGCGGTCTCTGGCGCGGCCTCGATAATCTTCAGCCCATCGCGCAACCATTGAACGACAGCACCCGCGATGAAGATTGACCCTTCCAGCGCATAGGTCGGCTTGCCATCGAATTGGTAGGCGATCGTGCCAAGCATCCGGTTTTGTGAAGAAACCAGCGTGTCGCCCGTGTTCAAAAGCGCAAAGCAACCCGTGCCATAAGTGGATTTCAGCATGCCAGGTTGGAAACAGGCCTGCCCGACGGTCGCGGCCTGCTGGTCACCCGCCACGCCCAGGATAGGAAGGCTGCCGCCGAACAGCGTTGTCTCGCCAAAATCTGCAGCGCAGTCGAGGACCTGCGGAAGGATATCCATTGGGATATTCAGCATCGCGCAGATCGCCGGGTCCCATCCGCCTTCTCGGATATTGTACAGCAAAGTTCGTGCGGCGTTCGTGGCGTCGGTGACGTGGCGCTCGCCGCCGGTCAACCGCCAGATCAGGAAGCTGTCGATTGTACCAAAAGCAAGCTCGCCCGCCTCGGCCCGTTCGCGGACCCCGTCGACATTGTCCAGAAGCCAGGCCAATTTGGTGCCGCTGAAATAAGGGTCCAGCAGCAAGCCCGTCTTATTCTGGACCATCGCCTCATGCCCATCGGCCTTGAGGCGCGCGCACAAATCAGCGGTGCGACGGTCCTGCCAGACAATGGCGTTATAGACCGGTTCTCCGGTTCTACGATCCCACAAAACAACAGTCTCACGTTGGTTTGTGATCCCGATGGCCGCAACATCGCCGCCTTTGGCCAGCGCGCCTTTGCAGACCTCGACCACACTTTCCCAGATTTCCTCCGGGTCATGCTCGACCCAGCCGGACGCCGGAAAATGCTGCGTAAATTCCTTCTGGGCGGAGGCCTTGGGGCGCAGGTCGCCGTCAAAAACGATCGCGCGCGACGAAGTGGTGCCCTGGTCGATGGCAAGGATCTGGGTCATGGAATGTCCTTATCCGAAGCGGTTGGGCCCGAGCGTGCCTCGGGTTACGTAGAAGACAAAAATGGTGATCGCGTAGGGGATCATGCCCAGGAACAGCAGCCCAATCGCAAGCGCGAGCGCGGGGGGCGGTTCGGAACCTTGAAATCCGCCGCTGGCCTCTGACGCAACCACGACCCCGATTATGCCCGCATAGAACAGGAAGATCGCGATCATCCCGGCCCCAAGCCACCACCCGGTGCGGTCGATGTCGTGCAAACGCCGCCACGATACCGCCAGTTGCGGAAGCATCATTCCAAACACGGCCAGCATGGTGAAGATCGGAAAGAAGAAAGGAACCTCGGACGCGATCAATGCAAAGATGATCGCAAAGTCGAGGATCTGCGCAACAACAACCAATAGGTTCCAGAACAGGTAAAAGAACCAGAATTCCGACCGGCTGGCCCGGCCAGAGAAGGTGGCATATTTCGAAAGGCAGACCTTGGTTGCATCGATGAATTCACGCGACGGCGCGCCGACATATAACCCGTCGGGTCCGATGTCTGGGTTGGCCGCGGCTAGGGCCGCCACCTGCTGGATCGGAGGCGGAGTGGCGCCCATAAAAGTAAAATGGGACCGCGCGACCTCCCAATTGGCCAATTCCGCTTTCCACACCAAAGTGTCTGGAGTGACTGTGCCAGCCTCGATCAAGCGTTCGATTTCGGCGGTGTCGACAGGGCCGTTCCGGGTATCCCCCGTCGCGTAAAACCATTCAGTCATCGGGCGCAGTCCTTCCAGATCGTTCGGTCCGCATTGATCTTGGCTTTGCGGGCGAGGTCAAGGCAGTCCGGCCTCTAGACCGCCTGCCTCTGCTCGGACATGAACGCGTCCAATGCCGCAACCTGATCCTCACTCATCAAAAGCCCCAGCTTTGACCGGCGCCAAACAATGTCCGCGGCCTCCCGCGCATATTCACGGGTCATCAGCCAGCGCACCTCGGCTTCGGTCAGGGTCGCTCCAAAGTCGCGACCCAGATCCTCCGCTGTCTTGGCCAGGCCCAACAGGTCCTTCGCATCGGTGCCATAGGCGCGCACCAATCGCCGCGCCCAACGGTCGGTCAGGAATGGATAAGCCACCATCAGCGCACCGATCTGCGCCTGGACTCCATCAACCGGGAAATCCCCCCCCGGCAACGGAACGCCAGCGGTCCACTTTCCCTTGGCTTGCGGGAAAAAGCGCGCGAGCTTGGTCCACGCATCCTCAGCTAGCACGCGGTAGGTCGTGATCTTGCCGCCGAAGACGTTGAGCATCGGTGCGCCGTTATTGTCGAGCGACAACACGTAATCCCGCGTCGCGGCCGTAGCCGATTTCGCCCCATCATCGTAAAGCGGACGCACTCCGGAATAGGTCCAGACGACATCGTCCGCCGTCAGGCTTTCCTTGAAGTATTCATTTGCAAACCTAAGCAGATAGTCGCGTTCTGCGGGCGTGCAGTCCGCCGTGCGCGGATCGTCGGTATGTTCGGCATCCGTGGTGCCGATCAGGGTGAAGTCCGTCTCATACGGAATGGCAAAGATGATCCGTCCGTCTGTGCCTTGGAAGAAATAGCACTTTTCGTGGTCAAACAACTTGCGCGTGACGATATGCGACCCGCGCACCAACCGCACGCCTTCGCTGGAGTTCTGCCGTGCCACGTTGCGCACCACATCGGCCACCCAAGGCCCGCCCGCATTGACGAGCGCCTTCGCGTAGACGGTGCCTGCGCCTTCCCCTTCAAGCTCAATCCGCCAAAGGTCCCCTTCACGCTCGGCGCTGACAACCTTGGTGCGCACCATGATCTTCGCACCACGCTCTTCCGCGTCCCGCGCGTTTAGCACCACGAGGCGCGAGTCTTCGACCCAACAATCGGAGTATTCATATGCCTTGGTAAACCGGTCCTGCAGCGGTGCGCCCTCAGCCGTGCCGTCAAGTGAGACACTTGCCGTGCCGGGCAGGATCTTCCGCCCGCCCAGGTTGTCATAAAGGAACAGCCCGAGCCGGATCAGCCAGTTCGGGCGACGGCCCTTCATCCACGGCATCACCATCGTCAGGATGCGCGAGGTCGGCGTGGAATTATCAAACCGCATGTCTTTCGACAGCGGCAGGACAAAGCGCATGGGCCAGCTGATATGGGGCATGGCCTGCAACAGCGTTTCACGCTCTTTCAGCGCGTGGCGGACCAGTTTGAACTCGAAATATTCCAGGTAGCGAAGGCCGCCGTGGAACAGCTTGGTCGACGCGCTCGACGTGGCCCCGGCCAGATCTCCCATCTCGGCAAGTGCTACGCTCAAGCCCCGGCCCTGCGCATCCCGTGCAATGCCACAGCCGTTGATGCCGCCCCCGATGACGAACAGGTCGTAGGTCTCTGCCATGTTATCCGCTCCGCGTTCCGTGGCAGCGTCGTTTCATCTCATGTTCGGTTCGTCAAGCTCAGCTTTCGTTTTTGTTCGTTTTTCGCGCTAGTCTGCTGCGATTGCCGCGATCAGCGCTTCCACCTGCGGGCCGAGTGCATCGACGATCACTGCAACACCGCTGGCGTTGGGGTGAATCCCATCGGCTTGCATGAGGTCAAGGACGCTGCCCGGGTCGCTTTCGGCGTCGCCATCAAACCCGCCAAAGAAGCTCTCCGCATAAAGCGTCCCATATTCTGCGGCGAGCTCCGGGTACATGGCATCAAAGGCTTGCTGGAAATCCGGCCCGTAGTTTCCCGGCGCCGTCATCCCGACGAGCAATACTTCAACGTCCGCTCCAGCGGCGAAATCCAGTATGCCCGCCAAATTGGACCGGCTGGCTTCCGGCGGAATGGCGCGCAGCAGGTCGTTGCCGCCAAGCGTCACGATCATTCCGTCTACATCTTCGGTCAGCGTCCAGGCCGCGCGCGCCAGCCCCCCGGCGGTTGTATCGCCCGACACGCCTGCATTGATCAGGCGCACGTCATGCCCACGCGCCTGCAACCACGCCTGCATCTGCGGCACGAAGCCGTCTTCCTGCACCAGACCGTAGCCCTGTGTCAGGCTATCGCCGAGCGCTGCGATCACGACTTCCTCTGCGGCGAGCGGCGTCACCGATGCGAGGAGGCTCGCAGAGGCGAGTGCGGTCAGCTTGCCTCGCCGCACCGAGGCCCCATATGCCAGTGAACCCAATGCCCAAAGGCCCTGCCCCATGGACCCGATCCTTTCGCTGAACGACGCGCGCCTGACGCTGGATGGTAATGCAGGCCTCGTTGATATCCTGCACGGCATCACGCTGGACGTGACCAAGGGGGAAACGCTGGCGCTGACGGGGCCGTCTGGGTCGGGCAAAAGCTCTCTCCTTATGCTCATGGGCGGGCTGGAACGGGCCACAGGCGGCACTGTCATGGCGCTTGGCCACGATCTGACCGCGATGACCGAAGATCAACTCGCCCGGTTTCGCAGGGATCATATGGGGGTGGTTTTCCAATCCTTCCACCTGATCCCCACCATGACAGCGCTGGAAAACGTCGCCACGCCGCTGGAACTGGCCGGTCACGCCGATGCATTTGACCGGGCCGAGGCCGAACTGAACGCCGTGGGCCTTGGCCACCGTCTGACCCACTACCCCGCCCAGATGTCGGGCGGCGAACAGCAGCGTGTCGCACTTGCCCGCGCTGTCGCGCCGCGCCCGGATATCCTGCTGGCGGATGAGCCCACCGGCAACCTCGACGGGTCCACCGGCGCGCAGATCATGGAGCTTTTGATGAGCCTCCGCGAAAGCCACGGCGCGACCCTTATCCTCGTCACCCATGCGCAAGACCTCGCCAATCGCTGCGACCGAGAGGTGCGGCTGCGCGACGGGCGCCTCGATCCGGTGTTACAAGATGCAGCAGAATGATGAGACGCTGGAAATATCAGGGGCTTGGCACCCTTGTGCTGGAGGGTCAGGGCGTGACGCTTGACCTGCCTTCGCAAGGCGATCCGCAAGGGATCGTCGCTTTTGTCGAACGCGGGGTAAACGCTGAGGGGCGCCTTTCGAGCGCGGCCGGGGCGATCCGCTACCTCAAGCATGGCTGGCTGCGCGCCGTATTGGATCGCCCACACCCCATGGCGCGGCAGGCGTTGCTGGAGGGTGCCGATGTGGGCGTCTACATCCACCAATGGGAGAATGATCCGCTCGCCGCAGCTGAGACAACCCAACGCCTGATCGCCATCGACCAACCGCCTTGGAACATGGGCATCCGCCGGTGAAAAACGCATGGCGCATCGCCCGGCGGGAATTGCGCGGGGGGCTTTCGGGTTTCCGCGTGTTCCTCGCCTGCCTCGCCCTCGGCGTAGGCGCGATTGCCGCTGTGGGGTCGGTCCGCGTCTCGATCGAGGAAGGCATGGCCCGCGAAGGCGCGGTGATCCTGGGCGGTGATGCCGAGATGTCTTTCACCTACCGCTTTGCCGAACCCGACGAACGGGCGTTCATGGAAAGCGTGGCGGAGGCGGTTTCGGAGACGGTTGATTTCCGCTCCATGGTGGTGGTGGACCGAGACCCAGTCGAACGCGGCCTGACGCAGGTGCGCGGTGTCGACAACGCGTGGCCCCTTTATGGAGAGGCCGGGTTGGACCCGCCCATGGCCATGGCAGACGCGCTGGAGATACGGGACCTGCCCGGCGCGGTCATGGCGCCACTGCTGATGGACAGGCTGGCCTTGCAGCTTGGCGACACGTTCACCCTTGGCACCCAGGATTTTGAGCTTCGCGCGGCGCTTGTCGACGAACCAGATGGCGCGGCCTCGGGATTTGGCCTTGGACCACGCACCATCGTTTCGCTTGAGGGGCTGGAGGGCGCGGGCCTGATCCAGCCTGGCACGCTTTACGAAAGCCAGTACCGGCTCGCTCTGCCCGAAGGCTCGGATCTTGCCGCATTGGAGCTTGAGGCGCAGGCATTTGAGGCCACAGGCGCGCGCTGGCGCGATGCACGGAACGGCGCGCCGGGGATCGCGGAGTTCATCGAACGGATCGGCGCGTTTCTGGTGCTGGTCGGCCTTGCGGGCCTTGCCGTGGGCGGGGTCGGCATCGCCGCAGCCGTGCGCGCCTACCTCGACCGCAAGACAGCCACCATTGCCACGCTGAAAACCGTAGGCGCGGAAAGCCGCACGATCTTTGCCGCCTATTTCATGCAGGTTGGCTTGCTGACACTGGTGGGCATCGCCATCGGCCTTTTCCTTGGCGCGTTAGCCCCAATTGCCGTTGGTCCGCTGATCGAAGCGCAACTGCCGGTCCCTGTGGCGATCAGTGTCTATCCGGCACCGCTGGCAGAAGCCGCGCTCTACGGCACCCTGACCGCGCTGATTTTCACGCTTTGGCCGCTGGCGCGCACCGAGCGCGTCCGCGCCGCGGCCCTGTTCCGCGATGCCACCGCGCCCGTTAAAGGCTGGCCGCGCCTTCCGTATCTGCTGGTGATCCTCGCCTTGGCATTCGGCCTTGTCTGGGCCGCCGTGGCCTTTTCGGGTGTGCCGACCCTGGCGCTTGGAACGGCAGGCGGCATATTTGGATCGCTACTGATCCTGACCCTTGCGGCTTTGTTGATCCGCGTTCTGTCGCGTGTGCTCGCGCGCAGTCGGATCGTCCGGGGCCGCACGACCCTGCGCACGACGCTCGGCGCGATCGGTGGGCCGGGGTCCGAGGCGACGTCGGTGGTGCTGTCCCTGGGTCTTGGCCTGTCCGTCCTGGCGACGATCGGACAGATCGACACCAACCTGCGCAGTGCGATCCAGCGCGACTTACCCGAGGTCGCGCCGTCCTACTTTTTCGTTGATATTCAACCGGATCAGCTAGAGCCTTTCTTGGCCCGTGTCGAAGGCGACCCCCAGGTCAGCCGCGTTGACACCGCCCCAATGCTGCGCGGCATCATCACGCGCATCAACGGCGAACGCGCGCAGGATGTGGCGGGCGATCATTGGGTCATCCAGGGTGATCGGGGCGTGACCTATATGGCGGGGCCACCGCCCGCTGAGGAAATCGTGGGAGGCGAATGGTGGCCCGAGGACTATAGCGGCCCGCCGCTTGTGGCCTTCGCGGCTGAGGAAGCGTTGGAGATCGGGATCGGCATAGGCGACACGATCACCGTCAACATTCTGGGCCGCGACTTCACCGCGGAAATCGCCGCGCTCCGCGATGTTTCCTTTGAAAACGCAGGGATAGGCTTCATCGTGACGATGAACCAGGCCGCCCTGACGGGCGCGCCGCACACCCATATCGCAACCGTCTATGCCGAGGAAGACGCCGAGGCACAGATCCTGCGAGACGTTGCGGGCGACGCGCCCAACATCACGGCAATCCGCGTGCGGGATGCGTTGGATCAGGTGGCTGAGGCCTTGCGGTCTATCGCGTCGGCCACATCTTACGCGGCTTTGGCGACGCTGTTGACGGGCTTCGTCGTGCTGATCGGAGCGGCAGCGGTGGGCGAGCGGGGCCGTGTTTTTGAGGCGGCTGTCCTGAAAACGCTTGGCGCGTCGCGGGGGATGATCCTGCGCTCGTTCGCGCTGCGGGCGGCCCTTATGGGGGCGGCGGCGGGGCTTGTCGCGATCTTTGCTGGCGCGCTTGGCGGGTGGGCGATGATGACCTTCGTGATGGAGACGGACTACGTGTTTGAGCCTTATTCTGCTGGCGCAATCGTGGTTGGCGGCGCTTTGGCGACACTGCTGTCGGGCCTTGCATTTGCGTGGCGACCCCTGGGCGCGCGACCGGCGCGCATCCTGCGCGCGCAAGATTGACGGCTTTTCCCTTGCCAAACCCCGTCTGAGGCCGCACCTGTTAGAACATGTTGAGGTCGGTGAAGTCCCTGTTGGGGCGCAAAAATCAGGCGAAATCCGAGGCGCAGGACGCGGTCGCAGAGGTGGCGGACCTGCCCTGCCCCGAACAGCAAACCTATGTGATCGGCGACATTCACGGACGTGCCGACCTGCTGGAATTGATGCTTGAGCTGATCGATGCCCATATTGGCGGCACCTCGGCCACGAACCCGAAACTGGTCTTTGTGGGCGACTATATCGACCTTGGGCCCGACAGTGCCGTGGTGCTGCAACGCATGCGCGAATTGCAGGAGACGTTCCCCGAAAACGTCGTCTGCCTGATGGGCAACCATGAGCGTATGTTGTTGGATTTCCTAGATGATCCGGCCACGCGCGGGCCGCGCTGGATGCGCGCCGGGGCCGGTGAAACCCTGCGCAGCTTTGGCGTGGCGACGGCTGATCTGGAAGACAGCCCGGAATATGATGCCTTCCCAGCGGCGGCCCATTCGTTGCGGCGCAGATTGCCCAAAGGCCTGCGCGAGTGGATCGAGGCGCTGCCGCTTAGCTACACATCGGGCAATCTGTGGGTCGTTCATGCGGGCGCTGATCCCGGCCACGCGATGGAGGATCAGACCCCGCGCGTGCTGCTTTGGGGGCATCCCGAGTTTGACAGTGCGCCGCGCGGGGATGGGTTGTGGATTGCCCATGGCCATACCGAGATGGAGGCCCCTCTGGCCGATGACGGGCGGATTGCGACGGATACCGCTGCATGGAAAACCGGGCGGTTGACGGCATGTGCGATCCGCACGGATGGGCGGCATGATTTCCTGCAGACATAAGTGACCATCTGGTCGCATATCTGACCATTTGGACGCTTTTCTCCGGAAAAAAGCGTCCAAATGGTCGGGGTTTTGGGTGCGGTCGGAGGTTTGCAAAAAACTGCGTTCAGATGAACGCAGTTTGGCAGGTGTTTGGGTTAGCGCGACAGCTTCTCTTCCACGCCTTCCTCCAACTTGGTGTTCCACAGCGGAACGCGGGAGCGGAACGCGGCGCGGCCGATCATGTGGGCCGCGACGGGGGCGGTGATCAGCAGGAAGAGGATCGTCGCAACCGCGCGGGTGATCGTGCCGGTATCCGCGAAGAAAATGGCGACAGCGATCAGGATCAGGCCCGAGCCGAGGGTGCCCGCCTTGGTGGAGGCATGCATGCGGATCAAAACGTCTGGCAGGCGCAGAACGCCGAGGCCCGCGACGAAGCAGAAAAAGCCGCCGAGGATAATGAGGGCCGCGAGGATGTATTCGACGATCATGCCTCAGGCTCCTTCTTGGCGCCGGGCGCTGTGATGGGAGTGGAGCCGTCATAGCGGTGCTGGCGACGCTCGACGTAGCGGGCGAGTGCCACGGTCGCCAAGAAGCCGATCACGGCGACCACAATGGCGACGTCCACAAACGCGGTTTGTTCAGACAGGATCGCGTAGAGGCCGCAGAAGCTGACGATCAGGACCGTCATCATGTCGAGCGCCACGACGCGGTCCGGCAGGCTGGGGCCTTTGACGAGGCGGATAAAACCGCCCACAACGCCCAGCATCACGAGGACGAAGGAGATATCGACGGCGGTGGACAGGATGGGACTCATTCCATGGCCTCCTTCACGCGACGCTCCACCCCTTCCTTGATCTGGCGGCGGATCTCGTCCGGGTCATCGGCGAACATGGCGTGGATGTAGAGCGTGTTGCAATCCTCGGTCACATCCAGACACAGGGTGCCGGGGGTAAGCGAGATGTAGTTCGTCAGCACCAGGACGGCCATTTCGTCCTTTACGTCGAGCGGTACGGCCACAATGCCGGGGCGCGCCATGTGCTGTGGGGTGAGGACGTCGATGACGACCTGCACGGACGAGACGACGAGTTCCCACAGGAAGGTGATGACCAGTTTGATCCAGCGGAAGGTGCGCGTGAAGTAACGGTCGCAGCCGGGGAAGAGCGGGCGGGTCACGTAGAGGGCGGCAGAGCCCAGCGCGAAGCCAATCAGCAGGTTCGCGAGTGTGATCTCGCCCGTGAGGGCCGCCCAGGCGACGGCAAGTGCGATGTTGAGGCCGAAGATGTTCATATCTGGGCCTTCCCGCACGGGGCGATGTCGCTGTGCATTTTCATGGAACAAAGATGGGCAGGACGGCGCGTCATTGGCTGACCTCCGGCGCGGCGGAGAGGACGGTTTGGACGTAGACCTCTGGGTTCAGGAGTTGGTCGGCGGAGCGGGTGGCGAACTGTACGAACGGCTCGGGGAAGAGGCCGATGATGCAGGTCAGGATCGCCAGCGCCGCGATGGGGGTGAGCAGGGCCGCGCGGTCTTTCGGCGGAAGGCTGGACAGGCGCGGCTGGAGGCCCGCGGGGTGCGGTTTCCAGAAAGCGTTGCCCCAGATTTTGGTCATGGAATAGATCGTCAGCAGGCCCACGATCAGGGCCACTGCGGCGATGACATAGCCGCCATCTTCGAGTGCTGCCTTGATCAAAACGAACTTTGCCCAAAACCCGGACAAAGGCGGGAAACCTGCAAGGGAGAAGGCCGGGATCAGGAAAAGGAGCGCTAACAAAGGCGCGGTTTTGTAAAGTCCGCCGATCTGGCTGAGCTCGGTCGAGCCTGCGATGCGGCGCGCGACACCGGCGACGAGGAAAAGGTTCGCTTTCACGATGATATGGTGGACGAGGTAGAAGACCGCGCCGACAAGTGCCAGCGGTGTGAAGAGCGCGAGACCGAGGATCATGTAGCCGATCTGGCTGACGATGTGGAACGACAGGATGCGGCGAAAGTCGTTCATCGCGGCGGCGCCGAGGACGCCCGTGACCATGGTGAAGCCCGCAACCCAGAGCAGGATCGTGTGGGTGTAGGCGACGTCCGTCGTGAAGACGAGCGTGAACATGCGGATGAGGGAGTAGACGCCGACTTTCGTCAGCAAACCCGCGAAGATGGCGGAAACGCTTATGGCGGGGGTGTGGTAGCTGGCGGGCAGCCAGAAGAAGAGCGGGAAGACGGCGGCCTTTACGCCGAAGGCGATCATGAACATCACGGCGATGACGACGAGGAGGCCGGGATTGTCGACATCCTGCACCGCGCCATGGAGGTCGGCCATGTTGAGCGTGCCGGTCATGCCGTAGAGCAGGCCGACGCCGCTGAGGAACAGGATCGTGGAGATCAGGTTGAGGGTGACATATTTGATGCCGCCATCGAGTTGCTGCCGCTGGCCGCCGAGGATCAGGAGGCCGAAGGACGAGATCAGCATGACCTCGAACCAGACATAGAGGTTGAAGAGGTCGCCGGTCAGGAACGCCCCGCAAACGCCCGCGAGCAGGACCTGGTAGAGGGCGTGGTAGCCGAGCTGTTCCTTGCGTTCCTCGACGTCCGCCAGCGCGTAAATGGCAACGGCCAGACCGGTGATGCCGGTGATGACGACCATGACGGCGCTGAGAAGGTCAGCCACCAGCGTGATGCCGAAGGGGGCGGCCCATTGGCCCATCTGGGCGGCGATTACCCCTTGGTCGAGCACCTCCACCATCAGGATGATCGAGGCGATCAGAAGGCCCGCGGAGCCGAGCACGGAGATCCAGCGCCCTTCCGGGCCGTGCCGGAAAAGGAAGGCCAGCACCGCCGTAGCGAAGGGGATGATGATGGGGGTGGCGAGGATCCAGCTCATGATGTGGTGTCCCGCGCGATGTATTGCTTTTCGGCGACCTGTTTGGCGGCGCTCGGTTTGGATTCGAGCGGTTCGGCCAGGCGCATCTCATCTGAATTGAGCGTGCCGAGGTTCTGGTAGGTGCGGTAGACGAGTGTCAGCGCGAAGGCGAAGAGGCCGAAACCGATCACGATGGCGGTCAGCACGAGAGCCTGCGGCAGGGCGTTGGCGGCGTCAGCCACGGGGGTTGTGGCGCCTTCGGGGATCAGAGGCGGGCTTTCAGGCGTCAGGCGGCCCGAGACGAAGATCGTGAGGTTGGCGGCGTTGGAGATCAGCACGAGGCCGAAGATGAAGCGCAGCACGTTGCGGGCCAGCATCAGGTGAACCGATGCGGCGACAAGGACACCGACCATAAGGGCGACGAGGAGTTCCATCAGACTTCATCCTCCAATGCGAGGACGAGTGTAAGGATGGCGCCGAAGACAACGAGGTAGACGCCGATGTCGAAGACCAGGACCGAGGAGATCGGGATGTAGTCACCCGAGGCGCGGTCGCCGATGAACCACCATTGGCCGGTGAAGAAAGCGTCGTTGAAGAAGACCGGGTAGACGCCTGCGGCGAGTGCCGTGCCGAGGCCGATCATGGCGATGTTTTGCGGCTCAAAATGCAGGGCCTTGCGGCAGGCGGTTGGACCTTGGGCGATGGCGTAGAGGATGAACCCGGTGGAGCCAATAAGGCCCCCGATGAAGCCGCCGCCCGGCAGGTTATGGCCGCGCAGGAGCATGTAGACGGAGAAGAGCAGCAGCAGCGCCACTAGAAGGCGGGTGGCGGCGTTGAGGATGATGGAATTCATCATGTGTCATCCTCCCGGATCGCGCCGTAACGGGTGCCGCGCAGGAGCGCGTAGGCCGAGAGCGCGGCGATGACGACGACGGCGATTTCGCCGAAGGTGTCGAGCGCGCGGAAGTCCACGAGGATGACGTTCACGATGTTGGAGCCGAAGGCCTCATAATAGGAGGTCGCGTTGAAATATTCGGTCAGGCGCAGGTCGAGGTCGGTTTGCAGGACGGCGACAAGAACGAGCGTGGTGACGGTGCCGACCGCGATGGAGAGCATTGCGTGGACGGGGCGGTTGGGCTCGGACGTCCGCACGCCGAGGTGGGGCAGTTTCAGCATGGCGACGGCGACGAGGACCACGACGAGGGTTTCGACCAGCAGCTGGGTGATCGCGACGTCGGGGGCGGAGAACATGATGAAAAGCAGCGCAACGCCGATGCCAACGACACCGAGGGCAGCGATGGCCGTCATGCGGGAGCGGGTCAGCGCCGTCAGGATCGCGCCTGCGGTGATGAAGACCAAAACGGCCCAGTGCTTGAAGAGAAGGCCGTCAAGTTCCGCCGCGATGTCGAGCTGGAAGTTCAGCGCGTCCTGTGCCCAGAGGGTGAAGCCGGTGGTGGCCGCAAAGGTGGCGAAGATGATGAACACGTAGCGGGTCAGCACGCCGGATTGCAGGTAGCGGGTCTGGAATTCGGCAAGAGCTTTGACGCCGTCGAGCGTGCGGTCCCAGCCGGGGTCGAACTTCAGTGGGTTGGCTTGGATGATGGCGGCGAGCGCGTCGCGGATGCGAGCGTGCATGAGGTAGAGGACAAAGCCCACGGCGAAGGTGATCATCGACAGGATGAAGGCGGCGTTGACCTCTCGGAACAGATAGAGATCGACGGAGACATCCGCGCCGTAGACGGCATCGGTGGCGGGGCCGACCAGCCAGATTTCCGGGATGTCCGAGAAGATGCCGAAGTAAAGCGACAGCGCGCCCAGAAGGAAGGGGCCGATCCACATTGCGATCGGACCTTCGTGGACGTCTTTGAACTTCTCGGGCAGGCGGCCCAGGAAGGGGCGCGCGACGGCGATGCCTGCGGCGACGAACATCAGGACGGAGGCCGCAAAGATCGTGCCGGTGATCCAGAGTTGCGCAGTCTCGGCCTCAAGCCCCGCTTTGTAGAGGAATTCCTTGCCGATGAAGCCGAAGAAGGGCGGGATGCCAGCCATGGAGATGGCGGCGAGCGCACCTGCAAGGAACGTCACGGGCATCTTCCGGGCGAGCCCGCGGAGGTCAGCGACTTCGCGGCTGCCGGTTTCATGGTCGACGATGCCGATCATGAGGAAGAGCGCGGCTTTGTAGAGCGAGTGGACGACGAGGAAGATCATCGCGGCCTTGATCGCGTCGGAGGAGCCTGCGCCGATGAAGAGAGTTAGGGCACCTAGGGCCATGAGGGTTGTATAGGCCAGCACCTGCTTGACGTCGGTTTGTCGAATGGCAAGGACGCTGGCGAAGACCGTGGTGAAGCCGCCCGCAATGACGAGCGCCCAGAACCATGGCTCGGTCCCGCCAAGGGTCGGGTTCATCCGCGCCATCAGGTAGACGCCGCCTTTCACCATCGTCGCGGAGTGGAGGTATGCCGAGACTGGCGTGGGCGCGGCCATGGCGTTGGGCAGCCAGAAGTGGAACGGGAATTGCGCCGACTTGGTGAACGCGCCCGCAAGGAACAAGATCAGGATCGGGATGTAGTGATCGTGGTTGCGGATCGCATCGCCCATTTGGCGAATTTCAGCCAGCGAATAAGTGCCTGCCGCCTGCCCCAGCAGGATCATGCCCGCCAGGAGCGCGAGGCCGCCGGTGCCGGTTACAAGCAGCGCCTGAAGGGCGGAACGACGCGACTTGGCGCTGTCGGAGGTGAAGCCGATCAGCAGGTAGCTGGAAATGGTGGTGACTTCCCAGAAAACGAAAAGCGCGATCAAGTTGTCGGCCAGCACAAGGCCCAACATGCCGACCATGAAGGTCATCAGGTAGAGCACGAAGCGCGGATATTCAGGGTGCTTGCCGAGGTAGGAGGTGGTGTAGAGCGTGACCAGCGTGCCGATGCCGGTGATCAGGAGCGCGAAGGTCAGCGACAGGCCGTCAATCAACATCTCAAGCCGGATGCCCATGGAGGGTACCCAATCGAAGCCGATCAGGGGCGTTTGTCCTGCTGCTACGGCTGGCAAGAATTGCGCGAACCACACGAAGAGGGCTGTGGGGATCGCAACCGAAACCCAGCCCGCCGGACCGCCCGCCAACCGTGGCACCTCCGCGCCGCCTTCTGCCACGTCGTCTCGTCCTTCCGATTGCTGTCGGTTCGACAGCGTCGCTCGTTCTTGGCCGGTCTGCACCTGAAAGTGGGGCGATGATCGCTCAGGTCCAGATGAAGTTGCATTTTGATGCGCAATGGCCGGGTTCGCAGCGGGAGATAGGGCGAACCAATCCATAGTTCAAGGCTACCGAATTTGATTTTCTGATAGGTTTGTGCTAATTTCACGCGGAGGTTGAGCGCGTTAAGCGTCGCTCAACCAGTCGAAATAGCCATCGGGCGGCGCACAAAAACTGACGGCTGGTGTTTTCGTGCGCCACCCGGTGGCGATGGTCTGCTGGTGCGTGCACACTGGAAGGGGCAACTTACCAAGACAGCAGGACCATCCTCAAATGCGGCAGCGTGCCCCACCGCAATTGATTTCAATCACAACGGCCCTAACCTATTTCACGAGCGTCATAGGGGAAAGTCCCTGCGGCATAAGATTTCAATTGGAAAAAACTATACGATCGTGCAGAAACAGAACCTTCCGTTCACCTTGCGACAGTTGCGATACCTGACAGCGCTTGAAGATACCCGACACTTCCGCGAGGCGGCTGAGGCGTGCGGTATCTCGCAACCTTCGCTTTCCGTCCAGATCAAGGCGCTGGAAGACGCGCTGGAATTGACGCTGGTCGAACGTGGGCGTGGCCCCGTGCGGCTGACCCAGGCGGGCCGCGAGATCACGGCGCGCGCGCGCGACATTCTGGATGCCGGGCAAGGCATTGTGGACCTGTCCGCCACGTTGCAATCGGGCATGGGCGGCACGTTGCGCCTTGGGACATCCGCGACGCTGGGGCCATATCTGATGCCGCATGTCGTGGGCGATCTGCACCGCACGCATCCGGACCTGCGCCTTTATATCCGCGAGGGGCCACCGCAATCGCTGTTGCGGGAACTCAATGACGGCGTGCACGACCTGATCCTGACGCAACTGCCTGTGCCCGGGGCGCGGTTGACCTCGACCCGGCTGTTTCGGGAGCCGTTGGGTGTGGCCATGCCGGTTGACCATGCGCTTGAGTCCGCGTCGAACATCGAAGGGCCGGAACTGGCCGATCAGACCATCCTGTCGCTGTCGCCCGCCTATGCGCTGCACGACCAGATCTCGGCCCTGTGTCAGGAGACCGGGGCGCAGATGAGCCGCGATTATGAGGGCACCTCGCTTGATGCGCTGAGGCAGATGGTGGCGATGGACATGGGACTGACGTTCCTGCCTGCCCTGTATGTCCGGTCCGAGATCGAAGGGCGCGCGCAGGACGTTGTGGTGCGGCCGTTCAGGGGGCGCAAATTCTCCCGCTCCATCGGGTTGGTGTGGCGGGCAAGTTCGGGGGCCACGGCGGCGTTTGAGCGGCTCGCCAAGGCGATCCGTGAGACCGCGGGGCGCTTTCCTGAGCTGGTTCTAGAGGGTTAGACCTTCCGGCGTGAGGTCGCCGGAGATACGCAGACTGGCCAACGGGCATTGACCTTGGGCGCAATGGGCGGAAAAACTGCGCCCATGGCTGAGTTATACGACCTGTCCGACCTTGAGATGCTGGCAAAGGATTGTCTGACGCGGGCGGGTGTTTCCGATGGGGATGCGCGCATCATCGCGCGTGATGTGGCCTTGGCCGAAGCGTCCGGCGAGCGGAACAGCGGGTTCGAAGCGCTCCTGCGCGATATCCGCCTTCTGCGGTATGGCCGCGTGCATCTGGATGCCGTGGCCCGGATTTCGGCCCCGGCGGGTGCAGTCCTGAAGGTCGATGCAGGCCATGGCTTTTCCGCACCGGCCCTGGCCAAAGCCTTGCCCAGTCTGATCGACGCAGCCCTGAGCGAGGGCCTGGCGCTGTTGCATCTGACCAATTCAAGTGATCCCGGCGCCATGGCCGGGGCCATGACAGGGCTGGCATCTGCAGATTTGGTGGGCATTTCGCTGCGCCCGAACGGTGCGGCTTATGCGGTCCGCCCTGGCGCGCAGACGGTCACTCCGTTTGAGGCGCGTGCAGATACGATGTTGTCCTCGCTGATATCATTGGCCCCTGCCCCGGCGGATTCGCCCATGGATGGGCCCGTGACGCATTCCGGCTGGATTGCTGCGCTGAACCCGGACGTGACAGCGGGCCATGACCTTTTGAACAGCCTTCCGACGGTCAAAGCCTCGCCCACACGGGCGGGCATTGCCCTGGCGCCGGACTTGCTGGCGCAGATTGTGAACGCATAGGCCCATGTCCTCTCCACTCCTGAAAGGATTGACGCTGCGCGGGCTGGAAGTGTTCGAGACCTTGGCCCGCACAGGCTCGGTCGCGGCCACGGCGGCTGAGTTGGGGATGAGCGCGCCCGCTGTCAGCCAGCAGATGAAGAACCTGAGCACGGCGCTGAATGCCGATCTGGTTGACGCGTCGCGCCGGCCGATGGTGCTGACGCCGGCGGGCCGCTTGTTTCTGGGGCAAGTGAAAGCCGCCCTAAAGGCGTTGCGCGCGGGGCAACGGGACCTGACGGCGCTGGATCTGAGCGAGCTGTCCACGCTGTCGCTGGGAGTGATCGAGGATTTCGAGAACGAAGTGACGCCGCTTCTGGCGACCCGGTTGGCGGACGCCATGAGCCAGTGCGCCTTTACCTTGCAGACCGGGCCGAGCCATTTGCTGCAGGCTCGCGTGGCCACGCGGGAGCTGGATATCGTGATTGCCGCCGCCGGGCCAACAGCGCCTGCGGATACGGTCGCGCTCCCGCTGTTGGACGACCCCTATATCCTTGTCGTGCCCAAGGGTCGCAGCGTAAGCGCCGGATTGGACGGGCTTGCGGATTTGCCGTTGTTGCGGCGGGACATGGAACAGATCATGGGCCAGCAGATCGAGAGCTGGCTTGGCCGCATGGGCACGGTTCCGGTGAACCGCTTCGAGATGGACTCAAATCAATCCATCAGCGCGCTGGTGGCAGCCGGTCAGGGTTGGACCATCACCACCCCCCTTTCCATGTTGCGGGCCGGGCGGTTTGCGGGCGGGATAGATGCGCACCCCCTGCCGGGGCAGGCCATGGCGCGGCAGATCGTGCTTTATGCGACCTCGGACTGGTCGGGCGGCATCCCGGAGCAGATAGCAGAACTGGCGCGCGAGTTGATCGGGCACCATTTTTGGGAGCCCGGGCTGGAACAAATGCCGTGGCTGGGCGAGAGCTTCCGCGTGCTCGGCTAAGGCAACGCGGGTTCTGAGCCGCCTTTCACCCTTTGACGGCACCCGCTGTCAGACCGCTGACAATCTGCCGCTGGAAGATCATCACCAGCAGGAAGAGCGGTGCGATGATCGACACGGCGGCGGCCACTGCAACCACCTGATCGGTCGTCGTCGTCTCGCGATTGAAGAAGCCTGCAATGGCCGGAACCATGGTCTGGTTCGTGCCATCCAGAAGCAGCGCGGTGATCAGGTAGTCGTTGTACGCCAGCAGGAATGAGAACAGGCCCGTGGTGATCACGCCCGGCCACATGACCGGCATGATGACCCAGCGAAACGCCTGAAAATGGGTGCATCCATCGACGCGGGCGGCCTCGTCCAACTCATTGGGAATATTCTGGAAGAAGGAGCGCAGCATCCAGATGGTGAAGGGCTGGTTGATGGAGACCAGCACCGCGATCACGGCCAGCGGTTGGCCGTAGAGTGTGGGGGCATTATCCCCCAGCCAGGGGCGCAAAATTTCAGCCGAGTTTACGAAGACTGGCAGGTAGCCTGCGAGCAGGACCGAGTGCGGCAGGGCGCGGAAGATCAACGCCACAATCAGGATCCAGAAAGCGATGTTGGAGCCAGAGCGCGCAAGGCCATAGCCCGCCAGTGTACCGATGGTCAGCGAGATCGTGACCGTGCCACCCACAACGATCAACGAGTTGATGAAGTTGTTGTAGAAGCCCCGTTCGATCCAGATGGTCTGGTAGTGCTCGGTCGTCAGACCAACGATCGGTGTGCCGAGCGGGCCAAGGATCGGGTTCAGAAGACCCAGAATGAAAGGCAGAACAAGGAAGAAGGCGAAAATGAAGGCAACGCCGTAGGCCATCGCGCCGATGATCCACCCGGCCCAGACCTGACCGGCCGGGCTCCAGGCCTTGACGCGTCCGGGCAGCCAGCTGAACGCCAGCTTGATCGCGAAAAACAGAACAACCAACCCCAGGGCAATGTCGAGGACGGACAGGCCATTGCCGCGCTCGCGCGTGACGGGGCCGAGGATCACGTCAAACGGATTGGCCGCGAAGGCGTCCACCGGTGACTTGAAGCTCATCAGCGTGATCCACACGATCGGAAACGCGGCGAGCAGGCACCAGAAAGCGAGGAAGGCGGCGGAGCCGAGGCGAAGGCCGAAGGGCTGGCGCATGGCGCGTGGAGTATCGGACATCAGTGCGAGCTCCCTTTATGGTCGCGCCACGTGCGGCGGAGGAGTGGGATCAGCAGGATGACAATGCCTACCATCGTCAGCATCGACGAGGCCGAGGCGCGGCTGAAGGCGCGGTTCCCGGCATCATCGGGCTGGAGGAAGTTGAACGTCAGATACTGCAGCGAGGTCACATGCGCCTCGGCCCGGAAGCCGACAATCTCGTCAAACACGCGGTAGGCATCCATCAGGTGGATCAGTGCGATGAAGACGATCAGCGGCATCAGGTGCGGGATGACGACGTATTTCAGGCGGTCCCAGCGGGAAGCGCCGTCGATGATGGCCGATTCCAGCGTGTCCTGGTTCACGGTCTGAAGGCCCGCATAGAAAATGACGAAGGCGAAGGGGGCCACGTGCCAGACGCGGTAGAAGAGCATCAGAAGTTCGATTGTCCAGGCCTGCGCGAACATGGCGATATCGCGGTCGAGCAGGTTTTCGATCCCGCGGGTCAGAATGCCGTCGCCCACAAACAACCAGTAGATCGATAGCGAACCGATCACGGGGGTGATGATGAAGGGCAGAAGCGAGATGAAGATGATCGGGCCGCGGATGGATTTCGCGGCGTTGTTGACGGCCAGCGCGATGGCGAGGCCTACGCCAATCACCAGCGGCAACGTGATGAACGTGAACATCAGCGTAAAGCGGAGCGCGGCCCAGAAATCGATCTGCATCAACGCGCCGTAATTGAGCGAGGTGATCGCGGCCCAAGCGCGTTGGGGTTCGAGCACACGTTCGTAAGACAGCCAGCCGACCCATTCGGTGGTGGTCAGCATATCGCCGGTTTCCTCATCCAGGACCGGGATGGTGCGGACCTCAGTCGTGCAGGTCTGGGCCAGGAAGCCGGCGGAGCAGCTTTCAACCTCGACCGTTTGCATCACGGGCTGGGTCACCTGGAACGAGCCCATCAGCACCGCGTAAAGGGGCAGCGCGATGAACAGGAGCATCAGGAACAGCGATGGTCCGACAAACCAAATGAATGTCTTGAATTTCATCGTGAGAGGCCCCCGTGCCTGATTTGATTGGCCGGGGCGCGCCTATGATAAAGTTGGGCGCGCCCTGACCGGTATCTTGATCCGTGTGGACCACGCCGCGCGGCGGAGGGTCCACACCGACGCCGCTGGTTACTCCAGCAGGCCTGCTTCCTGTGCGGCGACCGTGTAGGCGGCCTCAACAGCGGCAAGCGCTTCTTCTGCCGACACGTCGCCGGTGAAGAAGGCGGGCAGCTCATCACCCAATGCGGTGTGCATCAGACCCATCTGCGTGGTCGACGGATATGCGGGCGGTGCCGGGTTGGCCGTGGCCGAAGCGATGGCGCCTGCGGACATGTCGTTAGGCTCATACCCTTCGATCAGCCAGATGGCCGCGTCCGGTGCTGCGGCAACGGTCTCGCTATCGATGCCTGCCATCGCGGTGCGGAAGGCTGCGTCTGCTTCCTCGTCCGAGATGTTGGCCGCGACCACGATGCCGTCCCACCACAAAGTGGTGGCCGGTGCGCCGCCTTCCATGGCGAGCGGGGCTGCGGCGGTTGCCACGAGGCCCACGACCTGGCTTTCAGCTTCGTCGTTCATGGCTCCTGCGCGCGAGGCCCAGAGGTTTGCCATGGCGATGGAGCCTTGCTGGAACTGCTGCTGCACGTAGGTCGAGTCGGACACGAGGTATTCGGGGTCCATGTATTCGGTCAGGCGCATCATCATGTCGAGGGCGGCCAGGCCTTCCTCGGAATTCACGCCGGGCGTGTTGTCGTCGTTGACGAGCGTGCCGCCGAAGCCGCCGAACATGTTCACGAATTCCTGCGCGATGTTCCAGCCTGCCTTCATGGTGGCGCCGAGCGGATAGTCGACAACGCCGGCTTCCTGAATGGTTTCGGCTGCGGTCAGGACCTCTTCCCACGTCGTGGGCGTCTCGATGCCCAGATCGCTGAGGATGTCTTCACGGAACATCAGGTGCTGGACGTTGACCATCATGGCCACGGCCATGGTCTGACCATCGATCTGGATCAGCTGGTTTGGCGTGAGTTGCTCGCCGTGGGCCGCGATCAGATCATCGAGCGGACGGATCGTGCCTGCGTTCAGCAGAGGCGTGATCGTGCCGTTGGACACACCGCCCAGCTGGTAGAGCGATGGATCGGCCGCAAAGCCTTCGGGCTGCTTGGTGCGGAATTCCTGATCAAGCTCGGGCGAGAAGTTGCCGCACGCCGCCATGCCGTCGGTGACGGCAACCCAGGCTTCGAACGCGGCCGAGAGCATGGTGATTTCGGTGGTATTTTCAAAGTCGCAGGTTGCGTGGCCGTCCGCATAGGCGGCGGTGGCTGCAACGCTGACCGCGCCCGCAAGGGCAAGGCGTTTGAAGAACATGTGTTTCTCCCTGTGTTCTAATCGGCCCCGGTTTTCCGGTGACCTTGACAGTCTTCATCCAATTCGCGCCCAAGGAAAGGCCCGATTGAGGTTCACTGTGCCGAATTTGCATAGGTTTGCAAGAATTGGCTAGTGCCAGTCTGTGCGTTCTGGCAAGCCTGTCGCGCAGGCAAGCAAAAGAGTTCCCCCATGACAGACATTCGCCCCCACCTCCAAAGCCAATTGGCAGGGCTGTTTACCGTTGAAAACAAGGCGCTTGAGGCGCAAGTGGGCGCCACATTCGCGCCGGATGCCGTGGTACATATCTCGGATCCGGTCGGGGTGCTGCACGGGACGAATGACATCGTTGAGCGCTTCATCGCGCCGCTGCGGCGCGCCCTGTCAGCCCCGCGCCGTCGCGATCTGATGGTGTTCGGGGGGCAGAATCGCCGCGACTATGGCGGCACATGGGTCAGCGCGGTCACGCATATCACGGGCCTCTTCACCGCACCGCTTTGGGGCGTCGCGCCCAGCGGAAAGCTGATCTATCTGCGCATTGGCGAATTCTGGCGGGTTGAGGGTGACAAGATCGTCGAAGGGCGGGTCATTGTCGATCTGTTGGACCTCCTCCATCAATGTGGGCGCTGGCCCCTGGCAGAGGCGCATTACGGCGCGCCGATCACCTTTCCGGCCCCCGCCACTCAAGACGGGCTGTGCCCCGCCAACCGGGAGGCGGGCGAGGCCTCGCTCGACATAGTGGAGCGCATGTTGGGTGCGCTTCATGTGTATGACCCGGACAGCTTCGGGTCGGACGGTCAGGTCGGCGCAGGCGGCACATGGGCGCCGGATTTTGCATGGTACGGGCCAGGCGGGATCGGGTCGACGGTCACATGGCCGGGATTTGTCGACCATCACCGCGCGCAGTTCCTGCAGGCCTTCCCCGACCGGCAAGGGGGCAATCACTATTGCCGCATCGGGGACGGGGCATATGCGGCGGTTTCGGGCTGGCCGTCGATGACGATGACCCACAAGGGAACGTATCTGGGCGTGCCTGCGACCAACAAGGCCCTGACGCTCCGGGTGATGGATTTCTACCGCTGCGCAGACGGGTTGATCGCGGAGAACTGGGTGTTGCTGGATTATGTCCATCTGCTGAACCAGATGGGAGTAGACGTGATCGCAGAGGCGGCGCTGCGCTGACCCAGGCGACGCAAACGCGTTTTTCGTGCGGAGATCATCCGTTTTCCCGCCAGGATTTCGGACGAAATCCTCGCCTGCGGCGGCGCGCGCGGAAAACCTGCGTTTTCCGCGCGCGCCCTTCCCCATTGTGCTGAAAGGCGTGCAGCGGCACACTCCGCCCGATTCAAATCAGAACGGGACCCGCTGGAAGACGAGGCCCCGCGAAACGGACCTGACGGAGGAGACCGCCCCCATGCCCAAAGATGCCCTGCCGCCGCTATTGCAGAACGCCCATATCGATGGGGCGGGTTATGAGGAAATGTATGCTGCGTCTGTCGCGGACCCAGAGGCATTCTGGGGCGAACAGGGCAAGCGAATTGACTGGATCAAGCCCTATACCAAGGTAAAGGACGTCTCCTACGCCCACGAAGACGTACATATCCGCTGGTACGAGGATGGCACGCTGAATGTGTCGGCGAATTGCATCGACCGGCATCTGGCAACGCGCGGCGATCAGACGGCGATCATCTGGGAGCCTGACAGCCCCGACGATGAGGCGCTGCACATCACCTACAATGAGCTGGCCGAAAAGGTTGGGCGGATGTCCAACGTGCTCAAAGGGCTTGGCGTGGGCAAGGGCGACCGTGTGGTGCTTTACATGCCGATGATCCCCGAGGCGGCCTATGCGATGCTGGCCTGCACCCGGATCGGCGCAATCCATTCCATCGTCTTCGCGGGCTTCTCGCCCGAGGCCTTGGCCGCGCGCGTCATGGGGTCGGAGGCCAAGCTGGTCATCACCGCCGATGAAGCCCCGCGCGGCGGGCGCGCGACGCCGCTGAAAACCAATGTCGACAAGGCGTTGGACGGCAACACAATCGGGACTCAGGCGCTGGTTGTAACTCGAACGGGTGGTGATGTGGCCATGACCGAGGGCCGCGATCACCGCTATGAGCCGCTGGCCGAGGCGGCCTCTCCCGACTGCCCACCTGAAGAGATGGGGGCGGAGGACCCGCTGTTCATCCTCTACACTTCTGGCTCGACGGGCATGCCCAAGGGCGTGGTGCACACGACGGGGGGCTACATCGTCTATGCCTCAATGACGCACCAATACACGTTCGACTATCAGGACGGCGATATTTTCTGGTGCACGGCGGATGTCGGCTGGGTCACAGGGCACTCCTATATCGTTTACGGCCCACTTGCGAATGGCGCTACGACGCTGATGTTCGAAGGCGTGCCGACCTACCCCGATGCGGGGCGGTTCTGGGCTGTGTGTGAAAAGCACAAGGTGAACCAGTTCTATACCGCGCCCACGGCGATCCGGGCGCTGATGGGGCAAGGCACGTCGTTCGTCGAGCCTTATGACCTGAGCGATCTGAAGGTGCTTGGCACGGTGGGGGAGCCGATCAACCCCGAGGCCTGGAACTGGTATAACGACAATATCGGCAAAGGCCGCTGCCCGATTGTCGATACCTGGTGGCAGACCGAGACCGGCGGACACTTGATGACCGCCCTGCCCGGCGCGCATGAGCTGAAGCCCGGCGCGGCGCAATATCCGTTCTTCGGGATCAAGCCGCTGGTTCTTGAACCGACTTCCGGTGAGATCATCGAGGGCAACGGTGTTGAGGGCGTTTTGGTCATCGCCGACAGCTGGCCCGGCCAGATGCGCACTGTGTGGGGGGATCACGAGCGTTTCGTGAAGACCTATTTCAGCGACTACAAGGGCTACTACTTCACCGGCGATGGCTGCCGTCGGGATGAAGATGGCCATTACTGGATCACGGGCCGTGTGGATGATGTGATCAACGTCTCGGGGCACCGGATGGGCACGGCAGAGGTCGAAAGCGCGTTGGTGGCCCACAAGACGGTCAGCGAAGCCGCGGTGGTAGGCTACCCGCATCCGGTAAAGGGCCAGGGCATCTATTGCTACGTGACGCTGATGGCGGGGGAAGAGCCGAGCGAGGACCTGCGCAAGGAGTTGGAGACGTGGGTGCGGTCGGAGATCGGCCCCATTGCCAAGCCCGACGTGATCCAATGGGCGCCGGGCTTGCCCAAGACACGCTCGGGCAAGATCATGCGGCGGATCCTGCGCAAGATCGCCGAAGACGATTACGGCGCGCTTGGCGACACGTCCACGCTGGCAGACCCCAGCGTTGTTGATGATCTGATCGAAAACCGCGCGAACAAGTAGCGTTGATGCAATTGAGACATGGGCCGCCTGATTGGGTTCGGGCGGCCCTTTCCATGTCTATGATCTGGCTGCATGGCAGCCGCGACGAGACGTCCGTTGTGTGTTATGCTGCAATGCGGCATGATTGCTGCGCACGCAAAGGAGAGTCCGGGTATGGCCCGCACACCGCTATACAAAGCAACTGAGACGGAAATGATCGCCCGCATCGAAAAGGGCGATTGGGAAATCGGCCGGCGTTTGCCGAACGAATTTCAGCTGGCTGACGAATTCGGCGTGAGCCAGGGCACGATGCGCCGGGCGTTGATCACGCTGGAAGGCCAGGGCTATCTGAACCGCAAGCCCGGGCGCGGCACCCTTGTGGCCGCAAAGGCCCCCGCACCCGCCAACGGCAACGCGCCCAAGCCGCAAGTACCGGTCCTGTGTGGGCCAGATGGCGCCCCCTTGGCGCTGGAGCCGTTCCGAGGACGCACGGCAACCCGAGCGGCGACGGCATCCGAGACCGAAACGATGGGCTGCGACCGTGTGGCCATTCTGGAGCGCACGCTGAAGCATCGCGGTGCCCGCGCGGCGCTGGAGGCTGTTGCCGTGCCGTTGGGAATGATCCCCAATCTGGATGAAGACGCGCCGGCAAATCTGGCCGATTTGCTGAACCATCACGGCGTGGCCTGCGCAACGGTGCGGGCAGATGCGCGGGCCGAGGTAACGGACATGTCGCAATCGGTGGCCTTGTCGTCGGATCGGCATACGGCCCTGCTGGTTGTAAGAACAGCCGCCTTCGACGCATCTGACCGCGTGATCGCCCGCCAAATCCTGCGCGTGGCCGTGGACGATGCACGCTTGGTCTATCTGTAAGCCCAAAGATGCGATTTTCGTGTTGACGCATCGCCCGCGCTCGCATACCCACCGCGCCATCGTGGCGGAGTAGCTCAGTTGGTTAGAGCAGCGGAATCATAATCCGCGTGTCGGGGGTTCAAGTCCCTCCTCCGCTACCATCAATCCCCCCGACCGGGCTATCCGCATGTTGGGATAGAGGTTTGGGGCCTCCATAAGTTCCGCCAGTCTGCCTTCAACCTGTAGATCGAACCCTTTGTCTTTTGGTGTTGCAACAACCCGCGAGATCAATCTGCGAATTTGTTCTGCCGCCTCCTCGGTATCGGCGTTTATTCCGTTACCGAACAGAGCCTCTAAATCCCGGACGTACGTCTCGAACTGGCTCAGGGCCGCGGGATGTAGGCCAATTACCTTTTCATCTTCAGGTGCTGCTTCGAGTTCGGCTTCGATCTGTTTTTGTTCGGCAAGCAGTTCCTCCATCCGGGCACCAATCAGCTCCGTTGGCAGGCGCTCAGCTTCATAGTCAAACCACGCCCGTTCCAGAAGCCGCTTTGTCTTCTCGAGCTTGGCCTCCAATCCGGTGCGAGATTTTCGTTTGTCTGCCACGAGACGCTCTCGCTCTTCTTGATAGGTCCGCGCAAACTCCTTCAAGAGGTGCGGTGCCTTGAGGTGACGCTTCAATCCCGACAGCACAGAAGCTTCAATCTCATCCAGATACAGGACCCTTCTGTTGTCGCATGTGCCGGATTCCCGCCTCACGCTGCATTGCACCCGGATGCGCCCGTGGTCCCGGTCCTTCACAGACATGCCACCGCCGCAAAGACCACATTTCAGCAAACCGGAAAGCAAATATTTCCCTTTACGGTAGCAATGCGGAGCAGCGTGGCTTCGATCCGCCTTTCTGGTCTGAGCAGCATCAAAAATCTCTGCGTCTACAATTGCGAGATGAGGAACTTCCGCCCGCTTCCATTCCTCTAAGGGATTTACCCGCGAAATACGCTTGCCCGTGTCCGGATCCTTCAGCATGCGTACTCGGTTCCAGACCAAACGTCCGGCATAGAGCTCGTTTAGAAGGATGCCGTAGTTCCTAGATTTGTTGCCATTGATCGTCGAAGCAGACCAGCGCTGTCCCCTTGGAGGAGCAATTTGGTCAGTATTCAAATCATGTGCTATTTCCCGCGGTGTCCGGCCCGCGACATACTGCTCGAAAATCCGCCGAACGATGGTTGCTTCTTGATCGACGATTTGAAGCTCGCCTGGCCGTCCGGCGACGGGCCGATATCCATAGGCGCGACCTCCGGCATGCCGTCCGTCCCTGACGACACCATCCATACCACGGCGTACCTTGTTTGCTAGATCCGTCAAGTACAGCGACCCCAACAGCCCGCGAACGCCGATTTGCACTTGATCGGCCTTGCCCTCGTGCACCGCACGCAATTCGACACCGGCGAAGGTCAGACGTTTCCAGATTCCGGCAAGATCCTCTTGATCCCGGGACAATCTATCAAGCGACTCCACCAAGATTACGTCGAAAGCGCCGGACTTAGCCTCCTGCAACATCTCCAACAAACCGTCCCGGCCGTGAACCGAAGCGCCAGAGCGAGCACGATCAAAGTAAGTTGTGACCACGTCCAATCCGTGGCGCCCAGCATGGGTCGTGCAAAGATGAAGCTGATCTTCAATGGAACGATCATTCTGAAGTTCTGTCGAGAACCTTGCGTAAATCGCCGTGCGTCTCATCGCTTCCTCCACGAGGCTTATCCTCTGATAGCATCTTTTTCAGATGATCTTCTCGAGCCGCCGCCCTGGCAAGCGCACGAATGATTTCTATGAGGCTTTCGTCGACTGTAGGCGGTGCGCCGCCGAGCGATCCCACCTTTGGCGAGGTGCCGGACGTAGAAATTCCTTTCGATGGTGCAAACCTGCGATCTTCCATGGCGGCAAGCTGCGCTTGGCGAATTTCCTCGTAAAGAACTGCGGACGCATGATCGCAGAGACAGCGCCAAAAGCGTGCAAATCGGATGGTCGGGTTCTGTGGAAGTGTTCTGGTCTCCGGGATCGAATGCAAGAGCGAGAGGAGAGCCGCCTGTTCCTGTGACGGGTTTGGAGGTCGAGAGAGAGGCTTTCGGCCGCCCGTTGCGGGAGAAAACCCATGAATACCGAGATTATCGATGCCGGGCGTGACATGAGCGGCGGCTACAAGGTGGATGTGTCGCGGGGCGAGAACGTGGATCGTGTGTCGTCCGAGTGGTTCTCGCGGCCGGATGACGAGCGGTATCTGTCGCTCGACAACCTTTTCGCCTCGGTCAAGGGCCGGGCGGAGCGGAGCCGGACGCGCACGGTGGAGAGCGCGGCGATCCGGGTCGAGGCGCATCGCGACGACCCGGAGAAATTGAGCCTTGTCCTCCCGTGCTCGGATGAGCCCATCGCGCCGACGCATTGGAGCTTCGGCCAGCTCTCGAGCCTTGTCGGTGCACCAGCGGCCTATCTGCGACAACTGCCCGCGCCGCTGGCGGGGATCAACCTGCAGTATGGGCTGACCAACCACCGGGCAGAGCAGATCAAGACGATGGAAGTTGCGGATGGCCGTACGGAACTCCGTGCCGTGACCGGCCCAGACTATGGCCGCATCTACGACCATGAACTGGTCTCCGCCGTGCAGCGCATCGCAGGGAACGGCACGGGCGACACGCGCTGGAAGGTGCCGGGCGTGCTCGACTGGTCGACCGGCATCTACAACCCGCGCGTGGACGTCACGAAGGAGACGACGACGCTCTACGCTTCCGACCGCGATGTGTTCCTGTTCCTCGTCGACGACCTGAACCCCATCGAGGCGGGGCTGCTGCCCGATGGCTCACCCGACCTCTACTTCCGGGGGTTCTATTGCTGGAACTCGGAGGTGGGCGCCAAGACGCTCGGCATCGCCAGCTTCTATCTCCGGGCCGTCTGCCAGAACCGCAACCTCTGGGGCGTCGAAGACTTCCAGGAGATCACGATCCGGCACTCGAAATACGCCGCGTCCCGCTTCGCTCACGAGGCCGCCCCAGCGCTGAGCCGCTTTGCCGAGTCCTCGCCGGCGCCCTTCATCGATGGCATCCGTGCAGCGCGGGAAAAGATCGTCGCGCGGTCGGACGAGGACCGGCAGGACTTCCTCCGCAAGCGCGGGTTCTCCAAGGCCGAGACGGGGCGGATCGTCGAGACGGTCCTGGCCGAAGAAGGCCGCCAGCCGGAAAGCGTGTTCGACTTCGTGCAGGGGATCACCGCGGTGGCTCGGTCGAAGCCGCAGCAGGATGCGCGGTTGGCGATGGAGGGGAAGGCGAAGGCACTGCTGGAAAAAGCAGCATAGCGAGTTACTGGCCGCGAAAGCGAACATCTGCGTCGCAATAGGCGCCAGAGCCCGTTCCGAGCTCAAATTGAAGCTTGCTGGGGATGCACGAGGCACGACCTTTGGAGCGGCCAAGTAGCACCAAAGCATGAACATCGCTCAGGATTCGAGCCGCGAGAAATTGTCAAAGTATTGAGCGGGTCGGACCAGTCAAAATAGTCTTTGATCCGAGAAAAGCATTCCGACTGTTTTTCGATGACATCCGGCCCGGTTGCCGGTGGCATCATCGGTGCACTGCAGATAGCAAGAACCAATCCCAAGCTCGCGATTCTGACAGTATTTCTCGGACCCTCCAAAAAGATGTGTTACAGCCATCGACAGGGATAGTCGTATATGCAAATTGATTCAGAGGCACACTTGATCTAAGGATTGCGCGTTCGGTTCCGTCATTTTTGGGGCGGAGGCAAGAGGGAACGCGGTGGGATGCCCGAGGCATCGATTCCGCGGCTGTCCCCGCAACTGTGAGCGGCGAGTCCGGCTGACGATGCCACTGGAGCGATCCGGGAAGGCCAGCCAGCGACGATGAACCGTGAGCCAGGAGACCTGCCGGACGCGAGGAGAACCCATCGGCCTTCGGGTGTGAAGGCAAGGAGGCAAAGATGACGACACAGATTCTCACTGCCGCGCAGGCTGCATCGCCTTCGCGCCTGATTTCCATAATCGCCGTGGCCCTAATCGGAATTGGCATCGCGTTCGTTGCAGGCAACCTGCAGGCCGAAACGCTGCACCAAGCGGCGCATGATGTGCGCCACGCAACCGGCTTCCCCTGCCACTAAGCCGATGTTCCTTCGCCTGTTGACCAGCGCCGTGTTCGCTGGGGCTGCTGCAGGGCTGATTGCCGCCCTGTTGCAGCTGTATTTCGTGCAACCCGTGCTGCTTCATGCCGAACTCTACGAGAGTGGTGCACTGGTCCATTTCGGAAGCAATGGTTTGAATCCCGCCGATCCGGACCTGCCCGGATTCGACGCCTCTCGCGATCTTCTGAGCATTGGGTTCACCATGGTGGTCTATGCGGGCTACGCGATGGTTCTGTTGGCGCTCATGGCGCTGGCCGAGGGGCGGGGCGCCTCGATCACCCTGCGTTCGGGCCTTATCTGGGGTCTCGCGGGCTTCATCGCGGTGCAGCTTGCCCCGGGATTCACCTTGGCGCCCGAAGTGCCCGGCGTCGCCTCGGCCGATGTCTATGACCGGCAGATCTGGTGGTTTGCCACGGTGATCGCGGCCGCCGCGGCGATGTGGCTTGTGGCCTTCGGCCGCTCCTGGCTGGCCTGGAGCGCGGCGATCGTCCTGCTTCTGGCGCCACATGTCATCGGCGCGCCGGAACCCGAGGTCTTCATCGGCCTGGTGCCGACAGAGATCGGGGCAATATTCGCTGCGCGCGCCTTCGGCGTCGGGATGGCCGCATGGGTCATGCTGGGCGGCTTTGCGGGATATTTCTGGTCGCGTGGGGCTGCATCTTCGGAACGGACGCAATCGGTTTGATATCCGTTGGGCGCACTTCTCAGTGCCCCCCCGGGATTGAAGCCCCAGGCCAGGGATCAGGGAGCCGGAACCCGACCGACCAGACAGAAGCGAAGCCGCCCGCAGGAACGTGCGTCTTCGATCCAACCTTTTGGAGCATCGAGATATGCGCGAATGGTTAAAACGATGTCATCGACGTCAACCTTTGGGTCCACTCCGGCAAAGAAATACGTGGCACGCCCGGTTGATTGGAGAGCCATCGAAGCCGGAGACGCGCATCCGTTCATACACGACTGCTCCACAACTCTGATCTGTCCAGGCAAAAAAGCGGATTCAACGGAGCGACGAAGGTCGCAAAGACTGGCAGACCCGCAGTCTTGGCAAAGGTGGATCGATACAGGGGGGATCAAACGCGGTGCAATTCCTTGAAGCCTTCCATTGAGTATTCAAACAAGATGCGTCTATCCCCCAAATCATAGAGCAGCAAGACTCGGGCAATTCCAGTCGCCCCGTCGCAAACCCCTATCCAGCTTGTCTGTGTCTCAGATGATGCTGTCGTCTTTGCAAGGAAATAAAGGGAGCATTTCTCAACAATGCTTATTCAGTGCTGTGACATCCGAACGCGGTCATTGGAGTGGAAGCCTGGAAAGATCGCTTCCTCCGAATAGAAGGCGCCTATGCGGCTAGCGTTTGGAAACAAGATTCCCAAAATGAGAGGTGGGCCGGGTTTTCCGTGACGGGTTTGGAGGTCGGGAGAGAGGCTCCTGGCTGGCCTGTCGCGGAGATATCCCGATGACCAAGCAACAGAAGATCACCCTCAGCGCCTCGCGCGACATCCCCTTCAACAAGCTGATGCTCAGCCAGTCGAACGTGCGCCACGTCAAGGCCGGCGTGTCGATCGAGGAACTGGCCGAGGACATCGCGCGGCGGACGCTGCTCAGTTCAATCACCGTGCGGCCCGTGCCGGACGAGAGCGGTGCCGAGACCGGCATGTACACGATCCCCGCCGGCGGGCGGCGGTTTCGGGCGCTGGAACTGCTCGTGAAACAGAAGCGCATGAACAAGACCGCTCTGGTCCCCTGCATCGTGCGCACCTACGGGCTCGCCGAGGAGGACAGCCTCGCCGAGAACGTCCAGCGCGCGCCGCTGCATCCACTCGACCAGTTCCGCGCCTTCCAGGCGATGCGCGAGAAGGGCCGCACAGAGGAAGAAATCGCCGCGGCCTTCTTCGTCTCGGCGAGCGTAGTAAAGCAGCGGCTGAAGCTCGCCGCCGTGGCACCATCGCTGCTCGACGCCTATGCTGAGGAGGAGATGACGCTCGACCAACTTATGGCTTTCACGGTCAACCCCGACCACGCGCGGCAAAGCCAAGTCTGGGAGGCGCTGCAGCGGCACTATTCGCGGCAGCCCCACGAGATCCGGCGCATGCTGACCGGGGGTGCGGTGCGGGCCTCGGACAAGCGGGCGCAGTTCGTCGGGCTCAACGATTACGTCGAGGCCGGGGGCGAAATCCTGCGCGACCTGTTCCAGCAGGACGATGGCGGCTGGCTGCAGGATGCCGCCCTTCTTGACGTCATGGTGCGAGAGAAGCTCGCCGAGGAGGCTGAGGGGGTACGCGCCGAGGGCTGGAAATGGGTCGAGGTCGATACCGAATTCCCTTATGGCCACACCTTCGGGATGCGCCGGGTTAATGGCGAGGCGGTGCCGATGAGTGACGAGGAGGCTGCCAGCTATCAGGCACTGAAGGCCGAATACGACGCGCTTGAGGCCGAGCATGCGGAAGCCGATGAATTGCCCGACGACATCGATGCCCGGTTGGGCGAGATCGAGGAGGCGATGGAGGCATTCGAGGCGCGCCCGATCCGATACGAGGCCGACGACCTTGCCTTGGCCGGAGCCTTCGTCAGCATCGACAGCTCCGGGCGACTGCGGGTCGAACGGGGCTATGTGCGGCCCGAAGATGAGCCGGTCGAGGAGGTGGAGGATATCGGCGAGGTCGCAGCAGAAACGGCGCCGGTCGAGGACGCTGATGACACTGTCGCGTCTACCACGGACGAGGAGGAAGAGGATGACGGCCTGAAACCGCTCTCCGACCGCCTCGTCATGGAACTGACGGCCCATCGCACCGTGGCGCTGCGCAACGCGCTGGCCCAGGATCCGCAGGTCGCCTTCCTCGCGGCCCTGCACGCGATGGTCCTGCGGCTCTTCTACCGCTACGCCGTCGACAGCTGCGTCGAGATCGAACCGCGCAACGCCGGGTTCGGATCGCAGGCGCCGGGCCTCGGCGACACGGCCTACGCGCAGGCCATCGACCAGCGTCACGAGACCTGGGCACGGAACTTGCCGAAAGCATCCGAGGACCTCTGGGAGGCGCTGACCGAGTACGACAGCTGCAGCCGCGAAGCGCTCTTCGCCCATTGCGTGGCGATGAGTGTCAATGCCGTCCACGATCCCTACCAGCGCCGACCGCGCGCCATCGCGCATGCGGATGTGCTTGCCGGAACCGTTGGGCTCGACATGGCCAAGGCGGGCTGGACTGCGATAGGCGACAGCTACCTCAGTCGGGTCACCAAGGCGCGCATCCTCGAGGCCGTGCGCGATGCGAAGGGCGAAGATGCCGCTGATCAGATCGCTGGGTTGAAGAAGGCCGAGATGGTGACGGCGGCCGAGGACTTGCTCTTGGGCACGGGCTGGTTGCCGGACCCGTTGCGCACGCCGCCGCTGGCGGTAGAGGACGCACCGATGATCGAGCTGGTCGACGATGCCGACACCGGCGAAGCGCAATGGGCGGAAGACGGCGGCGAACCGGCTATCGGGGAATCCGATGTGTCGGGCGAAGATGATCACGTCACCACGGACGCCTTCGCCAAGACTGCTGCCGAGTGACACATCCGGTGCGTCGGGCCTGAACCGTCCCCCAGGCCGCCCGACCCACCGGACACCTTGGGCCCATCGGAAACGGTGGGCCCTTTTACCATCTGCACTGACGAGAGGACCCACGGATGGAAAGCCCTGCAAGAGTGATCGCCTGCAGGTTGGCCGTAGATGCGGAGGCCGTCTGTCGCCACTACTTGTCGAACGGCCGCAGGCAGGGGCAATACTGGGTCGTCGGCAACGTGGAGAACGCGCCGGGTCGCAGCCTCTATGTCCGGCTGACTGGCCCGACATCCGGCGCAGGTGCGGCCGGCAAATGGTCGGATGCTGCCACTGGCGAGCACGGCGACCTTCTCGATCTGATCGGGGCGACAATGCAGATCACCGCGTTGAAAGATACGCTTGAGGAAGCGCGACGGTTCTTGGGGCTTCCAAGACCCCTAACTCAGACACCGCAAAAGGCTCCCGCCAAGCGCGGATCGGCGACGGCCGCCCGGCGGCTCTGGAGTATGGGGCAACCGGTCGAAGGCACCTTGGCCGAACGATATCTGCAGAAGCGGGGGCTGGTCGGTATGGCGCAAACCCATTCTCTGCGGTTCCATCCGAGCTGTTTCTACTGGCGCAAGGGCCATCCACCTTTAGAGCCCCTGGAGACATGGCCCGCCCTTCTGGCGAAAGTCACTGGTCCGGAGGGCCGCCTGACCGGTCTGCACCGGACATGGCTGGACCCAGCCACAGCCCTGAAAGCGCCCGTCATCCCGCCCCGCAAAGCGATGGGCAGCCTCCTCGGCAACGGAGTTCGTATGGGCGATGTCGACACCGTCATGGCGGCGGGCGAAGGGCTGGAGACTTTGCTCTCGTTGCGTCTGGCTTTGCCTGACCTGGCTGTCGTTGCCGCCCTCTCGGCAAACCACCTCTCGGTACTAACGCTCCCGACGACCATACATCGCCTGTATATTGCCGTTGACAACGATCTGGCAGGACATGGCGCGGCGACGTCCCTTGCAGACCAGGCCCAAGCCCAAGGCATCGAGGTCATCCAGCTCACCCCGCGCCTTGGCGATTTCAACGACGATCTGCGCGCCTTTGGGCTCGACGATCTGCGCTCCCACCTGCGCCCGCAACTTGCGCCGGAAGATGCAGGCACCTTCCTCGATCCGGTCCGCGGTTGATCAGGTCCAACGCCGCGGCAAGCTCAGCTCCCGACAAGAGAGCCGCGCCTGCAGGCCTTCCGAGAGCGGGCAAAACGGAGCAGAGGCCCCGCTGGCCCGCAACGGCAAGCCGTCCTCCGCTGCGCTCCGGTTCCACCCCATCGCGCGGGCGCGACGGGGACCCCTGAGAATGCAGGCCCGCCCCGCCCCCGCTTTTCCGTTGCCCGGGAAGGCCGCGACAGGCGCGGACCTCGATAACCGGAGACACTTCCATGGCCGACACCGGTCCTCAGACCCGATCCTCAACCGCAATAGTCCTCGACGAGTTGCAACTCTACGGCTGGCGCCCTTTCAGCGATGGCCCCGACCCGCGATCTCTGCCAGAGCCCGACGCCCTGCGCACCGCCGTCACGGACATCTTCGACGCCCTCGTCGCAACGCTGTCCGACACACGGCTGGAGCCCGACCTCAACGATCTCCTCTGGTCCGTCACCAACCTCTTCCATCGCAAGGCAGCCCGGATCGAGCGTGATCTTGACGCCAATGAACAGGTGCAAAAGCGGTCGCAGCGCGAACAGGACGGCTCTGAAGTCCGCTCCGTCGAGTTGGAGGCGCTGATCGCCGAAGGTCTCACCCTTCTGGAACAACGCAACGCCTATGAGGCCCTGCGCGATCTTGCCGCCGACCTGTTCGAGACCCATCTCGGCCAGACCTGGCATCCGCGCATTGGCAGCCATATCTCCAAACGGACTTTGACCGCATCGGTGATCGACAGCCGCGATCACATAGCCGCGAAACGCCGGGCCGATCTGGAGCCGCTTCTGCCCCAAGGCACGAAAATCGCCTTCACCGGCGGGCTGGACTGCAACAATCATGCTGCCATCTGGGCTGCGCTCGACCGCGTCCACACGAAACACGCCGACATGGTGCTTCTGCACGGCGGCGCGCCGCGTGGCGCGGAACGGATCGCCAGCGCCTGGGCCGACAACCGCAGCGTGACTCAGATCGTTTTCAGGCCCGACTGGACCCGGCACGGCAAATCCGCCCCGTTCAAGCGCAATGATCGCCTAATCGAACTCCTGCCCATTGGCCTTGTCGTCTTTCCCGGCTCGGGCATCACCGACAACCTCGCAGACAAGGCCCGTGCGATGGGCATCCCCCTCTTCGACTTTCGCCCGAAAGCAGCTCCGCCGACTTGACCGGGTTTCCGCCGACGCCCGCCTTGGGACCTCCCGGGGCGGGCACCAATCTGCTATGATCCCTGCGTGCCAATGGTGGTGGTGGCGGCGCGATCCTTCATAGAAAAGGAGAGCTTTATGATTGCTTCCACCTTCCTTGCCCTGTTCGGTCTTGGCGCTCTCTGCTGGATTGCATTCAATCTCGCCGTCCACGCCCTTCCTTTCGCCATTGGCCTGACATCCGGCTTTTTCGTCTACGAGACTGGCAATGGTGTGTTCCTGTCCTTTCTCGTGGGGCTCCTGGTCGGTGGCATCGCCGTTGTACTCGGCGAGCTCGTTTTCGAGCGTGTCCGGGCCCCATTCCTCCGTGTGGTTATTGGCCTAGTTTATGCGGTTCCAGCCGGTATCGTTGGATTTCACGCGGCGAAGGGCCTTTCAAGTTTGGGCGGCACTAGCGACACCACGATCACACTGCTTTCATGGCTCGGCGCCTTGATTGTTGGCGGCGTTGCTTGGGCCCGTGTCTCCGGGTGGCCCGAGACAGTCCCTTTCAGCCCTTACCCACCGTCCCGACTGCGGGCCGCCGATGACCGGACAGACTGACGGTCGCAACTTCAATCGTGTGTGGGGCGAGTTGCCGTGATTGTGGTGGCACAAGCGCGATGCTGCGCCTGAGGCATGTCTCTGCGGGCGGGTACGGACGTTTGGAGCACTGCACCGATAGCCGGGCTCGAAAGAGAATGCCGCAGTGGTCTCAACCGCTCGCCTTTCCTGTCAGTCTCAGACACGCGCTCTTTCCGATTGCACGCCTACGCCTGTCTTTCTGCGACGCGCGCTGCCGGGGTCTTGTCGGGTTCTTCCGAAACCAGTCACCGTCTCTCCCATGGATTGTGCCGCGCGTCCCTCACGGACCTCTCAAACGGCTGATCTGACCGGGATCGGCTGGCGCCTCGATCGCCTTGGACGCAACGTCGCACGCGGACTTTCTTCCCCTGCCGGGCCTGCTCCGCAGAGCTGCCCGCCATTCCTCGCGGGACAAGAAAGACCGCTTTCACCGTCCTCCGCTGGCGCTTCGGGCCAAGAGGCTGCGTCGGCGAATCGCCCCGGTCCCGACGATCGCCATCGAGGCCGCGATTGGCGCGGGCTCGGACAACCCACAGGAGACCTGACATGGCTACCATCGGAACCTTCAAGAAGACCGGCAACGAATTTGTCGGAGAAATCGTCACCCTCAGCGTGCAGGCGAAAGGCGTCCGCGTCGTGCCCGAAGACAGCACGGCGAACGGCAACGCCCCGTCCCACCGCGTCTTTGTCGGCCGAGCCGAGATCGGCGCTGCCTGGTCCAAGCGCTCAACCGAGGGCCGCGACTACCTGAGCCTCAAGCTCGACGACCCGAGCTTCACCGCGCCGATATACGCCAACCTCTTCGACGACACCGTGATCGAAGGCGGGGAAGATACCTACAGCCTCATCTGGTCGCGCCCCAGCAGCCGCCGCAACGGCGACTGAGGCCGACACGCCCTACCCCGATCCTCGCGGGCAGGGCCGTCTTCACCGGCAACACCCTCGGGCGTCGCCGGTGAAAATCTGCCTAAATTGGGCCGCTCCTGACGGCGTTCTTGAATATTTCTGCACGTTTAATAGCGTCAGATTGGGAAGGGTGACCGGTGAGGTCATCCAATGCAGTTTTTCGCTCCGATCGATCATATAGAGCCATATCTCACGACGCAGGACGCTCCTGCGCTATGGGATCGTCTTCATCGCGATCTGAGCAATGCAGGGTTCGGGCGCGTCTTCTACGCAGCGTCGCAACGTCGCCAAGCCAACAAGGCGCGATCCCCGCGTGATACGATTGTGAAATCAAGCTACGGCGCGGAGTTCGACAATTTCTTTATCGATGGCGCGGCGTTCACGGCGGATGTGAACACCCAATGGGCCATCGACAGCCAAGGCGCGGTCAGCTGGGATTTGACACGGCGTTTGAAGGCGGATGGACAGCTTTCGGCACGTCAGATCGCGATCCACGAACGCTGCCTCGATCTGGGTCTCATCAACGGATACACGATCAGCCTAAGGAACCATGGCTCTGGCCTGATCACCGGCTTCGGGTTGAGCGCGGATGAAATCGTGCGCCAGCAGGAGGTCGATGACGTGTGGACGGAACACCATAAGCTGTTGCTCTGTGTTCTGAGTGCGTTTGATCTGTCCACAAGGGTGCTGCCGCAAGTTCCCGAGGGTGAAGAACTGACCTCACGGCAGCGCGAAGTGCTGGCCTGGGTCGGTGATGGAAAGACCATCGACGACATCGCGGAAATCATGGGGCTGCATCGCAGCACTATCGTGAAACATATGAGAGAAGCCCGCGAGCGTCTGAGGGTGACGAACACCCTTCAGGCTGTCATGCGGGCGACATTGCAGGGGCAGATCTACCGATGACCAGAGCAATCACCAGAACCACCGCCGTCGTTTTGGCTGCCATCATCGCTGTGGGCATCTTGGGTGTATCATCGGTCTTGCGGGCTGATCAAAGTTTTGATCAGCATCACCGCGACCTCACGCGCGTTCTGTCCGAAATCGTTCATCGCGCCCACAGCCACGCGCTTGTTGGCGAAGTCGTCCGGCCCGAATTCGAAAGTCCTGCGATCAGCCTCTCCGCCGTCGGCCTGCATGACGGCTGGACACCAACCTGTGATCTGGAGGTCATTGCAGAGACATCCGACCCTGCGCGCAATCTGCAAGGCTTTGTGCTGGTTCCGCGCGAACGTATTGCGCAAGACGGGTCCGGTTTTGTTGCATTCGCGTTCTTCACCGGCGACGCCGCCCTCACCTCGGCGCAAATAACGCCGCCGTATCCTGTCTGGATCACTGAGGAAGCCGGAGGCTATGCTTCGATCGCGGACGACATCGACGACCTTTTCGGAGATCTCGTCGTTACCGTCGACACCACGATCTGTGACGGGTTTTCGTTCTACTCGATATCAGGAGAGCGGCCATGACCACTTGGGAGATGCGGGTCAACGTCTACAACAACAGCCTGCCCGGACACGCCAATGTGTCTTTCTATGAAAACGGGGAGCATCAGTATACGGTCGGAGCAAACATTCTCCATGAAACAACCAAACTCGCACTTCCGCAGACTTTACCGTTCCTGCCCGACGACGGCATCTATCGGGATGAAAGCGCCTACCACCTGGCGGAATTGGTGGCAGAGACGGTCACTTGGGCATCGGTTCCTTTGCCCGAAGTCACATATGACCGCTTGCTGCGCGAGGCGCGCGAGCTTGAAAATCAGACTTACAATTACAGCCTACTGACAGAAGCTTGCGTAGACCTCGTTGCGGAATTCTATGAAAGAACTGGCCATCCTGGCGAATTCGGTGACTTGTTCGCGGAAGATGATCGTTTTGGGTCGCTCGTTTGGGTGCGTGTGCCCGTTTCCAGCACCTCGTTGCCTGAGCTTTGGCCCATGGACGAACCGTTCTATGTGCCGTCGGAACTTGTGTATGTCGACAAGCTTGCAACAATTGAATTTTCTGACTTCGGTCTGTTGCCGGAGAACGACGACTACCCTCAATCCGAGAAGGAATTGGTCGACGATGATATTTCAGGAACCAGCATTCCCAAACCGGATTTAGACAACGAGAGAATGCTCGACATAGCACCACCGCTAAAAGACGCTGAAATCGAAGCTACTCTTTCGGCACTGGAACCCACTGACCCCAAGGCGGATGGAGCAGATACAGCCACAGCACATCAAGGTCCATCGCTTGAAACGGAGAAAAAAGACGATGTGTTCGAGTATTCGATGAAGGACGACCACTTTGATTTCGCGCCATTTGATACCTATGTCCCCAAGACCGACCCTAGTGAGGAATGGGATCCACCGTCCCCCGTGGAGCAAAAATCACTACCACCCACGACCGAGCCGGAGTTCTCAAAACCCGAACCGGAGCAGACTTACGTAGATCCAGATTACTACGGGTATTTCTAATTGCCCTGATCTTCAGCCGCCGCCCCTGGTGCATGTGCTTCTTCACTCAACAGATCGCAGGATTTGATCTCAAACACGAGCGCCAGTTTGTCGAGAACATCCAGGCTGGCGGAATAACGCGACCGTTCGAGGGCACTGATATAGGTTCGATCCAGCTCGGCGCGATGCGCCAGATCCTCCTGAGAAAACCCTCCCGCAAGCCGATACTTCTTCAGGTTTTGAGCAAGAATACGTCTGCTTTCCATGCGGCAACTTCATCCGCCTTGCAGAGTATTTAACCACGGAGTATACTCGTCATTGAGTGATACTTTGGCACCGTGCTGTGGTTTTCTTGAAGGGTGTCATCTTGTCGGCCAATCGCGAAGCCATCACCCATCCAGTGCGTTCAGGTCCGCCCGACCGCGAGATGATGAAAACCTACCTTCGACTTCTGGACGCCGACCGGGAGCAGGCCGATTGGCGAGAGGCTGCGGAAATCATCCTAGGCCTCGACGTTGAAAGGGACCCAGAAGGGTCCCACGCCGTGTTCGAGAAATCCCTCAAAGAAGCGCTCCGGCTGCAGGACCATGGCTATCTTGGCCTCATTCGGTCGAGCTCAACCTGACGTCAAAACGCTTTGTCAGGTGTCATATCTGACACTCGGCAATGTGAACCGGACACCCCAAAACCAACGCCAGATATGGTTTCTTGCGGGGGAAGGTAAATGGTCAGGGACTGGCGGAACGAAGCCGACTACGCCTACATCGAAACGCTCGATGTCTCCGGATTGGCCTGGGAATGTCTACGACGAAATCCGAAGTACCGCGTGCAATACCCTCTGATGCTCGATGGCCTGTGGTCTCCCGCATCCTGGGGGTTGCGATTTCCCGGTTGATCCACAACTTGAGGCTCCCGAAGCATCCGTATTTTGGCTGCCGCAAATAGCGCCTGCAGCGGTCTGCTATATCGCAGACGTTCCGGGTGAAACCGTCCCAACTTTGAACCTCAAGAACGTCGGTTTGGACGCGGCGCGTGTCGACGATGATGTCGTCGTACTCCGGCTCAAATCAGGCCCCACACTCATCTTTGATGCAAGAAATCTGTGCTGCGCTGTGGGCATTCTGTTGCCTCTCGACGAACATTGGAGCACGCGCGTCGCCGCGGCTCAGCGCGTACGGGAGTACCTTCTCGGGTGCGGCCCTACTAAAGATCAGCTGACCCGGCAGCAAAGGACCCGCATCCTGTCGGCCTGCCGGGTGCTGGATGCGCAGGCAGTTAAGGCCAGCTATCGTGCAATTGCTCGACATTTTTTCGGGCCACGTCGGGTCGATCAAGAGCCCTGGAAAACGAGCTCAACCAAAGCACAGATCGCTCGTCTGGCAACTCATGCGACGCATTTGACCGAACGCGGATATCGCTCACTGCTTCTCGGCCAAAGCCCGACTGCCGGACAGTACTGAACCATACGAAAACCCCAAGCACGGCCAACAGGTTCGGCCTTTTTAGTCGTACCGAACTGGAAGCTAAGGGGTGACGAAATTCTCGCGCCATCTTCGTCATCCCTCTCAAGGGCGCTTCTTCGCTTTGATGACCTCCGACAGTTCGCGGCGCGCCGCCGCGGCGCACACAAACCGGAGATGCTCAAATGCCCGATCCCAATTCAGGCCTGCCACCCCGTTACCTCAGAACCCCTGAAGCCGCACGCTTGCTCGGCCTCTCTGGACGGACTCTGGAAAAACACCGCACCTACGGGACCGGGCCGCGCTACTCCAAGATCGGCGGGCGCGTCGTCTATGCGGTCGATGACCTGCAAGCTTGGGTCACCCGGGGCGAGAAAACCTCGACCTCCGACGAGACTGGGGACTGCGTGCTACCCGCCAAGCGCCATGCCGCGATTTCGCCCGCCTATCTGCGTCGGGACCGCTGAGACAATGCGCACAATCGTCGATCTGAGGTGGATTGAAGGGCGCGTCGAGCGCTGGATCCGCTTCGGACACACCGTCGAGGAGACCAATTTGACGCGTACAGACAA
This sequence comes from uncultured Roseicyclus sp., assembly GCA_947489665.1. GTDB lineage: Bacteria > Pseudomonadota > Alphaproteobacteria > Rhodobacterales > Rhodobacteraceae > Gymnodinialimonas. The sequence continues at coordinate 560,047 of CANLEH010000001.1, read as the reverse complement.
GCGGGTGGCCTTCGGGCCAGGCGCCATCTTCGCGCTCGTGCGCTGGTCATCGAATGAGTACGGCACAGTAGAAAGCCGGATCGACATTCTGCGCGCCGTCAAGGCAGGCCAACGATGTTCAACCGTTCCCTATGTTTCGCCAGGTGGAGATGTTCTCCTGCGTCTGTCCGGCTGGCCGAAGGTCGAGGCTGCCTTGCTCGCGGTCGACATCGTGGAGCGCTACGGTATCGCGCCGGAGGATGCGTGCCCCGACCATTGGCGGCATGTTCATAACCGTCTGACTGCAGGATGCGAGCCCCGACCCTACACACCGGCCCGGCACGCCGCCTGGCTCAAGCGGCGCGCGGTGACACCATGACCATCGCCGCTTTTCCTTTCATCGCGGTCTGTCTTTCTGTCAGTCTGATCGCAGCCTCGGAGATGGACCAAACACCGTTTTTTGTGTGGAATCAGTCCGAAAGCGTGCCTGCCGGCCTCTACGTCCTGCGTCCGTCGATTATGCCAACGCTCGGCAATCTTGCAGCCGTTCAACTGCCATCGGACTTGTCCAATTGGGCGATAGAGCGTGGCTACCTGGGCGCGGACACCCTGCTTCTAAAACGTGTTGCAGCGACCTCCGGAATGTCAGTCTGCCGCGACGGCCTTTCGGTGTCGGTCAACAACACCGTTGTCGCGGTGGCTCCGGAGACGGACCGAAACGGACGCCCCCTTCCGAGTTGGACGGGGTGTATCACCCTCGGCCCGGACGAGGTTTTCCTCCTCAATGCAGACGTCGATGACAGCCTCGACGGACGGTATTTCGGCACGGTCAACGCTAGCCAGATTATTGGTCAAGCGGTTCCCCTCTGGACACAAGGAGGGTGAAACCATGACCCGCGCTGCGTCCTCCTCCAACATCAATCTCTCTGCTTTTGGCGCTGCCCTCGTGCTGATCATGTGCGCTCCGTTTGCGGTGGCACCAACGGTGGCAGTGGCACAACATCGCGTGCTTGAAGCAGGCGAGCAGCAGTCGTTTAACGCCCACATAGTAGAAGCCGGGCAGAGGTTTGGCATTCCAGCCTCTTGGATCAGCGCCGTGATCGAGGTGGAAAGTGCGGGCAATCCGCGTGCAGTCAGTAGCGCAGGTGCCATGGGCCTGATGCAGATCATGCCCGGCACCTGGGCCGTGTTGCGACGAGCCCACGGCTTCGGAGATGACCCTTTTGATCCCCGCGAAAACATCCTCGCCGGAACGGCCTATCTGCGCGCTATGTACGACCGCTTCGGATCGCCGGGCTTCCTTGCAGCTTACAATGCTGGACCGGCGCGATACGAAGATTACCTCAGTTCAGGACGCCCCTTGCCCACCGAAACGCGCAATTACCTTGCTGTTCTAGAGCCGATCATCGGTGCGCAGGAAGATGGTTTTCTTGGTGAGGAACTGCCGCTGCGATCGCAGGACTGGCGAGAGGCACCGCTGTTTGCGGCAACTCCGATTGGGAGAAAGGACGCAGGTGAAAGCATCCTCCAATCTAGTGACCAAGGGGGTCCGCACGGCATATTTGTTTCTCCTACCGAGCCAGAAATGCCATGAGCACAGAGTTCGCATTGTGGCGTAGCCTCGCTTGCGCTGGCGGGGAGTTGTGCAAGAATGGACCGAAGCACGGGATCACAACAAAAGTATCGCAAGATAAAAGGCCTGGCACGCGGGCCAGGCATGCGGTTGTTTCTTGGACAATTTTACCGTGCCGTCTCAGCACCAACCGTGCCGGCTTTTTCGACAAACAACTGATCAAAAATCATTTTTGTGGTGCCTGCGTCTTTTGGCAAGGATCAGCACTATGAGCCGGGACGACAACTTCCGACCGCGCCCTGGCCGCATCCGTAACAGCGCGCCCTCGTCTCGCAGTGCTACCCGCTTCGTCGGCGAAGTCATGCGCGCGGCCCGCAAAGCAGGGCACTCCGGTCAAACCTTCCGCGGATCACGAAAAGGCGGTGCAACGGGAGGGCGGGGACGATTTGCCCGAACGGCCAAAGGGCTCTCGCGAGACTCCCGCCGCGTCGTCGTCAATGCCCGCGTGGTTCGGCACGGTGGAGCGCGCCGCCGCTCCGTTCCGCTCGCCCAACACATCGGGTATCTGCAGCGCGACGGGGTCGGCCAGGACGGGCAACGCGCCGATCTCTTTGGCCATGACAGCGACACGCTTGAAAGTCGTCCCTTCGCCGAGGCCTGCGAGGAAGATCGCCACCACTTCCGCTTCATCGTTTCGCCCGAGGATGCCCATCATCTCGAAGACCTGCGCGCCTTCACCCGCGACCTGATGGCTCGCGCCGAGCGTGACCTGGGCACGAGGCTCGACTGGGTGGCGGTTGACCACTGGAACACCGACAACCCGCATGTTCACATCCTCGTCCGCGGCAAGGCCGACGACGGCAGAGACCTGGTGATCTCGCGAGACTACATCGCTCATGGTCTACGCGCGCGCGCCCAGGATCTTGTGCAACTCGAACTCGGCCCGCGAAGCGCCCGCGAGATCACCAGTGACCTGGAACGCCAAGTTGCGACCGAACGCTGGACCAACCTTGACCGCGGGCTGCGCGCCTTGGCCGACGACCATGCAGGCATTGTCGATCTGCGCCGGGGCACCCCAGAATCACGCGACCCGGAGCTGCGCCGCCTGATGATCGGACGTGCGCAGAAACTGGAGCGATTGGGATTGGCGACGCCCATCCTCCCCGCCGTCTGGGAGTTGAAGCCGGATGTGGAAAACATACTTCGCGATCTCGGCCTGCGCGGCGATATCATCAAAACCATGCATCGGGCGCTGGCCAACGGTCCGGACCGCGCGGATTTCGACTTCGCTATCGAAGGCACGCCCACGACCCCGATTCTCGGGCGGCTTGTCGAGCGGGGCCTGCAAGACGAACATCACGGCACGGCCTATGCGATCATCGACGGGGTCGACGGACGTGTTCATCACCTTCGGTTTCCAGATATCACGGCGACCGGCGACACGGCCCAAGGTGGCATCGTCGAGACGCGCCTGTGGACCCCGAAAGCGGGCGGTCGAGCGCGGCTGGCACTGGTTGGCAGGTCCGATCTGGACCTGTCCGCTCAGATCGGGGCCGAGGGCGCGACCTGGCTCGACCGATTGCAGCTGGCTCGTGACCGCGTGCCGCTCGGTGGATCAGGTTTCGGGGCCGAGGTGCGGGCGGCTCTTGATCGGCGCGCAACCCACCTCGTCGATATTGGGCTGGCGCAAAAGCAGGGCCAACGAGTGGTCTTCTCCCGCGATCTCCTCTCCTCGCTGCGGGCTCGCGAACTGGACGCGCACGCAGCAAAGCTCGCAACGAAGACGGGCCTGATTCGCTACCGCCACCACGAGGGCGACGCGGTCGAAGGGACCTACCGCCAGCGCCTCAATCTCGCCTCAGGCCGCTTCGCCATGATCGATGACGGGCTGGGGTTCTCGCTCGTTCCCTGGACACCGCAATTGGACCGGCGACTCGGACGCTCTGTCTCCGGAATGGTCCGCTCGGGTGGCGGCATCGACTGGACCCTCGGTCGCAATCGCGGCCTCAGCCGTTGATCGAAAGGAACGCCCATGCGCCGCACTGATACTTCGCCTGCCACCGCCATCCTCTGGGGACAATTCGCGATTGTCAGCCTCGTTGTCCTCACGTTCCTTTGGGCCTCCACGCAATGGGTCGCCTTCCGTCTCGGACACCAACCGGCACTCGGCCCGCCGCTGACCGATCTCTTCGGCTGGCCCATCTACCGACCGTGGGACTTCTTCGTATGGTGGTATTGGTACGACGCCTACGCCCCCCGCGTCTTCATCGAGGGCGCGGCTATTGCGGGCGCAGGAGGAATTGCAGCGATCCTCGTCGCCATCCTCCTATCGGTGCTGCGCGCCCGCGAAGCGAGCGATGTCAGCACCTACGGTTCGGCCCGATGGGCAACGACATCAGACGCAACTGCAGCCGGAGTGCTCGGCGAAGACGGGGTTGTCCTCGGTCGGCTTGACCGGCGCCACCTCCGCCATGACGGCCCCGAGCATGTGCTCTGCTTCGCCCCGACCCGTTCCGGCAAGGGCGTGGGGCTTGTCATCCCAAGCCTGCTAACGTGGCCCGGGTCTGCCATCGTCCATGACATCAAGGGTGAGAACTGGCAGCTCACTGCTGGCTGGCGCGCACGGATCGGACCCGTGCTACGTTTCGATCCGACGAACGAGGCCAGCGCCGCCTACAATCCTCTCCTCGAGGTCCGGCGCGGCGCCCGGGAGGTGCGGGATGTGCAGAACATCGCCGATATCCTCGTCGATCCCGATGGACAATTGGAGCGGCGCAGCCACTGGGAGAAGACCAGCCATTCCTTGTTGGTCGGCGCGATCCTGCATGTCCTCTATGCCGGCGAAGACAAGACACTGGCAGGGGTCGCGACCTTCCTGTCTGATCCCGGTCGGGGCATCAAGGCAACGCTCAACGCAATGCTCCACACGCCACATCTGGGAGACCGGCCGCATCCGGTCGTGGCCCAGGCCGCCCGCGAGCTTCTGAACAAATCTCCGAACGAGTGTTCTGGCGTTCTCTCAACCGCAATGTCTTTCCTCGGTCTCTACCGTGATCCAGTAGTCGCCGCCGCGACGTCGCGCTGCGATTGGCGGATTGCCGATCTGGTCACCGGTGAGCGCCCCGTGACGCTCTACCTTGTTGTGCCACCCTCGGATATTTCGCGCACCAAACCGTTGGTCAGACTTATCCTGAACCAGATCGGTCGCCGACTAACCGAAGACCTTGAGGGAACCGCGCTGCAAAATCGGCTCTTGTTCATGCTCGATGAATTCCCAGCCTTGGGCCGCCTTGATTTCTTTGAAACCCAATTGGCGTTCATGGCGGGCTACGGTCTCAAGGCGTTTCTGATCGCGCAATCCTTGAACCAGATCGAGAAGGCTTACGGACAAAACAACGCCATCCTCGACAATTGCCACGTCCGCGTCGCCTTCGCGACAAATGATGAACGAACCGCGAAGCGTCTATCCGATGCTCTGGGAACCACGACCGAATTGCGCGCCATGAAGAACTACGCAGGTCACCGGCTTTCGCCCTGGCTCGGGCACCTGATGGTCTCACGGCAGGAGACGGCGCGTGCGTTACTGACCCCCGGCGAGATCATGCAACTACCATCCGACGATGAGATTGTTTTGGTCTCCGGAGCCCCGCCGATCCGCGCCCAAAAAGTGAAACATTATGCCGATGCCCAACTTAAGATGCGCGTGATTGAACCGCCGACCGGTATCACTCAGGCCTCACTCAAATCGCCGGTGGACGATTGGAGTGGTATGATACCGGCCGCCTCCACGGCGGAAGATCCCGATGCTGCAAGCGCCGAAGACGAAGAAGGCAGCATCGATCGAGCGCCGGAACTGTCGCAAAAAGAGAAAAACACGCCAGTTCGACCTTCGCCCGAAAAAGAGTTCGAAGGCCTCGGAGACGAAACCGATGACATCGCATCTAAAGCCCGCACCATAGCACAGCTGGCCTCGATGGATCCGAATGACGATCTGGGCATATCGGACTAGTACCAATGGCAAAGATCCGCCTGAACGTCTATTTTGATCCCAGACTCTTCGACCAACTTGAGGCCACAGCAAACATTCGGCGTGTCCCAATGACTCATATTGTCGAGGCGGCACTGGCATCCTTCTTGACCCCCGATGAGGCTGATCAGCGAGAGGCAGCCTTCGTGAGACGGCTTGATCGCATGACGAGGTCAATCGAACGATTTGAGCGTGATCAGGAAATCGCGGGCGAGGCGCTGGCGCTCTTCATCCGCTTTTGGCTGTCCGCCATACCACCTGTTCAAGACGACCTCAGAGAGGCTGCAATGGCCCAAGGAAAAGAACGCTACGCCGGATTTGTCGAGACCCTGGCAAGGAGGTTGGCAAGGGGGTCAACGTTGGCAAAAGAACTGAGCCGCGACCTGAACGGGGATGAGGCCGATAAGAGGGGCAAAATCTGAGGAACAGCGTCAGTCGGGGCGGGAAGCGGGAATTCGCTGCGGCGCAGCTATAATGTTTGTGGACCGCGAAAGCGGACTTTGGTCGCCGCTGCGATTTATAGGGAATGCACGTCGGAGAGTAAGGTAGGTCACTGGTATACCTGAACCAAGGTCCGGTGTTTGCTTTAAACCAGTGACCGAAAGCGTTGTACCTTGCATCGGCTCGGTGCGAGACGCGCTAGACAAATGATGCAAAGCTGAAAAGCAGATGCTAAGCGGCTTAAGAAGGCATGTAGCGGGCGGATGTGAGAGGCTAAGGGACAGAAGGATGAAGGAAAATGACATTGAGAAGGACCTTCTCCAAAAATTGCAGGATTTAAAGTATGAGTACAGGAAGGATATTCGTGACTTAGAAGCGCTCAAAGGCAATTTCCGTGACCATTTTGAGAAGCTGAATCGCGTCAAGCTGACTGACGCTGAGTTTGAGCGGCTGATGGAAGCAATCGTTACCCCCGACGTTTTTGCCGCCGCGCGAATGCTGCGAGAGAAAAACACGCTTGAGCGCGAAGATGGCACACCCTTGGACTACACTTTAGTAAACACCAGGGACTGGTGCAAAAACAACTTCGAAGTTGTTAACCAACTCCGCATAAACACCGAAAACAGCCACCACCGGTATGACGCGATCCTTTTGATCAACGGCGTTCCTGTGGTGCAAATCGAATTGAAGACTCTTGCGATCAGCCCGCGTCGGGCGATGCAACAGATCGTCGATTACAAGAATGATCCAGGAAATGGCTACACTAAGACTTTGCTGTGTTTTCTGCAGCTGTTTGTCGTAAGCAACCGAAGCGATACTTGGTATTTTGCAAATAACAACAGCCGCCATTTCAGCTTCAACGCCGATGAGCGGTTTTTGCCGCTTTATCAGTACGCCAGTGAAGACAATAGGAAGATCACGCACCTCGATCAGTTTGCCTCGAAATTCCTGGCGAAATGCACTCTTGGGCAGATGATCAGCCGTTACATGGTGTTGGTCGCGAGTGAGCAAAAGCTTCTGATGATGCGCCCGTACCAAATCTACGCGGTTAAGGCGATTGTCGATTGCATCCAGCAGAACTGCGGAAACGGGTATATCTGGCACACAACCGGGAGCGGCAAAACGCTGACGTCATTCAAGGCCTCCACGCTTCTGAAGGATAACCCCGATATTGAGAAGTGTCTGTTCGTAGTGGACCGAAAAGACCTCGACCGGCAGACCCGCGAGGAGTTCAACCGCTTCCAAGAGGGCTGCGTTGAGGAGAACACCAACACCGAAACGCTGGTGCGCAGGCTCTTGTCGGACGACATCGCTGACAAGGTGATCGTTACGACGATCCAGAAGCTGGGTCTGGCTCTAGATGGCACGAATAAGAAGAACTACAAGGAGCGTCTTGCGCCACTAAGCGACAAACGCGTTGTGTTCATTTTCGATGAGTGCCATCGCTCCCAATTCGGTGAAAATCATCGCGCAATCAAAGAGTTCTTCCCCAATGCGCAACTCTTTGGTTTCACCGGGACGCCGATTTTCGAGCAGAACGCGTCGTATCAGCAGATTGATGGCGAGCAGGCCTCGTACGTCACGACTGATGATATCTTTCAGCAGCAACTGCATGCGTACACGATCACTCACGCCATTGAAGATCGGAACGTCCTTCGCTTCCACATCGACTATTTCAAACCTGATGGGAAAGGCGCGAAGGCTGCTGGCGATACCGTTCAGAAGCGCAAGGTCGTGGAAGCCATTCTCGAAAAGCATGACGCAGTGACGGCGAGCCGTCGCTTCAACGCGGTGCTTGCGACGGCCTCAATAAATGATGCCATCGAGTACCATGGATTGTTTAAGACCATCCAGGCGGAACGCACTGCCGCTGATCCTGACTACGTGCCGCTGAACGTTGCCGCCGTGTTCTCGCCCCCGGCCGAGGGCAGCAAGGACGTCAAGCAGCTCCAAGAAGACCTCCCTCAAGAGAAAGCGGACAATGCTGTGGAGCCGAGCAAGAAGAAAGAAGCGTTGAAGGCGATCATCGCGGACTACAACGCGCAATTCGGGACCAATCACAGCATCAATGAATTCGACTTGTATTATCAGGACGTGCAGAAACGGATCAAAGACCAACAGTTTCCGAACCAGGACTTGGCTAACAAGTACAAGATCGACATCACCATCGTCGTCGATATGCTACTCACGGGCTTTGACTCGAAGTACCTCAACACTTTGTATGTCGATAAGAGCCTTAAAAATCACGGGCTGATCCAGGCGTTCTCGCGCACCAATCGCGTGCTGAACGACACGAAGCCCTACGGCAACATCCTCGATTTCCGGCAGCAGCAAGCGGCCGTCAATGACGCGATCACGCTCTTTTCGGGCGAATCCAGCAATCCGCCGAAGGAAATCTGGCTTGCTGACACAGCCCCGGTTGCCATCGACAAGCTGAAGACAGCGGTGAAGACCCTTGATGACTTCATGCAGTCGCAGGGGCTGACCTGCGCGCCAGAGGAGGTTGCCAACCTCAAGGGTGATGCGGCGCGCAGCCAGTTCATCAACCTCTTCAAAGAGGTCCAGCGGCTGAACACCCAGATCGACCAATACACCGACCTGTCGCCTGACGACAAAGCGAACATCGAAGAGGTAATGCCCAAGGATCAGCTTCAGGGATTCCGAGGCGTTTATCTGGATACCGCGCAGCGCCTGAAAGGCCAACAAGACAAGGGGCCGGACAAGGCCGCCGAGGATGTCGATCAGCTTGATTTCGAGTTCGTTCTCTTCGCCTCGGCGGTGATCGACTATGACTATATCATGGGCTTGATCGCTGATTACTCACAGCAGCAGCCAGGCAAGCAGAAGATGACGCGTGCGCAGCTGATCGGGTTGATCCAGTCCGATGCCAAGTTCCTTGATGACCGCGAAGAGATCGCCGCTTACATCGACACGCTGACAGTGGGCGAAGGCTTGAACGAGAAGGCGATCCGCGACGGGTTCGAGAAGTTCAAGGCCGAGAAGAACGCCAAGGCGCTGGCGGCCATCGCGGAAAAGCACGAGCTGGATGTCGCTGCCTTGCAGGCATTTGTCGATGCCATCCTGCAGCGGATGATCTTTGACGGGGAGGCACTGAGCGATTTGCTGGCCCCGCTCGATTTGGGGTGGAAGGCGCGGACACAGAAAGAGCTGGCCTTGATGGAAGACCTAATCCCGCTGTTGCAGAAGCGCGCCCACGGTCGCGAGATCGCCGGGCTAGGAGCTTATGAGCAATGAGGGCAGAGTCCAAATCTGAACTCGTTCCGGCATTGCGGCTACCCGAGTTCCAGCACCAAGCACCCTGGTTGATAGCCGTGGGCGGCGAGCTTTTCGATCAGATAAGCAACAAAAACCATGATTCTGATCTGCCAATACTTGCCATCACCCAAGAGCAAGGAGCAGTGCCTCGCGATCATATCGACTACCATGTGACAGTGTCGGAAAAGAGTGTTGCAAGTTACAAGGTCGTCGAGCCCGGCGATTTCATTATCAGTCTTCGGTCGTTCCAGGGCGGCATCGAATTTTCAAAGTTCTTGGGGTTGTGCAGCCCCGCATACGTAATTCTTCGACTTCGTGGCGAGCAAGACCCAAGATTCTTTAAGCACCTCTTCAAGACGCAGCGCTTCATCGAGGAACTTAGCCGTGAGATTGAAGGTGTGCGTGATGGGAAGATGGTCAGCTACAAGCAGTTCTCTACTATCCGAATTTCAACTCCTGTCGAATATTCAGAGATGGAGCGAGTCGCGGATGTATTGGATTCCGTAGATAGGTTGATTGAGACGGAAACCGAAAAGCTCGATGCGCTCAAGGATCACAAGCAAGGGCTGATTCTCGAACTTTTTCCGATCAAGGGAGAAACACTTCCCAAGCGCCGCTTTCCTGGCTTTCAAGATCCTGAAGGCTGGGTCGAGAAGCCTCTTGGGGAGATCGCCCACTACGAAAACGGTAAGGCCTATGAGAAGGATATCGAGGAAGACGGCGATTTTGTCGTGGTCAATGCCCGTTTCATCTCGACTGATGGCGAGGTTCTCAAGTTCAGCAACGAAAGATACTGTATCGCATCCAAGGGCGATGTCTTGATGGTGCTTAGCGACTTGCCGAAGGGGCGCGCTTTGGCAAAGTGCTTCCTCGTGGATGAAGACGAAAAATATGCTGTGAACCAGCGTGTTAGTCGTCTGACAGCGCACTCGATTGAGAGTACGTTTCTTTACTACGCTTTGGATCGGCATCCCTTCCTCCTCGCCTTCAACGATGGTCTGAACCAGACTCATTTGAGCAAGGGAAGCGTCCTTGAATGTCCAATCGCGTTTCCGCTGGACAAGAATGAGCAAGCGAAAATCGTCGCTACTCTGAAGGCCGTCGATGAGCAAATCAGGTCACAGGCGCAGAAGGTCGAGCGGCTCCAAGATCACAAGCAAGGCCTTCTGCAACAGCTCTTTCCCGTCCTCGACGAGGTTGAGGGATGACGAACAAGCCCAAGCTCTACGAGTACAAATCCATCGCCAAGCTCGTCACCCGCATTAGGGACGATCTGAACGATCACAGCTTTGTCCTTCTCTTCGCTTATAACGGCACCGGCAAGACCCGTCTGTCGATGGCGTTTAAGGATGTGGCAAAGAAGAAGGGAGAGCGCGACACGCTCTATTTCAACGCCTTCACCGAAGATCTGTTCGTCTGGGACAACGATCTGGACGGCGACGAAAACCGCTATCTGAACATCAACAGCGCATCCGCCTTCTTCGAGGACTTCCAGTCGCTCGATCTGGAAGAGCGGATTTTCAGCTTTCTCGAACGCTATGCCAGCTTCAACTTTCGGATCGATTACGAAGACTGGCGCGTGGTTTTCTACCGCGACGACAGCGAGAACATCAAAGTATCGCGCGGCGAGCAGAACATCTTCATCTGGTGCGTCTTTCTGGCGATCTGCCAGCTCGTCCTCGACAATCACGAGGCTTACAAGTGGGTGAAGCACATCTATGTAGATGATCCGATCTCATCCCTCGACGACAACAATGCGATTGCCGTCGCCAGTGATCTGGCGCAGCTGCTGAAATCCGGGAAGGATCGGGCGAAAGCGGTGGTTTCGACCCACCATAGCCTGTTCTTCAACGTCATGTGGAACGAGATGAAGAAGGTCAAGCACAAGGCCTATTTCTATCATCGGCCCCAGGGTGTTGAGCTGCACACATTGCGCGGCACCAACGAAACGCCATTCTTCCACCATGTCGCTATGCTGAGCGAATTGCAGATGGCCGTTGAGAGCGACCAGCTCTATACGCACCATTTCAATATGATGCGCAGCATCCTTGAGAAAACGGCCACCTTCTTTGGATACAAGGATTTTTCGGCCTGCATCCATGGGATCGACGATGAGGCGCTCTACGCCCGCGCCTTGAACCTGCTGAGCCATGGGAAGTACTCGATCTACGAGCCGCGCGAGATGGTGGGCGATAACAAAGACCTGTTCAAAGACATCTTCAAGGCGTTCCTCGAACGATATCGCTTCGAGCTGCCAGAGATCATCAAGCAGAAAGAGCCTGCCCAATGACCGACCAAGAACAACAAGAATTGGGCAAAACGCTCTGGAACATTGCCAACACTCTGCGCGGCGCGATGAACGCGGATGACTTCCGCGATTACATGCTGTCCTTCCTTTTTCTCCGCTACCTGTCCGACAACTACGAGGCTGCCGCACAGCGCGAGCTTGGGCGGGACTATCCCGAGTTGGCAAAGGATGATCGCCGCACGCCTCTGGCCCTCTGGTATGAGCAAAACCAAGACGACGTGGATGCATTCGAGGCGCAGATGCGCCGCAAGACCCACTATGTGATCAAGCCGGATCACCTGTGGGCAAGCATCGCCGAAATGGCGCGGGTGGGGCACGATGACCTTCTGAGCACGCTGAAGACGGGCTTCAAGTTCATCGAGAACGAGTCATTTTCTAGCACCTTCGACGGGCTGTTCTCCGAGATCAACCTGGACTCTGAAAAGCTGGGCAAGGGGTACACCGAGCGAAACACCAAGCTGTGCAGCATCATCAAGGAGATAGCCAAGGGCCTTGTTGGTTTCTCGACAGATAATGACACCCTAGGCGATGCTTATGAGTACCTGATCGGGGAGTTTGCCGCTGGATCGGGCAAGAAAGCCGGTGAGTTCTACACGCCTCAGCAGGTCTCTAGCATCCTGTCTGAAATCGTCGCCCTCGACAGCCAAGACCCGGCACTTGGCAAGAAGGATCACATCGACAGCGTCTTCGATTTCGCCTGTGGTTCGGGGTCACTGTTGCTGAACGTGCGGAACCAGCTGGGGCCGCGCGGTATTGGCAAGATCTACGGCCAAGAACGGAACATCACGACCTACAACTTGGCCCGGATGAACATGTTGCTGCATGGGGTCAAGGATACCGAGTTCGAGATTTTCCATGGCGACACGCTTACCAACGACTGGGATATGCTGAGGGAGGCAAACCCCGCCAAGATGCCGAGGTTTGATGCCGTTGTCGCAAACCCGCCCTTCAGCTACCGCTGGGACCCTTCCGAGGCCCTTGGCGAGGATACGCGCTTCAAGAACTATGGCCTTGCGCCCAAGTCGGCCGCGGATTTTGCGTTTCTCCTTCATGGCTTTCACTACCTGAAAGACGACGGCACCATGGCGATTATTCTGCCACATGGTGTATTGTTCAGAGGTGGGGCCGAGGAACGGATCAGAACAAAGCTTCTGAAGGACGGGCATATCGACGCCGTGATCGGCTTGCCTGCAAACCTGTTCTTCTCGACGGGTATTCCTGTCTGCATCCTAGTGTTGAAGAAGTGCAAAAAATTCGATGACGTCTTGTTTATCAATGCCACGGGGCCGGATCGGTTTAAGAAAGACAAACGGCAGAACAGGCTGGAGCGCGAACACATCCGTGACATCGTCGAAACCTATCAGTTCCGAAAAGAGGAAGATCGCTACTCTCGCCGGGTTGAAATGGATGAGATCGAAGGAAAAGGCTTCAATCTCAACATCGCTAGGTATGTCAGCATAGCTGAAGCCGAGAAAGAGATCGATCTGGCCCAGACCAACCAGCGGTTACAGGATTTGCAGGAAAAGATCTCTACGGCGAAAACGGCACACAATGCGTTTCTCCAGGAGCTGGGCCTTCCCAAGCTACCTTAGGCGCACACTTCTTCCCAATTAACATTCACATCTCTTCGTTTAAGCGAAGCTCGGTTCTATTACAGCGAACGTCGGCTGTGCGGGCTGCGGCCGCGGCATCTTGACCTGTTGGCCAACGACCGCAATGGGCCGTTCACGCTACCTCATCGACACCAAAGTGAAGGCAGCGCACTCACACTCTCCCCTGTCTCTCCACACCACACCACTACTACGCCCTCTCGACTGTTGCCCCTAAGCCAAGAACGGTCTTCTTGATCGATCCCGTAATCCAACGCGGGAACGACCATGACAGTTACGCCACTCAAACCCGAATTCATCGCCCGCGGCGCACAGATGCTGCGAACCGCGCTTGGCTCGAATATCGCGGCCTGGCTTGAGGACCCAACCGTCGTCGAGGTGATGCTGAACCCGGACGGCCGGATCTGGCTCGATCGCCTGTCGGATGGATTGACTGACACAGGCACCGAAATCTCTCCGACGGACGGCGAACGGATCATTCGGCTCGTCGCGCATCATGTCGGCCTAGAGGTCCATATCGCCTCCCCCCGAATTTCTGCCGAACTGCCCGGGACGGGGGAACGGTTCGAAGGCCTCCTGCCACCCGTTGTCGCGGCCCCGACATTCGCGATCCGAAAGCCTGCCGTCGCAGTATTCAAGCTTGGGGACTATGTCGCCAGCAGGATCATGACATCACACGCAGCTCAAACGCTGCGAGACGGCGTGGTTGGTCGCGCCAACATCCTTGTCGCGGGCGGAACGTCGACCGGAAAAACCACGCTGACCAATGCTCTGCTGGCCGAGGTCGCAAAGAGCTCGGAGCGCGTGGTCTTGATCGAGGACACCCGCGAACTTCAGTGCCTCACCCCCAATCTGGTCGCCCTCCGCACCAAAGATGGCATCGCATCCCTGTCCGACCTCGTGCGCTCGTCGCTCCGCCTTCGCCCCGACCGCATTCCGATCGGGGAAGTCCGCGGGGCGGAGGCCCTTGATCTGCTCAAGGCGTGGGGCACCGGGCATCCCGGGGGCATCGGCACGATCCACGCAGGGTCCGCCATGGGCGCGATCCGCCGTCTCGAACAGTTGATCCAGGAAGCGGTCGTTACCGTCCCTCGCGCACTCATTGCGGAAACCATCGATCTCGTCGCGGTGCTCACAGGTCGAGGTGCAGATCGGCGCTTGTCTGAGCTCGCCCGCGTCACCGGCTTGACCGCCGCTGGCGACTACGCCCTCGAACAGCTTCTCGCACATCCCCATGGAGATCATCCATGACACTCTTGCCAGTGTCTCGCCCTTTCCTGATTGCTCTCGCGGCGACCGCCGTCCTTACGCTCGCCGACCCCGCCATGGCCGCAGGATCCGGCATGCCATGGGAGGCACCGCTTCAATCGATCCTCGAGTCGATCGAAGGCCCTGTCGCCAAGATCGTGGCCGTGATCATCATCATCGTGACCGGACTAACCCTCGCTTTTGGCGATGCAGGCGGCGGGTTTCGGCGGCTCATACAGATTGTCTTCGGACTCACCATCGCCTTCGCCGCGTCGAGCTTCTTCCTGTCCTTTTTCTCCTTTGGCGGCGGGGCGTTGATCTGATGCAGGATGCGTCCACTGACATTCTTGGCTTCTACGCACCCGTGCATCGCGCTCTGTCCGAGCCGATCTTGCTAGCAGGAGCGCCGCGTGCTGTTGCCATTGCAAACGGCACGCTCGCGGCAGCCGTTGGCCTTGGGCTTCGCCTTTGGATCGTCGGCCTGCTGTTCTGGCTCGTTGGGCATCTCCTCGCGGTCTGGCTTGCAAAGCGAGACGCGCAAATCGCCGAGGTCGCGCGGCGACATCTGCGCTACCCCTCTTGGTTCGGGGTGTGATCCGATGATGCGCCTCGCCGAATATCGCTCCAAATCTGCCCTTCTGGCCGATTTCCTGCCTTGGGCCGCACTCGTGGCCGACGGGGTCGTTCTGAACAAGGATGGTAGCCTCCAACGCAGCGCCCGGTTTCGCGGTCCCGATCTCGACTCCGCCACGCCCGCTGAGTTGGTCGCAACTTCGGCCCGCCTCAACAGCGCGCTGCGTCGACTTGGCTCGGGGTGGGCCGTCTTCGTCGAAGCGCAGCGGGTTCCGGCGCAAGGCTATCCTGCCTCGACCTTTCCCGACCCGATCTCGGAACTTGTCGACGTGGAACGTCGCGCGCAATTCGAAGAGGCGGGAACGCATTTTGAAAGCGCCTACTTCCTGACGCTCGTCTGGATGCCGCCTTCGGACGAGGCAAACCGTGTCGGCGGTTGGCTTTTCGAGAACGCACCCGACAGAGGTGCCGATCCCCTCGAACAGGTCAAAGCTTTCGTTCTCCGCACGGATCGCCTGCTCGATCTTCTCGATGGTTTCATGCCAGAGGTCGCATGGCTCTCGGACGAGGAAACGCTGACCTACCTCCATTCGACGATTTCGACCCGGCGGCAGCGGGTGCGTGTCCCCGACACCCCGATGCATCTGGACGCTTTGCTCGCGGACGACCCGCTTGTCGGCGGTCTGACCCCGCGCCTCGGCTCCCATTACTTGAGAACGCTCACCATCACTGGCCTGCCCAGTGCGACATGGCCTGGTCTGCTTGACGAGTTGAACAGCCAGCCGCTGGAGTATCGCTGGTGCACGCGCGCAATCTGCTTGGACAAGACCGATGCCACGAAACTCTTCACCCGCATCCGTCGCCAATGGTTCGCCAAGCGAAAATCCATCGCCGCGATCCTGAAGGAGGTCATGACCAACGAGGCTTCGACGCTGCTGGACAGCGATGCAGCCAACAAGGCTGCGGACGCCGACGAAGCGCTGCAGGAATTGGGTGCTGATATCTCGGGCGCCGCCTATGTTACCACCACGATCACGGTTTGGGATGAGGATCCGCGCACCGCTGAAGCGAAACTCAAGGCTGTCGAGAAGATCGTGCAGGGCCGTGATTTCACCTGCATTCCGGAAACGCTCAACGCGCTCGAGGCATGGCTCGGCTCTTTGCCCGGACATCTCTACGCCAATGTCCGGCAACCGCCTGTCTCCACGCTCAACCTCGCACACATGATCCCTATCTCGGCAGTATGGGCGGGACCCGAGCGCAACGACCATCTCGACGGCCCACCGCTTTTCTACGCCGACACGGACGGATCGACGCCGTTCCGCTTCTCAACCCATGTGGGCGATGTCGGGCACACATTGATTGTCGGGCCGACCGGCGCAGGCAAATCGGTGCTGCTTGCTCTCATGGCGCTGCAGTTCCGCCGCTATCCAGATGCACAGGTCTTCGCCTTCGATTTCGGCGGCTCCATTCGCTGCGCCACAATCGCGATGGGCGGGGATTGGCATGATCTGGACGCCGTGTTCTCTGACAGCGATGACGGAGCCGTCTACCTCCAGCCGCTCTCGCGCATTGATGAGGCCGCAGAGAGGGCCTGGGCCGCGGACTGGATCGGCGCGATCCTCGCTCGCGAAGGCATCGCAATCACCCCGGATGTGAAGGAGCATCTCTGGACCGCGCTGACCTCGCTCGCTTCGGCCCCGATCGGAGAGCGCACGATCACTGGCCTCGCCGTCCTGCTGCAATCAAATGATCTGAAACAGGCCCTGCGACCCTATTGCCTCGGCGGACCCCATGGGCGGCTGCTCGATGCCGAGATCGAAGATCTGGGTGCGGCACCCAATCAGGCCTTCGAGATCGAGGGGCTGGTCGGGACTGCAGCGGCGCCCACTGTCCTCTCTTACCTCTTTCACCGCATCAGCGACCGACTTGATGGGCGGCCCACACTGCTCATTATCGACGAAGGCTGGCTCGCGCTGGACGATACCAGCTTCGGTGGCCAGCTCCGAGAATGGCTCAAGACCCTGCGCAAGAAGAACGCGTCCGTCGTCTTTGCAACCCAATCACTGGCCGACATCGATGCGTCACCGATTGCCCCCGCAATCATAGAAAGCTGCCCCACCCGCATCTTCCTGCCCAACGAGCGGGCCTTCGAGCCGCAAATCGCCGACACTTATCGTCGCTTCGGCTTGAATGATCGCCAGACCGAGATCGTCGCGCGGGCGTTCCCGAAACGTGACTATTTCTGCCAGTCTCGACGCGGGAACCGGCTCTTCTCTCTTGGTCTCGGCGACGTCGCACTGGCGTTCACGGCGGCTTCTTCGAAAACCGATCAGGCCGCGATCAGCGACCTTCTCGCCAAACACGGTCGAGGCGGGTTTGCCAAAGCCTGGCTGCACCACCGCGGCCTGGATTGGGCCATCGACCTGTTAGGTCCCCCAGCCGCGACTTTCCCCGAACCTGAACCGCTTCCAACCTCAAAGGAGACAAACGATGACCCGCAATCCTGATCTGCTAGCCAAAGCCCGCAAGCTGACCACTGCACTGCTTGCCACCGCCTTAGCCGTCACGCCCATTCTGAGCACACCAGTCCAGGCCTTCTTGTTCGGGGCTGGCGGGCGCATCGTCTACGACCCGCAGAACCATGCCGAGAACATCCTCTCGGCCGCGCGGTCACTGGAGCAAATCAACAACCAAGTCACCCAGCTCCAGAACCAGGCGCAAATGCTGATGAACGAGGCGCTTAATCTTGCCAGCTTGCCGCACTCCTCCCTGGGGCAGCTGCAAAGCGCCATTGGTGAAACCCAGCGCTTGCTGTCGGAAGCCGAAAGCCTCGCCTTCGACGTCGCCGCAATCGAGGCAGCCTTCGCGGAGGAATACGGCTCGGCCGCAGCGCAGGGCGATTTCGACGCGATGATCGGCGGCGCGCGCGACCGGTGGCAGGCTTCGGTCACCGGCTTCGAGGATGCGCTCCGCATCCAGGCCGGCGTCGTTGGCAATATCGATGGTGCCCGCACCCAGATGGACGCACTCATCCGAGAAAGTCAGGGAGCGATGGGCGCACTGCAAGTGGCTCAGGCCGGCAACCAGCTCATGGCCTTGCAATCGGCGCAGCTGGCTGATCTTACCGCCGCCATTGCCGCCCAGAACAGTGCGATATCGCTGGAGGCAGCGCGCGTTGCCTCCGCCGAAGCGCAGGGCCGCGAAAACCTCACGCGCTTTCTTGATTACGGCAGCGGCTATGCACCCGGTTCGACACGTCTGTTCCGGGATTGAGCAGATGCCACTTGCCACACATCATTTCCTGCGCGGGATTGGCATTGGCTTGGGAGGTTTGGCCGCCCTTGCCGCGGCCATTGAGTTGAGCCGCTCCGTAAGCCGTGAAAACGTGGATCAGGCCGCACCGGAAACCGCGCTCAGTACCACGCTCGCGCGATGCCGCACTCTCACACCGGAAGACTACGCGATCGACGAAGAATGCCGTGCCGCCTGGAACCAGTCGCGCTGCCGGTTCTTCGGTTTGCAATCCGTTCCGGCCGGGACGGAGTGAGGTCATGGGCGGTGTCGGTGTCATTGATCGGTTCCTCGAGGTCTTCGCCTCCTACATCGACTCCGGCTTCGGCCTTCTGGGCGGCGATGTCGCGTTCCTGGCGACCACGCTCATCGTCATCGACATAACGCTCGCGGCGTTGTTCTGGGCCTGGGGTGCCGACGACGACATCATCGCCCGGCTGGTGAAGAAGACCCTCTTCGTCGGCATCTTCGCGTACCTGATCGGCAACTGGAACACGCTCGCGCGGACCGTCTTCGACAGCTTCGCAGGCCTCGGGCTGGTGGCCACCGGCGGGACGATTAGCGCCGACGAGTTGCTGCAACCGGGACGCATCGCGCAGGTCGGTATGGACGCCGGTCGTCCGATCCTCGCATCGATCTCCGACCTCATGGGCTACGTGTCGTTTTTCGAGAACTTCCTGCAGATCACGATCCTGTTTTTCGCCTGGCTCGTGGTCTTGCTGTCTTTCTTCATCCTCGCGATCCAGCTTTTCGTCACGCTGATCGAATTCAAACTCGCCACCCTCGCGGGCTTCATCCTCGTCCCCTTCGGCCTCTTCAACAAGACGGCCTTCATGGCCGAACGCGTCCTTGGCCTGGTCATCTCGTCAGGCGTGAAGGTTCTTGTTCTCGCCGTCATTGTCGGCATCGGCTCAACCATCTTTGCGGACTTCACCTCCGGCTTTGCCGGGGAGCCTACCATCGAAGTCGCCATGTCGGTCGTTCTGGGTGCCTTGGCGCTTTTGGCGTTAGGCATCTTCGGCCCGGGCATCGCCAACGGGATCGTCTCGGGCGGACCGCAACTTGGCGCTGGCACCGCCGTCGGGACCGCTGTGGCCGCGGGCGGTCTGGCCCTCGGTGGTGCCGCCGCCGGACGCATGGCTCTGGGAGCGGCCGGTGCTAGCGTCCGTGGCGCAAGCGCGATGGCCGGTGGAGTCTCAACGGCCTACCAGCTCGGGTCAGCATCGCGATCCACAATGGCCGGAAAGGCTGCGGGAGGCATTGCCGCAATCGGCAAAGCCGGAGTTGCGGCCGCCACGAGCCCCCTGCAACGCTCGATTGCAGAGAACGCCCAATCTGGCGCGCGCGCCGCCTACGCTGCCACCGGCGGCAGTCATGCCGCACATACCCGCGCATCCACAGCGACCGCTGGCCCGCCCGCTTGGGCTCGTCGCATGAAACAGCAGCAATCCATCCATCACGGCGTAAGTACCGCTGCCCATGTGATCCGCTCCGGCGATCACGGCGGTGGCGGATCAGCCGTCAGCCTATCAGAGAGATCCTGACCATGTTCCGCCGTCCAACAGTCCGCTACTCCACCACTCCTGAGCCCGTCACGCCCTATCAGAGGGCGGCGCAAGCCTGGGACGACCGCATTGGCTCCGCCCGTGTCCAGGCCCGCAACTGGCGCCTCATGGCTTTTGGTTGCCTAACGCTGGTCGCCGGTCTGAGCGTTACCCTTGTCTGGCAATCGACGCAAAGTTCTGTCGTTCCGTTTGTGGTCGAGGTTGACAATCTCGGCGCAGCACAGGCTGTTGCACCTGCGCTCGCGGATTACCAACCCACTGATCCACAGATCGCCTGGCATCTGGCGCGCTTCATCGAGAATGTCCGGCAGGTGCCCGCAGATCCCATCGTGCTGCGCCAAAGCTGGCTGCGCGCCTACGATTTCACTACCGATCGCGGCGCTACAGCACTCAACGACTATGCACGCGTCAACGACCCCTTCGCGGCCGTCGGCGAGACTCAGATCGCCATCGAGATTTCCAGCGTCATTCGCGCCTCCGACACCAGCTTCCGCGTCGCCTGGGTGGAGCGGCGCTATGAAAACGGCCAGTTGGCCGCCACCGAACGCTGGACTGCCATCCTGACTACCGTGATTCAACCGCCCCGCGATGCCGAGCGTCTGCGCCAGAACCCGCTCGGCGTCTATGTCCATGCCATCAACTGGTCGAGGGAGAGTGCCCAATGACCCATCTCAGAACCCTATCTTGTCTTTTCCTCGCAACGACCGTCCTAACCGCTTGCGCCAACGAGCCTCCTCCACAGATCGCCTATGACGACATAGTTCCGACTCTCGCACCGCCCCCAGCACCTATGGCAGACGAAGCCCTGCGCCCGGTTCACATCCCACCGTCATGGACGCCTTCCCGTGGCGGAGACCCAGATACAGCCACGCCAGAGGCCCGGATCGCAGCCGCCAACGCCGCCGCACGCGTCGAGCCGCGCCCAGAGGGCTACTACAACGCCCTGCAGCTCTTCCCGTGGAGCGAAGGCGCGCTCTATCAGGTCTATGCCGCCCCCGGCCAAATCACGACGATCACGCTGGAGGCGGGCGAACAGCTGACCGGTCCCGGCCCCATCGCGGCAGGCGACACGGCCCGCTGGATCATCGGCGACACCATTAGCGGCGCAGGGAGGACTGCCCGCGTCCATGTTCTCGTCAAACCGACGCGTCCGGATATTACCACAAATCTCGTCATCAGCACCGACCGGCGTAATTACCTGATCGAGCTGCGCGCCAGCGAAGATATCTGGATGCCCGCCGTTGCCTGGGCTTATCCCGCAGAACCGACACGTCCGCGCCTACCACTCCTGCAGCGCCCGACCATCCCGCCCGAGGCAGACCGGAACTATCGCTACGGCCTGCAAGGCGACAGCCCGCCGTGGCGCCCGGTTGCGGTCTTCGACGATGGCCGCAGGGTCTATGTGGTTTTCCCGACTGGCATCGCCCAGGGCGAGATGCCGCCTCTGTTCGTGATCGGGCCGGACGGCCAGGGCCAGATCGTCAACACCCGCGTTTGGGGCAATGTCCTGATCGTCGACCGGCTCTTCGGGGCCGCAGAACTCAGACTTGGCGAAACCCGGCAGGAAGTGGTCCGGATCGTGCGGATGGACGGCGTCGAGCACCGACGGGCAGGCCCTGACGATGCGGAGGGCCAGGTGAGATGACAGCTCCAACCAGCGACCCCAATGGCCCGAGCAAAGAACAGGACATTGCCCGGGATCTCCGCCTCCGTCCCGGCCCACCGCGCGTCATGCGTCTCTCCCGAAAAGCCATTGCGGCGCTCGTGGCAACCGGTGGTCTCGGTCTTGGCGCCATCCTCATCGTCGCTTTGCAAGGCCGTCAGGTCAGCGATGCACCCTCCGAGTTGTATTCGACCGAACGCATTCAGGCCGCAGAAGGTCTCTCTCGACTGCCAACGAACTATGGCGATGTTCCCCGTCTTGGGCCACCACTGCCCGGTGAGCTTGGCCGGCCCATCCTCAGCGCACAGGAACGGGGTGATCCGGTTCCGATTCCAACCCTCACGGGCAGTTCAGCACCCGGGATCGATCCGGCGGAACAGCTGCGACTGCAAGAAATCGAGGCAGCACGGTTGAGCGCCCTTTTTGCTGAGGCGCAAACCGGGTCCCAAGGCAGCGGTGCAGATCCTGGGTCTGCCCCCTTGGGTTCGACCATGTTCCCCACGCCGCAGGGCTCTTCCGGGCCTCAAGGCGCTGCAACAGGCCACGACGCCTTCCTAACGCGCGGAGCTTCTGCCGACCCCGTCAGCCCCGAGCAACTGGTATCCCCTCCAAGCCCCTACATCCTCCAGGCGGGCACAATCATTCCTGCCGCGCTCGTCACCGGGATCCGCTCGGACCTGCCGGGCCAAATCGCCGCGCAAGTCACCTCCAACGTCTATGACAGCCCCTCCGGACGCTACTTGCTCATCCCGCAAGGCGCGCGGCTCCTCGGCGAATACGACAGCAATATCGCCGTGGGCCAGAACCGCCTCCTTCTGGTCTGGACCCGTCTCATCCTTCCCGATGGCCGGTCCATTAACCTCATTCGCGAACCCGGCACGGACGGAACAGGTGCGGCAGGCCTGCAGGATCGGGTCAACTACCATTGGGGTCGGGTCTTCCTCGCCGCGGGTCTCGCCACGATCCTCAACGTTGGTCTAGAAGGCGATGTGGCAAGCGAGGACGCCGTCGCGACCGCCATTCGCGAGGCCGCTCAGGGTACAATCGGGCGCACCGGCGAAGAGATCGTCCGCCAACAAATCTCCCTCCCACCAACCCTTACGATCCGCCCCGGTTTCCCGGTGCGCGTGATGATCACCCGCGATTTGATCCTCGAGCCCCTGGGAGAAGTGAGATGACCAAGCTGAAGCTGAGTGCAGTCCCGGATGACAAACCTGTTAAGCTCACGGTGGAATTGCCAGCAGACGTTCTTCGGGATCTAACCGATTACGCAGATATTTTGGGAAAACAAACCGGTCAAGAACTCGAAGCAGCGCGACTGATCGCACCTATGATCGCCCGCTTCATAGCCTCAGACCGGGGATTTGCGACCGCACGAAAGGAATTGCGCACGCCTCGCACATGATTGGTTGCTGCTTCTGACTGAGGTCCGGCCGCTCAATGATTGTGCGAACAGACTGGCAGTTGGCCAACCATGATCCTGCTCTTTGGCTTGCCGGAAATGAGTGCAGTTGTTGAGCTAGTGAGCGTCGAAACGGCTCTATCGCAGCACCTGCGTGGCCGCCCAGACAATTGATATTAAGATGGGTTGGTGAACCAAATAGACCACGAGAGTGTGCCGTCCGAAGAACCCGAATACACGCATCGTGCGCGACGTCTTGGTGGTGGAGAGTTTCTCCCAATAACCTAAGTGCGATGCCAATTTCGCCGCGGCCAAGCCTGCCAAGAAGGCCGCAAACCATGGAAAGATCGGCTCGTAATCCACGGTGCTCAGTGGGATCGTCTGCAAGCCCGTCCACCAAAGCCACGGCGCATTGAAAGCCGGGGATGATACGAAGTCCGGTGCGAAGAAAACCGCGACGGTGACGAGCAAGATGACCACTATCGGAAGACGTAGGGCGGCCAATCCCAAGACGCTGCACAAGGCAATTGAGTGCAGGATGCCGAAGAAAACAAAGGCGTCGGGAAACGCAATGTAGGTCGCGACGGAAACCAGCGCTGCCGCCGCCAAGATAATAGCCAAACGCTTGCTAAAGGCGGTCCATCTGATGCCGTTTGCGTGGGAAAGCCATAGGCCAACGCCCGCCAGAAACACGAAAGACCCCGCAGAGGCTATGGCAAGGCCACGCCAAAAGCCGGCGCCGGTCGTGCCGGGATCGACATAGCCAAAAATCTCCAAATCGAACACGAAGTGAAACACCGCCATCGCCAAAAGAGCCGCGACCCGTGCGATGTCGAGAACAAAGATGCGGGGACGGGATGCAGAAACGTTGCCGGTCGTAGTGGTCATGGGCATTCGCCTCTGGATGGGTTCTTCGTTGGTGTCCGAGAGACCATCAATCCGATGAAGAGCGACGCTTGAACGCAACCGCCATTTCTTATTGGTTCGATGTGGCTATGCATTGTCAGCCTGTCCGTGACCATGGGCATCATCATGACCGAACAATGGCGCCTCGGCGTCACAAACTCCATTGCGCTCGAACTCCAGAGTTGAGTGACTGATCCCGAACTTTGCACCAATTTGCGTCTTTAGCTCTGCCTTGATTTGCTCCAGCCGCTCCCACGCGGTGTCTTCGACGACAACATGAGCATCGAGCGCTGGGGCATTTTCTTCCATCTGCCACAGGTGCACGTGGTGAACGTCGCTGACGCCCTCTGTTTGGCGCAGAAGGGCCACCACCTCCCCTCCGTCGACGTCCGGCGGGGAACCGAGCATCAGCGTCCGAATCGGACCACCGATCTCAGCAAACGCCAAATACAGAATGTAGAGCGCAATCCCGATTGTGATCGCCGGATCCACCCAGCGCATGTCGTAGAGGATAATGAGCGTGCCCCCGACGATAACGGCGACCGAGGCGAGAGCGTCGGACAGGTTGTGCAGGAACAACGCGCGGATGTTCTGGCTGCCTTTCTGCATGGAATAGGTCAGCGCCGCCGTCAGGGCGTCGACCACCAGTGCCAGGCCCGCGATGATGACGACGGTCCACCCTTGAACCTCTGTCGGTTCAAACAGGCGCATGCTGCCTTCGTAGATAAGATAGAGCCCGATCACGATCAGCGTCGTGTAATTGATCAGAGCTGCCACGGTCTCGATCCGGCCATAGCCGAAGGTCATCCGCTCATCAGCGGGCCGGCGAGCGATTTTACGAGCCGCAAAGGCAATGACGAGCGCCGCCATGTCCGAGAAGTTGTGCAGCGCGTCCGCGATCAGGGCGAGTGAGCCTGCAAGAATGCCGCCCACGATCTGCGCAACGGTCAGAAGACCGTTGGCCCAAATCGCAATAGCGACGCGGCGATCCCCGCTTGAGGGATCTAGATGGGTATGGCTGTGGCCGTGGTGATCATGCGGCATGGGTCTCTTCCTGAGGCTCATGGGCAATGGAGGCGTTGGGTGTCAGACGGCCCGCGCGGAAGGCCTGCACCCGCGCGTTCATCCAATGCCGAATGATGTTGCGATAGAGCCATCCCCGCAGTCGACCGAACTTCTGCTCATGTTGTGCGTAAAAGGCGTCAGGCGTGTCAAACGTTCCGAAGTCCTGAACGATCCCAGTGTCTTGGATGTAGGTGTCCTGCCCGGTCCATTCGACGGGCGGCGCGCTCAGGCAATCCGTTCCGGCACCATAACCACACAGGCTTTCGCGGTCGGTAAACGTAGATTGCAGAACCTTCAGAAACGCGTCGTCGAGAATGAAGCCTTCGAGGTTGATCCATGTGCCGTTTAGTTCGACCTCGATCCAAGAATGCAGGATCTCATCCGGCGCAATCGGGTAGACGAGTTCCGGCACAACGCCGCGCTGAAGGCCTTTGTGGATCGAGAACCCGTGGATCCTGCACTTGATGCCGACACCCCGAAAGAGTGCCATGAGGAGCGTGCCCTTGGTGTTGCACTGGCCATAGCCATCGGACAGCACCTCCGAAGCCGAAATGTCATCGGCGCGGTTGTAGCCGAAAACGATCTCGTTGCGCACAAAGTCATAGACAACTCCGATCTTGTCGCGGTTGGGCAGATCGCGCCAGCCCCTTTCTGCGATAAGCCGGGCGATGGATGCCGTTCCAAAATCCAGGATCGGGGTTGCAGTCAGTAAAGGGTCAGCATGTGTCACGAATGGTCTCCTCGAATCTTTCGAGGATATAGATAATTGCTACAGCCACTGTAGCTTCAAGTGGAAACTTGGAAGCGTTTTCTGCGCTTACTCAAGCGCCAATTTGATCATGCTCGGTCAGGCACTCTGAATGGTCTCGGAGCACTTCAAGGACACGGCATTGTGCGGCGTTACCGCCACTGCATTCCTTGACCATGCGCTTTAATTCTGTGCGAAGGGCTTTCAGTCGCTCCATCCTTTGCTCTACGAGTTTCAATTGGCGGCGTGCAATCTCATCGGCTTCGTGACAGGGCCGATCCGGAGCGTCAGTCAAATCAAGTAACTCCCGGATCGCATCGAGCGGGAACCCCAATTGTCGACTGTGTCGGATAAATGCGAGGCGATCGAGCTCGGCGTCACCATAGCGTCGTTGTCCGCCTTCGGTGCGATCAGGTTCGGGCATCAGGCCGATTTGCTCATAGTACCGGATCGTCTGCACCTTCGTCCCGGTTCTCTTCGCCAAGGTTCCAATCGTGAGCATGCTCAACCCCCCAACATACGCAAAGTCTTTGTAGGTTTCGGCATGATGGGTGGCAAGGGCTGGAATCACGTCCTTGTGATATTGTGTCGTGCAGCGAATTTTCGTCTTGAACCTCCAGTTGCTAGAGGATGTATCCGCCGAGACAAATAAGAATTAACCGCAGGTAAACCTAGTTGTCCCTCCTTTCCCTCCGAAGAACCCTATGGGTGTTGGTGGCTGTCGCGGCGCTTGCTGCGTTATGGCTGATGCTCTGGCCAAATCTTAGGGATGATCGCGCACAGACTGGGTCTGATCCTGCCTTCTACGCCGATTTTGAGCTCACCGATCACCGCGGAATGGTGCAACAAGATGAGTACTTCGATGGGCGCTGGATGCTGATCTTCTTTGGCTTCACCAACTGTCCAGATATTTGTCCCACCACGCTGTCCGAAGTCGCCTACGTGATGGAAAGCCTGGGAGAGGACGCCGCAGACGTGCAGCCTCTGTTCATCACGATCGATCCTGCGCGGGATACGACGACCGCACTCGCCGAATATGTCCCGCTGTTCGACGCGAACATTATCGGCCTCACCGGAACGCCGGAACAGATCGCACGCACATCTGAGACCTTCCCGATCTTCTTTGAGCGCATCGAAGAAGCGTCCGCACCTGACGGCTACACCATGGGACACACATCACATCTGTTCTTGTTCGACCCCGAGGCTGGCTTTGCGAACTCCTGGCCCTCTGGCACGCCCGCCGAAGAAATCCTCGCCGATTTGCAAAACATAATGGAGGCCAGATGAACCGTTTGACCGGAGAAACCGCCCTTGGGCTGGCTTGGTTCATCGCCGTCGTAGCCTCACTTGCCGTGCTTTTCATCGGTGAAGTCTTGGGACAGACACCCTGCGTCCTGTGCTGGTTCCAGCGCGCTTTCATGTTCCCGCTGGCCATCATCCTTGGTCTTGGCCTCTGGTGGCAGGACACGCGGGTCGGCCGATACGGCATCGCACTGGCCCTCGGCGGCGGTGCAATCGCACTTTGGCATATGGGGCTCTATGCGGGCCTGATCCCCGAGCGCATCCAACCCTGCACAGCCACTGGCCCCTCTTGCACTGACGACAACCAATTGGTTTTCGGCATTCCCATCCCGCTGATGGCCCTCGCGGCCTTCGCCCTGGTCGGAATGCTGTCAGCCCATTCACTGAAAGACACACGAGCATGAACCGACGTAGCCTAATCCTGTCCGTTCTCGTCTTGGGCGTTGCCGGTTTCGGCGGTGCGACCTGGTTGGCAACAAGGCCAGGTCCGATTGTCGAGGCGGAGCCTCTGGCACCAGAACTGGCAGAGGCCATGATCCGCCCCTACTCACCCGTCCTTGGGCCCGAAGAAGCGCCTGTCACGATCGTGGAATTCTTCGATCCTGCCTGCGAGGCATGCCGCGCCTTCCATCCAATCGTGAAAGACATCATGGACGAGCATGGTGACGCCGTCCGTGTCGTAATTCGGTACACACCGTTCCATGGAGAGGCGTCCGAGGAAGCGATCCGCGTGCTGGAAGCGGCCCGAATGCAGGGGGTTTTTGAACCAGTTCTCGAAGCTGTCTTGCGCGAACAACCAAATTGGGCGTCCCACGGAGCGCCTGCACCTGGCCGTCTTCTGCAAATCGCCGCGACCGCAGGGCTCGATGTCGAGGCTGCGCGCACGCAAATGCTGTCGCCCGGTGTCGTGGCAATTCTGAACCGAGATCGTACCGACGTTGAGACCGTCGGTATTCGTCAGACGCCGACCTTCTTCGTGAACGGCATTTCACCTGATCCATTCGGTGAGGCGGAATTGCGACGGTTGGTTGCTTCGCAAGTCGCTGCGGCGCAGAGCTGGACCAACTGATTGGAAATTAGACACATGAAAAAGATCGTATCCATGAGCGCGCTGTTGATGCTGTTCTCCTTTGCGGGTGCTTCCATGCCTGCGCTAGCCGACGCGGCCGATATCGTCATCGACGGCGCTTGGGCACGAGCGTCCATTGGAATGAACCGTCCCGGTGCCGCCTATATGACGATCCGCAACACCGGCACCGAGCCCGTGACACTGATTGGACTTTCGACCCCACTGGCCATGATGCCCGCCATACATGAAACGAGAACCAGCACCGAGGGCGTCAGTAGCATGACGCCCACCGACGAAATTGCTATCGCACCGGGTGAGAGCGTGGCTCTGGAACCCGGTGGCCTGCACGCCATGTTGATGCAACTACAAGAGCCAATGACCGAAGGGGAGACGTTTCCATTAACTCTGGTCTTCGAAGATGGTGTTGAAGCGACGGTCGAGGTGCCGATCCTTGGCTTCGCGGCGCGAGGGCCCGAAGACTGATGAAGCGAACGCGTTTTTTGGGCTATGGCACGGCAGCTGTCGCGGCCGTTGGCATGATGCTTTTCGTGGGATGGTGGCAAGTCGACGGCCCCGGCGCACCGGAGCCGATGGGGCAACGCCCCATTCCTTTGACCGAGATGGCGTTCAGCTTGACCGATCATGAAGGCAACGCTGTCGGGCCGGAGGCCCTTCTCGGCAGTCCAACAATGGCCTTTTTCGGTTTCACTTATTGCCCAGATGTCTGCCCGACCACGCTTTCCGATATCTCAGACTGGCTTGACGCGTTGGGCAATGAGGCAGATCCGCTGAACGTGATCTTCATCACGGTCGATCCCGAGCGGGATACCGTCGCCGCAATGGCGGAGTACGTCAGCTATTTCCACCCTGCAATCCGCGGCTGGACTGGTCCGGAAGAGCAAATTGCTCGCGCGGCGGAGGGCTTTCGTGCCGTCTTTGAGAGAGTGCCGACTGATAGCGGAGACTACACGATGAACCATACCGCCAGCGTGTTTCTATTCAACGCAGAGGGGCAATTCGTCACCACGATCGATTACCACGAGGCAAGAGAATTTGCGCTGCCAAAAATCCGCCGCGCACTGCAACAAGAAATGGAAGAAACGACATGATGCTGAGGACGATAGCAGCGGGTTTGGTAGTTGTGGCTGGTGTCTCGGGGGCCGCGATTTTCGCTGCTGGAACCTGGTTGAGAGACCCGGTACCGAGCGGATTGGACGAGGCATCCCTGTGGCTGCCCGAGCCACCGACGCTTCCCGACACAATTGGGCACGGAGCAGTTCGTTTCGCAACGATGCGATCCGAGAGTGCGCGCGATCAACGCCCCCTGCCCACTTTTCTGCCCCCTGCCATCGACGCACAGCCGCCAGTGATCCAACCTCCTCTATCGACTTGGTCCCGTGACATCGCACCCGGCGAAACGCTTGATGAAGTACTCGCCGACTCCGGGATGGCGACGTCCGACCGGGCAGCAGTCGCCTTGGCAATTAGTGCTGAATACGATCTGCGACGGCTTCGGCCCGGCCACTCGCTCACGATTGTCTCCACCATGGACGGCAGTCCGCAGACGGTCTCCCTCGCCGTCGAGGACGGCGTGAGGATCGAGGCAGTTTTTGGAACTGAGATGGTCGCACTAGTCATGGCCCCGGAGACCGAAGTTGTGACGGTAGCCGGTGAAGCGATCATTTCGACCTCAATGTTCGCCGCACTCGATGAAGCCGGGATTCCTGCCCGTTTTGCCGTCGACCTCGCTCAGATGTTGGGCGGCACCGTGGATTTCCGCCGAGATATGGCTGGTGGAGAGAGGCTCCGCCTGCTTTGGCGCGAGGCGCGTGTTGGTGAAGATCGTATCGGCCAGCCGGACCTTACCTTCGCTGCGTTGGAGATCGCGGGGAGCCTCTATGAGGTTGTGTGGCCAGATGATGCCAGCGGACAGGCGACGATCTATGTAGATGGCGATGTGCTGCGCGTTTTCGCGCAACCCGTCGTGGGCGCACGGTTAAGCTCTGTCTTCGGGCGTCGCACGCATCCAGTCTTTGGCAACGTAAGAATGCATACGGGCGTGGACTTCGCTGCGGCGCACGGAACGCCTGTGCAATCGACGGCGCCGGGACGCGTGAGCTTCATCGGATGGCGAAACGGCTATGGCCGTGTTGTCGAAATAGCCCACGGTCCCGACATCATGACGCGCTATGCGCATCTCAGTACTGTGCCTGAAAGTCTCGCGGAAGGTCAGCGCGTCAACGCCGGAGATATGATCGGGCGTGTCGGAGAAACCGGCACTACCACGGCCCCGAACCTTCATTACGAAGTGCTCGTGAACGGCCGTCCAACAGATCCCCTCGCCGACGACCGTCTGGCTGATGCGGTTGATCCAGAAGCGGATGATGCAGCCGCGCTGTCACGCCTCACTGAGGCCCGCGCACGTATGGAAGAAAGCTTGGCCCCCGATGGTACCACTTCAGCTTCTGAAAGGCTCTGATGCGTTCCGCGAATGCAATCTCGACACTTAGTCTGACCAGTATCAGTACCGGCTACAAAAAGCGAAACTGAACAAGTCTTCCCATACGGACAAGGCAGGCCTATTGAGAATAAGTCGCATTTACACTGACATACGGATTGGCCTGCAATGGAAACCCTCTCACCAGTAATGCTCGGCTTCCTCGGAAGCCTCGCTGCCGGATCACTTACCTCAGTTGGCGCGCTGCCCGTGTTGTTCGGCCGTGTCCCATCTCGGGCCACCCGTGATCTTTCGCTCGGATTCGCGGCAGGCGTGATGCTTGCGGCCTCGTTCTTCTCATTGATTATTCCCGCATTGGACGCAGCTGATATTCGGTTCGACAGTGAGGCAGCGCCTGCGGCCATCGTTTGCGTCGCGATACTGCTCGGGATGGGTGCAGTTGCGCTGATGAACGAAAAGCTCCCACACGAGCATTTTAACACCGGGCGCGAAGGACCCGAAGGCGCGTCCCTCCGGCGGGTCTGGCTTTTCATCATCGCGATTACGATCCACAACTTTCCCGAGGGCCTTGCAGTTGGTGTTGGGTTCGGGTCCGGCGGCATGGAAGGCGGCATGCCCCTTGCGATTGGTATTGGCCTACAGAATGCGCCCGAAGGTCTCGCCGTCGCTGTGGCTTTGCTTGGTGAAGGCTATTCCAAATGGCGTGCGTGGGGCATCGCAGCGCTCACCGGCATGGTCGAACCCATCGGCGGATTGCTTGGGGCGGGCATCATCACGCTGTCAGAGCAGCTGTTGCCATGGGGCCTTGCCTTTGCTGCGGGCGCGATGCTCTATGTCATCAGCCACGAGATCATCCCCGAAACCCACCGCAGTGGCCATCAGAACAAGGCCACCCTCGGCCTTGCGATCGGCCTCGTGATTATGCTGTTCCTAGATGTCTACCTGGGTTGATTGCAGGAGATTCTGCCCTCACCAAGTTGGTGCGTCCGTCAGGGATAAATATCAATCGGGGTGCCGTTCTGCACCATCGCATAAATGATCTCAATCTGCCGATCCGTAACAGAAGGGCAGCCCGCCGTCCAATCCCGCACATTCATTGGGTCAATTCCGCGCCGCGGACCTCCATGGATGAAGATATCTCCACCGGGCGAACGACCGTGCGACTCCGCAAACGCGATGTCGGCCTCATTCGGGTAAGAGATACCGATGGACAAATGGAATTCGCTGTTCGGATTGCGGCGGTCGATAATGTACGCCCCCTCGGGCGTGCGGCCATCGCCTTCGAACTGTTTGTGACCCACGGGCGCGAAGCCAAGTCCGATTGGGAACCTCCGCAATTCACCCTCAGCGCCATCAAGGATTAGCAAACGCTCATCCTTGTACATTCTGAGCCGCGTGACCTGCGGTCCATCGTAGTCCCGGAACCTGCTGGCGCAGCCAGACAGAAATGCGGTGATCGTGCCCAAAAGAAAGATGCGGCGTTTCATGGAGAAAGCTCGGTTTTATGACTATGCCTCGTGACGATAGTTAGCATGCCAAATCTAGTTGATCAAAGCCGAGTTTGATCGCGAAAGAACAAGTTGTGGCAGCCATGTGATCAATTCAGGTCGCCATGCGAGCAAGGCAATAAGTGCGACTTCGATGACTACGAGCGGTCCCGCGCCACGATAGATATCAGCCAGATTGACGCTCGGTGGCGCCGCCATTTTGGCGAAGAACAGCGCATATCCGAACGGCGGCGTGAGAAATGAGGTCTGAAGCGCCAATGCGATCAAACCGGCCAACCAGACCTGCGAGAAATAGACCGACCCAACGTGATCGGAGAAATCCAGCTGTGCGAACACAGGAAGGAAGATCGGTAAGAACACGAGCAGAATCTCGATCCAGTCGAACACGAAACCCAGCACAAGGATCACGCCCAACAACATGCCAAGGGTCGCCCAACGCCCAAGGTCAAATCCGTCAATCCAGGAAAGTAGCAGCTGCCCACCCTCCAGCAAATTGAAGCTGAGCGAGAAAATCGACGCACCCACAACGATGAAGAATACCATCGAGGTCATGGACGCCGTCTGCACAATCGTCTTGTTCAGCCGCTCAATTGTCATGCGACCGCGAACCGCCATTACAAATAGCGCGCCAAAGACCCCAACACCCGCTGCCTCGGACAAGGTCGCAATCCCGCCCATGATACTAAGGGGAATAGCAGCGATTACTGCAATGGCCATGATCGACGACACTAGGTCCCGCAGCGTGGGCTTCGCGTCGTCTGAAAGCGAGATATCGATACGCCCTCTCAGCGTAACGGAAAAATAGACGAAAAAGAGGAAAACCAGAATGAGCACTGGAACGACCAAGGCCGAATACATCAGGGAAATACGAAGCTGAAAGACATTGGCCACGAAGAACAGAAGGACTGCCGGAGGGAAGACGACGCCCAACGCGCCGGATGCCGCCACGGCCGATCCTGCCGCTGACGCGGAATACCCTGAGCGCAGCATCGGGGCGTAGGCCACCAATGCCACGGTCACGACGGAAGCTCCGATCACTCCAGCGGCGGGGGCCAGGATCAGGCCAATTAACAACGTGGCAATGGCATAGTGACCGGGGAGCCACCTGAGTGCCTGCCCCAGTGTTCGAAACAGGGTTGATGAAATGCCGCTAGCGTTCAGCACCAGCCCCAGAAAGATCAGGAGCGGCACGGTAGTGAACTGCACTCCTTCGTTCGTCAGGATGCCACGCACGCGAAGATAGATCAGACCCAAGTGGCCGAAATCCGTAACGTCCAGCCAGACCGCCCCCACAAAGGCAAGAAAGCCAGTCGCCGTCAGAACCAAAGCCACGGGAAAGCCGCTGAATACGCCGAGCGCCAGAATACCCGGCATGGCGATGGCAAGGATTTCAGTCTCCATGGCGAAGGTCTTCTTGGGACACCGGGGAAAGGTTCTCACGCCTGCCCCGCAGGAACGCGACGTTTCGTACAATGACGATGAGCCCGGCCATGCCCAGAACCACGGGACCAATCACGGCGGCAATGCGCCGTGCCCAAATTTCGGTGTCTGCGAATTGCGTCGTCCGCATCAGCCCATCCCAGCCGTAGCAGGTGAGGATGGCCGCGAGGGGCAAAAGGACAAGGAGGCAGCCACCAAGCTCTATCCAAGCCACGCGGCGTGGCGGCCAATTCCTTCGAAACACGTCCACGCGCACATGGCCGTCCCGCAGATAGGCGAACCCGAATGTCATGAATATCAGGATGAACAGCAAGGACGTCGAAATGTCCGGAAGATACGACGACACCCCGAGGTGTAGCTTGCGATCAAGCATTTGCAGGCCGGTAAAAAACGCGATGGGGACCACTGTCAGCCAAGCGATCCCCACACCTGTCGAATTGATGATCTTTTCCAGCACGTCAAATATGCGCATTCTGCCCCCACCTTCGCCACCCTCCCGCGCCACCTTATTGTCCAGGCGCCAAGGCCCCCTTGGCCATCTGCGCGCCGACCCGCTTTCCACCGGCAGGTGGCCGTTTTGACTCTCCAGCGTTCAGAAGCCGCAGGGCATTGGCAACGACGACCAGCGACACGCCGACATCTGCAGCGATAGCGCCCCACATGGAGGCCATCCCGAAGGCCGTCAGCCCGACAAACAGCGCTTTGGTCGCAAGCGAAATCGCAATGTTCTGGCGGATGATCGACATGGCCCGGCGTGAATGGCCGATAAGCCAAGGCACCTTGCCGATATCGTCGGTCATGAGTGCGATATCCGCCGTCTCAATCGCTGCATCCGAGCCGACGGCACCCATGGCAATCGCGTAATGCGCCCGCGCCATGGCGGGTGCGTCGTTCACGCCGTCGCCGATCATGGCCACCATGTCGTGGGTTTCGACCAGCTCTTCGATGGCTTTCACTTTGTCTTCGGGCAGAAGCTCAGCGCGGACCTCGTCGATGCCCACTTCGGCGGCGACGGCGCGAGCGGTGCGCTCGTTATCGCCCGTCAGCATGACGATGGTCTTCACGCCCTGCGCGTGAAGCTGCGCCACGATGCCTTTAGCGTCTGGACGGATCCTGTCACGCAACTCCAGAAGTCCCATGACGCCCGTGTCGTCGCCCACGGCGACAAGCGTGCTTCCAGCACCTTCAATCCGGTCGCGGATGTCTTTCGGAATGGCGCTGCCAAATCCCTTCTCTTCCGCAAAACGGTCAGAGCCAAGCCAGATTGAACGGCCAGCAGCGCGCCCTTCAAGCCCGCGACCCGGCACAGTGCGAGTATCTTCAGCGGCAGACACCGTGACGCCGTCGACCTCAGCCCGCGCAATAATGGCACGCGCCAATGGGTGCGAGGATCGCGCCTCAAGACCGGCAGCCATCTCGATCAGGTCCTTGGCCGTCGCGGTTCCCAACGGATGCACGGACGCCACCTCAGGCTCGCCCATAGTGATCGTTCCAGTCTTGTCCATGGCCAGCGCCGTCGTACGGCCGGGCGCTTCGACATAGGCCCCACCCTTGATCAGCACCCCAGCCCGAGCCGATGCGGCAAGTGCCGCAACGATGGACACAGGCGTCGAGATGACCAGCGCGCAAGGGCAGGCAATGACCAGAAGGACAAGCGCGTTGTAGAACCAGTAGTCCCACGCCCCGCCTGCGATGAGCGGCGGCAGAACTGCAATCGCGATCGCCAACACCATCACGATGGGCGTGTAGATACGTGCGAATTTCGTGACCCATTGTTCTACCGGCGCGCGGCGCGCATGGGCATCGCCGACCATGCGCGTGATCTTAGACAGCACCGTGTCCGACGCCAACTTGGTAGCGCGCACCGTCAGTGTGCCTTCACCATTGATTGTGCCTGCGTAGACGTCGTCCCCGGTTTCTTTAGGCACCAGCGCGCTTTCACCGGTGATCGGCGCCTGATCGACGGCTCCCATCCCGGATGTGACCTCTCCATCAAGCGGAATACGGTCGCCGCCGCGCACTATGAAGCGGTTGCCTACGACGACTTCTGCAGCAGGCATGTCCAATTCGGTGCCGTCATCGCGGATCACCCGAGCCGTTGGCGGCGCGAGATCGAGAAGTGCAGAGACCGCATTCCTTGCACGTCCGACGCTCCAACTTTCCAGGAAGAGAGACAGCGAGAAGAAGAACGCAACCGTTGCCGCCTCAAAGAACTCCCCCAGGCCGATCGCGCCCGCAACTGCCACCACCATCAGCAGGTTCATATCGGGCGAAAGCCGCCGCGCGGAGGACCACGCTTTGGGCGCTACGAGCCAGACGCCGCACAGGATCGCGATTGCAAAAAATGCAACCTCGATCAACGGCATCGGCGCTTCCCCGTGGCCGGAAAAGAGCCCGACAGCCCCGCCCAAGCCGGTCTCAACCACGTGCCAGATGAAGCCTGCGGCCCAAAAGCCCCCACTGAGGAACGTGAACACCCTTTGGCGGGCAAGGTGTGCAGCCTGATCGACTGATGCGCTGTCGGCATCCCACGGCTTGGCTGTCATACCGGTGCTTGCGACCAACTCTGCAACATGTGCGTCCGAAATCGCTCTGGCGCTGTCCAGGACGGTCATTCGCCCATTAATGACATCGAAGGCCAAATGCTCAGCGCCGCCCACATTGGGCCCAACCACCTTGCTGAGGATCGAGACTTCCTCAGCGCAGTCGAGGCCAGACACCTGAAAGCTGCGTCCCGAGGATGGAGCAACTGCGGAAGGCGCAATATCTCCACAAGAATTGGCGCTGCCGCAGCAGGCATCGCCATCCGTGTGCGTTTTCTCGGAATGATCGTGAAGGTGTGTTTCGGACGGCAAGGTGTCACCTCGAGATTCGGTATGATAGAACCGTGATAGCACCTACAGTTACTATAGCTTCAAGAGGTTAAGTTTCGCAAACGCGCAGTTTGATGAGACGCGCTCTTGGCGCAGATTGGGCCGTCCCAAAGAAGAAACCACACCCGGGAGTCGGGCGTAGTTCCGTCTTAACAATTCTGGTTGCTGGCGAGAGCAAAGACACGTTTGTGAGAACCCGGATTATTGGCTTCGACTTTTCTAAGCCGGATAAAGGCGCGCCATGGATCCGATTTCGACATTTGGGAAAAGAGCGTTGATATGTGGCATAACCATCCGCACACATCCGGAACTCGCACGACTTCCGATTGACCAAGGCTGTGGTGTGCCATGGATCCTAAGGTAAGTATCTCGCTGACCGACATACAAATACAGCGCACGTGAGCCGAGCGCATTGTTCGGTCCAGGTTCCTGCCCGTTGGCATACTGCGAATATACTTCTGGCTCCCGCGCGATCATGCTTGCAGTCGGGGTCCAATGTGGCCATTCGACCTTGCGACGGATCGTGTAAGTCCCCGGTTGGTACAACCCGTCACGGCCAATGGCGACGCCATATCGCATCGCAGTTCCACCGGTTTCGATATGGTACAGGTAGCGCGCGGTCGCATCGACGTGAATGTCACCCGGAACAAGCCCATCGTTCGCTGCCACCCTTTGGGGCAGCAGACGAGGGTTCAAGCCCCACGGATTGGTGGTAGCCAGATCAAAACCCGGCGGCGTAACTTGCGCGTCCCAAGACGCCATTTCCGACTCTGTTGGCCAATTATTTGCCAACGACGGTCCAGCCAATGCGGTCGAAAACAACACCGTGGTCGTTTGAATGAAATGTCGTCTCGTCAGCATCAGTTTTCTCCGCATCAAAATTCGTCTTTCAGTGGCTTGACCACAGTTCGCCTCTGTTTTGGTAACGCCTCCAGTAGCTGGAGGTTCAAGCGAAAAGTTGGGCGCAGAGAAAGGAATTTGCAGATTAAACGGGAACGTGAACGCTCAGGCCGCCGTTTTGCCTTTCATGGTACGATCGGCGGGACGCATCGCCACACCTCCATTTGAACCTCTGGTCCGCAATATGAGGTCACAGATGACTAGGTCCGCTCAAAAAAATCGGTCCGCTCCTCAGGTCGTTCGGGCTTCAACTCTCTTCAACTTCACCAAATACACACAGCCGCCAAACGCCCGACAGAACGCGCCATCCGCGAGGCCGCACAAGACACGATCGGGCAGACGGGGGACGAGATCGTGCGACAACAGCTCGCCGTCCCGCCGACACTGACCATCCGCCCTGGCTTCCCCGGCTGCGTCATGGTCACCCGCGACCTGATCCTAGAGCCTTTGGGAGAAGTGAGATGACGAAACTACGACTAACTGAGATTCCGAACCCAAAACCAATCAAACTTACGGTAGAACTCTCTCCTGAAGTTTTCCGAGACTTGAGCGACTATGCCGAAATACTGAGTCGAGCGTCGGACAACAAGCATGAACCAATTCAGCTCGTGTCACCCATGCTTGAGAAGTTTATGCATGGTGATCGCGCCTTTCGGCGTCTTCGTAAGAGCCTCAAAAACAACGGTAAGAGCACCTAAAGCATAGTGAGACAGGTAAGACGCATCACAAGAGCATCCAGACCGCCATTCCGATCATCATCAGATTCTCAGTTAATGATACAAAACCAAGCGGAACATTCGACGACCCGCCGACACATGCGCATTTCAGTTCGCGCTTGTCGATATAGACCGCCTTGAAGACAGAGACCGCGCCAACGGTTCCGATAAACAGCGCAACAGGAATTGAGAGCCATGGCAGCACGCCCGCCAGCATCAGCACGCCCGCCGCACCTTCGGCGAAAGGGTAGACGTAGGAGTACGGCACCCAACGTTTCGCCAGCAGGTCGTAATTGAGGAACATGGTCGAGAAACCCTCGACATCTTGCAACTTCTGCAATGCCAGCAAGACCATGGCGGTTGCGATGAACCAGGCAATTGTTTGCGGGACGAATACCGTTTCCTGTGCGATCCAAGTGATTGCGACGGCAATCATAGCGGCGATTGAAAACAGGGCAATGACCGGTCGATAAGTCGTTTCATCATCGGACGCCGGTTCATCACCGAAGTGTTCGCGCAACGCATCATAGCCGCCGATCCGGTCGCCACCGATAAACGTCTGCGGCGTTGTCTCGACCCCGTGTTCGGCTTTAAACGCATCAGTTTCCGAACGGGTGGTCAGATGGCGGTCTTCGACGTCGTAGCCCTGTTTTTCCAGCAACCACTTCGACTTGAGTCCATAGGGGCATTCATGGTCCGGCATGACCATCCGCCAGAGCTGTGCCGTTTTCCGGGTTTGCGATCCATCCAGCATTGCAAAGCTCCTTTTTTTGTTAGCGGCCGTCAACTTCGGGCGTTGCAGCAGGCCCACCCTGGAGGTCGGCAATCAGCGCTTCCATTTCTGCGATTTCGAGCCGCTGCGCTTCGATGATGTCTTGGGCGAGTGATTGAACACGGGGGTCACTCAATTCGGCGCGTTCACTCGTTAGGATCGCAATGGAGTGGTGGGGGATCATAGCCCGCATCCAGCTGACATCTTGCACGGTCGTCTGGCTTCGGACCAGCCAGAGGGATCCGGCAAAGAGCGCAATCGCGCCGATATAGATCGCCGCGTTCACGGCCTTGCTTTTATACATGCCAAGCATAAAGGTCAGCATGACGACTGCCATGGTCGCAGCCATTATGCCGGTCATGTAGAAGCGCGTTTCACTGAAGTAGAGGTGCTCGAACGCGTAGGTATTCAGGTACATCAAGCCGAACATGATGACCGTCGAGGTCGCGATCATGGCAAAGAAGCGCATGTAGGAAGATCCGTGATCGTTCTCACGAGATCCAGTTTTTTGGTGAGTGTCGTGGGCAATCGATGTGCTATCTGACAAAGCCATTTTTAACTCCTTTTCGCATGGATTGCTGCTTAAACGGGGGTCCAGTGCTGGAAGGTTCCGCCGTTTTTGAGAAAAAAGTTGCGACTCACGTTTTGGTTGACCTTCCAGCGATGGAAGGAGCCATGAATTGAAAATGGATGACGCATCAGAGCCA
The DNA here is from genome assembly GCA_947489665.1 of uncultured Roseicyclus sp. Classification (GTDB taxonomy): domain Bacteria; phylum Pseudomonadota; class Alphaproteobacteria; order Rhodobacterales; family Rhodobacteraceae; genus Gymnodinialimonas. The sequence goes on along the minus strand of CANLEH010000001.1, from coordinate 520,624 downwards.
TTCGACCCGTCAAAAAGAGACTTCCTGTTTTATGCAACAGGGGGCTTTGGAGCAGTCGCCACCGGTGCCGCTGTCTGGCCCTTGATCGCCTCGATGAACCCAAGCGCTGATGTTTTGGCACTGTCGTCTATACGCGTGGATATCTCGGGCGTTGCAGTTGGTAGCCAGCTTACGGTGGAATTCCGCGGCAAACCGGTTTTTATTCGGCATAGGACAGATGCGGAAATCGCAGCAGCGCAGTCGCAGGCCGTGGAGGATTTGCCTGACCCGGCCTCTAGAAACCCCAATGCACCGGACGGTAGCTTAGCGACAGATGCATATCGCGAAGTACAGGATCATCCCGAATTCCTGGTCATGATCGGGGTGTGCACCCATCTTGGCTGCGTCCCCCTCGGGGATGGGGCGGGCGATTTCGGGGGCTGGTTCTGCCCTTGTCACGGCTCTCACTACGACACTGCAGGGCGCATCCGACGTGGTCCTGCGCCCGAAAACCTGCACATTCCCGAATTGACGCTGCTTGACGATCTTACGCTCATCCTTGGCGAAAGCCCGGCTTGAGCACGTGATACGCGTCATATCCCGCGTCGCGCGGGATACTCTTTAGCACGTCTGCTTCAACGTGATTGAAGAACCTTGGCTTCAAACCGTCGCTTCGTTGCTTTCGGCCAGCGAGGTGAGAATGGGACAATCCGGCCGGTGATCGCCTGCACAGCTTGCCACCAGTTCAGAGAGCGTCGCGCGCATTTCCGACAGATCGGCGATCTTCTTGTCGATCTCTTGCAGATGGCCCGTTGCGATATCCTTGACCTCGGCGCTGGTGCGCGCGTCGTCTTCGTAGAGCGCCAGGAGGTTCCGGCAATCAGCGATGGAAAACCCAAGTGCCCGTGCGCGTCCCAAAAAGGCGAGTTTGTGCAGGTCGGAGTCTCGAAAGGTCCTGTAGCCATTCGCGCTTCTCAGAGGACGGATAAGACCAATATCCTCGTAGTAGCGGATGGTCTTCGGGGGGACCCCCGATGCTTCGGCAACGTCACCGATATTCATCTCAAAACCTCCAAGCTATTCAGCGGCCATCTTGTGCTCATGTGAAACTGGCTCTGCTGGGGCGGTGGGCGCGCTGGCTTCCTGCATGATCGGGCGCACCGCGCGCAGACGCAGCGCGTTGGCCAGCACAGACACCGAGGACAGTGCCATCGCGCCCGCCGCAAAGATGGGCGATAACAGCACGCCAAGGACCGGGTAAAGGACGCCAGCCGCTACCGGGATCAGGGCCGTGTTATATGCGAACGCCCAAACAAGGTTCTGGCGGATGTTGCGCATCGTGCGGCGCGACACTTCGAAGGCGTTCACGACGCCGGTTAGATCACCGGACATCAGGACGACATCGGCGGATTCAATGGCCACGTCTGTTCCCGTGCCAATGGCGATGCCGACTTCAGCATCAGCCAAGGCCGGTGCGTCGTTGATGCCGTCGCCGACAAATGCGACTTTGCGGTCCCCTTTTGCCAATTCGGTCAGGGCTGCAACCTTGCCCTCGGGCAAGACATCGGCGACCACATCGTCGATCCCGATTTCAGCCGCGATCGCGCGCGCCGTCGCTTCTTTGTCGCCTGTGATCATGGCAACACGCAGACCTTGCGCGTGAAGCGCTTTCACGGCGGCGGCGCTGGCCGGTTTCACCGGATCGGATACGGCGACAAGGGCGGCGATCTTTCCGTCGATGGCCGCGTAGAGGACGGACTTCCCCTGAGACGCCAACGCCTTTTCCGAGGCGTCCAATGCCCCCAAGGCGACGCTGTATCGTTCCATCAGGCGATTGGCACCAACGAGCACATCCTGGCCCGAGACGGTCGCGCGCACACCAAACCCGGCAAGCGCCTCAAAGTCGGAGAGCGTCGGTGTCGGTAAACCTTCGTTCTTGGCGGCCCGAACGATGGCTTCGGCAATCGGATGCTCTGACTGCGCCTCGACCGCGGCCAGGCTTGCGAGAACGTGGCGCCGATTGAAGCCAGGCGCCAGTTCAAGATCAGTGAGTTCCGGGCGACCCTCGGTCAGTGTTCCGGTCTTGTCAAAGGCCACGACATCAACGGAGGTCAGTCCCTGAAGCGCATCCCCCTTGCGGAACAACACCCCCATTTCCGCGGCCCGCCCTGTTCCCACCATGATCGATGTCGGCGTTGCAAGACCCATGGCACAGGGGCATGCGATGATCAGGACGGACACACCTGCCACCAGTGCGAATGTCACCGCCGGGTCCGGCCCCACCAAGAGCCAGACCGCCACTGTCAGCGCGGCGATCACCATGACGGCGGGCACGAACCACATCGTGACCTTGTCGACCAACGCCTGAATGGGCAGCTTTGCGCCTTGCGCGTCCTGCACCATGCGGATGATCTGAGCGAGCGTCGTGTCGGCCCCGACGCGCGTTGCGCGGATGTGGAAGCCGCCTGCCCCATTCACGGTGCCGCCCGTCACCGGATCGCCCGGTGCTTTTTCGGATGGGATCGGCTCTCCGGTGATCATGCTTTCATCGACGTGGCTTCTGCCTTCGACGACCTCGCCATCGACGGGGATCCGTTCGCCAGGGCGCACTATGAGAATGTCACCCAACACAAGTTCATCGACCGAGATGTCAAAGGCTTCTCCATCTCGAAAAACCCGCGCTGTTCGCACCTGGAGCCCGACGAGTTTCTGGATCGCCGCACCGGTTCGGCCCTTGGCCCGCGCCTCGAGAAACCGTCCCAGAAGGATCAGGGTGACGATGACCGCCGCCGCCTCGAAATAAACCGTACGCGCGATTTCGGGCAGCATCGCCGGGGCAAAGGTCGCGACCAACGAATAGGCGTAGGCCGCCGAGGTCCCGAGCGCGACGAGGGAATTCATGTCGGGGGCGCCGCGCAACAAAGCGGGGAAGCCCTTGAGGTAGAAGCCACGGCCCGGACCAAAGAGGACCAGCGTGGTTAGCGCGAACTGGATCAGCCAACTGGTCTGATGGCCGATCGTTGACCCAATCAGCATGTGAATAGAGAGGAAGAGGTGCGAACCCATTTCCAGCAAAAAGACCGGGAGCGTCAGTACCGCTGAGAGGATCGTCTTGCGACGCGCGTCTTCTGCTTCGGCCTCTTTCTCTTCAGCTCGATCTTTCGTGGGCGTTGCCCCCGCCAGTTGCGCCGGATAGCCCGCCTCGGTGGATGCATTGGCGATGAATTTCGAAGTTGTCGCGCCGTCGAGATAGGTCACACGAGCAGTCTCGGACGCCAGATTGACGCTGACACCCACCACGCCGGACGTCTCAAGAATGGCCCGTTCGACCCGACCAACACAGGACGCGCAAGACATCTCCGCCACATTGAGAGTGATCGTTTCGGTGCGGGCAGGATATCCGAGTTCACTCAGCGCGTTCGACGCGGCGGCAATCGCCGACGCGCCAGAGGCATCGAAATCCGCCTGTTCGGTTGCGAGATTGACGCGCACGTTCTCAACCCCCGGAAGTTCGGAGAGCGAGCGCTCGACGCGGCCGACGCATGACGCGCAACTCATTCCAGTGATCGAGAGGGCAGTTCCAGACATGTGTTTCTCCTAACCGCAGCGGGCCTCTAGCATGTTGTAATTGAGATAGGGCTTCCACTAACTGGAAGGTCAAGGAAGTTTTTTCATTTGACCTTCCAGTAAAGGAAGGTTGCAGGGTCAAGCCTCTGAACAGGAGAGGCGAATTATGAAGTTTAGCGTGCCAGACATGAGCTGCGGCCATTGCAAGGCGGCTATCGAAAAAGCGGTTTTGGGAGCGGAGCCAAACGCGGCACTGTCCTTCGACATGGAAGCCCGGAACGTCGAAATCCAGAGCGCGATGCCGCTGGCGCACATTCAAGCCATTTTGGGCAAGGCTGGCTACCCTGCCGAGGCCCTATAGGGGTGCTGCATTCCCTTAGGACTGCGCTTCTCGCCTGTACCGGGGTTTTTCTGGCCGCACCGGGTGTGGACGCGCAAACGCGATGGCAATTCGAAGATCTTGCGCCCCCGGTTGGAGTTGGCGCACGAGAGCCGAACCTGGCGCTGGCCCCCGATGGATCGCTCCTTTTGAGTTGGATGGAACGCAACGCAGAAGTAACAGCGGTGCGGATGGCACGCTTTGTGGACGGGACATGGCAGGCGCCTGAGACGATCACAATATCCGAAGACTTGTTTGTGAATTGGGCAGACTTTCCGTCGGTGGCAGCGTTCGCGGACGGAACCCTGGTGGCGCATTGGCTGCAAAGCACACAGCGCTTTTCCTATGACTACGATGTGAGCCTGTCTTTTTCGGATGGCTCGGGCAACGGTTGGAGTACGCCGTTCGCCCCATACGCAGATAACACCGAAGCGCAGCACGGATTCGTGTCGCTTCTGCCCATTGGCCCGGACATCATGGCGGTGTGGCTCGATGGACGGGCCTACGATGGCGCGTCGATGGAGCCGGGCGCCATCGTCGATGGGATGCAGTTGCGCACCACGACCCTGTCGCCCGATGGGCAAATCACCCAAGATACCGCCCTCGACTTCATGACCTGTTCGTGCTGCCAAACCGCAGCCGCGCTGGCCGGAGACGATTTGCTTGTCGTATACCGGGACCGGACGGAGGCAGAGATACGTGACATTTCCCTTGTCGCACTGCGTGACGGCGTTTGGTCTGATCCGCAACCCGTACATGACGACGGCTGGGAATTGTCCGGCTGCCCGGTCAATGGCCCGGCGATCGACGCACGAGACGCGGAGGTGATCGTCGCGTGGTTCACGGCGGCAAATGACGAACCCTCAGTGCAAATCGCGTTTTCATCAGACGCGGGTGTCACCTTCAGCGACGCTGCCCGAATTGATGGCGGCGCGCCTGAGGGACGCGTGGATGCTGACATGCTGGACGATGGCCGTGCCCTTGTATCGTGGCTGGAATGGTCCGGTACGGAAGAGGTGCTATTCCTCTGCGAGGTCAACGCGAACGGGTGCGACGCCCCTCAAGTCGTGGCGACCAACCCAAACGGAGGCTCCATGAACTTCCCGCGCATGGTCGCCTTGGGTGATACGATCTTTCTTGCGCTGACCTATCCCATGCCGGATGGAACGGACACGATCCGCGTGTTGCGAAGCACGGAGTGAAGCCGGGGCGGTAGCATCCACGCCCGACAATTCGTACATTTCTATGTCAGGTCGTAACCTTAGGATAGAGGAAGACGCGCGCGCCAACTTCGACCCGCGGATAGAGGTCGATGACGTGCTCGTTTGTCAGCCTCGCACATCCATTGGACACGGCCGTTCCAATTGTCCGTGGCGCGTTTGTTCCGTGGATCCGTAGGTAGGTGTCTACGCCTGCATCATCGTAAAGATAGATAGCGCGCGCGCCCAATGGATTGTTCGGGCCGCCCGGAACGCCGTCTGCGAAACGCGCATATTGGGCCGGGTCGCGTCGTATCATCGCGTCCGTAGGCCTCCACCAAGGCCATTCGGCCTTTCGAGCCACGTTGAACGTGCCGGCTTCGTACAAATCATCGCGGCCAACGCCGACGCCATAGCGAATAGCGCGCCCGCGTTCGAGCATAAAGTACAGGAAGAAATCATCCGGCACGACATGCACATCACCGGGCAACCAGTCGCGCCGGCCCGTATTGACCAGTTGCGGCAGGAATTGCTCGGGTATTTCGAAATCATGCGCTCGCGCCACCATTGGCACAGCGATGGCACTGGCGGCCAGTCCCGCAGTAACCGCACGGCGATTAAAAATTTGACTCATTTATGGTCCCCTTTGTCTTGGATGATGCTGCGCCTCCAATAGGTTTGTTTGTTCTTGGTTTCTTATTCGCTGATTTCGCGTGCTTCCGCGACGAAACCGGCCAGCGTGGCCTGATCGACAGCGCCGGGCACGACATTGTCGCCGATGATAAATGCTGGCGTGCCGGTGATGCCCAGAAGCTCCGCCAGACGCATGGAGGTTTCGATATGCTCGGTGACTTCCGGTGCTTGCATGTCGATACGCAATTGCTCGATGTCGAGGCCTACTTCACGGGCAATGCGTAGAACGGATGGCTCTTCGGCGCGGCCCTCCATCCCCATCATCGCCCAGTGGAATTCTTCGTAGAGGTCTTGCTCACGCGCTGCGAGTGCGGCTTGGGCCGCAAAGACCGAGCCTTCCCCGAGGATCGGCCATTCCCGATAAACGACGCGAATGTCATCATCCGCGGCCAGCAGGCCCTGGACCTCTGGCTTCACGCGTCTGCAGTAGGGGCAATTGTAGTCAAAAAACTCAACGATTGTGACGCTTCCTTCGGGATTGGCAATAACGGGCGCGTTGGGGTCCTGCTCCAACAAAAGCCGTTGCTGGTCGAGCACATTGGCTCGCGCCAGTTCCTCTTCCTCAATAGCGCGCTGTTCAAGGATAGCAAACGCGTCGAGAAGAATTTCCGGGTTTGCCAGGATTGTTTCGCGAACAAGCTCGCGCACCCGGTCGTCCGTAAGGTCCTGTGCGGAAACCTGTAAAGGAAGCGCCGTGAGAAATAGCGCCGCAGAAATTCGAAAGAAAAACTTCATTGTGACTCCTGTTCCGCAAGATCTGCGGCCGTTCGTTGAGCCTGAGCCTCACGCAAGCGCTCAGGCCAAGTGGATTGGATGTAGGCAAGGATGTTCCAGATCTCCTGATCTGTCAGAGCGTCTGAAAAGCCGGGCATCACACTGTCGAACTCGACCCCCATGCGCGCCATAACTTCCGCCCCGCCAAGCGCGGTATATTCGTAGAGAAGCCGATCAGAATGATGCGATGTGTGCCCGCTGGCATCATGGGGCGGCGCCGGCAAACGTCCGTCATCACCGGGCACCTGCCAATCGGCCTGCCCCTCCAACTCGGCACCGTGGCACGCGGCGCAGCTTTCGGCGTAGAGCGTAGCACCAGCTTCGACATCGACGGACGCTGGCATGGCGACAATTTCGCCGTCCACACCAACCGTCTGCGCGATGCCTTGCCATACGGCAAATGAGGCAAGCCCCAGGCCCAAGGCCAAAGTGACTGCGACAGGCTTTCTCATGCCACACGCAACCACGTCATCATGCCCGCTGCCGCATGGGACAACATGTGGCAGTGGAACAGCCAGTCACCGGGGTTATCGGCGTTGAAGGCGATCTGTCGCTGCTCGCCGCCGCCGATCAGCAATGTGTCGCGCAGTGGCCCAAGGCGATCTTCCGGTCCGATTTCGCTAAAGTGCATGCCATGTAAATGCATCGCGTGCGGGAAGGATGTCTGGTTAATTACGTTCACGCGTACAGTTTGCCCCAGTCCGGCCTCAAGCAAAGGCGTTTCAGGCATCCCCACGACACCGTTGAAGGCCCAGAATTGATTGCGTTGCGCAAGCTGGCTGAAACTCAACTCCTCGCCTTCGTAAGTCGCCCGACGCATCCTGCCCATTGCCCCGCCTTCCATATCCAGCGTCGCAACCAACTCGGAGCCATCGAGCCGGAGGTCCGGCATTCGGTTCGGCGGCAATGCACGAGGTGCCCCGCGGCGCGCAAGGCTTGCCGTGCCACGAATGTCGAACGTCACTTGCGCTTCGCCGCGCTCGTTGTCGAGGCGGGTCACATAGGCGCGCTCCCCCTCAAACGCCACGATATCGACGATCACGTCGGCACGTTGGCCGGGCCCGAGAAGTATCGGCCCTTCAATCGGTTCAGGCGTTTCGAGGGGCATACCGTCCAACGCAACTGTCCACCCCTCCATCCCCTCAAGCCCAAGCACGAAGATCCGCGCATTTGCGACATTGATCAATCTCAACCTGAGACGTTCGTGCCGTTGCGCCGTAAGCGTCAGGTCGTAGGTGCCATTTGTCAGAAGCAGGTTGCCGTTCCGGCCACCATGGCTGCGGTCCATCTGCGCGGCAAAATCCGGGTCCAGTTGGGCGGTTTCGGGGTTCAAAAGCCAATCATCAAGGACGAGCGGCTGGTCCCGGTCGATGTCGAGCGGGTCGGCTTCTTCGACGATCAAAAGGCCATTAAGGCCACGCGCCACCTGTTCCACCGAGCGGTTGTGGGCGTGATACCAATAGGTGCCGGCATCGGGCACGGTGAAGTGATAGTCGAACGTATCGCCGGGGGCGACGGCATCCTGCGTAAGTCCAGGCACACCGTCCATTGCGTTTTCGATCCGAATGCCATGCCAATGCACAGAACTCGGCTGCGGCAGGTCATTTAGGAAGCGGCGCTGCAATCGCGCGCCTTGCAGGACACGGAGCGTTGGTCCGGGTGACATGCCGTCATACCCCCAGATTTCAGTTTCGGGGTAGCCGTCCGGGGCCAATTGCACGCGCGCGACACGTCCAGCGAGGGTCTCAAACGTTTCATCCGCTGTCGCGCGACCGATGCCGGCGACCAAAGCAGCACTGCTGGCAGCGCTTTGCAGAAAAGTCCGTCTTGAAAGCATCTTTGTTGTCACCTCCATAATTGCAGTCGTCGGCCTAGCCGCGGCCAGGCCAACGAGATATTCAGTTCAGATCAACGGATGGGTCCCTGTCAGCCCCCATCACGTAGGTTGCGATGGCTTCGCGGTCTTCATCCGCAAGGAAGCTTGTCCCGTATTGGACGACCTCGCCCATGGATCCGCCGAAGACGTCGCCGGATGGCGTAACACCTGTCGCGAGAGCGTAGGCGAGGTTCGATACGGTCCAGTCTGCCTCGGCCAGATCATCGGGACGGATGCTTGGCGCTGCATCCCCTCCCGGCAAGTCTTCGTTCCCGGCAAAAAACAGGCTCGGCAACCGTGCACCTGCGAAATTGCGCCCCGTGTGACAGGCCGCGCAATGGGTTGCACCACGAACAAGTTCGCGCCCCCGGTTCCAGGCTTCGCTTTCCCCTTCGACAGGCTCTGTCGGCGGATCGACCATGTAGGCGGCCCGCCAGAGTTTCATGCCCCAACGCAGGTTGAACGGGAAGCCAAGCTCGTGTTCGGGTGCCGCCTCAGCCACCGCCGGGACGGTTTGGAACGCCGCCCAAAGATCGGCAATGTCCTGATCGGAGAAGGTCGAATAGAATGGATAGGTGAATGTGGGGTAGTAGGGATCGCCCTGGGGGCTGATCCCCTGACGCACCGCGACTGCGAACTCATCCACCGTCCAATCACCAATGCCATGGGTCTCGTCCGTGGTCAGGTTCGGGGAATAGAAGCTCCCGAAAGGAGTTTCCAATTCGACGCCGCCCGCGAGTGGGGCACCGCCACTCTCGAAATCCGTGTGACAGGCGATGCAGCCACTTGCCCGCGCGAGATATCCCCCGCGGGCGACATCGCCCGAGAGCTCGATCCCGGGCGGGCCGGAACCGATTGGCCAATAGGCAACGGCCGCCGCGCCACCGACAACTGCCAACGACGCAAACGCGATGCCACCGAGTATGACACGTCGCATCGTCAATCCTGCTCGGCTCGGAACGAGGTGTGGCAGGCGGAACAGGACTGCGCCACCATGGTGAAAACGCGATCGACGGGCATGTCGGCCAGCGTGGCGGCGTCTAGGCTTGATGCGCTGCCGCCTCCCATCATTGAGGTGCCGCCGCCCATCATCGACGTGCCGCCGTCACTCTCGGGCATCGAGGAACCGGGCGGGTTTGCCGAGGCGCTTGCGAGCGCGACTGCCAGGGTTTCAAGACCTTCGGCCAATTCAGCAAACCGCTCCCAGTCTTCCCAGATCTCGGGACGCGCGTAGGAGACTTCGCCGTCAGATCCCTCCGGGAAAAGCTCCGTCATGGTCTCGCCAGCATGGGCCTCAAGCGTTGCGGCGCCTGCGATCACCGCGTCCGGGTCGTAGTCGATTTCGCCACGCATCATTGGCGTGAGGGTCCGCACCACGTCCTGCATGGCGCTCATTCCGTTCATGCGCTCTAGCACAACGCCGGTCGCGCCCGTGTGGGCACTTGCTACTGCAGCGAAGACGACACCTGCAGTCGCCGCCGTCAAAACAATCTTTTTCATCGGTATTCGTTCCTTTGATATTTCGATGTGAGATTTGGATCACATCGTGGAACGTGGAGGCGGCGGATCGAAACCAAAGTGGACCGGACGGGCCGACCTCGTTTGGACGTCATACGTGACGCTTGATATCGCGATGGTCCGACTGGGGAGAGGCGGATATTCCAGCGCCGCGACCAGAGAGCATTCCAGAGAGGGATGGCAGTGCCCCCCGAGCGCTGGATGCTCAAGCTCATCGTGGGAGCCGCCACTTGCCTCATGCGGAGCGGTCGGATCTTCTACAGCTGTAAGGCTGTGCTGATCGGCTGGCCTCTGATCGATATGCGCGTCCGCTGTAACAGACATGAATATCAACGCGAGCAACGTGGCCAACACCAAGGTCAGGACGGAACGCAGCCCGGGGTCGACCAATCGATATCGCGCAGATGACCTCATAATCAGAAGATGCCGTTCTCTCGTTGCAACTCACGAACGTAGGTCGCGATCGCACGCACATCGGCGCGCGACAAACCTTCTATCGGAGGCATGTTGCCAAAGTTCCAGTGATGAGACCGTACGCCATTGCGGACGGCGACCTGGAAGGCCTCATCGGAATGGTGGCCAGGTTCGTAGATGATATGCACGAGTGGCGGAGCGACGCCATTTTGACCGGATGCATTCTCACCATGGCAAGCGCTGCAAGCCACGTTGAACGCGCGTTCACCCAACTGCGCCTCGCTGGACAATTCAAGTGGAAGCGCGACGTCCACAATGGGACCACCTTCCGCGATGTCACTTGTGTCCGGTGGCTCCATCGAATGACCCATCGGGGTTTGCTCAGGACCCGAAAAGATACTGGCCAGCGCTACTGCGCCGCCCACGGCGAAAAATGCCGCAATGCCCAAGCCTGCTTTTGATACCTGCACCCGCACGCCCTTATGTTAAAAATTGTAGGCCGCGCCGTCCTGGGCACAGCTATCCGTACCTCGTAGATCGAAGGTTCCAGCGCGGGAACGTCAATACAATCGCACGTGGAATGAGCCTGCTTTTTTGTATCGCAATGTATCCTTGACTCTACCGCGCTGGAGCGTGGCTAACATAGTGAAATTCCAATGTAAGGATCATGAGATGGGCGACAAAACAACAACCTCGACCACCGACCGTGTCATTCATGCAGGCATGCTGATCTGTTGCGGCATTATGGTTGCTCCACTCGTGCTGTTTCTTCTAAACGGCGGAGCGGTTGCGGATATCCTTGGCAATGTCGGCGTCTTGCTGCCGTTGGTTGTTTGCCTTGGGGCACACTTCCTGATGCACCGCTTCATGGGAGTTTCCTGCCACAAAGAGAAAGAGGCGGACTCCGCCGACGACGAGTACGCAGGTTCAGATGTCCAGCCTGTGCCGCAGGAGGCAAATGTCCGCAGCCACTAAGACAGGACGGTCCGGAAGGGTTGGCCGCAACACTAGTATTGCCGCGTTGGTCTTGCTGTCGGCCTGTTCAGCGGCTTCCAGGACCTGTGAATATTCTAGCGCGACCATGAGCAGCTCATCGGGTCCTCATCTCGATATTCCAGAAGGATGTTCCGTCACCCGTGAACTGGGTAACGGCAGTTGGGACGTCCGGTGTGAAGATGGTCGGATCGGCGTTCATCAGATGTGATGTGAGTTGCACGGCAATCGAAAAACGCGTGCCTGAAGGCATGCTACGGTCGAGTTGAGTTATGAACAGAAGAACCATTCTTGTTTTGGGAACGTTGGGTGTAGGTGGATACGCCGCGATCCGGTACCTGCCTGCCTTGATCCCCAGCGATTTCGATTTCGAGGAACTCTCAGACCCGTCAGGTTTTCGATCTATCGCGGGCGGTGAAACCTCCTCCGCATTCAATCCGTTCATCGGCTTGCCCGGAAACGAGGATGCGGCCACGGCGCCGCTTGTGACCGAAGATGAAGTTCGCGCCGACATTTGCGAATCGCTCTTCGGACGTTACGTCCCCTCGGATCGTGTCCCGGTCGCATCTTTTTCAGACTACTATTGCCCCTTTTGTCGGGTCCAAACCCGCGCCCTTGGCGACATGGCTGCAGCCAACAGTGACGGTATGATTGTGAAATGGCACGAACTACCGCTTCTTGGCGAGACCTCGGAACTCGCAGCGCGTGTCGCGTTGGCGGGCGATTTGCAGGGCCAATACACGGCATTCCACGAACAACTCATTCGAACACCGTTTCAACCAAACGACGCATACATCGAACAATTGGCGTCCTCAATCGGCGTGGATTTTGGACTACTTGTGCAGGATATGGAGAGCGAAACTGTTCGCCGTCAGCTTGAAACGAGCAAAATCCTGTCTCGAATATTCCGGTTCGTTGGAACACCGGCGCTTGTCGTTGGACGAACCGTTGTAAATGGTCAGATTTCAGAAAGGCAATTGCGCGACATCATCGAGTTGGAGAGATCATCGAACTGGCGATCAATATGTTGATACCCCCACCTCTCGAACTGCGGAAATTCAGGTTGGCAGGCATCGCCGCCGCATTGGCGTTTGGCGCAGGGCCGATACAGGCGCTCACAACCGAAGCGGAAGCCAGTCCCGCTGCCGAGGTCAGGATGGTGACCGTCGAAAACGCTGTCATGCCTGCTGCGGCAAGCATATCTGCAGCCCTTCACGTCGATCTGGCTGACGGTTGGAAAACATACTGGCGCAATCCCGGCGAGGTTGGGCTTCCTCCGGAAATTGACCTTTCGGCATCTGATAATGTGCGCGACTTCGAGATCCTGTGGCCCGCTCCCGAGCGGTTCACGGCTTTCGGTATCGAGAACTTCGGGTATTCGGAGGAGGTCGCATATCCGCTGCGCATACTTCTTGAAGAGCCCGGTGAACCAGCAGTTGTTCGCGCGGATGTCACCTTGCTTTTGTGCTCGGATATTTGCGTCCCTGCCGAATACCAATTCGAACTGACAATTCCGGCGGCAACCGGTACTGCACCCAACATCGACCTCGCGTCCGCCGGTCTTGTTTCGCGATTTGTCGAACGGGTCCCACGGGAGGTGGAAGGCCCGTTCCTTCGCGAAGTGCAGGCCCAATGGGATGAAGAAAGCAGGCTGCTGACGGTAGAGGCGCGTGGCGATACGCCTTTTACCCAACCCGACCTCTTTCCCGAACTGAACCAACTCACTGCTTTTGGTGCACCAGACATCCGTTTGGGCGATGGCGACCGTACGATTTGGGCCTCGATCCCGATCCTGTCCTATGATCCAGCCGGGGACGACACGCTGCTGCTTACCGTAACCGACGGCGCGTCAGCAACAACGCTCCCCGTGACGCCTGTTGAAACCGCGCCGAGCCCGCCGTACCAGATCGACCTGTCCTCTGTCGGAATTTCAGACATTCTGTGGATCGCATTCATCGCTTTTCTTGGCGGTTTGATCCTGAACGTGATGCCATGCGTTCTTCCGGTTCTCTCGATAAAGTTGTCTTCTATAGTGGGACATGAAGGCATGACAGCTGGCCGCGTCAGGGGCGGCTTCATCGCGTCTGCTGCAGGGGTCATGGCCTTCATGTGGATGCTAGCGGCGACACTCTTTACCTTGCAATGGGTCGGCGTCACAGTTGGATGGGGGTTACAATTTCAAAGCCCCGTTTTCCTTTCAATCATGATTGCTGTCCTTCTGGTATTCACGGCCAACCTGTTTGGTCTGTTCGAGATCAACCTGCCGTCTTCGCTGCAAACCTGGATGGCACAGCGAGGGGCTGGGGGTGGATATACAGGCGATTTCGCAACAGGCGCACTTGCCGCAATTCTTGCCACGCCGTGCTCGGCCCCGCTGCTGGGTACAGCCGTCGCTTTCGCCCTCACTGGCGGGGCAATCGACATTGCAGTCGTTTTCACGGCGATGGGTATAGGTCTTGCCCTGCCCTATCTGGCCATCGCCATGTTCCCAGCGATGGTATCCAAACTCCCCAAGCCGGGACGATGGATGGTTCTAGTGAAGATTGTTCTGGGCGCGCTTCTGGCCATGACGACCATTTGGCTGGTTTGGGTCATGGGCCGGGTTGCAGGGCTCACCCCGACCGTAGTGACTTTGGTGCTGGGTCTTGCGATTGTGGTAACACTTTCGGTCCGTCGACCGGCTGCATTGGCAAAAACAGGCGCCGTGGCAGGGCTTGCTCTTGCGCTTTTGCTTGCACCCGTTTCGCTCGGCACAGAGCGCGGAGAGGCCGCGGAAGGGTTGGCCGAAACCGAATGGGCCGTGTTCGACCGCGCGGAAATCGCGCGGATCGTATCGCGGGGCGGGATCGTCTTCGTCGATGTCACCGCCGATTGGTGCCTGACCTGCCAGGCCAACAAGCTGCTGGTTCTGGATCGTGAGCCGGTCTTGCCTGCCCTGCTGGACGAATCCGTCACCACCATGCGCGCAGATTGGACGCGCCCGGATGAGTCGATCTCGCGCTATCTCGCCTCATTTGATCGATATGGCATTCCGTTCAACGCGGTTTACGGGCCGGCCGCTCCCGGCGGGCTGGTACTGCCGGAAGTGCTGACGCCTTCCGTTGTACTGGACGCCCTCGAAAGGGCAGGTGGAGCCGCGTTGGAACAGGCGCGCAGCAACTGAACGGGCAAAAAGACCGCTGGCGTTCCGTGTCGCAACGAGGTCAGTCTTGCAGCGCCTGTTGCAATTGATCGAACGTCTGGCGTTGGGGCCCTGCATCAGGCAGCAATGGCTCAGCACGGTCCAGCGCCTCGAGCGCCTGATCTCGCTCGCCCAATACCGAATAGGCATTGGCAAGACGTAGCCAACCGTCGAGGTCGTCGGGGGTTTCCTCGAGCCGCGTCGCGAGACGATCCACCATCGAGCGAATGAACGCAGCACGATCTTCGGCACTCATCTCGGACGCTGCGGCCACATCCTCGGCCGTTGGGCCGGGCCCGCTTTGCGCCATGAGCATCATCGGCCCCACCGGCGGTCGGCCCATTTGCTCACCCAAACGGTTCAGCTGGTCGGTATATGCACCCATCCATGGCTGAATCTCCGCCTCACGCCCGATCCGATCCGCGAGAAGATCATAAGCGGTGGCAGTTCGCCCGGCCTGCCCCAGCGCAATAGACTGATAGTAGATGGCCGCCGGGTTCAAAGGATCGCGATCCACAGCCTCCTCGATGGCCGCTTCGGCCGGTGGCGTGACCACACCGTTCTCAGCGGCAATCAGAGCCTCGGCCAGGCGCGAGAAAGTTGAAGACGTTGCTTCGGGGCGTTCACTGGCGACGGAAAACGCCTCCGCCGCGTCCGTAAACAGATTCATGCCCATGAGCGATTGGCCAAGGATCATCCATCCTTCGAATGGCCCGCCGTCGGGGTCCGCGTCCAGCCGTCCGCGCAACTCTGTGGTCAGGGCCAGCATTTCCGCGCTGCTTTCACGCTCCGCCGCACGATCCGCGTATGGCATACTGGGAACGGCGGGGTTGCCGAGGACTGTGTAGAGGCCAACGCCGGTTACACCGACGATCACGACGGAAAGCGCGGCCAGCCAAACGCCACCTGAGGCGGTCGAACGGGGCGACTGAGCCCTTTTCGAGACCAGCAATAGACGGCGCTTGATTTCGATGATTGCATCGTCAGCCTCTGCTGCAGAGATCACTTTGCGCGCCCGATCGCGTTCAACTTCCTGGATCTGGTCGCGCAAAACGGCCATCGCTCCATCGGTCGTATCAACAATGGTATCTGACCGTCTCAGAAATGGCCAAACCATCATCGCGACGGCGATCAACGCCATCGCGCCAAATACCAGAGCGGTGGTCACTTCAATGATCCTTTCGGGTCCATTTCTGACAGGGCGCGAGCAACCTCGGCCTCTTCCTCGGGCGAGAGCGGCTCGGGCCGTCGCTGTTTCGTCTTGCGCGCGCCGCGCAGAACCATGATGGCGACGAGGGCGGCAATCAGGCCGATCAGAACCGGCGAAAACCACAAGAGTGCGGTTGTGGCATTGAACGGTGGGCGAAGCAGGACGTAGCTTCCGTAACGATCTACCATGAAATCCAGCACCTGCTGGTTCGTATCGCCTGCAAGGATGCGCTCGCGGACCAAAAGGCGCATGTCCCGCGCAATGCCTGCATTCGAGCTGTCGATATCCTGGTTCTGGCAGACCACGCATCGCAAGGCCTGCGAGACCTCTCTGGCGCGCTCCTCGAAGACCGGATCCGAAAGCACTTCGTCCGGCTCAACGGCATGGGCGGCAACGGCCAACATCATGGCCGAAAGAAAAAGCAATGAACGTATCATGATCCTGCCACTGAGGCTTGCGCCTGTTCCAGCGCGGTTGTGAATGCGCGGATGGCATCGTCCCCAAGGATCGGGCCGATCTGTTTGAAGAGGATCGTGCCATCGGGACCGACGATGAAGGTCTCCGGAACGCCGGTCAGCCCCCAATCAATCGCAACGCGCCCGTCAATGTCCGAGCCGATCCGCTCATAGGGATTGCCAAGTTCGTCCAGCCACCGCGCGGCGTCTTCCGGTTGGTCCTGATAGTTGATGCCGAACAGCCGGACGCCATCCTCCTCCACGAAGCGGGTCAGAACCGAATGTTCGGCGCGACATGGCACACACCACGACGCGAAGATATTGACCACGACCGGGCCATCATTCCCAGACAGGTCCGCACGGGAAAAACCGGGTACATCCACGCCGTCGACAGGTGGCAACTCAAAGTCCGGCGCGGGACGGGAAATCAGGACGGACGGGATCGCGTTGGGATCTCTTTCGGGGTTCAGTCCCCACAGAAAGAATCCGCCAAAAACCAAGGCGACCAAAAGCGGTAGGGCGAATAGGAATCGTTGCACGAGCCTATTCCGCCGGTGTCGCAACGGCATTTGGCCGGGCCGCGCGATGCGGAGCACCTATGCGGAACCGTCGATCTGACAGGGACACAAGCCCACCCAGAACCATCAAGGCCGACCCAAGCCAAATGAAGTTGACCAGCGGTTCATAAAGAATGCGCAGGGTCCACGCGCCCTGCGCCTCGGCCTGCGCATCGGCAGGCTCTGCGAGCGAAGCATAGAGATCCCCGGCGAGTGTCGAACGGATCGAGGATTCAGTCGTGTTGTATTGCGCCACAGGGTAATTTCTACGTTCCGGGTAAAGTGTCGTGACGTATTCGCCGTCGCGCAACACCGTCAGTGTGCCACGGTTCGCCACGTAGTTTGGCCCTGCCACACCTTCGGCGCCCTCGAACCTTACGTCGAACCCGGCAATCTGGATCTCGGTGCCCGGCGTGACGAAAACGATCTCCTCGGATTTCCATGCGCTGGACCCGATGAAGCCCAGCATGGCAACGGCAAGTCCCGCATGGGCCAACGTCATGCCGTGGCTGGAGCGCGGTAGGTTGCGGGCACGGCGCAGGGACTCAGCGAACGGAACGTCCCCCAGCCGTATGCGCCAGGCCCATTCACGCAGCGTACCCAGCAACAGCCACACGGCAATCGCGATCGAAAGATAGGCCAGTACCGGCCCGCCAAAAGCAAAGTACCAAACGCCAAGCGCGACAAGTCCCGAGATGACGGCAACGAACCGTAGCCGTTGCAAGATGCCGGCAAGGTCCGCGCGCTTCCACGAAAGGAACGGTCCAACCGCCATCGCGACCACAAGCGGTAGCATCAAGGGAATGAAAGCCGCGTTGAAAAATGGAGGGCCGACAGACAGACGCTCGCCCGAAATCGCTTCGACGAACAGGGGGTACAGCGTGCCGAAAAGGATGGTACCGGTGGCGGTCGCCAGCAGAACATTGTTCAGGAGCAATCCAGCCTCCCGACTGATGGGACGGAACAACCCACCCGGTTCAAGTGCCGGAGCGCGCCACGCATATAGGACCAGCGACCCGCCAATGCTGATGCCCAGAAGCCAGAGGATGTAGAGACCACGCTCGGGATCGACCGCAAACGCATGAACGGATGTCAGCAGGCCGGACCGCACGATGAACGTGCCGAGCAGGGACAGCGAGAATGTCAGGATCGCAAGAAGTATCGTCCAGCTTTTGAAAGCGTCCCGCTTCTCCGTCACGATGGCCGAATGAAGCAAAGCCGTACCAAGCAGCCAAGGCATGAAGCTGACGTTTTCGACTGGGTCCCAGAACCACCACCCACCCCAACCCAACTCATAGTATGCCCACCAGGAACCAAGCGCGATACCAGCAGTCAAACTCATCCATGCAGCCAGGGTCCAAGGCCGAACCCATCGTGCCCACGCTGCATCGACGCGGCCCTCCAGCAAGGCCGCAACTGCAAACGAAAAGACAATCGAGAACCCGACATATCCAATGTAGAGCAATGGCGGGTGCATCGCGAGACCAACGTCTTGCAG
Source organism: uncultured Roseicyclus sp. (assembly GCA_947489665.1). Classification (GTDB taxonomy): domain Bacteria; phylum Pseudomonadota; class Alphaproteobacteria; order Rhodobacterales; family Rhodobacteraceae; genus Gymnodinialimonas. The sequence continues at coordinate 502,331 of CANLEH010000001.1, read as the reverse complement.
CAAAGGGTTCAGGTCTTGGCCGTCAGGCGGCGGCGGAAAGACGCGTTCAAACGGGTTCGAAGTGAACAGCATGAATGAAAAGAAGCCGACACTGATCCACGCTTGAACCGCCAATGTGCGCGCCCTCAACGTGTCAGATATGTTCCGCCCGAACAGGGCGACGCCCGCTCCGAAGAGAGTCAGGATCAAGACCCAAAGGAGGAGCGAACCTTCGTGGCTGCCCCAGGTGCCGGCTATCCGAAACAAAAGGGGTTTTAGGGAATGCGAATTCTCCACGACGTTTCTGACAGTGAAATCGCTCACGACGAACGATCGCATGAGGGCCGCGAAGGCTACGAACGTGAACGCCAATTGCGCCAACGACGTTGCTGTAGCCGAGCGCATCCAGACTACGTTGCCCCTCGCAGCGCCCCAAAGCGGGAGGAAGCCCTGAACCACCGCAAAGCCGAGCGCGAGCGTCAGAGCAAACTGTCCGATTTCAGGGATCATTTCGGCCTCCTAATAAACTCGATGGCGTAGCTAGGTGACGAATTGGCGGATCGCTGAAGTCATGCGCGTCCGTCCGGTTCTCGGCCACGTCGCCAAACGAGTCTTCGTCAGCAGCCGGAATTGAAATTCGTGCGCGCAGTCCGCCGCCATCGCGATTGCTCAGAACGACGTCACCGCCATGCGCGCGAAAAATGTCACGTGCGATGGAAAGGCCAAGTCCATGGCCACCCGTTTCAAGGGATCTGGACGTCTCCAACCGGTGGAACGGCTGAAACACCTCTTCGATCGAATCCTGCGGGATACCCGGTCCTGTATCGTCCACGTCGATGACAACCACCTGGCCATCAATATGCCCTTTGACGCTGGCCCCGCCGCCATATCGATCGGCGTTCTCGATCAGGTTGCGTACGGCACGCCGGAATGCGACCGGTCGAACCATGACCTCCGCAGGCGGAAGCCGTTCGATTACCAACCGGCCCGTGTAAACTTCTTCCAACGACGCAAAGACGTCAGAAATCTGAAGGCGTTCTGATTGTTCGGAGGTATCCACACCGCGCGCAAACGTCAGTGTCGCGTCCAGCATTTGCTGCATTTCATCGACGCTTGCGGCCAAACGATCACGTGTTTCATCGTCTTCGACCATCTCGAGGCGAACACGCATTGCCGTCAGCGGTGAGCGTAGGTCGTGGCCAATTGCCGCTAGCATACGCGTGCGTTCAACCACAAACCGGGTCAGCCGTTCCTGCATATTTGCGAACGCTATGGTGAGATCCCGAATTTCGCGCGGCCCTCGCGGCGCAGGCGGCTGAGTGTCTTCGCCGCGACCCAATCTTTCACTGGCAATTGCAAGTTCTCTGAGCGGCCCCAAGATCCGCGCTAGAAGGAACCAGAATCCGGCCACGATCAAGATCGCCGCGGTGGTCAAAAACGGCGCAACCGTCGCCCATCCCCATTGCAAGGGCGGGCGTTCAAACCGCGTCTCCACGTTCAACCATTGCCCGCCCGACAATGCGATCGAGACACTCATCTCAATGGCGGAAAGGTCACCGCGCATCATAGCTACATGCATTTCAGCCATGTCGGGGGACAGATGCGGCAAGGGAAGAATTCCGCCTTCGATCTCGTGGACATCAACGCGGATCTCACGAGTAAAAGTCTCCCCAAGGAGTGTTCGGATCCTGTCTTCCACTGCACCACCGTCCTGATGACTATGGCGTTCAACGATCGCATTTTCGGCAAGGTCGAAGCGAACCAGTGGCGAATTAGCTGCCCGCAAGATGGATGCGTGTAATTCCTGCGGCGCCTCCTCCAGCAGTCGCGCGACACTCGCTGCCCGACCGGCGGCCTCAAAACCAAGGGCAGCCCTGACCGCCAGGCTCCTTTCGTCTACAAAAAAGAGAACACTTATCACCTGGGCAGCGAGCAGGATCACCAACAGCAAAACAATCAGCTGCCCGCGAAGGCTTTGCAGGAAAGACTTCATGGCTGGAGAACATGAACGTCAGTTGCAAGACTGTATCCGCCGTTGCGGACCGTCGTTATGATCCGAGGACGCAATGGATCAGGTTCAATCTTGCGACGCAGGCGACTGACCTGATTGTCGATCGTTCGATCGAACGGACCCGCCGAGCGGCCTGCGGTAATGTCCAGCAGCTGCTCCCGGCTCAAAACCACGCGCGGTCGTTCAATCAACGCGATGAGAAGTTTGAACTCGGAATTCGTAAGTCGATCCTCCTGGCCATCGTCCCCAATCAATGTCCTGCAATCAACATCAAGCCGCCAAGACGCAAAGCGCAAAACGTGCCCTGCAAACGTTGCAGCAAGCGTTTCTGCTTTTTGCGCGCGCCTCAGGACAGCCTTGATGCGTGCAAGCAGCTCACGTGGATTGAAGGGCTTAGGCAGGTAATCATCCGCCCCGATCTCCAAGCCAACGATCCGCTCGGTCTCTTCACCCAACGCCGTCAACATGATGATCGGTATATCCCCCTTGGCACTGAGCCGCCGACAGACCGACAAACCATCCTCACCCGGCATCATGACGTCGAGGACAATGAGATCGAACCGCCCGACGCTCAACTTCTCATCCATGTCCGACGCATCCACAGCCGAGGTTGCACGCAAGCCGTTCTTCTGCAGGAAGCGTGTTACGGCGTCGCGGATTTCACGGTGATCGTCAACGACGAGAATATGCGGCTCTTCCACTGTCATGACCCAGTCTTACGGGAATGAGGTGCAGGCTTCGCCCCTTTCTTTGTCGCATTCTGTATCAAACGCGCTCGTCAAGACAGACCGTTACAATTCCAACATTCCCTCCCCCTTACGCTTCCGCGCAGTGTTCCCAAGTCATCCGCATCGAAACGCAAAAAGGAGACAAGAGATGCGCCCATTTCTCGTAGCGGCGATACTCGCCGCACCCATGGCGGTGGCAACAAGCGCACTTGCGGACAGTCATCACGGACACGGCGAAGCGGACGCTGCCGAAAGCGCCACCGTAAACGGTGGAGCCGGCATGGCTGGAGGACACGACATGATGGCGCAAATGATGCGCATGATGATGCAATTGCATTCCGGCGGCGGCATGGCCATGCCGATGCAGGGCATGTCGATGGGCATGATGAATAGCTTCGACATGGATAAGGACGGTGCCTTGTCCGAGGAGGACTGGGCTGCCGGGCTGAACACCCAGCTTGAGCAATTCGACGCGGATGCGGACGGAACAATCGATCTGGATGAATTTCGCGCATTTTACGCAATGGCCTTTGCAGACCGCATCGTGGACCGATTTCAGCAGCTTGATGCCGACGGCGATGGGGCGGTTACAGCTGACGAGATGGCAGTTGCCGCGCAGGTCATGGCGCGGAATTCCAGTGGCATGATGGGCGGCGGCATGTCCGGGATGTCTGGCATGATGGGGGGCGGAGCCATGATCGGCGACAGCGCCATGTCCGGCACGGAGATGGATGGATCGGGGTCTTCGGAAAACGAGTGATCCATCCCGATGCGGCGCAGATTGTCCCCCTGCGCCGCATCTCGTCAAAAATGCAAAACTGTTGCGTCAAAAAAAAGTCTTTGACCTTCCAGTTAGTGGAAGGCTTACGGCAGTCCTATGGCTCGGCTTGATGACACGAATGCACTCATCGCGTACTCGGGAATGGACCCGCGGAAGGCTCCCATCCTGTTTGCCATGGTCGCGCTTGGGATCTACACGGTCGTTCATTTGGCCTTGCCAGAATCTATGGCCGTGCAGCTTGCAACCGTGATGCTTGCCCTCATCGGTGGTGCCTATATCGGATTTGCCGCTAGAGCCCATGACGCACGATCATTCTGGATCGAGATGTCCACAGCCTTTCTGTTCGGCGTCCTCGCGTTTCTCGGGCTGAGCGTGCACTGGTTGTTCATTCCCTTAGGCCTTCTCCTTCATGGACTCTGGGATTTTCTCCACCATTTGCGCGATTTCGGTGCACCCGTGCCGAAATGGTACATTCCGTTTTGCGCCATTTTTTACGTCGCAGCAGTCGCAGTGATCACGCTGCTGTTCGTTTTGTGAGCGCCCATGATGGAAGTTCCAAAAACCATTCCGCGGTTTGTTTGGTTCCTGATCGCGGCCATTGCGATCGGGTTGGCCATTCTTTACGCGCCCGAAATACGGGCAATCATCCAGACCTTCGATCAAGCCGCCGTCGAGGCGCTCGTGCTTCAAGTCGGACCGTTCGGGCCGATTGCGATTGTTGGCCTGATGACATTGGCCATTGTCGCCAGTCCAATTCCAAGTGCGCCCATCGCGTTGGCTGCCGGGCTCCTCTACGGCCATCTTTGGGGCGGTCTGCTGGTGATCGTCGGAGCTGAGGCAGGGGCCCTGATCGCCTTCGGTCTCGCTCGAAAGATTGGAAAATCCCACGTCGAACGTTGGTTGGGTGAACGGATCAGCCAGCGTCTTCTGGGATCGCAGAACGCGCTGATGTTGACGGTTTTTGTAAGCCGGCTGCTGCCATTCGTTTCGTTCGACCTGATCAGCTATGCCGCTGGCCTCAGCAGGATCACCACCTTTCGCTTTGCCGTTGCAACGCTTGCCGGGATCGTTCCGGCAAGCTTCTTTCTGGCCCATTTGGGGGCCGAAGCACGTGACGGAAATGCGCTTGGATTGTGGATCGCGCTTGGCCTGGGCGCAGCAAGCGTCATGGGCATCGCAATTTTCGGTCGCACAAAGGCCTCCGCAGCCAAAACACCCTGCACGACACGGTCCGCAGAAGAGGAATCCGCTCGATGACACAGTCTGATACTCAAGAACGAGAACACCACCATCATCAACCTCATGTGGCCTCAGACGATGCTGCTGCCGTCTTTGATCCGGTCTGCGGCATGTCAGTTGACCCCGGTCCGAATACGCCGACCGAAAGCTACGATGGCAATACATTCCATTTTTGCTCTGAAAAGTGCCACGAACGGTTCAAGGCTGATCCCTGGCATTATGCATCCGGACGAGCGCGGGATCACGATGATGCGGCGCCACCCGACACCCAATACACCTGCCCCATGCATCCTGAAATCATTCGCGATGCCCCGGGTGCATGTCCGATCTGCGGTATGGCGCTTGAACCAATGCTGCCGAGTGACGAACCCAGCAAAGAGCTGATCGACTTTACGAAACGCATGTGGGCGAGCGCCGCCGCAGCCATCCCGTTAGTCATTCTGACAATGGGCGAGCTGGTCGGTTTGCCGGTTCGGCACTGGATAGGAGAGCAGCTTTCCTACTACCTCGAATTTGTCCTCGCGACACCGATCATTCTGTGGGCTGCTGCGCCATTCTTCAAAAGGGGGTGGGACTCCATCAAGTCCCGTAGCCCGAACATGTGGACGTTGATCGCGCTCGGCGTAGGCGCGGCCTACCTCTATTCGATAGTCGCCACGTTCTTGCCGGGCCTGTTCCCAGCCGAATATCGCGCCGGGGGCGGCGTTGGGACCTACTTTGAGGCTGCCGTCGTAATCGTTACACTCGTCTTCGTCGGCCAGGTACTCGAACTGCGCGCGCGTGAGCGTACGGGCGATGCAATTAGGGCGCTCCTGGACTTGGCCCCGAAAACCGCGCGGCGCATTCTTCCCGACCACCAAGAATACGACGCGCCGCTTGAGAACATTTTTGCGGGCGACCTACTGCGCATACGTCCCGGCGACAGTGTTCCCGTGGACGGTGAGGTCGTGCACGGCAGCAGCACCATCGATGAAAGCATGATCACCGGCGAACCGGTTCCGGTCGAAAAATCTGAAGGGGACAACGTTACAGGCGGGACGATCAACAAAAACGGGACGCTTGCGGTCCGTGCAACCGGCGTGGGTGGCGATTCGGTGTTGGCGCAAATTGTGGATATGGTCGCCGGCGCGCGCCGCTCGCGCGCGCCCATTCAGGGCCTGGCCGACCGGGTCTCGTCGATCTTCGTTCCAACCGTCGTTCTGATCGCACTGGCTGCGTTTTTTGCGTGGCTGACATTCGGCCCAAGCCCTGCCCTGACCTTCGCCTTCGCTTCTGCCGTGTCGGTGCTCATCATCGCCTGCCCTTGTGCCTTGGGCCTTGCAACCCCGATTTCGATTACCACCGCTGCGGGACGCGGGGCACAAGCCGGGGTTCTGATCAAGGATGCAGAGGCGCTTGAACGGATGGCGCGAATAGACACCGTGATTGTCGACAAGACCGGAACGCTAACCCTCGGAAAGCCGACCCTGACAGATGTCGTTGCAACCGGAGGGATCACCGAAGAAGACTTCCTGACGTTTGCTGCCGCATTGGAACGCGGATCAGAACACCCCCTTGCCGAAGCCATCGTCGAAGGCGCCATGAAACGTGGCGCAAACACTCCGTCGGCAAGTGATTTCCAGGCCGTCACCGGTAAGGGAGTTACTGGGCGCGTGTCAGACCGCCAAGTCGCCCTTGGCAATCCGGCGATGATGGCCAGTATCGGCGCAGACATATCGCAGCTTCAAGAGCAGGCGGACACCTTCCGCGACGACGGAAAGACTGCGATGTTCGTTGCAATTGACGGAAACGTTGCCGGGATCATCGCTGTCTCAGATCCAATCAAAGATACCACTTCCGGCGCGATCAAGGCGCTGCATGACCTCGGGCTGACCGTCATCATGGCCACAGGGGACAACGAGCGCACCGCGAAAGCCGTGGCTGCCAAACTTGGGATAGACGAAGTGCGGGCCGGGGTTCTGCCTGAGGACAAGAAAAATCTGGTCGAGGATTTACGGCAAAGCGGGCATCTGATCGCCATGGCAGGGGACGGTGTGAACGACGCGCCCGCCCTGGCAGCTGCGGATGTCGGCATCGCGATGGGGACCGGCGCCGACGTTGCCGTTGAAAGTGCGGGCATCACACTATTGGGTGGCGATCTGACTGGGATCGTGCGGGCGCGAAAACTGGCGAAGGCCACATTGCGCAACATCAAGCAGAACCTGTTCTTCGCGTTTGCCTACAACTCGCTTGGCGTGCCAGTCGCGGCAGGCGTGCTCTTTCCCGTCTTCGGTCTGCTGCTATCGCCCATGATCGCCGCAGCGGCGATGAGCCTCTCCTCCGTGTCGGTCATCGCGAACGCCCTGCGATTGAAGCGCATCAACCTCTGAAAGTAGAAAAGGACGCATCATGCCCGCGGGTCACCAACATGCGATGCCGGACGGAAGCAAAGGCTTGAGCATCTCGGCATGGCTGACCGGTATCTATTTTGTCGTCGAACTGGCGATCGGACTTTGGACAGGATCGGTCGCTGTCATTTCTGACGCGATGCACACCTTTTCCGCTGTCGGGGGTGTCCTGGTCGCACTCGTCGCAAGAAAGCTGTCGCAACGCCCGGCCGACGACCGGAGGAGTTTCGGATGGTATCGGGCCGAAATCCTGGGCGCATTGGTGAATGGTGCCTTCTTGCTTGCCATGGCGTTGGTGGTGATCGTGATGGCCTCCACGCGCCTGACGAACCCCATTGATCTGCCGACGTTGCCCATGTTGCTTGCCGCAGCCGGAGGCCTACTGACTGAAGTAATTGCGCTAGGCCTTCTTTGGCGTCAAAGCAAATCGGATCTGAATTCGCGGGGCGCCCTCTGGCACATCATCCAGACTTTCGTCGGCAGTCTCCTCATCGTCGTGACGGCTCTGGTGATTGAGTTTACCGGTTTCCTGCTGATTGACCCGCTTCTCGGTATGGCATTCGGGTTCGTCCTGCTGTGGGCTAGCTGGGGCATTCTCAAAGATGCCTTTCACCTTCTGATGGAGGGAACACCGAACGAGATCACGCTGGCGGATGTTCGCGCCGCATTGGAGAAACTTGACGGCGTCGTTGATGTTCATCACCTCCATGCATGGGCATTGACCAGCAATCGAAGCGTCATGTCTTCTCATATACGGGTGTCGGATGATGTAGAAACGGCCGACCTCATGCGCCGGGCGCATCGGCTCCTGAAAGAGGAATACGGGTTCTTCTTTGTGACGCTCCAGATAGAGAATGCTTGCCTGGACGAGGCAGGATCCGAAGCCATCGACATCGCGGCGTTCGGACACACCTAGGTGTCGCTACCGTTACTGGTGCGTTATCTATATATTCAACAAGTCAGAATCTGCTGAGGATACACATGGACCGTCGAACCTTTGTTGCTGCCGCACTTACCCTGCCCCTGCTTTCCACGGCTGCGTGGGCCACACCGTTGCGACTGACGGTGCACCGTTCACCAACTTGCGGCTGTTGCGGGGCATGGGCTCAACACATGTTGGATTCTGGATTTGATGTCACGATGATCGAAATGGATCAGGATGATCTATGGACCCTGAAAGCCCAGCTTGGCGTGCCAGAAACAGCGGCTGGCTGTCACACGGCTGAAATCAACGGATACTTCGTTGAAGGGCATGTTCCTGCATCCGACATCATGCGCTTGGTTGAAACGGCGCCAGACGCGCTCGGGATCGCTGTGCCCGGTATGCCGGCGGGATCGCCCGGGATGGAAATGGGCGGACGCGTAGATGCGTTCGAAACGCTGCTGGTCGCGCGCGATGGCACAACTACGGTCTTTCAAAGCCACGCATGACGCTGGCGCGCGTTCCCGTCGTTCGGGTCGCTATCACGGCCATGTATACTTCGACGAACAAAAGGGGCGGCCCGAGCCCGCAAATCTTGAGGGATTTGTGAAGTATGTAAGCTTCGTTACATGGGCATTTGCGGGTAGTCATAGCCGCAATAGTCATGGTGCGAAGAGGTAGACGATATGATGGATCGCCGGACATTTGCGGCAGGATCTCTTTGCGCTGCCGGCGTATTGCTTGCAGCGCCTGCAATCGCCCAGGATGCTGTTGGCTTTGACGATACAGTCGTGCGTCCTGACGCTGATCCGAACGCAAACAACCCTTGGGGCTTGAACCCGCGCTTTATGCCAACGCGCGTCACCCATCGTGATGGCCTTGAACCAGGATCGCTCCATGTGGACCCGATTGCCAAGTATCTCTACCACATAGGAAACGACGGAACGGCGATGCGCTATGGCGTGGCCGTTGGCCGTTCGGGGCTTCAGTCGCCGGGCACTTACACGATCCGCCGCAAGGTAGAATGGCCATCTTGGACGCCAACAGCCAACATGATTGCACGCGAGCCAGAGGTCTATGGACCATATGCCGGTGGAGTTCCTGGCGGGCCTGACAACCCATTGGGTGCACGCGCCCTTTACATGTACGATGCGGCAGGGCGCGATACATATCTTCGGGTCCACGGAACACCGCAGCCGTGGACAATCGGAACGGCAGCGTCGTCAGGATGTGTCAGACTGGTAAACGATCATGTCATGCAGCTCTATGAAGAGGTTCCCATTGGCACTCGAATCACACTCTATGCACCTGCGTGACCCATCAGAGCGCGGCGCTTTCAGTTGAAGTTTCGCATACGCCTACCATCAAAGAACGACGTGCCCCTTGAATATGGATTGAACTCGTAGATGGCGCTCTGGCCACCAGAGCGCCATTTTCGCACGCAAATTCCCTTCTCCACATTTGCGTGGAAATGCCTGCTGGTCAGCCTTGTGCCCTGTCTCGCATTGGTGCCAATCTATATCGCAACCTCCCCTGCCGCCTTCTGGGAAACGCTCGTTAGCATGCCAGCTGCACGGGCGCGCTTGATCCGGCAATTGCTGACGAACGGTCTGCCTGTCATCTTTGCCGTGAACTATGCGGCCTTCTTCCTCTTCGCGACCTTCTCTGAACGGAGGTCGCTTGGCGCCCGGTACATAGCCTTGGACGCACTACTCCGGCCAATTCTTTTTGTCGTTCTTCATATCGTGATCTACGCCTTGTCGGCCGATGTCTACGGATCGTTCGGAGGCGATCGGGTCCAAGGCATGAGGGTCGTTTTTCCGACGTTGGAGCGGTCCGCATTCCTCGAAAACCTGTCAGGCGTCTATCTCTACTCGGTGCTTCTGCCCGCTATGCCACTCTATGTTCGGGCATTGCAGGTCTGTTCAACATCGGCTGCACCCGCAAAAACTACGAAAGTGGCAGTTCACGAGCCTTGGATATGGCCCATCGTCGCCGCGTTTTCTGTGACCTTTGTCGCCCTTGTCGCCATGACCCTTGCTCTAGGAACCGTCGCCCGTCTCGTTCAATAGCAAAGCGCGCACGTGCCCCTAGAACAGTATGGTTCCAGCCCAGACTACCGAAATCAGTATCGGTTGGTGGATGAGGTACACGATAAGTGTATGGCGCCCGAAAAACGTCAATGCGCCGAAGCCACGGTATGACGTATTGGTTGAAAGCATTTCCCACAGGCCCAGATGCGACGCGAGCTTGGCAACAGCCATGCCCGCAAGGAACGCCGCGAACCAGGGAAAGATCGGCTCATAATCCACTGTCCGCAATGGAACTGTCTGCAGTCCGGTCCACCAGAGCCAAGGCGAGTCAAACGCAGTCGACGTCGCAAAATTGGGTGCAACGAAGACCACAACGGCCAACACCGCTATGATGAGGACAGGCAGCCGCAGAAATGCGAGGCTCAGGATGCTGCACAAAGAACTCGCCGAGAACACCGCGACCCGGCGCCAAAAACCTGAGCCGGTCGTTCCAGCAGAAACGTGACCGAAAACCTCAAGATCAAAGACAAAGTGGAAAACAACCATCGCCAGTAGCGCAACGACCCTAGCAATATCCAGAACAAGTATCCTGGGCTTGGCCCCCCGTGATCACTGGCAAGCTCTTTTGGCTTTGTTGCGGTCACAAACATCTCGGAAGAAGGGTCCTCTCTGCTTGCGCAATAGTCGCCCAATTCCGATTTCGCTACCACCCCTCACTGCAAGGTTTTCAAGAAAGCACTCTACCGGCGGGACCATGCGCCAGCAACAAATCAACAGAACCGCCCAAATGAGCAGATATTACAGCTCAATCAGAAACTTCGCTGAGAAGTCTCGGGGGGATTGGTGGTAGCGCTCCTCCGCTACCAAACCCTCCCGATTGCCCTGAATAGCGACGTAAAACCGACCAGTGCGCCCAACCGACGCGCATCGCTTGCGCGATACTCTGGGTTCGAGCGGAATTCTGTCTCTGGCTTCAGGACTTTTGACCTAGCCCCGGCCCGCCACACGCGACTGGTACTGATCAAGCCCGTCGATCAGCGCGGCGCCTGATGGGGCGTTATGCCGTCTGCAGAATTCCTGCCAAACCGACGCAAATGGCAGGTCCTTGGCCTCTTCCGTCAGCATCAGGCGTGTCGTGTGATCCAGCCGGATCTCAGCCCCTTTTAGACGGTCCTTGGGCAATAGAAGGGCCCGCAACAGGGCTTTTTGCATGTTGCGCGTGCCGATCACCCACGCGGCGGTGCGGCTGATTGTGGCATCGAAGAAATCCAGGCCAATGCGTGTGCGGTCAAGCAGGTCGGCAAAGACCAATTCCTGCGCCATCGACAGGATGTCGTCGTTCAGAAGGATCACATGGTCGCTGTCCCATCGCATGGGGCGCGAGACATGCAGCAGGATCTCGGGCACCGACAGCGCGACGGAACTCAGCTTGTCCGATACGCTTTCGGTCGGGTGGAAATGGCCCATGTCCAGGCAAAGGAGCGTTCCCTTGCGGATCGCGTAGCCAAGGTAGAATTCATGACTGCCGACTGTGCAGGCCTCCACCCCGATGCCGAAGAGTTTGCTTTCCACGGCGTCGCGCAGATGCGCGGGGTCGTGGGGCTCGGACAGCATTTTGTCCAATGACGCCTCTAGCCGTGCGCGCGCTGCCATGCGGTCGACGGGGTTGTCCTTATAGCCGTCGGGCACCCAGATGTTGTTGACACAGGCGCTGCCCAACTCCGCGCCGAAGCGGGCCGCAATCTCACGCGAGCGCCGGCCATGTTCGATCCAGAACGCCCGGATGCCGGGATCTGGATGGCTGAGGGTCAGATTATCGTCGGCCTTTTCATGGGCGAAGAAGGTCGGATTGAAATCGAGGCCGATGCCCTGCGCCTTCGCCCAATCCACCCATGGGGCGAAATGGTCGTACTCGATCTCGTCACGATCCGGATCTGCATCGCTGTCGAGGTACATGGCGTGCAGGTTCAGCCGGTGGGAGCCGGGTATCTGGCTAAAGGCGAAGTCCAGATCGGCCCGAAGCTCATCGGGGGTGCGGGCGCGGCCAGGATGGTTGCCGGTGGCTTGAATACCGCCGCCCGACGCGCCGGAACGCGTCTCGAACCCGACCACATCATCCCCCTGCCAGCAATGCATGGAGATCGGGATGGTGGCGAGCCGCGCGATGGCCGCCTCGGCATCAACACCCCAGTCCGCGAACTGCGCCTTCGCGCTTCCATAGCTCATGACAATCCCCTACCGCGTGAAGGCCTGGGCATTGCCCGCATCGACGTTGATGATGTTTCCGGTGGATTTTGCCGAGGTATCGGCCGCGAAGAAATAGGCGGCTTCGGCAATGTCCTGCGGCAGAACGGAGCGTTTGAGCATCGAGCGTTCGCGGTACATCTCTTCCAACCCCGCCTTGTCAGTGCCGTAGGTCGAGGCGCGTTGATCCAGCCATTCGCCCTGCCAGATTTTGGAGCCTTGCAGCACGGCATCTGGGTTGACGACATTGACGCGGATGCCGGCCCCCGCCCCTTCCAGCGCAAGGCACCGGGCAAGGTGCAACTCGCTGGCCTTGGCCGTGCAATAGGCGGCGGCATTCGGGCTGGCCGCCAAAGCATTCTTCGACCCGATGAACACGACCGTGCCGCCCATGCCTTGCGCGCGGAACAGTTTGAACGCCTCGCGACTGACAAGGAAATAGCCAGTGCTGAGGATATCCATGTTCTTTTGCCAAAGCGCGAGCGACGTCTCCTCAATCGGAGATGAAGACGCGATCCCCGCGTTGGAGACAAGAATATCCGCGCCGCCATATTCTACGGCGGCATCCTCCATCGCGCGGGACACCTGCGCTTCCTCGGTGACGTTCATCACAACCTGACGGACGACATCGTTTGAGAACCGTTTGCCCAGGGCTTCGGTTGTCTTGGTGAGCGCGTCGGCGTCAATATCTGCGAGGACCACACAGGCGCCTTCGGACAGGTAGCGTTCCGCCGTGGCCGAGCCGATCCCACCCGCCGCGCCGGTAACAAGCGCCACGCGACCGGCCAGCGATTTCGGCTTGGGCATGCGTTGCAGCTTGGCCTCTTCCAGCAACCAGTATTCGATATCGAAGGCCTCCTGCTCGGGCAGGCCCTGATATTCCGACACGGCGGAGGCGCCACGCATCACGTTGATGGCGTTGACGTAGAATTCGCCTGAGATGCGGGCCGTGGCCTTGTCCTTGGCGAAGGTGATCATGCCGACGCCCGGCACCAGATAGACAACCGCATTCGGGTCGCGCATGGCGGGGCTGTCGGGCCGTTTGCAGCGGTCATAATAGGCGGCGTAGTCGTCGCGGTAGGCAGCGACCTGGGCCTGGAGCCCCGCAAGGACGGCGTCGACATCTGGCGCGGCGGGATCAAACTCCACCACCAAAGGGCAGATCTTTGTGCGCAGGAAGTGGTCCGGGCACGAGGTGCCGAGGGCCGCCAAAGGCTTGAGGTTCGCGGAATTCACGAATTCCAGAACGGCCGTGCTGTCGTCGAAATGGCCCACCATGTGCTGCCGGCCCGAAACCATGCCGCGGATCGCCGGCATCAGGCGCGCGGCAATACTGCGCCGGTCGCTGGCAGGCAGGCTGTCATGGACGAGGCCGCCGAAAGCCGGGATGTCTGCCGTCTTGGCGTCAAACCAATCCATCGCCTTCTGGATCACATCCAGCGTCAATTCATAACAGGCGCGGGCGTCATCATCCCAAGTGAACAGGCCGTGGCTTTCCAGCACGACGCCCTTCGCCTCGGGATTATCGTGGCAGAATTTCTCAAGCCAAAGCCCCAATTCGTAGCCCGGGCGCTTCCAGGGCAGCCACCCGATCTGGTCCCCGAAAATCTCGGCCGTCAGCGCCTTGGACTCCTGCGCCGCCGCAATCGCGATGATCGCGTCGGGATGCATGTGATCGACATGTTTGCGCGGCACATAAGCATGCAGGGGCGTGTCGATGGAGGCCGCGCGCGGGTTCAGGTTGAAGGTGCAGTGGGGCAGAAGGCCGACCATCTCATCCTCGAACTCCACACCACGGTAAATGCCTTTAAGGGCGCGCAGTTTGTCCATGTAGAGCGTGGCAAACCCATCCATCTTGATGGAGCCGACATCGCCGCCCGAACCCTTGACCCAAAGGACCTCGACCGGGTCGCCGGTGAGGGGGTCGTTTTCCATCACCTTGGCCGAGGTGTTGCCGCCGCCGTAATTGGTGATCCGCTTGTCCGACCCCAACAGATTGGACCGATACAGCAGCTTCTCCGACTCGGACATATCCGTCGCAACACTTGCGTCCCACTTGTTCAAAAGGCGCTTTTTTTCAACGGTTTCCAGCATGGGACCTCCCCGGTCGAGCGCGGTGCGCCCTGCATCAATTCCTCCCTACGTTGCGAATGACATGGCGGAAAGTCAATCATAAACGATCATTTATGATCATGCTGCGCCGCAGAATGATTGATTATGACATTTATTGATTGACAGATGATGAAAACACAATCCACGATTGAGCCAGGTCTGGGAGGATTCGATGCACGAGAAAGAACGCCATAACGTGATACTCAGCGCCGTTCAGGAGCGCCCCGTTATCACCGTTGCCGACATATGCGCGCTGACCGGCGCGTCGGAAGCAACCGTGCGTCGTGACATCAACACCCTTCATATGGAAAAGCGCCTGCGCCGCGTTCGGGGCGGGGCCGAGGCGATCACCCCGCCGCAATTTGTCGGCCTTGCGGGCCGCACCTTTGCCGTCAATGAAACCATGCGCAGCGCTGAAAAGCAGGCTATTGCCCGTGCGGCCGTGGAGCTGTGCGATGACGGCGACGCGATCATCATCAACGGCGGGACAACGACCTTTCAGATGGTCCACCCGCTGGCCATGCGCCGGATGCAGGTTTTCACCAATTCTTTTCCGATTGCCGAGCATTTGCTGAAGCATTCGAAGAACACGATCATGCTGTCGGGCGGTGCGATCTACCGCGAGCAGAACATCATTCTGTCGCCGTTCGACAATGATGTGACCCGCAACTTTGCCGCCAAACGCATGTTCATGGGCGCGCAGGGACTAGGGCCGCTTGGTCTGATGGAGGCGGACCCCCTGCTGATCCAGGCCGAACAAAAGCTGATCGGGCAAGCCGATGAGCTTGTGGTCCTCGTCGACAGTTCGAAATTCGAGCAGCGCTCGAGCCTTGTTCTGTGTCCGCTTGAGCGGATCGATGTCGTGATCACCGACGACGGCATTTCCGACCGCGCAGCGACCATGCTGGAAGCGGCAGATATTAAACTGGTCGTGGCCACACCACATGCCGCGACCCAGACAGGGTCGGGCTGAGATGCCCGGAAAAGCTCATTCTTAGGGAGGAACTATCATGAGTATCACACGCAGAATTTTCGGGGGCACGGCGCTAGCCGCGATGATGCTGGCAGGCGGTGCGGCCCATGCCGACGATCCGGTGCGCATCGCGCTGGTCGTGAAGGCGCTTGGGATCGGCTTTTTCGAGGCCGCCAATGACGGCGCGATGGAAGCCGCGGAAGAGCTTGGCAATGTCGAGATCATCTATACCGGCCCGACGTCAACCACCGCCGAGGGGCAGATCGAGGTGATCAACTCCTTGATCGCACAGGGCGTCGATGCCATCGCCGTCTCGGCCAATGACCCCGACGCGTTGGTCCCGGTTCTGGAGCGCGCCATGCAGCGCGGGATTGCCGTGATCTCGTTTGACAGCGGTGTCGCGGAAGCCGGGCGGATGTTGCACCTTGCGCCATCGTCGGACGCACTGATCGGGCGCACGATCATCCAGCTTGCGGCAGATCACCTGCCCGATGGCGGGCAGGTCGCGCTTCTGTCGGCCACTGCAACCTCGACCAACCAAAACACCTGGATCGCCGAGATGAACGCCGTGATGGGCGACTATCCGGGCATCGAGGTGGTGGCGACCGTCTATGGCGATGACCTTGCCGACCGGTCCTATCGTGAGGCCGTGGGCCTGATGCAGACCTATCCCGACCTCGATGCGATCATCGCGCCGACATCGGTGGGTATCGTGGCCGCCGCGCAGGCTGTGGTCGATCAGGACATGGTCGGTCAGGTGAACGTGACGGGCCTTGGCCTGCCGTCCGAGATGGCGGGCGCCATCGAGTCCGGTGCGTCGCAGTCCTTCGCGATCTGGAACCCGATTGATCTGGGTTATGCCGCGACCATGCTGGCCTATGAGTTGTCGGCAAACGGGGCCGAAGCTGCGCCTGGAGCTGTCATCCCGATGGGCCGCATGGGCGAGTTGGAGTTGGACGACTCCACAACGGGCGCCATGGCCCTGCCGTTCACTTATGACGCCTCAAACATCGAGCAGTTCCGCGAGATCTTCTGATCAACGCGGCTCTCCCTGCCCGGTCCGCGCGTCTTGCGGGCCGGGCGCCCCCAGCGTTCGGACGGACATGATGCAACAGCTCGCCCCCAAAGCGGACGCGGCGCACGAGATCCCCGTGCTGCGACTGTCCGACGTGACAAAGACATTCCCCGGCGTGCGCGCGCTCAGCGGCGTGTCGCTGGAGCTTTACCCCGGCCAGGTCACCGCATTGATCGGTGAGAACGGCGCGGGCAAATCCACAATCGTCAAGGTTCTGACCGGCATCTACCGTGCCGACGAAGGCAGGATCGAGGTTGATGGCACCCCCGTTCATTTCGCCACGGCCGACGACGCCACTGCAGCAGGTATCACGGCAATCCATCAGGAAACTGTTCTGTTCGATGAGCTATCGGTCGCGGAAAACATCTTCATCGGCCATGCCCCGCGCGGGCGTTTCGGCCTGATCGACAAAGGCGCGATGAACCGCCGCGCCGCCGAAATCCTTGACAGGATCGACGCGAACCTGGACCCGACGACTCCGCTCAAAGACCTTGGCATTGCCAACAAGCACCTTGTGGCCATCGCGCGGGCCCTGTCCGTCGATGCCCGTGTCGTCGTGATGGATGAACCCACAGCCGCCCTGT
Source organism: uncultured Roseicyclus sp. (assembly GCA_947489665.1). GTDB lineage: Bacteria > Pseudomonadota > Alphaproteobacteria > Rhodobacterales > Rhodobacteraceae > Gymnodinialimonas. The sequence goes on along the minus strand of CANLEH010000001.1, from coordinate 485,263 downwards.
CGCAGAAGGAAATTGAAGAGCTTTACGATCTGGTCGACCGCCTGAAGGCGGAAGGGCGCGCGATCCTCTTCATCTCGCACAAGTTCGATGAGATTTTCCGCATCGCCGACCGCTACGCCGTCTTTCGCGACGGCGAACATGTGGGCGCTGGCCTGATGGCGGATGTGACCGAGGGCGACCTTGTGCAGCTTATGGTCGGCCGGGCCGTGGATCAGATCTTTCCGGACCGTGATCACCAAGCCGGCGACGAGGTCCTGCGCATCACGGGCTTCGCCCATCCCACGGAATTCGACGGCATCGATCTGTCGCTGCGGGCCGGCGAAATCCTGGGCTTTTACGGTCTGGTCGGTGCAGGCCGGTCGGAGTTGATGCAGGCCATTTTCGGCATCACCCGGCCTTCGGCTGGAACCCTCACGATTGACGGCGAGACCCGTACCATCCGGTCCCCCGCGGACGCGATTGCAAACGGCATCGTCTACGTACCCGAGGATCGCGGTCAGCAAGGCGCGATCCTGGGCCTGCCGATCTTCCAGAACGTGACCTTGCCCTCCCTCGGCCAGACCTCGCGCAGTGGCTTTTTGAAGCTGGCCCGCGAATTCGACCTTGCGCGCGGCTATACCGAACGGCTCGACCTGCGCGCGGCCGCCTTGGATCAGGATGTGGGCAACCTTTCAGGGGGCAACCAGCAGAAGGTTGTCATCGCCAAGTGGCTGGCCACGAAGCCCAAGGTCATCATCCTGGACGAACCAACCAAAGGCATCGACATCGGCTCCAAAGCGGCTGTTCACGCCTTCATGGCCGAGCTCGCCGCTGAAGGGCTGGCCGTGATCATGGTGAGCTCGGAAATCCCCGAAATCCTCGGCATGTCCGACCGTGTGGTGGTGATGCGGGAGGGGCTGATTGCGGCTGAGTTGGCGGGCGAAGACCTGACCCCGGAAACCCTTGTCCGCCATGCCGCCGGAATAGGAGAGGCCCCATGACCCGCCTTCTGAAATCGCGCGAGGCACTATTGGTGGGCGTAATCGTGGCACTTCTGGCGCTGATCGCCAGCCGCTTCCCGGCCTTTATCCAACCCGGCAATCTGGTTGATGTGCTGACCGACACTTCACCCCTGATCATCCTTGCCCTTGGGCAGGCGGTGGTGATCCTGACGCGCTGCATCGACCTGTCGGTCGCCTCCAACCTCGCGCTGACGGGGATGGTCTGCGCGATGCTGAACGTGGCTTTTCCGGGCCTGCCGATCCCGGTGATCCTTGTGGTCGCGCTGGCGCTGGGTGCTGTTCTTGGGGCGTTCAATGGCATTCTGGTCTGGAAGCTCTCCATCCCGCCCATTGTCGTCACACTTGGCACGCTGACGATCTATCGCGGCATCATTTTCGTGATATCCGATGGCCAATGGGTCAATGCCCATGAGATGAGCGCCGCGTTCACTGGCTTCCCCCGAACCGATATCCTCGGCCTGCCCGTACTTGCCTGGATTGCCATTCTGACAACCGTGGCCCTGCTGGTCATGGTGGCACGCACGCCCCTTGGCCGCGCGTTTTACGCCGTGGGCGGCAATCCGAATGCGGCGGTTTACACCGGGCTCAATGTCGGGCGGACGCAATTCTGGGCGTTCGTGTTGTCCGGCACACTCTCGGGTCTGTGCGGCTATCTTTGGGTGGCACGCTACTCCGTGGCCTATGTCGATATCGCGCGCGGGTTCGAGTTGGAGGTTGTCGCGGCCTGCGTGATTGGCGGCATCGCCATTGCAGGCGGGGCAGGCACGATCATGGGCGCGGTCCTTGGGGCGCTGTTTCTGGGCATCATAAAGAACGCGCTGCCTGTCGTGGGCATCTCCCCCTTCTGGCAACTGGCCATCTCGGGCGCGGCCATCGTGATCGCGGTTGCGTTCAACGCGCGCGCGGGGCGCAGGCAGGGCCGCATCATCCTCAAACGCGCCGAGCAGGAGGCCCAAGCATGAGCGACATGACCCCGTCAGGCGCATCGATCCCCGACACTACACGCAATATTCCCGACCGCCTGCAAAGCCCGGCGCTCAAGGCCTTCAAATCTTGGGAAACGCTGTTGCTGGCTGTCGCCATCGCGATCTTCATCACCAACAGCTTCCTGTCGCCCTACTTCCTCAACGCCTGGAACCTCAGCGACGCGACCTTCAACTTCACCGAGAAGGCGATGATCGCCTTTGCCATGGCGCTGCTGATCATTGCAGGCGAGATCGACCTGTCGGTCGCCTCGATCATTGCACTGGCCTCCACGGCCATGGGGTATGCGTTGCAATTTGATGTGGGCACCTGGGGGTTGGTGGTGATCGGGCTGGCAACAGGGCTGGCTTGCGGTGCGTTCAACGGCTTGCTTGTAACAGGCCTTGGACTGCCTTCCATCGTCGTGACCATCGGTACGATGAGCCTGTTTCGCGGCATCTCGTACATCGTGCTCGGTGATCAGGGGTTCCGCGGCTATCCCAGCGATTTCAGCTTCTTTGGGCAAGGCTATGTCTACTGGGTGATTTCCTTCGAATTCGTCCTCTTCGCGGGGCTCGCCCTAGTTTACTACGTGCTGTTGCATCGCACGAATTTCGGGCGCGCAGTGTATGCCATTGGCAACAATCCCACCGGTGCGCTGTTCTCAGGCATCAAGGTGGCCCGGGTGAAGTTCATCCTGTTCCTGCTGACGGGCCTGATGGCGGGTGTGGCTGCGGTCTGCCTGACATCGCGGCTGGGGTCGACACGGCCCACGATCGCACTGGGGTGGGAGCTTGAAGTTGTCACCATGGTCGTTCTGGGCGGTGTCAATATTCTGGGCGGGTCCGGGTCCATCCCCGGCGTGGTGATTGCGGCTTTCGTCATGGGGCTTGTGACCTTCGGGCTTGGGCTGCTGAACGTGCCGGGGATCGTCATGTCGATTTTCATCGGCTGCCTGTTGATCGGTGTCATCGCCCTGCCCCGGCTCTGGGCCATGTGGCGCCCATGACGGAGCGGAAAATGGAAAAATATGCATTCAAGATGCAGCTGAACCCCGGCTGCCTTGAAGACTACCGTAAGCGCCATGATGAGATCTGGCCCGAGCTTGTGACGCTTTTGCACGAGGCCGGGGTAAGCGATTATTCCATACACCTTGATCCCGAGACGAACATCCTGTTCGGCGTGCTTTGGCGATCTGAGGATCACGGCATGGACGCCCTGCCCGACCATCCCGTGATGCAACGCTGGTGGGCACATATGGCTGACATCATGGAAACACACCCCGACAACGCGCCCGTGGCCACGCCGCTGGTGCCGGTGTTTCACCTGCCATGACCCATGTCGCCGTGATCGACATCGGCAAGACCAATGCCAAGCTGGCCCTGGTGGATCGCGAAACGCTGACCGAGATCGCCGTTGTGACCCGGCCCAATGTTGTGCGGCCCGGCCCGCCCTGGCCGCATTTCGATCTCGCGGGGCACTGGGACTTTCTGAAGACATCTCTGGCGCACTTCCATCGGGCGCACGGGGTCGACGCAATTTCGATCACGGCCCATGGCGCATCCATCGTTCTGTTGGGCGCGGACGGTGGGTTGGCCGCCCCCATGCTGGATTATGAACATCCCGGCCCCGACGATGCCGCAGATACCTATGCCGCCATCAGGCCCGACTTTGTCGCCACTGGCTCGCCCAAACTGGCAGGCGGATTGAATGTGGGCGCGCAACTGCATTGGATGTTCGCGCAAGACCCTGATCTTCGGGACAGGGCAGCACAGATTGTGACCTACCCACAATATTGGGCCTATCTGCTGACGGGTGTGACTGCGACGGATGTGACCTCATTGGGGTGTCACACGGACCTGTGGCTTCCGCATGAGGGGCGGTTTTCGGACCTGACCCGCACCCTGGGCATCGCCGACAAGCTTGCGCCGGTTCACGCGCCTGCTGACACCCTCGGCCATTTGACCCCAGCGGTTGCGCAGGAAACAGGCATGCCGGTGACAACGCCCGTCACATGTGGGGTCCACGATTCCAACGCCTCGCTGCTGCCACATCTGCTGTCGCGCACCGCGCCGTTTTCTGTCGTTTCCACCGGCACCTGGATCATTACGATGACCATCGGCGGCGCGCCCGTGGCTTTGGACGCCGGTCGTGACACGTTGATGAACGTGTCCGCCAAAGGCGATCCCGTCCCCTCGGCCCGGTTCATGGGTGGGCGGGAGTTCGAGAGCATTTGCCCGAACCCCGCAGCAGATCAGACTGACACCGCCCTCAACACAGTCCTGACCGAGCAGATTATGCTGCACCCCGCCTTCGCGCCGGATACCGGGCCGTTCAAGGGGCAGTTGGGTGGATGGGTGGGTGGCACGCAGCCCGTGGATGAAAATGTGATCCAGATTGCGGCGTCGTTCTACTGCGCCATGGTCACGTCCGTCTGCCTCGACCTGACGGGGCATCGGGGTGACATCGTGCTGGAGGGTCCGTTTTCCGCGAACAGGGCCTATGCGACGATGCTCGCGGCGGTGACCGGGTCACCGGTCGTTGCTGTCGCGGGGCGCACCGGAACAAGTGTGGGTGCCGCGCTGCTTGTGGATGGACCGACTTATGAGCAGCCAGCGCACGATCCTATCGTGCCTGCGCGCGTTCCCGACGCTCTGGCAGACTATGCGGCCCGCTGGCGGGATCAGGTCGGCCTGCTCGCAGCGCAGGGCACTAGCTGAGCCCCAAAATGTCCCGCGCCTGGGCAGGGGTTGCGACGGGGCGATCATGGGCGGCGCAGAGTTCAGCGGTCCGGGCCACCAGCGCGGCGTTCGACGGCGCCAAGGTCGCGCGATCAAGGCGGACATTATCCTCCAACCCTGTGCGCGCATGGCCGCCTGCCGCGATGGACCATTCATTCAGCTTGATCTGATTGGCGCCGATACCTGCGGCACACCACGGCGCATCCTTTCCGAACAGCCGATGAACCGTTTGCACGTAGAAATCGAAGACCGCACGATCCGCAGGCATGGCGTTTTTCACACCCATCACGAATTGAACGTATGGCGTGCCCGCAAGCTGGCCCGTCTCAGCCATCTCTTTTGCCTTCAGGATATGGCTCAGGTCAAAGGCCTCGATCTCGGGCTTTACCTGATGTTCGATCATTTCGGCGGCAAGCCAATCCACCAGATCCGGTGGGTTTTCGTAGACGCGCGTGGGGAAGTTGTTTGATCCCACGGAAAGGGAGGCCATGTCGGGCCTGAGCGGCAGCATGCCGCCGCGTTCGCGCCCCGCACCCGACCGACCACCGGTTGAAAACTGGATGATCATGCCCGGACAGTGCTGTTCCAATCCCTCCTTCAGGGCCGCAAATTTGGCCGGATCGCTGGACGGCGTCTGATCGTCATTGCGCACATGGGCATGGCAGATCGTGGCGCCGGCCTCAAACGCCTCATGCGCGCTTTCGATTTGCTCGGCCACCGTAATCGGAACCGCCGGGTTATCCTCCTTCCGGGGCAGCGATCCGGTGATAGCCACGCAAATGATGCAAGGGTTGGTCATGGTGGATGCGCCCGTTTGAGGTCGTGGATCGAATGTTGGGACTGGCCCTTTTCATGGCCCGTTTATCTTCCAACAGGCGGCCTTTGGCCATGCGAATTTCAATCCCGCCCACCGCGAAAGATGCGGGAATCCCCGATGATGTCTTCCAGGGCGCGCAGGCGGTCTGTGCTGCCACACGCCGCCTGGATGGCTGCGACCATGGCTTCCAGCAGGAAGTTGATCGCCAGCGTCGAGTCCCAGCTGGATGGCACTTCGACCATCGTGCGAAAGCAATGCGCCGCGTTGCGCTCAATGGGTGAGCCCCATTGATCCGTGAACAACACAACCGTTCCTCCCTGCGCCGCGACCTGTGCGGCAAGGCGGTCAAGCTCCTTCTCGTAGCGGCGGATATCGAACACGACCAGAACCGACTGCGCGTCCATATCCAGAAGCGCCTGCGGCCAGACACTGGGCGAGGAATCCATCAACGTCACACCGGGACGGATGATCTGCAGATGGTTGAAGAAATAATGTGCGTTCGAGCGTGAGATGCGCCCGCCCAGCACGGACACCCTCCGGTTCACGTCCGACAGCAGGCGCACGACCTGATCAAACTCCTCCGTATCAAGGCGATCGATGGTTGCATTGATGTTCTTTGACATGGCGCGGGCGAACCGGCTGACGATGTGATCCTTCCGCTCAGACCCCAGTTCCGGGTCAAGCTTCGCCAACGGCTCCTTCATCCGGGCCGCGATTTCCTCGCGAATGGCGTCCTGAAAATCAGGGAAGCCGCCAAAGCCCAGCTTGCGGGCAAGGCGCACAACGGTGGGTGTCGACACGTCCGCATTCTCGGCCAGCCGAGTGATGGATTGCAGGCCAACCACCAGGGAATCGTCCAGCAAAAGCGCAGTCAGCCGCCGCTCAGACGCCGTCAGATCAGCTTGCCGTTCGCGGATCAGATCCCGGATCAGGGGCGCTTCTGGGGCAGATGATGAAATCTTATTCACTCCGGTATCGCTTGAACAATTCCGTTCAGAAATTTTCTTGACAGAGCGCTAGGCCATGTAGTGATCATTTCATACATGGGGGTGAGTCTTCAAGACACGGGTCACGACTTTGGAACGGTTGTCACGCTGCACGGCGCCGACCGGCCGCTGGATTTCGTGCTGGTCTGTGAACATGCTTCGGCCCGCATTCCCGACCATCTTGCACAGCTTGGCCTGTCCGAGGATGCGCGCTTCTCCCATGTGGCGTGGGACATTGGCGCGGCGGATCTTGCGATGTCACTGGCCGACCGGCTGAATGCTCCGCTGGTCATGGGCGAGGTCTCGCGCCTCGTCTACGATTGCAACCGCCCGCTCAGTTCCGCCGATTGCATTCCCGCGCAAAGCGAGGTGTTCGCGGTTCCCGGGAACGCGTCGCTCAGCGATGAAGACCGCAAATCGCGCTACGATCTGGTCCACCAGCCGTTCCACGGCGCGGTTTCAAAGCTTTTGGCAGGCGCACCCCCGGACACTGCCTTTGTGACCATCCACAGTTTCACGCCGGTCTATAACGGCCAGCAACGCAGCGTCGATATCGGCTATCTCTGCGATCGCGATGACCGGTTGGCGCAGGCCGCCTTGCGGGCTGAGGCCACGACCGCAGAATACAAATCCGCCTTGAACGCACCCTATTCGGCCAGGGACGGCGTGACCCACACCCTGCAATTGCATGGGGACGCGCGCGGGTTGGCGAATGTCATGGTCGAGGTGCGAAATGACCTGATCGACACGCCAGAGACCGCAAAGGCGATGGCGCAGCATCTAGAGGGCATATTGCGCGCGGCCCGCGCGGAGGTGCTGGGATGAACGCGATGCACCGCTTTGTCCGCATCGTCGATGCGATGAACCACGGCATCGGCAGGGTGGCGATGTGGGGCATCTTCGTGATCATGGGGATCTTGCTGTGGTCGTCCGTCTCGAAGACCTTCTTCACCCCTGCGAACTGGACGCTGGAAACCGCGCAATTCGCCATGGTCGCCTATTACGTAATCGGCGGGCCCTACGCGATACAGATGGGCAGCCATGTGCGGATGGATCTGTTCTACGGCAATTGGTCCCTGCGCCGGAAAGCGACCATCGACGCGCTGACCGTTTTGTTTCTGATCTTCTACCTCTGTGTGCTGATCTACGGCGCGCTCGGCTCGCTGTCCTATTCGCTCGGCTATTGGGGGCTAGAGCCGGTTTCATTCTTCGCGGGCCTGCTCACCGGCAGCGAGGAAATCGGACGGCTTGAGCGCTCCCCTACCGCATGGCGGCCCTACCTCTGGCCGGTAAAAACCATCATGCTTGTGGGCTTCGTCCTCATGCTGCTGCAGGCCCTGTCTGAGCTCTGCAAAGACATCGCCCGCATCCGCGGCCTCGACTGGGCGGAGGCGAAGGCATGAGCCAGGAATATATCGCCATCTTCATGTTCACCTCGATGATGCTGATGCTGTTCACCGGCCAGCGCGTCTTCGGAGCGATTGGAGCCATTGCCGCCATCGCGGCGATTACACTTTATGGCACAGGTGGGCAGGAAATCCCCTTTGCGGCCACCATGCGATTGATGAGCTGGTATCCCCTTCTGACCCTGCCGATGTTCATTTTCATGGGCTACGTGCTGAGCGAAAGCAGGCTGGCCGACGATCTCTACCGCATGTTCCACGTCTGGTTCGGGCCGGTGAATGGCGGGTTGGCGATTGGCACGATTGGCCTGATGGTCCTGATCTCGGCGATGAACGGTCTGAGCGTGGCAGGCATGGCCATCGGGGCCACAATCGCCCTGCCCGAGCTTCTGCGCCGGGGCTATGACAAGCGCATGGTCACGGGCGTGGTGCAGGCGGGCTCGTCGCTCGGCATCCTCGTTCCGCCCTCAGTCGTGCTGGTGCTTTATGCAATGATCGCCCGACAACCTGTGGGCCAGCTTTGGCTGGCGGGTGTTTTGCCGGGCCTGATGATGGCGGGGATGTTCATCCTCTACATCTGGTTGCGCTGCAAACGGCAACCGGAACTGGGCCCAGCTTTGCCCGAAGCGGGTGACGTGCCGAGGGCCGAGAAATTCCGCCTGCTCCTGGCCGGCCTTCTGCCCCTGCTGATCTTCGCCGCCATGATGGTGCCTTTCGTGAAAGGCTGGACCTCGCTCGTCGAAAGCTCCGCGGTTGGCGCGTTGACAGCGCTTCTCGCCGCCATCCTCAAGCGCCGCCTGACCTGGACCGTGTTCGAGGCCTCGGTTCGCAAAACCCTCGGCATTTCGTGCATGTTCATGTGGATCATCCTCGCCGCCCTTGGCTTTGGCGCGATCTTCGATGGCCTCGGCGCGGTTGAAGCGATTGAGGGCCTCTTTACCCAGCAACTCGGCCTCAGCCCCTGGGTGATCCTGATCCTCATGCAGCTCAGCTTTATCGTGATGGGCACGTTTCTGGACGACACCGCGATGCTGGTGATCGTGGCGCCGCTTTACGTGCCGCTGGTCGGCGAGTTGGGCTTCGATCTGATCTGGTACGGCGTCCTTTACACGATCACCACACAGATCGCCTACATGACGCCGCCCTTCGGCTACAACCTGTTCCTGATGCGCGCGATGGCCCCGCCCGAGATTACGCTGCGCGACATCTATGTTTCGATCCTGCCCTTTGTCGGGGTCATGGTCGTGGCGCTTGCCCTGATCATGACCTTCCCCGAAATCGCCCTGTGGCTGCCGGGCTATGTCTATGGAAATTAACGAATAAGACCCGGGGAGCGGGCATTTTTTGAAACCCAACGGAGGACTATCAAATGACCACCAGACGTAAGTTTCTACAAACCGCTGCCGTGGGCGCAGCCGCTGCCCCGCTGGCGACGCCAGCAATTGCGCAAAGCACGATCACATGGCGGATGCAGACCTATGCCGGCCCGGCTTTGGCCGAGCATGTGATCGACCCCGCGATCCGCATGTTCAACCAGATTGCGGGTGACCGGATGCAGATCGAACTGTTCTACGCCGATCAGCTTGTGCCAACGTCCGAACTGTTCCGCGCCATGCAGCGTGGCACGATTGATGCGGTTCAGTCAGACGATGACTCGATGGCCTCGCCCACCGACGTGACCGTTTTCGGCGGCTACTTCCCCTTCGCCTCGCGCTACTCTCTCGACGTGCCGGTGCTGTTCAACCAATACGGCCTGAACGAGATCTGGGATGAGGAATATTCCGCCGTCGGCGTAAAGCACATCTCCGCTGGGTCCTGGGACCCCTGCCACTTCGCCACCGTTGACCCGATCCGCAGCCTCGCAGATCTGCAAGGCAAGCGAGTCTTCACCTTCCCCACCGCTGGACGCTTCCTCGAACAATTCGGCGTCGTGCCGGTGACGTTGCCTTGGGAAGACATCGAGGTCGCCGTGCAAACGGGCGAGCTGGACGGTATCGCATGGTCCGGCATCACCGAAGACTACACGGTCGGTTGGGCGGATGTGACCAACTACTTCCTCACCAACAACATCTCGGGCGCATGGGCAGGCTCGTTCTTCGCCAATATGGATCGCTGGAACGAACTGCCCGAGGATCTGCAAACGCTCTTCCGCGTGTGCTGTGATCAGTCGCACTACTACCGGCAGTGGTGGTACTGGGGGGGCGAGGCCAGCCTGCGCGTGAATGGCGACAAGATGGAGCTTACGACCATCCCCGATGAGGAATGGGCCCAGGTCGAACAGGCCGCCGTCGCCTTCTGGGACGAAATCGCCGCAGAAAGCCCGATCAAGGCACGCGTGGTTGAAATCCTGCGCCAGTACAACGCAGATATGGAGGCCGCTGGCCGCCCATACCGCTACAGCTAAAGCAACCATCGGGGCCCGGCACAGCATCGGGCCCCAATGCCCCATCAGAAGGTTGAGACATGGCTGACATTTTGTCCTTCGAGGCGCTGAAAGCGCAGATATCCTCGGGCGCGGTGGATACCGTTCTTGTCTGCATGATTGACATGCAGGGCCGGCTGATGGGCAAGCGCTTCCATGCCGAGGCGTTCCTCGACATCGCCGAGGATGAGACGCATTGCTGCAACTACCTGTTGGCCACCGACCTCGCCATGGCGACACCAGATGGCTATGCATCGTCCAGCTGGGAACGGGGCTACGGCGATTATGTCATGCGGCCCGACCTGTCCACCCTCCGGCCTGTGCCATGGCTCGAAGGCACCGCCATGGTTCTGTGCGACGTGCTGGATCATCACACACACGCCCCCGTCCCCCACGCCCCGCGCGAGGTTCTGAAACGCCAGATCGCACGGGCCGAGGCGATGGGCCTTTCGCCCGTCATGGCGACCGAGCTGGAATTCTTCCTGTTCCGCGGCACCCATGACGAAATCGCCGATAACGGGTTCCAGAACCTGCAACCGATCAGCCATTACAATGAAGATTACCACATCTTCCAAACCTCCAAGGAAGAGCCTGTTATGCGCCCGATCCGCAATCACCTGCGCGCGATGGGCGTGCCGGTTGAAGGCACCAAGGGCGAGGCTGAGGCCGGTCAGGAAGAGTTGAATATCAAGTATGCCGATGCGCTCGGCTGTGCCGATCACCACACGCTGGCCAAACATGCGGTGAAGGAAATCGCGCATGGGCAGGGATTTGCGGCCACGTTCCTGCCCAAGCTTTCCGCCGACAGCGTCGGCTCCGCCGCCCATATCCACCAATCGCTGTTCCGGGATGGCGAGAATGCCTTTCACGACCCCGACCGCCCGCTTGCCAAATCAGCGTTGATGGACAGCTACATGGCAGGCCTCCTCAAATACGCGCCAGACGTCACCTGTTTCCTTGCGCCCTACATCAACAGCTACAAGCGGTTCTCAAAGGGCACCTTCGCGCCCACGCGCATCGTCTGGTCGGTCGACAACCGCACCGCCGCCTTCCGCCTGGTGGGCGATGGCACGAAAGGTGTGCGCGTCGAATGCCGCATCCCGGGCGCCGACATGAACCCTTATCTCGGCCTCGCCGCGATGCTCGCCTGCGGCCTTGCCGGGATTGATGAGGGCCTGTCGCTGGAGGACCCATTCAGCGGCGACGCCTATGAGACATCCGATACAACCCACATCCCCACCACCCTGCGCGATGCGCGCGCGGCGCTCACTGGATCCGCGATGTTGCGGGCCGCAATGGGTGACGAGGTGATCGACCACTATGCCCGCGCCGCCGAGTGGGAGATCGAGGAATTCGACCGCGCCGTCACCGACTATGAGATCAAACGGGGGTTCGAGAAGGCATGATCAGAACGGCCAATGCGGTCCTGCCGGTCGCTGATATCGACGCGGCTTGCGCCTTTGTCAAAGACTGCCTCGGGTTTGAGACACTCGTCAGGCGCGAGGGGCACGCCTATTGCGAACGCGGTGATGCAGGTGTGCATTTCATCAACGCACCGCCAGATGCGGACATGGATGATCCCTCCCGGCAGTTGGTGATTTACATGGATTGCGATGACGTCGACGCCCTATGGGCCGAGCGTGAGCAGGCCATTCAACAATTGCCCGCCTCCCATCGTGACGCACCCGGGCCGCGTGCCAACGGGCAACGTGAATTCCACCTGATCCACGGACCGTTCCTGTTCATCGCGGGCCAGCCGATTGCAAAGGACGAAGCACCATGAGCGTGTTGCGCTGCATTTCACCCATCGACGGCTCGGTTTTTGCGGAACGCGAGACCGCCTCCATCGACGCCGCCAAGATCCAGATCGCCGCCATACGAACGGCGCAGGCCGCGTGGGCCGCCCGCCCCCTGCAGGAGCGGATCGACCTCGTCATGGCGGGCGTGGCGGCCATCGGTGCGATGAATGACCAGATCGTGCCGGAACTGGCCCGGATGATGGGCCGCCCAGTGCGCTACGGCGGGGAATTCGGCGGGTTCAACGAACGCGCCAGCCACATGGCGCAGATTGCGGAAGAGGCGCTGGCCGACATCGAGGTGGGCGAGGATGCCACCTTCCGCCGCTACATCAAGCGTATCCCGCACGGTGTCGTCTTTGTCGTAGCGCCATGGAATTACCCCTACATGACCGCCATCAACACCGTCGCGCCCGCGCTGATCGCGGGCAATGCGGTTGTGCTGAAACACGCCACGCAAACGCTGCTGGTGGGCGAACGCATGGCACAGGCTTTCCACAGCGCTGGCGTGCCGGAGGACGTCTTCGCCAATATCTTCCTCGATCATGACACCACGTCGGACCTGATCGCTGGCAATGCCTTTGACTTCATCAATTTCACCGGCTCCGTCGGTGGTGGTGCGGCGATGGAACGTGCGGCGGCAGGCACGTTTACGGGCGTCAGCACTGAGCTTGGCGGCAAGGACCCGGGCTACGTCATGGACGATGCCGATCTCGATGCTGCGGTCGACACGCTGATCGACGGTGCGATGTTCAATTCCGGCCAATGCTGCTGCGGGATCGAACGGATTTACGTGCATGAAAGCCTCCACGATGCCTTTGTCGAAAAGGCTGTCGCCATCGTGAACGACTACGTTCTGGGCAACCCATTGGAAGAGGCCACGACGCTCGGGCCAATGGCCAATGTGCGCTTCGCCGACGAGGTGCGGGCGCAGGTGGCCGAGGCCGTGGCAGATGGCGCAACCACCCATATCGAACCCTTCGCGGCAGACGATGGCGGCGCCTATCTGAGTCCGCAAATCCTCACGAACGTGACCCACAAGATGCGCGTCATGCGGGACGAGAGCTTCGGGCCGGTGGTCGGCATCATGCCCGTCAAGGATGATGCCGAAGCCATCGCCCTGATGAACGACAGCCAATTCGGCCTGACCGCCAGCCTTTGGACGTCAGATGTGGACCGCGCCGCGCGTGTGGGCGACCGGATCGAAACCGGCACCGTCTTCCTGAACCGCGCCGATTACCTCGACCCCGGCCTGTGCTGGACGGGCTGCAAGAATACCGGGCGTGGCGGCGGCTTGTCCGTGATCGGCTACCACAATCTGACGCGCCCCAAATCCTACCATCTGAAGAAGGTGACTTGAGATGAGCCTGACTGGGAACTGGTCTTACCCCACCGCAATCCGCTTCGGCGCCGGTCGCATCGCGGAGCTGGCCGAAGCCTGCGCACAAGCGGGCATGAAACGGCCCCTTCTGGTCACGGACCGGGGCTTGGCCAGCCTGCCCATCACCGCTCAAGCGTTGGATGTGCTCGACCGGGCGGGCCTTGGCCGCGCGCTTTTTGCCGAGGTGGATCCAAACCCGAATGAGGTGAACCTTGCAGCGGGGCTGGAGGCCTACCGCGCCGGCACCCATGACGGCGTGATCGCGTTCGGCGGCGGATCCGGCCTCGATCTCGGCAAGATGGTGGCCTTCATGGCAGGCCAGACGCGCCCCGTCTGGGATTTCGAGGATATCGGCGATTGGTGGACCCGCGCAGATGCAGACGCCATCGCCCCGATCGTGGCCGTGCCAACGACCGCTGGCACCGGGTCCGAGGTTGGCCGCGCATCCGTGCTGACCGACAGCGCAACACATGAGAAGAAGATCATCTTCCACCCCAAGGTCCTGCCCGCCGTCGTAATCTGCGACCCGGAGCTGACCGTTGGCATGCCGCCCGCCATCACCGCAGGGACCGGCCTGGATGCCTTCGCCCATTGCGTCGAGGCCTTCTCCAGCCCGCACTACCACCCGATGAGCCAGGGCATCGCGTTGGAAGGCATGCGCCTGGTGATCGAAAACCTGCCTCGCGCCTATGCCGATGGTTCGGATATCGAGGCCCGCGCCCAGATGATGAGCGCCGCCGCCATGGGCGCCACGGCGTTTCAAAAGGGCCTCGGGGCCATTCACGCCCTCAGCCATCCGGTCGGCGCGATCTTCGGCACCCATCACGGCACCACCAATGCCGTGTGTATGCCCGCTGTGCTGGACCTGAACGCTCCGATGATCCGCGACCGGTTCGATACGGCCGCCAGCTACCTCGGCGTCGACGGGGGCTTTGATGGTTTTTGCGCCTTCGTGCAGGGGTTCAATGACAGCCTGGGCATTCCCCGCAGACTGTCCGATATGGGTGTCACGGCTGACCGCATGGATGACCTCGTCGCGGGCGCTTTGCGGGACCCGTCTTGTGGCGGAAACCCGGTGGAGCTGACCGACACCAACCTGCGCGCATTGTTTGAGGCCGTCATCTAGGATTGCCCCCTGGTTCTACTGCCATCGACCACCCCACCGACAAAGCCTTGGCGCGGCACCCGCTTTGCGTAACCTGCGGATTTTGCGGAGGTTTTAGTACGCGTGCGGCCGAAAAAGCGATTCGATAGGCTTGCCCTTCAAAGCGGATAGGTCCAGCGCTCATATGTAGGTCGGTCATGGGTCCAACTACGAAACCTGACCGTCGGTGTTGCCGAAGCGCAGCACCCTTGTGCACCCCGGCGCATTGCCGCCTATTTCCCTCAAGACGCGTTGACTTCGCGCGGAGAAGGCCGCTTTCAAAGGTCGTTAACAGAACGTTGACGCGGGTCCATGAACAGCTGCTTTTCCAAACTATGGCGCATTGTGCGCGTGAGGGTCGCTTTGCCGATGGCCCTGTTCGGTGCAGCCTGCCTGATCCCCATTGCACCACCCGCCACGGCGCAAGACGACACCGCCCCCGCCGTAGCGGCGTTTGAGGATTGGCGCATGTCCTGCCCGGGCAACAGCGCGGACAGTTGCCGGGTCTGGCAGCGCGTGCAGGTGGCTTACGGCGACGGCCTGCAAGACGTGATGGCCGTGTCCGTTGCGCCCGCCGATAGCGGGCTTGTCGTCCTGTTTCAGGTCCCCCTCGACGTCTACCTGCCTGCAGATTTCGGCCTGCGCGTGGACGGCACCGGCGAACGGCGCGTGCGCTATCGCAACTGCAATGAAACAGGGTGCTGGGTTCTGCTACGCGACGATAGCGGCGTTCTAAGCAGCTTCCGTCGCGGCATCACCGCCGAAGCTGCACTGAGCCTTGTCGAAGGCGAAACGGTGCGCATCAGCTTCTCCCTGCGGGGGTTCACGGCTGCCATGGCAGCCTTTGAAGACGCGAGACAAACCTTTGAATAATCGACTGGCCTCCACCGCCATCGCCCTTGCGATGGCCCCATCTGCTGCACTGGCCCAGACCTGCTTTGACGTGGACCGCGTGACGCTGACAGGCGTGACACTTCTGCCCGAGGCGTCGCTGCAGGCAGAGTTTTCGCCCCTTTTGGGCTGTGTCGGGCTGGAAGCGCTCAACGCCATGTTGGAGGCGGTGACGCTGGCCTATGTGGATGCGGGCTATATCGCGGCGCGCGCCTATTTGCCGGAACAGGATTTGTCCGACGGCGAACTTGAAATCTCGGTCGTCGAAGGCCGCGTGTCCGAGATTGTGGTCGCAGAAAACGGCACGCCCGCGCCCCGTCGGGCCGTCACGGCCTTCCCGCAGATGGAAGGCCGACCACTGGAATTGCGACGGCTGGAACAGGGCATCGCGCAGATCAATCGTCTGCCGTCGAGCGACGCCACAAGCGAGCTGCTTCCCGGCGCCGAGCCGGGCGATAGCGTCGTGGCGGTACAGATCGCGCAGGGTCCGCGCCTGTCGGGCAACATCTCCGTTGATGATCGCGGAACACCCTCCACGGGTGTCTATAATTTCGGAACCACGTTCGCGTACGACAACCTGCTTGGCCTCAACGACAGTTGGACGTTGACCTATTCGCGCAGCATGGAACCGGGCGCCTTTTCCTTTGGACCCGATGCGCCGGTCGGCAATTCCTACAGCCTGTCGGGCACAATGCCCTTTGGGTTCTGGACCTATTCCCTGTCGCTCAGCGGATCGGACTATTCCATCGACATTCCCGGTGTGACCGGGCCAATCGCAAGCTCCGGCCAATCGCGCACCGCGCGCGTCTCGGCAGAGCGGCTGGTGTCCCTGTCCGAGGTCGGGCGCCTTGATGCAGGCGTCGCCCTGCAATGGGCCGACAATGAAAACCAGATCCTTGGGGCGCGGATCGATACATCTTCGCGCAGCCTGACGCGGATCGAGGCTTATGTCAGGGCGTCACAGCCGCTTTGGGGCGGCCAGATAGACCTGACCACAACCCTGCGGCACGGCGTCGACTGGTTCGGCGCGTTTGACGACGACACCGCCCCCGCCGGATCCCCGATTGCGCAGTATACGGCGCTTTTGGTCGACGCGACCTGGGTGCGACCCTGGGAGGTCGGTGAACAGGTCATATTGCTGAATTCGCGTTTCTCTGGGCAAGTATCCGCGCAAAACCTGTTCGGGTCCGAGCAATTCTCGATCGGCGGTTTTTCCAGCGTCCGTGGCGCCCGCACCAGCCTTCTGTTCGGCAATTCCGGCGTGTCGCTGGTCAATACACTCAGCGCGCCCGGCCTTTTGGATCTTGGTGAAGGGTCCAGCATCACGCCCTATATCGGCCTCGACGCGGGCCGTATCTTCGCCGAAAACGAATTCGGCATTCAGGGCGGTTCGCTCACCTCCTACACGATTGGTGCCACAATCAGCGACGGTGTGTTCTCCATCGACGCTGTTTACAGCGACATCCTGTCCGCCCCAGACTTTGCCCAAGCCCCCGATGACGGCCTGTTCACGCTCCAGGCCCGACTGACTTTCTAGAATGGAAAGACCTGACCCATGGCTTTGATTTCGACCCGTTCGCTTTTCTCCCGCCTGATCCTTGGCGTGGCCCTCAGCTTTGGGGCACAGACAGCGCTGGCCCAGGTCACAGCCGACCCGGCAGCCACCGGCGGGTTGAACGTGAACACGGCGCCCAACGGCGTGCCCTTGATCGACATCGCCACACCCAATGCAGGCGGGCTGTCCCACAACCTCTACGGGGAATTCAACGTCGGCTCCGAAGGTCTGATCCTCAACAACCAGGGCGGCAATTTCGGCAACAGCCAGTTGGGCGGCGTTGTGCCCGGCAACCCCAACCTGACCGGCGTTGCGCCCGCCCGTGTGATCCTGAACGAAGTGGCTGGCACCAATAGGTCCGAGCTTGGGGGCGTGATCGAAGTGGCGGGCCAATCTGCCGATGTGATCGTGGCCAACCCCAATGGCATCACCTGTAATGGCTGCGGGTTCATCCGCACGCCCCGCGCCGTGCTGACCACCGGCACCCCGGATATCACCGGCGGCACCCTGTCTGGGTTCACCGTGAATGGCGGTGACATCCTGATCGGCGCGAACGGCGCAGACCTCAGCGGTGTGAGCCTGTTCGACATCATCTCTCGTCAAGTGACGTTCGAAGGCGCGGTTGCCGGCGGTGATGAGGTGCGCGTGGCCGCCGGGCGCAATGCCTTTGCCTATGACAGCGGCGCTGTCACCGCCCTGCCCGATGACGGCAGCACCGGACCCGCCTTTGGCATCGACAGCACCGCCGTGGGCGGGCTCTACGCGGGTCGGATCACGCTTTTGTCGACCGAAGCCGGCGTCGCCGTGCGCGCCCCGCGCGAAATGGCGGCCAGCGCTGGCGGCATGACGCTGACCGCTGATGGACGTCTGGTGATCGGGCGTGCGCAGGCCACAGGCACTGTGGCCGTGCGATCTGCGGCACCCGTTGTGGTGCAGACCTCCCTGTTTTCAGGCGATGCCATCTCGCTGGAAGGGGTCTCAGCCGAAATCGCCGCCAATGCGACTGTTGCGGCCGAAGGCGATCTGACGATCACGGCGACCAATGGCGTCACACTGGGCAGCGGCGCGCTCGCAGCGGCCGGCGCAGACAGCGCGGGCACGCTCGGCACGACAGGCGATCTGACTTTCAGCGGCGGTGGTGCATTGAACGCAACAGGCGCCCGCATCGCGGCGGCAGGCGACGCAGCGCTCAGCTTCAGCGCCGTCACCTTGAACCAAACGGGAGGGGCCGAAGCGCTCACCCTCCTCGGCGATCTCACACTCGACACGGCATTACTCACCGCCAACGGCGCCAGCGCGATGATCGGCGGCGACATGACCCTGACCAGCCCGGGCGCATTGGCGATTACGGGCGGCGACTACGCCGTCGGCGGCGATCTGACGGCGACGGGCACATCGCTCAACACCTCTGCCGACTTCGACGTGGCAGGGGCGGCAACGCTTGAGGCGACCTCAGGCGCGCTAACCAATTCCGGCGATCTCGATGCCGGCGGCGCACTTGCCCTGACCGCCAGCGGCGCCATGACCAATTCCGGCGATATCCGCGGCGGGGCCACAGGCGATTTGTCCGCGGGCGGCGCCTTCAACAACACCGGCTCCATCGTCACGGCAGGCGCGCTGAGCGTCGAGGCCGCGAATATCACCAACTCCGACGCGCTCGGCTCGTCCGACGGCGACGTCGCCCTCACCACCCTTGGCGACATCACCAACAGTGGCCTGATCTATGCCGGTCAGAACCTGACGATGCGCCTGGATGGGGCATTCGAGAACCTGATGGCCGACGTGATCGCCGAAGGCGGCATCACGATCCGCGGCGAAAGCGGCGCGCGCGCAGCCTCCGTCCTCAACCGCTCCGCCCAGATCGAAGCGATCACCGGCGCGATCCTGATCGCAGCAACAACCGTTGAGAACAGCCAGCCGACGCCGACAATTACAACCGAGACAGAGACGACAGTTCGCGAAAGCACGGACCCATCGGCCTTCCCCGACGCGCCTGTTCGCTCAAACACCCGCCGGATTGTCGAGACAACGGTCATCACACGTCAGGTGATTGAAGCCGCCAGCAACGCACCGTCTGCAATCCTGTCCGGCGGTGATCTGACAATCAACGCCGATACAATCACCAATACCTACAGCCAGATCGCAGCCAATGGCGATGTGACTCTGAATGCCGGGACGATTTTAAACTCAGGCCAGGACCTGATCGAAACTGTCACTCGAACATACGTTGTCCATTACCGCGTTCGGGTTTGTAAGATCCGCCTCATCTTCTGTCTGCGTCGTGGCTGGGAAAACCGACAGATCACGGGCGCCCCAATCACAACGACGGCGACAACCGGCGCCGTTTTCGCCACCATCCAGGCCGGCGGCACGCTGAACGCAACCGTCACCGGCTACCTCGGCAACAACGCCGTCCGCGATGGCGTGGCCCAGGTCGGCCTCAGCTCAGGGGGTCGCGCCCTGTCGGACCCGCCGCTCATCGGCGCCGTGAACCCCAACGCGATCCTCAACCGCTCGGCGCTCTTCACGCCGACGCAGAACCCCAACGCGCCGTTCCTGATCGAGACGCGCGATGAATTCATCGATGTCAGCCGCTTCCTGTCGTCGGATTACTTCCTGCAACAGATCGGCGGCTATGACGCCAACATCACGCAGCGCCGCTTTGGCGATGCCTATGTCGAAGCCCGCCTGATCCAGGAACAGCTTTTCGCGCTGACCGGGCGCCGCGCGGCGGATGACCCCGATGAATTGCGCGATCTGATGGCGCGCATGTACGACAATGCCGTCGAAGCGGCCGAAGGCCTGCAACTGACCCCCGGCGTGGCGCTCAGCCCCGAACAGGTGGCCGCCCTGACCGAGAACATCATCTGGCTGGAAGAGCAGATCATTGACGGTCAGGCCGTTCTCGTCCCCGTCGTCTACCTTGGCGCAAATGGGGCCGAGGGCATTTCGCTCGCCGGTGCGCAGATTGCGGCCGCCGAGGTCAACATCGACGCAGGCACTGTGGCCAACACAGGCGCCATCACCGCGGAACAGGATCTTGAGATCGCAACGGGTGCTGACCTGATCAACATCGGTGGTCAGATTGAAGCGGGCGGCGACGCTGAATTGGACGTGGAAGGTCGCCTTGCGAACGTCTCAGGCCAGATCACCGCGGGCGGCGATATCGACATCGACGCAGGCGAATTGGAAAACTCCACCGCCTTGATCCGCGACGAATCTGGCAACGGCTTTGCCGACCGCGTCCAGCAGATCGGCGAGATCGCGGCAGGCGGCAATCTCGACATCGACGTCGAAGGCGATCTGTCGTCCGAAGGTGGCCAATTCACGGCCGGTGGCGACGCAACGCTCGACGCAGGCGGCGACGTGGCCATTGGCGCACTAATGGTGGAAACCAGCCGCGAAGACGAATTCGGAAATGGCTCCGATAGCGGCTTCACCCGCGATGCGGAACTGGCCGGTGTCACGGCTGGCGGTGACGTTGCAATCAACGCCGGCGAAGATCTGACGATTGCCGGGGCTGATATCGACGCCGGCGGGGATGCCGCCCTCACGGCAGAGGGTGATGTCACGATCACCTCCGTGCAGGAGGTCGAACAGGAAGACGTTGTCTGGGATATCAACGGCGGCGGCCTCTTCGGCGTCGACACCGACATCCGCGAACAGGATCAAGAGGTCACGACCGAGCAGACCACAATCAGCGCAGGCGGCAACCTGACGATTGCGTCGGGCGCGGGAGACGTAATGCTCGAAGCCCCCGCACTTGAAAGCGGCGGTGAGACGGTGATCGCTGCCGAGGAAGGCACCGTGTCAATCCTGACGACCGAGGACAGCGCCTTCACACGCGATGAATTCCGCGAAGAAGACCTGCTTTGGTGGAACGAAGAGGATGAAGGCAGCTCGGAAGTCACCCGCACCTTCACCACCATCGAAGCGGGCGGTGGCCTGCAGATCATCTCCGGCGGCGATATCATCGTCGACTATGTCGCCACCGGCGATTTCAACGAAGGCATCGCCCAGCTGGCCGAAGCCCCCGGGCTGGAATGGATGGCCGATCTGGCCGAGTTGGAAGATGGCGTCTACTGGCAAGCCGCCGAAACCGCGTTCGAGGAGTGGGACTACGAAAACCAGGGCCTGACCGAGGCCGGGGCGCTTTTCGTCACGGCAGTGGTGTCGTTCGCCACATCCGGCCTCACCGCCGGTTGGGCCGAGTCGATCACGCAAGGTCTGGGCTTCGCCACGGGCGGGGCTGCCGAAGCGGCCATCCAGGCTGGCCTCAGGAACCTGGTCAGCACGGCCTCCGTTTCTCTGGTCAACAACGGCGGCGATATCGGCGCGGTGCTGGAAGAACTTGCCTCCGGCGATAGCATCCGGGGCCTCGTCACAGCGATGGTCTCGGCGGGTCTGGGGTCCCAGCTGGTGGATGCAGCCGGTCTGTCCGGGCCATTGGCCGAGGGCGCCACGTTTACCGACATCGCAATCCGCGATCTACAAGCAAACCTCATCCGTGCCTCAGTCAACGCGACGGTCAGCACCGCCATAAACGGCGGTGATCTGGGCGAAGCGCTGTTCGACGGCTGGACCAACGCAATGGTCATGGGCGGGTTGTCGATTGTGCAGAACGAGATCGGTAACTTCGCGTCCGAAAACGGGATCGCCGAAGGTGATCTGGCACATGTCGTGGCCCATGCCGTCGCTGGTGGCATTGCTGCCGAATTGCGGGGCGAAGACTTCAGTGCTGGCGCACTTGGTGCCGCTGTGGCCGCCCTGACCGGGCCGCTGATTGGCGGTAGTGAGCTTAGCGATGCACGGCAGGTCGAGTTGCAGAATCTGATCGCAACCGCTGCCGTTTTGATCGCAACTGACGGCGATGCATCAGCGGCAAGTCTGGCTGGCGCGATTGCGGGCTCCGCCCATGAGAACAACTACTTGTTCCACGACGAAGCTCTCGACCGTGCGCAAGCGATCGTGACGCTCACAGAATGCCAGCAAAACGCGGGCAGCTGCTCCGAAGAAGACATGGCGTCTTTGCAGGCGGAAATCACACGGCTTAACCTTCTCGATGCAGCCCGCGACGCACGCTATTTCGAGGCCTGCCAAGGGAGCGTTGGATCGTCTGCATGTGCAGAAGTTCGGGCCGAATTGGATGCCGCGCTGGGCAGCTACGGCTCCGCCGATTTGCAATTCACCAACGGTCTGTTCGGATTGCGACCCGACTTGTTTGGTACATTGGATTTGGAAGATCCGGTTACGGGCGAATATGCGCAAGTCGTTTCGCTTCGTGATCAGACCTTGGGGCAAATCCCTTGGGATCCCGCAGCGTTCGGGTTGGGTCTTGCAGGCGGTTTCACAATTGCAGGTGGTGTAACAGCTGCACCACGGGTCATCGCATGTTTGACGAACGCGGTCTGCGGCACCGAGATGGTCGCAGCAATCGGTGACGACATCGCCATGACGGGCGGCACACTTGCTGCCGGATTGACAGTCACAGGCCCGATCGTCCGACGCGGCAACGAAATCGTAGGCGAAATCGTTCAGGACAGCACAGGGTATGTATTCCGTGGCACAACCGACGGCTTCCCAGGCAGCCCAGGCACTGTTGCCGCCGGGGTCACGCCGACCTCGACTGATCCCCTCGTTGCAGTTTGCTACTCGCAAAACGCATGTGCCACGTTCGGCGGAAATGGAGTTGTGCAGGTGATTGATCCTCGTATCGCCGAGAACCGGTATGGCGGCTACCTACCCCAGGACTTTGAGGTCGTATTGGATGGTGTGTCGCCGACACAAGCCGCCGAATCCGCCGTCAATGTGATCCAGTTGGATGATGCAATTCGTGCCCTGAACCAGATGGGTATCGACGTGCCGCCGTCGACAAACCCTGCCGGTCTAAGTTCGGTGCTTCAGGATCTGCAAACCAGTGGTGTCACTCCGCTTACGCCGCAGCAGGTCCAGCAATTCCGCGAACTAACGGGGTCGAATTGATGGCAGAGACAAACGACACGACCCTTCACGTTATAGATGCGTCTCAGGTTCCGAGCCTAAAGCTGGACAAAAACCAATGCATCCTACAGGCGGAACATGCCGTCCTTTCGGTTGGTGACCGCCTTGAGGTTGCCACGGCGAAAAACCCGCTGACAATTACGTCACTTGCCCTTTTGCTTGGAAAGCAAGTGCCTGTAACTGCGACTGAATACGGACATCGCTACCTGGTCACGTTCGATGCACCCGGGCTGCCAAATGATCGATCAACGAGTTTTTCTTTCGAAAAGGTGGACCCAAGCCTCTGACCTCGCCACTGTCCGCCCATGAACCACCAAGACCATCCTACCATCTGGATCCCCCTGCCCGATGGCACCCGCCTCGCCGCCCGCATCTGGCGCCCGGAGACTGACACACCCGTCCCTGCCATCCTCGAATTCCTCCCCTATCGTCGCCGCGATGTGACCGCACCGCGGGATGAGGCCACGTACCCCGCCCTCGCCGCGCAGGGCTTTGCCGGTGTCCGCGTCGACCTGCGCGGGACGGGCGACAGCGAAGGGCAGTTCGATGACGAGTATTCCGAGACCGAGCTTGCCGATGCCGAGGCCAGTATCGCCTGGATCGCCGCGCAGCCCTGGTGCAACGGCCATGTCGGCATGATGGGGATCAGCTGGGGCGGCTTCAACGCGCTGCAAGTTGCAGCCCGCCAGCCTCCAGCCCTCAAGGCCGTCATTTCCATCGCCTCCACAGTCGACCGTTTTGCCGATGACATCCACACCAAGGGCGGGGCCCAGATGGGCACCAACCTTTACTGGGCCACGCAAATGCTGGGGCGCGCGTCTGTCCCGCCCGATGCCGCCGTGGTCGGCGATAGCTGGCGGGACATCTGGTTGGACCGGCTCAAGAACATGCCCGCCTTGGCCTTCAAATGGATCACCCATCAGCGCCGCGATGCCTATTGGCAGCATGGCTCGATCTGTGAGGATTTCGACGCCGTGCAGGCCCCTGCCCTGATGATCGCCGGATGGGCCGATGGCTATCGCAACACGCCGTGGAAGGCGCGCGCGGGGCTGGGGGACAGGGCGCGTGCCCTCACCGGACCTTGGGTCCATCTCTACCCACATTTCGCGGTGCCCGGCCCCCTTATGGACTTCGTGACCGAGGCAGCATCGTGGTTCGGCCACCACCTGCGCGGCGACCCCACCTCTGACCTGCCGGCCCACCGGCTGTTCCTGTCGCAGGCCGTCCGCCCCGATGCCCCCCGCGACGTGGAACCAGGCCACTGGATCGAGATCGCGCAGGATAAGGCGACAGAGACCATCCTGCGCCTCTCGCCCGGCCGATTGGGGCCGGATGCAGGCCATGAAACCGTTACTCTCCACTCACCACTGGACACCGGCGTCGACGGCGGGGCCTTCTTCACCCAAGGCGGCGACACTGATATGCCCGCCGACCAACGTGCCGATGATGGCCGCTCCCTGTGCTTCGAGACAGAGGCGCTGTCCGACCCACTCGACATCATCGGAATGCCCGTCTTGCGCCTGCCCGTGGCCATCGACGCGCCCCAAGGCCACCTGATCGCGCGCCTCATCGACGTGCATCCCGATGGCTGCGCGCACCGGATCACGCTGGGTGTCCTGAACCTCTCCCATCGACACAGCAGCGCTGATCCACAGCCTATGACACCCGGCACGGCGGAAGAGATCACGCTGACCCTCGATGCCACCGCCTACCGCCTTCTGCCGGGCCACAAGCTGCGCCTTGCCCTGTCGACCGCCTATTTCCCGCTGATCCTGCCGCCCCCCACGGATGTGACCGCGCAGATCGACCTTGGCCACGCCGCCCTGCATGTGCCAAGCGCACCCTACCGCCCCTGCGCGGTGCCAGAGCCGCCCGCTGGCGATCCTCGTCCTCCCTATCCGCGCCAAACTCCGGCAGAGGATAACCGGACGACCACCTTCGACCGCACCACCGGCGAAACGACCATCGTGCAATCCAGCACCAGCGGTGTCAGCACCCATCCCGAGCACGGCCTGCAATTCGAGGACACGCACAAGGCCCGCTGGTCAATCACACGCGGCGACCCGCTCAGCCTTGAGGCGCACGAAGAAACCTCCGCCCTGCGCATCCGCGATGGCATCGCAACCGAAGTCATCGCCACCGGGCGTCTGCGCGCCACCGCCACCCATTGGGTTGTCGAGGCCCGGCTGGCCGCGAAAGAGAACGACACCCTGATCTTTGAACGCAACTGGTCCGAAAACATCCCGAGGGATCATGTCTAAACCCTGCATCGCCATTGCGGGGTTTCAGCACGAAACCAACAGCTTCAGCCACCTCTCGGCCGACTTGCCCGAGTTCGAGATGGCCGATAGCTGGCCCCCCTTCCTGCGCGGCGAGGCCGTTCTAACCCAGACCCGTGGCATGAACCTGCCCATCGCGGGCTTCATCGCGGCGGCAAAGGCGGAACTCCACCCGATCCTGTGGTGCGCGGCGGAACCGTCCGGCCCCGTCACCGCCCGCGCTTTTGACAGCATCTGCAGGGAAATCCTCGACGGCATCACGCAGGCCCGCCCGGACGCGATCTACCTCGACCTCCACGGCGCCATGATCGCTGACGGCCACCCCGATGGCGAAGGCGAACTTCTCCGCCGCATCCGCGCCCAGGTCGGCCCCGACCTGCCCCTTGTCATAAGCCTCGATCTGCACGCCAATGTCTCGCCGGAGCTGGTCGCACACGCCTCTGCCATCACCATGTACCGCACCTATCCACATCTCGACATGGCAGATGCGGGCGCGCGCGCGCATGCGGCGCTCAGCGACCTCCTTAAGGGCCACCGCCCCGCCAAAGCCTTCCGGCAAGCGCCCTACATCATCCCGATGCACGCCCAATTCACCGGCGCCGCGCCCGCCGGCCCCCTCTATGACGCTGTCATCGCATACGACGCCCCCGGCCAATGGGCCGAGTTCGCCACTGGCTTCAGCGGCGGGGATTGCCCCTCAACCGGCGCGTCCATCATCGCCTATGCACCGGATCAAGCCCGCGCGGACGAAATGGCCGACGCCCTTCTGGCGCAGGTCGTCGTGGCGGAAGACGCGTTTGACCAACCGCTGCCTTCACCTGCGGACGCCGTCCAACGCGCCATGGCCATGCCCATGGGCAAACCCGTTGTTCTCGCCGATGTGCAGGATAATCCCGGCGGCGGCGGATCATCTGACACAACCGGGCTTCTCCGCGCGCTCGTCGCCCAACAGGCGCAAAACGCAATGCTAGGCGTGCTCTACGACCCGCAGTCCGCCGCAACCGCCCATAAGGCTGGGGTTGGGGCGACCCTGACGCTCGGCCTTGGCGGCATGTCCGGGCAGTTCGACGACACACCCTTCAACGTGGCATGCACGGTCCACGCCCTCAGCGACGGCGAAGTCGTCTACGAGGGTGCGATGTATGGCGGCGGCATCGCCCAGATCGGGCCGACGGCAGTGTTGCACATCACCCAAGGCGGGGCCGATGTGAAGGTCGTCGTCAGCTCCGTCCGAAACCAATGCCTCGACCTCGCCTATTTCCGCCATATCGGCCTGACGCCGGAAACGGCACGCCTGATCGCCGTCAAAAGCACGGTCCACTTTCGCGCGGATTTTGATCCCATCGCGCAGGCCACAATCCCCGTCGCAAGTCCGGGCGCACTCGGATGCCTCCTGACAGATGTGCCGTACAAAGCCTTGCGAAAAGGCGTCCGGATCGGTCCTAACGGCCCGCCTGCATGAGTCCAATTCAACGTGAAGTTGCAGCCAAAGCCCCATAAACGGGTTGAATACATAATATTTGCAGTCAGAATGAAACCATAACGCGAGCGCTCAGATGGCGGATCGCGCAATAAACGAAACAGGGAGACGATAATGACTCAACTGACAAACTTTGCCAGCCCCAGCCGCCGTGGCGTGCTGAAAGGGGCCACGGCAATCGGTGCGGCTGCACTGGTGACGCCATGGGGCACACCGCTGCGCGCACAGCCCGTTCAGGGTGGCACACTGCGCGTGGGCATGGCCCACGGCTCGACCACCGACGCGCTTGATCCGGGGTCGTGGGAAGCGGACTTCATGATCTTCCAGGCGCATACGCGCAACAACTACCTGACCGAGATCGCCGCCGACGGCTCTCTCGTGCCAGAGCTTGCCGAAAGCTGGGAAGCCTCGGCTGACGCCGCCACCTGGACCTTCACGATCCGCTCGGGCGTGCAGTTCCATTCCGGCCACGTGCTGACCGCAGAAGACGTGATTGCATCGATCAACCACCACCGCGGCGAAGACAGCACCTCGGCTGCTGCTCCGATCGTGGCCGATATTGTCGACATGACCGCCGATGGCATGAACGTCGTTGTGACGCTCGCGGCGGGCAACGCGGACTTCCCGTTCGTTCTGTCCGATTATCACCTGCCGATCCTGCCTGCACAGGCAGACGGCACCATCGACCCCAACACACAAGATGGCTGCGGCCCCTTCGCGATCGAAGAGATCGAGTTCGGTGTCGGCGCACGCTACGTCCGCCACGAAGGCTATTGGAAAGAGGGCCTGCCCTATTTCGACGCCATCGAGCAGATCGTCATCTTCGACGATGCGGCTCGTCAGAATGCCCTGATCTCGGGCGAGGTTGACTATATCGACACCGCCGACCTCAACACCGTGCACCTGCTCGAACGCGCGCCGGGGATCGAGGTTCTGTCCGTCACCGGCACCCAGCACTACGGCCTGCCGATGGATACCCGCGCCGAGCCGTTCAACGACGTCAATGTGCGCCTCGCGCTCAAGTACGGCATCAACCGTCAGCAGCTCGTGGACACCATCCTCAACGGCTACGGCTCGCTCGGTAACGACCACCCGATCGGCCCCGGCCAGCGCTTCTTCAACACCGAGCTTGAGCAGCGCGAATACGATCCGGACCGCGTGCAGTTCCACCTGCGCGAAGCGGGCATGGAAAGCCTCGATGTGGACATTCACCTTGCCGACGCCGCCTTTGCGGGCGCGCTGGATGCGGGCGTTCTCTACGCCGAGTCGGCCTCTGCCGGTGGCATCAACCTCAACGTGGTGCGTGAACCCAACGATGGTTACTGGTCCAACGTCTGGATGCAGAAGCCCTTCGCCGGCACCTACTGGGGCGGCCGTCCGACCGAGGATTGGATGTTCGCAACCGCCTACGCCGAGGGCGTGCCGTGGAACGAGACCTACTGGTCGAACGAACGCTTCAATGAGCTTCTCGTCTCCGCCCGTGCGGAACTCGACGAAGGTCTGCGTCGCGAGCAGTATTTCGAGATGCAGCAGATCGTCTCCGACGAAGGTGGCATCATCATCCCGATGTTCGCGGCTTACGTGGGCGCTTATAGCGACCGTCTGGCCCATCCCGAACAGATCGCGTCGAACTGGCGCAATGACGGGCACCGGATCGGCGAACGCTGGTGGTTCGCCTCCTGATCCGCTCACCTGATCACATTCCGGGCCGCGTTCCCTGCGGCCCGGGATATGCGTTCATCTGAACGCTTTTTCCCGCAAAAGAGCGCTCACTTGAACGCATTTGCGTCCAGCAGAACGCATCTTTCGGGACAAAATACCGGGGCATTGCGCCCCTCAAGGGACGGACATGTCACATATCTTAACCATGATCGCACAGCGCCTGGCCTTGGGCTTCGTGACGCTGTTCGTCGTGTCGCTGATCATCTTTCTGGGCACCGAGCTTCTGCCCGGCGACTTCGCACAAGAGATCCTCGGCCAATCCGCCACGCCGGAAACCGTCGCCGCCCTGCGGGAGCAGTTGGGCCTGAATGATCCTATGCATATCAGGTACTTAGGCTGGCTGACTGACATTCTTCAGGGCGATTTTGGTGAGAGTCTGGCCAACGGGCAATCCGTGGCCGACCTGATCGGACGCAGGCTTGGCAATACCCTCAGGCTGGCGCTTTATGCGGCCGCCATCGCGGTGCCGCTGTCCCTGATCCTGGGCATTCTGGCGGCCTTGTTCCGCAACTCCTTCTTCGACCGGTTCGTGAATGCCTCCGCGCTGTCGTCGATAAGTTTCCCTGAGTTTTTCGTGGCTTACATCCTTATTTTCCTTCTGGCCGGCGCCGGTGGCGCCTTCCCGTCGATGGCGAATTTCAGGGGAACGCCTGAATTCGGTGACTTCCTCTACCGTGCGTTTTTGCCCGCTTTGACGCTTACTCTGGTCGTCACCGCGCACATGATGCGCATGACCCGCGCCGCCATCATCAACCTGCTGGCAAGCCCTTATATCGAGATGGCGCGCCTGAAGGGAATGGACCCGATGCGGATCATCGTAAAGCACGCCCTGCCCAACGCATTAGCGCCTATTATCAACGTGATAGCCCTGAACCTCGCCTATCTGATCACCGGTGTGGTCGTGGTCGAAGTGGTGTTCGTCTATCCCGGCCTCGGCCAGTTGATGGTCGATAGCGTGGCCGCGCGGGACATGCCGGTGGTGCAAGGAGTCGCGCTGATATTTGCTGCGGCCTATGTGCTTTTGAACCTCACTGCGGATGTGTTGGCGACCCTGTCCAACCCCCGCCTCGTGCACCGTCGCTAGGGGGGCTGGATTATGGGTTTTCTGACCGGACTTCTCTGGCTCGCCGTCGCGATTATCGCAGCAATGGCATCGGGTTGGCTGTTTCGCACCGCCGCCGTGGCGGTCACACCGCGCGGCATCTCGAAAGAGCTCAAGACCGCGCCGCTGACCGCGAGCTTCGGCATGTTCATGATCCTTTGCTACCTCTTCGTGGCCTTTTTCGCGCCCATCATCGCGCCGTTCTCTGAAACGGAGGTTGTGGGCCCGGAATTCCTGTTCCCCGGTGACAATCCCGAGTTCCTTCTGGGCACCGACAATCTGGGCCGCGACATGCTTTCGCGCATGATCTACGCCGCGCGAAACACCGTTGGCATTGCCTTCGTCACAACGGCGCTTGCGTTCATCATCGGCTCAGTCCTGGGTCTGCTGGCCGCCATTGTCGGTGGCTGGTTGGACCAGCTTCTGAGCCGCACGGTGGACGTGCTGATGGCGATCCCCGCGCTGATCTTCGCCCTTCTTTTGCTGACGATTGTGGGCACGTCGATCATCAACATGATCATCGTGATCGCGCTGATCGACAGCACCCGCGTATTCCGCCTCGCCCGAGCAGTCGCGATGAACATCGTGGTGATGGATTATGTGGAAGCCGCCAAATTGCGCGGTGAGGGCCTATGGCGCCTTATCACACGAGAGATCCTGCCTAACGCCATGGCGCCGCTGGTGGCCGAGTTCGGCCTGCGGTTCTGCTTCGTGTTCCTGACCATCTCGGCCCTGTCTTTCCTGGGCCTCGGCATCCAGCCACCAACGGCAGACTGGGGCGCGATGGTGAAGGATACAGCGACCATGATTACCTTCGGCAACGTCACCCCGCTTCTGCCCGCCGCTGCAATTGCGCTGCTGACGGTCAGCGTGAACTTCGTGGTCGATTGGCAGCTGCACCGCGCCAGCGGATTGAAGGAGTAAATCGATGTCTGACAAAGAAGTGCTTCTGACCATCCGCGATCTGCGCATCGAAGGCCGGGCTGATGAGGAATGGCTTGAGATCGTGAAAGGCGTGGACCTGACCCTGCACAAAGGTGAAGTCCTTGGGCTAATTGGCGAATCCGGGGCCGGCAAATCGACGATTGGCCTTGCTGCAATGGGCTTTGCCCGTGACGGGTGCCGTATCTCGGGCGGGACCATTGATTTCGACGGGATCGATTTGCGCAATGCGGGCGAGACAACCCGCCGTGGCCTGCGCGGCAAGCGCATTGCCTATGTTGCGCAATCGGCCGCAGCCAGTTTCAACCCGGCGCACAAGCTGATCGACCAATATGCCGAAGGCCCGGTTCAACACGGCGTCATGTCGCGCGGCGAAGCCAATAGCGACGCGGTTGAGCTTTACGCAAAGATGCAATTGCCCAACCCCGACGAGATCGGCTTTCGCTATCCGCACCAGGTCTCAGGCGGACAGTTGCAGCGCGCGATGACGGCAATGGCCATGGCCTGCCGCCCCGATCTGATCATCTTCGATGAGCCGACGACGGCACTTGATGTGACCACCCAGATCGAAGTGCTTTCGGCGATCCGCGATATCGTTGAGCAATTCGACACCGCAGCAATCTACATCACCCACGACCTCGCCGTCGTGGCGCAGATGGCCGACAAGATCAAAGTTCTGCTGAAGGGTGAGGAGGTGGAAGAAGCCGACACCCGCACCATGCTGAACGCGCCGACGCAGGATTACACCAAATCGTTGTGGGCAGTGCGCAGCCATGCGAGGGCGGAGCAACCGTCAGTCCCTGCCGGGACCACGCCCGTTGTGTCGGTCAAAGGGGTGACGGCTGGCTATGGCACGCTCGACGTGCTCAAGAACATCAACTTCGACATCCATGCCCGCCGCACCGTTGCGGTTGTGGGCGAATCCGGGTCGGGCAAATCGACCACGGCGCGTGTGATCACCGGTCTTTTGCCGCCCCGCCAGGGGGAGATCCTGTTCAACGGCAGCACCCTGCCCCCGGATTACCGCCGGCGCACGAAGGATCAATTGCGACAGGCGCAGATGATCTACCAGATGGCGGACACGGCGCTGAACCCGAAGCAGAAGCTGCGGGAGCTGATTGGACGACCCGCGCAGATGTACCTCGGGCTAAGCGGCAAGGCGCTGGAAGAACGGGTGCGCAATCTGCTCGACCTGATCGAGTTGGAGCCCGACAACTACATCGACCGCCTGCCATCAGAACTGTCTGGCGGTCAGAAGCAGCGGATCGGCATTGCCCGCGCGCTGGCGGCCGAACCGCAATTCATCATTTGTGATGAGGTGACCTCCGCGCTCGACCAACTGGTGGCGGAAGGTATTCTGAAGTTGCTTGACAAGCTGCAGGCCGAATTCAACCTCGCCTATATGTTCATCACCCACGATCTGGCGACGGTGAAATCCATCGCCGATGAAGTGGTGGTGATGAAGGAAGGGGTGGTTGTGGAGCAGGGGCCAAAATCCGAAATGTTCCAGCCACCGCACGATCCCTATACGGAATTGCTGCTGTCTTCAGTTCCCGAGATGGACCCGGATTGGTTGGACAAACTACTGGAAGAACGTGCCGCGGGTGGGGCCGGCGCCAGCGTAGAGGGCGCCGGGAACTGAGCGGTCAGTCGACGATCATGTCGATGAGATAGGCGGAGCCGGCCGTCTTTGCCCGCTCCAGCGCGGATGCCAGCGCGGCCGTGCCTTCGATCCTTTCGGCGGACATGCCATAGGCCTGCGCCACTTGCACGAAATCGGGGGCAGAGGGATTCACACCTTCCGGTTTGATGGCGTTGTCGACCATGAAGCGTTCGATCTCCTGATAGCCATTGTTGTTCCAGACGAGAAAGATCACCGGTGTTCGTTCGTCCATTGCGGTGCCAAGCTCAGACAAGACAAACTGCAGACCGCCATCCCCGGTGAGGCACAAAACGGGCGTGTCCGGATCGCCAAGTGCTGCGCCGATCGCCGCGGGGCCCCCGAAGCCCAACGCGCCATATCCGGTGGCTGCGTTGAACCAACTGCGCGGTTTCTCCATGTGGCACACGAGGTTGCCGGCGTAGACGGCCTGCGTGCTGTCCCCGACGATGCGGACGCCGAGGATCGTGTCGCGGATCATGTGCAACATGTTGACCTGTTCCGCGTAGACCTCGCCGATTTCGGCCAGCGCAGCATCCAAAGTATCCGCAACACGCTGCGCGCCGCCGCTGGATTGCGAGGTGCCATTCGTGAGGTCGACCAATGCACCCACGGCAGCAGCCGCGTCGGCCACAATTGGAATGTCTGGCACGCGGTTGCGGCCAAGCTGCGCCACGTCACTGTCGATGCGGACGAGATAGGACAGATCAGGCGATCTGCCGTCTTCATACATATCGTAATCGGTGCGCCCGAATTGCGTGCCAACGGCAAGCACAAGATCAGACTCGGCCATCAGTGTCCGAACACTAGCCAGGCTTGGGCTGGCCCCAAGCTCCAACGGGCTGCCGCCTAGAATGCCGCGCGCGTTTGTTGTCGTGACCACGGGGGCATCAAAACGTTCCGCCAGTATGCGCAAGGGTGAGGCCGCGCCAACCGCACCGCCACCAGCAAGGATCAGGGGACGGCTGGCCTCGTTCAGCAAACGGACCGTTTCAAGAAGAGGCTCAGACGCGGGGCGTGTCGGGTGCGGCAAAGCAGGAAGGGTTGCGGGGATTGCGACCTGTTGCTTCATCACATCCAGTGGCACTTCTATGTGAACCGGCCCGGGGCGCGCACTGGTCATCACCGCGAAAGCTCGCGTCAGGACGTGGTCCAAATCCTCGGCCCGGTGCAGAGTGTGCGACCAAAGTGCCACTTCACGCATCATCGCCCGCTGATCGGGAAGCTCATGCAGGAAACCCGCCTCGTGTCCGTGGGTTGCGACCCGGTTCACGCCCGAGATCACCAGCATCGGGACGCTGTCGGCGCGGGCCTGCGCCATCGGTGTGATCGCGTTCGTCACACCAGGCCCGGTGATCAGAAGGCACACGCCCGGCTTTCCGGTGGCGCGCGCGTAGCCGTCGGCCATGAATCCCGCGCTTTGTTCATGGCGCGGAGTGATATGGCGGATCGGGCTGTCGGCCAGACCGCGGTACATCTCGACCGTGTGGACGCCAGGAATGCCGAAAATCGTATCGACGCCGCGCTTTTCCAGATGCGCGATCAGCGCCTCACCCACGGTTTTCATCGCGCCCCTCCCTCAGATATCTTGGCCTTGCGCGCGGCGGATGGGGTCATCCCGAATTCGGCCTTGAAGGCGCGCGTCATAGCGGTGGCATCCTTGTAGCCCGCGCGCAAGGCCACCTCGGCCACGCTGTCACGGGTCTGCTCCAACCTGCGGCGGGCCTCTGCCAGCCGGATCGAGCGATACAGGCGTGCGGGCGGCAGCCCGGCATGGGTGCGAAATGCCTCCTCCAACCCGCGCAGGCTGAGCCCCAGTTCGCGGGCAATTTTCCTCAGAGGCAAGGGATGTTCCACGTTGCGTCGCATAAGCGCTGCGGTTGCGCGCACAAGACGGTGCTTGGGCAGCAAGTGTTGGGGGTCCGTCAGCTCGGCCCGTTCACCGTACATGAACAGGGCGGCCACTTCGAGGGAAAGCGCCGCGCCATGGTCCCGTTCAATCAGGGCGAGCAGCAGATCCAGCGTGGTGGTCGCCCCACCGCAAGACGCGCGATCTCCATCAATCACGAACCGGTCTTCGGTGAACGTGACCTGCGGGAACGCCTCAGCGCTTTCTGTCAGTGTGTCCCAATGGCAGGTGGCGCGGCGGCCATCCAGAAGACCGGCATGGGCCAGCAGGTACGCCCCCGTATCAAGGCCCACCAAAAGGTCGAACCGGGTAGATGCGCCGCGCAGGGCGCGCGCAGTCTGCGGGGTGGCCAGGGCCGCATGACCATAGCTCGGCATCACGAAAAGCGCGTCGCCCCGGTGATCCGACGTCAGTTGCGTTGGCGTGACGGGCAGCCCGCTGGACGATCGCAGCACCGCTTCCCCAAGGCTGAGGAAAGTCCAACTATAAAGCGCGCGGCGGGCAAGGGTGTTTGCTGCACGCAATGGCTCAACCGCATTGGCAAGGCACAGGTTCGAAAACCCGTCGAAAATGAGCATATTGATGCTTTTCGTTTTGTGCATGATTTACTGTGTATTCTGCATGATCCGGAAGTCACGCTATGCGGTATTGCAGGGGCAGAACAAGGGGGACAGCACATGCATTTCGGCTTGAGCGATGAACAAGAGATGATCGTTTCGACCGTCCGGAGTTTTGTCGAAAACGAGATTTACCCCCATGAGGCCGAGGTCGAGCGCACCGGCGGGGTCCCCCATGACCTTGCACAAGATCTGAAGCAAAAGGTCGTCAACCTGGGATTTTACGCCTGCAACTTTCCCGAAGAGGTGGGCGGCGCGGGGTTGAGCCATCTCGATTTCACCTTGGTCGAGCGGGAGCTTGGCCGAGGCTCGATGGCACTTACGCATTTCTTCGGACGGCCTCAAAACATCCTGATGGCGTGTGAGGGCGAGCAGCGTGAAAAGTACCTGCTGCCTGCCGTGCGCGGTGAGCGGATGGACGCCCTGGCAATGACCGAGCCCGAGGCCGGATCAGACGTGCGCGGCATGAAATGTGCGGCCGTTCGGGATGGCGGTGATTGGGTACTGAACGGATCGAAGCACTTCATCTCAGGTGCAGACCACGCAGATTTCTTCATCGTCTTTGTGGCCACTGGAGTGGACGAGACACCGCGTGGACCCAAGAAGCGGATCACCTGCTTTCTGGTGGATCGGGGACATCCCGGCTTTGTGGTGCGCGACGGCTACAACTCGGTCAGCCACCGGGGCTACAAGAATTGCATCCTTGAATTTGACGATTGTCGCCTGCCCGACGCGCAGGTTTTGGGAGAGGTCGATGGCGGTTTCGCCGTCATGAATGAATGGCTCTACGCGACCCGGCTGACCGTGGCGGCATTCAGCGTTGGGCGTGCGCGGCGCTGTTTCGACTATGCGCTAAGCTATGCGGCGGAGCGTAAGCAATTTGGGCAGCAGATCGCCAAATTCCAAGGCGTGAGCTTTCAGATTGCCGATATGATCACCGAAATTGACGCAGCCGATTTCCTGACGCTGGCTGGTGCATGGCGGCTCGATGAGGGTCTGCCCGCAAACCGCGAGATTGCCTCAGCCAAGGTCTATGCCACGGAGATGCTTGCTCGGGTCACGGATACGACCTTGCAAATCTATGGCGGCATGGGATTGATGGACGACTTCCCAATCGAACGGTTCTGGCGTGACGCACGGGTGGAGCGCATCTGGGACGGGACCAGCGAAATCCAGCGTCACATCATTTCGCGTGACCTTTTCCGTCCCTTGGGCGCCTGATGCGAGACCTTTCGCGCCTTCTGCGACCGAACAGCATCGCCGTGATTGGTGGCGGTGCGTGGTGCGAAAACGTGATCCGTGAAGCGCGGGCCTTCGGGTTCCGAGGGCCGATCTGGCCGGTCCATCCAACCCGCGCCACTGTAGCTGGCGAACCGGCCTTTGCGGATATCTCCGCCTTGCCAGACGCGCCCGATGCAAGTTTTGTTGGCGTCAATCGTCATGCAACGGTCGAAATCATCAGCGCTTTGGCCGCGCGCGGTGCAGGTGGGGCGGTGTGCTTTGCGTCCGGTTTCTTGGAGGCGTCTGAAGAGCTGTCTGACGGCGGCGCAGTCCAAGATGCCCTTTTGGATGCAGCGGGCGAGATGCCCATCTTCGGGCCCAATTGCTATGGCTTCCTGAACGGGTTGGACGAAGTGGCGATATGGCCAGACCAGCATGGTATGGTGAAGGTCAACCGAGGGGTGGCGATCATAACGCAATCCTCGAACATCGCCTTGAACCTGACGATGCAGAAACGTGGCTTGCCGATTGCGTATCTGCTGACAGCCGGCAACCAGGCGCAGGTCGACCTGGCAGAGCTTGGCATGGCAGCGTTGGCGGATAATCGCGTTACAGCGCTGGGTCTCCATATCGAAGGGATCGGCGATCTGGGGCGGTTTGAGGCTCTGGCCAACGCGGCGCGAACGTTGGGCAAGCCGATTGTGGCGCTGAAAATTGGCGCGTCGCAACAGGCCCGCGCGGCCACGGTTTCCCACACCGCGTCCCTTGCTGGAAGCACCGCTGGATCCGACGCATTATTGGCGCGGCTCGGCATTCGGAAGGTCACGTCGCTTTCCGTTTTCCTCGAAGTTTTGAAACTGCTGCACGTCACTGGCCCATTGCCGTCGGCCCGCATCGCGTCCATGTCCTGCTCGGGCGGCGAGGCGAGTTTGATGGCGGATACGGCTGTGCGGTTCGACATCGAATTTCCTGCCTTGAACGCCAGCCAGACCGATGCCCTGCGGCACGCCCTTGGCCCTAAGGTCGCATTGGCCAATCCGCTGGACTACCACACCTACATCTGGGGCGACCGGGCTGCGATGGCCGCGACGTTCGCGGCCATGATGGATGCGTCGTTGTCGCTTGGATGTGTGGT
This sequence comes from uncultured Roseicyclus sp., assembly GCA_947489665.1. Taxonomy (GTDB): domain Bacteria; phylum Pseudomonadota; class Alphaproteobacteria; order Rhodobacterales; family Rhodobacteraceae; genus Gymnodinialimonas. Next base: position 448,096 of record CANLEH010000001.1, on the reverse strand, counting down.
TCTGGATTTTCCACGCGACGACCGTTGCGATGCTTCCCTTTGGGGCGTTGTCATTGACTCGATCAAGGATGCTATCGCAGCCAGCGGCAAGCCGATTGCAATTGTCTCTTCGTTGCCCGAAACGCTTTCCGAAGATGTCGCGATTGCCTTGGTACAAGATGGAATTGTACCGCTCTGTGGGCTCGATGACGCATTGTCTGCCATCGAGCTCGCGGCGCAATCCGACCCAACGGCACTGCCCGGCCCTATCCTGCTGCCGAGCGCAATTCATGAGGGGCAATCGAAAGTCCTGACCGAGGGAGAAGCAAAAGAAGCTCTGTCCCGCCACGGAATGATCGTTCCAAAATCTGTCAGTGCATCTTCTGGCGCAGAAGCGGGTCAGCTTTCGCGGACCTTGCGGGCGCCATTGGCCCTTAAAGGAGAAGGGTTCGCGCACAAGTCTGAGGTCGGCGCGCTGGCACTGAACCTTTGTACAAGCCAAGATGTCACTATTGCGGCCAGCAAGATGCCTGCTGAGCGATTTCTTGTAGAAGAAATGGTTGAGGATGGCGTCGTTGAATTGCTTATCGGTGTCGTGGTGGATCCTGCGCACGGTTTCGTTCTGACCATCGGCGCGGGCGGCACGTGGACGGAGCTTCTTTCTGATACGCAGTGCCTTTTGATTCCCACTGACCAAGATGCAATCAACGGCGCGCTCGACCACCTGAAGATCACCCCGCTTCTGCGCGGCTATCGCGGCGCATCCGCAGCCCATCGGCAACCGATTGTCAACGGGGTGCTGGCCGTGCAGGACTATGTCACCAGCAACGCAGACCGGGTGCTTGAAGTTGAAGTGAACCCCCTGATCTGCACTCCGACCCGCGCCGTCGCTGTCGACGCCTTGATCCGACTGAGAGAAATTGAATGACCGATACACACCCCATCAAGACGCACCGTAATGGTCATGTGCTGGAAGTCACCTTGGATCGCCCCAAGGCCAATGCCATCGATCTGGCCACCAGCCGTATCATGGGCCAGGTCTTCACCGAGTTCCGTGATGACCCCGAGCTGCGCGTGGCGCTGCTGACGGGCGCTGGAGAGAAGTTTTTCTGCCCCGGCTGGGATCTGAAGGCCGCCGCCGATGGCGACGCGGTTGACGGCGATTACGGCGTGGGCGGCTTCGGCGGCTTGCAGGAATTGCGCGGGCTGAACAAGCCAGTGATTGCTGCGGTAAATGGCATCTGTTGCGGCGGCGGTCTGGAATTGGCGTTGAGCGCAGACATCATCCTGGCCGCAGAGCATGCAAGCTTTGCGCTGCCTGAGATCCGCTCAGGCACCGTGGCAGATGCGGCGTCGGTCAAATTGCCCAAGCGCATCCCCTACCACATTGCCATGGAGATGCTGTTCACCGGCCGGTGGCTGGACGCGGAAGAGGCCGCGCGGTGGGGCATGATCAACCAGGTACATCCGGCTGATGCGCTTATGGACCGGGCGCGCGAGATGGCGGCGCTCATTGCCTCCGGCCCGCCGCTTGTGAATGCGGCCATCAAGGAAATCGTGCGCGAGGCTGAAGACATGAAGTTTCAGGACGCACTCAACAAGATCACCAAAAGCCAGTTCGAAACGGTCGAACGGCTCTATCGCTCGGAAGATCAACTCGAAGGCGCGCGCGCCTTTGCGGAAAAACGCGACCCGGTCTGGAAGGGCCGCTAACGGGACGGCGGGTGGGGCGAGGCCGAAGGCCAGCGTCACCCCCGGCCAGAAGGACACAACATGCCACTGCAAATGAACAAAGATGTCTTCATCACCTGTGCGGTCACGGGCTCGGGTGCAACGCAAGACCGCTCCCCCCATGTTCCACGCTCGCCGAAACAAATCGCCGACAGTGCAATCGACGCCGCCAAGGCCGGGGCCGCGATTGTTCATTGCCATGTGCGCGATCCTGAAACCGGCGTGCCGTCCCGTGATCTGAAACTCTACCGCGAAGTGACCGACCGTATCCGCGATGCGGAGGTCGATGTGGTCTTGAACCTGACCGCCGGGATGGGCGGCGACATCGTTTTTGGCGGAACGGACGCCCCCCTGCCAGTTGCCTCCGGAACCGACATGGTTGGCGCCGAGGAACGTGTCGCCCATGTCGCCGAATGCCTCCCCGAAATCTGCACGCTTGATTGCGGTACTATGAATTTCGCCGAAGCCGATTACGTCATGACCAACACGCCCGGCATGTTGCAGGCCATGGGCCGCATGATGACCGATCTGGGTGTGAAGCCCGAGATTGAAGCCTTTGATACCGGCCACCTTTGGTACGCCAAGCAGCTTGTGGCCGATGGCGTGTTGGATGCCCCTGCCCTTGTGCAGCTATGCATGGGGGTGCCGTGGGGGGCGCCGGATGACCTCAACACCTTCATGGCCATGGTCAACAACGTGCCAGACGACTGGACGTTCAGCGCTTTCTCCCTTGGTCGCAACCAGATGGCCTATGCTGCGGCCGCCGTGCTTGCGGGCGGCAATGTGCGGGTTGGGTTGGAAGACAATCTTTGGCTGGAAAAGGGTGTTCTTGCGACTAACGCGCAATTGGTCGAACGGGCGGTCGGTGTCGTGGAAGGCATGGGCGCACGGATCATCGGGCCCGCAGAGGTTCGCGAGAAACTTGGCCTGACAAAGCGGGCACCGGTATGAGAGTTCAACCGCTCCTCGGGCTTGCAGCCCTCCTCGCTGTTACTTCGTGCGATGTGGCGATTGGGCCGTCCTATCGGGATGAGAGCGTTCAGATTGCTTCTGCCGCTGCGTTCGACCCAGCCCGTTATCTGGGCCGGTGGTACGAGGTTTATCGTTATCCGAACCCATTCCAATCGGACTGTCCCGGCGCAATTGCGGAATATGGCCTGTCGGACACGCCGGGTGTTTTGACTGTGACAAATATCTGCCTCGATGCGAACGGCCAGCCGACGGATACCATCACCGGAACTGCAACAGATGAAGGTTTGGGCCGGCTTTCCGTTCGCTTGCAGGGTGTACCTGTCGCCGCTCCCTATTGGGTTTTGTGGGTCGATGAAGGCTACCGGACGGCTGTGGTCGGCGCCCCGAATGGACGTGTCGGTTGGATCCTCAATCGGGATCCTGACATCCCGCCGGACCGCTTGGCGGCTGCGCGCGAGGTTCTCGATTTCAACGGCTATGATCTCGGCCCATTGCAGCGGAGTGTGACACCATGAAGGCGGCCATCATAGGGGGTGGCGTGATCGGCGGTGGATGGGCAGCGCGGTTTTTGCTGAACGGATGGGACGTTTCGGTCTTCGATCCGGACCCCGAGGCAGAGCGGAAGATTGGAGAGGTCCTCGCCAATGCGCGACGCGCCTTGCCTGCGCTTTATGATCGCGCGTTGCCTGCGGAAGGCACCTTGCGGTTTGCCGACGAGATTGCCGATGCCGTGGCCAGTGCCGATTGGATCCAGGAAAGCGTGCCCGAACGGTTGGACATCAAGCATCGCGTTCTCGGCGAATTGGATCACCATGCACCGCCGGGTGCGATCATCGCCTCGTCTACCAGTGGCTTCAAACCGTCAGAACTGACGGCTGAGGGCGCGCGGTGTATCGTGGCGCATCCCTTTAACCCGGTCTATCTGCTGCCTCTGATCGAGCTGGTGGGTGATGCGCAGACCTGTGGCTTGGCTCAGGCAACGCTTCGGGAGGTGGGCTTTTATCCGCTGCATATCCGCAAGGAGATTGACGCCCATATTGCAGACCGGTTCCTTGAGGCTGTCTGGCGCGAGGCGCTTTGGCTTGTGAAAGACGGGATCGCAACCACCGAGGAAATAGACGAGGCCATTCGCATGGGCTTTGGCCTGCGATGGGCGCAGATGGGCCTGTTCGAGACCTACCGCGTGGCGGGCGGCGAGGCGGGTATGAAGCATTTCATGGCGCAGTTCGGGCCCTGTTTGAGCTTTCCCTGGACCAAGCTGATGGATGTGCCGGAATTCACCGATGAGCTGGTCGATCTTATCGCCGGGCAGTCTGATGCACAGTCGGGGCATCTGAGCATCCGGGAGTTGGAGCGTCTGCGCGACGATAACCTTGTGGGGATCATGCGGGCATTGAAGCACTCCGGCTCCGGCGCGGGCGGGGTTGTGACGGCCCACGAAGCAAAGCTCGCGCAGGCGGGGATGCCAGTGACGTTGGATCGGCAAATCCCGCAAGGGTGGACCGATTACAATGGGCACATGAACGAGACCCATTATCTGGAAGCTGGATCAAAGGCGACCGACCGCTTCATGGAGATGGTTGGCGCCGATGCGGCTTATGTCGCGGGGGGCTTGAGCTACTTCACCGTCGAGAACCATGTGCGCTATCTGGCAGAGGCCCATGCGGGGGACCGGCTACGCGCCGAGACGCGACTTTTGGACGGAGAGGGCAAGAAGCTGCACCTGTTCCACACTCTGATGCGCGGAGATGGAGACGTGGTGGCGACGGTCGAGTCGTTGCTGTTGCACGTCGATCTGGAGACGCGGAAATCCTGCCTTCCTTCAGAGGCGGTCCAACGGGCGCTGGCGGAGATTACCAAAGCGCAAGCGGGTCTGCCTGTGCCGGAGGGTGCGGGCCGCGTGGGGCGATAGGCTGCAATACGCGTTCTCAAGGTTGATCACGCGTGATACCGAGGTTTAATCTTGGTTAAATTTCATAAAATCAGAGACTTAGGAAATCTGATATTTCTATGATTATAGAAATGTTTTGCGGCGAATTTGAATGCCCCGAGCAACTTTCGCCGCTTGTTTGAGCAGGAAAAGAAGTGATCTAATGCGCTGGATTTGGAGGGCGCCTTACGTTGCGGTCCAGTCCAGAATGACCTTGCCGGACCGCCCGGATTTCATCTCGGCAAAGCCCTTCTCAAAATCATTCGCACTGAAGCGGTGGGTAGTGACACGGGACACATCCAAGCCGTTCTGCAACATCGCGATCATCTTGTACCAGGTCTCAAACATCTCGCGCCCGTAGACGCCTTTGATGGTGATGGCCTTGAACACCACACGGCTCCAATCCACCGGAGATTTGCCCGGCGGTATCCCAAGCAGCGCGATCTTGCCGCCCATCACCAATGCTTCGACCATCTGATCAAGGGCGCCTTGGTTGCCGGACATTTCGAGACCGACATCGAACCCTTCGCGCAAACCAAGCTCCCGGGCGACATCGTGCAGGTCTTCTTGCGCGACATTGACCGTTCGCACCGACGGCACGACGTGCGCTGCCAGCGAAAGGCGATCTGCGTTGATATCCGTCAGCACCACGTTGCGCGCACCCGCATGGCGCGCAACGGCAGCCGCCATGATCCCGATGGGACCTGCGCCAGTGATCAAGACATCTTCGCCCAATAGATCAAAGCTGAGTGCTGTGTGCACCGCATTGCCAAGCGGATCGAGGATCGCACCGATCTCATCGGGAATATCGTCGGGCAAGGGAACCACATTGAAGGCGGGCAGGCGCAGATATTGCGCGAAGGCCCCCTGTTCGTTCACCCCGATGCCGCGCGTGCCGGGATCGAGGTGAAACCTGCCAGAGCGCGATTGGCGGCTGTCGGAGGCCACCAGATGCCCCTCACCCGAACAGCGTTGACCAAGTGCGAGGCCCGTCACATTGCGCCCCATATCCACAATCTCACCTGCAAATTCATGGCCTGTGATCATGGGAACCGGAACCGTGGCGGCCGCCCATTCATCCCAATTCCAGATGTGGATATCGGTGCCGCAAATCCCGGTTGTGTTGACGCGGATAAGCACGTCATCAGCGCCAATCTCGGGCACCGGCGCCTCGATCTGCCAAAGTCCTTCTTCCGGCTTGGTCTTGGCGAGCGCGGTCATCGTGTTTGCGGTCATTGGATGACCCCAAGGGCGCGCCCAACCTTGGCAAAGGCGGCCAAAGCCTGGTCAAGCTCGGCGGTGGTCAAGGCCGCGTTCATCTGCGTGCGAATGCGTGCTTGGCCGCGTGGGACAACCGGAAAGAAGAAACCGGACACGTAGACGCCTTCGTCAAACAGGTGCGCCGCCATGTCTTGCGCCAGTTGCGCATCTCCCAGCATCACCGGCACAATCGGATGTTCGCCGGGCAGCAGATCGAATCCGAGTTTGGAGAGCCCCGCGCGCCAATGGGCTGCGTTCGAGAATAGCTTGGCGCGAAGGTCCGTTCCATTCTCAACCAATGAGATCGCCTCGAGCCCCGCCGCAACGATCGCCGGCGGCAAAGAATTTGAGAACAGGTAAGGCCGCGCCCGTTGCCGCAGCAGATCGACGACGGGCTGAGGGCCAGCAATATACCCGCCGATGGCCCCGCCAAGCGCCTTGCCCAAAGTGCCAGTCAGGATGTCCACATCAACGCCGAAATGATCCGACGTTCCCGCTCCATTTGGCCCCAAGAACCCCGTTGCGTGACAATCATCCACCATGACGACCGCATCATATGCATCGGCCAAGGCCCTTATGCCGACGAGGTCGGCCAGGGTGCCATCCATGGAAAACACGCCGTCTGTGGCAATCATCACATGACGTGCGCCATTGGCGCGTGCCTCTTTCAGCTTTGCCTCTAGGTCCGTCATGTCGTTGTTGGCATAGCGATACCGCCGCGCCTTGCAGAGGCGGATGCCGTCAATGATCGAGGCATGGTTCAAACTGTCAGATATGATTGCGTCCTCGGACCCAAGGAGCGGTTCGAACAAGCCACCATTCGCGTCAAAACAGGCGGCGAACAGAATGCTGTCATCCTTGTTCAGGAAACTGGCCAGACGCTGCTCCAACTCTCGGTGCCCGTCCTGTGTGCCGCATATGAAACGCACACTGGCCATGCCGAACCCTTGCGTGGCCATTGCGGCCTGCGCCGCGGCGATCAGGGCTAGATGATCCGCAAGTCCGAGGTAGTTGTTGGCGCACAGGTTGATCACATCGCGGTCTTGCACGCGAACCGTGCCAGACTGCGGTGAGGTGATCTGACGTTCGCGTTTGTAAAGGCCTTCGACTTCGAGTTCGCGCAGCGTCGTCGAGATATCAGATAGAAAGGTGTTCATCACAGGACCCTCCTTGAACACCCGATATCTGTCATAGCGGATTTTTTTCCGCAATACAGATTTCCGTTATAATGTATATTTGTCCGCTAAAGTGGTGCTACGTTGATTTAACGATCAGGAAAATCCGCGCTGGCCCGTCTATCGCCGCGATCTCGTGGGGGACGTCAGCGGCGTAGCGGGCAGTATCACCAACGCCGACCTCAGACACAGCAGTGCCGGAAGTGATCCGGAGACGCCCCTCAAGAACTGAGAGTTGTTCGACAGAGCCGCGTCCATGGGGCTGGCTGGTCAACACTCCAGACGCCTTGAACGAGATGTCGTATACTTCATGACCGCCGGCCTCTTCTGGTGGCGACAGAATCGCGATGCGGCAACCTTGGCCCCTATTGTCGATGGTCGGCACTTCTGCGGATTTCAGAACGTCGATCTTGTCGCCCGATTTCGCCTGATCAAGTAGCCCTGCAAAATCCACATTCAGCGCCCGCGTGAGATTCCAAAGGGTTGCAATCGTCGGGCTGCTTTCGCCGCGTTCGATCTGGCTTACCATAGAGCGGGACACCCCGCTCAGGTTCGCAATCGCATCCAGCGAGAGGCCCTGCGATTTGCGGGCTTCCTTCAGTCGTGCGGGAAGCGCGTTCAAGATAGTGTCGTCGTTTTCCGTCATATTGAAAACCTACGGCTCGGGGAGGGCAATGCAAGTGGTGGAGCGATCATGCGCTATGGTTTGATGGCCGTCGAAAACAGAGCCAGCTTGTTGCCCTGCGGATCGCGCAGGTAGGCGACGTAGAAATCAGTGCTGTACGCCTCGCGGAAGCCGGGCGAACCTTCGTTCGTGCCGCCTGCAGCCAAGCCAGCAGCATGGAGATCACGTACGTGGTCATGGGTCGGGACTTGCAGTGCCACCATCGTGCCGTTGCCAGCGCTGGCCGCGCGTCCGTCAAAGGGGCGCTTGATATAGAGGTCGGGGGCGGTCGTATCTTCGGGCGGCAGAAAGCTGAGGTCGCCGTGATAGTGTTCTATCCGGTAGCCGAGGGGCAGGAGGAGCGCGGTGTAGAAGCGTTCCGCCGCATCCATGTCGTCGGCGCCGAGGGTGACATAAGCGATCATTGGCGCTTCATGCCGCCCATTTGATTGAACAGCCCATGGAGGGGATTTGGTCGCGCGGGCCCTGCCCGGTGTCCGCGACCTGTTTCATGGCCTCATAAAGGTCGCGCTTTGCGCCCGGTGGTGCGGGTTGGGCGCGCGAGGCATCGAGTTGGCCCCGGTATTGCAGCCCGAGATCCGCGTTGAACCCGAAGAAATCGGGTGTGCAGACGGCGTTGTAGGCTCGGGCAACGGATTGGTCCGCATCGTGCAGATACGGGAACGGAAAGCCGCGCGTTTCCGCCATACGGGCCATGTTTTCGAAATTGTCGGACGGATAAGCAATGGGGTCGTTGGAGCAGATGGCCGCAACGCCGATGCCCATGGCTTGCAGATCCGACGTGTCGCGGATGATCCGGTCGAGGATGGCGAGGACGAAAGGACAGTGGTTGCAAATGAACATGATGAGCGTGCCATTCGGACCGCTGATATCTTGCAGGCTGTAGCTTTGGCCGTCGGTGGCGGGCAGAGTGAAATCCGGCGCGGGCCAGTCAAAGTCGCAGACGGGGGGTGTCAGGGCGGCCATGGAAAGCTCCGGTCGTCGGACGGTGTGATCACGCGACGTTGGCGGGCCAATCACAAAAAGCGATTAGACCAGCGCGGCGCCTGCTTGCACCCTGACCCTACGCAAGGCATCACTTCGCGCAAAGGGGAATGCTCATGACAATCCGCGTGGCCATCAACGGGTTCGGGCGCATCGGACGCTCGGTGTTGCGGGCGTGGGCGCAGGGGGGTGGTCGATTGGGGCCGCACTGGCCCGAGATCGAGATCGTGGCGATCAATGATATCGCTGATGCGGCCACCTGTGCCTATCTTTTTGAATTCGATAGTGTCTTCGGCCCCTACCCTGGTGATGTGTCCGTTGAGGGAAGCGATCTCGTCGTGGATGGGCGGCACATTCGCCTGACGATGGAACGCGATACGGGCGCGCTGCCCTTGGAAGATGTCGACGTGGTGATGGAGTGCACGGGCCGCGGCACGCGGGATGTGGCCGAAGCGGCACTGGCCGCTGGCGCGCGGCGCGTGCTTGTCTCTGGGCCTGCAGTGGACCCTGACCTGACATTCGTGATGGGGGCGAATTCCTCGGATCTGACCGCCGCGCATCGGATCGTCTCGAACGCATCGTGCACAACCAACGCGATTGCTCCGCTGGTCCGATTGATTGATGACGTGTGGGGGCTCGACTCCGCGCTGATGACGACCGTGCATTGTTATACAGGAAGTCAGCCAACCGTTGACATGCCGATGCGCGATGCCGCGCGCAGCCGGGCGGCAGCGCTGAGTATGGTGCCCACGACAACCTCGGCAGAGGCCCTGGTGGACGTTGTGCTGCCACATCTCGCAGGCCGCGTGACGGGATCAGCGGTGCGGGTGCCCTCGGCATCAGTGTCCTGTGTGGATCTGGCAGTTATGACCCGGGAAATGCCGACGGCTGATGCTGCGCGGGAACTTTTTGAGGCTAACGCAAATCGGTTGATCGGATACACGGACAAGCCGCTGGTCAGCTCTGATCTACGCGCAAGACCGGAATCGCTGATCATTGCAGGCCCTGAGATCAAACGGTCCAAGGGCGGCATGTTGCGGGTGTTTGGCTGGTATGACAATGAGTGGGGGTTTTCCTGCCGAATGCTCGATGTGGCGGAAATCATGGGACGACAGATCAAAGGAGAGGCCTGATGGGCAGTTGGGATGCATGGAAACGCGACGCGGCCTTTGTGGACGGCGCGTGGATCGGCGCGGATAGTGGCGAGACCATTGACGTAACAAACCCGGCCACCGGTGAGGTGATCGGCACGGTCCCGAATTGCGGTGCGGCAGAGACCGGGCGCGCCATTGATGCAGCCGCAGCGGCGTTTGATGCATTGGCCGGAATGCCCCTTATGGAGCGCGTCGGACTGCTGTGGAAGCTGCACGACGCCCTGATGGACAACCAGGACGCCTTGGGCGAGCTGCTGACCGTTGAGATGGGCAAGCCCCTGGCCGAAGCAAAAGGTGAGATCGCCATCGGCGCGCAATATGTGCGCTGGTTCGCCGAGGAAGCACGCCGCGCGAAGGGAGAGATTGTGCCTGCGGGCGTGAACGGGCGGCGCATTCTGGTGACCAAGCATCCGGTTGGTGTGGTGGGCATGATCACCCCATGGAATTTCCCGTCGTCGATGCTGGCCCGCAAGGTTGCCCCTGCCCTAGCGGTCGGCTGCCCAGTGGTTGCGAAGCCTGCCACGGCTACGCCCTATAGCGGGCTGGCATGGGCAGCGTTGGCCGAAGAGGTCGGCTATCCGGCAGGTGCGGTGAATGTGATCACCGGGTCGGCGCGCAAGATTGCGGGCGCGATGATGGAAGACTTCCGCGTGCGGAAAGTCACGTTCACGGGCTCCACCGAGGTGGGCAAGGAATTGATCCGCCAGAGTGCCGATACGGTGAAGAAGGTGTCGATGGAATTGGGCGGCAACGCGCCGTTCATCGTCTTTGACGATGCGGATCTGGATAAGGCGGCCGAGGGGGCGATCGTGTCCAAGTATCGCAATTCAGGGCAGACCTGCGTCTGCGCGAACCGGATTTACGTGCAGGCGGGGGTGCATGACGCCTTTGTCGAAAAGCTGGTTGAAAAGACGCGTGCGTTGAAAGTTGGGGACGGGCGCGAGGATGGCGTCGAACAGGGGCCGCTGATCGATATGGACGCGGTCGAGAAGGTCGAGGAGCTGTTGGGCGATGCCGTCGCCAAAGGCGCGGACGTGGCGACCGGTGGCAAGCGGCATGCGAACGGCGGCTCGTTCTTTGAGCCGACCGTTCTGACTGGGGCCACGCAGGACATGGCCTTTGCACAAGAGGAAATCTTTGGCCCGCTGGCGCCGGTATTCAAGTTCGAGACCGAGGACGAGGCGATTGCGATGGCCAATGACACGGTCTTTGGGCTGGCTTCCTATGCCTATACTGCAGACCTGGGCCGGGCGTTTCGCCTGAACGAGCGACTGCAATATGGGATGATCGGGATCAATTCCGGGCTGATCACCACGGTCGAGGCGCCGTTTGGCGGGGTCAAGGAGAGTGGCCTGGGCAAAGAGGGCGGATCGCAGGGTCTGGAGGATTACCTGGAGACGAAATACGTCTGCATCGACGGGATTTGAGCGGTTTCGCCCCGGCTGCGCCGGGACGACCGCGCGGGGGAGGCGCTGCCTCCCCCGGACCCCCTCCGAGGTATTTTTGAAACAAGGAAGTTGGACCCTCAGGTCCAGAGGACGCCAGCCGGAGGGATGGTCTGGCCGTGGAACTCCACCGGCTCTGGGCCATGGTTGAAGGTGAAACGGGTGGTTCCGGTATCGCGGATGCGGATGTCTTTCGGCAGGTCTTGAGGGTCGAGCCCGGCGGCGATGGCCGCGCGGGTCAGGATGCGACGAAGCGCTTCGGCCTCTGGCCAAGCGGCAAGATAGCTGAGGTGGTGTGCGCGCGCCATCAGTGGGCGCCCGTCCGCGTCCGTTTCGACAATCTCTTCTGTCGTTTCGATCTGCTCCCGCCAGAGCTTGTAATGGCCCCCATCGGCAAAAGGCTCAGGGCTGTCGGGACGGAGCGTTTCGACCCGTGAGACCGTCACGTCAAGATTTTCGATTGCAGGTGGCAACGGCACGGGGATGCTGAGCGCTGCGGTCTTGGCATTGGTGCGGGGGCCAAGGATGACCTGGGCATCCGTGTTGGAGATGGCCGATTTGAAAGCATCGGTGAGCGTGATGACACCGGGCGCGAGGACGAGGGCGTAGCCATCAAGCGTGGCGGTGTCGGGCGGGATGATATCGACGCTGAGACCAATCTGGCGGAGGCCTTTGTAGACGTCGAAGACCAGTTGGAAATAGTCGCAGCCGGTACCTTGAGGCTGTGTCGCCCACGCCCATTGCGAGGCATAGTCGAAGACGAGGGCGACGGGTGCTTGGACCTGCTCGACATCTGGCATCTGTTTGATTTCGTCGGAGACTTGCGCAGCCTCCACGAAGGCTTCGGCCTCGGCGCTGTCGGGACGGAGGAGGCCAGCATGGTATTGCTCCTGCGCGAAGGGGGCTTGGCGCCAGCGGAAATAGGCGACGCATTCAGCGCCGTGGGCGAACGCCTCCCACGTCCAGAAGCGAACCATGCCAGGCAGCGGCGCGGGATTGGAGGGGGCCCAGTTCACCGGGCCGGGCTGTTGTTCCATGACCCACCAGCGGCCGTCCTGACCGACGGCACGGTAAAGGTCGTGGTGGAAGGCCTGGAAATCCGGGTCGCCTTGTCGGGCATAGTGGCGCTGATCTTCAGCAGATGCGCCGACGCGGTCTTCGAGGAAGCCTAAAGGGTAGCTGTCCCACGTCGCGATTTCCATTTGGCGGCCGACGTCGAAATGGTCGAATTCGGTGACGCGGCCCATGTAGTTATGGCTGATCGGGGCATCGGAATGGGCGCGGATGGCGTCGACCTGGGCTTGGTTGAACCGGGCGACCTGATCGGACGTGAAGCGGCGGAAGTTGAGCACATGGGCCGGGTTCGGCTCGGTCACGGTGAGGTTTGGCAGGTCAATATCATCGAAGCTCGCATAGTCCATCGACCAGAAGACATTGCCCCAGGCACGGTTCAGCGCGTCGGGGGATTGGTATTTCTGGGCGAGCCAGTCGCGGAAGGCATGCTCGGCGGATTTCGAGTAGCTGATCGTTGTGTCGTGGCAGCCATATTCGTTGTCGGTCTGCCAGGCGGCGACGCGAGTGCCGAAACGTTCGGCAAGGAGGCGGGTGATGCGGACGGATTCCTCGCGGTAGCGATCGTGCGAGAAACAGTAGTGGCGGCGGGAGCCGAATTTGCGGGGGTGGCCTTGCGCGTCGACTGCGAGCATGTCGGGGTGTTTGGTGAGCATCCAGCGCGGTGGGGTGGCGGTGGGGGTGCCCAAGACGACCTTGAGGCCTGCATCCGTCAGCGTGGTGATCGCGCGGTCGAGCCAGTCGAAGTGCAGATCACCCGGACTGGGTTCCAGCCGGGACCATGCGAATTCGCCGATGCGGACCCAGGTGAGGCCAAGCTCAGCCATGCGACGGGCATCTTCTGCCCAGATTTCTTCCGGCCAGTGTTCGGGGTAGTAGCAGGTGCCGAGGGTGCGTTTCATAGGATCACTTGGTGTTCCTGTTGGCCTTTGAACGGTACGTCGATGCGCAGCGTCTTGCCGGAGTGCGGCGCCGCGTCGATGTCGCCATCGGGCAGGCCTTGGCGCGCCGAAGTGACATAAAGCGCGTCGGGTCCGAAGGCGGGGCATGTGGGCTGCGGAACCGGTAGCGCGATTTCTTCTACAAGATCACCGGCGGGACTGTATACGCCGATACGGGAGCCGCCCCATTCGGCGCAATGGAAGCGGCCATCGGCATCGACGACGGCGCCATCCGGGTTCACATCCGTGTCACGATGGTCGAGGTAAATCTCGGGATCAGGATCGGGCCAGCCATCTTCGCCAAGGGTGTAGCGCCAGACGATCTGTTCGGCCGTGTCGGCAAAGTAGGCGTGGCGGCCATCGGGGGTGAAGCAGGTGGCGTTGGGGATGGTGACGTCATCCCGTATCTTGCGCAGTTCGCCGCGGTAGAAACGGTAGAGCGCCCCTGCCCCGGTTTCACCCATGTGACCCATGGTTCCGATCCAGAAGCCGCCCTGCGGATCAGCGCGGCCATCGTTGGAACGGGTGACTGGGTTGTCAGCCTCTAACGGGACAACATGCTCGGATCCGCCGTCGCGAAGGTCGAAAAGGAACAAGTCAGTCTCGGACGCCACGAGCAGGCGATCTTCATCCACCCAACCCGCGGCAGAGACGGCGCGGTCGAAGTGCATTTGGTGGCCTTCGGTGAGAAGCGTGTGGTTGAGGATGTCGAACCAGATGAGTTGACCGCGCAACGGATGCCAAAGCGGCCCCTCGCCTAGAAGGCAGGCGCGGTCATCATAGACTGTGACGGTCATACGAGGGGGCCTTTGGTGGCGGTGTCGTAAGCTTCGACAATATGGGCCGCGCGTTTGGCGATATCGTCCGGCGACATGCCGGGTTTGTAGAGGGCTGAACCGATGCCGAAGCCATCGGCGCTTGCCGCGATCCATTCCCCAAAGTTCTCCGGGCCTGCACCGCCGACAGCATAGACCTGAGTTCCGACAGGAAGGATGGCACGGATGGCTTTGAGACCGCCGGGGCCAGCCATGTTGCCTGGAAAGAGCTTGAGGCCTGTCGCACCGGCCTTCAGCGCGGCGAAAGCTTCAGACGGGGTGAAGATGCCGGGCCAAGAGGCCATGCCATGTTCAACGCTTGCCTCGATCACGTCGGTATCGACGTTCGGGGAAACGACAAGCGTGCCGCCTGCCGCCTTCACGTCACTCACCTGTGCGACGGTCAGCACGGTGCCTGCACCGATCACGGCGCGGTCACCGCAGACTTCGGCCATGGAGGCGATGCTGGCGAGAGGATCTGGTGAATTCAGGGGCACCTCGATGGTGGTGATCCCGGCGGCAATGAGCGCCTCGGTCACGGGAACGGCCTCCGAAGGGGTAATCCCGCGGAGGATGGCAATCAGGTTGCGTGTCATGGCTTATGCAGTCTCCGTCAGCGAAGCGTGTACGCGCGCCAGGCCAGCCCGTGTCAGGGGGCCTGCATCATGGGTTTGGGCCTGCACGCCCTGGGTCTTGAGGGCGGCGGCATAGGCGGCGGCTAGCGCGGGGTTGCCTGCAATGGCGACCTCCTGCCCCAGCCAATAGGGTTTTGTGGCGGCAAGCTCTGCGCCGATCAGGTAGCCGGACAGGCGCGCGCGAGCGGTCGCGGTACAAAGGCCGTTCAGCACATTTTCAGCGCGCAAGCCGAACAGCCGTTGGGCGAGCTTTTCAGGGCGCGAGATGGTGTCGGAGACTGCCTCGGAAAACGCATCTGGGTCTTCACCTGCTGCGCCAATGGAGTGGCGGAGGACGGACTTTTCGGCCAGCAGTTGGAACAACTCGCCGGTCATGCAGGTCTGGAAGCTGACGACTTCTTCAGCGCTGATCCGCGCCCATTTGGCATGGGTTCCCGGTAGGCAGAGGACGCCATCGAATTTGGGGAAGGACGCAAGGAAGCCCGCGATCTGGGTTTCTTCACCACGCATGACATCCGGATGCTCGGCCTGGCTGAGACCGGGCACGATCATGACCTTGAGGCGTGCGTCTTTGGTCGGGGCATGGACGGGGGCAAGACAGCCGGGCTTGGTGGGGACTGCAACATAGGGTGCCTCGAACCAGCCCTGGCGCGCACCAACCATGCCGCAGGCCATAACGGGCATCGAGCCCTGGCCCAACCAAGGCTCGATGAGGCGAAGGAGTGCGGGTTCAAACCCATCGCGATCCAGCGTACCCATGCCATCCGCGCTTGTTGCCTCAGCCTTGGCGCTGTCACCAACCATGGCCCATGCGCGCAGATGGGTGGTGCCCCAATCGACGGCGATCCAGTCGGCATATGTGGACTGTCCACTCATCCGGTTGTCACCACGCCACCGTCGATGACCATGCATTGCCCGGTCATTGCTTTGGACGCCTTTGACGCGAGGAACAGTGTTCCGCCAACGATATCCTCGGGCGCCAGATGTTCCTTGAGACACATGCGTTCCATATGCGCATCGAGATCTTCTGGCGAGGCCCACATTTCTAGCTGTTTTTCAGTGAGCACCCAGCCGGGGGCGAGCGCATTCACGCGGATACGGTCGGGGCCGAATTCGCGGGCGAGCGAGCGGGTCATTGCGGTGATGCCGCCATTGGCAGAGGTATAGGCAGGGTAGCCCGCGTTGCCCATCATGTAGCTGATGGACGACATGTTGATGATGGAGCCACCTCCGGCGACGCGCATACCCGCAATCACCGCCTGACACCCGAAGAAATAGGCTTTGAGGTTGATCGACTGGGACCAATCCCAGAACGCCTCATCCACTTCTTCCGTCTTGTGACGCTTGTCGTTGGCGGCGTTGTTGACCAGCACGGTGACGGGGCCGTGGGCCTCGGACGCCTCGGCAATGGTGGCGCGCAGACGTTCCGTGTCCGTGATGTCGCAGACGAGGCCCAATGGGCGATTGCCAGTCTTTTGCTCCATCTCCGCGACAAAATCATCGCTGGGGGAGCGTTGCACATAGGCGACCTTGGCGCCCTGGCGCAGAAAGCCTTCAGTCAGCGAAGCACCAATGCCCGAACCGCCGCCAGTGATATACACGGAAGCGCCGTTCAGGTCGGGGTAAATGGCGGTATCGGTCATAGTCGCTGTCCTTCGACAACCCACATGGTGTCGGGGTAATTCCACGGCAAGGTCAGGCCGTGATGCATAAGCCATGCACCGGAGACCTCAACTGGGCCATCCTTGAGCGCGGGCATTCCGCGGGAAAGTGCCGGGGCGGTGCCGCGATTCATCAAGGTGATGCGGTAGCGGGCATCTGGCTGCAAGGCGGTGAGGCGTAGGGGGCGTGGGGCGATCTGGTCAGAGGTGGCGGCTTTACCCGCGAACACCACGAACTTGTCGCCTTCGCGCGTCATCTGCTGTTCGGCCATGACGGCGGGATCGGCACTGTCGAGACGCAGAATGTCCGCGCCGAGCATCCAGGTGCGGTTGTGTTTCCACCAGCTTGTGACTTCGCGCAGGACGGCGGCCTCGCGTTCGTCCAGCTCCCTTGGGTCCATCTCGAACCCCATATGGCGTTGGGCGGCGACCCATGCGCGGAAGGAGATATCAAAGATACGGCCCGAGGTATGGCACCGGCGCGGCCCCACGTGGGAGCCGGTGACTGCGATAGGTAGGAACAGGGCCGCATCGTGCTGGATGCGGAGGCGTTCGAGGGCGTCATTGCTGTCGCTAAGCCAAATGCGTTGCGTCCGCTTCATGATGCCGAAGTCGATCCGACCGCCACCGCTGGCGCAGGACTCGATCTCCACGTGCGGGAAGTCCGCGCGGAGGCGGTCGATCAGCGTATAGGAGCCGCGCGTTTGGTCTGCATCCGGCATGGGCAACACGCGGTTGTGGTCCCATTTGATGTAGTCGATGGGGTGTGCAGCGAGGATCGCGGCCATGCGACCATAGATGAAATCGCGGACTTCGGGCAGACCCATGTTGAGGGCCTTTTGCTGGCGTCCGAGCGTCTGGTCCTCCCCCCCCAGCGCCCAATCGGGATGGGCGCGGTGGATGTCGCTGTCGGGGTTGATCATCTCGGGCTCGAACCAGATGCCGAAGGTCATGTCGAGGGAATGGACATGATCGATCAGCGGGCCGAGGCCATCAGGGTATTTGCGGGGGTCAACCTCCCAATCGGAGAGGCTGCGCGTGTCGTCGTCGCGTTGGCCGAACCAGCCGTCATCAAGGACAAACCGTTCCGCGCCAAGGGCGGCGGCGCGGGTTGCGATGTCTTTCAATACGTCGAGCTTGTGGTCGAAATACACCGCCTCCCAGCAATTGTAGTGGACGGGGCGCAGACGGTTCGCATCGGGCCACGTCACGATCCGATCGCGCAGATGGCGCTGGAAGCTGACCGCACAGCCGTTGAGGCCCTTGTGCGAGTAGGTGACGTACAGTGTCGCAGACTCGAACGATTTGGCGGCCTGTGTCTCCATCCGGGCGGCATGCCCGAACTGGATCTGGCGGCGACCGTCGGGAAGTTCTTCGGCAATCATCTTGTGGCCACCGGACCAGCCGTAGTGGAAACCGTACGCCTCTCCGCGTGTGTTGGTGCAGCCTGAAAGCGGGATCAACAGGCCCGGAAAATGCTCATGCCCAGTGCGGCCCGTTCGGTTTTCGCGGTAGCGCATGCCCGGGGACCAGGCGGTGCGGTTTGTCTGAAACTCCCCCGTCCAGCGACCGGCGAAATCGATCATCTCGTCGCTTTGCTGAGGGGCTGGCAAGACTGGAGCCGCGAGCCAGTGCAGGTGAACGGCGCGGTTCGCTTCCAGCCGGGTCTTGGCAGTGATGATCCGAGTCGAGGGGTCGGTCGCGAATTCGAAGATCAGAATGAGGCCGTTGGCCTCGTCGGCATATGTGAGATTAAGCCCTTCCTCGCTTTGCTGCTCCGAAGCGTAACAGAACTTCGGAAGCAGCGGCGTGCCGTCGCCGTCACGCAGGATAAGGCCGGGCTGACCGGGAAAGGTGCGTACGGCCTCGGGGCAAAGTGAGAGGTCTGGGTTTTCATCCAGCATGCCGCCGGTAACGTCGAGCTCATGTCCGCGATGAAGCGTCTCGAGGTCTTCGTCGGCAGGCAATGGCGCACCCCAGTAAACCACCTGAGGAAGGCGGTCGCCAGTCGCGGCAAGAACCATCGTTTGCCGCCCGTCATCATCCAGCCGCCATGTGCGCACTGGGCGGGCAAGTTGCGACGCTTTCGCCCCCACGGGCAAGCCTTCAGCGATGTCGCTGTCCAGGACCACATCCATGGCCGGTTTCCCTTATTTCACGGCGCCGAGCGTCAGGCCTGCGATGAAGTGCTTCTGCATCAGGAAGAACATGGCGACCGGCGGAATAGCCGCGACAATCGAGCCTGCAGACATCAGGTGATACATCGCGCGGTATTGGCCATTAAAGGCCGTGATGCCGGCTGTCACGGGCTGACTTTCCGGACTTTGCGTCAAGACGACGGCCCAGAAGAAGTCATTCCAGATGAAGGTGAAGATCAGCACGCAGAGCGCGGCGATTGCGGGCTTCATGAGAGGCAGGACGACAAACCAGAAGATGCGCCATTCACTGATGCCCTCAACGCGGGCTGCTTCGATGAGCGCGCGCGGGAGGGCGCGGATGAAGTTGCGCATGAAGAGCGTGCAGAACCCGGTCTGGAACGCGACGTGGAACAGGATCAGGCCTAAGCGTGTATCGTACAGACCCATCTGGTCCGTCAGGTCGCGTACCGGCACCATGAGGATCTGGAACGGCACGAAGTTGCCTGCCACGAACATGAAGAAGATCAGGAGGTTGCCTTTGAAGCGGTAAACACCAAGCGCAAAGCCGGTCATACAGCTGAGCGCAACCGCGCCGAACATCGTGGGAACGGTGATGATGACCGAGTTCCACAGGTATTGCGGCATGGCAGATTGGGTGAACACCGTCATGTAGTTGGTGATCCCCTGGAAGCCGTTCTCGGGCCAGCCCCAGTAATTGCCGGTGGTGAAATCCTCACCGGGCTTGATGGAGAACCAGATCACAGCCAATAGCGGGATCAGCCAAACCAGAAGTGCGAGGGGCAGAACCGCGTTGTAGGCGACGCGGGTGCCTTGGCCGTATTGTTCAATCGGACGAGGAAACATGTCAGATCATCCTTTCTCGTCACGCCACATCTTCCAAAGGAAGCCGGCGATATAGACCATCATGATGAGGAACAGGATCACGGCGATGGCAGAGCCATAGCCCATGCGGAACCCAAACTCGGACAGCGCCACATCGTACATGTAGAACGCAAGCACTGAGGTGTTGTAGAAGCCCGGGCCGCCATTGGTCATGATCGTGATCAGGTCGAAGGACCGCAGGGCGCCAATAACCGTCACGACAATTGCGATGAAGGTCGCAGGCCAGAGTTGCGGCAGCACGACGTACCAGAGCATTTTCGGGCCCTTCGCGCCATCAAGGCGCGCGGCCTCGATCTGTTCTGGGTCCACGGCGTTGAGGCCCGTCAGATACAGGATCATGCAATAGGCCGTCTGCGGCCAAAGACCGGCGGCGATGATGCCGTAGGTGGCGTAGTCGTTGGAACCGAGGATGTTCGTGCGCGGGCCGCCGAACCAACTCAGCACTTCGTTCAGGAGGCCTTCATTCGGCAAGTAGAACCAGCTGAACACGAGGCCCACGACGACTTGCGAGAGAACGAATGGAAAGAAGAACAGCGACTTGTAGAGCCGCATCCCGAACACCTTCTGGTTCAGGAAGAGCGAGATGAAAAGGCCGCCCGGGATCGCCAGGAAGTAGAGCAGCAGCCAGATGACGTTGTTCTTGAGCGAGGTCCAGAAGAACGGGTCGGACCAGAGATTGCGATAGTTCTCGAACCCAACATATTCGCCAGTCCAGACATTTTCGCCGGTTGGCTCGCACCCTTCGGTGCGGGCGGCGCGGTTGCCAAGCTCGGTACATTCAAGGTCGGTCATCTCGCTGCCAGCGACGGCGCGGTATTCAGGTGAATAGAGGCCGTTCCACTCGTAGGCGGAGATGTAGAAGCTCTGAAAAATCGGGATGATCACGTAGACCGCGAAGAAGATGAACGCGGGCAGCAAGAACAACCAAGGTGCGATCGCCTGTTGGCTGATCTTGGCCCTTGGCGCTGGATCATTGCTGTGGATCGGGGTGTCGGTCGTGACAGATGCCATGCGTCCGGTCCTCTCGGATCTATCGGAAGTTGGGCCGCCTTGACCCGGGCGGGAGGGGGATGTTCGGCCCGCAGCGAAGTGCGGGCCGAACCGATCTCAGATCAGACGACAGGGATCAGTAGATCCGGCCGCGCGCCTGCTCGAGGATCTGAAGCACCTGGTCCAGGGTCGACGGATCAACCATGAACTGCTGGAAGCCCTGCATGGCGACCTGCGCCATTTCTGCCGGTGCGTCGCGGTCGAAGAACTGCGCGATGCCGCCGCCTGCATTGTTCGAGAGCATCTCGAAGCCTGCATTCAGGAACTCATCATCATCGACGCCGGAGTTGGCGTTGACAGGCAGCTGACCCAGGTTGTCACCATTGTTGATGAGCGTCTGGTTCTCAGCCGAAGCCACGAACAGAAGGAACGCTTCCGCCGCTTCCACGTTCTCGGCATTTGCCGCGATGTGGAAGGTGTCGGTCGGCGCGTCTTCACCCGGCTCGATCGACGGGTCGATCTGCGGGAACTGATAGAAGCCCAGCTGATCGTCCGACAGACCCGCTTCGCGCAGTGGCGCCACGGCGAAGTTACCCATCAGGTACGCTGCGGCTTCACCGTTGACCATGAAGGGAAGCGCTTCCTGCCAGGAGTAGGTCTGGTGGTCGGCAATGAACGCGCCCATTTCGATCAGGGTCGCCCAGTTTTCAAACGTCGCGCGAACGCGATCATCGGTCCACTCAACTTCACCGGCCGTCAGGTCCATGTGGAAGTCGTAGCCGTTGGTGCGCATGTTGAGGTAATCGAACCAACCGCCGGCTGTCCAAAGGAACTTGGTGCCGATGGTGTAGCAGGCACGACCGGAGTCGATGATCGCCTGGCAGTTCGAAAGCTCTTCTTCCCAAGTGGTTGGCGCTTCAAGGCCAAGCTCGGCGAAGATATCCTCGCGGTAGTACACGCCCCACTGATAGTACGTGTACGGAACGCCCCAGATGCCGTCGTCCATGGTCATAGAGCCCTGGGTGGAGGCGAGCGTTTCGGTCAGGCCGCCCTCTTCCCAAAGGTCAGAGATGTCCATGAACAGGCCCGCGTCTACGTAGGGGGCCATGCGGTTACCGGCGTACCAGTTCACGATGTCGGCGGTGCCGGATTGCAGAACGTTGCGGATCTGCGTTTTCCAGGCTTCGCGGTCAGTGATGACCAGTTCGACCTCGACCTCGGGGTTTTCCGCGGTGAAGCGGGCAACCATGTCTTCCATCACCGCGCGCGGCGCCGGGTTCGACATGTCAGAGAAAATACGCAGCGGGCCGGAGACGCCGTGGCCGTCGGCATAAGCGACGCCCGAAAGCATAGTGGCAGCTGCCAGCGCCGTGGCGCCAGTTTTGAAGATGGATCGCATGGTGTCCTCCCTAGTGATCCGGTCTGAAATTTGGTTCCATTATTTGAAACCTGGTTTCTTATATTGAAATCCTACGCTGACTCGGCCTAGGGTTGTCAACAGCAAAGCGCTGGGTCCGCCCCGGAAAAGCGCAAAATCCACCCCGCGTCATGGAGGATGTCGCGGGGCCGGAAATGGGAGGAAAACCTGTGCCAGGTGAGGCCAGCGATATCTCGGACGGGACCGTAGGCAAAGCCCTCTCGGTGCTTGATGCAGTAGCGTCTTACGGTCGTCCGGTGCGATTCGGAGAGCTGCTGGCCGACAGTCCTTTTCCCAAGGCGACCTTGTACCGGTTGATGCAGGTCCTGACCAAGCAAAGCATGTTGACCTACGACCCGGACCGTCAAACCTACGCACCCGGATTGCGCCTTGTGCGCTTGGCGCATGCGGCGTGGCAGAGCGCGTCGCTTGCCCCGGTCGCACGGCCTTATCTGGAAGCGCTGTCCGCTGAAGTCGGCGAGACCGTGCACCTGGCACAATTGGACGGCGGGCAGGTTTTGTACGTCGACAAAATCAACGCGCGCGATCCCTTGCAGATGTATTCGCAGGCCGGAAAAGTTGGGCCGGTTTATTGTACCGGCGTTGGCAAGGCGATGGCGGCCTTCTTGCCCGTGGCCGATCAGGAAAAGCTGTTGCTTCAGCAAAGCTATCATCCGTTCACTGCGCATACCCTTTCGACACCTGATGATCTGCGTGGCGAGTTGAACGCGATTCACGAGCGTGGCCATGCCTATGACCGCGAAGAGCATGAACCGGGCATCATTTGCGTAGCAGTGCCGATCGTTACACGTGCGGGGCGCGTATTGGGTGCGGTTTCCGTCACATCGTCTACAGAACGCACCAGCCTTGCCGGGCTGGACGCCCATTTGCCGCGGATCCATGCCGCGGTGTCATCCATAGCCGGGGAGGCGCAGGATTGGCGCTTTCCCGACGCAGCAGAATAACACGGGGAGGAGACCGCCATGTCGGGCCTGCAACTAACGGACGTCATCAAGCGCTATGGACAGACTCAGGTCATCCATGGGGTCGACCTGACCATTGAAGACGGCGAGTTCTGTGTCTTTGTCGGCCCATCGGGCTGCGGCAAGTCGACCTTGCTTCGCATGGTGGCGGGGCTTGAGGAAACCACCGAAGGCACAATCGAGATCGGGGCGCGAAACGTTACGCGCGCTGATCCCGCTGAGCGTGGGGTAGCAATGGTCTTTCAGACCTATGCCCTCTACCCGCATATGACGGTTGAGCAAAATATGGGGTTCGGCCTGAAGATGAACGGTCACCCCGCGAATGAGATCAAGGAAAAGGTCTCAGAAGCATCACGCATCCTCAAGCTGGACGATTACCTCGCGCGCAAGCCGGTCGCCCTGTCTGGCGGGCAGCGTCAGCGCGTTGCCATTGGCCGAGCCATTGTGCGCGGCCCGGAAGTGTTCTTGTTCGATGAGCCACTGTCGAATCTCGACGCCGAGCTACGGGTGGAGATGCGGGTGGAAATCGCGCGTTTGCACAAGGAAATCGGCGCCACGATGATCTACGTGACCCATGATCAGGTCGAGGCGATGACGCTGGCCGACAAGATCGTTGTGCTGCGCGCGGGTTATATCGAGCAGGTGGGCGCACCGCTGCACTTGTATAACGATCCCGACAACAAGTTTGTCGCGGGCTTCATCGGCAGCCCGGCCATGAATTTCTTTGATGGCGTGAACGCAGGGGGCACGGTTACGGTCCCTGCCCTTGGCGGGGCGACTATGCGGGCGCCTGCAAGTCTGACGTCAGACGGGCCTGTGACCGTCGGCGTGCGCCCGAACAAGGTCACCTTGTCGGAAGGAAATACCCATGAGGTCGACTTGTCCGAGCGGTTGGGTGGTATCAGCTACCACTACGTAAATGCACCCGACGGGTCGCGGATCGTTGTAGAAGCGCATGATCAGCACGCGCCTGCCTCAGGCTCGAAAACCGGGATCAGCTTTGACGCGGAGGATGCGTATTTCTTCGACGCCAACACCGAGCAGCGTCTGCGCTGAGCGCTCTATTCGGCGGCGGCTTGCATGTCGCGCGCCGGATCGACTACAGAAAACAACCGTTCCGCCGCACCTGATTTCGGCTCTAGCGGAACGGTGGAACCGTTGGGGGCGTCACGCAACGCCTCGCCTTGCGCGCCGAGAGCGAAACCAGCAACCGGTAGACCGGTCGCAAGCGCTTCGCGGGTCGCAAAGGAAAAGGTCTCTGGCCAGACCGAGGGCATCAGCCATGCTCGGATGCCGTAGAGGTGCGCTAATTCGGTAATCTCGTCCCTATCATAACTTCCATGAACGATGACGTTGCGCGGCAGCGGGATGGAACTGTCGACCAATCCAATGACCACGAAAGTCTGGCGCGGATGGGCTGCGGCAAGATCGCGAACAATCAGCGCGCCCTTCTGAATGTTCAGATGCCCAAGAATGCCGATGCGTCGCCCCGATTGCTCTACCATTTGTTGGAGTGCGACCAATCGCAGATGCGGCCGAACCGTTACATTTGCATGGGCGTATGCCTCCAGGAACAGGCGTGCGGAGGCTTTTGAAAATGCTGTAACTTCATCGCATTCCGCAACCAAAGCGCCCCATGCCTTGCGCCAGTCCGCAAGCGTCACACGCGTGCCATCGGGTCTGCGCGCCGCATGGCACGGGTCGGAGGTTTCGGGTCCGGGAACGCCCGCAAACCCATCGCGACCCATCAATGTGTAGGACGGCGAGAGAGCGAAGTAATCATGCAAGCGCATGAATAGCCGGTCCGGCCTATCGGGACGTCGCAGAGAAAGAACGGCTTTTGGCAAACTCACTGGATCAGAGTCCCCGACGCCGCAGGAATAGATCAGATCGAGTGCATTGGCCGAGGCCAAGAGGCGACGAACGAGATCAATATCATCCGTCCGGCCGGCCAGAACTTGCCCGGCAACGTAAACCTCCACTTGCCAGCGCCTAAGGCCGCCCACCCGCAGGACTATCGCGGCCTCGCACCCTGCAAGTTCAACTTGCAAGGCGGCGTCCGCCCCGCCCCCAAGCGAGTGCGCAAGGTACACTGGCAACCGATCCACACGGGCCGCGGCAAGGGCAACTGCCAAAGCAAGACGCGGCGTGGCAATGGGATCGTTGGCAATAAAGCGTTGCACCTCCGCGTCGTACCTTGGGTACCGGTACGAGATCATGGCGCCGGCGCTCCGAATACGGGCCCGCTTTTCGAGTGACCCAAAGCTCTGCCCCCCGACATGTTCAACAAACAGACCAGGCTGGCAAAGGTGAGATGCACCAAGAGCGCGTGTCTTTTGGCACCAATCAACTTCTTCGCCATAACCACGCCCGAATGCCGGGTCGAAACGCGGAACCCTGCGCAACCAATTGCGTGACAAAGCCATGCAAAAGCCAATTCCTGTTGGGATCTCTGGCAAGGGCATCGCGCCAAGCCTGCGTGCGACTGTGTCCATTTGCTCAGCCTCGCCCGTTCGCAGGGCGATGCCAGGACCGATATCTGGAACCGAAAGGATTTCCGCGGCGTTCGACATGGGGGTGACCGAAGCCACAGTGGGCGCATTCAAAGGTGCGCATAGGCGGCTCGCCCAATCCTTTGGGACCATCGCGTCAGAGTTCAGCAACACGACTGGCCCCTCACCCTTGCGGGCCAATGCGAGCTCCAGGCCTGTGTTTACCGCTCCAACGAAGCCCTGGTTTTCATCATGACAGACCAGAGTCACCTGCTTGGGGTGTCGGGCTGACCACTTGGTCAACCAAGGTCGCACTTCTGGATCGCTGGAGCCATCTTCAACTACAATCAGGTGCCAGGGAAGGTCTGTGTGGCGTTCGAGCCGAGACACGCATTCCTTCAGCAATTCCAGCGCATTGTAGACAGGCAACACAATAGTGATTTCCGCGTTGCAACTGACATTTCGGGTCGTCGGCGCCTCCAGAAGCCAGGCGCGTTCAATGTCTGTACCGCGGGTCGTGAGCTCCAACCCAAGCGCGCGCTTCACCGCCAGTTTTGAACGTTCATCCGGTGACCGCAAGTAGCGCAACAAGGCAGGCACGGCGCGGTAGAGGTCGCGCAGGAACGCCCGCTGCAAACGACGTCGGCCGCGCGAGCTCACCGGTTCGGAGGGGTGGGGAATGATCGCGCTGTGGCGCACGTTGTCGCCGTGGATCGTTTCAAGACGCAGTTCACGAGCGGTTGCCGGAATAGCGAACGCAAATCCCTGATTGGGTGGGCCGCCGCGCCGGGCTTTCACGTCCGGCCGGGGGACGTCCGGCTTCACCGATCGCTTGCTGCCTGACCACCGCAGAACAACGCCTTCGGCATTGGCCCATCCCGAAATCTCGACCTTATCGCCGCGGCGAACGACGCGTTCAACCTGACCGGATCGTCGCCAGAACGGACCCAAGGGCACGCTGCGCAATCGACCCGCGTGGACCGCCGCATAGCGCAGATAGAGGGCGTGTAGGCGGCGGATCAAACGGTCTTACCCTTTCAGAAGTGAGGCGAGGTAGCGGCCATAGCCGGACTTGCCGAAAAGGTCGGCCCGAGCAGACAGGTCTTCGGCATTGATCCAGCCAAGTTCGAAGGCGATCTCGTCTGGAGAGCCAACCTGAAGGCCTTGTCTTTGCGTGAGAGTTCTTACGAAATTCCCAGCGTCCAAAAGGCTTTCATGGGTCCCGGTATCAAGCCAGGCATAGCCGCGCCCCATACGCTCGACCGTCAGCAATCCATCGGTGAGATAGCTTTCCAGAAGGCTCGTAATTTCCAATTCCCCGCGCGGTGACGGCGAGACCGTTGCGGCGCGGTCAGGCGCGGTTCCGTCGAGGTAATAAAGCCCGGTCACTGCATAGGGCGACGGCGCAACTTTCGGCTTCTCGATGATCGCACGAACGCTGCCATCCTTCTCAAAATCCACAACCCCGTAGCGCTCAGGATCGGTCACACGGTACCCGAAGACTGTTCCGCCGTCGGCCTTCGCATCCGCCACGGCCAGAACAGTTGGTAATCCGTGCCCAAAGAAGATGTTGTCGCCCAAAACCATCGCTGACGGCGCACCATTCAGGAAATCGCGCGCCAACAAGTAGGCCTGTGCGAGGCCGTCAGGGCTTGGTTGTTCAATATAGGTCAGGCTTAGACCCCATTGGCTACCGTCACCCAAAGTTCGTTTGAATTGGTCCTGATCCGTTGGCGTGGTGATCACAGCGATCTCGCGGATCCCGGACAGCATCAGGACCGAGAGGGGGTAGTAGATCATCGGTTTGTCGTAGATCGGCAAAAGCTGTTTGGACACGCCAGTTGTCACCGGGTAGAGCCGTGTGCCGGAGCCGCCAGCAAGTATGATCCCTTTGCGCGCCATTCTGTGCGCCTCCGTCCTTTAGGCCAAGATGCTTTGGCCTAACGCGTCGGGCGGGTCTTGCCAATTGCCCGCCACCTGCAGACGGGATGCCACAATATGCGTTAACGGCGACTGAACAGGCGTCAGGATTCGTTCAATTCGGACAAGACCTGCGCCAAGCCCAACCGCCAATCGGGACGTGACACACCGAAAACAGTCTCGGTTGACGTACAATCGAGACGGGAGTTCTTGGGGCGTACGGCGGGCGTGGGATACGCGGATGTGGGGATATCGGTGACCGCGCATTGCAGTTTGGCCTGGTCAAAAATCTCCCGCGCGAAATCTGCCCAGGATACATCAGGACGACCGGCGAAATGATAGGTTCCACTTTTGCCTGGGTCTGCAATCAGGGCTTCCGCCAGTGAGACGCAGGCGGCTGCAATATCACGGGCGGGCGTCGGGCCGCCGATTTGATCCGCGACGACCGAAAGCGCATCGCGCTCTGCCCCAAGTCGCAGCATGGTCTTTACGAAATTTGCACCATGCGCGGAAAACACCCAAGACGTCCGTAGAATTGCAAATGTGCCAACCGCTGCGCGAACACCCTGTTCACCCTCCAGTTTCGTACGGCCATAGGCGCCAAGGGGCGCTGTCGGCGCGGATGAGATCCAAGGCTTTTCGCCAGATCCATCGAACACGTAATCGGTTGAGATGTGCACAAACGGGACACCCATGGCCGCGCAGGTCTGCGCCATGGCGGCCGGAGCTTTGGCATTGACCATGTGGGCGGTCGCTTCATCCTCCTCAGCGCTATCCACGGCAGTATAAGCGGCCGCGTTGATGACTGCATTCGCGCCGCTGGCGGCGATCATAGCCGCGCATTTCAAGGGATCATTCAGGTCGGCCTCCTGCCGACTGAACGTCTGCACTCCAAGCCCGGCCAATTCCTGTCCGACCTGCCCGGACCGGCCAAATGCCAGAAACTTCATGCCTTCATTCCCAGCCGCTGGCCCACGCCCTCGCGATCCTGCAAGGCGCGCCACCAATCCTCGTTTTCGAGAAACCAATCAACCGTACGCGCCAGACCTTCCTCAACTGTCACCGATGGTGTCCAGCCGAGTTCGTTTTCGATGCGGGATGCATCAATCGCGTAGCGCATGTCATGACCGGGTCGGTCGCTGACAAAGGTGATCAGATCTGCATGGGGTGCCGCATCGGGCCGGCGCGCATCAAGCAGGCCGCAAATGACGCGCACGAGGTCGATATTTCGCATCTCATTATGGCCACCAACATTGTAGCTGCGCCCGATCTGGCCCTTTTCGAGAACGGTCAAAAGGGCGTCAGCATGATCCTCCACATACAGCCAATCGCGGACGTTTTCGCCAGTGCCGTAGACGGGAATAGCCTGCCCTGAAACAGCCTTCAGGATGACGACCGGGATGAGCTTTTCCGGGAAGTGATACGGTCCGTAATTGTTGGAACAATTCGTCAAAAGAACCGGAAGACCATACGTCTCGTGCCACGCGCGCACGAGGTGATCCGAAGATGCTTTGGATGCAGAATAAGGGCTGCGCGGATCGTAGGGGGTGTCTTCAGTGAAGAGCCCGGTCGCGCCAAGAGTGCCGAACACTTCATCCGTGGACACATGGTGAAAGCGGAAGCTTTCTGGTTTACCGCGTGCCTCCCAGTGGTTCCGGGTTGCGTCCAAAAGGGTCGCGGTGCCGGTGACATTGGTGTCGATGAAGGCGGCTGGCCCGTCGATGGAGCGGTCGACATGGGATTCGGCCGCCAGATGCAGCACGGCATCCGGGCTATGGGTCGAAAGGATCCGGTCGAGCGCCGCGCGGTCGCGGATATCGGCATGTTCAAAGGTGTAGAGATTGGATTGAGCGACCGATGCAACGTTATCTAGGCAAGCGGCATAAGTCAGGGCATCAAGGTTGATCACTTCATGCCCACGTTCGACCGCAAGACGCACGGCGGCAGAACCGATGAAACCCGCCCCCCCTGTCACCAAAAGTTTCATGGAATGGCCTCGTACCGGAACGGGGTTTCGAATTCTTTGAAGGTCGGAGCTGCGGCATCCTTTTCTGAAAGAATGGGCGTTCCGGTCACCTTCCAATCAATGCCCAAATCAGGATCGTCCCAGACCAGTGCACCCTCTGTTTCCGGTGCGTAGCTGTCGGAGCACTTGTAGATGATTTCAGTTCCCGGCTCCCTCGTTATGAAGCCGTGTGCGAAGCCTGCCGGGATCAGAAGTTGCTTTGCGTTCTCGAACGTCAGCTCAATTCCGAAATGCTGGCCGAAGGTCGGCGACCCAGCCCGGATGTCGACTGCCACATCCCACAAACGTCCACGCCCGCAGCGCACCAGCTTTGCCTGCGCGCGTGGCGGGGCCTGAAAGTGCAAACCGCGGATGGTGTTGCTTTCAGCAGAAAGGGAATGATTGTCTTGGACGAAGGTGGTTTGAATGCCGTGCTCCGCGAGTTTCGCGGAATTGTACGTCTCACTGAAGAAGCCGCGTTCATCACCGAAGCGGTCAGGCGTCAGAACCAATAGGCCAGGAAGGCCAGTTTCCTCAATTTTCATGGCTGCGCCTGTTCCGCCGTTGTTGTGGGAGACAATGCCATGCGCCGACACACCCCGCAACGGGGCGCGGTCAGTGTTCGTGCCAGTCGAAAAAGCCTGGCCCGGCCTGTTTGCGGAGATCTGCCGCCATGGCCGCACCAAGGGCTGCGCCGTCTTCGACGGGTGCCGTGCGCTCATCTGTAAGCACCTCTGACCCGTCGGGGCGAAGGATTTCGCCACGCAAGCGTATCGTGCCACCATCGAGCTCCGCCAACCCGGCAATCGGCGTCTGGCAAGAGCCATCCAAACCCTTCAGGAACGCGCGTTCGGCCGAAAGACGTTGGCCGGTTGGGCCGTCATGAATGGCCTCAAGCATCGCGGCCATGCGCACATCTTCAGCCCGGCGTTCAATTCCGATGGCGCCCTGTGCGACGGCGGGCAGCATATCCGATGTCTCAAGCGCAGATTTTACAACGTCTTCCATCCCAAGGCGACGGAGACCGGCCATAGCAAGGAACGTGGCTTCGGCCACGCCATCACCAAGCTTCTTCATGCGTGTTTGGACGTTGCCGCGGAATTCGACGACCTGCAGATCAGGGCGTCGTGCGGCCAGTTGCGCCCGGCGACGCAGGCTGGATGAGCCGACCACGGCGCCCTCGGGCAACGCCGCGAGGCTGTCATGGTTCAGCGAGACAAAGGCGTCGCGCACATCTTCGCGCGGCAGATAGCAATCCAGCAGCAGTCCATCAGGTTGGTCGACGGGCATATCTTTCATCGAATGGACAGCAATGTCTATCTTGCCTGACAGCATGTCTTCTTCGATTTCCTTGGTGAACAGCCCTTTGCCGCCAAGTTCTTTCAGTGCGATGTCGCGTTCGATCAGGCTACGATCGTCGCCGGTTGTCTTGATGACGACAATTTCAAAAGCATCTTCAGGAAGATCGAAGGCACCCATGAGCCGGGTGCGGGTTTCGAATGCTTGCGCCAGAGCCAGTGGCGAGCCACGTGTTCCGATGCGCAAAGGGGTGGCGGGAGTTGGCAATTCGGTCGTCATATATCCTCTCTAGCGGTGTCAACTTGGGTTGACAACTGGCGGCGGCTTGACACTCATAAGGAGAGTGGCCAGACCCGCAATACGACCCTGAGGATAAGTCCAATGCCCGACAAGAAAAAACTGCTCCGTAGCCTTGCGGGTGAAACGATCGATGTGCCGCCGGTCTGGTTGATGCGACAGGCGGGGCGTTACCTTCCGGAGTACCGCGCCACCCGCGCGCAGGCCGGTGACTTTCTATCGCTTTGCTACAATTCCGACCTTGCCGCCGAGGTCACCTTGCAACCGATCCGGCGCTATGGCTTTGACGCGGCGATTCTGTTTGCCGACATCTTGTTGATCCCTGATGCTCTTGGTGCCGATCTGTGGTTTGTCACGGGCGAAGGTCCGCGCTTGTCAACAATCACCGATGCCTCCGGAATGGACCGCCTCAAAAGCAAGGACGACATCCACGAGCACCTTTCTCCGGTCTATGAGACGGTACGCATTCTATCGCAAGAATTGCCGAAAGAGACGACGCTTATTGGCTTTGCCGGCGCGCCGTGGACTGTGGCGACCTACATGATCGCAGGGCGCGGCACGCCCGATCAGGCCCCGGCCCACAAGTTGCGGGAGGAGGATCCCGCGACGTTCAAAGCACTGATCGACCTGCTAACCGACGCGACTATCGAATATCTTGATATGCAGGTTCAGGCGGGTGCCGAAGTGGTGAAGTTGTTCGATTCTTGGGCGGGCTCCCTAAAGGGTGAAGCCTTTGACGCATTCGCACTCGCCCCTGCAAAACGCATCATCTCCGAGTTGAAGTCGCGCCATCCAGACCTTCCCGTCATCGCTTTCCCGCGCGAAGCAGGTGAGAAGTACGTTGGCTTCGCAAATGCCGTGGGCGCCGATGCGTTGGCAATCGACACGTCGGTCGATGCGGCTTGGGCAGCCGAAAATCTGCAAGGCGATACGTGCGTTCAGGGAAACCTCGATCCTAAATTGATGGTCTCAGGCGGAGACGCCCTTCAATCAGAGGCGCGCCGGATTTGCGACACATTGAAGGGCGGGCCGCATATCTTCAACCTCGGCCACGGGATCACACCGGATGCCGATCCTGAGAATGTCCATCTGTTGCTAGAAGCGATCCGGGGCTAGTCGCGCTTCAACGGAACGACCACGTTCTGAGCATTCGAATGTGCCAGCGCCCGCAGACCCATCCGCACTTGTCCAGCAACCCGCCGCAGCTTTTGTGCAATGCTTGGTGATGCCGTTGGCTTGGCTTCTTTCCCAATTGCGCTTTGCGTCTCGATTGGAGGGGAAAAGCCCTCTGCACTGCAACGATCAAGCTGGCACGCCAAGGCGGGGACCGCCTGCCACGCATTAAGTTCGTAGGCGGCGCATAATACGGCATCGGCCAATCCAGGTGCAGCTGCGACACGGCTCAACAGCTTGCGGGCCGCCGACGGCCAAAGCACATAAGCGGCAGCGCCGGTACGATCTTGCCACAGTCTGCGCAAGGGCAATTCGCCGTGAGGAGATGCGGAAATGCGTTTGCGGCGGCCACGGGTTTCCAACGTGACGTACTCGGCCTCTGCCATATCTGACAACTGTGCAAGCAACGAAGGCACGCCGGGCATAAGCACGGCATCATCTTCCAGGATCAGGAACGGCACGTTTGCGTCCACAACACGGGCCCATGCCGTGCGGTGGCTGGCAAAGGCGGCCATTTCGGTCTTGCGCAGTGGGCGTTCCCAACCGGACCAATAAGGGTCGTCTGCCGGTGGGATCAACGTGTCGGGTGTGGAGGCTTCGACCCGCTCATAAGCAATACCCAAGCGGTCCAATTGGCTGGTCTGAAACGCAAAGCGCTCAGTCTCCGAGGCGATGTTGATGATCAGGGCCTTCAAGACGCCGCCTCGGTCTTGGTCCTGAAGAGTTCCAAGTAGGCATCAACAATTGCATCCTCACCGAAGAAAGACTGAAGGCGTGCATGACCTGCACTGCCGAATTGCTCTCGCAATTGAGGGTCTGATTGCAGACGTGATAGCCCCGCCGCCATCGCTTCGACGTCATCAATATCGGTCAGCAGCCCATCGACCTCATCGCGCATAAACCAGCCCGGCCCTTCTGAGCGTGTGGCCACGACGGGCCTGCGCGCCTGCCACGCATCAAGGACGACATTTCCCAAAGGCTCGTGGCGCGACGGGAATATCACGGCATCTGCCGCCGCGAATTTGTGTACGGGTTCATCAACCCAACCCAGAAAACGCACGCGATCCGCGATGCCGAGGTCATTCACCAGGCCATGAAGCGAGTCCTTTTCCTCTCCATCGCCCATGATCCAAAGCCATGCGCCAGGTACTTTGGAGACTGCCCTAACGGCGGCGTCCATACCCTTTCGCGGGACGAACCGCCCGGCTGTTGCAACGAGGAACGCATCTTCAGGCGTCTCAAAATCATGGCGTTGAACGGGTTCAGGTCGAACGGGTCGTGCGAAGTTGGTGATGGTAGTCGAGGGTCTGTCCCAGCCCAACTGCCTGACGTGTTCTGTGATCGCTGGCGTATTGGCAACGATCACATCGCAATTTTGAAAATGGTCTAGATGTGGTGGAAAATCTCCAAGACGCACGATCTTGAGAGGTCCCTCCGGTTTTTTCTGCTGCAAGCGGCCGGCGCGAGGCGCCCAAGCAAAGACGACGTCCGGCTCCCATGTGCGGATGATCCGTCGATATTCGGCCCTCAACCACCAACGGGAAAGAGACAGATAGTTGTAGTTGTTCTCAATCGTCGGCCCAATTTCAACAATGTGCCTACGCCAGGTCCGGTTCGGTCGGATGATGAAGCGCTGCTCAATCCCACCGCGTCGGTCAAACGCCTGGACGAGGTTCACGAAAAACCTTTCCGCGCCACCTTCCTTGCCAAAGCACATGTGGAGGATGCGCATCTTTGGGTGCTCAACCACTAACGCCCCCGCATCCGGTGCCAGCGCAGCCGCATTTGGTAGCCCAATTGATAACGCAGTTTGCGCCACCGACCGGTCTTTTCCACACTTCTACGCGCCTCACCTATCGTGCCCGTTTCGGTGTCCTGTTCTCCAACGCGTATTGGGTTGGGTTGTACCAGAGCAATGGATTGCCCGTGCTCCCAGAAAAACTTGTGATCTTCGTCAATGGGACGGCTGAATGGTCGCGAATGATCCAATAGATGCCGTGCGCTGTCTTTTGAAATCGCATATCCCAAAGTCGTCGACGGGACACGATAGGGCAGGACGATATCATATTTCCCTTCCAGGGAAGCAGAACGCAAAACCCGCGCAGGGGCTGAAATGCTGAAGAGTTTCGCGATATCCCAGTCGGGGGACTGGTGGGCACATAGGGCCACCAAGACTTGCCTTAAATCTGGCTCCGCCGCAAAATCGTCCTCCAAGACGATGCCCCCAGCTGCCGGTGACGCCACAATTCGCTTCCAGGCTTCGATATGGCTTAGATAGCAGCCAATTTCGGCTAGGACGAGATCCTGTTTGTGGCGCCTCAAATTCCCGGCGGCATCGTAGACTTCCGTAGTCGCCTGTTCCGATAAGGCCCAACCGTTGACGGCGTCCACACGTTCAAAGGGCAATCCTTGTGCATCGAGTTGGCGGCGCACGTTCTCCATTCTGGCGGTGTTGTCCGCCAGATTAATGACGTGGATTGGCCAGACGAGCTCGTTCATATGGCCGTGCGCTCGTAGTGAACGGTCTTGTGACGGCGCGCCTGGATTTGAAATCCAGCGCTGACAAGTGCTGCGTCCATGGCTGCAATTTTGTCATCCCCGACGATATGGGGATGAACCTCGATAATCATGGCCCGCACTCCTGTCAGGTCGGCCTTGGTCAGCAAATCGATCTCTGCACCTTCCACATCCATCACGATCACATCGGGACGGACATCGTTCAAGACGGTCGAAATTGCATGACTTTCGACAGTAATTTCGTCGAGAGGCAAATCGCGATCGATCAACGACGAAGACAGAATATTCGGGTCCTGGAAGAAACTGATCGCGCTTCCGTCCACGGTCACAGCCTTCATTCGCAGATCGGGCGTCAGGTTGTTGACCGCATAGTTCTGGAGGATCCAATCCTCCAGAGCGGGGTTTGCCTCATATGACGTGACGCGCCCTTCGCCTGCGATCTTCGTGCACAGGATCGAGACAAAGCCGATGCCCGTCCCCACCTCCAGAACGCGGTCATTTGGGCGCAGGATAGCTTTGACCAATTCCGCTTCGACGGCTTCGTATCCACCCTTGAAGATGTGGCCACGTACGGTTTTTGGAATGTCAGCCGGACCCGTGCACAAGGTCACGCCCCAGTGCTGGAACCGTTTCGTACCAGTTACAATATGCCAAGCACGACGAAGATTGCGAAATGGGTCGGCCACGAAAAAAGATCCTGAATCTGGACGGCCCCGTGTAGCCGGTCTGAGGGTGCTGGAAAAGGGGCGTCAGCCTTGCGCCAAAAGCTGGCGGTAGATCGAGAGGATGGCATCGGATTCGCGCTCAATGGAAAAGGCACTCACCGCGTGTTCGCGTGCCGCCACTCCGGCGGCGCGTCGCCCATCCGGATCGTCAAGAAATGACGCGATCGCGCCCTGCATCGCTGGAGAGTCTTCTGGCGGGACTAGTGTCCCAACTTGTTCGGCGATCAATTCCGGAAATGCGCCCACCGTCGTTGCAACAACCGGCACAGCACATGCCATGGCTTCCAAAGGAGTCAGGCCAAACCCTTCCCAACGCTGAGGCGCAACAAACAGATCGAGGACGCGATACCAGTCGGCAATCTCGTGAACCGGCACCTCGGGCAAGAAGTGCACGCGACCGCGCAACCCAGCCGCCTCGGCGCGGACACGGAGGCTTTGTTCGTATTCCACGAACTTTCCCGTGGCACGCCCCATGATGAGGGCATGAACGTCGGGGCGCGCTTCCATCAGAGGAATCATGGCCTCAAGAAAATCGCCTGTGCCCTTTTGCGCGCGAATGCGTCCGTAGCATCCCACCAGTACCGCGTCTGGAAGGCCAAGGCTCTGTCGCAAATCTGCGCGGTCCAATGGAGGTGAGAACTGTTCCGTATCGATACCGTGCAAGATGACATCAGCCGGATGATCGAGGTATCGTGCAGTCTTTTGCGACGTCGCGATCAACCGGTCCATGCGATTAATCAGCCACTTCGTGTAGCCGGTGTGCGCACGTTGCGAGGCAGACGTGAAAAGCAGCTTCAGTCTCTTTCGGAGCACATGCTTCAAAAACAAACCGGCCAGCATCTCGGTATTCCGCCGCGCGTGCCATACCCGAGTGCCCGATGGTCCCTTGCGGGACATGGAGATGATCTTCCACGGAGACACGGTCGGGACATGTGCGGGCATGTCCGGAGCAACGGCCACTAACGCCACCTTCTTCGCCTGCAACGGCACCAAACGGACAATAGTTGCAGTCACACCACTCAAGCGCCGCTTGAAGTTCGGCACCAAAACATCGATCCGGGAAAGGTCAGGCGGGGTCGTCATAGGGCGCTTACTGCCCCAGCGCGCGCGTCAGGTCCATTTTGCAATCGGAGGAAGGCTCATCAACACGGCATTCGCATCGTGCCCCGTTTCCAGACCGAACTTCGTCCCGCGGTCATAAACAAGGTTATACTCGGCATAGAGCCCGCGATGGACCAGTTGCGCTTCGCGATCTGCCTCGTCGAAAGACTCGTGTCGACGGCGTTCAACACAGCCTACAAAAGCAGGCAGGAAGGCGCGGCCTACATCTTGCGTGAAGGCAAAATCAGCCTCCCAATCGCCGGTGTTCAGGTCGTCGTAGAAGATTCCACCCACGCCCCGTGCACGATGACGATGCGGAACAAAGAAATACTCATCGGCCCAGGATTTAAACTTGGCATAGTAGGAAGGGTCGTGCCGATCACAATGCTCTTTCAGGACATCGTGGAAATGCGCCGTGTCTTCGTCATATTCGATTGCCGGGTTCAGGTCGGAACCGCCGCCGAACCACCATGCGTTCGGGGTCCAGAACATGCGCGTATTCATGTGAACCGCTGGCACGCGGGGATTTTGCATATGCGCAACAAGACTGATGCCTGACGCCCAAAAACGCGGGTCCGTATCCATACCAGGCACACCCCTTGCAGCCATCGCGTTTTGGGCGCGTTCACCGAGCGTGCCATAGACCGTTGAGACGTTGACACCAACTTTCTCGAAAACGCGGCCGCCGCGCATGACGCTCATCAGGCCGCCACCGGCATCTTCGCCATCATCGCCAGTGCGCTTGGTTTCCGTCACCTCAAAGCGACCGGCGGGACCGTTCCCGCCTTGCGTATCTTCCAACTCTTCGAAGGCCGAAACGATCTCGTCTCGCAAGCTACGAAACCAAGTGGAGGCGCGGGCCTTGTGGTCGTCAATCAAGTCTTTCATGGGGTCGCGGTCCTTTTGCAACACTCGCCTAGGTTGTAACAGGTCACGCCAAGCGCCGCCATGCGATGCATGCCACTTGGGAGGGCACATTTTGACCCATGTGTTGCATGCAAGACCACATCTGCCAATTCCTTGCAGCTATTGAGAATTTCGCCACTCCAGCATGGATTTTGAGATTCGTTTCGCCTAGGATCGATAGCAATAGCCGCAACAGACGGCATACGAGGCAGATAGAGCAGCTCATGTTCGTACGATTTTTTTACGTCGCCCTTTTGGGCGCCGCATTGGCGTTTGGTGTGTTTTCGCCAGCGCAGGCGGCGCCATATGCCGCAATGGTCATGGATGCCCGCAATGGCGAGGTATTGCATTCGCGTAATGCCGACACGCGCCTGCATCCGGCATCGCTGACCAAGATGATGACCATTTACATTGCGTTTGAAGCCATCCGCTTGGGTGAAATTACTTTGGACACTGAGGTGACGATCTCAGCAAACGCTGCGGCTGAGCCACCGTCGGAGCTTGGTTTGCGCTCAGGCTCCACGATCCGCTTCCGCTATCTCATTCGGGCTGCGGCCATCCGGTCGGCCAACGACGCCGCTACAGCCATCGGCGAAGCAATTTCCGGGTCCGAGGCCGCCTTCGCGCGCCGCATGAACCGCACTGCCGCTGCCCTTGGTATGACGCGCACCACCTTCCGCAATGCCCACGGGCTGACAGAAGATGGTCATCTGAGCACAGCGCGCGACATGACGATGCTGGGACGTCGCCTCGTCTATGACTACCCGCAGTACTACAACTTGTTCTCTCGCATCACCGCCGATGCCGGCATCGCGCAGGTCCGCAACACGAACCGTGTGGTTCTGACGAACTATCGTGGCGCAGACGGGATCAAGACGGGCTATACCCGCGCGGCTGGCTTCAACCTTGTCGCCTCCGCCCAACGCGGCGAAGAACGGATCATCGCCACAGTGTTTGGCGGACGAAGTTCGGCCTGGCGAAACGAACGGGTCATGGAATTGCTGGACATGGGGTTCGAACGAGCGCCCTCGACGGTCGCGCTCCGAACGCCCGCCCTACCGACTTACACGGATGATGGAACTGCAGGGTCGTCCCACACGCCGCCAGGGCAACGTGCGCCCACATCCTCCATCCGCCCGTTCATGCGGCCCCATGGCGGTGTCGACGCAGATGTGCTCGCCGCCATAGATGACGCTGTAGGTGCTGCCCTGACACAAGCGACAGGTGCCGATGCAGAGGTCGCCGCTGCAGTGGAGGCGGCCCTGAATGCCGTTGAAGGCGCCCCGCGTCCGGCACCGCGACCCGAGCCGCAAGCGGCATTGGATCCTGAGCCTGAGCCCCTCATCCCGCCACGACCGGCACCCGAGCCCGAGGTCGTGACCCGCGCTTCGTCCACCGGCTCACGCCTGTTTGGCGTTTCGCTGGGGGCGCAGACGTCGCACCATGCCGCCGAACGCCTTTTGCTGCGCACAGCATTGGCTGAGCTTGGAACGTTTGACGAAGCCTTGCGCCGCGTCGTTCAGGTCAGCCGTGGCTATGACGCACGCTTTGCCGGAATGACGGAAGATCAGGCGAACCGGGCCTGTGCCCGTCTGAACGCCCGCAGTGTCGCCTGTGAGACGTTCGGGCCTTAGGCAAGCCGGGACGGCGGGTGCGGCAACGCTGCAAGCGAGCGCCAGCAGGCGGCCCTTCCTTACTTCGGATGGTCGTCGTAATCCTCGCGCAGGATGCGATGGGCGTCGCCTTCCGGATCATCAAACTGACCCTTGCGCAGCATCCACCAAAACGCAGCCAAACCTGCGCCACCCAACAGCAGTGACACGGGTATCAATATGCCCAAAACGTCCATTACCGCAGCCTCAATGCATTGAGCGAAACGCTCAGCGAAGACGCAGACATCGCAAGCGCCGCGATCAGGGGCGAACATAAGCCTGCTACGGCCAATGGCACGGCCAGCAGGTTGTAAACGCTGGCAATGGTGAAGTTCTCTTTGATACGTGCCCGAGACAGTCGCGCCGTCTGCATCGCATCGACGACCGGCAAAATGCTCCGTCCGGTCAAGACCATGTCAGATGCAGCACGGGCCGCTTCCAACGCGGATGCAGGTGAAATTGAAACATGCGCCGCAGCTAGGGCTGCCGTATCGTTCATTCCGTCGCCAACCATCAACACATGGGCACCCTCTTCGGCCAACGCCAAAACGGCCTCTGCCTTGGCTTCCGGTCGAGCTTCAGAAATCACGTCTTGGACCCCCAAGCGTGCGGCAAAGGATTCGACGGCTGGCGCAACGTCACCGGACAGCAAGACCACGCGCTTGCCCTGCTCTTGAAGCTCCTGCACCAACTCCAATGCGCCATCGCGGAGAGTGTCGGCAAAGGTCAAAGCCTGCGCGGAGCCATCTGCTATGCGCAAATAGGTGGCGGTCGTCCCAACACCCGCTCCGCCGCCGACCCAACCCGACCGGCCCAAACGAACGCGCATGCCCTCCCATTCCCCCTCAACACCGAAGCCCGCCACTTCCTGCAGATGCTCCACTCGCGCAGGCTTGATGCCCCGCCCCGTCAATCCGCCTTCAAGCGCCTGCGCCAATGGATGGGCCGATCCTTGGGCCAAAGCGAGGACGACACGGGCCGATCTTTCATCCAACTGGTCCAGCCCCAAAGGCTCGGGCGCGCCATCGGTCAAGGTTCCGGTCTTGTCGAAAACAACCGTGTCCACTTCGGCCAAACGCTCAAGCGCCGTGCCATCCTTGATTAACAGTCCTTTGCGGAAAAGCCGCGCGGACGCCGCCGTTGTGACTGCAGGTACGGCCAGTCCAAGCGCACAGGGGCATGTGATGATCAGAACTGCCGCCGCTATGTTGAGGGCGACGCGCAAATCCCGCGTATAGGCGAACCACCCCAACGCGGCGGCAACCGCTACAATGTGCACCCCCGGTGCGTAAAGCTTCGCCGCAGCGTCCGCGAGGGAGGTGTAGTTGGACCGGCCGGCCTCGGCCACGGCCACAAGATCTCCCAGACGCGCGAGTTCTGTGTCGCGACCGGCTGCCGTGACTTCAACGGTGATCGGGCCAGTGAGGTTCGCCTCGCCAGCATGGACCGTACAACCGGGTGCTGCCGCTGACGGTAACGTCTCACCGGTCATGATGGAGCGGTCCAGTTCAGTGCATCCCTCCACCACGCGCCCATCTACCGGAATACGACCGCCGGGCAGCACACGCACCAGATCACCGGGTCGTAGATCTGCAGCAGCCACCGTTTCTGTCCCCGGCCCCACCAATCGCAAGGCACGTGGCACTTCCAAAGCTGCCAATTCCTGTGCGGCGGACCGTGCATTCGCCCGTGTCCGATGGTCGAGATAGCGACCAGCCAGAAGAAATGTGCACAAGGCGATCGCCGCGTCGAAATAGGCATGCTCGCCGGACAACATGGTCTCATACAGGGATGTTCCAACAGCCAGTGCTATGGCGAGCGTGATCGGGACATCCATATTCAATCGTCCCGCGCGCAAAGCCGCCAAGGCCGACCCGTAGAAGGGCTGACCACAGAACAAAACCGCCGGGATCGCAATCGCTGCACTGATCCAATGCATCATGTCGCGTGTGACGCCGTCCGCACCCGACCAGACGGCAACCGAAAGAAGCATGACGTTCATCATCGCGAATACCGCAACGGCCAAACGCATCAACAGTGCGCGCCCGCGCGCATCCATGTCCGTTGCGGCGAGGAGGCCGGGATCGAGTTCATGGGCCTCGTACCCAACTTCGTTCAAGGCAGCGCAAAGGTCTTCCGATGTGACGCCCGGCTCCGCATCAACCGAAGCCCGGCGCAATGTCAGGTTCACACGGGCCGCGCGAACACCCGGCTGATCGCAGAGCAATCGTTCCACACCAGAAATACACGCCGCACAATGAATGCCAGGAAGTGCCAACATCAGGCGCGCATTGTCCAAAGCTTTTCCGGCAACTTGCTCAGCCAAGGGAACCGCATCACATGCTGGGCAGGCCGAGGGGTGTTGTGGATCTGCAAAGGCGGTCATTTCAGCCCTCTGTCACGGTGAAGGTGATGTTGTGCCGGTAATCCGTTCCATCGCGCGCCGTCCCCGTCAGGCGCAGCCGCCAGCGCCCCGGAGCAACTTCGGCAGGGGCAACCAGAACACCATTTGCACCACGCGACAATTCCAGTGGCTGGTCGTCCGCGCGGGTCGTCGGCCGCGTCAACAGTGCGTCCAAGTGCGCCGGATAGACCGGGCGCCCTGCGGCGTCGACGAGGGTCAATCGAACCTCATCGCTGCGTGTTTCAACAGATGCCTGCCAACCCAACGCGTCCTGCGCGATGCGGCGATCATCAAAGGTCTGACTGTCCGCATAGCTAGACGTGACCTCAAGACCTGGGAAGGTGGAGACCGCTTGGGTGGCCATAAAGACATTCACCCCAATGATCACCGCAAATCCCCCGATGAACATGAACGCGACATGCCGGCCAGTGATTTTTCGCGGCGCTTCGGTGCGTTGCGCTTCAATATCATGGTTCATGGCTGACCCCTTCCAAAGAACGTAGTGTCGTTGTAGGCGCGCTCCTCGGTATCGAATTCCTCGACCCAGAAACGGAAATCGGTACGCTCACGACTTGATGCCGCATCCTCGGGCCGCGCGATGACGTAGACACGTTGAAGAAGCGTCTCGTCTGCGGGCACCTCGACCATCAGGTCCTGACTTCCCTCCAGATCGACGCGCAGGACGTCGTCAGAGGTCAGCCCAATCCGGAACGTTGCATCTGCTGCCGTCATATTGCGGATGCGAATGTCGTAGGTATTGCGCACCGCGCCGTCACTGAGCGTTACAAACTGTGGGTTTCGCACCTGCGCAACCGTCAGATCAATTTCGGAGCGTATAAACAAAGCCACAATCAAGCCAACGCCGACTGCGGCCCAGAGTGCTGTATAAATCAGCGTACGCGGACGCAGGATGTGGCGCATCACAGGCACCTTCGTGTTGCCTGCCCGTTCATTGGCCTCATCCGTCAGCGCAAGATAGTCGATCAAACCGCGAGGTTTGCCGACCTTGTCCATGATTTCGTCACACGCATCGATGCACAGCGCGCAAGTGATGCACTCCATCTGCTGACCGTCACGGATATCGATGCCCATGGGGCAGACATTCACGCAAGCCATACAATCGATGCAGTCGCCGGGCGCTTCCACCTCCGGCGCCGACGTCGCGCCGGGTTCGGTGCCCCGGATCGTCGGCCCCGCAAGACGAGAGCTTTCAATAGCCGCCTCTGCCATTTCGCGACGCTTCTTGCCCTTACCGCGCGGCTCCCCCCGCCAATCTCTGTAGGCAACCGTGATCGTATGTTCGTCCATCATCGCGGCCTGAATGCGCGGCCAAGGGCAGGCATAGATGCATATCTGTTCGCGGGCGAAGCCACCGAAGATGAAGGTGGTTGCCGTCAGAATGCCGACTGTCGCATAGGCCACAAACGCCGCTTGCCCGGTGAGCAAGTCCCCCAAAAGCGTCGGAGCATCCGCAAAGTAGAAGACCCAGGCCCCACCGGTCGCCACGGCAATCAAAAGCCAAACAATCCACTTCGTGACCCGCAGGCGCCATTTGCGAAAATCCCACTTCTGCTTCCACAGGCGCAGGCGCGCATTCCGGTCGCCCTCTATCCAGCGCTCGACCGTGTAGAAAAGATCCGTCCACACGGTTTGCGGACATGCATATCCGCACCAGACGCGCCCGAGGGCAGAGGTGAACAGAAACAGGCCAAGACCCGCCATGATCAAAAGGCCCGCGACGAAGTAGAATTCGTGCGGCCAGATCTCGATCCAGAAAAAGAAGAAGCGCCGATTGGCGAGGTCGACCAGCACGGCCTGATCAGGAAGTGATGGACCCCGATCCCAACGGATCCATGGGGTGATGTAGTAGATCCCCAAGGTGAAGATCATCAGCGCCCATTTGAAGTTCCGGAACGGGCCTTTGACCCGTTTGGGAAAGATCGGCTCTTGCGCGGCATAAAGTTTGGGCGCGGCATCTTGAGAGGCCATGGCACGGCTGTCCTGTGAGATTCTGTCTGTTCGCACATCCTGTCTATGGCAAAGTCCGCACAGTCACTTTGACGTGGATCAAACCTGGATGGATGTGCGCCGATCCCATGGGTAAAGCGCGAACAGGACATGGGATCGGCGCTCTACCGGTGACGGGTCGTTTCGCCACCGGCATTCGGTGTAGGGGCCGCGTTATTCGCCGCCGCCCAAGCTATGGACATAAAGCGCGGTCGCGTTGACCTCCGCCTCGCTCAAACGGCCAGACCAAGCGGGCATCACGCCAAAGCGTGAGTGGCGCACGGTTTCTTCGACCGCTTCGGCGCTGCCGCCATAAAGCCAGATGGCATCCGTCAGGTTCGGTGCACCAAGAAAGCGGTCACCGTCCCCCGCATCGCCGTGGCAGGCGGCGCAATTGTCGAGGAAGACATTCTCACCGGCACTGGCCAGTGTTGTGTCATAGGCATGGTTGGCCGCGTTCGCTCCGTCACCATCCACATCCGACAAGGCCATCGCATAGTTCACAACCTGTGCGATCTCCTCATCGCTTAGGATGCCCTCAAACGCCGTCATCTCGGACCAGCGCGCGTCCGGATCATCCTCGTTGCGGATGCCGTGGGCGATGGTCATCTGGATATCCTCAAGCGAACCGCCCCACAGCCAATCATCGTCCAGCAAGTTGGGATAGCCTGCGGCCTGCACACCTGCCGCACCTTCGCCATGGCATTGCGAGCACCACGTCGT
Organism: uncultured Roseicyclus sp.; assembly: GCA_947489665.1. Lineage (GTDB taxonomy): Bacteria > Pseudomonadota > Alphaproteobacteria > Rhodobacterales > Rhodobacteraceae > Gymnodinialimonas. Next base: position 404,006 of record CANLEH010000001.1, on the reverse strand, counting down.
GAACGTCGCAGCGCCGGCTTGAAGGGCGAAGTTGTAAAGCTCAGGCGCTTCCTGGCGGGTCACGTTTGCCAGTTCAACCTCGGTCAGTTGCGTCCGAAGATCGGCGTTGAGCGCTTCGAAACGCTCAATCTCTTCAGCAACTTCGGCGCGGGTGGAATAGCCAAGCACACCCGCCGTTGCCCCGCTGATGCCCGGCCAAGCCGGATACAGCACGGTGTAGGCCACACCCCAGATGATGGTCAGGTAGAAACACCACAGCCACCAACGCGGAAGGGGGTTGTTGAACTCTTTGATCCCGTCCCAGGAATGGCCCGTTGTGTCCGGGTCACCCTCTTGCAGGACCTGTTCTTCGGGATGTTGCGGTTGATCGGTCATTGCTGCGCCTCCTGCCCGGAATCTTGTGCCGGTGCATCGTCATGGCGGAAAGGGATCTCGGCGCTGTCACTGTGGACGCGTTTGGAGCCAGGCCGAAACGCGTAAAGGACAAAGCCGAAGAAGCTGGCGACAAGGAACACTGTTCCGATGCTTCCAGACAGGCTGCGGAGGAATTCATAGTCCATCTGTGCGCCCTCCTATCGGCTTTCGTCCGGCGTGAAGGTCGAGAAATCGACCAACGTGCCGAGCATTTGGAGATAGGCAATCAAAGCGTCCATTTCGGTGACTGCCGGGTTGCCATCGAAGTCGCGCTGCTGCGCGCCGGGGTAGCGCTCAACCACGCCGGGATCCCCGAAATCCGTCGCCTGCTCGATGAAGTCGGCTGACGCCATCTCAAGCATCTCTTCCGTGTAGGGGACGCCCACAAAGGCGTGGGTCCCCATCAGATCGCCGATGCGTTCGCCTGTCAGCGTGTTGTCGGCAAGGAACGCGTAGGACGGCATGATCGATTCCGGCACCACAGATTGTGGGCTGATCAGGTGGTCGTAGTGCCATTCGTCCGAATAGCGCCCCCCGACCCGCGCCAGATCTGGCCCCGTGCGTTTCGACCCCCATTGAAACGGGTGGTCGTATTGGCTTTCGGCTGCCAGACTGTAGTGCCCATATCGTTCAACCTCATCCCGCATCGGACGGATCATCTGGCTGTGGCAAACGTAACACCCTTCGCGCACGTAGATCTCGCGCCCCGCCAACTCGAGTGGGGAGTAGGGGCGCATGCCCTCTACATCCTCAATCGTGTTCTCCAGGTAGAAGAGCGGTGCGATTTCCACGATGCCACCCACGGTGACGACGGCGAAACTCAGCGCCAGCAGAAGCGTGGCATTGGTTTCGATCTTCTTGTGTTGGTCAAGAACACCCATGGTCCAAGCCCTCCTTATTCCGCCGGGACCAGATCGGACGAGGGCTTTTGGCCCGCCGACCGAACGGTCATCCAAAGGTTCCAGGCCATGATCAGCGCGCCGGAGAGGAACATGATCCCACCCAGTCCGCGGACCACATACATTGGGAATTTCGCTTCAACGGTGTCGGCGAAGGAGTTCACGAGGAAGCCCTGCGCATCGACTTCGCGCCACATCAGGCCTTCCATGATCCCGGTCACCCACATCGACGCGGCGTACAGAACGATCCCGACCGTCGCGAGCCAGAAGTGCCAGCTGACGGCACGCAGGCTGTAAAGCTTGGTGTGCCAGAGCCTTGGGAATAGGTAGTAGAGCATCCCGAAGGTCACGAGGCCATTCCAACCGAGCGCGCCAGAGTGCACGTGACCAATGGTCCAGTCGGTGTAATGCGACAGAGAATTCACTGCGCGGATGGACATCATCGGGCCTTCGAAGGTCGACATGCCGTAGAACGCGAGCGATGTGACCATCATCCGAAGGATGGGATCTGTCCGCAGCTTGTCCCATGCCCCTTGCAGGGTCATCAGACCGTTGATCATGCCACCCCAGGAGGGCATCCAAAGGATCACCGAGAACACCATGCCAAGGGTCGAGGCCCAATCCGGCAATGCCGTGTAGTGCAGGTGGTGGGGACCTGCCCAGATGTACAGGAAGATGAGCGCCCAGAAGTGGATAATGGACAGCTTATAGCTGTAAACCGGGCGCTCGGCCTGCTTGGGGATGAAGTAGTACATCATGCCCAGAAAGCCGGCAGTAAGGAAGAAGCCTACGGCATTGTGGCCATACCACCATTGCGTCATTGCGTTCTGCACACCGCTAAAGACCTGCACAGAACGCGACCCCCAGATCGACACCGGAATCGACATGTTGTTGACCACGTGAAGCAAGGCAACGGTTACGATGAAGCTCAGCAGGAACCAGTTGGCCACATAGATGTGCGGCTCTTTCCTCTTGAGGATCGTCCCGAGGTAGACCAGCAGGAAGGCCACCCAAACAACCGTCAGCCACAGGTCGACGTACCATTCAGGCTCTGCGTATTCTTGGCCTTGGGTCGAGCCCATCAGGTAGCCGGTCGCCGCCAAAACGATGAACAGCTGGTAGCCCCAGAAGACGAACCAGCTTAGGTTGCCGCCCCACATCCGCACGGCGCTGGTGCGCTGCACAATATAGAACGAAGCCGCAATCAGGGCGTTGCCTCCGAACGCAAAAATCACCGCCGAGGTGTGCAGCGGACGAAGGCGCCCGAAGTTTGCGTAACCCTGTGCCCATTCAAAATTGAGTGCCGGGAATGCCAGTTGGAAGGCGATAAACACGCCCGCCAAAAATCCAACGACGCCCCAGAAGGCGGTGGCGATTGCCGCGGCCCTGACTGGCCCGTCCATATATTCCCCGGTTGGCACGGCCACCGCAGGCTCGCCCGTGCGGCGCAACTGCCACAGGAACAAGCCACCGGAGACCGCCATGATGATCCACGCATGCAGCTTGTACGCCGCGTCGAGACCGTAATTCGCTGCAATTGCCGCGAATACGGTGACAAGGCCAAGCATTGCGAGCTTCAAATAATCAAGCATCGGTCGTCCCTTTACCTCACCCTCAGCCGTCCGAATCTGGACGGACCACGGGCATTCCATGGGACCGTTCATCCAACTTCGTGCCGTCGCTGACTTTGATCTGCGTCAAGCAATGGCAAGAAATGCAAAACGCCCCGAAAGCCGGGGCGTTTAATGAGGTGCTAGGTTAGATGTGATCAGACGAGCACGCCGCCATCAGCATCATCGCCGGTTTCTTCAAGCAACGCGTTAAAATCCGGGATGACAACCCGCCGCTTGCCTTCAAGCACAATGACATCGTCACGCTTCAAGCTCGACATCTGCCGACTGACAGTTTCGAGGGTCAGGCCAAGGTAGTCTGCCATTGCCTCGCGCGTCAGAGGCAGGTCAAAGGCCACATTGCTTCCAGTGTCTACTGTGTCTGAGCCGGTTTCGCGGCGAGCGATGATGGAGAGGAAGCTCGCGATCTTCTCGCGCGCAGTCTTGCGGCCCAGGATCAACATCCACTCGCGCGCCGCATCAAGTTCATCGAGCGTCATTTCCAGAAGGCGTTGACTGATATGGGGCGTGTCAGACAGAAGTTCCTGGAACGGTTTGCGGCGGAAGCAGCAAAGGGTCACATCCGATATGGCAGTAACATCATAGGCGACAGTTTCGCGGTTTGGGCGGCCGATAAAATCTGAGCCCAATAGGAGCCCGACCATTTGCCTGCGACCATCCTCCATGGTTTGCGAAAGCGTCGCCACTCCGCCCACTACGGAAGCCACGAAATCCACTTCTTCTCCGGCCCAAACAATCGTCTCGCCCGCCTTGAAACTTCGGTAGAACTTGATTGCATTGAGCTTTTCGAGCTCATTGTCGTCTGCACGTGCACAGACAGCCCGGTGCCGGATTGGGCAAGCAGAACAATTCACCTTCTCCAACCGGAAGTCCGTGTGCTGCATCGTTAAAAATCCCCTGTTCGCGCATGTTTCTGGCTTGATCTGCGTCAAGGTGCGTGAGGCCAGACACGCCTAAGTTGTAGCCTATGGACAGATATTATCAAATGAGAACGTTGGGTCTGTTCGAGGCAAATGTGCCTCGCTACACCTCATATCCGCCGGCGAACCACTTTGCAGGTGATGTCACGCCAGAGGTGCACCGCGCCTGGCTTGCCGATGTTCCGCCGGGCGCCAAGGTGTCGCTCTACGCGCATGTGCCCTTTTGCAGAAGGCTTTGCTGGTTCTGCGCATGTCGAACCCAAGGCATGCAATCGGAAGAACCAGTGGTCGCCTACACGAACACTCTTATACAAGAAATTCAGGCACTTACGAACATATTGCCGCAGGGTGTCGAAATTGAAAAATTGCATTGGGGCGGCGGGACGCCAACCCTTCTGAAAGCACCAGAGATCACCCGTCTGGCAGATACGATTCGGACATCCATACCGCTCACAAAGACGGCTGAGTTCTCAGTCGAAATCGACCCGAACGAAATTGACGAAGTCCGGCTGGATGCCTTGGCCGATGCAGGGATGGGCCGTGCATCCATCGGCGTTCAGGATTTTGACCCTGAGATCCAGAAAATCATCGGGCGCGAGCAGAGCTTTGAGGTCACGCGCGCCGCTGTAGAAGCGCTTCGTGCGCGCGGGGTCGCCTCGCTTAACACTGACCTCCTATATGGGCTGCCACGGCAAACGCAGGAACGTATTACATCCTCAATGCAAATGCTGCTTTCCCTGAACCCCGACCGGGTGGCGCTTTACGGCTATGCCCATGTTCCGTGGATGGCAAAACGCCAATCCTTGATCCCTACCGAGGATTTGCCAGACCCTGTGGCCCGGTTGCAGCTGTTTGAAACGGCTGGCGAAGTGTTGAAGTGGGACGGGTATGACCCGATCGGGATCGATCACTTCGCACGCCGCGAAGACAGCCTGTCCGTGGCCGCACGACAAGGGCAGCTTAGGCGCAACTTTCAGGGCTATACCGACGACAGTTGCGATGTCCTAATCGGCGTTGGCGCCTCTGCAATCTCAAAGTTTCCGCAAGGGTTTGTTCAGAACGCTGCAAGCACTGCAGCCTACCAGAAAGCCGTTCGCGCGGGTGAGCTTCCCACTGGACGGGGCCACATTCTGACGAACGAAGATCGCCTGCGCAGCCACATAATCGAGCGCTTGATGTGTGATTTCGGTTTTGATCAACGTGCAACATCATCCACTGCTCGCGATGCTGTAGACCCAATCCTGGATGATCTCGCGCGGGCGTTCCGCGGACATGTTGCACGCAACGACAATGGTTTGACCATTCTGGAGCCATCCCGCCCGCTGACACGCCTGATCGCGCGCCACGTCGACGCGTATACCTGTGAGAAGGCCAGAAACCATTCGTCTGCGATCTAAGCTGCTCCGGCGCGATCGCCGAACGCCGCGGCCATCAACTCTCGCGTGTAGGTTTGCTGCGGGTTGTCGAACAGCGCATTGGTCTCGCCCATCTCGACCACATCGCCCTGCTTCATGACGATCACTTTGTGGCTGAGCGCGCGCACGACTCGCAGGTCATGGCTAATGAACAGATAGGCCAGGTTATGGTCCTTCTGCAGCTTGCGTAGCAGCTCGACGATCTGCACCTGCACTGTCATATCCAAGGCGCTGGTGGGCTCATCAAGCACAACCAATCGTGGTCGCAGGATCATCGCACGCGCAATCGCGATCCGTTGCCGTTGTCCGCCCGAAAATTCATGCGGGTAACGGTGCATCATGTCACGGCTCAGCCCGACTTCTTCGAGGATTTCACCAACCCTCGCGCGCCGCTCACGCGGGCCCACACCTTGCACCTTCAACCCTTCGGAAACGATCTGCTCAATCGTCATGCGCGGGCTGAGGGAGCCGTAAGGATCCTGGAAAACGATTTGCATGTCCCGCCGCACGCTGCGCAGCTCGGATTTGGTGGCATGGGAAAGATCCTGGCCAAGAAAGGTGATCGGTCCCTCGGACCGAACAAGCCGCATGATCGCGAGGGCCAATGTGGTCTTGCCCGATCCGCTTTCGCCAACAATTCCGAGCGTCTCGCCCTGCTTCACCTGAATATTGGCGGCGTTCACGGCCTTCACATGGCCCACGGTTCGTCGCAACAGCCCCCGCTGAATGGGGAACCAGATGCGCAGATCGTCCGTGGTCAGGATTTCTTCTGCGTCACCAGAAACAGGATCGGGTGATCCGGATGGTTCAGCCCCAAGCAATTTGCGTGTGTAGGGATGCTGGGGATTATCGAAGATGTCGCTCGTCTTACCCTGCTCTACGATTTCTCCACCCTGCATGACACAAACGCGGTCGGCGATACGACGCACGATGGCAAGATCATGGGTAATGAACAGTAAGCTCATCCCTTCCGAACGCTTCAGATCCCCCAGAAGGTCGAGGATTTGCGCCTGAATGGTGACGTCGAGCGCCGTAGTCGGCTCATCCGCAATCAACAGTTCCGGTCCATTGGCAAGCGCCATGGCGATCATCACGCGCTGCCGCTGACCACCTGACAATTGGTGCGGGTAAGCCCCCAAGCGGGTTTCCGGGTCGCGTATTCCGACCTTGGTCAGCAGGTCAATTACCCGGGTTCGAAGATCTGACGACACGACATCTGTGTAGCCCAACGCCCGCAGGACAAACCGCACAAGCAGTAGTGGAACAGCAATAATGGCGGTCCAAAGGGCTGCTTGTACGATGGCCCCAATCAGGCTGGCGACAGCAAATGCCAGAATACCGGCATTCCCTGCGCGCGCCTGCACAGCATCTCGAACAGCACTGAAATCATCAGGTTGAATGACCGCGAAGATGTAGAACATGACAATCGATAGAAGCAGAAAGACCGCCATCAGCACGGGTACCGGGTTGCCACCCGCGATTGCACTCGCCGTCCGCTTCAATCCGCCTGGATACTTATAGCCCCCATGTTCCACGAGGCTTTCGGCCATTTGCTTTTCGATGGTGTGCAGGGGGTTGAGCGAGGTCATCGGCTCTTGAAAGATGAAGCTGATGTCGTTGCCACGCACACGCCGCAATTCTGCATCCGAGGCTCCGACCATCTCGGCGCCGTCATATTTGATCGATCCGCCAACCTGCGCGGCACCGGGCAACAAATCAACGGTGGACAACGCAGTCACAGATTTGCCGGACCCACTTTCGCCGACAAGCGCCACTGTCTCTCCCCGTTCAACGTGAAACGAAACCCCGCGCACGGCATTCACCGTGCCGCCTTCCTGGGTGAAGTCGACAGTAAGGTCGCGAATATCAAGAACGCGGCGGCTCATGAGAAGGTCTTTCGTGGATCAAACGCATCGCGCACGCCTTCAAAAATGAACACTAGCAACGACAGCATGAAGGCGAACGTGAAGAAGGCCGTGAACCCAAGCCATGGCGCCTGAAGGTTGTTCTTTGCTTGCAATGTCATCTCGCCAAGCGACGGCTCGGACGATGGCAAACCAAAGCCAAGGAAATCGAGGCTCGCAAGACCTGCAATTGTGCCAGTGACGATGAACGGCAGGAAGGTCAGCGTCGCCACCATCGCATTGGGTAGGATGTGGCGAAACATGATCGTGCCGTTACCCACGCCAAGCGCACGGGCCGCACGGACATATTCGAAATTGCGGGCGCGCAAGAATTCGGCCCGCACCACGCCTGTCAGGTTCATCCAACCGAAAAACACCATCAGGAAGACCAGCAATGTGAAGTTCATCGGGAAGATCGCCGCAACGATGATGATCACGTACAGGCTTGGCGTCGCATTCCAGATCTCGATGATCCGCTGCCAGATCAAGTCAACCAGCCCCCCGTAAAACCCCTGCAAGGCCCCCATGAAGATGCCGATGATCGACGTGAAGAAGGTCACGATCAGCGCAAAACTTACTGACAACTCGAACCCGTAGATCACGCGTGCCATTACGTCGCGCGACGTGTCGTCGGTGCCCAAAAGGTTTGTGCCGCGACGATCTTCGGGCAACAGCCCAAACTGCCAATCGATGACCGGTTGATCGTCTTCGTCCAACACCGGCTCACCCGCACTGTCGCGTTCAATTTCTGGCCACCAACCGATAATATTCGGCGCTGCCGGGGCGTTGCCTGGACGATCCACGATTGTGTTGAAGCTGTGCGGGATCAATGGCCACAATAGCCACCCTTGATTGACCTCTACTCCGTTGAAATAGCCGGTTTCTTCGACCTGCTCGATCACTTCCTCTGGGTCATCCCAGCAGTCTTCCAGCCCGCCCGATACGATGAGGCACTGAACCTCGATATCCCGGTAAACGGCCTCGGTCCGGAAATCTCCTCCAAAGGCTGTTTCCGGATAGAAGTTGAAGATCGGCGTGAAATATTCACCGCGGTAGTTGATCAGCAATGGTTTGTCATTGGCAAGGTAAGGCGCCAGAAGGGACAGCCCATAAAGCACCAGAAAGATCCAAAGCGACCAGAACGCACGGCGGTTGCGTTTGAAGTTGCGCCAGCGGCGACGGTTCAGCGGGCTGAGCCAGCCTTTGCGATCTCCCTGCACTCGGCCATGGGTTTCGGCTGCATCCGGATCATTGTCCGGCAACGGCGGGGTGTTGGGCGATTCCGTGGGAAGGGCCATAGTGTGCTAGCCCTCCAACGATTCAAAATCGATGCGCGGATCGATCCACACATACATCAGATCCGATATGATCCCGACGGTCAGACCAATCAGGCTGAAGACGAATAATGTACCAAAGACCACGGGATAGTCGCGGCTGACCACGGCTTCAAACCCGAGCCGACCCAACCCGTCGAGCGAGAATATCGTCTCGATAATCAGCGACCCACCAAAGAAGACGCCGATAAAGACCGCCGGGAAACCCGCTATGACGATCAACATGGCGTTGCGGAACACATGACCATACAAAACGCGCCGCTCGGTCAGACCTTTCGCCTTGGCTGTCATCACGTATTGCTTCTTGATCTCGTCCAGAAACGAATTCTTGGTCAGCAGCGTCAATGTCGCGAATGCAGAGATGGTTGACGCCAAAACCGGCAAGGTGATGTGCCAGAAATAATCAATGATCTGCCGGATCAAGGTCATGTCCTCAAATCCGTCAGATGTCAGTCCACGCAGTGGGAACCAGCTCAGGTAACGCCCACCTGCAAAGACCACCAACAAGATAATGGCAAAGAGAAAGCCGGGAATGGCATAGGCCACGATGATGATCGCACTCGTCGCACTATCGAACCGCGTCCCATCGCGGACAGCCTTGCGAATACCAAGCGGGATCGAGACGATGTATGCAATGATGGTGGACCACAGGCCCAGACTGATCGACACAGGCATCTTCTCGATCACCAGATCAACGACCGAAATGGAGCGGAAATAGCTCTCGCCGAAGTCGAAACGCAGGTAGTCCATCATCATCAGGCCAAAACGTTCGAGGATCGGAATTTCCTCGGCCACGCATTCCTCAGCATCAAGGTCGGGTTCACCCGTAAATCCTTCTGCACAGACGATGCGTGCAAAGTTGAACTCGACCTGCAACTGCTCAAGAAACTGCGGCGGCAAGCCACGTGCGCCTTGGTAACCCACATCGAAGTCCGACGTGTTGGCGCTGTTGTCACCACCGCCGCCCGAGATGCCCGCGAATACGTCCCCCTCGCCTTCCAACTGCGCAATGATCTGGTCAATCGGACCGCCCGGCACAAATTGGATCAACGTGAAGTTCAGAAGCATCACGCCGAAGATCGTGGGGATCACCAGCAGAAGCCTTCGGAGAATATACGCGCCCATGGCTAATGTCCGGCCTTACAGCGCGCCTGCATCGCGAAGGGCCTGTTCGGCGTCCGCGTCCACCCACCAGAAATCGAGGAAGCCAAGCGAGTAAGGCGGCAACTCCGCTGGGTAGCGATACATGTCATAGTAAGCTACCCAATGGGCATCGTTGTACCATTGGCCCACGCGGATCACCCTGTCACGCAGGACGCGGTCAAGCGCACGAACGGCGACGTCCAATTCTTCGCGGGTTTCGGTATTCACGACTGTTTCGATCAAGGCGTCGATGCCTTCATCGGCCAGACCCGGCACGTTGAACAGGCTTTCGTCTGCACCAAGTGAGCCGAAGTATTGCCGCAACCCGGCGCCCGGCTCATACGTCATGGGGAAGTGATCGGTGATCATATCGTAGTCGGCGTCGCGCTGCCGCTGCTGCAATTGGGCGTTGTCCACCCGGTTCATGGACGCATTCACACCAATGGCGCGCAAGTTTTCGACGTACGGGTTAATGATCCGATCAAACAGCGGGGACGAATTCAGGAACTCGACGTCCAGCGTTTGACCTGCCTCGTTGCGCAACAGGCCATCATCACCCGGAACCCAGCCTGCCTCTTCCAACAAAGCCAAAGCGCGACGTGATTGCCGACGATCCAGCGCACGTTCTGGATTAGACTCGGGAACTGCGTAAACCTCTTCGGTGAACACCGTCTCCGGAAGCTGGTCGCGGAATTGCTCTAGCAAGGCAAGCTCTTCCCCTTCAGGCATGCCTGCTGCTTCCATCCAGGTGTTTTCCCAGAAACTGACAACCGGAGAGTAGAGGCCGTAGAATAGCGTCTCATTCGTCCATTCGAAGTTGAACATATGCGCAAGGGCACTGCGCACTCGGACATCCTGGAATTGCGGACGGCGCAGGTTGATCATGAACGATTGGCCGCTGGCAATTGTGCCATCGGGCAGTTCTTCCCGAATGACGGTGCCATCATCGAGCGCCGGGAAGTCGTAGTTGTTGGCCCAGGCCTGACTGCTGCTTTCCTGCCGGAACGTGTAGTTGCCGGCGGTGAACCCTTCGAACGCCGCAAGGCTGTCGCCGTAATACTCGATCCGGATGCTGTCGAAATTGTTGCGGCCCTGGTTGATCCAAAGATCGTCGCCCCAATAATCGCGGTTTCGAACAAACACGACCCGCTGGCCTGGCTCCACCTCGCCAAGAGTATAGGCACCGGATCCTACGAGAGGATCCAGGCGGCTATCCTCGAACGCGAGGCCCGAGGCCTCGTGGCTTGCCTGGCTGAACACGGGAAGACCGCCTGCTGTTTGAATTCGGTCCCGCAGGGGGGCTTCGGGATTGAAATCGAACCGAATGGAGCGGTCGTCGATCACTTCTGCGCTGGCAATCGTGTTCGGAATGTTCGCACGGAACGACGGCAAGCCTTCATCACGCAAAATCTCGTAGGAGAACATCACATCCTGCGCCGTCATTGGCGTGCCGTCCGAGAATGTGACGCCTTCACGAAGCGTGAAGATCACATAGGAGCGATCTTCGGGATAGGCGAATTCCTCGCACAACAGGCAGTAGGCCGAGCCAATCTCGTCTGCAGTGCCCTCAAGCATAGCCTCAAAGAAGATGCTCGATAAAACCGCGGGGCGACCAATCCGGGAATAGGGGTGCATCGAGTCGAAAGACCCTGACGACCAGGAAAAAGACATCTCACCACCCTGCGGCGCGTCGGGGTTCACATAATCGAGGTGCGGACTGTCAGGTCCATAGCGGAGTTCGCCAAAGGTCGAGATGCCGTAGGTGCGGATCAGTCCGTCATCGCCAACGTCCTGCGCATCCGCGGCAAGCGCGCCTAGTGCAAGGATCAGGGCGGCGCCCGCAAGCGGAAGCGTGAACGCAGATCGTTTGTCGTTCGATTCCTGGGCGGCTACGGCAACTTTGGCTCTGGTCTGGTCCTGCATATGCACCTCCGTCGTCGGTTGGTCATTGGACGCAATTCGAGATCGCGCTACCATTATTATGTGTCACGAGACGTTAGAGACCAGCCTGCGTTCGGTTCAAGTTGAGATTCCGTGATCAAGTAGTGATTGGACCCTTTTTTCACCATTTTCCCTCGAAAACGAAAAACGCCGCCCTTGGGCGGCGCTCATCTATCGGTTTTCGGCGGGATTTACTGCTGCGTCGCGAGGTATGCGATCAGGTTCGCGCGATCCTCGATATCGTCCATGCCGTTGTAGGACATGGCCGTCCCTGGCGCCCAATCACGCGGGTTTGCAATAAATCCAGAGATGTTTTCCGGCGTCCAAGCCATGTCGCTCATCCCGGCGAGCGTGTCAGAATAGTCAAAACCGTCTGCCGAAGCGATGGGCCGGTCTACGAGGCCAAGCAAATACGGGCCCACGCCATTCTGACCTGCATTGAGCGCATGACAAGCAGAGCATTGCCGCCACAGGCGTTCTCCGGCCCCGGCGTCTGCAACGGCGTACACATCTGCAAACGGAATTTCCGGCACCTCTTCCACCGGCCCTTCATCCAGCTCGGCAATCTCAATGCGGTAGCCGCTGACGTGATCTTCGCCATGGTGGTCGATGTTATAAAGCTCTTCGGCGGCCCAGCCGCCCAGAAGGAACACCAGCAGTGCCGCGCAAACCGCGCCGCCGGCTTTGGTGATGGTCATCGTGTCAAACATGTCGGCTCCACAAAGGTCTGTCGCTCGTTCGCGGCTATGTATGGTGTTCCTTTGGGGCAAGGCAAGGTGTAGGGAGCGCGACGAAACGACCTTTTCGAGCGGATTTTGCACATGACAGCCCGTATTGCCTTCCAAGGAGAGCCCGGAGCCTATTCACACGAGGCCTGTCGCGATGCGCGGCCGGATATGGAGCCGCTGCCCTGCGCCACCTTCGAGGATGTGATCGAGGCCGTCCGGAGTGGGGAGGCTGAACTTGCTATGCTGCCGGTCGAAAATTCGACCTACGGGCGGGTTGCGGATATCCATCGTCTGCTCCCGGAATCCGGGCTGCACATCATCGACGAGGCATTCGTTCGGGTGCACATCAACCTGTTGGCCTTGCCGGGAACTAACCTTGCAGATGTGACGGATGCTTACAGCCATCTGGTTCTGCTGCCGCAATGTGGCACTTTCCTGCGAGAGCACGGAATTTCAGGTCGGGTCAGCCCCGACAATGCGCGCGCTGCTCGGGACGTGGCGGAATGGGGGGAGCCGTCCAAAGCGGCACTGGCTTCGGAACTTGCGGGCGAGATTTACGGGCTGGACGTCCTGGCGCGTCATATCGAAGATCACGACCGCAACACGACGCGGTTCCTGGTGATGTCGCGCGAGGCGGACATGGCCCGGCGGTCGGATCATATGATGACCACCTTCGTCTTCCGCGTCCGCAACATCCCGGCAGCCCTTTACAAGGCGATGGGTGGGTTCGCGACGAATGGCGTGAACATGACCAAGCTGGAATCGTACATGGTGGGTGGTGCCTTCACCGCGACACAGTTCTATGCCGATATCGAGGGCCACCCGGATGACGAGAACGTTCAGCTGGCACTGGACGAGTTGGGGTACTTCACCTCCGAATTGAAGATCCTAGGAACCTATCCAGCGGATCCGGCTCGGGACTAGCTTATCAAGGTTGATAAGGTGGGTTAAGCGTCTGCTTTGAATCAATAAATCGATTTTCATTTACCTTTTCTTAACCTGCTGGCGCAGGTGAGGGGGCGCTGCCCCCTTGCGACTTTTCCTGGGAAAAGATCGCCGACCCCCGAGGTATTTTTGAAACAAGGAAAGGACCCGTCAGGAGAGCCTTTCGCGCAAGGTCGCACGGCGGGATTCGAGCCAGGCGGTGGCGGGAGGATAGGTGCTGAGATCTATGGCGCGTGAATAGGCCTCAGCCGCATGTTGGGGATTGGTCTCAGACAGCAAGTGCGCGCGCGTGGCCCAGTAGGGTTGGAATGTCTCGACCGCCTGTCGATCGATCAGATCGAGCAGGCGCAGGCCTTCGGCGGGGCCCGCATCTTCGCCAACTGCTGCTGCGCGGCCTACGGCGGCACCAAGGGACGGCGCGATGTGCATCAGGCCCGCGTAAAGCTGGCTGAGTGCTCTCCAATTTGTCTCACCGGTCACATGCCGCTCTGCATGGACGGCCTGTATCGCGGCCTCCAACTGGTAACGACCCATTTGGGCCAATTCACTGGCACGGGTGAGAAAGTAGGCCGCACGGTCGATAAGGTCGGTGTTCCAACGCTGCTCATCCTGATCCGGTAGTGGGACGTAGACACCGTCAACTAGCGCGGCCTCGCGGCGGGCTTCGGTGAAGGTGATCAGGGCAGCCAGGCCAAGGGCTTCTGCCTCATCGGGCAACAGGGTTGTGAGGGTCGTTGCGAGGAAGTGCGCCTCGTGACTCAAGTCACCAAGCCCTTCCTGCCAATCAATCGCGTAAGCGGCGTAAACGGCATCGAGAAGGGCTGCAATTCGGGAGGACAGGTCGGCCTCCGGTGGAAGCGAAAAGGGGATACGCGCGTCGCGTATCTTGCGTTTGGCCCGGACAAGCCGTTGCGCCATCGTCGTCGGTGCAATCCGAAAGACACGCCCGATATCAGCGGCCTCCACGCCGAGCACTGTTTGCAGCATCAGGGGTGTGCGGACCGCTTCGTCAATCGCAGGGTGGGCACAGACAAACATCAGCTTCAGGCGTTCGTCAGGAACGTTTTCGCAGGATGCAGGGTCGGGCAGGTCGGGTACCGTGTCGGTGAAATCGACGCGCTTGTCGCGGCGGGCGGCGTCGATGCGGCGGTTCTTGGCGGTGGTCAGAAGCCAGGCTTCCGGTTTTTCGGGAACCCCGCGTTCGGGCCAAACGCGCAGCGCCTGAACAAACGCGTCGGCCAGCGCATCTTCGGCGGCGGTGACATCGCCTGTGCGGCTGGCCAGCATGGCAACCAACTTACCGTAGGAGGTGCGCGCCGCCATCTGAGCTGCGCGCGCCGCCTTGTTCATAGATCCGCCATGCCGGAGGCGCGGATTTCGACCTTGCCGAATTCAGCCGCCGGACATTTCTCGGCCCAGGCGAGGGCTGCGTCGAGGTCGGGCACGTCGATCACGAAATAGCCGCCCAATGTCTCGCGCGTTTCAGCAACGGGACCGTCTTGGACCACCTTGTTGCCACCCTTGAGCGTCACGGTCGTGGCCGATTGCGGTGGGTGCAGGCGGTCGGTGTCGACGAACACACCTGCTTCATTCAGCGCACCGATATAGGCCTGGTAGGCGGATTTCATTTTGGTCCAATCTTCTGGCCCCAGATGGGCGAAATCGGCGGGATCGGAATAGAGCAAGAAAGTGTATCGCATGGGATTAGTCCTTTTGTGCGAGGGGAATTAGGCGGCAACGCGGGCGATGTTGGCAAGGCCGGTCTCATAGGTGCCACCAAGCATCCGATCCATGAACAGGCCAAAGACGCGGAAGACGGGGTTCATGCCGAGGTCGGATTCGACACTCCAGGTCACGCGAGTCTGCGCACCTTCCGGCATGGCGGAAATGTGTTGCGTGGGCTGGCCCATCGCGCCGAGGTCGATGGCGTAGGTGACCGAGTTGGCGCTGATTTCGCTAATCGTCTGGGTGCCGGTGCCATCGCGTCCATCGAACCGGAAGCCTGCGCCGATGCCCTCAGCAGGGCCGAACGCTTCGATTTGCAGGTCGGGATCGGCGGTGATGTAGGGGTTGAACTGCTGAAAGCCTTCGGTGGTCGATGCGAGCGCGAGGACGGCTGCAGGTGTAGCGTCGACAAGCGCGCTGCGCTCCACGGTGACGTGACGGGGCAGCAGGTACGTCCCTGCGGTTGCGAGGACGAGGGTTGCAGCACCGGCAGCGAGGATGGTCGTGAGGGTCATAGGTTTTCTCCGTCTGTTTCGGCGAAGGCAACAGCGCCTTCACCCACATGACGAACGGGACCATCCGCAAATCGACACGACCCTTAAAAAATTTTGAAATTTTTTGAAAAAACTGGTCCGAACGCGTGTTTCGCAGAGGTCAGAGAGCGAGGAAAAAGGGCGCAAAGCCCTGTTTTCCAAGGGTATCTGGCGCAGGCCGGAGTTTCAGTTGGTTTTGCCTGGCTGCGTGTTTCTTGGCTGCAGGCCCCGTTTCAAACAGGACATCCACACCGCCGAGCGGTTTGAAAGAGAAGCTCTGCTGAATGGTCGGTGTCAGCCCTTGGACGGCCTGAGCCATGTGCTTTGCCACTGCATCACGGACGGAGATGCTGCTGGTCTTGACCATGTCCGCTTGCGCGGCCGACGGAAAATGCCCGCCCCCGGCCGCGCGATAGGAATTGGTCACGACAAGCATCGTGTCATCGGCGGCAACAGCGCGGCCATCTTGGTACTGCAAATTGCAGATGCGGGACGCTTCGGGATGCAATTGGTTGCCTTCCGCATCAGTCCGTGGCGGTTGCGAGACGTCGATTTGATAGATCAGTCCGGTTAAACGATCAAAGTTATATGGCGCAAAGGTGTGGTCGATGAGGCTTTGTGGTTTAGACGCTTCAGGCTCGATTTGAGTGTAGATGGATGCGCTGCGCTCCAACCACTCAAGCACTTGGGATCCGCTTGTACGAACGATGCAAAGAGCATTGGGGTAGATGTAGAGGTCCGCCGCATGCCGCAGCTTCAGATCACCGGTCGGGATGTCCGTGTAGTTTTCCGGGCCCGCCCTGCCACCGGCCCGGAAGGGGGCAACGGCTGACAGGAGCGGAAGTTCGGCAAGTTCGGGGTGGCTGGAAAGAAGATGCAACGCAGCGGCACGCTGTGCGTCCGCGATCACCTGTGTGGCGGCACAAGGTGCGATGGTCGAAAACAGGGTTTCAAGCGGGGCTGTCGTATGGCCAAGCGGGCGATCCACATGAATGCGGGTCGTACGATGCGCGCGCGCGACTTGCTGGCGCAAATCAGGGAATTGGCTGAGGAGCCGCCTTGGCCACCAGCGCTGTCCGTGTGCGCGGGCTGGGATGGCAGGCGTTGCGGCTTGGGACGGTGCGACTGACCAGCGCTTTCCTTGGTCGGCGGGGGTCAACAGCAGATCAATCAGTCCAAGATGGGACCCGTATGCGCCGGGCTGAACGATGGGCGCGTGTCCATCAATGGCAGTCTGAGATACGAGATCATGGGTGTGTCCCGCCACAACGGCATCGACGTTCGGCAGAGCCGCAATTTGTTGGGCCGCATTCTCGGAACGATTGCCCGCATCAACGTGCCCGAGACCGCTATGGGCCAACACAATGATCACATCTGCGCCTTCGTCACGCAGGGCCGCTGTTTGCGCGGCGGCGGCGGTCGTCATGTCGGAGAAGTGCAGTTTTCCGTCAACGTGGGGTTTGGACCAAGCGGCAACCTGCGGGGGAACTACACCTGTCACACCGATCTTCAGGTGATGCGCGCGCCCTGCGCCATCGATCACGCGGCGATCGAGCAGGTGACGTTCCGGCAGGAAGGGAGCGCCATCGGGGCGATGCACATTGGCAAGCGTCAGTTTGAAACGGGCGTCCGACAGCGAGGTTTCGAGATACTCCAAACCGAAGTCGAAATCGTGGTTTCCCAGTGTCGCTGCGTCAAACCCAAGGCCATTCATCACCGCAATCATCGGGTTTGCATCACCCCTGGGTAAGATCTCGGCCAGCGCAGTGTCGGCCAATGGCGTCCCCTGCAGAGTGTCTCCATTGTCAAACAAGAGCGTGTTTGGGGCACCCTCGCGGGCAGCGAGAATAAGATCCGCCAGGCGCGCAAGGCCAATGCCCGACGCCCGAGTGTCGGTGAAGTAATCGAACGGCAAAAGATGCGCGTGCAAATCTGTAGTGGCCAGCAAGCGCAAGTGCACCTGATCTGGTCCAACAGAAACCTGCGAAACCTGTGTTGCCCCGATTAGGGTCATGTTTTTGGCCCCAGCCATTTTTTTCCAGAGTAGCGCCTCGCCTGCGCTTCCAAAGAGACTTCCTTTCGGTTCCAGACGGTTTTTCCACCGCGTCCGTGCGGTGTTGCCCTCAGGCCATAGAGATGGCACCTGACGTTCGGGAAGGGAAAATTATGAAATACGCAGAAGCCGTGACCTTCGGGACCTCCGGGTTGAATCGCGCCGCAGAGTTGCGCGGGAAATCAGACGCACTTGAGGCCGCGCTCGCTGCCAACGCAAAGGTGCTGGCGATGTGGCGTGGGAAGCCGATGGTTGAAGGGGACCCTGAAAACGGCACTGTCGCGCTCGCATTTCGGCCAGCGGACGCCCCGGTCTTTGGCCGCGCCAGCGAGCCCCCTGTGCTGTTGGGCTATGATGAGGACGCCGGGCGCCTCCTCTTTGCGTGCGACGTCTCGGCCTGGACACCCGTCGACGTTGACGAAGACGGCGTGAATGCCTTTCTTGACCCGAGCGTACAGGTTCACCCCTCGGAAAAGGACGCAGGTTTTCGCGAATTGCGGGGTCTTATGACCAGTTTGACCCGTCGCGATTCGGAGTTGGCCGCAACCGCACGCGCAATCCTCACATGGCATGCGACCCATCAGTTCTGTGCGAAGTGCGGCGCAAAAAGCTTTTTGGCCATGGCCGGTTGGCAGCGCGATTGCCCCAAATGTGGTGGACACCATTTTCCGCGAACAGATCCGGTGGTCATCATGTTGATCACGCACGGGGAGTCGGTCTTGGTCGGCCGTTCGCCTGGATGGCCTGACGGGATGTATTCCCTTTTGGCTGGGTTCGTCGAGCCGGGCGAAACCATCGAGGCTGCGGTCCGAAGGGAAGTTTACGAGGAAGCCGGGATCGAGGTTGGCGCAGTCGACTATCTCTCCAGCCAGCCCTGGCCATTCCCGGCATCGCTCATGTTTGGGTGTCGGGGTGAAGCAATCTCGACCGAAATCAACATTGACCCTGAAGAAATCGAAGACGCCAAATGGGTGACGAAATCTCAGATGCTTGAAGTCTGGGCAGGCAATGATCCAACGATGCTGCCTGCCCGAAAGGGCGCGATTGCGCATTTCCTGCTGCAACACTGGTTGGCCGATACGCTGAGTTGATCTGACCTTTACCTTGACGCCCTACCCCAGGCCCCGGCAAACGGAAGGTGGGGCTGAGCAGGAGCAATACCAGTCATGAAGTTCAAGGTTTCCGAGGATGTTGACGCGTCGGCGGCCGTCACATGGGCCAGGTTCACGGATTTCAGTGGGATTGAGGCCGAAGCGAAGGGGCGAGGGGCTGATCTTTCGCGTGTAGGGAACTGGAGCGAAGCCGCAACAGGTTGCGGCTGGCGCGGTTCTGTTACGGTCCGAGGACGTATGCGGCCGTTAACGTCGGAGATCAGCGCGATGGACGCCCCGCAGCGGTGCGAAATCCAAACCACAGTCGGCGGCATGGAAGCAGTCTACGAGATGACGTTTCTCGAATTACGCCCCGACATGACGCGTGTGCAGGTCGTGCTGGATATGTCGGCAAACACGCTTTCGGCCCGTCTGGCCCTTCAAACGTTGAAATTGGCGCGGGGCCGCGTGATGCAGCGTCTGCAGGGGCTGCTGGCACGACAGGGAAATCTGGCCGAGGACGATTACCGCCGCGCGCAAGGGTAGTGTTCAGGCGACGCCGCCACCGCGCAGTGTGAAGGCGAGGATCAGCATCAACATTGCCGCAATCCAGGACGCGGCCACACGGACCGTGATGCGCATCCAGTCTGCGGGTACCTTCTCCATCGCCAAACGCGCAATTCCTGCCGCAAGTGCCACGGCCGCGTTCGCGCCAAAGATCAGACCCAGATGGATCAGGATTGGAAGCTCGAACAACCGATGACCCTCCAGTCCGAGGGCAAGCGCCACCATGCCGAGGACAGCCGCAAAGAACAGCGAAAGCACTCGGGTGGGCTGCGGCAGCAGCGCCGCAAGCGCGCCCACGACAATGCCCGAGGCCATCATCACCGGCAGGATCCACTCCCCAACCAACGGCGCGACTGCGATGCCGGCCACCTGACCCACTAGAAAATAGGGCCAAGCCTTCACCATGCCCTCGGGCTGCCAAAGGCTCAGGAAAAAACCCAAGGCCAGGAGGGGAAGAAAAACGGCCGGATAGGTGACAACGACACCTGCCCCTTCGACGAATTGGGCATAAAGATCCGCGCCGGATTCAAATGAATGAGCCGCAGCACTGGTGGGGGCGGCGGCAGTTGCCACTGGCAGGAGCAGGCGCTGTTTCACTGGGTCGTCTTCGCGTTCAAGTCAGGCGAGGCCAAAGAGGAACGCAGCACCGACCAGCGCAATCGCGCCCCCGATGCCACGCGCGGCCCATGTGCCGACAGAGCTTTTCGTCAGGAAGCCAAGGGCGATGCCGACCACGTGCAGCATACCTGTGCCGATGACGAAACCGACGGCGTAACCATACGCGCTGAATTGTTCCGGCAGCTCGCCGCCATGGGCATGCCCGTGGAAGATGGCAAAGATACCAACAAGAACGGCCGCAACCCAAAGCGGGGCCTTCACGGCAAACGCGATCAAAAGACCAAGGATTACGCCGGAAAGCGCGATGCCAGTTTCAACCGCCGGGATCGGGACACCTATAACGCCCAACGCACCGCCGAAGGCCATGACCAGCGGGAAGACGACAGGCAGGATCCAGATACCCGGCTTGCCCAGAAACGCGCCCCACAGACCGACGGCGACCATTGCAACGACGTGGTCCCAGCCGAGGATCGGGTGCCAAAAGCCGGAGGCAAAGCCGGTATTAATCCCCTCACCGGTATGGGCCGACGCCACCGTTGCGAACATGAGGAGCGGCAGGGTCATAAGGCAAGTGCGTAGAGCAGTCCGGGTCATGGCGTTACATCCTCTGGAGAAGGTTGCCGCAGAACCTAGTGAAAGCCGAATTGTCGTCAACTCGATAGATCGCAAATGGTCGTTACATCCAAATCAATAAGGGGCCGGGCGTGCGATCTGCCCGATGCACGGCCCGGCCCCCTTGGTGGATCGAGAGCGGAGTGATGCTCCTTTGCCACCGCCGCCCCACCCAGTTCGGTGACGCGGATCGAAGCTGCGGATAATCGCGCTTCGATGGATGCGGGCGCCGCGACCCCTTCACTTGCCGCCGCTCCCGTCGTGCCGTGGTGGTACACAGGGCGACTGCGTCGCGAAGGGGGAAAACCTTGGGGGGCGGCGTCAGATGTGCGGCGGTGGTGGTTTTGACGTTACGTCACGGCTGTGGCGTGCCCGCCTTTCGCGCACCGCGTTGCAGGCCAAGCTGGCGTTCTCGCCAGATGATCGCGATGCCGGCTGTGACGATCAGAGCCGCACCAAGCAGCATGGTGGCCGTGGGGACTTCGGCAAAAATGAAGTAGCCGACGCCGATGGCCAGCAGCATCGAGGTATATTCGAACGGCGCGATCAGGGAGGCATCGGCGAAACGATAAGACGACGTCAGAAGGATCTGCCCCACACCGCCCGCAAGGCCCGCCCCGATCAACAGCACCCATTGACCGGTCGTGGGCCAGACCCAGCCCCACGGCAGGGTCAGCAGGGACAGAACGGACGCCGTGACAGAGAACCAGAACACAATGGCAGCAGTGCGTTCCGTCTGGACCAGTTTGCGCACGAAGACTTGGGCCAGCGCGGCGCAGACGGCGCCCATCAGGACGAGCATGGCCCCCAAAGCCTCACCGGTATCTGCGGTGCTTGGGTCGAGGTTCAGCCGGGGAGAAAGCACGATCAGCACACCACCCATGCCAACGGCGACCATCGAAAGCCGGAAAAGGCGCACCTGTTCGTTCAGGAACATGGCGGCAAAGACCACCACAAGGATCGGCGCGGCATAGCCAATGGCAGTGACCTCGGGCAAAGGCAGCAGGCCCAGACCTGCAAAGCCCAAGCCCATGGCAGACGTGCCCACAAGGCCGCGCCACACATGACCCATCGGATTGCGGGTCTCCAACCCATGGGCGAGGTCGTGCTGGATCACGAGCCAGGCAAGAATGACAGGGATCGCAAAAAAGGAACGGAAGAAGACGGCTTGGCCGGGCGGGATCGCGTCGGCCGACGCTTTGATCAGCGAGGCCATGGAGACAAAGACACAGACGGAGGCGACTTTGAGGGCAATGCCGCGGAGGGGTTGCTGTGCGGTTGACATGGAAGCTGGCTACGCCCGCAGCAGGAGGCCCGCAAGGGGGATCAAGCTGTCGCACTTCGCCAGTGGTGCTCGCCCAAGGCATTTTGCGCATGGATGAAAAGACTAGGAGTTCAGCCTAGGCTCTGAATGTTCCAGATTTCGGCCATATAGCCCTTGATGGTGCGGTCCGACGAAAACGGGCCCGAGCCTGCGATGTTCAGAAGGGCGCGGCGGGCCCAATCGTCCGGATCACAGAAGGCTTGGTCAGCGCTGGCCTGAGCCTGTTGATAGCTGTCGAAATCTGAGGCGACGAGGAAGGGGTCATGGGTCCAGGTGACATCGACGATATGATTGTAGCGGTCGCTATCGCTGGGGCTGAAGGTGCCTTCGACAATGGCCTGCAAGACGGCTTGCAGTGGATGGCTCGCTTCGATGGCCTTGCGGGCATGATCTTGCATGGCGTAACGGGCCTGAACCTCGGGCGCTGACATGCCGAAAAGGAAGAAATTCTCAGGACCCACATTGTCGCGGATTTCGACATTGGCGCCGTCAAGCGTGCCAATGGTCAGCGCGCCGTTCATTGCGAATTTCATGTTCCCGGTCCCGGACGCCTCTTTGCCAGCGGTCGAAATCTGTTCCGACAGGTCGGCAGCGGGGATCAGGCGTTCAGCCATGGAGACATTGTAGTTGGCCGGATAAAGCACCTTGAGCAGATGCCCCGTGACCGGGTCGGCGTTGATGGTTTGCGCCACATCGTTGATCAGGCGGATGATGTCCTTGGCAAAGCCATAGCCGGGCGCAGCTTTGCCGCCAAAAATCTTCACGCGGGGCGTCCAGTTGGCGGAAGGATTGGCGCGAATGGCCTGCCAGCGTGCGACCGTTTCAAATAGGTTCATCAACTGGCGCTTATATTCGTGCATGCGTTTGATCTGCACATCGAACATGGCGTCCGGGTCTATAGACAGGCCGAGCCGGTCTCCTGACCAATTGGAAAGTGCCACCTTGTTTGCCCGTTTGGCAGCGCGGATCGCGTCCCGCACATTAGGGTCATCGGCATGATCACGAAGGTCGGACAGGCGTGAAAGGTCGCTTTCCCAGCCGGGGCCGATGGTGTCCGTCAGAACATCGGAAAGCGCAGGGTTGGCCATGCGCAGCCAGCGACGGGGCGTCACGCCGTTGGTCTGGTTGAGGATACGCCCGGGATAGTGCGCGTCGAGGGCCGAGAAAACCGTCTTGCGCATCAGGTCGGTATGGAGCGCAGAGACGCCGTTGACATGGGCGGCCATCACAAAAGCCAGCGTGCCCATATGGACCTGATCGTGATGCACGATCCCCAAAGTCTCCGCACAGCCGGTTGCCGCGCGATGTTCGGCGTCCAATCGTTCGATGATTTGCATATGGCGCGGCAGGACATTGCCCATCAGCCATGTGGACCAGCTTTCCAGAGCTTCAGGCAGCAGGGTGTGGTTGGTGTAGTTGAGGCAACCGCGCGCAATGGCGCAGGCCCGTGACCAACCCAGTCCGTGCACATCCGTCAGCAGACGGATCAGCTCTGGTCCGGCCAGCGCGGGGTGCGTATCGTTCATCTGGATCGCGATCTTTTGGGGCAAAAGGGCGAAATCGTCGTACTCTGAAAGGAACCGGCGGAGGATGTCCTGCAGCGCGGCGGAAGTCAGGAAAAATTCCTGCTTCAGGCGCAGGGCTTTTCCGCTGTCGGTATTGTCGTCGGGATACAGCACACGGGAGAGCGTGCGAGCCAGCGCCTCTGGCGCCGCGGCAGCCGTGTGATCGCCTGCGTTGAAACGGTCGAGGTCAAAAAGCTCGGTCGGGTGCGCACCCCAAAGCCGAAGCGTATTGGCCCATTGGCCCTGCCACCCAACCACGGGCATGTCGTAGGCGCGGGCATAAACTGACTCTGCCGGATGCCAGACGGCTTTGCCATCGACCGTCTCGACATGACCCGCGAAGGGGATTTCGTAACGCGCCTCGGGACGTTCGAATTCCCATGGATGGGGCTGAGAGAGCCAATCCTCGGGCAGTTCGATCTGTCGCCCATCTTCGAATTTCTGGCGAAACAGCCCGTGTTCGTAGCGGATCCCATAGCCATAGGCGGGGCATGCCAGCGTGGAAAGGCTTTCGAGGAAGCAGGCCGCCAGTCGCCCAAGGCCACCATTGCCAAGGGCCGCGTCTGGTTCATCGGCAATCAGGGTGTCCAGGTCGATTCCCTCGCCTGCCAGCACGTCGCGGATTGTGTCGCGCAGACCCAGATTGACCATCGCATCTTCGATCACGCGGCCGATGAGAAACTCCATCGACAGGTAATAGACACGCTTTCCCTGTGCTTCGTAGGTTTTGCGGGTGGCAGCAAACCACGGCTCGATCAGCAGATCACGGATGGCATAGCTGGTGGCCATGCGCCAGTCTGTGAGGCTGGCATGGGGCCGGTCCTTGCCTAGCGTATAGGTAAGGTGCTGCGCGATGCGGGCGCGCAAGGCATCGGCTGAGATATCGGCCATGGCGTTCATTGCTGCGACTCCGGCGCCGTTTCGTGGTCGCGCGGGAGGTGACACAGATTGCGGCATGGTGAAAGGGGTCAGGTGATAACGTCTGGCGCGTCGCGGCCTGTCATGGCTTTGAGATCGGAGATTTCGAGTGCGGCGGATGCAACAGCATCAAGTGCTAGCGCCGGATCGAGGCCAAGTCGGGCGGGATCGCTTTCCAACTGCTCCAGATAAACACGGATGGTCGCCCCTTGGGTGCCGGTGCCCGAAAGGCGAAAGACTGCGCGGGCATCATTGGTAAAGGTCAGGCGCAGGCCCTGCCCGGTCGAGCGGGAGCCATCGACGGGATCGTCGTAGGCGAATTCGTCTGCCGCCGCGACTGTGAGGCCAGCGGCCTGGGTTCCAGGCAGATCCGTCAGGCGCGCGCGCAAGGCATCAATCATGGCATTGGCTTTGTCGCTGTCCACATCCTCGAAATCATGGCGTGTATAGTAACAGCGGCCATGGGTG
The DNA here is from genome assembly GCA_947489665.1 of uncultured Roseicyclus sp. Taxonomy (GTDB): domain Bacteria; phylum Pseudomonadota; class Alphaproteobacteria; order Rhodobacterales; family Rhodobacteraceae; genus Gymnodinialimonas. The sequence goes on along the minus strand of CANLEH010000001.1, from coordinate 379,258 downwards.
GCCCACATCTCAGCCAGCAGGTCGGACACAGATTTGCCTGTCTCTGCCAGGATGTTGAGCCAGAGAAGCACAGCCCAGAGGCCATCTTTCTCGCGCACATGGTCGGAGCCGGTGCCGGCACTTTCTTCGCCGCAGAGCGTGACTTTTCCAGCATCGAGCAGATTGCCGAAGAATTTCCAGCCTGTCGGAGTTTCATAGCAGTTGATGCCAAGCGCTTTGGCCACGTTGTCCACAGCGCGAGAGGTCGGCATGGAGCGGGCGACGCCAGCGAGCCCCTCGGCATAGGCGGGGGCAAGATGGGCTTTCGCTGTCAATAGCGCGAGGCTGTCGGAGGGCGTTACGTAGGCGCCTTTGCCCACTATCATGTTGCGATCGCCATCACCGTCAGACGCCGCACCAAAATCGGGGGCGTCCGGGCCGTACATCTCATCCATCAGGGCCTTCGCCCAGATCGGGTTCGGGTCAGGGTGGCCCTTGCCGAAATCGGGGCTGGGGGTGCCGTTGACCACAGTGCCAGACGCAGCGCCAAGGCGGTCTTCGAGGATCGCTGCCGCATAGGGGCCGGTTACAGCATGCATGGCGTCAAACCGCATGGTGAAGCCGGATTTGAACAGGGCGGCAATCTTGTCGAAATCGAACAGCCGCTCCATCAAAGCTGCGTAGTCGGCGACAGGGTCAACAATGTCGACCTGCATGCCCTGATGCGTGCGCGTTCCAAGCGTGTCGATATCGATGCCGCCTGATGCTGTGATCTTGTAGGCGTCGATGGTCTTGGTGCGGTCATAGATTTTCTGCGTGACGCCCTCAGTCGCCGGGCCACCGTTGGGGCCGTTATATTTGAGGCCAAAATCCGCATCCGGGCCGCCTGGATTGTGGCTGGCCGACAAGATCAGGCCTCCATCGGCGTTGTGCTGCCGGATTAGATTGGAAGCGGCTGGGGTGGACAAAAGCCCGCCCTGCCCGACAATACAGCGCGACGCGCCATTGGCCGCGGCCATGCGCAGTATGATCTGGATCGCGTCATCATTGAAAAAACGCCCGTCCCCGCCGACGACAAGGGTTTTGCCTTCGATCCCGCCAATGCCGTCGAAAATCGACTGCACGTAGTTCTGAAGGTAATGGGGACGCTGGAAGACCTTGGTTTTCTTGCGCAGGCCAGACGTGCCGGGTTTTTGACCTTCGATCGGTTCGGTGCGTGCGGTTTGCATGGGCATTTTGTGTCTCCCTTACGTCTCGGTCTCATGTGAGAATACCACAACCGCGTTGTCGGCGACGTGGAAGCCTGCCGTGACGGCGATGGCATCAACCTGGCTGGTATCAAAGCGTCGCACCCATTGGCCTTGGGCCACGGGTGGTGGCGTGATGTCGGTGGCAGGACCGCGATTGAGCACGACCAGCAGCGCGCCTTCGCGTTGCACATATTCGGGCGAGCCCGAGGCCATGCGCATTTCGGCCACCAGGATACCAAGGTCGGGATTGTCCCAATCGGTTTGCTGCATGGCCGTACCATCGGCGCGGCGCCAGAATAGGTCCGGCTCGCCATCCACGACGCGTTTGCGCGAATGCAGAAAGCGCTTCTGGCGCAGAAGAGGGTGCATACGGCGAAAAGAAATGGCCTGCTCCACGAAGGTAAAGAAAGGGTCGTCACCGTCGGGCCAGTTCACCCAGCCAATCTCGTTGTCCTGACAATAGGCGTTGTTGTTGCCTGCCTGGCTGTTGCTGAGTTCATCCCCGGCCAGCAACATCGGCGTGCCTTGGCTGAGCATCAGCGTAGCGATCATATTGCGTTTGCGACGGGTTCGGGACGCGACGATTTCGGGGTCGTCTGAAGGGCCTTCCACCCCGAGGTTGTCGGAGTAATTGTTGGAATGGCCGTCGTTGTTTGCTTCGCCATTGGCCGCATTGTGCTTGGCCGCATAGCTGACCGTATCGTGCAGCGTGAAGCCATCATGTGCCGTCAGGAAGTTCAGCGACGAAGTGGCGGCTCGGCCATCGTGGTCGAAGAACTCGGCCGAACCTGCCAGGCGCGCAGCGATGGCCGCGACCTTGCCCGCATCGCCGCGCCAAAAGGCGCGCGCGTCGTCGCGGAACTTGTCGTTCCATTCGGCAAAGGGGGCGGGATAGGCGCCCAACTGATAGCCACCGGGGCCGATATCCCAAGGCTCGGCAATAAGCTTCACACGGTTCAGAACAGGATCTTGCCCGATCGCGCGGAAGAATGGGCCGTCGCGTTCAAAGCCGTGGCGCGTGCGGCCGAGGGACGAGCATAGATCGAACCGGAAGCCGTCCACGCCCATCACTTCGACCCAATAGCGCAGGCTGTCCATTACGAGGCGGATGACAAAGGGGTTTTCGAAATCCAGCGAATTCCCGCAGCCGCTATCATCTATGTAGTAACGCGGATCGTCGGCCAGCCGGTAGTAGCTGGCATTGTCGAGGCCACGGAACATGAGCGTCGGGCCCAGGTGGCTGCCTTCGGCGGTGTGGTTGTAGACAACGTCGAGGATGACCTCGATACCTGCTTCATGGAAGCGGCGGACCATTTGCTGGAACTCGGCAATATCGGCGCCGCCCATATAGCGCGCGTCGGGCGCGAAAAAGCCGTAGGTCATGTAGCCCCAATAATTGCTGAGGCCGCGGTCCACGAGGAACCTGTCATTGAGGAAGGCGTGGACGGGAAGAAGTTCAATCGCAGTGACGCCAAGGCGGTTCAAATGATCCAGGATCGGGTCGGAGGCCATTGCCAAATAGGTGCCTGCATTGGGCACATCCCCTCGCCCGGCGGTCAGGCCTTTGACATGCGCCTCGTAGATGACCGTGTCTTCCATGGGTGTTGCAGGCCGGGCGCTGCCGCCCCACTCAAAACCGGGATCCACCACGACGCAACGGGGCATGTAGGGTGCGCTGTCGAGCTTGGAGAAACTGCGATCCTTGTCGGCATGCCCGGGGCGGTAGCCATAGAGCGCATCGTTCCAGATCGGGTGCCCGGTAAGCCGCTTGGCGTAAGGGTCTATCAGAAGCTTGTGGGGGTTGAAGCGATGCCCTTGTGTGGGCGCGTACGGACCATCGAGGCGGAAGCCATATTGCTGGCCTGGCAACAGGCCCGGCAGGTAGCCGTGCCAGATATGGCCTTCGCGTTCGGGCAGCGCGATATTCTCAATCTCTTCGCCGGTGTCATCGAAGAGGCACAGAACAACCCGTGAGGCATGGCGCGAGAAAATGGCAAAGTTGACGCCACCTTCGTCAGGCGTAGCCCCAAGCGGCGCGGGACGCCCGGGCTGGATGGCGCCGTGGCTAAAGCTCATGACGTCAGATCAGTGTAGATCGCGTGGTACGCAGCGGCAGATGTATCCCATCCAACCGGCTGCTTCATCGCGTTGCGCTGCATCTTTTTCCAAGTCCGCGGATCGGAATAAAGAGCACACAGAGTAGCAAATGCGTCCGACAGGGCCTGCGCGGTGACGGGGTGGAATTGCACGCCCGTGGCAACACCAACCGCGCTTGCAGCGGGGGAGGCGTTGATCACCGTATCAGCCAGCCCGCCAGTCAGCGCCACAAGCGGCAGTGTGCCATAGCGCAAACCGTAGAGTTGCGTCAGCCCGCAGGGCTCGAACCGGGACGGCACAAGGATCGCGTCGCCGCCCGCAATCATCTGGTGCGAAAGCGGTTCATCATAGCCGATTTTGACAGCGAGGTTGGGGTGGCGGTCGGCGGCTTCAAGAAGGGCGACTTCGAGCGCCGGGTCGCCGGAGCCCAGGAGTGCCAGTTGGCCGCCTTGGTCGAGAAGCGTAGGGAGCGCGTCGAGGAGGAGGTCAATGCCCTTTTGCTCGGTCAGGCGAGAGACGAGCACACAAAGGGGGCCATTGGATTTGGCGAGGCCGAAGGTCTTTTGCAGCGCACGTTTGTTGGCGGCCTTGCCCGGTGGCGCTTTGTAAGGGGTGATGTTGGGGTCGGTTTCGGGGTTCCAGACTTTGGTGTCGATGCCGTTAACGATGCCCGTCAGGTCGGCGCTTCGGGCACGCAGGATGCCGTCCATACCGATGCCGAATTCGGGTGTCAGCAACTCGCGCGCATAGGATTGCGAGACTGTGGTGATCCGGTTGGCCCCGGCGATGGCAGCTTTGAGGGCAGAGATATGGCCCCAGAATTCGAAGTGATCCGCGTTGAATCGGGCCGGATTGAGGCGCAGGGCGTTCAGGCGATCTGCGCCCGTATTTCCGTGGAAGGCGATGTTGTGGATCGTGAAAACGAAAGGGGTTTTCACACCTTGCGCGTGGAGGTATTCGGGCGTCAGGCCCGCTTGCCAATCATGGCCATGCACGATGTCGGGCGTCCAGCCTCCTGCCCCATCCTTAGCGATCAACGCTGCGACATAGCAAAACGCGGCAAAGCGCTCAGGATTGTCGGACCAGTCCTGCCCGCCTGCATCGCCGTAGATGCCGCCATCGCGGTCATAGAGATGCGGTGCATCGACGATCAGCAGGTCCAGGTCATGGGCCGTACAAGCCAACAATCGGGCTTTGCCGCCGAAAAGGTCGCGGTAGGTGTCAACAACCTTGGTCTTGCCCAGCTTGCCCATTATGGCGCGGTAGCCGGGCAACAGCACCCGCATGTGATCGCCATGCTCGGCCAGCGCGCCTGGCAGCGCACCTGCAACATCCGCCAGCCCGCCCGTCTTTATGAGGGGCGCGCATTCGGAGACGACCGAGAGGATTTGCGTCATAAGGCGGCGGCTCGTTTGTTCAGCATCTCTTGCGTGATCAGGGTTGTGCCGCGATCAGTCACGCGGAACCATTCCGCGTCTTCGGTCGGATCTTCGCCGACCACAAGGCCTTCGGGGATTACGACACCCTTGTCGATCACCACCTGCCTTAGCCGGGCGGAGCGGTGCACCACGACCTCAGGCAAAAGGACCGCATTGTCGAGCACGGCATAGGAATTCGTGTGAACGTTTGAGAACAGGACGGAATTGCGCACTTCGGTGCCCGAAATGATGCAACCGCCTGAGACCATAGAGGAAATCGCCATACCACGCCGGTCGCGTTCGTCGTGAATGAACTTGGCGGGCGGCGTGGCCTCGTTGTACGTCCATATCGGCCAATCACGATCCCAGAGGTCGAGTTCAGGAGTGAAGTTCGTCAGGTCAATATGGGCCTGCCAGAAGGCATCAACCGTGCCGACGTCTTTCCAATAAGCTGGCGCACCATCGGGGCGGACGCAGCTTTCATCGAAGCGATGCGCCATAGCCTTGCCGTTGGCCACGATGTCAGGGATCAGGTCATTGCCGAAGTCATTTGAGCTGTCTGGGTTCTCGGCGTCGCGGATCAGCAGATCCCGCAAGAAATTCCAGTTGAAGACGTAGATGCCCATGGAGGCGAGCGCTTTTTTTGGATCGTCTGGCGTTCCGGGCGGGTCGGCTGGTTTTTCGAGGAAGCTGGTGATCTGGCCGCTCTTATCGGTGGCCATGACGCCGAAGGCAGTCGCCTCCATCCGCGGCACGGTAAGGCAGCCCACGGTCACATCAGCTTTGTTTTCCACATGCTGGCGCAGCATGATCTCGTAATCCATCTTGTAGATATGGTCGCCCGCCAGGATCACGACATAGTCGACGCCGTAGCTATCGACGATGTCGATATTCTGCGTCACGGCATCGGCGGTGCCTTTGTACCAGCTTTCCGTATCACCCCGCTGGGACGCGGGCAGGACATCGATGAATTCATTGCGTTCGGCGCCCAGAAAGTTCCAGCCGCGCTGCACATGGCGGATTAGCGAATGCGCTTTGTATTGCGTGGCGACGGCCATCTTGCGGATGCCGGAATTCATTGCGTTCGACAAAGCGAAATCGATGATCCGCGCTTTGCCGCCGAAGGGCACGGCGGGTTTCACGCGTCGGTCGGTCAGTTCTTTCAGGCGCGAGCCTCGGCCCCCGGCAAGCACGAAGACCATCGAGCGCTGGGTCAGGCGTTGAGTAAGTGCCATGTGATTAAACCTCCCCTTTGTGTTTTTTCTCATCCCGCTGCACCAGCACGATCACTGACAGCGGCGGCAAAGTCAGAGTCACGGAGTGCTCGTGCCCGTCATGGGGTGTGGCTGTTGCGGCCACTCCGCCCAGATTGCCGCGGTTCCCGCCGCCATATGTCTTGGCATCGGTGTTAAGCGCTTCCTCCCAGAAGCCCTCCTTTGGAACGCCAACTCGGAAGTCCAACCGCTCAACCGGTGTAAAGTTGCATATGACGATAACCGGCGCGTCGATTAGCCCACCGTAGCGCGCATAGGCTAGCGTTGATTGCGACTGGTCGTTGCTGATCCAGGCAAAGCCACCGGCCTCACAGTCTTTTGCGTGAAGGGCTGGCGTTTCGCGGTAAAGCGTATTGAGATCTCGAACCAGTTGACGGACGCCGTTATGCGCTGGCTGTTCAGCCGCACCCCAGTTCAGCTCGGCATCGTGGTTCCATTCCTCGGGCTGCGCGAATTCGCATCCCATGAACAAGAGCTTCTTGCCTGGCATGGTCCACATATAGGCGTAGTAGGCGCGTAGGTTGGCAAATTTCTCCCACTCGTTACCGGGCATTTTCGCCAACATCGAGCCTTTGCCATGCACCACCTCATCATGGCTGATCGGCAGGATGAAGTTCTCGGAAAAGGCCCAATCGATGGGAAAGGTCATCAGGTGATGATCGTGACTGCGATAGATCGGGTCTTTTTCCATGTAGCGCAGCGTGTCGTTCATCCAGCCCATGTTCCACTTATAGCCGAAACCAAGGCCCCCATTGTGGACGGGCTGTGACACGCCAGGAAAGGAGGTGCTTTCTTCGGCCACCGTCATGATCGAAGGGTCCGCGCCATATACTGCGGTGTTCATTTCTTGTAGGAAGGCGATGGCTTCATAGTTTTCGCGCCCGCCATCCTTGTTGGGAATCCATTCGCCCTCGGCCCGCGAATAGTCGCGATAGAGCATTGAAGCCACGGCATCCACGCGCAGGCCGTCGAGATGGTACTCTTCCAGCCAGTAGAGCGCGTTGGCGCTGAGGTAATTGCGCACCTCGGTCCGACCGTAGTTGTAGATGAGCGTGTTCCAATCCTGGTGGAACCCTTCTTTCGGATCGGCGTGCTCATAGAGCGCCGTGCCATCGAAGTGTGCCAGACCGTGGGCGTCGGTCGGGAAGTGGCCGGGCACCCAATCGAGCAGAACGCCGATGCCCTTGGCATGGGCCGCGTCGACAAGATCCCGGAATTCATGCGGCGGACCGAAGCGGATCGTTGGCGCGTAGAGACCTACCGGCTGATACCCCCAGGAGCCGTCGAACGGATATTCGGAGACGGGCAAAAGCTCGATATGCGTAAAGCCCATGTAGGCGACATAGTCGATCAGGTCGCGGGCCAGTTCGCGGTAACTGAGTGGGCGACCACCATCATCGTAGCGCCGCCGCCAAGAGCCCAGATGAACCTCGTAGATGGAAATCGGGCTTGCGCGGTCATGGGCCGTGGCGCGGGATTTCATCCATTCATCGTCGTGCCATCCGTATCCCGTAATGTCGCGGACAACCGAAGCCTGTTCGGGCGGGTGCTGCGCGCCAAAACCAACGGGGTCAGCCTTGTGTTGCGTTGCGCCGTCAGCCCCAACCAGCTCGTATTTGTAGAGTGCGCCGTCGGTCACGTTCGGAACAAAAACCTCCCACACGCCGGTCTCGCCCGCTGGTTGCATGGGGTGGGCCGTCCCATCCCAGCCATTGAAATCTCCGACAACGCTGACACGCTGCGCATTGGGTGCCCAAACCGCAAAACGCGTACCCGGCATGTCTAATTCCGTGCTGACCTGAGCCCCCAATACGCGCCAGAGCTGTTTGTGGGTCCCTTCCCCGATCAGGTATTTGTCAAAATCTGTCAGGACAGGCGGCATAGTCTGGGGTCGCTTGGGATCTGGGTCGCTTTGAGACATATCACCTCAATCGGGATCACACTGGCTTGCGGTCGCACAAGGTTGCACGGGGCGTCGGCAAGGTCAAATTGCGGCCGTCACTCGATCTTGCGATTCGGTCGGAAGGCGACTATCTGCACGGGTGAGAGGTTGGCGCGGGCAAGCACTTCGCCAACCTGGTCAGGTCCGGAAGGAAGCAGCCATAACGATTCCTGCTTGGGTCGTTGTCCAGCCTCTCACCCACTTGCGGTTCTTGAAAAGCAAGGGTCGCAAGGGCGTGCCGCAGAGCGGTGCGTGTCGGCCCGAAAGCGTATCTCGCGGGGCTTGAGTGAAATTGCCGTAGCCGGAGGACACATGCCGATTGCATCTTCCCTCCGGGCCCGCGTCTGACGTTCAGACCGCGCCCGATGATTTGACTACGCAGTCTCAAGCTGCGTCCTTTGTCATGACATTTCGGGACTTTTCACAATGACGAACCCCACACTTGCAGCGCTTGGCTGGAGCCAGCGCCATACGGCCCAATTGAGCGATTCTGACGCGGGGCTCATGCCCGCTCGAGTCAACCGCGTCTCGCGCAGCAGGCTGACCGCGTTGTCCGACAGCGGGCCACTGAGCCTCGTCACACCTGGCGACAAAAACACCGGAGATTACGCGACCGGCGATTGGGTACTTGTCGATCCGGAGACGAGCCAGATCATACGTCTGTTGGATCGGGATACGCTTCTAAGCCGCCGCGCTGCGGGATCAGGCCTTGAGACACAGTTGATCGCCGCCAATGTCGATACGCTGGCTATCGTGACCTCGTGCAATGCGGATTTCAATGTGGCGCGGCTGGAGCGATATCTGGCGCTTGCGGCCACGGCGGGCTGTTTGCCATTGATCGTGCTGACGAAGGCAGATCTGACCGAGGACGCTCGAGACTATGAACGAAAGGCCGAGGCACTTTCGCCGCTCGCCACGGCCCTGTCGCTGAACGCAAAGGCGGAGGATGCGGCAGAGCTGCTAAAGCCATGGGCCAAGAACGGGCAGACGCTGGCGCTGCTCGGATCGTCCGGAGTCGGCAAGACGACGCTCGCCAACGCGTTGACTGGGGAAAGCGAGGCCACAGCAGGCATCCGCGAGGATGATGCCAAGGGACGGCACACAACGACGGCACGCGGGCTTTCGCAGACGATCTTTGGCGGCTGGCTGATCGACACGCCCGGCATGCGCGCCTTGCGTCTGAACGACGCCGCCGAAGGGATCGGCGCGGTCTTTTCTGACATTGAGGCACTGGCCGAGCAATGCAGGTTCCGCGACTGTCAGCACGAGGCAGAGCCGGGGTGCGCCGTTCAGGCCGCCATCGCGGCAGGTGATCTCGACGCGGACCGGTTACGCCGTTTCGGCAAGCTGGTCCGCGAAGAGGAGATCAATCAAGAGGCCCCACATGAACGCCGTGCCCGCGAGAAGAGCTTTCACCGCATGGTCAAAACGGTGATGGCCGAACAGCGCGGGAAGCGGGGGAAACGCTAGGGACTAGACCGGCCCGCCCTCTACCACCTGGCCGGGATGCGTTTCGGACCAGTCCTTCAGGAAGACCGCGATCTCCGGGTCGCCAACCCGTTCGGGGGCGGCCCGCGGGATTGCGACGCCTTCCTCTAACGCAAGGCGGAGACACGCGATGTAGTCCCGGCCATCGCGTGACGGATTGTTTTCTGCTCCGTGCAGAATGGTCGAAAACAGCGTGCCGCCGTATCCGTTAATATGGCCGAGATCCGGTTTCTGGCGCAGAAGGTACTCCATGACGTCCGGCAACCCTTCCCACCCTGCGACTTGAAGCGGTGTAAGCCCCTCTGCATCCGGGCGATCCGTCTCGATCCCGATAGCGACAAGCCGTTGCACATGGGGCAGTTTGGCCGGCAGATGCAGGATATGCCGAATGATCAAACGGCATGTTTCGGGTAAGGTTGCCGTGTCGATGTATTGACCCGCTGGAGTCTCGCCGTCTGCGACGCGTGCCAAGAGCGCTTCATAGGGCTTCAGGGGCGTCTTGTGCCCGCGTTCTTCAAGAAGCTGAGCAAGAGGCGCGTTCCCGAAAACCCGTGCATAGGCGTAAGGGGTCATGCCGTCGTATTCGCGTTGCGCGTCGGCCCCATGGTCAAGCAGAAGCGAAACCATTGCAGGCGGGCTCATTCTGCGTGCGGCTTGGTGAAGTGCGGGAATCACCCAAGGCTGCTCACCACCAACCTCTGCATCGTTGAAGTCATCTGGTTTCGCACCTGCCTCAAGAAGAAGTCGGACCGCTTCCACATCGTGGAAATCCATTGCGCGCAGCAACGCGTTGGTTCCCTTTGGGTCAGCCCCATGTGCCAACAGCAAGCGCAAACCGCCATGATGGCCTAGTTCCGTGGCGTGGTAGAGGGACTCACCGTCATTTGGGTTTGCCCCGTTGTCGAGAAGCCATTCGCCGAGCGCCATGTTGTCCGCATGCCCAATGGCGAAATAGAGCGTGGAGAGTTTGTGCGCCACGTCGCCTTCATAAGGCGCACCGTAGTTTGGATCCGCCCCATTCGCACGCAGGAGGTTGGCGATTTCGAGCATGGCACCCTCGCGTTCGGGGAACATGTGGAGTGCCTTGGATTGTGCCATCATGAGCAATGGGGGATTGAGCGGGGCTGGCTTCGCTGCGAGAGACGGGTCAGCGGCGAGCATCTCCGCAACCTCATCACGAAGATAAAGCCGACAAGCGAGGCCGATATTCCCTTTGGGCAGATCAGGATCGTCGGCCAGCAATTGCCGCACGACGAATTCCTGACCATTTGCCAACGCAATCCTTAGTCGCTGCTGCCGCGCGGCGCGGTCCATACCAAAGGTCTCTGCCGCCAGTTTCAGATGTGGCCAAGAGGCAAATCCCTGCTCACGCGCCACGACATGTAGAAAATCCGCATGCTTAAGCTCCTTGTCGCCGGAGCGCGGACGGTGGGCCTCAATACGCAAAAAAGCGCCCTTGTCATTGCCAAGGTACGCCTTCTTGAGAGCCGTGGCATCACGGCGAAGCTGGTCGATATTTCGTATCATCGGGTTCCCTCGTATCTGCCCAACGATCCGCTCGGGAGGGCTTGAGAGACACCGAATATGTGTCTGTCGCGTGCTCTGGAGGGTGCTGTTTCCGGCTTTCCGCGGATCTGGGGGCTGCCCTGTCAGCCACCCATGGGTTAACGCGGGAACGGAACGTTTGCAAGTGAAAGCACCTGTACACAGGTGCGCTCGTGCCCATTGGGTCCGCTGCGGCTTGTGTCGCGAGCGCCACAGCGCGAGGTGCGATCCAGGAGAACGTCGCCAATTCTCACCAAATTCAATTAATTCGCGATAAGGTTCGGCACCCAGCGCACCAAAACAACAATCGCGCGGGTCGAGGCAGGAGTACGGATCGGGTGGCGACAATCGACGTCACGTCCGACGGGTCTGTCGCCGTTGGCGACAGTGATATCGTCGAATTGAACATCGCTGGCGGCGGCGATGTCACCATTACGGCTGCCGATAGCTCGGTCGATTTCTTCAAGATCAAGTTCTTGGATGATACTGAGGCGGACTCGGTCACCGTCGATCTAAGCACCTTCGCGCAGGACGGATTGCGCATCGACATCCTGCAGTACGACCCAAGCGACTCGATAGGGTTCATCGGCGGGTTCGGTTTCATGGTGAACCCCGATCGCAACGATGAATTTCTGTTCAGCTACATTGGGTCAGACGGGAACACCTATACCGGCTTTATCCGAGCGCTGGACGGTGGCGAAAAAGACTTCACCGATCCGTTTCAGCCGATCCAGATCATCTGTTTCGGGGATGGAACTCTTATCGACACGCCGCATGGTCCGGTGAAGGTCGAAGACCTGCGACCGGGTGATATGGTTTTGACGCGAGACAACGGACCCCAGCCTCTACGATGGGTTGGGCGCCGCGCGCTTTCGGCAGAGGATTTGCGGAAATCCCCAGACTTTCGGCCGCTTCTGGTTGGTGCACACACGTTCGGACAAAATACTCCGCATACGGATATGGTCCTATCGCCAAACCACCGGGTCATGCTGACGGACTGGAAGGCCGAAATGCTGTTTGGCGAAGCCGAGGTGCTGGTGGCTGCGCGGTTTCTGTCGAAACACGGCGCGCTTGCAACCGCGCCAATCCGAGGAGGCGTTGGATACAACCATCTGCTCTTTGATCAGCACGAAATCGTGGTTGCCAATGGTCTGGCCTGTGAAAGCCTATACCCAGGTCCGGAAGCGCTGAACGCGCTGGACGACGGTGCTTTATCCGAGATCCGGGCCTTGTTCCCCGAGGCCCTTGAGGAAGATATCAAAATCGGGCCGCCGGCGCGCAGAATCCTTCGATCGTTTGAAGCGACCGCCTTGCTTGGACCCGGTGAACCCCAGAGCCACCCGTCTTTTTCCGTGCCCGTCAAAGCCGCGTGACGGTCGACCCGCGCGGCGCAGTGCCCTAACCTGCGAGACATGACAGAAAAAGATGACCTGGCGCAGCAACGCACCGATTGGGCGGAGGACCGGACGATCCTGGCCAATGAACGCACGTTTTCGTCGTGGATGGGGACGGGCATGGCATCTGTCGGGGTGGCCATTGGCCTGAAGGCCGTTTTCGGGGCGTTCGAGCCAACCTGGGCCGCTAAACTGGTCGCCACCGTATTTCTTACGGCGGCAATCTTCATTTTCTGGTCAGCGCGGCGGCAGGCCTTGAAGACGTTCCATCGCCTCAAAGAGACTGACGCCGAGGCGCAGCCTTCGCGCGCCTACACCTCGCTCGCGGTGATCCTGACGACAGCCACCGTTCTGACGGGTGCGATTTTGTGGTCGCTCTAGTCGAAGCTGGTCCAGAGTCCTATTCGCCATAACCTTTGTATTCCCCGAAATAATCGCGCTGAATGCGCTTCACCATGCAGTATGGGTGATCTTCGCGACGCCACGCCGTGTCGCTGCTGTTGGGTGCGCCGGGGCCATAATTGTTCTCATTATGGAAGGTGAAATAGCCGTCATGGAGTGCCACGAACTTGCCGCTGGCAACGTAGTTATCTTCAAATGTCAGGGTGACGGACCGACGTTCTCCTTTCTTGAGGTTGTTCATCCAGGCGCTGGCATCGCGAACCATTTCCTCGCGATCCTCACATTTTCCGCAGCACGACATGGCATCCCCCGTTTTGTGTCTGGCGTCAGTGAAGCGCATTCGAGCCCACCGCGCAATCCGGTGGACGCTGCGGGCGGGGCGGCTTAGCTTGTGCCGCGACCCGATGATATGAGTCCCCATGAGCACTGACGAAAAGCCCGCCTATCAGGTCCTCGCCCGGAAATACCGGCCTGCCACCTTTGCCGATCTGATCGGGCAGGAAGCGATGGTGCGCACGCTGAAGAACGCATTCGAGGCAGACCGGATAGCGCAGGCTTTCATGCTGACCGGCATCCGCGGCACCGGCAAGACCACCACGGCGCGGATCATCGCCAAAGGGCTCAATTGTATTGGGCCGGATGGCAATGGCGGCCCGACGACGGACCCGTGTGGCGTCTGCGAGAATTGCGTGGGCATTGCCGAAGGTCGGCATGTGGACGTGATGGAGATGGACGCCGCGTCGAACACTGGCGTACAGAATATCCGCGACGCGATTATTGAGACGGTGAGCTACCGCGCTGCCACAGCGCGTTACAAGATCTTCATTATCGACGAAGTGCATATGCTGTCGACAAGCGCGTTCAACGCGCTGCTGAAAACGCTTGAGGAACCGCCTGCGCACGTAAAATTCCTGTTTGCGACGACCGAGATCCGCAAGGTTCCGGTGACGGTGCTGTCGCGGTGCCAGCGGTTCGACCTGCGTCGGATTGAGCCGGAAGTGATGATTGCGCATCTGCAAAAGGTAGCCGGGCTGGAAAGCGCGGCGATCGCCGAAGATGCGCTAGCGCTGATCACACGCGCCGCCGAAGGGTCGGTGCGCGACGCGATGAGCCTGCTGGACCAGGCGATCGCCCATGGTGCGGGCGAGACAACCGCCGATCAGGTGCGCGCAATGCTGGGTCTTGCGGACCGCGGTCGCGTGATGGATCTGTTCGAGGCGATCATGGCGGGTAATGCCGCCAATGCGCTGGATGAATTGGGCGCGCAATATGCAGACGGCGCCGATCCGGTTGCCGTTCTGCGCGACCTGGCCGAGATCACCCATTGGCTTTCCGTGATTTCGATCACGGCAGAGGCGGCGGAGGACCCGACCGTATCACCGGACGAGCGCACGCGCGGGCTGGCGCTGGCGGAAAAGCTGCCCATGCGGGTACTGACACGCATGTGGCAGATGCTGCTGAAAGCGCTGGAAGAAGTCGCCATTGCGCCCAATGCGATGATGGCGGCCGAAATGGCGGTGATCCGCCTGACCCATGTTGCTGAGCTTCCGACGCCCGGTGATCTGGTCAAGAAGCTGGGGCAGATGACGCCGCCTTCGGGTGGTGCTGCCGCCAGTGGCGGCGGCGGAAGTGGGCCAGCGCTTGGCCCAGGGCCGCAGGCCCGGTCAACAGGCAGCGCACCCGTTGGCGGGGGTGGGCCACAGGCGGCGCTGGCGCCGCAGGTGGGTCCGGACCTGAGCGTTTATCCTACATTCGAGAGCGTCGTTGCGCTGGTCGAACAAGCCCGCGACATCAAGCTTCTGATCGAAGTGAAGTCAGGCCTGCGGCTCGTGTCATATGCGCCTGGACGGATCGAGGTGGAAACGACGCAGAGCGCACCGCGAGATCTCATCCCGCGGCTCGGGCGGCTTTTGCAGACCGCCACGGGCGCACGTTGGGGAATTACAGTAGCCGCTGAAGGCGGCGGTCCGACAATTGAAGAACAAGAGCAGGCCAAGCGCCATGAGCTTGAGGCCGAGGTGACGGCACATCCGTTGATGCAAGCAGTCCTGTCGCGGTTCCCAAATGCAAAGATCGCTGAAATCCGGTCACATGCGGAAATCGAGGCAGAGGCCGCCGTTGAAGCGCTTGAGGAGGCCGAGGATTGGGACCCGTTCGAGGACGAGTGATCCGAGCGGCGACACTCGATGATCTGGACGCTCTCTTGACGCTGAATTCTGTGGTGCAGCAATGGCACGCCGACCACTACCCGGACGTGTTCAGAACCGATCCTGACCCAGCGTTGATGCGTCGCTTCTTTGCTGAACAAATCGCAGACGAGACCTGCCATGTCCTGATCTGCGAGGATCTTTCCGGGTACGTTTTCGCGCGGCGCCACGCCGGCAAAGAAACACCCTACGGATGGAAACTCCCTGAGATGCATGTCGAGCACATTGCGGTTTTACCGAACCGACAACGCGAGGGGATTGGATCCGCTCTCCTGTCGGCGGCGGAGGCGATCGCGCGCTCCGCGGGATGTGCTCGGCTTACACTGGATACCTGGGCCGCCAATTCCGAGGCGCAACGCATGTTCGAGGCGTCCGGCCTTTCGCCGCTCCGGCATCACTATGCCAAGGCGCTGCGATAGCGCGCCTTGCCGCGACGCCGCATCGCCCGTATCTGTGGATCAACGACATTCCAGCAGGAGAGCATCGCGATGATGAAGGGTTTGGGCGGTCTTGGCGACATGGCCAAGATGATGAAACAGGCACAGGAATTGCAGGGTAAGATGGCACAGATGCAGGAAGATCTGGCCTCGATGACGGTGCAGGGGGAAAGCGGCGCCGGGCTTGTGAAAGCCACAGCGACTGCGAAGGGCGAGCTGACGGCACTAGATATTGATCCGTCGATTTTCAATGAAGACGACAAGGAAGTCGTCGAAGATCTCATCCTGGCCGCGATCAAGGATGCGCAATCCAAAGCACAGGACAAACACAACGAAGAAATGGGCCGACTGACCGAAGAAATGGGTTTGCCCGCTGGCGTGAAGATGCCGTTCTAATCCGTTGGCCGATACTCCCAAGGACATCGATGAGCTGATCAGCATTCTTGCGCGCCTGCCGGGTCTCGGGCCACGTTCGGCCCGGCGCGCGGTGCTGACGCTGATCAAAAAGCGCGGCGCACTGATGCGGCCTTTGGCGGAATCCATGGCGCGTGTGGCCGAGACGGCGCGGGAATGCGTGAATTGCGGGAATATCGGAACAAACGATCTGTGCGTCATATGCTCGGATCAGCGGCGCGCCACTGGTGAGCTTTGCGTGGTTGAAGATGTAGCCGATCTTTGGGCCATGGAGCGCGGTGGGTCCTTTAAGGGGCGCTATCACGTTCTTGGTGGGACCCTGTCTGCGCTGGACGACGTTGGCCCAGACGATCTCCGTATCCCACGCCTGAAAGAGCGGATGCGCGACGAAGGGATCACCGAAGTGATCCTCGCCCTGAACGCCACCGTTGATGGACAGACCACAGCTCATTACATCGCGGACGAATTGGCTGGCATAGGCGTGAGCCTGACCTCGCTGGCGCAAGGCGTGCCAATCGGGGGCGAGTTGGACTATCTGGATGATGGGACAATTTCTGCCGCGTTGCGTGCACGGAAATCTGTTTAACTCTCACCGATCCAATCTGTTGCACTGCATTTCAGACTTGATGGACGCGCGTGACGAATGACCCGTCTCGCCTTTGGTCTCTGACTTAACAGTAAAGATGCGCGGCATACGGCGGGATTTTTTGCCACGATGAAGGAGCGATCACTCCCGCCCGCAAATCGGGGCTCAAGCCATGGCCAGCTTCTCCGATGGCGGGGGCTTTCTCTTTGCAAGCCGAGGCGCGGCCTTGCGGGCCGGTGGGCGTCTTGCCTCGGCTTCCGTTCGGCCTATCGCATGGGCGAAAAGAGGGCGTCCGGAGAACTGCAATCGCGGATCACATCGGCACCGCAAGTGCGCGGCTCAAGTTCCCGTGTCAGGCAAATCCTGACTTCCTGAATGCGGTTTGCGCGGCATGTCACGGTCAGCATGTCAGCCTCCAATTGAGGGTTGGCCTCAAGGAAAGCCTCTTCGATCACGGCGGCAGGCAAGCGTACCTCCTGGTCAAGGCGGCGCAGAAGGTCCGGACGCGTGACGCTTTCATAAGCAACCCGGCTCAGGGTGAAATAGTCGGCCGCTTCCAGCCCGGTGCAGACTCCGTGCTTATTCCACTGATGCCAGGCCAGGCCGCTGGACCCCATGATATCAACCATTTCGCCGGTCATTCCGCGGGACGGATTACGCATCACTGAAGGGCAATAACTTGGCCAGCCCTGCTCGTACTGAGGCCACAGACCGTGCAGGGTGAAGCCATACCCCTGCCCCGCATCACACTGCGGGCTGTCGCGATCATCGCCTTCGATCGCGCACCAGGTGGGCGTCCAGCTCAGCGCCATGACGTAATAGTCGAACTCGCCCGCAGGTTCCCCATCGGCGTGCGCCATGCCAGCGGCGCAGATCAACGCGGCAATCAGTCGTTTCATGTGGTTCCTTCTTCCAATGGGGGTTCCCTCGCCCGTCGTTCGCGCCTATATAGCCTGCGATTTCCCTGAAATCGAGGAACCGCGAAGGCCCCGCCCTCGCACCCGGCTCCACCGGTCTTTCCTCGCATTTGACGTGAGCCTTGGAGGCCAGAAATGAACAAACCTATCATGGCGAAAGCCACCGCCGTCTGGTTGGTCGACAACACGACACTGAGCTTCAAACAGATCGGTGATTTTTGCGGCCTGCACGAATTGGAAGTGCAAGGCATCGCGGACGGCGATGTGGCTGTCGGCGTGAAGGGCTTCGACCCGATCGTGAATAACCAGCTGACACAAGAAGAGATTGATGCGGCCGAAAAAGACGCCTCGCACAAACTGAAGTTGAAGTTCAACGCGGCTGCCGTTGGTGAAGAAAAACGCCGCGGGCCGCGCTATACACCGCTTTCCAAGCGGCAAGACCGCCCTGCCTCGATCCTTTGGCTTGTGAAGTTTCACCCCGAGTTGACCGACGGCCAGATTTCCAAGCTGGTCGGCACTACGAAGCCCACGATCCAGGCAATCCGTGAGCGGACGCATTGGAACATCAACAATATCCAACCCATCGATCCAGTGGCGCTTGGCTTGTGCAAGCAGTCCGAATTGGATGCAGCGGTACAGAAAGCCAATGCCAAAAAAGCCGCCGAAGGCACCGCCATGACCGACGACGAACGTCGCAAGCTGGTGTCGACAGAGACTTCCTTGTTGATGGATCCGGAACCCGCGGTCCCATCCTCGATTGCCGGGCTTGAGACCTTTACGCTTGGCAGTGGCGAAGATGAAAAGCCCGAGGTTGAGGAAACGCCTGATGCGGACAGTTTCTTCAATCTGCCCGATAGCAGCGATGATGATGAGGACGAAGACGACAAGTAAGCGTATCCGCCGCTTGAACCCTTTGTGCGGCCCCGCGATGCTTCTGCCTCGCGGGGCTTTTGTGTTTTTGGGGACGGCGATGAACAAACGGCGCAAGGATCACGGCAAGTCTGCAGTTTTATTGGCTAGCACGGCAGTAACAGTCTTTTTGGCGGCACCCGCCCACGCTGAGGGGGGAGCTTGGTGCCAGGAACTCTGGCTTGGGCGGAATACGGTCATGGACCGTGCAGGCCACTGCTTCAGCACACCGTTGGGTCGGGCGATCTTCGACAATTCAAACTGCACACCCGGCGAGCGGCCTATGACGCCACTGGATCAGCACATTGTCGCGGAATACCTAGACCTTGAAGAACAAAGCGGCTGCGCGGTGGACACGTCAGCGACGCGGCTTGATCCGATCGTGGAACGCTGGCGGATTGATCTTGGCGAACTTTGGACCATTCCGATCCGCGCAGACAGCGAGCACGGATGCGGAGGGTATACGGGCCCGATTCGGGAACTGCATTCTGGCATGTCGAACAGCACAACGGTCATTGGCTACCTGCGCCAGGGTGACAGCTTCGGATTTGCACACCGACAGATGCCGGGTGGCTGGGAATATATTGGGGTCTATAGACCCGACAGCGAAGATCGGGCCCATGGCTGGGTTCAGGGCATTGAGATGACCGAAGATGTTTGTGAATGGATGGCAGGGTAGCCAAACACTTTCCTGCATGCTCTTTGCAAACCGTTTGCCAGCGACGTCCTGAAGATAGCAGCCAATTCTTCTCCGACGTGCGCCTAGTGCGCGGCCTTAGTGACATTGTCCAGCAATGTCCGACCACCATCGATGGTAATCGTCTCACCCGTCACAAAACCGGCCCCGTCGGAGGCCAGAAATTGCACGGCTGATGTGACTTCACGTGCTGATGCGATGCGACCCAAAGGCGTGCACTCGCGGATTTCCTGCCGCAGCCCATCGGTGTGGTTCAAACTGTCTTGCAGGCTTGCAGACATCACCGAACCGAACGCCACCCCATTTACGCGGATCCGATGTGGAGCATAGGCGACTGCTAGGCTGCGAGTAACCTGATCGAGCGCCGCAGTGGCAATGGAATACCCCATCAAATCAGGGTGTGTTCGGCGCGCCGCAATGGATGAGACATTGATGATGGACCCAACCGGCCCCTCGTCTTGTTCATCACTCTCAGCTTGCGCAATCATTCTTTTGGCGACGGCTTGGCTCAACCGGAGCGCGGCGAAGGTGTTTTGCTCAAGCATCGTCTCGACGGACAAATCCGTCGGGTCGAGCGGATCGGTGGTCAGGATCTGTCGGCTGGCATTCACCAAAACATCGACACGGTCATATGCATCAATCGTGGCCGATATCAGGTTCTCAACTGTCAGTCGTTCGCGCAGATCGCCTGCAAAATAGCGGATATTCTCATCCGCGCCTTCGATTTCACCGCATTCATCTTTCAGCCGCTCTTTGTCGCGATCAGCAAACATGACATTTGCACCGCGATCAATGAAGTGACGCGCAATCGCGAGGCCGACCCCGTTCGCCGCGCCGGTGATGATGGCGGTTTTGCCCTGGATGGAAAGGCCCATCTGGATTTCCTTTGGATGATTGGACTGGTTTGGCCGCAGCTCAGCGCTTCTGGCGCTTCGGCTTCGCGGCCTCGTAGATCTTGTAACCTTCAAGTTCCCCAAGCAGGCGACCTGTTCCAAAGCACGCCTTCAGCGTGTCTTCATACGGCAAATGCCGGTTGGCGACCATGAAAAAGCGCCCTCGTGGCGTAAGGTTCCTTGCAGCAGCTGCGATAAACGCGCGGCCTAGGCCCGGATCCGCGCGCCGCGCAACATGGAAGGGTGGGTTGCACAGGATTGCGTCGTACGGGGCGTCCGGCGCGAACTTCGTTGCATCGGTCCAGTGAAAGCTGGCGCGCGGGTCGTCGACATTCATCTGGGCGCATTCCAGCATGGCGTAGTCTGCTTCAATCAGGTCGAGGGTTTCGATCCCCTCCTGCTCATCGAGGACTTCACCCGAAATATAGCCCCACCCTGCGCCCCAATCGGCCACGCGGCCGGTCAGTTGCGGCAGAAGGGCGACCAGAATCTCCGAACCGCGATCAGGGCCATCGACCGAAAAGCCGCCCTGCACGGTCAGATAACCTTCAGGCGTCGGCACGGGGGCCATGACCCAATCGAGCACCTGCTGCGGCAGGGTTCCGGGGCGGCGGAACCAGGCGAGTTTGCCGTGCGATTTTGACATCACGCCCCCGACCTCGAACACCAGGCGGAGCGTTTTGACGATGGCCTCGATGCCTTCTTCCTTCTGGCCGTCGACCATGACAAGCGCGCCGGGGGGCAGGTGGCCCATCGCCTCGGCAATCGCGGAATAGGTCGCGGCGCGGGATTTCACGATCTGAACTAGGGCGACGTCGAACTGGCCTTCCGGTTCGACCATCACGGTAAGCCCGCGTGCGGCCAGGCGATCGTGGTCCGGCTTAAAGCCTTGGACGCATGTGACATCACCAAAAGCCGCGAAGTCCGCATCGCCACGGGCGCGCATGACAAGCACGGGGCCGGAGGGCGGGTCAATCTCACCGCCCTCGATAGCGAGGGTCCATCTGTCTGGGGTCATTGGATGCAGGAGGGGCTCATTGGCCCTATTCCTCTTTCTCCATGGTGCATTGCAACGGGTGCTGGTTCCGGCGGGCGAAATCCATCACCTGCGCAACCTTGGTTTCGGCGATCTCGTAGGAGAAGACGCCCACAACCGCCAAACCCTTCTTGTGCACGGTCAGCATGATCTCAACCGCTTGGGAATGCGTGATGCCAAAGAACCGCTCCAGAACGTGGACGACGAATTCCATCGGCGTGTAGTCGTCGTTCAGAAGCAACACCTTATACATCGGCGGGCGCTGCGTTTTGGGCTTGGTTTTCGTCGCAAGGGACACATCGCCGTCACCGTCTTCGGTGTCGTCGCGTTTGTCTGCCATCATGTGCCAGTCGGTCGTCATGTTGGTGCGAATCCCGTTGTGATCGCTTGCGCTGAGGTCGCACTATATAAGACGGATGGGCCAACAGAAAAGAGGGGTGGCGCGTGACAAGGTTAAGCGTGATCGGATTCGATGCAGATGACACGCTGTGGCAGAACGAAAGCTTCTTTCGTCTGACCGAGGAACGCTTCGCCGAATTACTTGCCGACTTCGCCGAACGGGATCACCTGAAAGAGCGGCTGCTGGAGGCTGAGAAGAAGAATGTTGGCCACTACGGTTTTGGGATTAAAGGCTTCATGCTGTCGATGATTGAGACGGCGGTGGATGTGACCGAGGGCCGGGTCGACGGGCGTGTGATCGGGCCGATCCTAGAGATGGGGCAGGAAATGCTTCGCCATCCGATTGAGTTGCTCCCACACGTCGAAGAGACGCTAAGCAATCTGTCGGCTCGTTACCCATTGGTCCTGATCACAAAGGGGGATTTGCTGCATCAAGAACAGAAATTGGCAGCAAGCGGATTGGGCGACCTGTTCGCAGGCGTAGAGATTGTATCGGAGAAGGTGGCCGGTGTGTATTCCAGAGCATTCGCGAACCATGGCGGGGCGCAGCGCGCGATGATGGTGGGCAATTCAATGAAGTCCGATGTTGTGCCAGCGCTTGAGGCCGGGGCATGGGCGGTCTACGTACCCCACGGCTTGAGTTGGGCGTTGGAGCACGCTGACCCGCCCGACCGGCATCCGCGCTACCATGAGATCCCAGATCTGGCGGGGTTGCCCGCCCATGTCGCGACGGTCGCAGGGGAGTGAGGCCCCAATTCCGCATCACTGCAGCTCTGGGTTTGGTACAAATCCTGACTTGGGGATCGTCTTTTTACTTGCTTGCTGTTTTGGCCGCGCCCATCGGGGCGGACACCGGATGGCAAATGGAGTTGGTTGCCGCCGGCATCTCGATTGCGTTGATTGTCTCGGGCCTTGCAGCGCCGCATGTGGCACGCTTGATCCGTGCGCGGAGCGGTCGGCGTGTCATGTCGGTTGGTGTTGTCGTATTGGCCGTCGGGCTGGCGTGCCTTGCGGTAGCACCGGTTGCCCCAATCTATCTGTTTGCATGGGTCTTGATCGGATGCGGTATGGCAGCGACGCTTTACGATGCCGCTTTTTCGACCCTCGGTACGATCTTCGGTGATCAAGCACGCGGTGCAATTACGCAACTGACACTCTGGGGCGGGTTTGCCAGCACAGTCTGTTGGCCGCTATCGGCATGGATGGTGGAGAGCTTCGGTTGGCGCGGGGCATGCCTTGGATACGTGGCGATGCATTTGTGCGTGACGCTTCCTCTCTGTCTATGGGGCCTGCCGACGCCGACAAGTGAAGAAAATGTTCGGTCGCAGGGCAGACTACGGCCGGATTTGCGCCACCGTCTGTTGGCCATTGTCGCGGTGTGCCTCACTTTTGTTTTCGCGACCCTTTCTGTGCATTTGATCTCTGTCCTTACGGCCACTGGCCTTTCCCTTGCCGCGGCGGTTGGCTTGGGTTCCTTGATCGGACCTGCACAAGTTGGCGCCCGACTGCTGGAGATGTTGGGCCGCCAACGCCATGGACCGATTGTGACTCAGTTTACCGCGACTTCGCTGATCCTGATCGGTGTTCTGGCTTTGTGGTTCGATGCCCCTGCGGCAGCTGCGCTGATCGCCTATGGTGCTGGAAACGGGCTATATTCGATCGCGCGCGGTACAGTGCCGTTGGCGCATTTTGGTTCTGAGAACTATCCACTCGTCATGGCCTATGTCGCCCGAGCGGCCATGTTTTCGGCGGCCATGGCCCCCGTGGCCAGCGCTTGGCTCATTGGTCAAATCGGGCCGGAAGCTATGCTCTTGAGCCTTGCCGGGCTCGCGGCAATCGCGCTCTGCACGACAGGGGTTTTTCGACTGACGTCACACAAGGGATTATGAAAGCTTGACGTAAACCTTTGGCCTACGCCGCCTGCCATCCCCCAAAGGTGCAATTCAGGAGCATCCATAACCTGCCCAGATCAACCCAAGCCACAACGAGGTGGCCAATTTTCAATCTGGAAAGGAACTCCAAATGAATACTGCAACCAAAGCCGCAATCCTGGCCCTTATCACTGCACCTACCGTCGCTTTTGCGCAACTGAGCCCCGGTGATGTTGTCGGCACTCAAGAGGCAGATATCCTCGCTTTCCTCGAGGCTGAGGGCTACACCGTCCAAGAGACTGAAACCGAAGGCAACATGCTGGAAGTTGAGGTGATGCTGGACGGCGCAGCTTTCGAGATCGAAGTTGACCTGACCACGGGCCAGATTGCCGAGATCGAAGCCGAGGATGAAGATGACGATGAAGCGGACGATGACGACGCCTGATCCGATACGCCACTGCCGGTCGCGACAACGCGGCCGGCCCATTAGACAGGAAAGCTGAGCCATGCCGTCCCGCCCCGTTGTGCTTTGGAGCCTGTTTGCAGTTCAGGCACTTTGCTGTGCGTACTTTCTTTACGACATCACGCTGGATTTCGTCCGGCCTGGCAGCGTCAATCCGCTGGTCGATAGCGATCTTGTAGAGGGCATTGTGACGGTAACCTTGTTCCTCGGTCTTGCCTTTACCGCAACGGAATTGCGCCGCGCGCTGAGCCATCAAACCCGCCTGACGGAACAGCTTCAGGTCGCCTCTGGCGCATTCCAGACACTGCTGGACGCTAAGTTCGCCGACTGGGCCCTGACGAGCGCTGAGCGTGATGTGGCACTTTTGGCGATCAAGGGATACTCGATCGCGGAAATCGCAGATCTTCGGCAGACAGCGCAGGGAACGGCCAAGGCACAGGCAGCGTCGGTTTACCGAAAAGCGGAGGTATCGGGCCGCTTGCAACTTATCTCGCTTTTCTTGGATGATTTGATGAACGATGCTCTTTTGCCCACCGCTCAAGAACCCGTGCATTGACGCTTTCGCCTCGTCGGGCCAAGACGCGGCCATGATCGATGCCCGCCTTTTACCTTTACAACGCGCCTTGATGGAGCCGATTGCACGCGGCCTTGTTGCGCGCGGGGTTCGGGCAGACCAAATCACGCTCATCGGATGCGCCGTTGGACTATTGGCAGCACTTGCTGCCGCATGCGGCCTCTTTTGGCTCGCTCTCCTGGGCTTGGCCCTGAACCGTCTGGCCGATGGATTGGATGGCCCGGTAGCCCGAATGACGGAACCTACGGATCGCGGCGCGTTCCTCGATATCACCTTAGATTTCGTATTCTACTCCTGCTTCCCGCTCGGCTTCGTGCTGGCCGATCCTGCGGCCAACGCCGTGCCCGGCGCGTTTCTGACAGCAACATTCATCCTGACCGGTACATCTTTTCTTGCGTTTTCAATTATCGCGGAACGGCGGGGCATGTCATCGGACGCCTATCCGAACAAGGGTATCTACTACCTCGGTGGGCTTGCGGAGGGCGCGGAAACGATTGCCGTCTTCACCGCATTCTGCCTTTTCCCGGCGGCATTTGCCGTCATTGCTTGGGTATTCGCGGCCATCTGCATGGTGACGGCAATTACACGGCTGGCTGCTGGATGGGCGATGTTCGGGCCGTAGACCCTCACGCGACTTTCAACATGATCTTTCCGATATGCGCGCTGCTTTCCATGCGTGCATGTGCAGCTGATGCATCTTCAAGGGCGAAGGTTTGGTCCATAACCGGCGCAATGCGACCTGAAGCCAATAGTGGCCAGACCTTGTCGCGCAATTCTGCAGCGATCCTTGCCTTGTCCGCATCCGATTGTGGGCGCAGTGTAGAACCCGATATCGTCAATCGCCGCACCATGAGCTGTGCGAAATTGAGTTCGACCTTTGGGCCTTGCAGGAACGCAATCTGTTGCAGATGGCCGTCATCGGCCAATGCCTTGACGTTTCTGGGCAGGTACGAGCCGCCCACCATATCAAGGATCACATCCGCCCCGCCTTCTGCGCGCAAGATGTCGACAAAATCCTCCTCTCGGTAGTTGATCGCACGCTCAGCGCCCAGTGCGGCACAGGCTGCACATTTCTCGGGTGAGCCTGCAGTGGCAAACACCCTCGCGCCAAGGGAGTTGGCCAGTTGAATGGCGGTTGTTCCGATACCCGAGGACCCGCCATGCACAAGGAACCGTTTCCCCGCCGTCAAGCCGGCGCGCATAAATACGTTCGACCAAACAGTGAAAAACGTCTCGGGCAAGGCGGCGGCTTGCGCCATGCCAAGGCCTTTGGGCACAGCGAGTGCATGATCCTGATGAGTTACAGCGAACTCGGCATACCCGCCGCCCGGCAACAAGGCGCAGACTGCGTCACCAGGTTGCCAACGCGTCACACCGGGACCCACAGCTTCGACCACACCCGCAGCTTCCAATCCTGGCAAGTCAGACGCCCCTTTGGGCGGCGCATAGCTGCCCGCCCGCTGCAATGCATCGGGACGGTTCACGCCAGCATGGTCGATCCGGATCAGGATCTGTTCGGCACCCGGATTGGGCACAGGGCGTTCGCACTGCCGTAGTACCTCGGGCCCACCGGGTTTCGCGATCTCAATAGCGCGCATCATCTCAGCCATGTGTTGCCTCCTCCGTTTGGGTCAGAACACGCCAGACACCGGATGGACACAACCCGGCATGCACAAAAAAAGGGTGCGGGGACGGCCATGGCACAAAGAGTACGCGAGTTTGAGGAGTATCTAGCCGGCCGGCGGCCAGCGTCCCGGCAGATCTTCCGGCGCGCGCCGCGCTGGGGCTTTGACCGAGGCCGCAAACCTTTCAAACCCCTCCGCAAATGGCTTGAGGATCGCGTTCGCGCGCACCTTCGCTTTCATCTCTTCGAACCGCATCACATCTTCGATGCGACGATCAAGAAAGGCCCAGGTCGCAGAATGCCCTTCAGATACGTCACCCAACCAGAACAGAACTGTGGATGAGTAGACGCCCGATAGTGTCAGTCGTTTGGTGTACCAGTTCAGGTCTTCGGACGTGTCCCTCAGACCGGCCCAAATCGTATCGGCCGTTTCCCAAACAAGCTTTGCGCCATCAGCAGCATAGATCGGCAGGGCAAACAGGGTCGCACCGCGACGGACGGCTTCTTTGTCGTCCTCAACAGCGTCGAGACGCGCCTTGATCGCCCAAGATACCTTCTCGCGGAAACGCATTCCCGTAAGGTCTGTTTCCGCAAGCCGTGTTGCCAGCGCTCGGTCACCCCGGCGGTGGAACGCCACCGCGAGATCGACCGCGCCACGCGGAAACAGCGCGCGAGCCTCAGGCAAGGAGACACCCGCATCCGACGCTGCAGCAGCAAAGCTGGCCTCCGACCAACCGTCGAACGGTACATGCATCATCGCTGCATCCAGGATTGCGTCGCTCTGATCACTCATCTCAAGGCCTCCAAATTGCCATGGTAGACAAGGTAGGAGGCCCTTGCTATACGGCCACCTCCTGCACCTACGCTCAATTCTAACCTAGAAAGGTGGTGACACCACATGCAGGTCAGTGTTCGCGACAATAACGTCGATCAGGCACTCCGCGCCCTGAAGAAAAAGCTTCAGCGTGAAGGCGTCTTTCGTGAAATGAAGCTCAAGCAGCATTACGAAAAGCCGTCGGAAAAGCGTGCGCGCGAGAAGGCTGAGGCCATCCGCCGTGCCCGCAAGCTGGCGCGCAAAAAGGCGCAGCGCGAAGGGATGCTCTGAGCATCACTGCCGGGTCCGACCCGCGAATCAGAAAATCAAAAAACCCCCGAGGCCTAGCCGCGGGGGTTTTGTTTTTGGGATTGGTCAGGCGGGCCCGTTCAGTTTTGTCCAGCAACCTGTGCTGCCAACACCTCTTGGCTGCCGTTCGCCTCATCCGAAATTGTGCCTTCGACCAGCTGGTAGGTCACACCCGGCAATTGGGCGAACTGTTCCATTGTGTTGTCCGGAAAAAAGCCCGGCGAAATTGTACCAAAGCCCGGCGTTCCCGACAGGATTTCCGTGATCGACCGCGAGCAGAAGGCGGGCGCGACAGGACCATAGGCCTGCACGGCTTGGCTCAACTGGGCCGCGACCTGCGGCGAAACTTCGATGGTGTGCAAATGCGCTTCAAAGACGCCGTTGGACTGGAATGCCAAGTAAAGATCCATATAGCCCGGCGACATGCCAAAGAGGACGTCGTTTCGTTCCGGAACGCCCGGATTGTGCCAGTTGCCAGCTGGGTCAAAAAGCAAACGCTGCGCCCCGTCAATCAACAGCGCGGAATGTGCTCCAGAACCGTTGCGCGTGTTGATCGACGTGATCAACGTGACCGTTGCGGGACCAGGGGCCACATATGTCGCGCGGGCCACCGCTTCATCGGAGTCCCAGACAGCTTCGCCTGCACACCCGGCAAGCGCCAAGGCGACGACGCTAGAAACCGCAAAGCGAAGGACACGCATCATGTGGCGAAGATCGCCAGACCGATAACAATCAAGATCGAAATGATAGCCACATTGGTGGACCACTTCATGAACCCGTCGAACGTCTTTTCTTGCTCGCGGATGTCCATTTCACCGTGCTTGTAGTCGTCATTGTCGGCCATCGATCTGGTCCTTCATGCCTCGGAAAATCAATTGAGCGCTGGAATATCGCAGAATGGAGAAAGTGTCAGCCCCAAGCCCCTGTGGCGTCAAGCCGCTGGTGCGAATTGTGATCAGATGAGGCTGTATTCCCAAGCCCCGTCCGAACGACGTGCGCGTGTCACAGCACCAATGCGGTGCAGATGGTTCACATGTGCCACGGCTTCAACCAACGCCAGGCCATAAGTGCCTTCATCAATCGTGCGTTTGTAGAGCGGTGGAAAGCATTCGGCGGCCGTACGGGGCTGTTTGCCGATATGGTCCAGCAAGCGGTCCAGCGCCCCATGATGGTTATCAATCAATTGCCGCATCCGCGACGGCAGGCCTGTGAACGGCAGCTTGTGGCCGGGCAGAACGAGCTGTGTTTCAAGCGCATGCGGTTCCAAAGCCTCGCATGCAGCCATCCATTCCCCAACGGGATCTGCATTCGGTTCGGTGGCGTATACTCCAATATTCGGAGAGATTGTCGCCAAGAGCTGGTCGCCACCGATGACAAGTTCGCCATCCCGGCTCCAGAAGGTTGCGTGATCCGGCGCGTGGCCATGGCCGAAGCGAATATCCCACGTGCGACCGCCAATATCAATCTTAGCGCCTTCGACCAAACGGGTGAAGCCAAGAGGCATCGGGTAAACAATATCGGCAAAGTTGAAAGGGCGCTCGGTCCGGCGTTTCTCAAGCACGTCCGCATTCATACCGGCATCGATCCAAAACTGGACTTGTTCGTCCGTTGCCTGATCCTGCTCATCAAGCGTCAGCATGCGCGAAAACAGCCATGCGGTGCGAGTCATACAAAGCTCGACACCTTGCGACTGGAACCAGCCTGCAAGTCCAACATGATCGGGATGGTGATGCGTCACAATCAGTCGCCGCAGGGACGCGCCAGCCAGCGGTCCATCAATGATTGCCTGCCAAATCGCGCGCGTGCGTTTGGTGTTGAGCCCGGTGTCGATCACGGTCCAGCCGTCATCTTCGCGCAAGGCGTAGGCATTCACATGATCCAGCGCCATCGGCAGCGAGATACGCAGCCAGAGCACGCCGTCCGCGACTTCGACAGCTTCAGCTTCGACTGGGGGCAGATCGAATGGTGTACGGATCGGGTTGGTGCCGTCAGGCATTGCGCGGGTGCCCCTTGGTGAGGCGTTCATTGCCTCGCTTGTAGTTTCCAGTCAGCCGTGCGGCTTCTTGTTGCGCGGCTTCGGTGTCGCCAGTTTTGGCAAGGTCTAAAAAATCGGAAGCCTTCGCAGCACGCAAGGTCGTCGCAAGCTTACCACGATGAAAAATCTGAATTTCACCGGATTTGCGCACCTTCCAAGTGAAACCCAGATCACTCACGCCTCATGCCGCCAAATCTTCGGGAGAAAGATCATAAAGGCCAGCCGAGCCACAGCGGGCCTGCATCATCATGGCATGCGTTTCTGGCAACAGCCGTGTGATATGGAAATGCGCTAGCGCTTTGCGCGTTTCATCGCCGCCAGACGCCGCCTTGGCATGGTAATAGGCACCGAGAACGCGAGCATAGGCCATCAGGAACGGTACCGCCCCACCGAAACGGTCGGCCATGTCTAGGGCAAGCACGTCTTCGGTGGTCTTACGCAGTGCCTCGACCATCGGTTGGATCACCGAGGCAAATTCACCATTAACGGTAGCGATTTCGTCCAACAGCGCAAAAGCAGCCACTCCACCGTCCATCAGTTTGCGACCGGCAAGGTCCATCGCTTGGATGCCGTTGGTGCCCTCGTAGATCGCAGTCACGCGAACGTCGCGGACATATTGGGCTGCGCCAGTTTCCTCGATAAACCCCATGCCGCCGTGCACCTGAATTCCCATGTTGGCAACTTTCATGCCGGTTTCGGTCCCGTAGGATTTGGCAATCGGCGTAAGAAAAGCGGCGCGCGCCTCAGCTGATTTGTCGCCTGTCTTGGCAAGATCAAGCGCGACGGCGAGATCAAGTGCCATAGCGCGCGCGGCAAAGGTCTCGGCCTTCATTTCCATGAGCATGCGGCGGACATCTGCGTGATCGATGATCATGCCAGTATCGCCGTTCGTTCGGCCCTGTTTGCGATCCAACGCATAGCTGAGGGCGTGCTGGTAAGCGGCATCGGCGACGGACACACCCTGCACTGCCACGCCAAGGCGGGCGTTGTTCATCATGGTGAACATCGCGGCCATGCCCTTGTTTTCTTCGCCGATCAACCAGCCGGTTGCACCGTCGTACTGCATGACGCAAGTGGGTGAGCCATGCAGGCCCATCTTATGTTCAAGACTGACGACCTTAAGATCATTGGCGACGCCTGAATTTCCATCGGCATCTGGTATTTTCTTCGGAACAAGGAAAAGGCTGATCCCTTTCGTGCCCTTAGGCGCGTCCGGCAAGCGCGCCAGGACCAAGTGCACGATATTGTCCGTGAAGTCGTTGTCGCCCCAGGAGATATAGATTTTCTGTCCCGAGATTGCGTAGGTTCCATCGCCTTTTGGCTCGGCTTTAGACGTCAGCGCGCCCACGTCTGAGCCTGCCTGCGGTTCAGTCAGGTTCATCGTCCCGCACCATTCGCCGGATGTTAACTTCGGCAGGTACAGCGCCTTGATCTCGTCGGAGGCATGATGCTCCAACGCTTCGATCTGGCCCTGTGTCATCAACGGGTTCAACTCAAGCGAAAGACACGCGCCGCCAATCATCTCGTTCACGGCCGTTGTCACCGTATGTGGAAGCCCCAGTCCGCCATATTCGGGATCAGCGGAAATGCCGACAAAGCCAGCCTCGGCTAGGGCATGGTAGCCACCTCCGTATCCGGGTGATGTGCGGACCACTCCGTTTTCAAGAACTGCTGGATGCAGGTCGCCCGCACGATTAAGCGGTGCGAGCACCTCTTCACAGATACGGCCCGCTTCCGTCAGCATGGCGTCCACAAGATCGCTCGACGCCTCGGCAAACATCTCTGTCTGCTGGACACGGTCAAAGCCCACGACATGGTCCAGGCAAAAGGAAATATCGGATACGGGTGCGCTATATGGCAAGGTCTGGTTCCTCCCGGCGATTTGCGAAAGCGCATGGATTGCGCTAGGGGCCTCAGTCTGATGGGTCAGACCTAGGGTCGCCCCCCAAGTTTACGCAACTTCAACGTTACGTCACGGATGCCGCTGTCTTACCCTGAAATGTTACAAGATGATTGCATCGGGGTCGCCCGAGCGGTTGAGGTGCTGCGTTCTGGCGGCTTGCTTGGACTTCCGACTGAGACAGTCTACGGGCTTGCAGCGGACGCGCGAGACGGCAAGGCCGTCGCCCGGATCTTTGAGGCGAAAGGGCGCCCAAGGTTTAACCCACTGATCGTCCATGTCCCAACACTCGATCATATTACGGAACTGGTGGAAATCGGACCGAACGCGCGAATTCTGGCAGATGCGTTCTGGCCCGGTGCGTTAACCTTGGTACTCCCCTCCAAAGGCAAGGTGGCCGATCTGGTAAGTGGTGGCCTGCCGACCCTTGCAGTGCGCGTTCCAGCGCATCCGCTTGCGCAGCGCATCTTGCAGGCGTTCGGTGGGCCGATTGCAGCCCCGTCCGCCAATCCTTCCGGGCAGGTGAGCCCCACGCGGGCGTCCCATGTTGAAGCGGGGTTAGGCGCACGGATAGACGCAATCATCGATGGAGGGCCTTGTGAGGTTGGCCTGGAGTCGACAATCCTCAAGACCAACGACGACGGTGTGCGACTGCTCCGAGAGGGCGGCATTGCGCGTGAGGAGGTGGAGCGGCTGGTCGGTCCCGTCTCAGTAGATCTCACCCCCGGACGTGTCGAAGCACCAGGCCAAATGGAACGGCATTATGCGACACATGTACCGCTCGTGCTCGGGGGTGAGCCCAAGGATGAGGATCTCTGCATCGGCTTTGGTCCGGTCGAGGGACATCTGACGTTGTCAGACAGCGGCGATCTGGTGGAAGCTGCCGCGCGCTTGTTTTCCGTCATGCACAAAGCAGATGAGTTAGCCACTGCGCGCGGCTTCCAGCGCATTCATGTGACGGACATCCCCGAAGTTGGGCTTGGACGGGCAATCAACGATCGACTTCGTCGGGCCTCGCATCCTCAGGCATGACCCGCCTCGCTTGAAAGGGTCAGGGACGTTACGCCGAGACTCTGCAACGCCGCATCCCATTTTCGGTCCATGGCAATATCAAAGACCAGTTCAGGCGTGGCATCTGCGGTGAGCCAGTCGTTGCGTTGAATTTCCGCCTCCAGCTGGCCTTCCCCCCATCCAGAATAGCCTAGTGCGAGAAGCGCGCGTTGCGGTCCTTTTCCGGCGGCAATATCTTCCAGGATCTCCAATGTTCCTGTCATTGCGAAACGGTGATCGATGCGCAAAGCCTCTTCGCCCCTTGGCTTGTAGTCTGAAGAATGCAGCACGAAGCCACGCCGCAGTTCTACCGGACCGCCGTAGCACACAGGCACATCCGGTGTTGCGCCGTGCTTGGCAATCTCGAGCTGCTCCATCATCTCGGCAAAGGTGATCTCGTCCATGCGTTTGTTAACAATCAACCCCATCGACTGACCTGGCGAATGCACGCACATGAAGACCACCGCGCCCGCAAACCGAGGGTCCTCCATTCCCGGCATAGCAATAAGAAGCTTTCCGGTCAGATCATGTGCAAGGTCCGGCATCGTCATGGGGGAAGCATGGGCCTGTTGCCGGAATCAATCAATCATCAAGCGCTTGGCCAGAGTATCGGAAACGTGACTTTCAATTTCAGGCGCAACTTCCTACGTCCGGTGCGATGACTTTTTTCGCTCGCACCATAGGCGCAATCGCGCTTGGCTTGATGTCTGCCCTCCCCGCGTCTGCCCAGTTTTTCTCGGCGGACGAGGTGGTGCAGATCAGCATGCTACCCGGATACAGGATGTCGGACGATCGGCATATGGCCGCGATTCGCATTGACCTGGCGCCCGGTTGGAAGACTTATTGGCGCGCGCCCGGCGAAGGGGGAGTGCCGACAGTGCTGCGCCTGACCGACGCGGAAGGCGTCACGGGCATGGCGATCCACTGGCCAAGCCCACAAGTGTTTTTCACCAACGGCCTGCGGTCCGTGGGGTACGAAGGATCCGTAATCCTGCCTGTCGAATTCATTGTGGACACCAGCGGCGCGGCAGAGGTCGAAGGCAGGCTGGAGCTTGGCGTTTGCTACGACGTTTGCATGCCGATTTCGGTCGATCTTGAGGGTGCACTGCCCGCGTCCACTGCGCGCGACGGCACAATTGCGGCTGCCCTGTCTGACCGCCCCTACACAGCGACAGAGGCTGGGGCAGGTGCAGTCAACTGCTCGATTGAGCCTATCAACGATGGACTGCGCGTCACTGTAAGCGCGCAGGTTCCGGATACTGGCAATGATGAGACAGTCGTTGTCGAACATCGTGATCCGATGATCTGGGTGTCAGAGGCCGTCACGCAGCGTCACGGCAGCTCTCTTACAGCCGTTGCAGAGGTCGTTCCCGCCGATCAAGGACCATTTGCACTAGATCGCGGCGATCTGAGAATTACCGTTATCGGCAGTCAGCGCGCTATCGAACTGGATCGCTGCACCGGCTAATCTGGCTCATGCGGTGCTACGCCGTGTGGCGGCGCGCACAACAACCGCGCCAAGCCATCCAAGGATACACACAGCCATAGCACCCAAGGCAAACGCTCCGAATGCGGCCGAAGCGGTGTCGCCCAATGCTGCAAAAGGCCCCCAAAGGCTCTCATTGATCATCAATGAACCAAAGGTCATGGCAAACAGGACCGCCACGACGCTGCAAAGTATCCCCATGCTGAGGGCCATTCCCTTGCTGTGCGCCGCCGAGCCAAGCGCACGGCGAAACCCGCGCATCTGTTGGCCCAAGTCTTGTCCGATCGCCAGAAGGGCCGGCACCACAAGCAAGACGATGAACATACCAAAACCCAACCCGTAGACCAAAGTGATCACAGTTGGCTTAAGGAACTGCGCGTCCTGGCTGGTCTCATAGAGCAGCGGCATCAGACCAAGAACAGTTGTCAGCGTTGTCAAAAGTACCGGGCGCAAGCGGTCGCAGGTGCCGTCCACGATGGCTGGGAAGAGACCGCGTTTCTCAGCGTATTCATCGACAGTAGTGACCAAAACGATGGAGTCGTTGATGATGATGCCGGTCATGCCGATCAGCCCGACCACCGTGAACATGCTCAGCGGCACATCCCACGCCACGTGACCGAAGATCGTGCCAACCAGCCCGAACGGAATGATCGCCATGACGACCATCGGCCTGAGCCAGCTTGCAAAGATCCACGCCAGCACAAGGTAGATACCGATCAGGCACAGCAGGAAGCCAACGAGTGCGTCGGTCAGGAATTCCTGTTCCTGTTCGGCGAGTCCCGAAAGGCGCGTTGCAACACCAAATTCCGCCTCGATACGGGGAATGATCACCTCGCGTAGTTCTGTCATCACCAACTCTGCGCGAGCGGGATCATCTTCACCCAAATCGCCTGAAACGGTCAGAAGCCGGATGCCGTTTTCACGGGCGATGGTGGAAAAGCCCTGCCGTGATGTGACGGTCACGATGTCGGCCAATGGGACGTATTGGCCGCTATCTGCCCTCAGAAGGGTACGATCGAGAAAATCGGCGGTCAGCTCGTCAGCTGGCAATTCCACGCGGATCGCAGCTGTGCGGGGGCCGTCGGGATAAGTTGCCGCCTCAATCCCGCCCAGGCGGTTGCGCAAGGTGCTGCCAAGCGTGCCGATATCGAATCCAAGGGCTTCGCCTTGCGGGGTCAGTTCCAGGCTCAGCTCTTCCCTGTCATAGGCCATGCTGTCTTGCAGGCCAGTGACCTCAGGATAGACCACAAGGGCGGTCTGCAAAGCCTCCGATGCCGCCTTCAGAGTTTCCGTCTCGGCCCCGAAAATCTGTACGTCTATGGCATCCCCGCCCGGGCCGCCTCGCCAGCCCCGGAAGCTGAGCGTTTCTGTTAGCGGAAGCTGGCGCACTTCATCTTGTAACGCACTCGCGAAGGCAAAACTGGAATAGGGGCGCAGATCGGCACTGATCAGCTCGATATCCAGCGAGCCAAGAAGATCGGCATCCTTATTGTCAGCTCCGGCCAAACCACGCCCAGTACTGCCACCCACTTGCGCTAGCACGTAGGCCAACGGGTTTACGCCGTGCTCTGCCTCGAACTCAGCGCCGACGGCCTCAGCGGCGCGTTGTAACTCCGCCATCTGGGCCAGGGTGTCTGCTCGCGTCGCACCATCGACCATCGCGAAGTTGCCGGTAACGCTGCCGGTCTCAGGGGCATTGAAAAAGCGGAAGATTACGTCGCCACGGATGAACGACGCGGTTTGCGTGGACAGGATCACGATCACCAGAGCGATGACTGGATACCGCGCCCAGACAACGAACCGCATCAAGGGCCGGAAAAGGGTTTCGCGGACCCAATCGAAACCGCGGTTCACAACGCGGCTTGGCAGATCATACCAGTGGCTCTTCGCGGAATGCGCCAGCGCATGTGCCATGTGATTTGGAAGGATCAGGAAACATTCCACGAGCGACGCCACAAGAACGACGATTACCGTGAACGGGATGTCTGCGATCAGGTTTCCGAACGTCCCGCCGATGGCAACAAGTCCGGTGAAGGCCAGAACGGTCGTGATCGTGGCGCTGAAAACCGGGGCCGCCATGCGCTGAGCCGCGTTTTCGGCTGCCACCACCGGCGCCTCGCCCAATTGGCGCGCGCGGTAATCGGCATGTTCGCCGACAACAATCGCGTCATCCACAACGATTCCCAGCGTGATAATCAGGGCAAACAGCGAGATCATGTTGATCGTCAGACCCGCTAACCACATCAAAGCAATCGCCGCTGTCAACGCCACCGGGATGCCCATGGCCACCCAGAACGCCGTACGGGCATTCAGGAACAAGAACAGCAAGGCGACGACCAGTCCCAGCCCAAGTAGCGCATTGTCGAGCAAGATGTTCAGACGCCCAGAAATCGCCTCGGCACGAGTGTTGATCAAATCGATGGAGCTTCCTGCGGGCAAAGTCGCCTCAAGAGACGCCGCGACCTGCTCCACAGCAACCTGCATGGCAATCGCATCGCCGTCCTCCGTCCGGTCGATGCGGATGGTAATCGCGGGGTTCTCACCCACAAAGAATGCGCGTTCACGATCAATGCCGTTTACCTCGATCAAGGCCACATCGCCGATTGTGAGTGACGACCCATCGTCATTGATCCGCAGGGTCAGCGCCGCAATTGCCTCTGCGCTGCGCGCCTCGCCACCGGTGCGAATGCGCGCGTTTGCGGCGTCCACGTCCCCCGCAGGCGCAGTTGCTGCCGCCTCGCCCACAACACGCGCGATCTCGGCCATCGAAATGTCGTAACGGATCAGATTGGCGGAGGGGATCTCGATCACGGTCTCAGGTGCTGCAACCCCGCGGATTGTGGTGTTGGTGACCCCCACATCGAACAGGCGCGTTACAAATTCATCTGCGAAGCGTCCGATCTGTTCTGTGGCCACCGGGCCGGTGATCACAACATCGGTGACACGGTCGAACCAGTTTCCGCGCCTGACCTGCCCCTCTTCTGCGTCGTCCGGAAGATCGGTGATTGTATCAAGCGCGGCTTGCACGTCATCAGCCGCGCGATCCATGTCCCAACCGGGTTCGAATTCCAGCCCGATATAGGCACGGCCTTCGTTTGATTGCGCCTCGGATGAAACGACTCCTGCCACCGCCAGCAACGTCGGCTCGACCACAGCAACAATGCCCTCATCGACATCTTCGGCGCCAGCGCCTTCCCACACAAACCGCAGCTCGACCGTATCGCTGACAACATCAGGAAAGAACTGAGCGCGCATCTGTGGGAATGCCGCCAATCCCGTCACGATCATAACCACCAGCAGGAGATTGGCGGCCGTGCGGTGGCGCGTGAAGTAACTGAGCAAGCCGCCTGCGCTGTTGGGCAATGCGCGCATGTTAGCTGCCCATCCGTGCTTCGATACGCGCCACCATCCGTGCCGGGACTTCTTCTTCGTTCAGCTGACGCAGCATGCGGTCACGCACGTCAGAAGGGATAAAACTGTTACCTTCGACAAATGAAATCAGCCGCGCGCGGCGCTCGGGGTCCAGCGCGATTGTACCCGGCTCCTCTTCCGCATCGGCAGCATCTGGTCGGATCGGGCTCACGCGGATCCCCTCACCCAAGACAGGCGTGCGGGCCAAAACCACTTCGCGGTCGCGAAGCCCTTCTCCGCGGACCAGTACATCGTTTCCCTGGCGGCGCATCAATTCGACTGGGACGGCCTCCAAAACATCCTCTTCGCCGAGAACAAGGATCAGCCCGTCCGATCCAAGTGCCGTCGCGGGTAAGCGCGCGACAGACGGCAAGGGTGGCTCATCCACTTCAACGCGCACGAAATCACCGACCCGCATTCCGCGCGGCGCATCGAGACGGGCAAACAAAAGCCGCCCTGTCTGGCCTTCCTCTACCGCGCCGCTTTCACGTGTCAACGTGGCGTTGGCCTGAACGTCCAGGCCAAAGACATCCAGGATGACACGCACTGGGCGCTCAGTCAGTTGCCCGCTGCCCTCAAGAAGACGCAC
This sequence comes from uncultured Roseicyclus sp., assembly GCA_947489665.1. Classification (GTDB taxonomy): domain Bacteria; phylum Pseudomonadota; class Alphaproteobacteria; order Rhodobacterales; family Rhodobacteraceae; genus Gymnodinialimonas. The sequence goes on along the minus strand of CANLEH010000001.1, from coordinate 341,848 downwards.
GTACTGTGCGGTCGACACGCGGAACGCGACCTCAAGCGCTTCATTGTCCAAAAGGCTGCCCAGCCGCTCATTCCGCCCGACCAGCCGACCGGTGGCGACATCAACATCGGTCAAGACACCTGTGAAGGCCGCATAAAGCTCAGTCTGTTCCAAGCGGCGTTCGGCCTCTGCCAGCGCGATCCGGCGTCGTTCAAGTGCGGTTCCCGCATTATCGAGCCGCGTCTCGGCCTGAGCCAACGCGCGCCGTTGCGAAAGGATGGCCTGGTTGGCGGTTGCAAGTGCCAATTCCGCCGTCTCAACCGCTGCTGCAGACCCCACACCACGCTCCGCAAGATCCTGCGCGCGGGTCAAAGCCGTTGCGCGCAGAGTAGCTTGGGCACGGGCGGCATCGACCTCCTCCTCTGCAAGATCCAACGCGCGTTCTGCTTCGGCCAGTTCGTTCTCAGCGTCTTGCAGGTCAGCGGCCGCCGTATCGCGCGCAGATTGCGCCTCAAATGGATCGATCCGCAGAAGCAGCTGGCCTTCTTCGACTGCCCCGCCTTCTTCAAAATCCTCGGCGAGCTCCACGACCGTGCCCTCGGCAGGTGCGCGCAATTCAAGAGTGCGACGCGACAGGATTTCGCCAAAGGCGGTGAGTACAGGCGTTTCTTCACCAAGGGCAATTGGTGCCACCTCAACCGCGAAAACGCGTTCCCGCCCCTGTGGCGGCCTGCCTTCATCTGCCCATCGTGCCTGAAGAGCGCCATAGGTCGTGTATCCGGCAAGGGCCAGAAGCCCGACTGTCAGTGCTGTCAGGAATAATCCAATTACGGCGCGACCAAAAAACCGCATTATTTTGTCCCGTGCTCAGGGTGAAGCTTTGATATCTATGTAGCGGTGCAAAGGCATCCGTCCAAGAACACGCACGGACGCGTTATTTCCGTCGCTTATGCTCATCGAGGCGCGGCATTATTTCCACGAAGTTGCAGGGCCGGTGCCGGTAGTCGAGCTGATAGGCAAGGATCTCGTCCCATGCATCCTTACAAGCGCCTGATGATCCGGGAAGAGCGAATAGGTATGTGCCGTTGGCGACGCCCCCAGTCGCCCGCGATTGAACGGCGGAGGTGCCGATCTTGGCCATGGAGACATGGGTGAAGACGGTGCCAAAGGAGTCGATCTCTTTCTCGTAGACATCGCGGTGGGCTTCGACAGTCACGTCACGCCCCGTCAGGCCAGTGCCGCCGGTGCTGAGGATCACGTCGATCTCAGGATTGGCACACCAGTCGCGGAGTTGGTCAGCGATGGCATCGCGGTCATCGCGCAGGATGTGGCGTGCAGCGAGCGTGTGCCCCGCATCGGTCAAGCGCTGCACAAGAACGTCGCCAGATTTGTCCTCGGCCAACGTTCGGGTGTCGCTGACGGCGAGGACCGCGATGCGGCAGGGGATGAAGGGGCGGGTTTGGTCGATTTTGGTCATGCGTCAGCCATCTCGAAAGAACTGATCAATTTGCGATGGAACGACCAGTATGATCGGGCGTAGTGGATCCGCTACAAGTGCATCAACGCCTGCTGAAGTGGTGAATGTGCCTGCTTCGTCGAATGTAGCAACGCCCAACACGTGGCACGCTCCTGCCAGCCTGCTCTCAGTGGCGAGACCATTGGCATACAACTCGATGCGCCGCTCAATACTCTGCCCTTCTGTAGAAGCGCCCGCGCCGTCCACGAATTCTGAATAGATGGAAGCCATAAAGGCTTCTGCCTGCTCAAGCGTGTGAGCTTGAGCATCAGTTACGCGTTCCGGACACGCCGCTGAAAAAGCCAGCGTTTCAATAAAGCGGACCATACGGCAAGACCAACCATCGCGCGGAACTTCAATTCGTTCGATCTCACCTGATTCGGTCAGATTAATAGATGGGCCATTTAGGAAGTGCGCAATTGGAGCGCCGTATTCGAATGTTTCTAACTCGTGTGGAAACGAAGTCAGCAAAGCCTCCGAGTCGACCAACCCAAGTAAATCAAGCGGTTGTTCTGAAGTCGTTGCAGATTCTTGGCCTTCAGTGAGTGCGATCAGACCCCCGAACGCAAAGACAACAAACACAAAGATCGTCAGCAATCTCCGCCTCACTCCAACCCCCTCGGGCAACTCATCGCAGGCACCCGCTCCGGCTCCATCGCCTCTCGCAGCCGTGTCTCAAACCAATCATCGGCTACATCGGCGACGATCTCATTCGCCCGCACGCCGCACCGCGTGACCAGTTCCACCTCTGCCTCTGCCCGCGCGTCGAAGGCCGCCTCTACAACACCCTCTCCAACACCGGCCCGCTCAGCATAGCGCGGCAAGGCTAGGGCGCGCATCGCGGCGACGCGGCCCGTGCGGTGCGGGTTTGTCAGGCCGCGGCACGCCAGCAGAACGGTCTGCGCCATCTGCAACTCGATCACCAGTTCCGCGAAGTTGCGACCTCTTGCAGGGTCACACAAAGCGACCTCCCCAGCCTCGTCCCGGAACAGCACCAATCCGTCCGCCACGCTGACTGGACCTTGCACGGTCCCGGACCCAGCCATCGCGTCCAAATCCACCACACCAAACGGATCCGCCCAAGCAGGCAAAGCTACGAGGAGGACCAAAGGTCCGAGGAGCGCGCGAGGCATCCTCACCCCAGCCGTGCCTTGATCTCTAGCAGATCGGCCCAGGCCTCCCGCTTCACCGCCGGATTTCTCAGCAAATACGCCGGGTGGAACATCGGCATCGCCGGTCTGCCCAACACATCCTCCCAATTCCCCCGCATCCGTGTAATCCCGCGCCGCCCAAGCAATCCGGAACAGGCGTGATTGCCCATCAGCACGACCACATCCGGGTCCGCCAATTCGATATGCCGCCGCGTGAAGGGCTGCATCATGGCCAATTCTTCCGGCTTCGGATCGCGGTTCTGCGGCGGGCGCCAGGGCAGCATGTTGGTGATGTAAAGTCCGCCTGCCCCGTCCACCGCGCGGTCCAAACCGATCGCGGCAAACATCTTGTCGAGCAACTGACCCGCCCGCCCCACGAACGGCTTGCCCTGCTGATCCTCGTCCCGGCCCGGGGCCTCGCCCACCACCATCACGCGGGCGGAAGGGTGCCCGTCACTGAACACGAAATTCCGCGCACCGCGTTTCAGCTCGCAATGCTCGAACCCTTCCATCGCCGCGCGCAACACCTCCAGCGACCCGGCGCTTTCGGCCAGTTGCTTTGAGATCGCGACCGTATCAACCGCAGGCGCCGCAGGTTGGACAGGCGCGGCCTGCGTCACCGGGGCCGCTGCCGGTTTTGGTTTGGGCGCAGGGGCGGGCAAATCGAACCGGTCGACAGGCACATCCAGGATCGCCTCATCGGCCCCCAGCTCCACTTGCCAGTCCAACGCGGCCACCGCGTCCCAATATTCCAGCGACTCGTCCATACCCGCCAAGCTAGGCCCTATTGCGGGGGGCGGAAAGGCCTGCCATCGTGCTGCCCATGCCACGCATCCTGACCGTTTCCGCCCTCTATCTCCGCGATGCCGACACGGTCTTCGCCGAGGCCCTCAGCTTTCAGGAAATGGCCGAGGCCACGCGCGGCGTTGCAACCTACAAAGACCTCCCCAAGGGCAATTTCGTGGAGGGGGAGACCTATACACTCAACGTCACCGTCTGGGGCGTCATGCGGAACCCGAACTACCAGGTCCACGTCGAACGGCTCGATCCGTTGGAGCGTGTCGTGCAAAGTCGCGAATTCGGCTTCATGATCCGCAATTGGGACCACACGTTGACAGTTGTGCCCGAGGGCGACGGCTGTCGTTGGACGGATCGGATTGAGATCGATTGCTCCTGGGCCACGGGCTACATGGCCTGGGTCGGCAGCAAGCTCTATCGCCGCCGCCACGTGAACCGCCAGGGCGAAGACATCACCGCCGCGATCACCCGCGCCTAAGACTTGCCGCGCCACACCCCTCCCGCCTATAAGCCGCGAAACCGGAGGGACGCCCATGAGTTTCGACAAGCCGCATCTTCTTGGCATCGAAGAATTGTCACCACCGGAAATCACCACGCTTCTGGACCGCGCCGACATCCATGCCGAAGCTGAGCGTGGCAGCCGCGATCATGGTCAACCGCTAAAGGGCCTGACACAGATCAACATGTTCTTCGAGAATTCGACGCGGACGCAGGCGAGTTTCGAGATTGCGGGCAAGCGGCTTGGGGCCGACGTGATGAACATGGCGATGCAGACCTCGAGCGTGAAGAAGGGAGAGACGCTGATCGACACAGCCCTGACGCTCAACGCGATGCATCCGGACCTTCTCGTCGTGCGCCATCCGCACTCCGGCGCCGTGAAACTGCTGGCCGACAAGGTGAACTGCGCCGTGTTGAACGCAGGCGACGGACGGCACGAACACCCGACGCAGGCGCTGCTGGACGCGCTGACGATCCGCCGCGCCAAGGGCCGCCTCCACCGCCTCAATATCGCAATCTGCGGTGACATCGCCCATTCCCGCGTGGCGCGCTCGAACATCCTGCTTTTGGGCAAGATGGAAAACCGTATCCGCCTGATTGGCCCGCCGACTCTGATGCCTTCCGGCGTCGCCGATTGGGGGGTTGAGGTCTACGACGATATGGAGACGGGGTTGGAAGGCTGCGACGTGGTCATGATGCTTCGCCTCCAGAAAGAGCGCATGGACGGCGGGTTCATCCCCTCCGAGCGCGAATACTACCACCGCTACGGTCTGGATGCGGCCAAGCTGTCGGTCGCCAAGGACGATGCGATTGTGATGCACCCGGGGCCGATGAACCGAGGCGTGGAGATCGACGGTGTATTGGCCGACGACATCAACCGATCCGTAATTCAGGAGCAGGTGGAGATGGGCGTCGCCGTGCGGATGGCGGTGATGGAGTTGCTGGCGGAGAATTTGCGGGAAAGGCGAGCGGCGGCGTGAGCGACGATTACGACTGGACGCGGCATTTGCAAGAGGGTGAAGAGGTGCTTTGGCAGGGACGGCCAGATGGGCGGTTTGAACTGTTCCCTATGCGCCTCGACTATTGGATGTTCGGTTTTGCCGTCTGCTTGATCCCGTTATACAATTTTGTATTTCTACCACTGACTGGCCCATCAAACGATCAACCATGGCCATTTTCGAGTCCGGCCTCTGTATGGACGATTCAAATTGTTGGAGCACTACTTTACTCAGTTGTTCGCCCATGGTTCGACAAAATGCGAAGGTTGCGGCTCAGGTATGCAATTACTGATGGCCGCGCTATCCGAGTTGACTCCAAAACGGGCAGAACGCTCAGCGAAAAAGGCCTCTCAAATGCGAGGGTGGTAGAAATCGCCCGCCACAACACGCTCAGGATCGACCCAGAGCAAACAGGGTTTGCTGCGGTTCCAATGGACTGGCGCATCATTCGAACAGGCACCTCACGCAAAGGCATTGTTGGCTCATATTCTGGCATGCAAATGGCTATAAATGGATACGACGAGTACGGCTTTGAGTTTCGAATGCTTCGTGACCCCGAACAAGTGAGAAATTTGCTTTTGAGCCGCATGGCAATGGCTGCCCCATGACCCACCTCCACATCTTCGCCCTCAACGAACCCATCACCACCTCCCACACCAACCTTACCCGCCAGAAGGGCGAGACCCCTGCCCTCCCTCCGCTCTCCGAATGGCTCGGCCTCGATGCAATCGACGCCGACCAGATCGAGCTTTTCCCGATCAGCGACCTGGGCAGCATGGCTCTGTCCGACTACATCCAACTGGCCTTCACGCCAGAGGCTGGCATCCCCGCCGATGAACAGCGCCGGATCAACGCGCTGGAAGGATCCGTTCTGCTCGTGCCCGACGACGCCATGACCGGCCCGCTCGCCCTAGGCCCGAAGGCCACGCTGATCGCAGCGATTCCGCTGGCGCAACCGGACCATTCAGCGTCTTTGCCCAAGGCAGATGTTGCTGCGCCCAAAGCCAACACCCCTCACACCACACCCGAGCGCGAAGCAACGCCGCCCATCGCGCTCTATATGCTCCTCGGCATCGCTGCTTTTGCATTGCTGGCCATTCTGATCGGGTGGAATTGATGAAGCGAGGCCTCACTTCAAGCGGCGCCAAGTCAGCGCCCTCCATCGGACCGGGGGCAGCATGAGCCAAGGAACTGGCTGGGACGGTATACTCCAAGATGGCGAGACCATCCTTTGGCAGGGTCAGCCCGACCGGTCCGTTGACTGGCGGCTGTGCCTTAACGCGGCCAGCGGCGTTGGATTTGCAATCGCATCCGTGGGGCTCGTCTGGATGCTGATGGCAGTGTCCATCACATCGGGCGGCCCCCTCTTTTTCCGTCTCTTCTTTCCTGTTTTCGGCCTGCCTTTTGTTGCACTAGGGCTTTACATGGCGCTCGGTGTGCCAGTGTTTGACGCCTATATGCGACGGCACACCTGGTACACCCTGACCGACCGCACAGCCTTTGTGGCAACCGATGTCATGGGCGCGCGCAAGCTGCAAAGCTACCCAATCCGTGACATGCCACGACTAGACCTTGAGGACGGTCCTTTCGGCTCCATCCTCTTCGGCGCGTCAGACGACAGGCTTGCGGGTTTCCGGCGCATCGCCCCTGCACGCCAGGTCTATGGCATGTTGCGCGAAGCACGCGGGGCCTTGAATTTCGCGGACGCCCGAGCGAGGGACTGATGTCATGACAAACGCTCTGCTCCACAACGCCCGATTGATCGACCCTGAAGCCGGAACCGAGACCCTCGGCTGGATCCGCATTGAAGACGGGTTGATTGCCGAAATCGGCGAAGGTCAACGGGCCGGTGGCACGGATTGCGGTGGCGCGTGCCTCGCGCCCGGAATCGTGGATGTCGGCGTGAAGGTTGGCGAACCCGGTGAGCGGCACAAAGAAAGCTTCCGCACCGCCGGACTGGCTGCTGCAGCGGGCGGTGTGACAACCATGGTCACGCGGCCGGACACAGCGACCCCGATCGATACACCAGAGGTGCTTGAATTCGTCATCCGGCGCGCTCGCGACGAAGCAATCGTCCGTGTCGCCCCGATGGCAGCCCTTACCAAGGCCCGCGAAGGGCGGGAAATGGTCGAAGTGGGGTTCATGCGCGACGCCGGGGCAGTTGCCTTCTCGGACGGTGATCATGTGGTCACGAATGCAAAGGTGCTCGCCCGCTGCATGACCTATGCGCGATCGCTTGGCGCGATGGTCGTCGGACATCCGCAGGATCCCACTTTGAGCGAAGGCGCCGCCGTCACCTCTGGCAAGTTTGCGTCCCTCAAGGGGCTCCCCGCCGTGTCGCCTGTGGCTGAAAAGATGGGGCTGGAACGCGATCTCGCACTCGCTGAGATGACCGGCGTTGCCTACCATGCGGATCAGATCTCGACTTCCGCCGCCCTTCGGGGCCTCGCACGGGCCAAAGCGGCCGGGCAAGATGTGACGGCAGGCGTGTCCATCCATCATCTAACGCTGAACGAGTTCGACGTTGGGGACTATCGGACTTTCTTCAAACTGAAGCCGCCGCTGCGCGCGGAGGATGACCGCGTGGCCATGGTCGAGGCGGTCCGGGATGGCACAATCGACATCATTTGCTCGATGCACACGCCGCAGGACGAAGAAAGCAAGCGCTTGCCGTTCGAAGCGGCCGCCAGCGGTGCCGTGGGTCTTGAGACGCTTCTTCCGGCCGCGCTCCGGCTCTATCACGCCGGCCAGCTGACCCTGGCCGAATTGTTTGGTGCAATGGCGCTCAAACCTGCACAGCGATTTGGCCTGCCAGGTGGTCGCCTCTCCCCGGGGGCTCCGGCCGACCTGGTCTTGTTCGATCCGAACGCCCCTTTTGTCCTCGACAGGGCCGTGCTGCGTTCCAAGTCCAAGAACACTCCATTCGATCTGTCCCGAATGCAGGGGCGTGTCCTGCGGACATGGGTTGGCGGCGCTTCGGTGTTTGAGGCCGACGCATGATCCCAACGATCGAGACCGCATTTGGACTGCTTGGGCTGACCGCCCTGCTTGCTTACCTTTTGGGCTCAATTCCGTTCGGGATCGTGATGGCGCGCTTGTTTGGCCTTGGGGATCTTCGGCAGGTGGGTTCTGGAAATATCGGGGCCACAAACGTCCTGCGAACCGGCAACAAGGTTGCCGCCTTTCTGACCCTTGTTCTGGATGCCGGGAAAGGCGCCATCGCAGTGGTGATCGCGAGGGTCACTTTGGGCGAGGATACCGCGCAGCTGGCAGGGTTTGCGGCCTTTCTCGGCCATTGCTACCCGATCTTTCTGGGCTTTCGCGGCGGCAAGGGTGTTGCGACAGCCTTGGGAACACTGTTGGCGCTGGCCTTGCCACTGGGCGCGGCGGCTTGCGCGGTTTGGGCTGCGACAGCCGGTCTTTTCCGCATCTCCTCACTCGCAGCACTCGTCGCAGCGGCCTCAAGCCCGCTGGCGGCGGTTTTGCTTGGGCGGCCCGACGCATTGCTCGTCTCCATCGCGCTCGCAACTCTGATCTTTATTCGCCACGCTTCGAACATTCGTCGTCTCGTGCACGGCGAAGAACCAAGGATTGGCCAAAAGGGCTGAGGTCTCGCCAAATTTTCGCCGTCTTGGCGTTGCACACCACAATTTCCATTTTTTGAGGTTTGGCCATGTCGCCCGGGCGTTCGCTTGTCCGCAGCTTTTCGTTCATCTTTACCGTCCGGGGTCGCACCGGTCGGGCCGAGTTTTGGTGGACAGCCGCACTTTGCGCCCTGGGCTTTGCCGTAATCGCACAGTTGCCCCGCTGGACGGATATGGACGACAAACTGCCGTTTGATTTTCTTTTGATCGTTCTGAGCTGCGTTGGCCTTTTGAGCATCCTGTTATTGACGGCCGCGTGCCGCCGTTTGCATGACAGTGGCCACCATACCGGGTGGATCTTGTTAATTTTGCTTCCAGTTATTGGCTGGCTTGGGCTTGCGGCGCTCTTGCTGATGCGTGGCACCCACGGACCCAACCAACACGGTCCGGATCCGGCCCCTTGGCGCAAGGTCCCCCGCGGGGATCATCCCGCACTCGACACGCTTGCTGATGCGGAGGAGCACCGCATCGCAGAAGTGCAGCGCTACTATCAGGAAATGTTGCAGAAATAGGCAGGTTTGATCTCGAGTTTGGGCCGAATGACATCGGATCAACACACACACCGGTGGGTTTCCTTACCCGATGGTTAATTTCGTTGATTTTGCAATGACCTCACGCAAATGTGTCGTCGAACGGCGGCTAGGGTGCTTTTTGGAACACCCAAAACAAGCCCCGTCACGAAAATTAGACCGGACCCTGAAAGGACTTTCCAATGGATTTCATGACTGCTGTGAAGCACGTCTTCTCGAACTACGCCACGTTTTCCGGCCGCGCCCGCCGGTCTGAATACTGGTGGTGGGTTCTGTTTAACTTTGCCGTATCGATCGCAACTGGCTGGATTCCGATCATCGGCTTTATCATCATGCTTGGCCTTCTGGTGCCGTCCATCGCAGTTGCCGTGCGCCGAATGCATGACACAGGCCGGTCCGGCTGGTGGATCCTTCTTCCCGCGGTCCCAGGCGTCTTGCTCGGCGTAACCACGGGCGCATCGCTGGCGAACGGCGCTGCACCTGGCATTCTGGGCATCATTCTTGGCCTGGCCTACCTCGCCGCGATCATCCTGATCATCGTTTGGTTCGTTCAGCGCGGTACTGTTGGCCCGAACCAGTTTGGCGAAGACCCCTACGACGCGCCTGCCGCTTCGTAATCCAAACCGCATTTGCGCGTTTCAGCGGCCCACCAATCGGTGGGCCGTTTGTCGTTTGGTGACCTCGAAATCCCAAAAGAATGCCGCCGCGATGCCAAATCTAAGGCACATTTCCATCCGATCTTCACTCCAACGGCCGGAGTCCCGGCGCGATTGATTTGGGGTAGATGGAATGGGCTTTTTCAGAGCAGTTGGGCGTTGCTACATCCGCATGTTCGATTTCTTCGGGCGCGCACGTCGGGCGGAATACTGGTGGTTTTTCCTGTGGCAGACGCTTCTTGGTGGTGCCGCCGGTGGCTATTTCGGCTACCACTTGGCAAGTCGTGCCGCGACCGATCCAGCCTTTGCCGCGATGATGCGCGATCCCATCCAGGCAGAGGCTTACTTCAACTCTCTTTTCGCTGGATATGAGCTACCAATGCTGATCGGCTCTATCTTCCTGTTCTATGTTCCGAACCTGTCTGTCACGATACGTCGCCTACACGACACCGACCGCAGCGGCTGGCGCATTTTCATGCCGACCTTGGTGGCCATTGTCTCGGGCATCGCCGGCGTCGTCCTGACCGGCGCCGCAGCTGCCGGTGGCAGTGCCGGTGGGGTATTCCTGGCGTCGCTTGTGATGACTATCCCGACCCTGGTGGCTTGCGTCTGGTTCCTCGTCTGGCTGTGTCAGGCTGGAACGAATGGCAGCAATCGCTTCGGCCCGGACAGCGTGCCAGACCGAATTCCACCTGTTCCCGCGCACCCCGCCTTCGCACCCGCGCTCGAAGGCGAGGCCGCCGACCGCTCAGAAGTGGCGCGCAAGGCAGCCGCACGGGACTACTACAAGCGTCACGTGCTCCCGAGCGTCCAAAGACCGCAAACTCAGTAAGAGAATTCCGCGTAGATCCGACTTAGGTCGCCTGCCCACTCGCCGTTGTAGCACTCCAACAGCTCATCGGCGGGCACCTGCCCGGTTTCAACGGAGTCTTTCAGCGCATTCAGAAAGTGGGTCTCGTCCGGCACAAGACCGCCGGCTCCAGGCATCGCCCGAGATTTGAGCCCATGTTCCGAAATTGCGATCACTTCACGCGCCAGATCGATCATCTTGTGACCGCCCGCCGTGGCATCCAACCCATGAACAGACGCCTGCACCCGCATATCTTCGCGGGTTTCCGCGTCAAAGCCCTTGGCAAGATCCCAGGCCGCGTCCAGCGCACCTTGATCATACATCAGCCCTACCCAGAAAGCAGGTAGCGCGCAGAGCCTGCGCCAAGGCCCCCCATCGGCGCCACGCATCTCAATAAACTTCTTCACACGGGCTTCGGGGAAGATCGTGGTCAGATGGTCCGCCCAATCACTGAGCGTTGGGATTTCGCCGGGCAATGCGGGCAGTTCGCCCTTCAGGAAGTCCCGGAAGCTCATGCCCAAGGCATCCACATATTCGCCGTCGCGGTAGACAAAATACATTGGCACATCGAGGGCATAGTCGACCCAGGCCTCAAACCCGAAGCCTTCGTCAAAGACAAATGGCACCATGCCCGTCCGGTCCGCATCCAGATCGCGCCAGACCCGGCTGCGCCAACTCTTATGACCATTCGGCTTTCCGTCGAGAAACGGGGAATTCGCAAACAAGGCCGTGGCCACCGGCTGCAAGGCAATTGCCACCCGCATCTTCTGCACCATGTCAGCCTCGGATCCGAAATCGAGATTCACCTGCACCGTGCAGGTCCGCCGCATCATGGTCCGGCCCATCGTGCCGACCTTCTGCATATAAGCATCCATCAGCTTGTAGCGGCCCTTGGGCATCAAGGGCATGTCCTCATGCGTCCAGACCGGTGCCGCGCCGAGACCGATGAAATCGACGCCAATGATGTCGGCCACCTCACGCACTTGGCGCAAGTGCTCGTTCACCTCGTCACAGGTCTGGTGGATGTTCTCCAGCGGCGCACCAGAAAGTTCCAACTGTCCGCCCGGCTCCAGCGATACATTGGCGCCGTCTTTTTCCAGCCCGATGATGTTACCGCCCTCTTCAACCGGGGCCCAGCCGAACCGATCGCGTAGCCCTTCCAGAACGGCCTTCACCGAACGCTCGCCCTCGTAGGGGATTGGCTTGTGGGTATCGCGGCAGAACCCGAATTTTTCGTGCTCGGTGCCGATCCTCCACTCGGCCTTGGGCTTGCAGCCCTCCGCCAAGTATTCTGCCAGTTGTTCGTGCCGTTCAATCGGCCCGCCGCCTTGCTGGGGAATGGACATGGCGCAAGGCCTCCTTTGCGTGTCGCTCGGAGATCAGGCGTGGCCCGAGGCGCTCAGGGTGTCAAGGCCAGTTGACGCTCTCGCGACCATAGCCGCTGCGACCCCTTTGTGCGCGATTGCACAGCCCGGATCAGCCTTTCGACATTGAGGCCCGGAAGCGCCGCAAATGCATCAAACAAGGTATCCGCGCCCGCCGCATCGACCGGGATCACAAGAAGTTGCGTCGCATCCGCCAGAACCCATGAGACTTGATCGTTTCTGTCGCGTCGCACGGACAGGACCGTTAGGTCATCCAACGCCATCGATCCACCGGTGATCGGCCCCATGTAAAGGATGCGACCCTCATCCACCTGCACCGCGCCCGGCCCGTCACCGGTTGTGTTGAACCGCGCGCGCCGCACAGCAGGCACCATAAAGGCCGCGCCCAGGGCAATCAGAACATATCCAAAGCCCGTCACAATCACCCCGCCCGGACGAAGCGCGATCCAAAGACCAATGCCCATAATGGCAAGTGCCATCAGCACCTCCCGCCAACGGGTCAGCGCTGCGACAGCTTCCGGTCTGAAAAAGCCGCTCATACGACAACTCCGCTATAGGGTGCCTCGATGGCCTCAAACTCCATGGAATTGAAATCCCGCAACAAGACGCGCCTTCCCTTTGGTCCAATCCGATATAGGCACCCTTCCTCGACCGCGCACCATTTCGGCAAATCCGGTGCTTTCGGCACCGGGGGCCAGGCGGCCAGAAACCTCTCCATGGCGGCCGGTTCAATCTTCGCAACCTTGCCCGACGAAAGCAGGAAATGCGACGGACGCACATCGCGCGACAGTGGGGCTTTGTTGCGCGGGATGCCAAAGCTGTTCGGATGCCACACCCAACGCAAGGGTGCAGGCAAAGGGGGCAATTGATCGCTGTGAAGGTACGGGCAAAGCACATGATGGCGGTCGATGAAGCGTCCACCATGCCCCCAGGTACTTCCCTCGATCAGAATAGCCAAAGCCGTGAAATACGGCACCTCACTGACCGCCGCAAAGCCGCCGGTCATCTGCCCCTGGCTTTGGCGGTTGCTAAAGCCGAAATAAGCGAAGTGTTTTCCATCAGGCGACAGATCGCATTTCGCCTCATAGACGCGGTGCTTGACCCATTGCCCGTCTTGGAAAGTGTCTGCCTTGGTGTTCCAGGCAATCATCCGGACATGTTGCGTTGGACCCCGCCGCAAAATGACAGCGCGCGGTTTCTCAGACGCGAAATATATGTCCAGACGACAGGGCGGACGGACGCTCACCGCCAATCTCCCGCTGCGGCCTGCCATAGTGTCAGCACTGAAACCGCTGCCGTATCAGCCCGCAATATCCGAGGTCCCAAAGCGACCGGCACAACCTGCTCCATTCCGCGCAACCGCGCCCGTTCAGTTTCCGAGAACCCACCCTCCGGGCCCACCAAGATCGCCGCGGGCGGCGCGGCTTCTGCAAGAACAGCCGCCGAGGCGGAGGAAGGACCAGCCAAGCCCTCATCCGCAAAAACCAGCGCGCGGGCATCCCAAGCGTCCAATACCTTTGTCAGGGGTTGAAGCTCCACCACCTCAGGCACAAAGACCGCGCCGCATTGTTCGGCGGCTTCCACCGCATGGGCCTGCAGTCGATCCTGCCGGATCCGCTCGGCGTTCGTGAACTCCGTCTGCACCGGCAAGATCCGTCGCACCCCCAGCTCCACCGCCTTTTCAACAATGAAGTCCGTCCGCGTCTTCTTGATCGGCGCAAACAGAAGCCAAAGGTCGGGCGGATCATTCTGTTCGCTCACACGCTCCACACAAACCGCTTCACCGGCTCGTTTGCCTGCCGCAACAACCTCTCCACGCCATTCGCCGTCCCGTCCGTTGAAAAGCGCCAGCATCGCGCCTTCGCGCAGGCGCATGACGTTGAACAGGTAATTTGCATGGTCCCGCGACAGGGCGACACGCTCGCCCTCCCCCAAAGGCTGGTCTACAAAGAGGCGTATTTTCGGGCGCACAGGCATGGAGCGAACCCTATGAGCGAGACCGAGCAGGGACAAGTCGCTGACGCCGTGAGCGGGAACTGGGTGGACAGATTTGCGCCCGCTCTCACACGCCCCTACCTCCGGCTCAGCCGTGCAGACCGCCCCATTGGCACTTGGCTTTTGCTGCTGCCCTGCTGGTGGGGCCTTTTACTGGCCCTCTCCCATTCCGGGCGCACACCCACGCTCTATGATGCCTGGATCTTCTTCGGCTGCGCCATCGGCGCTTTCCTGATGCGGGGGGCGGGCTGCACTTGGAACGACATCACCGACCGCGACTTTGACGGGTCGGTCGCGCGCACGGCCTCGCGCCCCATCCCGTCGGGCCAGGTCAGCGTGAAACAGGCGCTGGCATGGGCCGTGGCGCAATCCTTGTTCGCCTTCTTGATCCTCATCACCTTCAATTGGGCCGCGATCCTACTGGGCGTCATCGCCCTGATCCCCGTCGCCATCTATCCCTTCGCGAAACGCATTACCTGGTGGCCGCAGGTGTTCCTGGGCATCGCCTTCAACTGGGGCGCGCTGCTGGCGTGGACGGCTCATACCGGCAGCCTCTCGCTCGCCCCTGTCCTGCTGTATCTGGGCGGCATCGCCTGGACGCTTTTCTATGACACGATCTACGCGCACCAGGATCGCGAGGACGACGCGCTGATCGGCATCAAATCCACCGCGCGGCTCTTTGGCGAGAACACGAAAACCTGGCTCCGCGGTTTTCTGGCTGCAACCGTCGGCCTGATCGGCGCTGCCATCCTTGTGGCGCTTGTCCCCGGCGGAAATTTCCTGGCGCTCATCATCGCGCTGGCCGGAGTCTGGGCAATGGGCTGGCACCTGTCATGGCAGTTGGTCCGCTTGAAGATCGATGATGCGGAATTGTGTCTGAAACTCTTCCGCTCCAACCGTGATGCGGGCCTGATCCCCGCGCTGTTTTTCGCCGTTGCGCTCTTCGTCTGATTGAAAGCCCGCGCTGGACAGGCTAGGGCTAAGGGATAAAGGCCCCGAGCAGGGAAACCGGGTACAACGCCCATGTCGATATCCGAACGCATATCCGCACTGGTCGGGCCAGCCTCCTTCGTGGTGGCGGGCGGGCTCTCTGTTGGCGTCGCCATCTTTGCGGCTCTGGTGATTGAGCGGCGTACCGTAGAAGACATCGGTACCGCGCTGGAAGCCGATGGGATCACTTGGGTCGAAGTGTCCGCCAATGGTCTGCAGGTGTTCCTCGATGGCGAGGCCCCCGATGAGGCCGCCCGTTTCCGTGCCCAAACGCGGGCGTCGGCGATTATCGACGCGGACCGCGTCGTCAACCGCCTCGACGTTGCGGCACAGGACTTTTCCGCGCCCCCGCGCTTTTCGCTCGACATGTTGCGCAACGGCGATGGGATCCAGTTGATTGGCCTGATCCCCGCACCCGAAGGCGATGAAGCCTTCGCAGTCGCCGAAGCCATCGCGGATATCGCGGGCGAAGCGGACGTTGTGAACATGATCGAAACCGCAGAAATGGCAGCGCCCGATACCTGGGCCGACGCGTTGGCCTTTGGTCTACGCGCACTGCAAACATTGCCGCGATCGAAAGTGACGGTTCTTGCGGATCGTGTGGAAATTGAAGCGGTCGGCGAGACGCGCGAAGAACGGGCGGAGTTCATCGCGCGCCTCCAGCAAAACCAACCGGAAGGGGTGCAGGTCGTGTTGGATATCTCGGCCCCGCGCCCAGTTATCACACCCTTTGCGCTTCGGTTTGTGCGCGACGAAGACGGCGGACGGTTTGAGACCTGCACCGCTGACACAACTCAAACGCGCGATCAGATCGTCGCCGCAGGACGGGCGGCCGGGGCAACTGGGACAGTCCCCTGCACGATCGGGCTTGGCGTGCCATCCCCGTCCTGGGGCGATGCTGTCGAAACGGCGCTGGAGGCCCTGGCAGAGCTTGGCACAGGCAGCGTGACCTTCTCAGACGCGGACGTCACGCTGATCGCGGCGGAGCGGACCGAACAGGACCATTTCGATACCGTCGTCGGGGAGTTGGGCGCAGCCCTGCCTGACCTCTTCTCCCTTCAAGCCGTGCTGCCAGAGCCCGAAACCCTTGCAAGCACCGGACCCGCACGGTTCACCGCAACGCTGGATCCGGATACGGGCGCACGTCTGCGCGGCCGCTTGCCAGACGGGGCCATCGGCGCTTCGGTCCAGACCTTTGCCACCGCTCTGTTCGGGGCCGACCGGACTGATGTAGCGACACGCTCGGTCACGGACCTGCCGCAGGGCTGGTCCGTGCGCGTCATGGCAGGCCTGAACGCCTTGTCAGAATTGAACTCAGGGCAATTGACGGTCGAGCCTGACACCTTGCGTCTGACCGGCGAAACCGGTGATCAAGAGATGGTCTCGCAACTCACACGCATGTTGTCGGAAGATTTGGGGCAAGGCGCGAATTTCCAGCTCGACGTGAGTTATGTCGAAGCCCTGGATCCGATTGCCTCGCAACCGACCGATGAGGAATGCGTTGCACGTATCCGCGCTATTCAGGATGAGACAAAGATCACCTTTGATCCCGGATCGACCGAGATCAATGAAACGGCCGGGCGCGTGCTGGACCAGATTGCCGAAGTCCTCCCGGATTGTCTGCACGTACGCATGGAAATTGGCGGGCACACAGACGCGCAGGGCGGCGAGACGATGAACCTCAACCTCAGCCAGGCACGCGCCGATGCCGTTTTGAACGGCCTTCTTGCGCGCGGTATCCTGATCTCGAACCTGACGGCCCAAGGCTATGGCGAAAGCCAACCCATTGCCGACAACGAGACGGAGGAGGGTCGCGAGCAAAACCGCCGGATCGAATTCCGGCTTCTGGCCTCCGCCGAAGTGGCCGGGCTTGCGGCCGGTGAAGACGACCAACCGCGCACACGTGCGGGCATTCTGGCACAAGGCGCGATCGCCGACTGGCCATTCGAGGCCCGCCCCCTGCCCCGCCCCGACGTGGGCGGCGAGAATTAAGACGAAAGCAGCAGCCCCATGAACCGCCTCGAATTCATCATCGCAATCGCCATTATCCTCTTCGTCGCCTTCGCGCTGGGATGGCTGGCGCATTGGCTGGTGACGCGGTTCAACCAGGTGTCCTCCGCCGATCTGGGTGAGATGGAGAACCTGGCGCGCGCATTGCATGACGCGGAAGAAACCCGGGATCAGGCAATTGCCTATCTCCAGCAACGGGAAGGCGAGTTGACCAATCAGCTGAGCCAAACCGAGGCTGAACTGCGCGCCGCCATGGAAGGGCTTCGCGAAGCCCGGACAGAAGCAGAAGAGCTTCGCACATATGTGGAAAGCGTCAACCAGGGCAATTGAACGCCTGAAAGGGATTGCGCCGACTTCGTCGTCGCCGGGGGGCGCGCGCGCCTTCGGCGCGCGCGGCGGAGTACATCCTCGATACTATTGCTCGACTTGGTAAGGTTGATTGGGGGCGCTGCCCCCGTCGCCACGGCGACTCCCCCGGCATATTTTCAGAACAAAGAAGGGCGGGCGAGGGCTACCACCGATTAAGGGCGTCTTCGTCTTCATCCTTGGCGGCGACCCAATCCGCACCGCGCGCCGTGATCTCGCGTTTCCAGAATGGCGCGCGGGACTTGAGGTAATCCATCAGGAAATCCGCGGCCTCAAATGCATCGCGTCGATGTGGCGCGGCGGTTGCAACCATCATGATGGTCTCACCGGGGCTGAGGCGCCCGTAGCGGTGGATGATCA
Organism: uncultured Roseicyclus sp.; assembly: GCA_947489665.1. Lineage (GTDB taxonomy): Bacteria > Pseudomonadota > Alphaproteobacteria > Rhodobacterales > Rhodobacteraceae > Gymnodinialimonas. Next base: position 324,122 of record CANLEH010000001.1, on the reverse strand, counting down.
CCGCGTCGATCAGCCTGAACCGGTCCATTGCCTGCGCCCGGATGTCGCCCAGGGCCTTTTCCGTCATCCCAGGATAGTGCTCGATCTCCATCGCCTGAAGATCACCCTCACTCACGTCACGCGTGATGCCTGTGAACGTGACAATGGCGCCGGAACCATCGACGCGCTGCGAGAAGGCGGAAAGGACGGCTCCCGGATCAAAAGCGCGGTCACTGACGTCGACGCTCATCCTTCATCCCCCGGTCATGGGCGGGAAAAAGGCAACTTCCTTGGCGCCTGCAATCGACGCATCAAATGGAACAAGCTCCTGATCCACGGCCGCACGAATAGCGTTGGTGTCGGAGAATGCGAAGGCGTGCGCATCGGACAGCGCTTTGAGGTCTTCGATCAGGTCGGCCACCGTTTCGGCGCGCGTCTCAACCGTCTCATGACCGGTACCAATGCGCTCGCGGAGCCAGGCGAAGTAGCGAATATCCATTACTGGGGCTCCTTCAGGAAGGGGCGAGCCTTCTGGAAATAATCCCATCCGGTGAGCGCTGTCAGCAGTGCGGACAGCCACAGCAAAGCGACCCCCAGAAGTTCGCTCCACTGGTAGCCGAGGAAGATCCAACGCAGGTTGAATTCATCCTCCACCGTTCCCGCGAGGATGCCTTCAATCAGGCCCGCATCCATGCCGACCGACAGCGCCCAAAGGTAGTGGGCGAAGAGGCCGAAGCAGAACACGAAGCCTATGGCGAACATTTGGACCGTGGTTTTCCATTTCGCGAGCTTTGTCACCTTCAACTCCTTCGCTGAAGCGCCAAGGAATTCGCGGAGGCCCGAGACAAAAATCTCACGGAACAGGATCACGAGGATCGGGATCAGGAAGATGGGTTTCAGGGCCAGACTGCCCGCCGCGAAATCGACGCCATAAAGGGCCAGAAGGACAGCGAGCGCGATCACCACCATGGCCTTGTCGGCAATCGGATCGAGCATCGCGCCGAACCGGGTTTCCTGGCCCCATCTGCGCGCCAGAAGGCCGTCGAGATAGTCCGTAAGTGACGCCGACATGAAGAGGATCAGGGCCACCCAATCGGAAAAGGGACGCGGCAGCAAAAGGAAGACAAGACCCACCATCGGCGCCGCGATGAGGCGCACGAGGGTCAAAATATTGGGCAGGGTCCAGCGCATGGGCCCTTGTTAGCCGGGATACGAGGCCGGGGCCAGAGGGGGCGGGCGCACGGCGGCGTGCTCACGCGTGAGCAAGGGGGTTAAGGCTTTGAAAGGGAACGGAATTATGGATTTTGTTTACGTTTTGTTAAGGGGTCGCGGATTGTACCAGCCTCAAGCTTTCGTGCCCTCGATCAGCGCGACCAAATCTGGGGCCGTTTGCCGTAATGGTGCGCAAAGGGCGACACGATCGCTCGCATCGCAGTGGTCGCTTGCCCCGAAAGAGAGCGCCGCATCCCTCAAAGCGGCACAGGCTTTATCCCAAGGGGCCGCAAGAAACTGCGTGCCATCCGTCTCTTGGTGATACGCCCGTTCCCCATCAACCCTACCCGCGCGGTCGAACACGGCCCGCGACATCAGCAGGAGGCCCGACCTTATGGGCGCGTCGCCGACCGTTCGACCAATGCTCAAAACATCTTCGAAACCTTCAGAGAGCCCATCCTTGACGATGCCGTTTTGCGTCATACAGCTTCGCCAGACCCTGGCGATACGGTCCGGCGCTTCGATTGTGTTGTCGAGGATAACCCCGGGTGCCAAGTGGTTTTGCAACCCTCATCAAACCGTTGCGTGCGAGCAGCGCCACCTAGCGAGCCGTCCGAGGAATTGGCGTTGATCCACTGTGCCAGCCTCACGTTGACGCCGGTGAACCTCTTCAATGCCACCGCCCGCTATGCTCCCGCGCCAGGTGCTAACCGGGCCCGGGCGCGCAACCATCACTTGTTGGCATTTCCCCGATCTCGCCAATTCTATTGCAAGCCTCATGGAATCAACCTACGCGTTACCCAGCAATTGGTCCCACGCCTTGTGGGTTAATAGGGAACATGGTGCGGCGCTGTCATAGGTGCCAAGTCCGTGACTGCCCCCGCAACTGTAAGCGGTGAGCGCGTTGCATCAGGTCACTGGGTCCGCCCCGGGAAGGCCGCAAATGCGCCCAGACCCGCAAAGTCAGGAGACCTGCCTGTTGCTCGATCCAACCGTAACCCGGGCGGGGCGCCCGGTGGAGGAGACAGGTATGGCACATACGGCATTCGCCGCTGACCGATCCGGTTCCCCGATGCCCCCGCATATGCGCGGAGGGCGACATGCGCCGGACCACACCCAATCATCGCATCTCGGTCTGCACATCCTGCACCCACACGGGCAGCGCGTGCCAGCCGGGATATGATCTGATCAAACGCCTCCGCGCGGCGATTGATGCGGCCGGTGACGCCATCCCTGAGGCATTCGAGATTTCGGGTGTCGCCTGCATGGCGGGCTGCGACCGACCCTGTACCGTCGCCTATCATGGCACGCGCAAGGCGACCTATCTGTTCGGCGACATTGATGCCGACGCGGACATCGACGACCTTGTCGCCTTTGCGCGCCAGTATGCCGTGTTGCATGACGGATGGTGCAGTTCAGTCGACAGGCCCGGCAAATTGCGCCGCACCGCACTCGCCCGTGTTCCTGCAGCCATGACGATCGTTGAGCACAGCCCGGAGCCGGTCCAATGAGCGCGGCGGAACTGGTTGTCGAAAACGCCTCATGGGCGTCGCGCGGGACGGAAGGATTTTCGCTGCACGCCACCAGCTTCACCGTTGCGGCCGGTCGGCTGTTGGGCATCGTCGGGCCAAACGGGGCAGGTAAGTCGAGCCTGTTGCGGCTGCTTTATCGCTACAACATGCCCGCCACGGGCCGGATCATGGTTGGGGGCGACGACATCTGGGCGATGCCGCCTCGCAAAGCCGCACAGAAGATTGCCGCCGTTCTGCAGGAACACCCCACCGACTTTGCGCTGACGGTTGGCGAAATCGTTGCCTTGGGGCGCGTGCCCCATCGCGCTGGCTTCAGTGCAGGCGGTGCGGCAGAGAACGAGATTGTCGAAGCGGCGCTTCTGAAACTCGATCTTGCGCACTTGGCGTTTCGCCAAATGGGGACACTTTCCGGGGGTGAACGGCAGCGGGTCATGGTTGCCCGTGCGCTGGCACAGGAACCACAGGTGCTGATCCTGGATGAGCCGACTAATCACCTCGACATCCGCCATCAGCTTGAAGTGCTCGATCTGATCCGAAACCTCGACCTGACGGTCGTGACCAGCCTGCACGATCTGAACCTTGCCGCCGGCCTGTGCGACGATCTTCTGATCCTCAAACAGGGCAAGACACTGGCCTGCGGCACCCCGGCCGAGGTGCTGACCGAAGACCTTGTGACGAACGCGTTCCGGGTCGACGCGCGGGCCGATTGGCTCAACCGTTCGGACACGCGGCACTTCACCTTCCATTTGCAAAACGAAAGGACCCCCCTGCAATGAAAACGCTCACCCTATCGGCAGCCTTCAGCCTTATAGGGACGGTCGCCCTGGCGCAGACAACCGTTCAATCCTGCGAAAGGGAGGTCACATTCGACAGCGTGCCTCAGGCCGCGATTTCCAACGATGTGAACCTGACCGAGATGATGCTGGTCCTGGGGCTGACCGACCACATGATCGGCTACACCGGCGTTTCCGGCTGGAACAAGCTGGAGCCTGAAATCCGTGAAGGCGTGGAAGAGCTGCCAGAACTGTCCGAGCGTTACCCCTCGCTTGAGGTGCTGGCCGGGGCCGATGCGGATTTCTTTTTTGCCGGCTGGAACTACGGCATGCGGGTTGGCGGTGAAGTGACGCCCGAGACACTCGAAAGGTTCGGCATCAACGTCTACGAGCTCAGCGAAAGCTGCATTCATGTCGGCGTGGAGCAGGCGGTCACACTCGATCTGATGTACAACGATCTGCGCAACCTGGGCGCCATCTTCGGCGTCGAAGACCGTGCGGAGGAATTGATCGCGGGGTATGAGGCGGAACTGGCCGCGATCATCGCAGGCCTCGATACCGACGGCGACGCACCCCGGGTGTTTGTCTACGACAGTGGCGAAGACGCGCCCTTCACCGCGGGCCATTTTGCTATCCCGACCGCGATGATTGAAGCGGCTGGCGGCGTGAACATCATGGATGATTTCCGCGAAAGCTGGGGCACGGTCAGCTGGGAAGCCGTGGTAGAGCGGGACCCGGAGGTCATCATCATCGTGAACTATGGCGAAGTGACCGCAGACCAGAAGATGGACTTCCTGCGCAACAACCCGGCCCTGTCAGGCATCAGCGCCGTTCAGAACAACCGCTTCGTCGTTCTGGAATATGTCGAGGCCACGCCGGGCCCACGCAACATCGACGCAGTGGCCCGCCTGGCCGAGGCCCTCTGGCCGGAATGAGTGTGACGTCCAGAGATCGTGCCCTTGGGCGGAGGGGCAATTTGCCCCTCCTGATCCTTTTGGGTTTGACGGCGCTGGTCTTGTCGATCAGCGCCGCGATCTCTGTCGGGGCTGTCTCAGTTCCGTTCCGCACGGTCTGGGGGGTCATGTCCGAACAGATCGGTCTTGGCCTGGTCACGCCGGATTGGACCCAAGGCCAAGCAGCCGTGGTGTGGGAAATCCGCTTCCCGCGTGCCCTGCTGGCCGCGATTGTGGGCGCGGGCCTCGCCGTTGTTGGTGCAAGCCTTCAGGCCGTCACACGCAACCCATTGGCTGATCCGCATTTGCTAGGGATCTCATCGGGCGGGGCCTTTGGGGCGATCCTCGCGCTTCTCCATACCGGCCTGTTTCTTGGATTGCTGACCGTCCCGGTTCTGGCATTCCTGGGGGCCTTGGCGGCGACAGGGGCCGTGCTGGCCGTATCACGCTTTACCGGGGCCAGCAGCGCGGATCGCTTGGTTCTGACAGGCGTAGCCGTCTCATTCGTCATTATGGCGCTGGCCAATCTGCTGATTTTTTTGGGCGATCCCCGGGCCGCCCATACGGTTGTCTTCTGGATGTTGGGCGGGCTTGGCCTCGCGCAATGGAGCCACCTGATCTACCCGCTTGTCGTGCTGGTGCCGTGCGTCATCTGGCTGTGGCGCCGGGCGGCAGACCTCAACGCGATGACCATTGGGGATGAGACCGCCACATCGCTGGGGATCTCTGTGGTCGGGTTCCGCCGCCTGGTCTTTATCGCATGCGCTCTGATCACCGGCGTCATGGTGGCCTTCTCAGGCATGATCGGGTTTGTCGGGTTGATGATCCCGCACATTGTCCGCGCCATGGTTGGCGGCGACTATACGCGCGTATTGCCATGGTCCGCCCTGGCGGGGGCAATCTTTCTTCTATGGGCCGACATCGTGGCCCGCACCGTCATGGCGCCTGAGGATATGCCGATCGGGATTGTCACCGGGCTCATCGGTGGTGTGTTCTTCGTGGCCTTGCTGCGGCAGAAAAGGTGAAGACGGCCCGCCGTTATCCACCCTCGTGGAAATGGTCATAGATCTTTTGTGCCAAGCCCTCTGACACGCCGTCGACGGCCTTGAGGTCCGCCAAATTCGCGCGCGTCACTGCCTTGGCCGACCCGAAATGCGCCAGCAGCGCGCGTTTGCGCGCCGCCCCCACGCCCGGCACATCGTCCAACGGGGTCGCTGACACGGCCTTCGACCGCCTCGAGCGGTGTGCGCCAATCGCAAACCGGTGGGCTTCGTCCCGGAGGCGTTGCACGAAATAGAGGACCGGATCGTTGCGTTTCAGTGCAAACACTGACTGCCCCGGGCGGTAGAATTCTTCCTTGCCCTGATCGCGGTCGATGCCTTTGGCGACACCGATGAACGGCACGTCTTCGACGCCGAGGTCGTCCATGATTTCCTTCACGGCGCTGATCTGCCCCGCGCCGCCGTCGATCAGCAGCAGATCGGGCCAGGCCTCGGTCTCTCGATCCGGGTCCTCTTTCAGAAGGCGTTTGAAGCGGCGGTTCAGGACCTCTTTCATCATGCCGAAATCGTCGCCCGGGGTCAGCTCTTCGCCCCGGATGTTGAACTTGCGATACTGGCTTTTCATGAAGCCGTCCGGGCCCGCAACGATCATGCCGCCGACGGCATTCGTGCCCTGAATATGGGAGTTGTCGTACACCTCGATCCGCTTTGGCGGGCCGTCGAGATCGAAGGCTTCGGCGAGGCCACGCAGCAACTTCCCTTGCGCCTGGCTTTCGGCCATCGAGCGGCCGAGGCTTTCACGGGCATTGCGCCGCGCGCCTTCGACAAGCTCCAGCTTCTCGCCACGTTGGGGGACGAGGATCTCAACCTTGGTGCCGCGCTTCTGGGACAGCGCGTCGGCCATCAGGTCCATGTTTTCGACAGGGTGGGAGAGGATCACCTGACGCGGCACATCCTTGGTGTCGTAGAATTGGCCAACAAAGGCCTCCAACACCTCGGGTTCTTCGATATCTGGACCTATGCGCGGATAGTAATCCTTGTTGCCCCAATTCTGATTGGCGCGGATGAAGAAGACCTGCACGCAGGCCTGCCCCCCTTCCATATGGAGCGCGATCACATCGGCCTCCCGCACGCCGCGCGGGTTGATGCCTTGCGCCGATTGCACGTTGGTGAGCGCGCGGATGCGGTCACGCAGCGCTGCGGCGCGTTCAAACTCCATCTGTGCGCTCGCCTCGGCCATCTGGTCGGCCAGATTGGCCTGCAACTCCGTGCTGTCGCCTTTCAGGAACCGCATGGCATCGGCGACCGACGCCTCGTACTCCTTTTCACTGATATAGCCGACACAAGGGCCCGAGCAGCGCTTGATCTGATAGAGCAGGCAAGGCCGCGTGCGCGCCTCGAACGTGGCATCGGTGCAGTTGCGCAAAAGGAAAACCTTTTGCAGCTGGTTTAGCGTGCGGTTCACCGCGCCGGCCGACGCGAAGGGGCCGAAATACTCGCCCTTCTCCTTCTTCGCGCCCCGATGCTTCTTGATCTGCGGAAAGGCATGGGTGCGGCTGACAAGGATATTCGGGAAGCTCTTGTCGTCGCGCAACAGGACGTTGAACTTCGGCTTGAGCTGCTTGATGAGGTTCTGTTCCAGCAGCAGCGCCTCGGTCTCCGTCCGGGTCGTGAGGAACATCATCGACGCGGTTTCGCGGATCATGCGCGCAATGCGGGGGCTGTGCCCCGACGGTTTGGCATAATTCGACACGCGCCGCTTCAGCGCGCGGGCTTTACCGACGTAGAGGACACGCGATTGCTCATCCAGCATCCGGTAAACGCCCGGCGAATTGTCGAGCGTCTTGAGGTATCCCTGGATCACCTCATGGCCGGTTTTCGGCTGATTTTCGGTCTCATTTTTCATCGAATTTCACGGCTTCGTGATTCTTTGCTGCGCTGCAACGGATCGGAGGCTCCATCAACCCATAAGCTTTCCACCGTTTCTGTGGATAACCTTGCGGAAAACTATTTGGCACATGGATTTTTTCTTTGTTTTTGGCACCTTTCTACGCTTTGCACAATTTTTAGGCGATTAAATACTGCGTTGTTTTCATTGATTATTTTCCACCTGTATACCGGCTACAAAAAATTCCTAACGAAACCTTTACAAAACCGTTACGTCGCATCGCCCGGTGGAGAATCGCGTTCCGCAGCGTCACTCTACACCGACGACATCCGGTGTCTCCCACCCCAGATGCTGGCCGCCATCCACGCAAATCAACTGTCCAGTGACTGATTTTGCAGCCAGGAAATAGCGTAGCGCTTCGCAGATCGCTTGCGGGTCTGCGCCTCGCTGCAAAATGGTGGCCGCGCGTTGCTTGGCGAAGTGCTCCGCCGACTGGCGCCCGCCTTGCATGGTCGGGCCCGGGCCGATGGCGTTGACGCGGCATTTGGGGGCCAGCGCTTGGGCGGCGGTGCGGGTGAACGCCCAAAGACCCATCTTGGCAATGGTATAGGTCATGAACTCAGGCGTCAGCTTGTGAACACGCTGGTCGCACATATTGATGACAAGACCGCGGGCAACGGGTTCGTTGTTTGCATCGATGGCCGGGTCGGGCAGCCCGGCGGCCAGCGCCTGCGTCAGGACAAAGGGCGCGCGCAGGTTGGATTCCATATGGCGGTCCCAGTTTTCGCGGGTGGCGCTTTCGATGTTGTCATAGTCAAAAACAGACGCGTTGTTGATCAGGACCTCAACCGGCCCAAGCGCCTCGACCACGCGCGGCATCAGTGTTTGGACCGCGTCCTCGTCCAGCAGGTCGGCCTGCAGGGCAACGGCCTTCACGCCAAGGGCGCGAATATCCTCGCAGGTTTCTTCAGCCGCCTCGGCGCTGCCATTGTAGTGGACGGCGATGTCATGGCCTTGGCTGGCCAGTTCCAGGGCCATTGCCCGGCCCAGCCGTTTGGCGGCGCCTGTTACAAGTGCTGTCATTCTTTGGTGCTCCCCTCAGATCAGGAGGATCACGATATAGCCCGCATAAAGCGCAGAAAAGGCCAGACCGACGCCGCGCCCCATCGGAAGCTGTTTGAAGACAAACGGGATCAGCACCAGCGATGCGGCAAGCATGACCCAAAGGTCGAAGCGCAGGATACCGGGATCCACGGGGATCGGGCCAACCAGTGTGGCAATGCCGATGATGGCGAGCAGGTTGAACACGTTGGAGCCGATGACATTGCCGATGGCCACGTCGGCTTGCTTACGGAACGCGGCCATCACGGTGGTTGCGAGCTCTGGCAGGGATGTCCCCACCGCCACGAGGGTCAGGCCGATGACTGTGTCCGAGATTCCGTAGGCCGTGGCGATTTCCGTGGCGCTGTCGATCAAAAGGTTCGCGCCCAGCGGCAGGCCGATCAGGCCCAGCACAAGGTAGGCCCCGATCTTCCACCACTCCATGTTCGGATCGGCCTCTTCGAGGTCATCGGTGTCATCGGCGCAGGCATCGCGGTGGGCTTTGGCGGACCGCACGGCGTCGCCGAGCATGATGGCAAGGCCCGCCAGCAGGATCAGACCGTGCCACCAGGTAAGCGGCCCCAGGAAACAGAGTGCAATGAAAAGGACGCTGGCCCCCAGCATGAACACGAATTCACGCCGCGTGTCCGAGGTCGCGCCAAGGCCCGCCAACAGGGCAGGCACGCCCAGCACAAGCAGGACATTGGCGGTGTTGGAACCTACGACATTGCCCAGCGCAAGGCCCGGCACGTCTTCCAGAATCGACTGGATCGAAATCAGGAGTTCGGGTGCCGAAGTTCCAAACGCCACGATGGTCAAAGATACGATCAACGCAGGAATGCCAAGACGCAGGGCCAGGTTGACCGCCCCTTTGACCAACACGTCGCCCGCCAGAAGCAGGATCACCAGTCCGAGGATCGCAAAACCGAACTCGTCAGCCATTCCCGCCCTCGCGGCAGGCGCGGCACGGACCGCCACGCAGGTTCATGCGACCGCATTTCGGGCAGGTCTTGGGTTTGGGAAGCGCGCCCCGCTTTTCACGGCCCACGCCTTTGGCGCCGCCGGGCCATCGCAACCGGCCAAACATTGCCAGCACCGCCATGCCAATGAGGAAAAGGGAAATGATCTTGATCATCACGACAGGCCATACCGTGCGTAAAGCGCACGCTCCTGCAGGCCAAGGTCCACATCTTCCATGATCTGCGCGCCAAACCGCGACAGCAGGCCTTTTTTCGGCCCGTGCACAGCAAAGCGCACCTTGTCGCCGTAAAGCTCTTTCATCTTGGGCACGAGGTGCCCGATGCCATCGGCAAGCCCAAGCTCTACGCCCTTCGCTCCGGTCCAGAACGCACCTGTGAACAGGTCCTGATCGGCCAGCTTGTCGCCACGCCGCGCTTTCACATGGTCGATGAACGCGGCATGGATATCGCGCTGTATGTCCTTGAGGCGTTCGATGTCTTCTGCGCGTTCGGGCCGGAACGGATCGAGGATGGATTTATCCTCGCCCGCCGTATGCACGCGCCGTTCCACACCGATCTTCTGCATCGCCTCCACAAAGCCGAAGCTCGCCGAAATCACGCCGATGGAGCCGACGATGGACGACGGGTCGACCCAGATTTCATCGCCCGCACAGGCCAGCCAGTAACCACCCGAGGCCGCCACATCCTCGACAAAGGAATGGACCTTGATCTCTTTCTCTTCGGCCAGCCGCCGGATGCGCGCCGCGACCAGAGCCGATTGAACAGGCGAGCCGCCGGGCGAATTGATCGACAGCGCCACCGTCGCGGGCTTGCCCTTGGCAAACGCCTTTTCGATCACGCTGGCATAGCCCGCATCACTGATCCCGCCCCGCGCGCCAGCCGCAATCGCGCCCTGCAGGCGGATGACCGACACCAGAGGCTCGGATTTCAGGAACGGAATAAAACGTTTCATTGCCTTGGCGATGTAGGCCGCGCGAGCATTGGCAACAAGGAGAGGGCGCGCGATTTCTCCCCCCTGTTGCGGTTCTCACAACCTTTTGCGGAGCTCGGTCTTCAAAACCTTGCCGTAATTGTTCTTCGGAAGCTCCGCCACGGCGATATAGGCCTTGGGCCGTTTGAAGCGTGCGATCTGAGACAGGCAATGGGCATCGAGCGCCGCCTCATCCAGGTCGGACCCCACTACAAAGGCGACAACATCCTCGCCCCACTCCGCGCTTGGGCGGCCAACGACCGAGACCTCGACGACAGACGGGTGGGTCAGCAGAGCCTCTTCCACCTCACGTGGATAGATGTTTGACCCGCCCGAGATGATCACATCCTTTGAGCGGTCCTGCAGGGTCAGATAGCCATCTTCGTCCAGCATGCCGACATCCCCGGTCATCAGCCAACCTTCCTTTAGCGTCTTCTGTGTCGCATCTGAGTTTTGCCAGTAACCCGGCATAACAGGCGCACCCTTCACCATGATCTCGCCGATTTCACCCGGCGCGGCATCCACCTTGACCTCCACCAAGGACTGCGCGCGTCCAACAGAAAGCAAGCGTGCACCCCAGCGCGGGTGCGTTCGGTCCGCGACATCAGCGCGAGACAGCGCCGTGATCGCCATGGGACACTCACCTTGCCCGTAGATCTGCACGAATTTCGGACCCATCCACGCGACCGCATCCTCAATATCGGCGCGGTACATCGGACCGCCACCATAGACGATGGTCTTGATCCCGTGGCCCACCTCGCCGCACGCCTTGGCCTCATCCAGCAGACGGCGGACCATGGTGGGCGCCATGAACATGGAGGTCGGGCCATGGGCTTTGGACAAAGCCAAGACTTCAGCTGGGTCAAAGCCGCCCGAGGCAGGCGCAATATGGCGCGCGCCCATGCGAACGTGAATGGGCGCGTAGATGCCTGCCCCATGGCTCATCGGGGCCGCATAAAGCGCCGCGTCGTCCGGGCTGACCGGGTCCACGTCGATAGGGTAACAGGTTGAGGTCGCGGCAATCATGCCATGGGTGATCTGAACGCCCTTGGGTTTGCCCGTGGTGCCAGAGGTGTAGAACAGCCAGGCGAGGTCCGATGCGTCACATGAGGCGAGGGGAATGGGATCGGCGGTGATGGTGCCGAAGGGGACCGCGTTCGGCGCATCAAGGCCATCACTCACAAAGCAAAGCGTCGCGCCCGCATCGTCAAGGATGAACGCCGCCTCTTTCGGATGCAGCTTGGCATTCACCGGAACGGCAACGGCCCCCGCCCACCAGATGCCAAACATAGCGATCAGATAGTCCGGGCAGTTCTTGGCATAGATGCCAACCCGGTCCCCCGGCGCAATGCCATGAACGCGCAGGCCGCCTGCAATGCGGGCGGCGCGCTCGGCGAATTTCCCATAACTGGCCACAAGGTCCGCGCCCAGCAGAAGCGCCGGGGTTTCGCCGCGTGTGGCGGCGGTTCGGGCAAGCCAGCCCGCGATGTTCACGCGGCGCGCACCGGAAGGCGCTGTTCTCCAAGTCCGTCGATGCCCAACCGCATCTCCTGCCCATCACGCAGAAAGACCTGCGGGCGCTTGCCCATACCAACACCCGGGGGCGTGCCGGTGATGATCACGTCGCCCGGCTCCAACGTCATGAAGCGCGAGATGTATTCGACAAGGAAAGCGGGCTTGAAGATCATCGTATCGGTTGTGCCGTCCTGCATGCGCTGGCCATCAACCTCCAGCCAGATCGACCGCCCCGTGGGCTCGCCCAACTCATCCGCCGTCACCAACCACGGACCAATCGGCGCAAACGTGTCGTAGCTTTTGCCCTTGGTCCATTGGCCGCCCATCTCTTGCTGGTACGCCCGCTCGGACACATCGTTGACCACACAATAGCCAGCAATTTGGGCCGCGCCATCCGAGGCGTGTTTGGCGGTTTGGCCGATGATGATGCCCAGTTCGACCTCCCAATCGGTCTTTTGGCTGCCGGGCGGGAGGATCACGGGGTCATGGGGGCCGGAAATCGCGGTGGTGGCTTTCATGAAAAGCACAGGCTCGGTCGGCACGTCCCAGCCGCCCTCAGCCGCGTGGTCCGCATAATTGAGGCCAACGCAGACCAACTTGCCGGGCCGCGCGACGCATGCACCAAGGCGCGTGTCCCCGACCGGGGGCAGGCTTTCGACATCGATCTCGGGGAGTGCCGCAAGGAACGCGCCATCGATATCGCCCGTGACCCCGCTCAGGTCGCGCACTTGGCCCCCGGCGTCCAGAACCCCCGGCTTTTCCGAACCGGCCTCACCCCATCTCACGAACCGCATCGCGTCTCTCCCTTGAATAAGTTGTGGCCATCATGCTTCGCTGTTTCAGCAAGGGAAAGAGGGGTCGCATGCCCGATATCATCATCCTCGGCGTCTTCGTCGCCGACGCCGCCTACCGGACCGAGAAGATGCCGGTGACCGGCCAAACACTCCTGGGAACAGGGTTCCAGCTTGGACCGGGCGGCAAAGGCTCCAACCAGGCCGTCGCCGCGGCGAAAGCAGGCGGCGATGTGGGCTTTCTCAGCCGGATCGGCGCGGACACGTTCGGGCAGATGGGGCGCGACGTGTGGGCCGAGGCCGGCGTGAGGCCGCTGGTGATAGAAGACCCTGAGCGGCCGACGGGCTCAGCAGGCATCTTCATCGAAGAGGCGACAGGCAAGAACGCCATCGTGATTGTGCCGGGGGCCGCCGGTGCGATTGGCGTGGCGGATGTGGAAGCTCAGGCCCGCGCGATTGCAGGCGCCAAAGTGGCGATGACCCAGTTGGAACAGCCCATGGACGCGGCGGAGCGGTTCTTGCAGATCGCGGCAGAGGCGGGTGTCACCACCATCCTCAACCCCGCCCCCGCCGCTGACCTGCCAGAGGGGATGCTGGCGCTGTGCGATTACGTCACCCCTAACGAGACCGAGGCAGAGGAATTGACCGGCTGCCGAGTGACAGGGCCGGAGGATGCGTTGGCCGCTGCGAAAGCCTTGCTGGCGCAAGGCGTGCGAAGGGGCGCGCTGATTACCTTGGGAGAGAACGGTGCGCTGTTCTGGGACGGCAAGGATGCCGTGCACGCAAAGCCCATGAACGCAGGCCCAGTCGTAGATACAACCGGCGCAGGCGATGCCTTCAACGGCGGTTTCGCGACGGCGATGGCCGAAGGGCAGATAGTTGAGGCAGCCCTGTGCTTCGCCACAGCAGTGGCTGCGCTGTCGGTGACCAAACACGGAACGGCAGCTTCGATGCCATCGCGGCCCGAGATCGAGGCGCTGCTTTAGGAGGCCGGAAACCTCGAGGTTTCTGCCCGGAAAACCGCAATTTTCCTAGGTCTCGTCCGGCGCTGGATCGAGCGAGCTTTCCACGTCCGCCACCCAGGCCGCGATCCTGTCACGATGGCCGCTCGGCACCGTGTCCAGAAGGGTATCGCGCAGGCCCGGCCATTGCGGCGATTGGTAGAGGAACCGCATCCGGTGGTAGTGCAGGATCACCGCATCGGGCGTCTTGGAATAATCCCCGCGGTGCGAGAGCGAGTAGTTGTGCAACTCATCCAGTACGCGGGTTTTGTAGCCAAAACGTTTGATCGTCAGCGGCAGGCTGATCTGATCCAACCAGGGGCGCTTGTTGGCAATCTTGCAGCGCTTGTCAAAATCCAGCGCCGTGTCCAGCCAATGCTCCGGGAACCGCAGGCGATCCTTGGGATGGGCCGCTTCGGGAAACGCGATGAAGCCCGCGTTGTAATAGGGGACATATTCCATCTTTGTGCCGCGCAGCAGGCGCACGCGCTCCGTCGGCACGGTCATGTCGAAATGCGCGTAAGCTCGGGTCCAGCGGGCATTCTTGCCGCCCCATGTCGGGCGCCCCTCCGGCGCGGCGCTTACGGTATCGGGCGCAAGCTCCATGAACTCCGCCAGGCTCCGCGTGCAGGCCATGTCGGTGTCCAGAAAGATGGAATGCGTCGTCCCGCGCGTGTCGCACGCCGCAACGATCTTGTTGCCGTGCGGGTACGGCCCTTTCCACTTGGGTGGCTTGGCCAGCGTGCGCAGCTCAACCCCGCAGACCTCGAACATGGCATGGGTCAGATCGCTCAGCTCTGGCCGATACGCCTCGGACACATAGGCAAATTGCTTGACCCGGTCGTCCCCATCATGGGCCGCCTTCAGACTGGCCGCCAATAGCCATGACTGCTTTTCAAGCCGCAGACCATCAGCGACGTAGAAAAGACCCAGAGATGTTTGGTCGGCCATGGCGGTTGGTCCGCGATTGTCTGCTCTGCCGACACCTTGCCCCGGATTGCCCCTGCGCGCCAGTCAGACCTCCAGGTCCGAGACGAAAATCCCATCCGCCCCGTTCCGGCAATTTGCCACCAACATCCCGCCCGCGCGTTGATGCTCAGGGTCAGCGGCATAGGCCTCAAGCGCCGCCTGATCTTCGAACATGCAGGTGAAGCCATAGGGATAGGCTTGGCTCTTCTTCTCGAAATCGCGGTTGGGCCCGTGGTGAAAGGCAATCATTCCCGGCAGGTTCGACGCCACTTGTTCAAGGATCGCCATCGCCTCATCAAAGGCGGCCTGCGCCGTGTCGGACGCCGGTTCAAGCAAAACAGTGTGGATCAGCATGTCAAAAGTCCTTCAGGAAGCCGGGCCGACAAGGATGGCGCGGAAATCGTTCACGTTGGTCAGGGTCGGGCCAGGCACGACCTGATCGTCAATGGCGGCAAAAAAGGAATGGGCGTCGTTGTTGGCCAAAGCCGCATCCGGGTCGATCCCGGCAGCACGGGCCTTGGCCAAAGTATCTGGCCCGATGACCGCCCCCGCAACCTCGGCAGCCCCATCGACCCCATCCGTATCGCAGGCGATGGCGTGGATATTGGCAGCGCCCTGCAACTCGATTGCCAAGGCCAAGGCGTATTCCGCATTTGGGCCGCCGACACCGTCACCGCGGCGCGTGACGGTTAACTCGCCCCCCGACAGGACCAGCGTGCCCGGTTTGGCGGCATTGGCGATTTCGGCATGGGTGACCGCGACATTGCGCGCTTCACCTTCAATCGAATCCCCAAGGATCTCGACATGATAGCCCTGCTCCTCCGCCAGATCGGCGGCAGCGGCAAGCGATTGCGACGGGGCGGCATAGATCACATTCTCAACCCGGGCGAGGCGCGGATCGTCAGGCAGAACCGGATCGCCGCCTGCCTCAAGATACGCCCGGATCGCGGGCGGCGCGATCACCCCCCATTCATCCAGCGTATCCAGCGCTTGCGCGGCAGAGCCTGTATTGCCCACGGTCGGGCCACTGGCGATGTCGCCAGGCCTGTCGCCCGGCACGTCCGAGATCATCAGGGCCAGCATCCGCGCAGGATAGGCCGCCACCGCAAGTCGCCCACCTTTCACAGCGGACAGCTCCTTGCGGACGCCATTGATCTCACTGATCGGCGCGCCTGAGGCCAAAAGCGCCTGTGTCAGCGCCTGCTTCTCCGTAAGCGTGATGTCACCGGCTGGCGCGGTCAGCAACGCGGACCCACCCCCCGAAATCAACGCGAGCACAAAGTCATCTTCGCCCGCTGTCGCAAGAATTTCGAGAAGGCGCTTGGTGGCTTGCTCTCCCGCCGCGTCGGGCACGGGATGCGAAGCCTCGACGATTTCGATGCCCTGACAGGGGCGCGCATAGCCGTAACGGGTGATGACGAAGCCTTCACAAGGCCCCCACTCGGCCTCCACCGCTTCGGCCATACGGGCACTGGCCTTACCCGCCCCAATCACAAGGACGCGGCCTTCGGGTTTTGGCGGCAACGCGGCAGCAAGCGATTGCATCGGGTCAGCCACTTCGACCGCGCGGGCAAAGAGAGAGCGGAGGAAAGCGTCAGCGTTCATGTAATTCGTCCCGTGCTAGAGGTGCGGGCCACCAGATCGACCGGTGCACGATGATCAGGCGGTGGTGTTTCGCTATTCTGCATCCAGGCCAGCAGGCGATCCGCCGTGGCGCGGGCAAAGCCGTCAATATCGCAGGCCACAGAAGACAGTTGCGGCCAGACCAAGGCGCAATCCTCGATGTCGTCAAACCCGACGATGCGGAAATCCGTCCCCAGAACCTTGCCCGCCCGGGCGAAACCGGCGTGCAGGCCAAGGGCCACAAGATCGTTGAAGCAGACGGCAGCATCCGCGCCGGCCTCGATCAACGCAGGGGCCGTCTCAACCCCGAATGCGCGCGTGCTGCGCCCGTGAAACGTGATCGGATTGGCGCCCACGCGCTTCATCTCAGCCAGATAGCCGGATTTGCGCTCTTCAGTGATCTCGCGCCCCTCAACGCCGCCAACAAAGGCGATGTTTTGCGCGCCCTGGTTCATCAGATGGCGCGTGGCGCGCGCAGACCCTGCGGCGTAGTCGAAGCTGGCGAACGGGAACAGGCCCGTGCGCGCGTCGGTCTTGCGCAGGACCTGAATGGCCGGAAGGCCCGCACGCTCAATCTGGTCAAACGCCGCGCCGCCATCGCCATAAGCGGGAGAAACGACAAGGGCCGAGACGCCGTGTTCGATCATGGACCCTACGAGTTTGGCTTGCAG
Source organism: uncultured Roseicyclus sp. (assembly GCA_947489665.1). GTDB lineage: Bacteria > Pseudomonadota > Alphaproteobacteria > Rhodobacterales > Rhodobacteraceae > Gymnodinialimonas. The sequence continues at coordinate 307,163 of CANLEH010000001.1, read as the reverse complement.
GTCCGCGTCCTCATCAGAATTCGCGATCACGGTCGCGTAGCCTTTCGCGGCCAGCGTCATCTGCAGAACAGTAGCGAATTCCGTGAAGAACGGGTTGCGCAGATCGTTGATAACAAGCCCCACAAGCCCAGCCGATTGAGAGCGCATCTGCGCCGCAGCGCGGTTGTAGACATAACCGATCTCCGCCATCGCGCCCCGTACCGCCTCGCGGGTTTCGTCTTTCACCTGCTTGGAGTTTTGCAGAACAAGCGACACCGTCGATTTGGACACGCCCGCTTTGGCAGCAACGTCAAGAATGGTGGGGCGGCGGCTCATGGCGCGTTGTTATCCGCCGAAACCGTGTATGGAAAGCAGCTGTTGCATCCGGTGCGTGGCAAGGTCCGGGTCGGTCAACAGGCGGGCCTGATCCGCCAGGCGGAAGACCTCGGCATAATGGGTGATCTCGCGCGAGGATTGGAAGCCTGCGGGCATAATGAAGTGGGTCTGATAGCCGTTCAGCCATGACAGGAACGCGATGCCTGCCTTGTAGAATTGAGTTGGGGCTTTGAAGATTTCGCGGCTAAGCGGGACGGTGGGCGCGAGAAGGGCGTGGTAGGTCGCGCGATCGTTTTGAGCGAGCGCTTCAAGGGCTTGGCTCGCTGCCGGGGCGATGGCCGCGAAGATGCCCAGAAGCGCGTGTGAATGGTGCGTGCCGTCCCCCTCGATCAAGGGCGCGTAGTTGAAATCATCGCCGGTATAAAGGCGCACACCTTCGGGCAGTTGCGCGCGGAAAGCTTCTTCGTGGCTTTGGTCGAGCAGGGAAATTTTAATGCCGTCGATCTTCGCAGCGTTGCGAGTGATGAGGTCCAGGACGATGGCGTTTGCCTCGTCGATGGAGGTTCCACCCCAATAGCCCTTCAGCGCCGGGTCAAACATATCGCCAAGCCAATGCAGGATTACCGGCTGCGTCGCCTGCGCGATCAAATCGTCATAGACACGAGCGTAGGTCTCAGGGCCTGCGCCAATGGCCGGAAGGGCGCGGCTGGCCATAAGGATCAATTGGCCGTCTTCAGCCTCGATCGCATCCATCTGTTCCGTGTAGGCGGCCTTGATGCGGACGGGATCGGTCAGGTCTTTCAGCGGCACATGATCCGTCCCAGCCCCGCAGGCGACACGGGGTTTCATCGGATGGGCCTTGGCCGCGCGCATCGTGCGCTGGATCAGCTCTTTCGCCGTATCCCAATCCACACCCATCCCACGCTGTGCGGTGTCCATCGCCTCGGCCAGGCCAAGACCCTGATCCCACAGTTTTTCGCGGAACCGCAATGTGGCGTCCCAATCGACGGCAGGGCGGCCTTGCCACGGATCACGCTCGTTCAGCGGGTCGCTGACAACATGCGCGGCGGCAAAGGCTGTGCGGGTCAGCGGGACCATTGGCGCGCGCGGAACCAGCGGGTCCCCCATGAGGGCGTAGTCTTCCAGCGTTCCTGCGTAAGTTGGCAGTTTCATAGCCTAAATCCCGTGATCTTCGCGGATCATATCGGCGGCCTTCTCGCCAATCATGATCGTGGGCGCGTTGGTGTTGGAGGAGACGACATTGGGCATGATCGACGCATCCGCGACGCGCAGCTTCTCGATCCCGTTGAACCGCAGCCGTGGCGTCACCACAGCACTGTCCCCCGGCCCCATCGCACAGGTGCCCGCACAATGGTGCGATGTCTTCGAGTGCTGGCAGATGAAGTTGAAATAGTCGTCGTCGGTTTGGATATCCGGACCGGGCAGACGTTCGGCCTTGATGAAGGGTTTCAGCGGGGCCTGGCTCAAGATCTCCTGCGTCAGCTTGAGGCCACGGATCGACATGGCGCGATCCTGCGGGTCGGCACAGTAATTCGGGTCGATCAGCGGCGCCTTGGTCGGATCCGCCGATTGCAACCGGACCGAACCCCGCGACCGTGGGCGCAGGTAGCAGGAATTCAGCGTCACCCCACCCTCCGGCATCGCGGCAACCCCCGCCTCAATCCCTGTCCCAAGACCCAGATGAAACTGCAAATCAGGCGATCGCGCATCCGGGTCGGCATACCAGAACCCGCCCGTCTCGAAGAGGCTTGAGGCAACAGGTCCGGTCTTCGTGAACAGATACTGCAAACCCGCCAAGGCACTCAGATGCGGCTTGGCAAACCGATCATAGGTGTGCGGACCCGACACCTCGCAAATGCAATAAAGGTCAAGATGATCCTGCAGGTTCGCGCCCACCTTCGACTGGTCCAACAGCACATCAATCCCAAGCGCCCGCAATTCATCGGCAGGCCCCACTCCGCTCAGCTGCAGCAGACGCGGCGATCCAATGGCGCCCGAACACAGGATCACCTCTGTCCCCGCATGGATCAGCGACCGGTCGAGCATCTCGACGCCCACCGCCCTGCCCTTGTCAAACAGCATCCGCCGCACCTGCGCGCCGAGCTTCACCGTCAGGTTCGCACGCCGCTTGTTAGGATGCAGAAACGCCATCGCCGCGGACGACCGGCGGGCATTCTTCTGCGTCAGCTGGTAGTACGCCGCGCCCTCCTGCACCTCACCCGTCACATCCTCATTGAACGGAATGCCAACTGCCTTCGCCGCCTCGAAATAGGCCTCGCAAATCGGCAAGGGCGCGGCGGGTTTCGACACGCCAAGCGGCCCGTCCTGCCCGTGATAGCGGCCCGAATAGGTGTCATTGCCCTCCGACTTGCGGAAATAGGGAAGGACATCCTCATAGCTCCACCCCTCACACCCCATCTGGCGCCATTCATCGTAATCATGCGGATGGCCCCGCGTGTAGATCTGCGCATTGATGGCAGAACCACCACCAATCACCTTGGCCTGCGTGTAGGTGAACACCTTGTCTTGCATGTGCTTTTGCGGCGTCGTCGACCAACCCCACGACCCGATGCCCTTGGTCATCTTCGCGAACCCGGCAGGCAGGTGGAAGAACGGGTGACGGTCCGATCCTCCAGCCTCCAACAGGCAGACGGAGACATCCGGGTTCTCACTCAACCGACTGGCAATAACCGACCCGGCCGAGCCGCCACCGATGATCAGGAAATCGTAGGATTCAGTCATGGGTCCTCAGAAGCTCTGGATTGTCATGCCGCCATCGACGGGGATCACCGCACCGGTCGAATAGGCGAAGTCACCACGCGCGAGCGGGACCATGACTGCGCCGATATCGGCGGGTTGGCCCCAACGGGCTTGCGGGATCAACTCGGGGATGCGGGGATTGTAGCGGTCGGCCACAGGGGCGGTCATTGGCGTTTCAATGATGCCCGGACGGATGTCGTAAACGCCAATCCCCTCGGTCGCCAAACGCAGCGCGAAGGCTTGCGCAAGCGAGGCCGTGGCAGCCTTCGACGCATTGTATTCGGCACGGTCCGGGTTGGTCATGGACGCGCTGACGGAAGTGATGAAGGTGATGGACCGAAACGGGTCGGCGGGTTGGGACAGCATCCGCCGCGCAACTTCTTGTGCAAGAAAGAACGCACCGCGCGTGTTGATGGCGTGGCAGCGGTCGAAACTCTCCGGCGTCATGTCCAACAGATCACCGCGCCGCATCGCGCCAACACCGGCGTTGGAGACAAAAGTGTTGATCGGGCCGATCCCATCGAGAAGCGCGGGAATTGCATCAACGTCGCGAACATCATGCTGATAGTAGCTGGCCTCAAACGGCAGGTCTGCATTGGGCTGCTCGGACGCGATGGCAATCTGCCAGCCCGCGTCATTGAGCGCCCGCGCAATCCCAAGGCCGATGCCCTGCTGCCCGCCTGTGATAAGCGCCTTCATGTGGTGTCCTTCAGATAGTCAGCTTGCCGCAACGCAAGTGCGGCGATGGTCAGCGACGGGTTCACCGCGGCCGAGGTCGGCAAAAGGGACGCGTCACAGATGTACAGGTTATCAAGGTCATGGGCCTTGCCGAACGGGTCACAGACCGAAACCGCCGGATCGTCGCCCAACCGCGCCGTGCCGCATTGATGAGACGGCGTGCGGCGGTCAAAGGCCTTCGACAGGACAACCGGGAAACCCGCCTTCTTCAGCGATGTCTTGAGCCGCGAGACCAGCGCAAGATGCGCCTCCCAGTTTGAGCGTTTCCAATCGAGCACGATGTCATCTCCCTGCACCGTCACCCGGCTATCGGGGTTCGGCAGGTCCTCGGACATGGCGTAAAAATCAATCGCGCGGTTCGCGATCAAAGCCGCCATTGGTTTGGGCAGACCCGTCTGCGCCGCAAGGATCGGGGTCGAGACACGGCCCAAAAGCTGCACATTGCCCAGCCCTTCGGCATACCAATCGTTGATCTGAAGGGTCTTCTGGTAGACCGAGCGATTGCGCCTATGGCTCAACGCGAGAACGGCGCTGGCGTTGTGGTTCATGAAGTTGCGGCCAACCTGATCGGAGCTGTTTGCAAGCCCGTTGGGATGGCCCTCATTGTCCGAGCGCAGCAGCAGTGCGGCAGTATGCACCGCGCCTGCGGCAATCACGATACGCGGGGCGGTCAGGCGCCCGCCAGATGTGATCAAACCTGTGACGCGGTCTCCGTCGGTTTCGATCCTGCGCACGGTTACGCCGGTGCGCAGGGTGATGTTGCGGTCTTCCATCGCATCGGCCAAAGCGGCGCTTTCCGCATCGAGCTTGCCGCCATTGGTGTCGGGATGCGCATCCCACGGCGTGGCCCCTCGGGCGAGCCAGCGATCGAGGTCCACGGCAAGCGGAAGTGGCGATGGGGTCAGCCCGATACGCTTCAGGCGAATGGCGAGATCGACAATATCGGATTCGTGGGGGACGGGCGGAAAGGAATAGGGCGCGTCGTGCGGCGGCTCAGTCGGGTCGGCGCTGGTATCGCCGCGCACTTTGAAAAGCGCCTCGGCGCGCGCGTAGAACGGTGCGAGTGTCGCATGGTCGATGGGCCAGTGCTGCGCGAAATCCGCTTCGCGATACCGCAACATCACAGCACCGTAGAATTTCGAGTTGCCGCCGACATAGGCGTAGTTGCCGGGGTTGAAGCGGGTCCCATCCGGGGTGAGCCAGGTCTCATCCGGGCGGTAATGGCCGTCCCGGAAAATCGCGTCCGCGTCGCGTGCCTCTGGGCTGTCCCGAAGCAACTGGCCGCGCTCAACGATCAGCACTTTGAGGCCGGAGCCCTTCAGCCCCGCCGCAAGTGTCGCGCCCCCCATGCCGGAGCCGACGATGATGATATCTGCGTCGCTCATTGCCCTCTCTGCATATATTTGGAACGTTCCAATTCCAAGTCCAAAAAAGACGGGTGCACTACAATTGTAATTACAGAAAAACTACAGAATAATTACGCGATAATTACACGCGGTTTTCAGGCAAGCCGCGCCTCGGTTTGCGGGTCGAACAGGACGGCCTTGTCCATGTTCACGGCAAATTCGAACGGCTGACCCGGGTTCGCTTCCGCATCCGCACGCATCCGCGCAACGCAATCCTTTCCACCCAGCGACATCGTCACAAACGTGTCGGCGCCCGCCGGTTCTGTGACCGTAACCTGGTTGGCCAGGCTCTGGATATTCTTCGCATTTCGGTCTGCGCCCTCGGGATCGGTGATGGCTTCGGGCCGGATGCCGAGCATCACGGATTTGCCGACATAATTGCCGTAAGCGTCCGGTGCATCTTCGATCCGAAGATGTTTCGGTCCGTCTGCGCCCGCAACTTCCGCATGAATTGCGCCATTCATTTCAATCAGTTGCGCCGGAAGGACATTCATGGCCGGCGATCCCATAAACGTCGCAACGAAGATGTTTGCGGGCGTGTCGTAGATCTCCTTTGGCGTGCCAAGCTGCTGGACGTAGCCATCGTACATGACCGCGATCCGGGTGCTCAGCGTCATCGCCTCGATCTGGTCGTGCGTCACGTAAACGATGGTCGTGCCCAGCTTCTGGTGCAGCTTCTTGATCTCTGTCCGCATGTCGACGCGGAGTTTGGCGTCAAGGTTCGAGAGCGGCTCATCAAACAGGAACACATCTGGGTCCCGCACCAGCGCGCGCCCCATCGCCACCCGCTGCCGCTGCCCCCCCGACAACTGCCCCGGCTTGCGGTCCAGCAAATTCTCAATCTGCAAAAGGCTCGCAACCTCAGCCATCGCCTTGTCCCGTTCGGGCTTCGGAGTCCCCTGCATTTCAAGGCCAAACGTGATGTTCTGACCCACCGTCATGTTCGGGTAGAGTGCATAGGATTGGAACACCATCGCGATGTTGCGCTTGGACGGCGTGATGTTATTGACCACGCGATCCTTGATGGCAATCTCGCCGGAGGAAATCCCCTCAAGCCCCGCAATCATGTTTAGAAGCGTGGACTTGCCGCAGCCGGACGGGCCGACGAGGACAAGGAATTCACCCTCATCCACCTGGATGTCGACCTTATGCAGGACCTCCACCGCGCCATAGGATTTGGTGACGTTGTTGATGTCGAGAAAACCCATCGGACTTATCCTTTGACGCTGCCAGCCATCAGGCCGCGGACGAAGTATCGACCGGCCACGATGTAGACGAGAAGTGTGGGACCAGCGGCCATGATGGCGCCAGCGAAGTGGACGTTGTAGGGGCGCTCGCCCGTGGACGAGTTCACCAGATTGTTGAGCGCGACGGTCATCGGTGCCGCGTCACCCGAAGCGAAGGACGCGCCGAACAGGAAGTCGTTCCAGATGTTGGTGAACTGCCAGATGCAGCAGACCGCGATGATAGGGCCGGAGGACGGCAGCATGATTCGCCAGAAGATCTGGAAGAACCCGGCCCCGTCGATTTGGGCAGCGCGCACAAGCTCGGTCGGGAAGGCCGCGTAATAGTTGCGGAAATAGAGCGTCGAGAAGCCGATGCCGTAGACCACGTGGACCAGGATCAGGCCGTAGGTGGTGCCTGCAATCTCCAACAGCCCAAGGATACGCGCCATTGGGATCAGGACGATCTGAAACGGGATGAAGCAGGAGAAGAGCAGGAGGCCGAAGATCCACGTCGCGCCCTGGAAGTGCCATTTCGTCAGCACGTAACCGTTGAGCGCGCCCGCGACAGTCGAGATGGCGACGGCGGGCACCGCCATTGCGATGGAGTTGATGAAGTAGGGGCGCAGGCCCGTGGGTTCGACCCCGATCTGGGCCGTGGACCATGCTGACAGCCAAGGCTCAATCGTCCATTCGTTCGGCATGGCGATCATGCCACCGGAGGTGATCTCACTGAGGGGCTTCAGCGAGTTCACCAGCATGATGCCAAGCGGCATCAGGTAGAACAACGCGAAGAGCAACAGGAACAGGTAGATGAAGGTCCGCGTCACGTTGGAAGAGCGGATCGCAGTGTCTGACGATGCAACGGCCATCACTTCTGCTCCTTCAGTTCAGCGTAGAGGTAGGGGACCATGATCGCGGCGATGGTCATCAACATGATCACGGCCGAAGAGGCACCGATCCCCATCTGGTTCCGCGTGAAGGTGTATTCGTACATGAAGAGCGCAGGCAGCCATGTGGAGGTGCCCGGCCCGCCGTCCGTCATCGCAACGACGAGGTCATAGGATTTGATCGCGAGGTGCGACAGGATCACGAAGGCGCTCAGAAAGGCCGGACGCAGCTGTGGCAGGATGATCCGACGGTACATCTGGAAATTCGACGCGCCGTCCATCTGCGCGGCCTTCAGGATTTCGTTGTCGATCCCGCGCAGGCCCGCGAGGAACATGGCCATGACGAAGCCGGAGCTTTGCCAGACGGCGGCGATGACGATGGTGTAGATCGCCATGTCGCTGTCTTTGATCCAGTCGAACTGGAAGCTTTCCCACCCCCAGCGGTGCATGGTTGTCTCGAGCCCGATGGCCGGATCGAGGATCCATTTCCACGCGGTGCCGGTCACGATGAAGCTGAGTGCCATGGGGTAAAGGAAGATCGGGCGCAGAAAGCCTTCGCCGCGGATTTTCTGATCAAGGAAGATCGCCAGCAGCAGTCCGATGATCGTGGAAATCACGATATAGAGGCCTGCGAAAATTCCGAGGTTGATGATCGCCGTGTCCCACTGGCGGACGCGGAACAGGCGCTCGTAGTTCTGCCAACCCACCAGATCGTAGCTCGGCAACATGCGGCTGTCTGTGAAGCTGAGATAGATGGTGAAGGCGATGAAGCCGTAGACGAAGATGACCATCACCGCGAAGGACGGGGCGAGCACGATCTTGGGCAGCCAGGTCTGCAAACGCGTGCGGAAATCCGCACCGCTGTCCAGCATGGGATCGGTGGCGGCCATGGGGCCTCTCCTTCGAAATCGGGTGGTTGTCTTGGGGTGGACCGGCCCCGATGTCAGGGCCGGTCCGAAGTCAGTGATTACTGAGCCAACTCAACTGCGGTGACCATTTCTTCGGCCGCCGTTTCGGCGTCGAACTCACCGTTGAAGTGCGCGGTGATCACGTCATACATCGCGTTCTGGATCGACGGCGGGTTGGCGTGGCCATGGGCCATGGAGCCAAACAGCGTGCCTGCATCACCGGCAGCGGCCAGATCGGCCATAGCGGCCTGACCACAAGCGTCGAACGAGGACGGGTCGATGTCAGTCCGTGCGGGCGCAGAGCCTTTGACCACGTTGAACGCGATCTGGAATTCCGGGCTCATCACGGCAGACGCCATTGCGACTTGGCTGTCCGCCGCATCGCCTTCGACATTGAACATTGCGAACTGGTCGGAGTTGAAGGTCACGGTGCCTTCTGACCCGGGAACGCGGAAGCACTGGAATTCTTCGCCAGCGGTCATGCCCGCGTTAACGAATTCACCCTTTGCCCAGTCACCCATGATCTGGAACAGCGCTTCGCCGTTGATGACCATGGCCGTGGCTAGGTTCCAGTCGCGGCCCGAGAAGTTGTCATCCACGAAACCGCGCAGGGTTGCCATGCGGTTGAAGGCTTCGACCATCTCGGCGCCGCCAAGAGCTTCGGGGTCGAGGTCAACGAAGGCTGCCTGATAGAATTCGGGGCCGCCGGCGCCCATTGCGATCGAGTCGAAGATCGTGGCGTCCTGCCAAGCCTGACCACCATGGGCCAGCGCGGTGTAGCCCGCATCCTGTGCGGTCTGCATGGCCGCGACGAACTCTTCCCAAGAACCGGGCTGTTCGATGCCGAGTTCTTCCATCAGGGCAGTGTTGGCCCAGACCCAGTTAGTCGAGTGCACATTGACCGGCGCGGCAACCCAGTTGCCGTCATAGGTCGAGAAGGCCTGAAGGGCTTCGGGAACAACTTCGTTCCAGTTCTGCTCTTCCGCCAGGGCGTTCAGGTCCGCCAGCGCGCCTTCGGCGGCCCAGTCCTGGATCGCGAATCCGAGCATTTGCACGGCGGTGGGCGGATCGCCTGCGGTGACCCGCGCGCGCAGAACGGTCATGGCGTCAGAGCCGCCGCCACCCGCGACCGGCATGTCGGTCCAGCCGATGCCGCCACCGGCGAGGTCTTCGCGCAGAACGTTCAGAGCGGCCGCTTCGCCACCCGAGGTCCACCAGTGCAGAACCTCAACTTCCTGCGCAACAGCGCCGGTGGCCGAAATGGCCAACGCTGCCACACCGAGGTGCAGTTTTTTCATCATGGTCATGTCGTTTCCTCCCTATTGACCAATCCCCTTACCGGGGCTGACAGAATTAAAACGTTATAAATCCGGTTGAAGTCAACCAGAAATTGAGACTTTCATCTGCAAATATCGCTGCACAACAGCATAAATGCTTGAGTTTTTCTGCAGTGCGGAAAGATCACGCGTTGCAAGACGGCTATTGAAACGTTTGAAATCCCGCGCAATATAGAGCGCGATGCAACTGAAAGGCGATCTCTCGCCATGAGCCGCGAAACGACCGATCTGCCGACCGCTGCAAGCGGTGAAAAACCCACCCTGCGCAGCCTTGCGGAGACGACAGGTTTCTCTGTCGCGACGGTCAGCCGTGCGCTGGCGGACGATCCGCGAATCGCTGCGAAGACACGGGCGCTGGTGGCCGAGGCGGCGGCTGTCGCAGGATATGTACCGGACCGAGCCGCGCGGCGCTTGCGGACTGGCCGGACGCAAGTTGTCACACTGCTGCTGAATACCGAACATGAATTTCTGGGCTTCACGCACGAATTTCTTTCGGGGATCACCGAGGCGCTGCAGGGCACCGGATATTCCGTCAATGTCGTGCCTGATGATGTGGGCGACGACCGCCTCGCACCGGTCCGCAACATCCTGCGCAACCATTTGGCGGACGGTATCCTGTTCACGCGGACTGAGGCATTTGACCCTCGCGTCCGGCTGCTGATGGAGAACGATTTTCCCTTTGTCAGCCATGGCCGGACCGAATTCACCGCACCCCATCCGTACGTCGATTTCGACAATGAAGCATTCGCCCGTCAGGCCGTCCAACGGCTGGTCGCCAAGGGGCGCACGCGGCTGTCGCTTATCCTGCCAGAGGACCGGTTCACCTTTACCCAGCATCTGCGCTACGGCTTTTTGAGCGAGGCGCGGAATGCGGGCGTGGAGCATGAAATCGTCGATGGTGTCACCCTCGACAGCCCCGCCGCGCGCATTGCGGAAGCCTTGCGCGCTAGCCGCGCGAGCGACACGCCGCCCGACGGCTATGTCTGTGTGGGGGAGGTCACCGCGCTGGTGACCTTGTCCGCGATGGCCGATAGTGGCGCTGTTCTGGGCCGAGACGCCGATGTATTTGCCAAACGCGCCTCGCCGATCTTTGACAATATTCGCCCGCGCATCGACACCGTGTTCGAGGACTTGCGCGAGACCGGGCGCAAAATGGCCGAAATGCTGATCCGACGCATGCAGGGGGATGATCCCTCCACGCTGACGCACATGCTGGTGCCGGATTTCGAGCGCTTGCATCATTCGGAAGACACCCAGGGCTGACGGGTATTGCCGATGCGCATCTGGACGGTTTTGACTTCCAGGAATTCATCGAGGCCGTAGCGCCCGAGCTCACGTCCCTGCCCGCTTTCCTTGACGCCGCCAAACGGCATTTCCGGATAGCCATCCATCCAGGTATTGGTCCAGACAGTGCCTGCCTGCACGCGTCGCGCGAACTCCAGACAGGTGGACATGTCGCGGGACCAGACACCGGCTGAAAGACCATAAGCTGCATCGTTGCAGAGGCTTAGCGCCTCATCGAGGGTCTTGAACGTTAGGACGGACAAGACAGGACCGAACACCTCTTCCCGCGCGATAGGCATCTCTGGGCGCAGGTTCGTCACAACGGTAGGCTGGTAGAATTGTGGGCCAACGCCGTCGACGTTTAGGGCGGCACCACCGATGGCGACCTTGGCACCGTCAGCGACAGCCTCCTGCACATAGCCGTCGATCTTCGCCATATGCTCGGGGCTGATGATCGCGCCGACCTGTGTGGCGGTGTCGAGCGGATCGCCGAACGGCACTTTGCGGCTGAGTGCCACAACCTTTTCGGTCAGAGCCTCCGCCACGTCCTCGTGCACAATGATGCGGGACCCGGAATTGCAGCACTCGCCCGCATTGAAGTAGACGCCAAAGGTGATCGCGTCTGCCGCTTGGTCGAGATCGGCGTCGGGGAAGATGACTTGCGGGTTTTTGCCGCCAAGCTCAAGCGAGACCTTCTTGAGGGTGCCAGACGCCGCCGCACTGATGCGTTTGCCGACACCGGTAGAGCCTGTGAAGCTGACCATATCAACGCGCGGATCGGTGGAGAGGATCTCACCCACCGGATCGCCAAAGCCCAGGACGATGTTGGCTGCACCCGCTGGCAGGCCTGCCTCCATCAGCAATTCGCCCAGGATACAGGTGGTGGACGGCGTCAACTCGGACGGTTTGATGACCGCTGTGCACCCTGCGGCGAGTGCAAAGGGCAGTTTCTGAGAGATGATAAGGAACGGGAAGTTCCACGGTGTGATGAGGGAGACGACGCCAATGGGCTCTTTCAGCACAACACCCAACATATCCGCGCCAAGGCTGTTGTGGCTGTCGCCGTGGATCATCCGGGCGAGGCTTGCGGCATAGCGCCAAAGGTCAGCCGCACCCGCAATTTCAGCCTTCGCCTGGCTGATCGGCTTGCCGGACTCCAAAGTCTCGATCAACGCGATGCGATCTAGGTCACGCTCAATCAGGTCGGCCACTTTCAACAAGATCGCTGCGCGGGACGCGCCGCTTGAGAACGCCCAGTCTCCATGATCAAAGGCGGTTCGGGCGGCTGCGATGGAGGCGTCAGCATCGGCCTGGCCGCCCTTGGCCGCTGTACTGACGAGTGCGCCATGGGCGGGGGAGTGACGCTCAGACACCGCGCCATCGGCGCTGTCCTGCCAAATGCCTCCAATCAGGTGACGGGCTTTGAAGGGTTCCGGGAGCGTCGCACCGGCAGAGGGGATCACACGCAATTCGGTCATATCTCAGGTCCCCGGAAAATCAGGTTTGCGTTTGTCTTTGAAGCTGGCCACCCCTTCGGCGCGATCATCCGTGGCGCCAATCATCCCGCCGCCCAATGCCTCAATCAGCGCGGCCCGATCTTCGCCGACGGCGGCGTGGATCTGGTATTTGGCCACTTCATGGGCGCGCGGACTGGCTTGGGCCGCCTGCTCAGCAATAGCCACGGCTGTGGCAAGCGGGTTCTCTGCAACTTCCGCCACGAACCCCAAGGACCAGGCCTTGTCGGCGGTCAGCTTGCGGCCGAATAAGGCCATTTCCTTCACCACAGGCTCAGGTAACAGGCGCAGCAACCGGTTCGTCCCGCCCCAGCCGGGCACGATACCCACTTGCGCCTCCGGGAGGGAAAGCGTGGCCATGGGTGCCATGACGCGGATGTCCGCGCAGGCGGCCAGCTCCAGACCGCCGCCCATCGCTGGCGCATGGATTGCGGCGATGGTGGGGATCGAAAGCCGCGCAAAGCGGTCGAAAATGCGGTGTCCGTCACGTACCCAGTTTCGGGCAAACTCGGTCGGGCTGAGCGCCCCCCAGGCCTTGATGTCAGCCCCGGCGCAGAACGCCCGGTCGCCTTCACCGGACAGGATCACGGCCCCTATCTGGGGCGAGCGTTCCAGCGTGGCGCATGCCGCCTCAAGCTGCTCAAGCATCTCGGTCGTGAGCGCGTTCAGCTTCGACGGGTTGTCAAGGCGGATGCGGGCGATTTTGCCCTCCATATCAAGGTGGGCGGCGCTCATAGGTTGAGCCCCATCGGTGCATTGCGCAGAAGGTTTAACGGCATGGTCGCGGCATCCTCTGCCACTGTGACTCGGCCGTCGGACACAGCGACGATGTCGCGATCGGGGTCGATCCCTGGCATGATCTCATGCGCAACGAGGCCTTTATCGCCCAGACGCATCACGCAACGTTCAGTGATGTAAAGGACATCAGCCTTACGGGCCCGCGCACGGCGACCAGCGAAAGTGACGTGTTCGACAGCTTCGACCATCTTGGTGAACTTCCCGGGCTTGGCGACCCGCAGGCCGTCATCCTTAAGCTCAAGCTGCGCACCGGCTTCGAAATAGCCGCTGAAGACGACTTTCTTTGCGTGCGCCGTGATGTCGACAAATCCTCCGCACCCGGCGGTCAGGTAGGGTTTCTTCCCGAGCTTCGAGACGTTGACGTTGCCGTCCACGTCGACCTCCATGAACGACAGGAAAGACACGTCGAACCCGCCGCCCTGAAAGTAACTGAACTGGTTGGGCGACGGCACGAAGGCGTCCGCGTTGGAGGCACAGCCGAAGGCAAAGCCAGTCAGGGGCATACCGCCTACGGCCCCCTGCTCGATGGCCCAGGTGACAGCGTCATGGGCGCCTTCTTCCAGCAGAATGCGTGGCACCATGGCGGAGATACCGAAGCCGAGGTTTGCGGTCATGCCCGCCTGCAGTTCCATCGCAGCGCGGCGCGCGATGATTTTCTCAACGCCGTACTCCGCATGGCTAAACGACGACCAGGGCCGCATGACTTCCCCCGAGATGGCGGGGTCGTAGGGTGTTTCGGTGGTCTGTTTCTGGTCCGGGGCGAGGACGATAAGATCCACGAGATGCCCGGGGACATGAACGTCGTGGGGCCGGAGGGATCCTGCTGCGGTCATACGCTTGACCTGCGCGATCACCACGCCACCGTGATTGCGTGTGGCAATCGCCTGGTCGAGACCGCCCAGATAGGCGCCTTCATGTTCGTAGGTCAGATTGCCATTTTCATCGGCGGTGGTGGCGCGGATGATGGCGACGTCCGGCACAATGTTGGGGAAGTGCAACCACGTATCCCCTGCAAACTCAGTGCGGTGAACAATGGGGGCTTTTGCAGCGACCCCGTTCATTGCGCACCCTTCGCGGATCGGGTCCACAAACGTCTCCAACCCCACCTGCGTTAGAACGCCGGGGCGGCGGGCGGCGACGTCACGGTGCATGTCATAAAGGATGCCCGATGGCACGTTATAGGCAGCGACGCGATCTTCAACGATCATCTGCCAGATGGACGGCATCGGCAGCGATGAGGGGCCGGAGGGGTAAGATCCGCCGATGATCCGCGCAAGCAGCCCATCCTTGGCGATATGGTCCACGCCCTTCACGCCATACATGTCACCCGCCGCAATCGGGTGGATCGTGGTCAGATTGCGCGGCGCGCCTTCAGCATCAAACCGTTCACCCAAGGCTTGTAGAACCGCATCAGGGCAGCCAAGCGCCGAGGAGCTTGAGACGGTGACAACCGCGTTGTCCTGGATCCGTTCCACGGCCTCGGCGGCTGTGACAAGTTTCGACATGTCAGATCCAACCGTAGTCAACGGGCGTGCGTTGGCCAGTTTCGGCGGCCCGCGATACGGCAGCGGCGACAGCCAGAGATTTGACGCCATCCACGCCATCCGCAGCCGGGCGGCCCTCGCCCGCACATGCTTTGGCAAACAGATCGACGGCGCGCTCGTAGAGAGAATGCTCGGAGTACTCGACGGCTTGCTCACCACCATCAAAACGCAGCGTGACTTCACCAATGGGTTGCTGTGTCATCACGTTGCGGGCGATGATTGATCCTTCGGTGCCATGCACCTCGATCCCTGTTCCCGCATAGGCGTGGGTGAAACTTTCATGAGTCTGGACCATTGCACCAGACGGCATCGACCAGAGCGACATCGCACTGTCTTCGACCCCCTGCCCCATGCCGCGCGACGTCTTCGTGGCTACCACGTCGACCGGGTCCTCACCTAGATGAAAGCGGACGGTATCTGCGTCGTGGACCGTGATATCGGGGATCACACCGCCGCCGGCATCAGGGTTGTCGATACGCCAGCCCTGAAGATGCGGCGGCAAATGAACGGCATGAAAGACGCGGACTGAAAGGACATCACCGATCCGACCCGACGTGATCAGATCGCGGATGGCAAGATGTGAGCCCGCGTTTCGCAAATGGTGGTTAGTACCAAAAGTGACGCCAGCAGCGTCCGCGGCCTGCACCATTGCGACCGCATCCGCGACGCTCATGGCCAAAGGCTTTTCGCACAGCACATGCTTGCCCGCCGCAATGGCAGCCATCGCTTGGGGCAGGTGCTTTTCATTGGTGGTTGAGATGTAGACGGCTTCCACGCCTTCCATCGCAGCATCCAGGTCGGTGACGCCAGCAGCAATCCCGTGGGTGGCGGCATAACTGGCCGCACGGTCGGGGCTAGATGATAGGACGGTTGCAATATGTCCGCCGGAGGCGCGGATCGCGCCGATCATATGCTCGGCAGCAATAGTGCTTGCACCGATCAATCCCCAACGCATGCTTTTCTCCGGTTGATTTGGAACGTTCCTATTCTCAGTTTATTGGAACGTTCCACATGAAGAGTCAAGCGCAGATCATCAGGGAAGTGTAAGCCCTGCTACTTTGAGCAGGACAGGCCAGTGTCGAGGTCGAACAGATGCGCAGATCCTGCATCAATGGCGACATGCTGCACCGTGTCGGGCTGGATGTTCACCTGCCCCGAAAGTTGCATGGCGAATTCCTCGGCCCCGTCGACTGAGCCATAGACAAAGGTTTCCGTGCCCAATTGCTCGACGGCACGCACCTTCAATGGGATACCGCCATCGGCGGGTGACGTGTGGCTAGGTCGCACCCCCAGTTCGACGGCCTGATTGGGGCGCAAATTGAATCGGCTCGTATCCATCTGCACTTCGGCCCCACCTTCACTGACGAACGCGCCGCCTTCGCCGATTGTACCTTTGACGAAATTCATCTTGGGCGAGCCAATAAAGCCCGCGACGAACCGGTTGGCGGGGGCGTTGAACAACTCCAGCGGCGGCCCGAATTGTTCCAGCTTCCCGGCACGCAGGACGGCGATCTTGTCGGCCATGGTCATGGCCTCAACCTGATCGTGGGTGACGTAGACCATGGTGTTGCCCAGGCGTTTGTGAAGCGCGCTGATCTCACCGCGCGTCGCGACGCGGAGTTCTGCATCGAGGTTTGAGAGTGGCTCATCAAACAGGAACACGCGCGGCTCGCGCACCACGGCGCGGCCAATGGCGACGCGCTGGCGCTGGCCACCAGACAGCTGACCGGGCTTTCGGTCGAGGTAATCCTCGATCTGCAACATGCGGGCGGCTTCATTAACGCGCTGGTCGATCTCGTCACGTGGGGTGGAGATATTCTCCAGCCCGAAGCTGAGATTGTTTCGAACCGACATATGCGGGTAGAGCGCATAGCTTTGGAACACCATGGCAAGGCCCCGCTCGGACGCGGTGACGTTGTTCAGGACCTCGTCGTCGATGGCGATCTCACCGTCGGTGATCTTCTCCAACCCCGCAATCATGCGCAGAAGCGTGGACTTGCCGCAGCCCGAAGGGCCAACAAACACACAGAATTCGCCGGACGCAACGGTGATGTCGATGCCGTGGATCACATCGACGGGGCCGTAGGATTTCTTGACGTTGCGCAGTTCGAGAAGGGCCATAGCGGGTTATTTCATCCCTGTATTGGCAATGCCGGTGGTGATGTACTTCTGCAAGAAGATGAACACGAGGGTCGTCGGGATCAGAGAGATCACGGTCATCGCAAGGCGGTAATGCTCCTGGCTGACCTGCTCACCCCGGAAGGCCAACAGGCACAATTGGATCGTATAGGCCTCGGTGTTCGTTGAGATTGCGATCATTGGAATGATCAGATCGTTCCATCGCCAGATGATCGACAGAATGCCGAGCGCAGCGATCGCCGGAAGGGCCAGCGGCAGGACGATGCGCCAAAAGACCTTCCATTCCGAAGCGCTGTCCATCCGGGCCGCTTCGAGCAGTTCATCCGGGATTGTCAGCATGTATTGGCGCAGCAGGAACACGCCCGCTGGCGTGGCCGCACCCGGCACGATCACGCCCCAGATCGACCCGGACAGCCCGGTCGCGTCGATGGCCTTGAACACCCCAACCAACGTGATCGTCGCGGGCACCATCAGCGTGGCGAGGATCAGAACGAGGAAGAAATTCTGGCCCTTGAACGTATATTTGGACAAGGCAAAGGCTGCCATGGAATTGATCAGCAGCGTGATGAGGGTCGCGATCACCGTCACGAGGACAGAGTTCGTGATGCACGTCGTGAAGTCGATGGTCAGACCAAAGGCGTCCCCAGCAAGAGGTTCTGCGTAATTCTCCCACGCCGGCGAAACGTTGCGAGTGGCTGTGACGGTGTCAGCCGGCAGACGGACGACACCCTCGATGGAGCCGTCCACGGCGCGGCCGGGGAAAAATTCGGACGTCGCATTGGGATTTGGGATCGCCCATTGCATGACCTCACCCGTTTCCGGGTTAGGCGCAGTCACAAGGGCCTGGGTAACGATGCGGTTGGGCTCATAGGGCGGCTGGCCCAAATATTCCAGAAGGAGGCGTTGCTGATCTTCGTTTAGCGGAGCAACCACTGCATCAAGATCAAAGGCCTCCCGCGCAGTCGGCGTCAACGCGCCGTAGCGGTTGAGCCAGTCTGGCAGCCCCTCCTCTGCTATCAATCGCCTCGCAGCGACGCTTACTTGGCCAAGATGGGAGCGAAGAGCGTAAAGCCGATTGCCGTCATATCCCGCCAGAAATTCGGCGACATCCTGATCGGCACGCTCTTCTTCGGACAGGTCAGACCAATTGAGGACCCAATCGGGCAGTTCGCCGATCACAAAGATCTCACGCCCATCGGGTCCGTTGACAGTGGCGCGTGCCACGCGGTCGAAGTCGCCGGGCAAAAGAGAAAGGTCCTGCGACTCAATCTGGAATTGGGTCTTGATCGAGTTGAGGCCAAGCCACAGGACCGGCAGCAGGATGATCAGGAAGCCCAGAAACAGATAGCCGTAGCTGAGCCAATCGGTCCAGGTCAGCCGCCCGCCGCGTCCTTGGGTTCGAGTCATGAAGTCCCAAACGGCGCTCATCTCGCATTCCTTCCGCTCAGGAGAATCTGGACGATCGACAAGATGGCCAGTGCGCCTGCGATGATGAGGGAGGCCGTTGCCGCGATGCCGAGGCCGTTTGGCGTTGGGTTGCCACGCAGACCGGCGGTCTCAAAGATATATGCGACGATTGAGATCCAACCGACCTGCATCGCGTAGAGCTCCTCAAAAGCCTGAAAGGCTTTGATCAGCGATAGGACGGTCACCACCAAAAGCGTGGGCATCAGAAGCGGAAGGGTGATCTTGGTGAGCACGCGCCAGGGTGACGCGCCGTCCATTTCCGCCGCCTCATAGAGGTCGCCCGGGATCGCTTGCAGGCCGGCCAGAAGGATCAGCATGTAAAAGCCCAGATGCGCCCAAGTGTAGACGAAGATGGACCAGAACATTGTCCAGGCAGGATCGACCAGCCACTGGATCGGTTCATCGATCCAACCCCAGTTCATCAGCGTGATCGACAAAAGGCCCTGCCGTTTCAGGATCAGCGTCCAAAGGAAACCCACGACAACGGGGCTGAGCATCACTGGGTAGAAGAAGATCGACCGCCAGAAACCGCGCGCGATGATGGGGCGGTTCAGGACAAGCGCAGTGATCAAAGCGAACAGCACCATGATCGGGACTTGGAAGATCACAAAGACGGACGTGTCCAGCACGGCTTGACGGAACTGGTCATCCTCAAGGTTCGCTTGCCCCGTATCGATCTGGGTCTCCGCCAGCAGACGCGACCAGTTGTCGGTGCCCGCGTAGGGGCGGTCAGCGAAGTTGATGCTTTGCCCTTCAGTGAAGCTGAAGCCCACATTGATGAACAAAGGCGCAAAGGTGAAAATGCCGAACACCAGCAGGTTCGGCAAAAGGAAAACGTAAGGGAGCGGCCCGTGGCCACGCATCTTCTGCGCCAGTTCGACCGGCCAGCCGAGAACGGCCATTGCGCGGGAGCTGAGAGATCCGGTGGGGCGGGCAACGACCGCCCCAACGATAAGATATATAAGAAAGCCAAGCGGCCAGGCGGAGCCCGCGAAAGCGTTTTGGATCGCTTCCCACATGGCCCCGCCTGCCCTTTACCTTACTCGGCGATCTGTGCGGCGACGTCCGCGTCGATGGCGGCCAGTGCGTCATCCATGCTCATTTCGCCGGTGATCACCTGCGTGATGTAGTCCGGAACCACGCCGTAGATCACGAAGTTCTTCGAATAGCCTTGGAAAGTGAAGGCTTGCGGCGTGGTGTTGGCCGCTTCACCGATGGACGCGGCAAATGTCGACAGGGCCGCTGCGACTGCCGGATCCGTATCGCCATAGTCTACGCCGGATGCCTGAAGGCCCTGGTGCGCGGTGATAGACCGGGTCGCCGCTGCGAATGTGGCCGCGTTTTCTTCACGTGCAAGGAATTCGATCCACGCTGCTGCCGCTTCCGGAACGTCGGTGGATTCAAACGCTACGATACCCGCGCCGCCAGGCATTGCGCCGCAGCCGCCCGTTCCGCAAGGCGCCGGAACCGCACGCCATTCAAAGTTCGTGATGTTCTCGGCGTAGTTGCCGATCATCCATGACCCCGACATGTGCATGGCAACCGAGCCATCGAGGAAAAGGGGCGCCGCGTTGCGGTAGTTCGTGCCGGTGCCGGCAGGCCAACCATCGGCGGGCATCAGGCCCGACTCGTGCCAACCCACGAAGGTCTCGGCGTAGTTGCGGAAGCCCTCATCGACGAGGATCGGCTCACCCGCATCATCGAAGAATGCGGCACCGTAAGAGAAGGCAGGGCCAGCCCAACGGTGGGCGGTGCGGTCCATCGCCAGTGCGGCGTCCATGCCAAGGGTTTCCTGAACCTCGGAAAGGGCCGCTGCCCAATCATCCCAGGTTGCGCCTGCGCCAGGCATCTCGACGCCCGCATCGTCAAACATGGTGACGTTGACGTAGGGGCCGGTGACAGTCAGCTCGGTCGGCCAGCCATAGATGCCCTGATCTTCACCACCCGGGGCGCGGTACCATGGCAGAACTGCGCCATAGGACGCCTCCATGTAGTCTGCGTCCACGTAAGGCGTCAGGTCGAGATAGTATTGATTGAGACCACCAAGGTTGGTGACGCGGGCCACGTCAGGGGCGGCATCTGTTTGAAGCTGGTTTTCCAGCTGGTCGCGCACGATTTCGTAGCCCACGACCTCCATCGCGATGGTGTGGCCGCTTTCGGCCTCGAACGCGGCGGCCAACTCACCCAGAACGTCACATTCATTGCCATTCTGGTAGCACAAGAAACTCACTTCGTCGGCCGAGGCGGCGCCCGCGGCGACGAGAGCGGTGGCGGCACAGGTCAGCCGCAGAGTCTGCAGTTTGGTCATAAGATCCTCCCATTGGATTTTTTCTTTTGACCGAAACGATAAAAACAAGTGGGGGGCGCGTCCAACCTTTATTGCGGTGCACTGTAATCGTCGCAACGTCAGCCGTTTCTTGGAGTGCGGGTTGGTAGAGCAATCCGATCAATGCTGCGATGATGTGTTTGCATTGCGCGCGCCCGGGGTAGATCAATCGTATATCAATTTAGTCGGCGCGAGCTCCTGTGTTCAGGCGCGAATGTGGTGGCTCGACGCGCCACGTGAGAAATCGGGCACCTGAGTTATGCGAATCATATGCGTTTTTGGTCCAAGCCCGACATTTTCAGCAAAACAGAACGCAGGAGTTTCACTTCCTCCGGTGGCAATCCTTGCACCAATTCTGCCTCAAACCGCGCCGCGGCGGCGGAGAGATCTTCGAACGTCTGCTGGCCATGCGGCGTCAATGAGAGCGTTTCGATCCGGCGGTCTGCTTCCGTTTCTTCACGCGCCAGAAAGCGTTTGCGTTCCAATGCGGCAACAGCCCTGCTTACCTTGGTTTTGTGCAAAGAGGCCAATTCGCAAACACGCTTGGCCGACATCTCTCCGTAACAGCCAAGGTGAAACAGAACGCGCCATTCCGCGCGGAGCATTCCGTATCGCGTCCGGTAATAGGCCTGAAACTCGTGGCTGGCCGCTTCGGCCGCTTGGTTCAAGAGGTAGGGCAGGAAATGGGGAAGATGGAAATTCGGAGCCGACATGGGATTTGATTATCAGACGGCAGTTACAATTGAAACCAGTTGGGGCGCACGAGGGCGATGGAGGTAGGCTGGTGCCGCACGATTGTTCGGATCATTCGGCTCCACTCGACAGGCCGCGCGACATGAAGGTTTCCGGCCTCGCCATTCAACAGGACCCACTTAGGCCAACGAAAGGCAGAACAGCGCGCGTGCGTCGCATACTCTAGTGCTTTTGAAGAGATTTGGTTGCGGGGGTAGGATTTGAACCTACGACCTTCAGGTTATGAGCCTGACGAGCTACCGGGCTGCTCCACCCCGCGACAGTGTTTTCACCTCGGGCGTCAGAAGTGGCGTCTGAGATGAGGATCGTCAGAGAGATACGGATGTTGTTCATTAGGTTTGGCGGTGACCTACTCTCCCACACCTTAAGATGCAGTACCATCGGCGCAAAGGCACTTAACGGCCGGGTTCGGAATGGAGCCGGGTGTTTTGCTCTCGCTATGACCACCAAACCAAAAGAACAACATCATCCAAGTCGCGCACACTGATGATTGGTGTGTGACGCTTGTGGTCCAATCAAGCCAATCCTGGCTTTCACTGGATCAAATCAAGCCTATCGAACAATTAGTACCGGTCAACTGAACGCATTACTGCGCTTACATCTCCGGCCTATCGACGAAGTGGTCTACTTCGGTTCTCAGGGATACCTTGTTTTGAGGGGGGCTTCCCGCTTAGATGCCTTCAGCGGTTATCCTTTCCGATCATAGCTACCCAGCACTGCCGTTGGCACGACAACTGGTCCACCAGTGGATCGTTCACCCCGGTCCTCTCGTACTAGGGGCAACTCCTCTCAAGTATCCTACACCCACGGCAGATAGGGACCGAACTGTCTCACGACGTTCTAAACCCAGCTCACGTACCTCTTTAAATGGCGAACAGCCATACCCTTGGGACCTGCTCCAGCCCCAGGATGAGATGAGCCGACATCGAGGTGCCAAACGATGCCGTCGATATGGACTCTTGGGCATCATCAGCCTGTTATCCCCGGCGTACCTTTTATCCGTTGAGCGATGGCCCTTCCACGCGGGACCACCGGATCACTATGGCCGTCTTTCGACTCTGCTCGACTTGTCAGTCTCGCAGTCAGGCTGGCTTCTGCCATTGCACTCAACGAGCGATTTCCGACCGCTCTGAGCCAACCTTCGCGCGCCTCCGTTACTCTTTAGGAGGCGACCGCCCCAGTCAAACTACCCGCCACAGAGGGTCCCGGATCCGGATAACGGACCGCGGTTAGACAACAAGAATGCGAAGGGTGGTATCTCAAGGGAGGCTCCACAGAAACTAGCGTTCCTGCTTCAAAGCCTACCACCTATCCTGCACATCCCAGTCCTGTTGCCAGTCTGAAGCTGTAGTAAAGGTGCACGGGGTCTTTCCGTCTAACCGCGGGAAGCCTGCATCTTGACAGGCAATTCAATTTCGCTGAGTCGATGTTGGAGACAGCGGGGAAGTCGTTACGCCATTCGTGCAGGTCGGAACTTACCCGACAAGGAATTTCGCTACCTTAGGACCGTTATAGTTACGGCCGCCGTTTACCTGGGCTTCAATTCAAGGCTTGCACCTCTCCTTTTAACCTTCAGGCACCGGGCAGGCGTCAGACCCTATACGTCGTCTTGCGACTTCGCAGAGCCCTGTGTTTTTAGTAAACAGTCGCCACCCCCTGGTTTGTGCCCCCAGTCAATACTTGCGTAGAAACTGGGCCTCCTTCTCGCGAACTTACGGAGGTATTTTGCCGAGTTCCTTCAACATCGTTCTCTCAAGCGCCTTGGTATTCTCTACCAGTCCACCTGTGTCGGTTTAGGGTACGATCTAATGTGGGGCTATTTCCAGGAACCGATTAGCGGCCCACCCAATCCGATAAGGGTGAACAACCTTCACGATCCGTCACATCCCACTGGCCCAGGAATATTAACCTGGTTCCCATCGACTACGCCTTTCGGCCTCGCCTTAGGGGTCGGCTTACCCTGCTCAGATTAGCTTTAAGCAGGAACCCTTGGACTTTCGGCGACAGGGTCTCTCACCCTGTTTGTCGCTACTCATGTCATCATTCTCGCTAGTGATCTCTCCACCGGATCCCTCACAGGCCGGCTTCACAGAAAACACCTTACCCTACGCTACCGCGTCGATACTTGCGTATGTCAGCGATAGAAGAGGATAGGTGTTATGTCACACTACGCTCCGCTACCATGCACTATGTGCATCCTCAGCTTCGGCTCATGGCTTGAGCCCCGATACATCTTCGCCGCAGGACAACTTATTTAGACCAGTGAGCTGTTACGCTATCTTTAAAGGATGGCTGCTTCTAAGCCAACCTCCTGGTTGTTTTGGTCGTCCCACCTGCTTTCCCACTTAGCCATGAATTAGGGGCCTTAGCTGGAGGTCAGGGTTGTTTCCCTCTCCACGACGGACGTTAGCATCCGCCGTGTGTCTGCCATCTAGTACTCCCGGGTATTCGGAGTTTGGTTAGGATCAGTAAGCCTGTGGGGCCCCATTACCCATCCAGTGCTCTACCCCCCGGGGTATTCGGATGACGCTCTACCTAAATAGATTTCGCGGAGAACCAGCTATCTCCGAGTTTGATTGGCCTTTCACCCCTAGTCACACCTCATCCCGACCTTTTTCAACAGGTGTGGGTTCGGACCTCCAGTAAGTGTTACCTTACCTTCATCCTGGACATGACTAGATCACTCGGTTTCGGGTCTGATCCATCTAACTCGACGCCCTATTAAGACTCGCTTTCGCTGCGCCTACACCTAACGGCTTAAGCTTGCTAGATAGACCAAGTCGATGACCCATTATACAAAAGGTACGCCGTCAGCTCGCAAGGAGCCTCCGACTGCTTGTAGGCGTTCGGTTTCAGGTACTGTTTCACTCCCCTCGTCGGGGTGCTTTTCACCTTTCCCTCACGGTACTGGTTCACTATCGGTCAGTAAGGAGTACTTAGCCTTCGAAGGTGGTCCTCCGATCTTCAGACAGGATTTCACGTGTCCCGCCCTACTTAATACGTCCAATCATGCTTCCCATACGGGACTGTCACCCACTATGGTCAACCTTTCCAGGTTATTCTGGTCACATTCATGGCTCGGCTGGTCCCCGTTCGCTCGCCGCTACTAGGGGAGTAGCTATTGCTGTCCTTTCCTCCGGGTACTTAGATGTTTCAGTTCCCCGGGTTTGCTTTTTTAAGCCTATATATTCAGCCTAAAAATACCTGGTTCAGCGACCTATTGAGTACCCGAAGGTAACA
>CANLEH010000001.1:0-277500 GCA_947489665.1 uncultured Roseicyclus sp. | reverse complement strand
ATGCGCTACCCGGGGCCAATTCCCCAAGCACTGACATCATATCTCACGAAAGGGTTAGGAGGTGTGAAAGACCACGGCGCCGCTATTCCGCCGCGATCCCGTCTGGAAACAGCCGATCCATCGGCAGGCTTGACCCGTCCGGCTGAACCAACCGCACATGGGATCGCCGCATCAGCCGCGGCTCACTTACGCCAACCGAATGCGCGATCACTTCTACCTCTTTCATCAACGCCTTCGCGAAATTCGCGACCCGCATATCCTTGTCCTCAACCACCAGCCCCTCCTGAAACCTGGGGTCATGCGTCGTGATCCCCGTGGGGCAGGTGTTCTTGTGGCACTTCAACGCCTGAATACAGCCGAGAGCGAACATGAACCCCCGCGCCGAGACGACGAAATCCGCGCCAGCCGCCAGCGCCCAGGCCACATCACCGGGGTTCACAAGCTTACCGCTAGCCACAATCCGCACCCGCTCCTTCAGACCCGCACGATTCCGCAGGTCGGTCAGAATCGGCAAAGCCTCCCGGATCGACATCCCCACCAGATCCATCAACGGCATTGGTGCCGCACCCGTGCCACCTTCGCCCCCGTCGAGCGTGATGAAATCCGGCGCGCTCGCTGCGCCCCGCGCATCAACGGCCTCGAACAAGTCCACAAACACTTGCGGATCACCCATCACTGTCTTGATGCCCACCGGCTTGCCCGTCACCTCACGGATATGGCCGATCAGATCCAGCAACTCCGCCGCATTCGCCGCCTCGCGGTGGCGGTTCGGACTGATCCCATCGCGCCCCTTTGGCAGCCCCCTAATCTCGGCAATCTCATCCGTGATCTTCGCCGCCGGTAAAATCCCGCCTTTCCCCGGCTTGGCCCCCTGCGCCAGTTTCAGCTCAAACATGCACACTGTTTTATGAGCCGCTACCTCGCGCAGCTTCTCGTCGCTCAGATTGCCCTCGGCGTCGCGCACCCCGTATTTTGCGGTGCCAATCTGAAAGACCACATCGCAGCCGCCCTCCAGATGATACGGGCTCAACCCGCCCTCGCCCGTGTTCATCCAGCACCCAGCCATCTGGCAGCCCCGCGACAGAGCCCGCACCGCTGGCTTTGAGATCGCGCCGTAGCTCATCCCCGACAGGTTGAAAAAAGAGGGTGCATTATAAGGTGTCGCCGCATGGGGTCCGATCAGCAGCGGCTCTGCCTTGGAAAACTGGTCATCCAGCGGCGGAAAGGCCGACGGCACGAACAACGGCGTGCCCACGACGGTGATATTCCGCGTGCTCCCAAACGGCAGGGTCGAGGATTTTCCCTGCGCCGCATGCTTCACCCATTCCCTTTGCGCCCGATTGAACGGCAATTCCTCGCGATCCATTGCAAAGAAATACTGCCGGAAGAATTCGCCCAATGTGCTGAACAAGCCCCGGAACCGCCCAAGCACTGGGTAATTGCGCCGGATCGCATCGGCCTTCTGTGTCCGGTCGATGACAAACAGCACCACCGCCGCCAGCGCGATCAGCCCAATGACCAGCCAGAAGGCCACTGCCATCGCCTCCAGAAAGACGCTGACATTCTCCATGCTCGGCATATCCATGGCTCACGCCTCCCAAATCATCTCGCACACCATGCCATCCGCATTTCGAAAACGGCAACGGGCGCGGTGAAAATCAGCTCACTCTCTAACGAATGTTCACATGATTTCACCGGTTTGTGATTGGAACGGCTTTTCGGGCGTGGCTTAGGCGCGCCTGCCCCTCCGTCAAGCCTATCAGCGGGAATTCGCTTCGCTTGAAACGAATTTGCTCCAGCGCATCTGGCCCCTCGTCACCGGGCAGACCCCGCTGGCTCTGTGCGGCGCATCCTCGCTGCACGGAACAAAAGACACAGAGAAAGAGAGAGACCATGCGTAACGCACTCCTTGCCCTCGCGGCCTCCACTGCACTCGCAGCCCCCGCCTTCGCGGACGGCCATTCCAACACCATCGTCGATGTCGCGACTGAGGCTGGCTCCTTTACCACCCTCCTTGCCGCAGCCGAAGCCGCTGGCTTGGTTGAAACGCTGTCCGGCGAAGGCCCCCTGACTGTCTTCGCCCCCACGGATGAGGCGTTCGCCGCCCTGCCCGAAGGGACGGTCGAAGGTCTTCTGGCCGATACGGACGCGTTGACCGCCGTGCTGACCTACCACGTTGTGGCAGGTGCCGTGATGTCCACTGACCTCACCGATGGCATGACCGCTGCCACTGTAAATGGTGCCGATATCACCGTCTCGCTCGACCCCGTCATGATCAACGACGCCAACGTTGTGGCCGCCGACATCGAAGCCTCCAATGGCGTGATCCACGTCATCGATAGCGTTCTCCTGCCGCCACAATAAGCGCGCAGGCGACCATGGGTGGGCGGACCATCTGCCCACCTACAAACACCAAACACCACAAACAGGAAAAAGGGGACCATCATGGACCGTCGTCAATTCATCACCAAAACCGCAGGCCTTGCCGCTGCTGCACCGCTTGCAGGCCTCGCCACATCTCTGCCCGCGCTGGCCGTCACCGGCTCGTCGAACATCGTCGAGCTGGCCGTCGCCACACCAGACCTCTCGACACTTGTGACCGCTGTCCAAGCTGCAGGCCTTGTCGACACGCTGGCCTCACCCGGCAACTTCACCGTCTTCGCACCGACAAACCGCGCGTTTGAGCATCTGCCAGCTGGCGTTCTGGACAGCCTGCTCGCCGACACCGCCGCGTTGACCAACGTGCTCACCTACCATGTCTCGGGCGACTACTACCCCGCTTCAGCACTTGCCGGCGCACATGGCGTCGTGCCCACGGTCCAGGGCGGCAACATCCGCGTGAACGGTCGTTCCGGCGTCCACCTTAATGGCAACGTCTCGGTCACGACCGCAGATGTCTTCGCCTCCAACGGCGTGGTCCACATCATTGATGCCGTGCTGCTGCCGCACTGATCGGCACCCTATTCCGGGGCGCCTTGTCCCTTCGCACCCCGGCCTCCCCCCGCGCCGCACACGCAGCGCGGGGGTTTTTCTTGTCCGCCTCGCCTCTTTCCCGTTCATTGCGCCAGGACAAGAACACGGGAGAGACTTATGAAAACCGCCATCGTCACCGGTGCAGCTCGCGGGATTGGGCTGGCGACAACGGATGCCTTTCTTGCTGACGGCTGGTCCGTTGCGATGGTCGATTGGGACGGTGATGAATTGGCGAAAGCGGCTGCATCGCGCGACAATACAATCGCGCTGGCCCACGACATCTCAAACCCGCAGCAGGTCGACGCAACGATACGCGAAACCCTTGCCGCCTTCGGACAGATCGATGCGCTGGTGAACAACGCCGGGATCGCTGATTTCGGGCCGATTGAGGATACCGATTTCGAACGATGGCGACGGGTCATGTCGGTCAATCTCGACGGCACCTTTCTGATGAGCCAGGCGGCCACGGCCGCGCTCAAGGACACTAGCGGGGCCATTGTGAATATCGCGTCGATCTCAGGCCTGCGCGCCTCCACGCTTCGGGTCGCATACGGAACCTCGAAAGCCGCTGTTATCGCACTTACCCAACAACAGGCCGTGGAGTTGGGGGAGTACGGGATCCGCTGCAATGCCGTGGCACCCGGGCCAGTTCGAACCAAGTTGGCCATGGCCGTCCACACGCCCGACATCATCGCCGCCTATCACAATGCGCTACCCCTCAACCGCTACGGCACCGAGGCAGAACTTGCGGGGACGGTTGTGTTCCTGTGCTCTGACAAGGCCAGCTACATCACCGGGCAATGCCTTGCCGTGGATGGCGGGTTCGAGGCGACGGGGATCGGGCTGCCAGCCCTACGAAGTTGACCCCCGGTTGCAAGGTTGCAACCGGAGGCTAAACAACTGATCTAAAAACGAAAACCTTTTCTCGCTTAAGTCTAATTCACGACATTGCGGCACATCACGCCATTGCGGTGGCCTCAATCTCGAACATCAGGCCCGGAATGGCCAAACGCTGTACCCCCAACAGGGTCATGGGCGGGCGCACCTGATGCGGGCCAAAGCGCATCCCCATCAGATCGAAGTTCTGCAAAGCCGCATCCACGTCGGTCGCGTAAACGCCCAGTTTGGTGACGTTCGCCAGCGTCATTCCGGCCTCGGCCAACACCGCCTCCAGATTGTCCAGCGCCAGCGCGATCTGACCGCGCATATCACCGTCATGCTGAGGCGCTCCGTTTTCATCGACGGAGGTCTGACCGGCGACGATCACCTGCCGGGTTGCGCCATCGATGATCTCGGCCTGATTGTAACCCAGCTTGATCGACCAATCCCAAGGGTTCACTGCATTGCGTTCCATAGTCTCAACTCCTTTGATTTCGTGTTGCTGAGATCGGTCTAAGATCTAATAGTGCCAAAATGTGTCACCATTAATGCTATGGTTGAGAAATGAATGTACGTATCCGCCATGACGCCATCGTGCGCAGCCTTCGCCGCAACGGGACAACCACCGTTGAAACCCTCGCAGACGAAGTCGGGGCGTCGCGCCGCACGGTCCTGCGAGACATCAGCGCCCTCAGAGATGAAGGGTTCGTGATCCACTCAGATGTGGGGCGCGGGGGCGGTTTGCAGCTTGATCCGACCTCGGTCCAAACCAACGCGCGGCTGTCCGTGCCCGAGGTCTTTGCGCTGCTCATCAGCGTCGCGGCAATGCGGGCAGCCGGGAATCTGCCGTTTGGCGGTTTGGCCGATGCCGGGCTGGCCAAAATCGAACGCGCCTTGCCCAAGGAAAAAGTGCGCGATCTGCGGGCGTTTCTGGAGTGTCTGCACATAGGGCAAATCTCACCGCTTCAGGATCTGTCGGATATGGGGCAGATGGACGACGCGCTTTTGCCCGCGTTTGAGGCCGCGTTTCTGGGGCGGCAGATGATCCGGTTCGGCTATCGCGATGCGAAAGGCCGCGTGACCACGCGCGAGGTCGAGCCGCAAGCGATGCTGATCCTGCCGCCGCTTTGGTATCTGGTGGCCTGGGATCCCACGCGCGACGATTTCCGCCATTTCCGCATGGATCGGATCAGCGCACCGGAATCGGTGGAAGGGACCAGCTTTCGCAGACGCCATGTGCCGTTTGAAGAAGATGTTTGCCCGTACAGCGAGTTGGAGAAACAAAAACGCCCCGCCAGGTGATCCGACGGGGCGCTTGGTTTTTCTGGTGATTGAACGGATTTAGTGAACCACGGCGTCGTCCGGTTTCGGCCGGTTCGACGGCGCCACGCGGTCGCCCACGATCAGGCCATCGGCCCCGGCAGACACGCTGACCTGCGCCCCGTCCATGACATCGCCGGCCAGGATCATCTCGGCCAGTTGGTCTTGCAGCGACCGCTGGATCACCCGCTTCAGCGGGCGCGCGCCAAAGACCGGATCGTAGCCTTCATCCGCCAGCCAAATCATAGCGCCATCATCCAGATCCAGGTGGATCTTGCGGGCGGCCAGACGCTTTTCAAGCCGGCCAAGCTGGATCTTCACGATGCCATCCATATCCGCGCGGCTGAGCCGGTCGAAGACGATCATGTCATCCAGACGGTTCAGGAATTCTGGCCGGAAATGGGCGCGGACAGCGTCCATCACATCGGACCGAGCCTGGCCCGCATCTGCGCCTTCGGGCAGATGTGACAAGGCTTGGCTGCCGAGGTTCGACGTCAGCACGATCAGCGTCTGCTTGAAATCTACCTGCCGACCCTGACCATCGGTCAGGATGCCATCGTCAAGGACCTGCAACAGCACATTAAACACCTCGGGATGGGCCTTTTCGACCTCATCAAACAGGATCACCTGATAGGGACGCCGACGCACCGCCTCAGTCAGAACGCCACCTTCGTCATAGCCCACGTAACCCGGAGGCGCGCCGATCAGGCGCGCGACCGCGTGCTTTTCCATGAACTCGGACATGTCGATGCGGACCATCGCCTGATCATCATCGAACAGGTATTCCGCGAGCGCCTTGGTGAGTTCGGTCTTGCCCACGCCGGTCGGCCCGAGGAACAGGAAACTGCCCAAGGGCCGCCCCTCATCCTGCAAGCCCGCGCGTGCACGGCGCACGGCACGGCTGACGGCGGAAACGGCCTGATGCTGGCCGATCACACGCTTGCCAAGTTCCTCTTCCATGCGAAGCAACTTCTCACGCTCACCTTCCAGCATCTTGGCCACGGGTACGCCCGTCCAACGCTCAACGACTTCCGCAATCTGTTCCGGGCGCACGGCCTCTTCGACCATGACGTCTTCGTCCTGATCCTCGGCCTCGGCCAACTGCTTTTCCAGCTGCGGGATCACGCCATATGACAGCTCCCCGGCCTTGCCGAGATCGCCGTTGCGCTTGGCCTGATCCAATTCAGCCCGCGCATGGTCGAGTTGCTCCTTGATGGAGCGCGCCGATTCCAGCTTGTCACGCTCCGACTGCCATTTGGCGGTCATCTCGGCGGACTGCTCCTGCAAATCGCCAAGCTCTTTCTCCAGCTTGGCCAGCCGATCCTTGGAAGCCGCGTCGTCTTCCTTCTTCAACGCTTCGGCCTCGATCTGCATTTGGAGGATCTGACGGTCAAGCGCGTCGAGCTCCTCAGGCTTAGAGTCCACCTCCATCCGCAAACGGCTGGCCGCCTCGTCCATCAGGTCGATGGCTTTGTCGGGCAGGAAGCGGTCGGTGATGTAGCGGTGGCTGAGCGTCGCCGCGCTAACCAACGCGCTGTCGGAGATGCGCACACCATGGTGCAGCTCATACTTCTCCTTGATGCCGCGCAGGATCGACACGGTGTCTTCCACCGTCGGCTCCTCCACCACAAGGGGCTGGAAGCGGCGGGCGAGGGCCGCGTCTTTCTCCACATACTTGCGGTATTCATTCAGCGTCGTGGCGCCCACACAGTGCAACTCACCCCGCGCCAAGGCAGGTTTGATCAAGTTGGCCGCATCCATCGCGCCATCGGTTTTACCCGCGCCAACAAGCACATGCATTTCGTCGATGAAGAGGATGATTTCACCGGCGGCATTGGCAATCTCGCCAAGGACGGATTTCAACCGCTCCTCAAACTCACCACGGTACTTCGCACCTGCAATCAGGGCTCCCATATCGAGCGACATCAGCGTCTTGTTGCGGAGGCTCTCCGGCACATCACCGTTCACGATGCGCAGCGCCAGCCCCTCGGCAATCGCGGTCTTACCCACGCCGGGCTCCCCAATCAGCACGGGGTTATTCTTCGTCCGGCGCGACAGAACCTGCATCGCGCGGCGGATTTCCTCGTCGCGTCCGATGATCGGGTCGATCTTCCCCTCGCGTGCCGCGGCGGTCAGGTCGCGGGCGTACTTGTTCAACGCATCGTAGTTGTCCTCGGCACTGGCGCTGTCGGCGGTCTTGCCTTTGCGCAAATCATTGATCGCGGCGTTCAGCGCCTGTGCGTTCACCGCACCCGCATCCAACGCATCCTTCGCGCCGGATTTGACCATCGCCAAAGCGGTCAGCAGCCGTTCAACCGGAACAAAGCTGTCACCCGCTTTTGTCGCGACCTTCTCGGCCTCGTCCAGCACCTTGGCGAATTGCTTATCGAGGTAAACCTGCGCACCGTCGCCCGTGACCTTGGGCAGTTTCGCAATCGCGCCTTCAAGCGCCTCACGCACACGTTCGGGCGCGCCACCCGCACGGCCAATGAGGTTGGAGGCAAGCCCCTCCTCATCATCAAGCAAAGCTTTCAGCAAATGTTCGGGAACCAGCTTCTGATGGTCTTCCCGCTGTGCAATCGTCTGCGCGGCCTGAATGAAACCACGCGCGCGATCCGTGAACTTCTCCACGTTCATGTCGTCTCTCCTTTTTTAAGCGCCCAGGTTGGCCACGCCCGCTTGGCGGCACGCGACCCGTCGGGCCTTGATCGATAGATGGGAACGCTACTTGCCGTTCTCAAGATCAATGCCAAAGTCGCGCGCCAGCGCTTTGGACCTTGCGCGCATGGAGGCGTGGCGCATCCGAAGGCCCTGTTTGATGCGGTCCGTCAAATCCTCTTCCGGAAGCGCACCACGGCAATAGGCGTCAAAGGCCCAGACCCGCAGCAGGATCTTGGCATGCCCGTAATAGGGCGTCAGATGCGGGCGGAGGAGCGGGGCGGCCTGCGGTGCATATTGTGCGCATTGCAAAAGATGCAGGGCCGCATCGGGTTCAGTGACCTGACCGAACCGCTCAAACGCATGGGCTACCTGCCCTGCACCCAGCTTTCCCTTTTCGACCAGGGCTTTGATCAACCAGGTCGCGGCCACTTCATCCGGGCCAGGAATGGCTGCCAGAAGGGTGCCTTCGGCGTCCGGCGAAAGCGGCCCGGCCAATAGCCCCCGCAGCGGATCAACGTGAGTGCCATCAAAAGCCTCGAAGGCCGCTGCTATATCCTTGGGCTGCCGCATTCGCCGATCTTGCAGCCCAGGCGGCGCGCACACAAGCAGGGGAAAACCCGGGCGCTTATTCCCCGCAACAATCCCGCTTCGATCCCCCATATAGAGTTCATCGGGCGCATCCAGAGCGCCCATCGGACCGCACGACCTCTTATCCCCAGTGCAGTTCGGGAAAAAACGCACACGCCCCTATATGTGTGCGTCAGGTCCGGGTTGCCTTTGGTGTTGGGCGGCCCGGACCGTTTTTTTATGGCCTGTCACGGCGATTCACATCCGTTTGAGGTAAGGGGAACCCGCCTCGACATATTGCGTTTACTTCCCACATAACCCCCACAGATGGCGTCAATTGCCGTCGATTTTGTTGGAGAAGCCCAATGTCGACCCCTTGCCTGAGCCTGCATCGCGTCGCCTATGACCCCGAAGCCTCAGCCTTCCGCGCCGAGGTTCAATACCTCGACGCCACCGGCATCCACCGCCGTGTCGTGCAACTGCGTGCACCACTGACCGCCGAATTCCAACGCATCACGCGTGGCCTGCGCGACGCAGCTTTGGCTGCTGCCTAAGATGGACTTCCCCTGCCCGCGCGCCTAAGCAAGGCGCGGGTTTGAAACAGGGGAAGTTAAGATGGCCGATGATCGCCTGATCGTGGCGCTTGATGTGCCAAACGTGTTGCAGGGATTGGCCCTGACCGAAAAGATTGGCGACGGCGTTTCGTTTTATAAGATCGGGCTCGGGATGCTGACGGGTGGCGGCCTCGCGCTTGCCAATGAGCTCAAGCAGGACCACGGCAAACGTATCTTCCTCGACATGAAGCTGTTCGACATCGGCGCAACAGTCGAGGCCGCCGTGCGCGGCCTGGCGCAGTTCGATCTGGATTTCCTGACGGTCCACGGCGACCCTCATGTCGTGCGGGCCGCGAAAGAGGGGGCGGCCGGATCAAAGACGCAAATCCTTGCCGTGACGATCCTGACCTCGCTCGACCGTGATGATCTTGACGCCTCCCTGATCCGCGACGGCGCAATCCCCGATCTCGTGACGGAACGCGCGGGCCGAGCGTTTGATGCCGGCGCTGATGGCGTCATCGCCTCGCCCCAAGAGGCCGCGATGATCCGCGCGTTGCCAGAGGCAAATGGGCGTTTGATCGTCACCCCGGGCGTGCGCCCCGACGGGGCAGCCTTGGGCGACCAGAAGCGCGTGGCGACACCGGCACAAGCCATTGCCGACGGGGCCGACCATATCGTTGTGGGCCGACCGATATGGCAGCATCAGGACCCGAAGGCAGCGGCCGAGCGAGTATTGAGCGAGTTGGCGTGAGCCTAGTCCTCCGGCACCGGAGGCAGCGTGATGCCGTCCAGACTGTCGGCATAGAAGCCTAGCGAGCCCGGCATCCAGAACCGCGCCTCGATGGAGCGGGGCTGGGTCGCCGCAAATCCCACGATCGGCGGTTCCATATCCACCTCATTATGGCCAAGCGTCTTGTGGCCAATATCGAAAAACAGACTCGCCATGGCACACAGGCCCGCGGGTGAGAGCGCGATGATAAGCTGGTCTGCCTTTGTCACTTTCGGCTCCATGGCGCTCTGCCGCTCGCTCCAGCCAAAGGCAAAGAGGGGGCGATCCTCGGGCTCAACCCGGTGCACCCCCGACATGCCGATTTCCGCGAACGGATGGCGGCGCACCTCCTTCGGCCAATGCTCATAGGCCGTGTAGCGCAGCTTGCCTTCCGTCTTCAGAAAGTAGGGCACAGGCTCGGGCTGCTCGATCTCCACATAAAGGTGCTTCACCCGGCTGGTCGGGTGTGTCAGCTCAAGCCCGCCCCATGCGCGCCCCGAGAACAGCAGATGCAGCATCCAGAGGCCGATCCGGCGCAGCGCCTCAGGCTCTGCGTAGGTGATGACGCCCACGGTGCGATCAGAAATTTCATAGGGTCGGTCCTCGCCCGGCCCAGCCCACCCAATCGACCGACGGTAGCCATTGTCGATGATGATGTCGCGGAATGGGGTGATCTCGGCCAGATCGCCAAAGGCGCTTGCCTCGATCAGCAGGTCGCCATCCTCGCCCAGCGCCGCTACCCGGTCGGACAGCGGCGCATACTCTTTCAAGTCAGTCATTGATGTCGTGGTCGAACGTCTTCACCTGGCCGTTATAGACGCCCAGAAAGCGCCGCAGCAGGATCCATGCGATCAGCGACGTGACTGCGAAGACCAGCAACAGGACCGGCAGAGAGGATGCCACCGGAACCCCGATCAACAGCAGAAGGGCGACGATCCCCGCCCCCACGCCAAAGCCCAACAACACGTAAGACGGCAACAGAACCTCGCCGACCGCCAACGCGACCGCCGCAACACCCCAGACCCACCATTGGCCCCAGAACGGATCCATCAGCTGCGTCCTTTCAGCATTGTAAACGCTTTGCCGAAGGCATCCACCGCGTCGGCGGGCACAATAATCGTCTGGCTGCCCTGCCCCTCGGCCACCTTGGCAATGCTCCTCACCTGCTCCAGCGCAATGTTGTACTGCACGGCTTCCAGCCCACCTTTCTGGATCGCTTCGGCCACAACACCGGTGGCGTAGGCTTCGGCATCCGCTGACACGCGGCGGGCTTCCGCTTCCTGTCTGGCGGCATAAAGTTCCGCGTCCGACTGAAGCTCCACCGCGCGACGCTGACCTTCGGCGCGGGTCACGGCGGCGCGGCGCTCACGCTCGGCGTTGAGCTGCTGCAACATCGCATCGCGCGTTGCTTGATCAAGACCCACATCGAGGATTTCGGCGCGTGTCACTTCGATCCCCCAGTCGTCCACGGCCGACTCAACCTGTTCCTTGATCTGGGCGATCAGCGTGGCACGGTTGGCCTGCACTTCGTCCAACTCCATCTTACCGATCTGCGCACGGACGATACCTGCCACCGTGGTGGCAATCGCTGCATCTACATCGCGGATGCGGTAGACCGTCTTCTCCGGCTCCAACACGCGGTAGAACACGCTGGTTTCAACCACCAGCAACACGTTATCCGAGGTGATTGCATCCTGGCTGGCCGTCGGCAGCTGGCGCTCCAACACGGACACCTTGTGCGCCACCCGGTCCAGGAACGGGATGATGAAGTTGATCCCCGGCCCGAGCACCGATTTCAGGCGGCCGAACCGCTCAACCACGTGCTTTTCGGATTGCGGAACGATCCGAATGCCAAGGTAAATGCAAAGAATGATGAAAAGTGCGATGGCGAGCACGAACCCGCTACCGCCGAGCAAACCGCCCAAGACGTCTTCAAGCATGGCCAAAAATCCTCTGATCTGGTCTTCTAGCTTCATGTGAAAAGGATATGAGGGTTCCGCGCGCGTGACTCCAGCCCAAATCGACGGCGGCTTTCCTCAGCTTTTCTTTGAAAGGACAGTCCAAGTGACGATCCCATTGCGTAAGGCACGCCCCGAAGACGCCACAGCGATCGCTGCTCTCGTCGACGCTGCCTATGCGCCCTGGGTCGAGATCATAGGCCAGAAACCAGGTCCAATGCTGGATGACTATGCCGCAGTAATCGCTGATCACTGGGTAAGCGTTCGCGAAGACGAAAAAGGCATCTTCGAACTGCAGGTTGTTATCTTGCAGGAGGACGCGGTGTTGATCGACAATATCGCGGTGCGTCCAGATATGCAGGGTAAAGGCATCGGACGGCGCGCGATCGAAGGCATCGAAATCGCTGCACGTATAGATGGCTACAAGCTTCTGCGCCTGTACGCCCACGAGAAAATGACGGCAAACATCGCTTTGTACGAACGCCTCGGCTTTTCGATCACCAAGCGTGTGAGGGAACGTGGACTAAATCGGGTCTACATGGAAAAGGCCCTTGAGCCTTGGCCAAGTCGAATGAGCCGCTAGGAAAGCGCGATCCGCATCGGACCTTTTCCGCCCAGGCGCACTACCTCGCCCCGCACTTCCAACTCAAGCTTCACGGTCACAACGTGCCATCCGAGCTTGCCGAGGTTTTCCAGATCATCCGCGCTCATCCGCGCGCCCACCGCGTCGCGCAAGTCCTTGTTCAGCATACCCTCCGCGCCTGCCTCTTCCAAAACGCCGCGAATGGCCGTGCTGACGGCCTCGTATTTCCAGACCGGGATATTGCTTGTCCCGCCCTTTCCCTCCGCCGGGGTCCGGCAAGCCACGCGCTCTTCCAATTCCTTCGCCATCTCTCAGCCCTCCTCTGTCAGCAAATCCATCAGCTTTCCGCGCAACAGGCGTGTCCAGCCCATGCCGAGGACGACCCTCGGCAACAACGTGCCCACCCCGAACCCTGCATGGCTAAGACGCAGACGCGTGCCTCCCGGCGCAGGTGCCAGAGTAATCGTCAAAACGGTATCGACCTTCCCGGCCTTCCAGCTGACCTGCCAAAGCCGCGGCGGATCAAAGTCCAGCACCTCGCAATGCACGATCCCGTCAAAGCCCGGCGCTGGATCGGCGCGAAAAGTGAACGATGCACCCAGTTCGGGGCGAAAGTCATTGGGCATCAACCACGCGGCCAAGTCCCCGCTTGTCGCGAAAGCCGTCCAGACCCGTTCCGGCGGATGCGGCAAGTCCACTTCGCGAATGATCTCACGCAGGCCCATCAATTCCGTCCCTTGGCCAAATGTGCGGCCAAATCGTCCAGCTTCTCATCCCAGAAAGCCTCATAGTGCGTGATCCAATCGCGGACCTGCGCAAAGCCGTCGCCATCCACAGAATAAATGCGGCGCTGGCCATCCCGCTCCTGCTTCACCAAACCTGCAGCCCGCAACACGCCAAGCTGCTGCGACACAGCCGATTGGCTGATTGGAAGCCCATCGGTCAGATCCCCAACGCTGGCCGGGCTCGCGCGCAGCCGGTCAAGAATTGCGCGTCGGGTCGGATCGGCCAAGGCCTTGAAAGAGTCTGCCTGTGTCATGACACCTTTATATTAGCATATGTTAATATTAGCAATCACTAATTCATTTGCATTCCTATCCTTCCGCTTCCGCCCGCACAGGCGTATCCTGCCCCCATGCCCGCCCTTTGCCGTGATTGCCTGGAAACCTTCGACGATGCGCGCCGCTGCCCGGTTTGTCGCTCGCCGCGCGTCACTGTGCATCCTGAACTCTTCGATCTGTCCATCGCACACATGGATTGCGACGCCTTCTACGCGTCTGTCGAAAAGCGCGACAACCCTGCGATCCGCGACAAGCCCGTCATTATCGGCGGTGGGCGGCGCGGCGTGGTCTCTACCGCCTGCTACATCGCACGGATCAAGGGCGTGCGCTCGGCCATGCCGATGTTCCAGGCCCTGAAACTCTGCCCCGAAGCGGTTGTGGTGAAAGGTCGGATGGACACCTATGTCGAGGTTTCCAAACAAGTCCGCGCGCTGATGGAGGAGCTCACCCCCTCAATCGAACCGCTGTCCCTGGATGAAGCCTTCATGGACCTCACCGGCACTGCCCGCCTTCACGGCAAGCCCCCCGCCGTGATGCTGGCGCGGCTTGTCAAACGCATGCGAGATGAGATCGGCATCACCGGCTCAATCGGTCTGTCTCACAACAAGTTCCTCGCCAAAATTGCCTCAGACCTCGAAAAACCCCGTGGCTTTTCGGTGATCGGCGCGGCGGAAACGGTAGACTTCCTCTCAGACAAACCAGTGCGCATGATCTGGGGCATCGGCGAGGTCGGCCAAGCCTCCCTCAACAAGGCCGGGATCAACACCTTCGCCGATCTGCGCCGGTGGGAGCGAGAGGCATTGGGAGAGCGCTTCGGCTCCATGGGCGAACGGCTTTGGCACCTCGCGCGCGGCGAAGATCATCGCTCTGTCAAACGCGACCGTGCCGTGAAGGGCGTGTCGAATGAAACAACTTTTAACGACGACATCGCCTCGGTCGATCTGCTTGATGGCCATATATGGCGCATGGCCGAAAAGGTCTCTGACCGCCTCAAGGCCAAGGGCATTGCGGGTCGCACCGTCACGCTGAAACTCAAACGCGCGGATTTCAAATTGATCACGCGGCGCAATACCCTCCCTGACGCGACACAAACCGCAGACCGCATTTACGGCACCGCGCGCGCGCTTTTTGATCACATGGACCATCCAAAACCCTACCGTCTGCTGGGTGTCGGCGTCTCGGACCTGATTGCTGAGGATCAGGCCGATCGTGAAGGCAATCTCCTGGATCCACAGGAGGCCGCGAGGATCAAAGCCGAACGCGCCTCGGACGCTATCCGTGACCGGTTCGGCTCGGATGCCATCTTGAAAGGTCGAGCACTGCGCTAGGGTCGCTACCTTGCCACAATCACGGCTCCCGCGCGCTGGAATACGGGACGGTGGGAGGGGCGATGTTCGACCCAAGCCGGACGAGCGTCTGCCGACGTCACTCCGCCGCCAAAGGCATCCGTCCGGGCAACGCGCCGATCACGCGGGCCAGCACCTGCGCTACAATGGCCTTCACCGCCTCGAAATTCGCGTTCGGCCGCACCATGCGCTCATTCATATAAAGCGCGCGATCGATCTCCACCTGAACGGCATGAAACCCCTTGGTCGGCCGGCCGTAGCGCTGCGTGATGTAAGCGCCCGCAAAGGGCGCATTTCGGCTGACGACAAGGCCCGCCTCCAGAAAGCTCTGCTCCAACACATCGACAATCTCGGTGCCCGCGGATGCGCCAAAGCGATCGCCCAAAACCACCTCGGGCCGTGGCGTGCCTGGTCGCGCCACCGAATCGAGCGCCTCATGGGGCATGGAATGCATGTCGATCAGAACCGCCTGTCCGAATTCCTCGCGCGCATTGCGCAAAAGCCGCTCCAACTCCCCATGGTAGGGCTGCCAGATTTGCGCAATCCGCGCCTCCGCCTCGGCGCGGGTCAGCTTTCCGCGGTAGATCGCGCGCCCATTGGCCACGACCCGCGGGATCACACCCAGCCCGGAATTGATCCGCGGCGTTTGCACGGCGCGG
Organism: uncultured Roseicyclus sp.; assembly: GCA_947489665.1. GTDB lineage: Bacteria > Pseudomonadota > Alphaproteobacteria > Rhodobacterales > Rhodobacteraceae > Gymnodinialimonas. Next base: position 262,170 of record CANLEH010000001.1, on the reverse strand, counting down.
CCCACCCCGTCGATCACACCCGGATCCAACTCATCCGCGGCCCGGTTCAGATCGAGATAAGCCCGCGGCCATTCGGCAGCCAGCAGAGGCGCGCCCAAGGCAGGCGCCGCCGCCGCAAGCCGGTCAATATACGCATCCTCCGACGACCGAATCGTACGCTCGTCCAGCACAGACGCCCGCAAAAATGCGGTCGGGTAATGGCGCCCGGAATGCGGCGAGGCCACTGTGACACAGCTGGTAATTTCGCGTGGCAGATCGAGGCGGAACGCGGCGTGCATAAAGCTTCCAGTCAAATTCGTTGCCCTCGAATATAGCGGCTTTTCCACCGAAGCCAAAAGCCCTTGCACGGGTCCGGGCAACCTTTTATACGACCGCTCACCCACGCGGTCCGCGCGCCTTGGGCTTGGCGTCTGTTTGCGCAGACTTGCCCGGCAAAGATGCTCCGCAAAGGTAAAAGGGCGATTAGCTCAGCGGTAGAGCACTTCGTTGACATCGAAGGGGTCACTGGTTCGATCCCAGTATCGCCCACCAGGCCGCACTTTGTGCAACAAAGTGTCGGCAACCGAGTTTCGACTTTCCGTAGGAAAGTCTGGAATCGGACCAGACCACAGGCCCCATTCAGGGCCACGAGATATTCACCGGGCGCGGCATTGCGCGCCCAGACCGAAACCAGGCGCAGCTGACGCGCCGCGACGAAGGAGAAGACCCATGAAGGTCAAGAACTCGCTCCGCTCGCTCAAGAACCGCCACCGCGATTGCCGCGTTGTGCGCCGTAAGGGCCGCGTCTACGTCATCAACAAGACGCAGCGCCGGTTCAAAGCCCGCCAGGGCTAAGGTCATCTGAGCGACCCACCAAAAAGCCGCCCCCAATCGGGGCGGCTTTTTTCATGCCGGGTTTGTGAGATGACCGGATTTCCGCCTACGGATTTCACGCCGTAGCGCAGCAGCAAAAGAATCGTGTATCCTGCACCAGATTATTTTAGCGAAAGACCGTTTCCATGACCCTGCGCCCGATTTTGACCGCGCTTTTCATCGCCCTGACCGCCCTGCCACTTGCTGCGCAAACGCAGGATTGCACGCCAGACAGCAACGGCAACGTCCCCGTGGGCTGCCCCGCGGGCGTCGCCCTCGATCCTTAAAGTGCCTTAGCGCCCCTCGCGGCGTAAAAGATCCTGCAACCCGTAGCTTTGTGCAATGGGACCCGCATCGCCGGGGACGAAGTTGGGATCCTGCCCCATGCAGCCCAAACCACAGACCTGCGTGGCGACCTGACGGCGGTGGTCAATGTACCAAAGCCGCCCGCCCGGCGTGGCGACATAGCCGTTCACCTGCTCTTCGATGTCGCCATACATGTCGTCGCTTGAAGGCACTTCGCTGTCAGCGGCACGGTCAAACGCGGCATGTGTGTGGAAACTGGCCACAACCTCCACGAACCGGCTTTCATCACCCCGGCTGAGGCACCCCCAGGCATCGCCACGCGTGACCTCAGTGGCCATCAACCGCCCATCCGGCATGCGGCCGATATAGCCGCAATATTCAAGGTTCTCGGAAAAGCTGCGCGGCTGAAGCTGCAGCAGCACCTGACGGGCCGCCGCCAATTCCGCCGCATCCTGAGCCTGTGCAGCTTGCGGTCCCAGTGCGGCCCCGAACAGGGCCGCCGCAACAAAGAGATATTTCACCGGTTGATAATCCCATCGATCTGTAGAATGCCGCCGACCGTTTCGGCCAGCAGGCGCACCACGGAAGGCTGGTTCAAATATCCCGTCACGTCCAGACCCCGCGCGCGTTGATAGCGGCGAATGGCACGGCGGGTATTGGCATCAAAGCGGCCATCGATCCGTCCGGGCTCCAGCCCCAGGGCGGCCAGGCGCTGCTCGATCAACGAACGGGTCACCGGTGGCAGGTTCAGCGCGTTTTCCTGTGCCAGCAATTGGGCCCGCTGCGCTTCCGTCAGGCCCCCATCATTGCCTTGAAGCTGGTTGATCCGGGCCTGTGCCTGATCACGGAAGGAACCGTCCGGATACTCGTTCAGATAGCCCTGATAGGCGGGCACCGTATCTGTGCCTCGCGCGACATCCCAGGCTGCGCGGTCGCGCGCCTCAGCCTCGGCTCGGGCCGCACGTTCATATTGCTCCAGCCGGTCCTCCGCGAGCTCAGCAAACAGGCCGTCCGGATAACGCCCAAGATAGGCGCGCAGCCCCTCTTCGGTCGACCCCTGCCCCGTCACCTGCCAATAGGCCCGGTCGGCCCGTTCCGCCGCCTCGCGGGCGATGCGGGCCTCTTCCTCCAATTCCGCCGCGCGGACCGAGGCTTGCTGCGACAGGGAATTGATCTGCGGCGCATCCAGATAGCTTGTCGTGGGCAGGCCGTTGGCCTCTTGCCAGCCCCGGATGGCCGTCCGCGTGCCTGTGCCAAAAATACCGTCAATGCCGCGCGTGTCATAATCGAGGATCGACAGGCTGCGCTGTATCTGTTGGCGCTGGTCGCGGGTCAGGTTCAACGCATCTTCTGCGGCGCGCGCCAATGCGGTGGGATCATTCTCGAACGCATCAATGCGCGCGCGCGCATCGTTGACATAGAAGCCGTTGGGATAGCGGGTCACGTAGGCGCGGTAAGCACCCGCTGTGTCCAGCTCCACCGCTGCCTCCCACAGCGCCGTTTCATCCGCACTGGGCTGCGACGGCGCAGGCGGCTGTGGGGTCGGAGTGGGCGTTGGAGCAGGGGCCTGGGCGATGGCCGGGAAAAAGGGCAGTTCAGACGAGACAAACCCAAAGCTGCGCAGGCTCTGCGCCGCGTTGAGGGCCGCTTCAAGGTCGGTGCCCGGCGCAAGCAGTTGGTAGCGTGCGAAATCGGCCACATCTTCCGGCATACCGGCCACAACCGTGACGCCCTGCGGCGCGTCGACCCGGCCCACTCCCGCGCCCAACCCTTGGCCAAGGGTGATACGCCGTCGCTCCAGCCCCAACAAGATGACCGAGCGGCCCGGCGCGCTTGCCGCAGCCTCCATGAGTACGGACAGGCTAAGGCCATCCCCGCTGACAGTGGCCAGATTCGGCTCGTCCACATCGCTGCCCAACAGCCAGCTGTCGGTGCGCGAACGGGCGAAGTGGCCGACAACGGCCACCAGAACGCGGTCCGTTTCATTTGCAGCCAAAAGGCGGTCCAACCCGTCGCGCATATCGGCGCCATCGCCATCGGCCACCGTAATCACGTCAAAACCCGCATCTTGCAGCCGGGCGCCCAATGCCTCGACGGATCCGCCTTCACGCAGGTTCTGGGCGTTCCTGTAGCGGTCGTTGACGATCAGAAGGGCCGTATCGGCTGCGGCCGCGATAGGCGATAAGCTGGCAAACAGGCCGGCAGTCAGGGCGATGAGGCTGGCACGCATTTCGGGTCGTCTCCGTCGATTCGTTTCGTTGCAATTTTTCTAGCATGCAGGCCAGACGCTAAACGATAACGGGGAATTGGCCGGGCCGGGCCATCACGCTGTCATCCAATGACGAGGCATGCGCCTTTGGCAAAGAGCCGCCGATCTCAAGGTGTTCACGACAATGGAACCGGCAAGTGATCGTCCGCGTTCCTATATTCCATATACGCTTCATTCGAACCCAATGAGATCACCATGAGATATCTCGGACACATAGCCATTCTGGCCGCCCTTGCTGGTCTGCCCTCGACCGCGCAGGCGCAATATGAAGAGGAAAGCGTTCAGGCTTTCCTCGCCGCCGATCGAAACGGGGATGAGCTGCTGACCCCGGACGAGTTCCGCACCTTCATTGCCACCATGGCCGAAATCGGCGCGCCCATGTCGCGCCGCATCCGCAACCTTGGCGCCTACGGGATCGCATTCAATCGCGTGGATGCGGACGGCAATGGCTATGCCACCCCGGCCGAATTGCGCGCCGCCGAAAGCAGCAACCGCTAGGCCCTAGAACACTTGGCGTTTGATTTGAATCGCAACCCGCTGCCTCGCGCTCATGGCGCGAACGCGGAACGCGATAAGAGTGCCTCTGATAAAACGCACAGTGCTTTAGTCGTAGCTGCGCTGATCGTCGATGACCTTGCCGTCATTCGGCAGGCTGCCAGGTGGGACGATGTCGATCTGCCCTTTCAGCTTGAGCGTCGCGACCACCGCATCAGCCAGACGCCCAGCATCCGGCGCGTCCCCTTCCACCTGCACAATCATTGCGTCCATCTCACCCTCGCGCGTGGCGATGACGCGGGCCTTGGCCACACCGGTTTTGGCGACAAAATCCGCCACCTGTTCGGGTCGCACGAACATGCCCTTGATCTTGGTGGTCTGATCGGCGCGCCCCATCCATCCCTTTATGCGCGCATTGGTGCGCCCGCATGGGCTTTGGCCGGGCATCAGGGCGCTCAGATCGCCTGTGGCAAACCGGATCAATGGGTAGTCGGGGTTGAGCGAGGTCACAACAACCTCCCCCACTTCGCCTTCGGCCACCGGATCGCCGGTGCCCGGGCGCACGATTTCGACGATGACACCTTCATCGAGGATCATCCCCTCGATGGCCTGACTCTCATAGGCGATATTGCCCAGATCAGCCGTCGCGTAGCATTGCAGGCAGGTGATCCCCCGATCCGCATATTCCTGGCGCAACGAAGGAAACAACGCCCCACCTCCAACCGCGGCGCGCGTAAAGGACAGCGCCTCCCCCATCTCATCGGCCTTGTCGAGGATCACTTTCAGGTAGTCCGGCGTACCCGCATAGGCCGTACACCCAATGTCCTTGGCGGCGCGCACCTGCAATTCGGTCTGTCCGACACCAGCCGGCAGAACGGTCGCGCCGACCGCCCGCGCGCCAGACTCAAAGATCATTCCCGCCGGCGTCAGGTGATAGCCGAAACAATTCTGCACGATATCATCGGCACCGATGCCCACCGCGTGCAGGAACCGCCCCATCCGCCACCAATTAAGGCTGATCCCGCCGGGCTCATAAATCGGGCCGGGGCTTTGGAAGATGTGCGCCGCATTGGACACAGCCATGCCGCCAAAGGGCGGGGTCTCGGCCTGCCACGCGACCAGATCGGATTTTCGCAGAACAGGCAGGGCCGCAAGGCCGGACAGATCTTCCAAAGGCCCTGAAATCAGGCAACTGTCCTGCGCCTGCGCCACGCGCTCCAACTGCGCATTCAGCGCCGCCAAATGTTCCGCCGTGCGCTGATCCGCGCTGCGCGTCTCCAGCGCATCGAAATGGCCTTGGATCTTGTCCAGCATCACCCGCGCTCCCTCAGCTCAACCAACGCTTGCGGCGACGATACGACCGCACATCGCGGAACGACTTCCGCCCTTCCTCGGACATGCCGAGGTAGAATTCCTTCACATCCGGGTTTTCGCGCAATTCCGCCGCCGGGCCGTCCATCACAACGCGCCCGCTCTCCAGAATGTATCCGTAATGGGCAAACCGCAGCGCCACATTGGTGTTCTGCTCGGCCAGCAAGAAGGTCACGCCCTGCTCTTCGTTCAGCCGCTTCACGATGCCGAAAATCTGTTCCACCAGCTGCGGCGCCAGGCCCATGCTTGGCTCGTCCAACAGGATCGTCTCAGGCCTCGACATCAGCGCGCGGCCAATCGCGCACATCTGCTGTTCCCCGCCCGAGGTATACCCGGCTTGGCTCGTCCGCCGCTCCTTCAAGCGCGGAAAATAATCATAGACCAGCTCCAAATCGGCGGCGATCGCCGCGCGCCCGTCCTTGCGGGTGTAGCTGCCGGTCAGCAGGTTTTCCTCGACAGTCAGATGCTCAAAGCAATGCCGCCCCTCCATCACCTGAATGACACCGCGATCCACAAGGTCCGACGGTGACAGATCGGCCACCGGCTCATCGCGGTACAGGATCGATCCCTTGGTTACTTCCCCACGCTCAGAATGCAGCAGGTTGGAAATCGCCTTCAGCGTTGTGGTCTTGCCAGCCCCATTGCCGCCCAACAGGGCGGTGATCCCACCCTTGGGCACCTTCAGCGACACGCCCTTCAATACGAGGATCACGTGGTTGTAGATCACCTCGATATTGTTGACCTCCAGCAGCGTCTCCGCCTGCACGTCCGTCTCAGTGGTCTGATCCAGCATCTTCATCCCCGATTAAGGCTAACGGCGCGCGCGCGACCTTTACGCCTCAGGCCTCCGGCCCTCCTCGCAGCGGTCACATGTCTGGGCGCGCCCTGCCCATCTTTGTTCCAAAAATATGCAAATTCCGGCGGCAGCAGCACGCGCCGCCGCCGGAGGTTTCAGATCAACGGATCAACTTTCCGCGCATTGCGGCTCGATCCCGTTTTCCTCGGCGTATTGTGCCGAATCTTCCAGAACCAGAGGCTGGGTCACGCTGTCATCGGGGGCGATGAAGTCGGTCAGTGTCACCCACTGCTCGCCATCCCACTGCTGCATGATCGCCATACCGGTGCCGCCGTGGTCTTCGCAGGAAACCGCGAATTCCGGCCCAATGCCCGGCATGCCAGCGGCTTCCATAGTCTCGGCGTCGATGACAAGTGCCTCCATCGCGTCGCGCATATGGGCAGGTGTGATTTCGCTCTCACCCGACATCTCCTGCGCCAGCGCTGCCGCTTCTGCCGCCAGGAAGGCCGCATACATGCCGCGCGTATACAGCACGTTGCCCAGGTTCGATCCGTCGCCAGCCGCGAGGCCTGCGTCAATCACATGCTCCTGGATTTCGGCAAACACGGGCATGTCGCCCAGACGGTTCATGTTCAGCGAACGATAGCCCGCCGCATCTGCACCGGCCTGCTCCACGTCATGGTCTGAGCCCGACCACCAGTTGCCGATGAAGTTTTCCATCGGATAGCGCGTGTTGATGGCTTCCTGAACCGCAACCTGGTTCATCACGCCCCAGCCCCACATGACCACATAGTCAGGACGCTCGCGGCGGATTTGCAGCCACTGGTTACCCTGCTCCTGGCCGGGATGGTCCACGGCGATCTCGGTCAGCGTGAAGCCTTCCTGCTCCGCCAGTGTCTGCAGCGTGCGGATCGGCTCACGGCCATAGGCCGAGTTGTGGTAGAGGAGCGCAATGGTCTGCCCTTCAAGGCTGCCGTCATTCTCTTCCAGCAGCTGGTTGATGATCACGCTCGCCGCATCCCAGTAGTTCGCCGGATAGTTGAACGTGTGGCTGAAGATGTTGCCGTTGGCGGCAGACGTCCGGCCATAGCCCATCGTGTGAAGCGGGATACCGTCCACGGTCGTGCGCGGGATCAGCTGGTAGGTGATGCCGGTCGACAGCGGCTGATACACCAGCGCGCCTTCGCCGCGGGTGCTTTCATAGCATTCCACGCCGCGTTCGGTGTTGTAGGCGGTTTCGCACTCGACCACGCGGGTCTCCACGCCACCGATGCCACCGTCACGCTGGTTCAGCAGCGTCATGTAATCGGCATAGCCATCGGCAAACGGAATACCGCCCGCCGCGTAAGGCCCTGTCCGGTAGCTCAGCGACGGGAACACAAGGTCCGCCATCGCAGGTGTGCCCGCGACCATCGCGCTTGTCAGCGCCAGGATTGTCAGTTTCTTCATCGGGTCATTCCTCCCTTGGATATTTTCCGATTTCGGTTTTCCCGGGCCCCATGAGCCTCGGGGTATTGGCGGCACGCTCCTTTGCGGAGCGCCCCGTTTGGGCGACCCCGCCTAGTGCGGGAACGGCCACAATCTCAGTTTCTCCTTGGCCAGCGACCAGAGGCGCGCGAGCCCGTGCGGCTCGACGATCAGGAAGAACATGATCAACGCACCTACGATGACGAACTGGAAATGCGCGCTCAGCGCCGTGTCAAAGCTAAGACCGTCCACCAGCAGCAACTTCAAGAACACCGGCAAAAGCACCATGAACGCTGCCCCCGCGAAGGAGCCGAAGATCGATCCTAGCCCCCCAATGATGATCATGAACAGGACCAGGAAGCTCTTGGTGATGCCATAAACCTCACCCACTTCCACAGCGCCCAGATAGACGGTGAACAAAAGCGCCCCCGACACACCCACATAGAACGAGGACACCGCAAATGCCGTCAGCTTGGCCTTGAGCGGGTTCACCCCGATGATCTCCGCCGCGATATCCATATCGCGGATCGCCATCCATTGCCGCCCGACCGAGCCACGCGTCAGGTTCCGCGCCACCCAGGACAGCACGAATACGAACAGGAAGCAGAACAGGTATTTCACCCACGATTCCGCATTCGGCCCCGTCACCGGCAAGTTGATGAAGTAGAAGAAGTCCCGCTCCGGCGCGCTGATTTGGCCGGAGGCCGAGTAGTTGTAGAACCACCCCACCTTGTTGAACATCCACACCAGAAAGAACTGCGCCGCCAGCGTTGCCACCGCCAGGTAGAACCCCTTGATCCGCAAAGATGGCAGGCCAAACGCCACCCCCACCATCGCCGTCATGAACCCCGAGAGCAGCGTAATGGAGATCATATCGAGCCCAGGAAACGCCGTCATCAGCTTGTAGGACGTATAGGCCCCCACCGCCATGAACCCACCTGTCCCAAGCGAGACCTGCCCGCAATAGCCGGTCAGGATGTTCAGCCCAATCGCCGCAATCGCGTAGATCAGGAACGGGATCAGCAGCGAATTCGCCCAATAGTCATTGATCAGGAACGGGATAACGACCGCGCCGATCAGCAATGCAAAGTAATAGCCCATCCGATCAAACCGGATCGGGAACGTCTGGTTGTCCTGGCTATAGGTGGTCGAGAAATCACCGGCCTCACGATACAGCATGCTCTACGCTCCCTTGCGAAATTCTCATGGCATGTCCCGCCATGCCTGCGGCGGCGCGCGCCCTGAAAGCGCGCGGAAGGAAAAGAAAAAGCCCATCCCCAGCACGACCGCGATTGCGATGATGATCAAATAGCTGAACAGGTCCCCGGCTTGATCCAAATGGGCCCAGATCAGGCCCGCAACCAAGACACCGGGAATGCCCACCATCCATTTCCAGTTCACCGTGTCCCGCGCGAAGATCACGTGCGGCAATCCGAACCCCGCGGCCAGAATGCTCAGGCCCACCAGCAACTCGTACCCGCCGACCGAGCGCCCGCGTGACCCGCCGCCCCAATCGGCCACCATCGCCAACGGGATGAAGATGGCCATCGTCACCACGATCAGCGCGCAGCCGCCCCCGACCACGAACAACAGCAGTCGCACGAACAGAGGCTTGGGTTCGTCTTGCGCCATGTGCCTCACACCCGCTCAATGATCTTCTCCCCGAACAGGCCCTGCGGCCGGAACACCAGGAACACGAGCGCCAGCACATAGGCGAACCAGTTTTCCGTCGCCCCACCGATCATCGGGCCGATGGCGAACTCGAACAGCGCCTCACCGACACCGATGATCAAGCCGCCCACAATCGCGCCGGGGATTGAGGTAAAGCCGCCCAGCATCAGCACCGGCAAAGCCTTCAACGCGATGAGTGAAAGCGAGAACTGGACACCAGATTTCGACCCCCACATGACGCCCGCCACCAGGGCAACCATGCCCGCCAGCGACCAGACCAAGATCCACACGTAGTTCAACGAAATCCCCACGCTAAGCGCCGCTTGGTGGTCATCCGCCACAGCCCGCATCGCACGGCCATTCTTGGTGTATTGCGAATAGGCAATCAGGCTCATCACGAGGATCGCCGCAATAATCGCCGCCGCGATGTCGAGATTGTCGATGAAGAAGCCGTATCCCAACGCCTCGAATGTGGTCACATCAATCCAGTCGTTGATCCCCTGCGGCAAACCCACATCGAGGTTGCGGATTTCCGAGCCCCACATCAGGTCGCTCACGCCCTCAAGGAAATACGCTAGGCCAATCGTTGCCATGAACAGGATGATCGGTTCCTGCCCCACCAGATGTTTGAAAACGAAGCGCTGCACCAGATAGGCGAACGCGATCATGATCAGCACGGTCATCAGGATCGCCGCCAGCGCCGGAACCTCCCACCCGAAATAGTGGATGTCCGTCCCGAAGATGGCGTTGATGAGGTGGCCAAACGGCACCCGCCCCTGCTGGATGCCCACCAGCGTCATCGCGGCGAACAGGGCCATCACGCCTTGCGCATAGTTGAAGATGCCGGATGCCTTGAAGATCAGGACAAAGCCCAAGGCGACAAGCGAATACATCACCCCATTCAGCAATCCGTTCAGGATCACTTCCATAGCAAAGATTAACTGGTCAGGCATTGGGCTGCTCCATAGTTGGCTTAGTCGCAGTCATTCGAGGTTCCTAATGGGTCGGCTCAAGAGCCCGATGGGTATGCGGAAGGGCGACTCGCAGTTTGGTATGGGATGAACGGCGTCCAGATCGGTCCTGACTTGTGTCCGCAGTTCGAAAATCAATTCGACGCCTGAAGGGTCAAGATCGATATGCGCCAACCGACCGCCCGCGTTGCACACGCTAATATCTGCGGACGCATGGCCCAACTCTTGGAAAACGCCATCGTCCATCCCGCGTTCAATCCAGCGTGCCATTAAGGCGTCTTCTGAATGGTGATCCGCAGGCCCCGGGCCGATCATGCGACAGAAGAAGCGCGTTTGATCGAACTCACCTTCCATACCGTATTCGACCCACCACGAACCCTGCAGCGGAAATCGCCGGTCCGTTAATTCGCGGCCGTGAACGATGCGCAAGTTCCGCTCGATAAAGGGTGTGTCCCCCGCGAATTGCTCCGTGAACCAATCGGTTTGAGACTCGTAGTAAGCGTATTGCTGGCTCCTGAATTGATCCACACACGCACTCAAAGACCAAATGACATCGGACCAAGTCGCATCTTGTGCATAGGCTGACGCCGAGGCACCGATGCTAGAAACGGTTAGTGCAGCACAGACGATGTGAGTCGCTCTCTTCACCCTCAACTCTCCAAATTCGTCTCGATAACGGTCACGCTCGGCACCAGAATGTCGAACTCCACCTCGATCACCGGCTCGCGGATAAACGTCGAATGCAGGCGCAGCGGCTCGGTCTCGATCACCTCGTAGTCGCCTGACGCAACCACGGTCTCGACCCAGGCCTCGCTTTCGGCCTGCGTGTATTCCCCGATGATCGCGCAGTATTGTACCACCGCCCCTGGCAGCGCCCGGCGCAATTCCCAATCGCCCTCGGCAGGGACCCACGATTCCCACGCCGCCCGGTGCGGGATGCGTTCCAGCCCGTCCACACCTGTCTCACGCACCTCAACCATCGGCGTCAGACAGCGCGCTTCGAACTCGGCGAAAGTGCCCGCCGAGACGGCAGACGCGGCACACGCCAGAACTACAAATGTAGTTATAGAAAAACTACAGGTTCCATACAGGTTCTTGCACCCCGTTTCAGTCATGGGAGACCCCGAGATAGGCGTCGATCACTTCCTGATTGTTGCGCACCTCATCGGGCGTGCCGTCGCCGATCTTCTTGCCGTAATCCATCACCACAACACGGTCGCTCAGGTCCATCACAACGCCCATATCGTGCTCGATTAGAACGATGGTCGTGCCGAACTCGTCATTCACGTCGAGGATGAAGCGCGACATGTCTTCCTTCTCCTCGACGTTCATCCCCGCCATCGGCTCATCCAGCAGCAGGATCTGCGGCTCGGCCGCCAGCGCACGCGCCAGCTCCACCCGCTTTTTCAGGCCATAGGGCAAGCGCCCAACCGGCGTCTTGCGGATCGCCTGAATCTCAAGAAAATCAATGATTTCCTCAGCCTTGGCGCGATTCTTGGTTTCCTCCGCCTCGGCTTTTCCCCACCAAAGTCCCTGCGCGAAAAAGCCGGTCTTCATATGGTTCAGACGCCCGGTCATGACGTTGTCGAGAACACTCATGCCTTCGAACAGGGCGATGTTCTGAAACGTGCGGGCAATACCTTGGCGCGCGACCTGATAGGGTTTCATCGGGGGCCGTTTGGAGCCTTTGTAAAGCACCTCCCCCTCCTGCGGATGATAGAAGCCCGAGATGACATTGAGCATCGAGGATTTGCCCGCCCCGTTCGGCCCGATGATCGCCCGGATTTCCCCCTCGCGCACGTCGAACGAGATGTCCTTGATCGCTTCAACCCCGCCAAATCGCAGGGTAATTCCGCGCATCTCCATCACAACATCACCGATCTTGCGCCCGTCCGCAGTGGTGTATCCACCCGTGCTCTGGTCCAGCATCACGCCACCCCCATCATGATCATCACGGCCTCAATGCCTGTCGTATCCAGCCCAAGAAGGTCTCGCGCCACAGGCCGCAACGCCAACATCCCCAAAAGCAGCGCTGCAGTGATCAAAGCCATCATCCGGTGCCCGCCCATCGGCCAGCCGCCGGGCCCAGATCTCACAAAGTACCAGCCAAGCGAACGCCGCGTGTGATGCGCATCGAAACGGCCCCCATCCAGCCAGAACAGCAACCCCGTCGCGGTGCCCAACACCGTCACCACCAACAACAGCGCGGAGACCCCACCGGCGTGGAAGTCGCCCGCCACAATCGCCAGCGCACACAAGGCCACACCCACCTGCCACAGCCGTTTTTTGACCATCGGTCGCGCCAGAACCGGCCCATCACCGGGCGCAGGCAATGCCAGCGCCAGACACGCCGTTCCTATGGCAAACACAAGGATCATGCGCCCGCGCCCTGCGGGAGGGTGGGGTGCGGTCCGATCCGCAACGGCGGCGAGCCGTCCAGTGGACGGATCGAGGGCAAGCACGGGCGGAGCCCAGGGCAGGCGAAGGCCCTGGCCGAGCGTATTTGCGCAGCAAACCCGCCCATCACTCCGCCGCCATCTGCGCGGTCTCGACACCCACCGTCGCCGCATCGCGGATCTCCAACGTGGCCGAGATCTTGCCCTTGCGACCATCCTCGTAGGTCACTTCCGTCTCGGTGTATTTCTCGGTCGAGCCGTCATAAAGCGCCTCGATCAGGTCGCCGAATTTCTCCTCGATGATCCGCCGACGCACTTTCCGCGTCCGGGTCAGCTCCCCGTCATCGGCGTCCAACTCCTTGTGCAGCACAAGAAATCGCGCAATCTGGCAATGGGCCAGCATCGGATCTTCGGCGATTGACCGGTTCACGGCCTCCACATGGCCTTGCAGCGAGGCCAGCACATCCGGATGCCCGGCCAGTTCCTGATAGGAGGCATAGGCGATGTTGTTGCGCTCCGCCCAATTGCCCACCGCCGTCAGGTCGATGTTGATGAACGCAGTGCAAAACTCCCGCTCGTTCCCAAAGACCACTGCCTCCAGGATGTCGGGATAGAACTTGAGCTTGTTCTCCACATATTTCGGCGCGAACAGGCCCCCAGCTGCCGTCTTGCCGACATCCTTCGCCCGGTCGAGGATCCGCAGATGGCCGGTATCTTCCTCGATGAAGCCCGCATCGCCCGTGGCAACCCAGCCCTCCGGGTCCTTCGTGTCTGCCGTGCTTTCAGGGTTCTTGAAATACTCCACAAACGTGCCGGGCGAGCGGTAGAAGACCTCGCCATTGTCGCCGATTTTCAACTCCACGCCGGGGGACGGAACACCGACCGTATCGGGGCGCACCTCACTGTCAGGCTGCTGCGTGATGAAAACGCTGGCTTCCGTCTGGCCGTAAAGCTGTTTCAGGTTAATCCCCAAGGCCCGGTAGAAATCGAAAATCTCCGGCCCAATTGCTTCGCCCGCAGTGTAGCCCACCCGCACCCGGCTCATGCCAAGGGTATTCTTGAGCGGTCCGATTACCATGGCCCGATCAAACGCATAGGCGAGCTTCTCAGCCCCGGTCACTGGTTTCCCGTCCAGGATCTTCGGCCCAATCTCTTTCGCGCGCGCCATGGCCCGATCGAAGAGTTTCTTCTTGAAGCGCCCGGCATCTTCCATGCGGATCATCACGCTGGTCAGCAGGTTCTCAAACACGCGCGGCGGGGCGAAAAAGTAGGTCGGACCGATCTCACGCAGATCGGTCATCATCGTGTCGGCACTCTCAGGGCAATTGACGCAGAAGCCCGTCCAGTAGGCCTGACCGATCGAGAAGATGAAATCACCGACCCAGGCCATCGGCAAATAGGCCAGAACTTCGTCATCGCGGCGGAGGTGATCGAACTCGCTGGAAGATTTCGAGGCTTCGATAATGTTGCGGTTCGACAGGACCACACCCTTCGGCTTGCCCGTCGTGCCCGAGGTGTAGAGCATCACGCAGGTGCTGTCGTAGGTGAGCTCGCCCTCGCGTGTCGCCAGTTCCGCCTTCAACTCCGTTGCCGCGCGGCCCTTCGCCTGAACGTCTGCAAACGAACTCAGCCGGGCATGGTCGTATTTCCGAAGGCCTCGCGGGTCGAGGTAGATGGTGTGTTCAATGCCGGGTCCGTTTTCCTGCGCGTCGATAACCTTGTCGACCTGCTCCTGATCGCCCGCCACCACAAAGCGCGCGCCGCAATGGTCCAGCACATAGGCCATCTCTTCCGAAACCGCGTCCTGGTAGAGCGGTACGGGAACGCCGCCCGCCATTTCCACCGCGACCATCGACCAGTAAAGCGCCGGACGGTTGCGGCCGATCACGGCGACATGGTCGCCCCGGTTCAGGCCAAGGACCAACATACCGAGGGCGAGCGCCTCGATCTCATCGGCGGTTTCGGCCCAGGTCCAGCTTTGCCAGATGCCGAATTCCTTTTCGCGGTAGGCGGGGCTTGATCCAAATTGGCTTGCGTTCCGGCGCAGCAGCGCAGGCACGGATTGGGGCGCGTCCGGAGACGGTTGAATATCGGCCAAATCTAGTCCTCCCATTCGCCGATCTCCCGAACCGGCGTGCACGGGGCCGCGATCTTTCGCGCCGGGCCTCCGCCCGCGTACCGTGCCACAGGAAGATGATGGGTCAAGCGTTACCTGACTTTTTCGCAAACCTTTCGAATTGTAACAGACCGCAGCCCGGCCTTGGCGCGGACCATTTCAGCGGCTAGCCATGAAGGCAGGAGGGCGCGGGATTGCCTAGGGATCGGACAACGGAAAGCTTCACGCGCGCGGGCCTGAACCTGATCCAGCAGGCGCTTTCCATTTATGATGCCGATCTGCGGCTGGCCGTCTGCAACCGCCCCTTTCAAGAGATGTTCGGCTTGCCCACGCGCCTCGTCACCCCCGGCGCACGCTTTGATGACACGATCCGCTACCTCGTGGAGACCGGTGAATACGGCCATGTCGAGGATGCCGATGCGTTTGTTGCCGACAAGGTGGATCAGGCGCTGGCTTTTGTGGCCCATTACGTCGAACGCACCCGCGCCAATGGGCGCACGATCTCGGTCGAAGGCTCTCCCCTGCCGGAGGGGGGGTGGGTGACGGTCTATACCGACATCACCTCCGTCAAACGGCAGGAGGCCCTGCTACGCGCCCGGTCCGAGGAATTGTCCGACCAGCTTTTGACCCATGCCGAGGAACTCGCGCTGACGAACCGGCGGCTAGAGGCGACGATTGCACAACTGCAGGAAGCCAAGGCCGAGCTGACCGAGATGGAGGCGCGCACGCGTTTGGTCACAGAAATGACCCCGGCCCACATCGCCCATGTGGATGAGGAAGGGATCTACACTTTCACCAACCGCCGCCTGTCGGCCCTTCTGCCCGACCGGCACAGTGACATTGTCGGCCTCAGCTTTGCCGAGGCCCTTGGCCCAGACACTGCACTACTTTTGCAAGATAACCTCACCCGGGCAGCACAAGGCGAGGCGTCGGTACGCGAATTCACCGACCCTGCAACGGGGCGCCGCATCCGGTCCGCCTTTACGCCGGATGAAACCGCAGAAGGCGGCGTTTACTTGCTGTCGACCGACGTGACCGAGGAAGCGCAGGCGCGCGCCGCGCTCTTGCAAACCCACAAGCGGGAACTGGCCGCGCAGCTGACCTCAGGCCTTGCCCATGATTTTGCCAATCTGCTGACCATCATCCTTGGCCTGCAGACCCGGTTGGAAAAGATGCCCCTGCCCCTCGGCGCTCATGAACTGACATCCGCGACCCGCATGGCCGTGCGCCGGGGCGGCACCCTGCTGGACAAGATCGCCGGCATGACCGGGCACCGCGCCGTGCAGACCGCGCCCGTCGTCGTGCAGGATTTCCTCGACACCTTCGCGCCGCTGGCCCGCGCCGCCTTGCCCGACACCGTGACCCTCCACCTGTCGCATGAGGTCACACACCCCGCCCTGATGCTCGACGCCGGGTCGCTGTCAGACAGTCTTTTGAACCTCGTGCTGAACGCGCGGGATGCGATGGACGGCGCGGGGCAGATCACCATGGCACTTCGGCCCGTGAAGGACACTTGGCTGGAAATCACCGTTGATGATACCGGGGCGGGCTTCTCCGACGATGCGCTGGCCTCCGCCCTTGATCCCTTCTTTACGACCAAGGGGGATGAAGGCTCCGGTCTGGGCCTCACCATGGTCTATGATCTCGTGAAGCTGACCGGTGGCACGATGCGCTTGTCCAACACGGAAACGGGTGCGCGCGTCTCGCTGCGCTTGCCCCTGAAACCTGCGGAGGCCGAGGCACGGCCGCGTCTGATCCTGCTGGTCGACGACATGCCCGACTTGCGCGCTGACGTGCGCGAAATGCTGACCGATCTGGGCCATCAGGTAATCGAGGCCGCGTCAGCAGAGGAGGCCGAAACGCTGGCCGATCTGCCCGGCCTCGACTGGGTGCTGTCCGACATCAGACTGGGGGCCATAGACGGCGTTGCGCTCTGCAAAAGCATCGCAGCACGGCACCCTGATCTGAACCTCGCCCTGATGACCTCACTACCCGCAACGGACCCGCTCCGCGCGGAAGGCGCTGTCCGCTGGCCCGTCTTGTCCAAACCCGTCACCCCCGGCGATCTGCACCGCCTTCTCAGCGCTGAGGTCGCCGCATGAGCCCGCCGCTTGTCACTATCCTTGATGACGAGCCGCAGATCCGCGCCATGCTCTCCGACGCGCTGCAAGATGCAGGCTTCCGCACCGCCGCCTTCGCCCGCGCGACGGAGTTCGAGGCCGCGCTGCGCCGTACCACGCCCGATGTCTGCCTTGTCGATCTGGGCCTGCCCGACCGAGACGGCCTTGCCGTCGTCCACCGCCTGGCGCTGGAATCTGGGGCTGCGATCATCATCATCTCGGGCCGCGCCCAAGTGCAGGACCGCGTCACGGGGCTGGAGCTTGGGGCCGACGATTACATCATCAAACCCTTCGATCCCATCGAAGTTGTCGCCCGTGTCCGTGCCCGCCTCCGCACGCCAAAGACACAGGATCGCGCCCGCTCCACCGCCCATTTCAATGGCTGGATCGCGCAGTTCGACAGCTACATCCTGACCGCCGAGGATGGGACGGATACGCCCTTTTCTCATGCCGAGGGGGAGGTGCTGCGCCTGTTCCTCGAAGCGCCGAAGCGGCTGATCTCCCGCCAGCAGATGCAGGAAAGTCTGGGCGGCGTTGCGGGCGACAGTTTCGACCGCGCCATGGATGTCCGCATCTCGCGCCTGCGCACCAAGCTGCGCGAAGACCCGAAAAACCCGCGCCTGATCAAGACGATCTATGGGGCGGGCTACATCTTTCTGGGCGACGTCAGCTGGCAGTGATACTGGCACGGTGAAGGGAGCAACCAGCCATGACACATCTCTGGGTCCGCGCCGAGGAACGCGCCAATGAACGCCGTGTCGGGCTGACCCCGGAAGGGGCGAAAGCGTTGCTGGCGGCAGGGCTGCAAGTCACGGTCGAAGACAGCTCGGATCGCATCATTCCCACCACCGAATACCGTGCGGCAGGGATCGACATCGCCCCGCAAGGCAGCTGGCGCGCCGCGCCCGCGGACGCCATCATCTTCGGGCTGAAGGAGTTGCCCGACGATACCGGCCCACTGACCCACCGCCACATCCTGTTCGGACATGCCTTCAAGGGCCAACCCTCGGGCCGCCACTTGCTTGACCGGTTCAAGGAGGGCGGGGGCACCCTTCTCGACCTCGAATACCTGGTCGATGAAAGCGGTCGCCGCGTTGCGGCCTTCGGCTTCTGGGCCGGCTATGTCGGCGCGGGTCTGTCCGTCGCCGCCTGGGCCGCGCAGCAGGCAGGCCGCGCCATGCCCGCTGTCACCGACTGGCCCAAGAAGGAGTCGTTGATCCTCCACCTCACTGAGGCCCTCGCGACCATAGGCCACCGCCGGCCCACCGCATTGATCATCGGCGCGCTTGGGCGGACCGGCTCGGGCGCCGCAGCCCTGCTGGAAATGCTCGGCATTCACCCCACAAGCTGGGACATGGCCGAGACCGCCCATGGCGGCCCATTCCCCGAAATCCTGCATCACGACCTGTTTCTGAACTGCATCCTCGCCACACCGGGCGTGCCCGTCTTTGTGCCAGAAAGCGCCAAGACCGCGCCGCGCCGGCTGTCCGTGATCGGGGATATCGCCTGCGACCCAGACAGCGATTTCTCCCCCATCAAGGTCTACGACCGCACGACGTCTTGGGCCGATCCGGTCCTGCGCGCCGCTGACACACCGCCGCTTGACGTCATGGCCATCGACAACCTGCCGTCCCTTCTGCCGCTGGAAAGCGCGGAGGATTACGCGGAGCAGCTTTTGCCAAGCCTTCTGGATCTGCCAACGGACCAAACCGGCGTCTGGGCACGCGCCGAACAGACCTTCAAAGCCGCGCTGGTCGAATAAATCCCCCGGCGCGCGAGGGCTTCAGCCCGAGCGCGCCCCCGGGCGACGGCGAAGCCGGCGCAAACCCTTGCTAAAGCAAGTCTTCCTCTTGCCCTGCCACGTCGAGGCCCATCGCCTCCGCTCCCGCTTCAAGATGGTCGGCAAAATGCGGGCTGCCCATCAGGTAGTCGACTGTCGGCACCGTGGCCTCGGCCTTGGCCGTCGACAGCGCCTCGGCGAAATCCTCCGCCTCGAACGATCCACGCCCGACCCAGAAAAGTGCCACCAACTCTGCCTGTTCTTCGCGTCCCAAACGATCCACGAATCCACGCAACTCGCCCTCCGCGCGTTCCAATTCGTGGCCCATCAGGATCACCTGCGCCACGGCCCGTGCTGATATTTCCATGGGGTCTTCCTCCTGTTCACGAGGGTTACTCAAACAGGAGGATACACGACGCGCCTTGATTCAGCGCAAATTGCGCGTGAGCGGGCCTTATCGGCGGAAGAACATCCATTCGTAGAACGCCGTCGGCATCAGGCGCGACAGGCGGAACAGCAGGCTGAAGCCGAAGGGAAAGGCCTTGTGGAAGTTGTCGGTGTTCATGTGCTCGAACATTTCCTGCGCGGCGGCATCGGGCGTCATGATGAACGGCTTGGAATAGGGGTTATCGTCCTGCATCCGCGTCTCGATATAGCCGGGATTCACGATCTGAACATTGATGTCGGTGTCCTTCAGATCGCCATGCATCGACTCCGCCAAGGACATCAGCCCGGCCTTCGACGCCGAATAGCCCACCGCCGCCGGAAGCCCGCGATAGGCGGAAAGGGAGCCGGTCAGAACGATATGGCCCGCATTGCGATCCACCATCGGCTTGATCACCTGCCCGATCACCCGCGCGGCCCCGGTCAGGTTCACGTCGAACAGCTGCTCGACCTTCTCCGCGTCCCAGTCCTGCGTCTTGATCAGCGTACCGAGGCCAGCGAGAAAAACCATCCCGTCGATCTCACCCACCTCGGCTGACGCAGCCTTCACAGACTTGGTATCTGCCACATCCACGGTCACGATGCTGGCCTGGCCGGGAAGCTCTTCCACAAGGCTTTCCAAGCGATCAGCAGTGCGGGCGGACAAAACCAACTCCACCCCCGCACGGCTCAGGCAATGGGCCAGGCTGCGCCCCAGCCCTTCCGATGCGCCCACCAGCCAATAGCGTTTCCCGCTCCATTCCCGCATCGTTCGTCCTTTCCAGTGTATCCGTTCGGCCCAAGCGCCAGGCCGCCAAAATCTCAGGTGCCGTGCACCGTCTCAAAAACATATGTCACAGGCGCAACGCTGCAATCCGGGGAAAGTTCACGGGCGCGGAACATCGCCTAAGACTCGGGGCCGGTCTTTACCGGCTGACATCTTCCACCGGCGGCTCGGGCCGGACACGATACCGCGCGCCTTTCCACCACAGCTTCAGCGCCTGCCAGTGGATCAGCCCCAGTACGCGACGAGAGCCGAGCGGCCGCCGCAAAGCCGCCTTCAGGATGGAGCCGTTGGTCAGTTCCGCCCGTTTGCCCGTCAGCGTCGCCAGAACGCCCTCATTGCCTGTGACGAATTCAATCCAGATGCCGATCCGGTCGGGCCGGATATCAAAGCGAAAGGCATAGCCGCCGTCGATGGGCTGAAACGGCGAGACATGGAAGATCTTCGTCGCGTTCAAGTGATCATCGCGCTCAATCGGGCGGTGATCGTGATGCGCACACAGGTAGGAATGCCGGTCGCCGAACGTGTTCGTCACCTCAGCAATCACAGCCCGCAGCCGCCCCTGCCGATCCTGCGCCAACCAGAAGGAGACCGGGTTGAAAACGTGCCCCAGCACCCGAGGCTGCGCGAGCAACATCAGCTTGCCGTCCGTCACGCCCGTTAGACCGTGGGCTGCCAGAACCTCCCGCGCCCAGGGCGCACCGCGTCCCTCTTTCGGCGGGCCGCCATGATCCTTGTCCTGAAGTGAGAAGAACCCCGCCCGGTTGCGCCCGAACAAGGCCGGCCCGCGCGCGCCGGCCTCAGCATCCAGCATCACGTAGTCGATCCCATAGCGGAACGCGTTCTCCACAGCGCCCTTGCGCCCGTGGAAGGTCTCACCCGCGATATGGTCGACACCTTCGCTCATGCCGCCAGAACACTCCGATCCTTGGTCCGCAACCCTTCGACGACGTCCAGCGCGCTGGCATAGCCGTCTTCGTGGAACCCGTTCTTCATCCAGGCCCCGCAGAACCAGGTGGCATTGTCCCCGTTCAGATCGCGGATCGTGGATTGCGCCGCCAAAGCGGCCAGATCGTAGACCGGATGCGCGAAATCGACCTCATCATAGATCAACGCCTCATTGATCGGCGCGCGGGAGTTCAGTGTAACGAACAGCGGATCGCTTTCCGGGATCGGCTGCAGGCAGTTCATCCAGTAGGTCAGGTCAATCGGCCCGCCCTCATGGCCCGGACGCTCGGTGTAGTTCCAGCTGCTCCACGTCGCGCGCCGTTTCGGCATGGCGTTCGCGTCCGCGTGAAGCACCGCACGGTTGGGCTGGTAGCGTACGGCACTCAGCGCGGCTTCCTCAGCCGGGGTCGGGTCGGCCAGCATGGCCAGCGTCTGGTCGGAATGGGTGGCAAAGACGACCTCATCAAACGCCTCCCAATGTCCGCCCATACGCACTTCGGCACCGGCGATGGTCCGCTTCACGGCCTCAACCCCGCGCCCAAGGCGAATGTCGATCCCGCGCTCGCGCATCGCACGCTCCAGCCGGGTGACATATTCGATGGAGCCTCCCTGCACCGTATACCATTGATGCTGCCCGGTATGGTGCAACAGGTGGTGATTGCGGAAGAAGCGGATCATCGCCTGGGCCGGGAAATCCATGATCTCCTCTTTCGGGGTCGACCAGATCGCGCCCGAAACCGGCGTGATGTAATAGTCGCGGAACCAGCGGCCCATGCCAAGCTGGTCAAGGAACTCCCGCAAAGTGATCGTGCTGTCCGTGGCCAGTTCAGCGGCCTGCGCATTGAACCGGAACAGGTCGCGCACCATCCGAACGAAACCGGGGCGCAACGCATTGCTTGGCTGCGCGAACAGTGCCTTGGCGCTGCGCAGCCCGTATTCGATGCGCCCGCCCCCGATGGACGCGGCAAAGGACATGTCCGATTCCGTGACCGGAACGTCCAACTCTTCGAACAGCTTGCAAAGGTTGGGGTAATTCACTCGGTTAAACACGATAAAGCCCGTATCCACCGGCTGATCGCCATTCTTTCCCGCCACAACCGTGCGCGCATGGCCACCCAATCGGCCCTCGGCCTCAATCAGGGTTACATGGTTGTCGGTTGCAAGATGATAGGCCGCCGACATGCCGGATATCCCGGCCCCGATGACAGCAATGCGTTTCGGGACAGCACCCGGCGTTTCAAACGGCATTCATTCCCCCTGACCTCACGTTTCTGGTTGATCGGGTTACGGGGCGCAACCGCAAGTAGATCAAAGAAAAACCTCCGAAAAACATTCCTTTTCACATGAAATCTTTTCTCTGAGCGTGTATTAGTGATCCACCCTAGGGAATCCCCCGTAAGACGGGTATGCTGTTCGCGAACGACCACGCTGAAGAGACAGTTGCCGCGCCGATCCCTGCCGCTAAAACGGTAAGTCCGGTGCGATTAAAGCTGCGTGGAAAGACCGTGACGGCACATGAAACC
Source organism: uncultured Roseicyclus sp. (assembly GCA_947489665.1). Lineage (GTDB taxonomy): Bacteria > Pseudomonadota > Alphaproteobacteria > Rhodobacterales > Rhodobacteraceae > Gymnodinialimonas. The sequence goes on along the minus strand of CANLEH010000001.1, from coordinate 239,882 downwards.
ACAGATGCGCATTGGGTGACACGCATGTCAGCCATCGCGCAGGACCAAGACAGGAAGGCCTTTGCCGAACTCTTTCGGCATTTCGCCCCACGGGTGAAGGCGTTTCTGATGAAGTCCGGGGCCGACGAAAGCCTCGCTGAAGAATGTATGCAGGACGTCATGGCCACACTTTGGCACAAGGCTCACATGTATGATCCGTCGCGCGCCTCCGTTGCGACGTGGATCTTTACGATTGCCCGCAATCGGAAGATCGATCTGTTGCGCCGTTACGCGCGGCCCGAGCCCGAAGATCTGCCCTGGGGGCCCGAACAGGCCCCCGATCAGGCGGATGTCATCGCCCTGCAACAAGATACCGGACGTCTGGCCACAGCTTTGGCCAAACTCCCGGAAAAGCAACGCGAGCTGATCCAGCACGCCTATTTCGGCGATCTCTCCCATTCCGAGATTGCTGCGGAAACCGGTCTGCCCCTTGGCACGATCAAGTCCCGCATTAGGTTGGCCTTGGAACGGTTAAGACATTCGATGAATTGAACAGACTTCTACAAGACAGATTCCGACCAAGCAGACAACAGACCAATGACCGATATCCAACATCAAGCGCCCGACGATCTTCTCATGGGCTATGCGACAGGGGCGTTGCCGCAGGCATTCGACCTTGTGATCGCAACCCATGTGTCGCTCTGCGATGACGCGCGCGCGCGCCTTGAGGCGTTCGAAGCCGTCGGCGGCGCCGTACTCGAAGACCTTGACCAAGTCGACGTGGCCGAAGACAGCCTGGAACAGACGCTCGCCAAAATCACCGGCGGCGCACCGGCGGAACGTCCCATTGTAATGCCCGGCACCTTCCCCACGCCGCTGCAATCCGTCGTAGGCGGCGATGAAGAGGCTGTGCGCTGGCGCTATGTGGGCCGCGGCGTAAAGCAATGCGTGCTGCATTCCGATGAAAACGGCACGGCCCGGCTGCTGAAAATCCCAGCTGGCCGCTCCATGCCGGAACATAGCCATAACGGGACCGAGATGACCTTGGTTCTCAAAGGCGCCTTCCGCGACGAAGATGGCGTTTTTGCCCGGGGCGATATCGAGGTCGCAGACCCGAATGTCAGCCACACGCCCATCGCCGAACCGGGCGAGGATTGCATCTGCCTTGTGGCCACCGACGCCCGGCTCAAGTTCCAGGGCCTTCTGCCCCGCATCGCGCAACCCTTCCTCGGGATCTGATCGCACCGGCGCAGCACCACCCTTGCATTCCGGCCATTTAGGCCGGAAACGGAGGGTGGTGAACTCAAGGGCGGCCCCATGACATTCGAACTCAGCAACCCCCCGTTGCCCAGTTTCGCGCGCTTCCGCAGTCTGCGGGCGTATGGCGCGAAACGGACCATGCTGCGCCGGATGGAGCATGAGCTGATCTCCAACCTCCACCTCACCGGGGAGGTGCTGGATTTCGGCGGCGGTGAGACGACCAGCTACAGCGCCCTCCTGCCGGACGGGCCGACGGTTCGATCCGTGAACATCTCGCAGGAATTCAAACCAACCGACCTGGTCGAAGTCGGCGCGCCTCTGCCCTACGCGGATAACCGCTTCGACGCGGTGACAAGCTTCAACGTATTCGAACATATCCAGGACGATGTCGGATCGCTGACCGAAGTGACCCGCGTTCTGAAGCCAGGCGGAAGCTGTCATATCATCGTACCCTGGATCTACCCGGTCCACGGCCACCCCGATGACTTCCACCGCCACACGCCAAGCTGGTGGTTCGCCACCTTACAGAAGCTTGGCTATGCACAAGCCAGCCTTCTGCCCCTCGTCTTCGGGCGCCGCACATCGGCGCTGACCGTCAAGGGACGCGGCGACAAGGCCATCCGTGGACTTGTCGAAACCATCGCCGCCACCTTTGACATCCTTGAGGCCCGCGCGCGCTTCAAAGGCGCATCGCACTATTCCGGGCGGCGCGGCGAAACCGTCTGGTCGTCTGCCCCGGGCTGGTACATCCACGCCGTCAAAGCGGCCGCGTGAACCGCTTCGGCCCCTCCCGTGGCGAGCTGAAATTCCGCCTCATCGCCAGCCTCGCAGGGCTGGCCTTCCTGATCGGGGGCTTTGCGCGCACTGGCATCTTTGGTATCGCCTCGCTTGAAATCGTGATCATCGGCGGGGCCTTCTTCGGCGGCTCAGCTCTCTGGTCCGCATGGCAGCTTTGGAAGGACCCGCAAGAATGACCACCGGCGCCATTATCCGCCTTATCCTGCAGGCGCTCGTCTTCATCGCCTGGGCCTTCATGATGTATTCCGTCCTGTTCAAATTCCGCCGCCGCAACGAAGATCAGACCGGCGGCGCCTTCCCGTCCACTGGCGGCTTCATGGCGCAGCTGAAATACTGGCTGACCAGCGAAGAAGACAAACAGGAACGCAAGACGCTGTTCTTTCTCACCTTCGTCCTGATCGCCATGAATGTGATGAACATCCTCAACGCATCGGGCTGAGCCGAAGCCGATGTCAGACGCCTTCGTCTACGCCCCCCCAGACACGCCCCTCGACATCATTCACGAAGATCATGAGTTGATCCTCGTGAACAAACCCGCGGGCCTGCTCAGCGTACCCGGCAAAGGTGACCACCTCGCCGATTGCCTGATCGCCCGCCTGCAGGTGGCATTCCCCGAGGCGCTTCTCGTCCACAGACTCGACATGAACACCTCCGGCATCATGGTCTTCGCCCGCACACCCGCTGCGCAGCGCCATCTCGGCCTGCAATTCGAGAAACGGCACATGAAGAAAACCTATGTCGCCCGCGTCTGGGGCGATGTGGCCGAAAAACAGGGCCATATCGACCTGCCCCTGATTGTCGACTGGCCCAACCGCCCGCTGCAGCACGTGAACTATGAGACAGGCAAACCCGCTGAAACCGACTGGCGACGCCTGAAGATCGAAGACGGCACCACCCGCATGCGTCTGTTTCCCAAAACCGGCCGCTCCCACCAACTCCGCGTCCACATGCGCGAGATTGGCCACCCGATTCTCGGCGACCCCTTCTATGCCACCGGCGCAGCGCGCGATTTCCCCCGCCTGATGCTCCACGCCGAAAGCTTGAAGCTGCGTCATCCAAATGGCGGAATTGGAATGACTTTTCGGGCTCCGGTTCCGTTTTAGGCAACAAAACAAGGCGGCAGGATTGCAACACTGCACGCCCAATTCTGTTCGGCGCCGATTGAAATGCACCCTCCGTAACCGTCAAATCACCAAAATTCAGCGCTGTTCGAGGGACCGAAATGCGTACAATCCTTTTTTCAACCACCGTTTTGTGTGCCACAGCCGGCGTCGCGGCCGCAGATATCGCCTTGACCGGCAGCGCCGAAATGGGCGTGTCCGGTGGTCGCGCAAGCGTTTCCGGAACCACCTTTCTTGATCGACCTTTGCAATTTCATCAGGACATCGATGTGACCTTCACGATGTCCGGCGAAAGCGACAACGGGATCGTTTTCGGGGCCGCCATCGACCTTGATGAAGATGCAGAAGCCGTTGGCGAAGATGACGGTGGCGTCACTGTCTTCATTCAGTCTGGAAACAGTGCCTTCTTTCTTGGCGATACCGACGGCGCGCTCGACGCCGCTTTGACCGAGGCTGGCAATATCCTCAACCCCGGGTCCATCAATGACGAATCGACCAGCCATTGGGGCTATCGCGGTTCCTACCTTGATGGCACGCATGACGGCCAGATCGCGCGCTTCAGCTATACGTTCGACTCCTTTACCGGGCAGTTGTCGGTGGAAATGGACGACGATCCTGCCGGCGGCACATCCGACCCGATCTACGGCATCGGCCTCAGCTATGAACGTGACTACGACAACCTGAACATTCGGGCCGGTATCGGTTACCAGGGCCGGTCAGAGATCTCTGCGCAAACGTTTGAATTCGACGGGTCAAACCTGTACGGCCAAGTGTTCATTGACGCAGAGGAATTCGGCGGCAGCCTGGCCGCCGTCTGGACCTTGCAAGGCAGCGCAATCGACTCGATCGGCGTTGGCGTTCAAGCCACACGCATCGTCGGGTTCCCATTTGAAGCCTATCACCACGCGATCGGGTTCGGCCTGACGAGCGGTGATTTCAGTTTCCATGCCAATTACGGCCAATTCGAAGTGGATCTCTTCGGATTTCCCGGAACGTTCTTTGATGTGCAAGGATACGGCCTGAGTGCGGGCTACGATCTTGGCGGCGGCGCGTCATTGCTGGCCGGATACAGCTCGTCGGAATCCGATATCGGCGCGGGCCCGTTTGTCGACATCGAGCAATATTCCTTTGGCCTGAGCTTCTCGTTCTGACCTGACCGCAAGCCAATCAAGATAAGGCGGGCCATCGTGCCCGCCTTTTTTTGCTTGTTGGTGAATTCAATATTGCGGGACGGTGGGAGGGGCGAGGCCGCCAGGCCAGCGCCTCCCCCGTCAGGCTCCGCTCAGCCCCAGCCGGACACAGCCTTGGTCTCCAGGAATTCATGCAGGCCAAACCGCCCGCCTTCGCGCCCGTTGCCCGATTGCTTGTAGCCCCCGAACGGAGAACCCATCGCAAACCCTTGGGAATTGCCCTCAACCATGCCCGACCGCAGCCGCCGCGCCACGCGGCGCAGCTTTTCCTGGTCGCCGGTCTGCACGTAATTCGTCAGCCCGTAATCGGTGTCATTGGCAATCGCCACCGCGTGATCCTCATCATCAAACGGCATGATCGCCAGAACCGGCCCAAAAATCTCCTCGCGGTAGATCGTCATGTCCGGCGTCACATCGGCAAAGACCGTAGGCCGGATATAGTAGCCCCGATTGAGGTTCTCGGGCCGACCCGTTCCACCGGCCATCAGCTTGGCACCCTCATCAATCCCCACCTGGATCAGGTCCTGAATCTTGTTGAATTGCAGCTCGGACACGGCCGGCCCAATATGCCGCCCCTCCTCATTCGCCGGTCCAACCGTCACGCTTTGCGCCGCCGCGGTCGCCTCTTCCACGGCCTGCTCATACCGAGAGCGCTCCACCAGCATCCGCGTCGGCGCATTACAGCTCTGCCCGGTGTTGCGGAAACAGCGGATCACGCCGTTCTTGACCGCCTTTTCATGGGCATCGGCGAAGATGATATTCGCGCCCTTCCCGCCAAGCTCCAGCGACACGCGCTTGATCGTATCTGCCCCAGCCTTCGAGATCAGCCGCCCGGCCCGTGTCGATCCGGTGAAGCTCACCATATCCACATCCTTGTGGGCCGAAAGCTGCGAACCCACGCCCGCCCCATCACCGTTCACCATGTTGTAGACACCCGCAGGCACACCCGCTTCGTCCATAAACTCGCTGAACAGGATCCCCGACAGCGGCGCAATCTCCGACGGTTTCAACACCATCGTGCACCCCGCCAGCAACGCGGGCACAACCTTCAACACGATCTGGTTCATCGGCCAGTTCCACGGCGTGATCAGCGCACAGACGCCAATCGGCTCGTAGACCGTCCGCTCATTCGGGGCCCAATCCCCCAACGGATGATCCCAGACGAAGTCCTTGGCGGCATTGATGAACCCTTCCAGGTGCCACGATCCCGCGCCCACCTGCTGCGCCCGCGCAAGATCTAGCGGCGCGCCCATCTCAAGGCTGATGGCCTGTGCCATCTCTTCAGACCGCGCCTTGTAGATCTCCAACAGCTTCTCGGCCAAGGCAATTCGCTCCGCCGGATCACTCCAGCCCCAGGTCTCGAACGCGCGCTTGGCGGCGGCCACCGCCGCATCCGTGTCCGCCTGATCGCCAAGCGAGATCACCGCGCCGACTTCCTCGGTCGAGGGGTCGATTACGTCAAAGTCACGGGCCTTGGCCGGGGCCACCCATTTGCCGTCAATGTAGAAGTTCTTAGCGTTGTCCATGACCGCCTCCCGAAGCAGATTTCGCGCGGGACCGTGACAGGGCTTGAACGGCGGCGCAAGCCCGCTTCACGCGGGCCACGTCAACGCCTATGGTCACCCGGGACTCACCTGCACGCGAGAGAGGAGCTTTCCCATGGGCCTGCGCATTAACGACGAAATCCCGAACCTCACCGTAACAACCGATCAGGGCACGATGACCCTGCATGATTACATCGGCGACAGCTGGATGATCCTGTTCTCGCACCCCAAGGATTTCACGCCGGTCTGCACCACCGAATTCGGCGCCGTGGCACAGCTGGCCGATGAATGGGCCGCACGGAACACCAAGGTGCTCGGCGTCTCCGTCGATGGCGTCGAGGATCACGTGAAATGGAAAGGCGATATCGAAGCCGTTGGCGGCGCCAAAGCAGGCTTCCCCATCGCCGCCGACACCGATCTGGCAATTTCTGAGGCGTTCGACATGCTTCCCGCCGAAACCGCCCTGCCGGAAAACCGCACACCCAACGACACCGCCACCGTGCGCTCCGTCTTCATCATCGGGCCGGACAAGAAGCTGAAGCTGACCATGACGTACCCGATGAACGTGGGCCGCAACTTCGCCGAGGTCCTGCGCGCGCTCGATGGCCTGCAAACTGCGGCCAAGGAAAATATCGCCACCCCCGCCAACTGGGTGCCGGGCGAAGATGTCGTGGTCCCCGTGGCCGTGTCCGACGAGGATGCCATCGCCAAATACGGCTCCATCGACAAGAAACTGCCCTATCTGCGCATGGCAAAACTGCCAGGGTGAACAATCGAATGGCCCGCGCCCGTCTTCCACTGGTTTGAAATACCTCGGGGAGCGCGAGGGGCAGCGCCCCTCGCATTGGGCGACCGCGTCAGCGGGCGCAAACTTGGTCTGCCGCAAAAGAAAAGCCCCGGCCAATCGGTCGGGGCTTTTGCGTTCGAACTGCCTGTCGGATCAGCTGTGCAGAACCGCCGTTGCGCCAACGCGCACATTGGCCTCCAGCTGGATCACATGGTCGTTGACCAGGCGCACACAGCCAGATGAGGCCGAGGTGCCGATCGACCAGGGCTGCGGCGTGCCGTGGATGCGCAGATAGGTATCGCGGCTTCCGGAATAGAGGTACAGCGCACGTGCACCCAACGGGTTGTCAGGGCCACCCGGCACACCACCGGCATACTGCGCGTAGATATGCGGCTCACGCGCGATCATGTTGGCGGTCGGTGTCCAGGACGGCCATTCCGCCGTCCGGCCAATCCGGAAACGCCCGGCCTGGTAAAGGCCCGCGCGGCCCACGGCCACGCCATAGCGCATCGCGGTGCCACCTTCCTCAATGTGGTAGAGGTAGCGCGCAGTCGGATCGACGTGGATGTCACCGGGCGTCAGGCCCGCATTGGCTTGCACACGCTGCGGCATGAACCGCGGGTGCAGGCCCCAAGGGTTGTTGGCACCGGCGGTCGGCCCCTGATCGGGCGCTTCGTCAATGCCAAGCTCCACGCCATCTTGCGCCAAAACAGGCGTCGCGATTGCGCCGGAAAACAGCGTCGTCGTGGTGATAATGAAATGGCGGCGGGTTAACATGGTCTCGTCCTTATCGGTCGTCTGGCAGCTTACGTTACGTAGAATCGTCGCCCTATTGTTTGCATTGACGGGCCTGTGGACAAGTCCCTTGTCCGCCGATTCCGGTCACTTCTGCGTAAGGGAAACCTGCCTATGGGCCCAAACAGGTGCAATTGGAAGCGATTCTTGGGGGAAACGCACCAATCCGGGGTCAGGTTCCCCCTCCTTGTGCGCCATGGCCGCACTTTGCTTCTATCCCTCTGACCCTATTGGAGAGTTTAGATGAAATACCCCTTCCTGGCCCTTCTGCTGTCTCTCGCCGCTCTGCCTTCAGCGGCGCAAGAGACGGACGATGCCTTCCTCGACCGTGTGTTCGAGGCGGCCGACCCCACATCCGAGACCCGCGTTCCCGTCCTGTGCGGCGGGCTCTACCAATCGCTGGCTGTGGTGTTTGCTGATGATGCGCAAAGCGTTGCGGTCTTCCGTGAACGGCAAGACGTCGCCCGCAACATGGCCGTGGTTGTGCACATCATGGAATCCGAGCAATTCGATATGGAGGTCGAGGTCGCAGGCGCCTTTGCCGACACCCGCTTTACCGGCGTGGCGGACATCTTCAACGAATGGGTCGCCTTCAATCAGGCCAACGGGCTGGACCGGATCAGCGACGGCATCAGTCAGGCCTACCAATTCTGCGGCACCCAGCATGTGGATTGGACCAGCGTCCCGGGCGCGGAATAGCATCCACAGATGCGATGGAAAGCAGACACCACGGTTGGTTGACGTCCCGGCCATGGTAGCCATGCGGGGCCATTGCTCCAGCCGCTGATGTTGAGCAACGGTCGGCCTTTCAATAACCTCGGCCCACCAAATCACGCGATTTGACATCGCTGAAATAGGACAACAGCAACATGCAATCCATCGAATTGGTCGAGTCCGACGATTTGGTTTACGCCGAATACTCGGCCAATTTCTCGAAGTACAATGCAGCTAACTCGACTTGGAACTGGCGAAGCTACTCTTGCGTTGTCCGCCGCGACGGGAAAATCGCAGCCGGAGGACGCGGCATCATCAACATGGGCGCTCTCGAGGTTCGCGGTCTATGGGTCGACGAGGCACTTCGAGGGCAGGGGGTCGGGCGAGATCTGTTGATTGCGATTGAGCATGAGGCGCGAAAGCGGGGGGCCACGCGCGCAATGCTATTCACGTACTCCTTCCAAGCGGAAGAATTCTACAGGCGTATGGGGTATGAGACGTTCGCCCAGTTTGATTACCCGGAAGGCTCCAAACGGATCGATATGCAGAAAGAGCTATGACGCCGAAAACCAACGCGAAAAAGCGTATGATCCATCATCGCCTGAACTGAACCTGGCACACTCCGCAGCGTTCGGCAGAGTGGGGCTCGAACCCGTCTTCCGCCTCATGGCCAAAGCCAAGCCTCATGTCTGCAGCCAAAAGAAAAGGCCCCACGCAACGCGCAGGGCCTCTCCCAATTCACTGGCAGAAAGGGCTTACTCAGCCTCTTCCTTGGCCATCTCTTCGCCGGTCTCCTGGTTGACCATCTTCATGGCCAGCCGGACCTTGCCGCGATCGTCGAAGCCCAACAGCTTGACCCACACTTCCTGGCCCTCTTTCAGGACGTCGGAGGGGTGGTTCAGGCGGCGGTTCTCGATCTGGGACACGTGCACCAGACCATCGCGCTTGCCGAAGAAGTTCACGAAGGCGCCGAAATCGACAATCTTCACGACCTTGCCCTTGTAGACCTTGCCTTCTTCCGGCTCGGCCACGATCGAGTGGATCATGTCATAGGCTTTCTTGATCGAGTCGCCGTTGGGCGATGCGATCTTGATGATACCTTCGTCGTTGATATCGACCTTGGCGCCCGACACTTCCACGATCTCGCGAATGACCTTACCGCCCGAGCCGATCACTTCACGGATCTTGTCGGTCGGAATCTGCATCGTCTCGATGCGCGGCGCATGCTCAGAGAACTCACCGGCCTCAGAGACCGCCTTGTTCATCTCGCCCAGGATATGAAGACGCCCGGCTTTCGCCTGCTCCAGCGCCTTTTCCATGATCTCGGGTGTGATGCCCGCAACTTTGATGTCCATCTGGAGCGAGGTGATCCCGGCCTCGGTGCCTGCCACTTTGAAGTCCATGTCGCCCAGGTGATCTTCGTCACCCAGAATGTCGGTCAGGATCCCGTAGGAGCCGTCTTCTTCCAACACCAGACCCATGGCCACACCGGCAACCGGTGCCTTCAGCGGAACACCCGCGTCCATCATGGACAGGGAGCCACCGCAAACCGACGCCATCGACGACGAGCCGTTGGATTCCGTGATCTCGGAGACCACACGCACCGTGTAGGGGAAATCCGTCGCCGCCGGCAGAACCGCCTGAAGCGCACGCCATGCGAGCTTCCCGTGTCCGATCTCACGACGACCCGGAGGGCCCACGCGACCGGCTTCACCGACCGAATAGGGAGGGAAGTTGTAGTGCAGCAGGAAGTTGGATTTGAAGTTGCCATGCAGCGCGTCGATGAACTGCTCATCGTCACCGGTACCCAGCGTCGTCACGACCAGACCTTGCGTCTCACCCCGGGTGAACAGGGCCGAGCCGTGCGTCCGTGGCAGCACCTTGGTCTCACAAACGATGTCGCGCACCTCGTCCAAAGCACGGCCGTCAATCCGGCGACCGTTCTTCACAACGTCCGAGCGCAGAACCGTCGATTCCAGCTTCTTCAGCGCGGACGACAGGTTCGGATCCTCAAGCTGCTCTTCGGTCAGACCCTCCTTCAGGCCCTCCTTCACAGCCGCAACCGCTGCCGTCCGCTCCTGCTTGTCGCGGATCGCATAGGCTTCGCGCATCTTGTCTTCGCCAGCGGCACGGATCGTCTCGTACAACTCGCTGTAATCTGGCGGCTGGAAATCAAACGGCTCCTTCGCCGCCTCTTCCGCCAGATCAATGATGCAGTCGATGACCGGCTGAATGCTCTCATGGGCGAATTTCACAGCACCCAGCATCTCGGCTTCCGAAAGCTCATAGGCCTCCGATTCCACCATCATCACGGCGTCTTTCGTGCCCGCCACAACCAGGTCGAGCCGCTGCTCGGGGTTGTTGCGCAGGTCGTGCATGTCATCGACCGTCGGGTTCAGGATGTATTCGCCATCCTCGAAACCAACCCGTGCGCCCGCAATCGGGCCACGGAACGGCGCGCCCGAGATCGTCAGCGCGGCGGAGGCCGCGATCATCGCAACCATGTCCGGGTCGTTCACGAGGTCATGCGACAGCACCGTGCACATCACCAGCGTCTCATTCTTGAAACCGGGCACGAACAGCGGGCGGATCGGACGGTCGATCAGACGCGCGGTCAGTGTTTCCTTCTCGGTGGGCCGGGCCTCACGCTTGAAGAAGCCACCCGGCACTTTACCAGCGGCATAGTATTTTTCCTGGTAGTGGACCGTCAGCGGGAAGAAATCCATTCCCGGCTTCGGCGCCTTCGCGAACGTCACGTTCGCCATGACGGAGGTCTCCCCCAACGTCGCAATCACAGACCCATCGGCCTGCCGAGCCACACGGCCCGTTTCCAGTGTCAGCGTCTCTTCGCCCCACTGGATCTCTTTCTTCACAATGTTGAACATCTGCGTTTCCTATTCGAGGGCACTCCCGACCCCTGTCGGGTCCCTCATCCATATGGCGGCCCCATTGCCGCCGACCCCTACCCTTTGCGAACGCCGGGGTCACAGCGTGTCGTCTCAGATGAGGCGGGGCATACACGGGTTGAGGGGGTTTGGGAAGGGGAGGGATAGCTGGCCACAGAGAGGTCGGTCAGCTTTCATAAAAGCCCGACCGCAAGTCCAGGGAGCATTTTTGACTTCACTGGACGGCGCCGCCCTAGATACGCAATCTGTCTTTTCAACGGTCGTCGTAATGGAAGGAAAGAAAGGCCATGGCCAAAAGCATTCTCTGGCTAGATGACGAAGCTGACACAATAAAGGGGCTGGTCGTAGCATTTGAGCGAGTTGGCCTCGATATTGTTGTTGTGGCGTCTCTGCAAGACGCTGTTGCTTCATTGAAAAGCCGTTCGTTTGACCTTTTTTTGCTCGACATGAATATGCCGCCGGAACCACTGTTTACCGAGATGGAAACAATGGGTGGATCACGAACAGGAGCGTTTTTCGCGCAATATGTTAGGTTACACTTCCCAGAGTTGCCCGTGGTGATCTTCTCTGCATACCCTATCGGTGTGTACGACGATCACTTGATGTTCAGACATGGAATTCAGGTATTCAGCAAATCGCGTTTTCGAGGTTCACGCATGACTGAGCTCTTGGATGAGATTCCGGAGCTTGCACCTGAACCCGCAGCGCTTGATATGTTCGAATTAAAGCCAGGCGCATTCGGGCTAAAGCTGGACGTTCGAAAGTTCGTCAAATACCTCTTGTCAGCCTCAAAGAAGTAGTTCTGCTCCCACCGAACAGCACGTTCCATGCTGCTTTTGGATCAGCAAAAGGATAATCTTGACGCGTTGTGAAAGATTTCTTTGGCGATTCATAGCGTTTGAGCATTGCAAGTGCTGTCTCTACGCTACTTTCTTTGAAGCTGTCAGACATCAGCGGGTTAACAGCGGCGAAGCCGCCCCGCCATCGACGGGCCTACCCCGGACCCGGCGATTTCGCCACCCCAGGCACTCCGCCCATTCGTCACACTGACTTGGCCACCATAAACTGCCACCCACACCCGTCCGTTTCGCCGCATCCAGGCCCGTCGACACCGTTGCTCAGCGCCCGGAACCCCGCTCCGGCAACCCCCACGCCTTCCGCGCCGTCACCAGCCGCAAATCCTCAGGGTCCATCCCCAAAGACATCACCGTCCCCCGATCAAACCGCCCCTTCGCGACATCCCGGTCATAAACCGTGCCGAACAGCCAATCGATCCAGCCCATCCCGAAACTCACGTGGAAATTGCTCTCGTGGTCGTTGAAGTGATGCCGCAAATGCTCATGCGTCACGCGCTTCCCGAAGCACCCCTTCGGCACGTCCAGATGCGCCAGCGTGTGGCAAAACTCGTAGAACGTGAACGCAGAAACCGACCCCACAAACAGCGCCACCGCCCCGAACAAGGCCGCATCGGCCAGCCCCAGCACCGGCCACAGCAGAGCCGTATGCAGCACCACCGCCCCAACCCCGAATTTCACCGCAAACCAATCGTCCCCGCCGGTGAAGAACTCCGGCTCATTCGGAAACTCATGGTGCCCGATATGCGCCCGGTAGAGCGCGTTGAACGGCGACTGCTCCGCCGGCGGGTCGCGGTGATAGACGAAGCGGTGCAGGACGTATTCCACGAAGAATTGCAGCACGACGCCATAGAGGACGGCCACACAAACCAGCCACCCGAAATTCAGCGCAAACAGCATCAGCCCGAGCACCCAAAACGGCGCCAACCGCTGCAATCCGCCCATATGGATCAACACCCGCAACGTCGCGATCATGGCCCGACCCTCCTCGGCCAAACCCTAGCCCGACCCGCCCGAAAAGCGTAAGCAAAACGCTGCGTCCAAGCGTTTCGAGAAATCGTTGAGACGACCCTTATCGCCAATGTCCCGGGAGCGCCGAAGGCGTGGCAGGGTATTGGCGATTCACCTCTTTCTCGAAGCGCGAGACACGCCGTTAACCATGTTCCGAACATTTCTATAATCATAGAACTATTTTTGAAGACCGACCCTTGTTTTTAAACAATAAATCCCAACCAATGCCCCGGTTTCAACCTTGATCACGCGTGATCACTCCCCCAAAATCTCGCTTATCGTCACAAACCCGAACCCTCTCTCGGTCAGCCCCTCCACGATCCCCGGCAAGGCCTCCCGCGTCGCCGCATTGCCGCTGAACATCCCGTGCAGCAGGATGATATCCCCCGCCTCCGCGCCCTCCACGACGTACTCTGTCAGCGCCTCCGCCGACATCTCCGCCCCCAGCACCGTATCCGGCTCCATCGACCACATCACAGAAGGCCGCCCCATCCGGCTCAGCACCCAAGGCAACACGAACAGCTTTTTCCCGAAAGGAGGCCGAAACGGGATCGCGCCGTCATATCCCAGCGCCCGGATCGCCGCGTCCGTGTCCTCAATCTGCGCCCGCACGGCAACGGGCCACATCAACACCATCCGCGGATGATCCCACGAATGGTTCCCGATCTCATGCCCCGCCGCGACAATCGCCTCCGCCGCCTCCGGGTTCGCGACAATATCCTGCCCCACCAGAAAGAACGTCGCCCGCGCATCGCCTAGCCCCTCCAACAAAGCGCCCGTATGCGCCGCCGTCGGCCCGTCATCAAAGGTCAACGCGACAACCTGCGCGCTGCCATCCCCGCGCGCCACGATCTCCCCAAAGACCTGAAACTCCCGCGCCCGGCTCACCTGCCACAAAGCCGCTGCGAGGAGGGCTGACAGCCCGAGGAGAAGCACGAGCCACCTCATGTCCCCGCCGCCTCAATCAACTCGTCCAGCAACGGATGCGGAAACGTCCGCTTCAACGTCACCGCAAAGAACCGCTCCGCAATCCCCAGATCAAACGGCGCGCTCACCAGCCGCCCGCTGTCCAACTCATCGGCCACCACAACCGCAGGCGTCACCGCAATCCCCGCACCTTCCCGCGCCAGAAGACGCACCATCGCCATGTCGTCCACACTTGCCGCGATCTTCGGCGTCACGCCAAACCGCTCGCCCAACGCCACGAAACCCGCGCTGATCGTCGGATCCGTCGGAAGCAAAAACCGCCCCTCCGCCAGCAGCGTCTCCAACGTTCCCCCCATCAGCCCCGGCACCCCATGCAGCCCCACGGCCTGCTCCGCCAGCCGCTGCGCGCGCAGCTCCGCACGCCCGTCCCCGCGCGGCGGCTCCGTCATCAGCGCCACGTCCAGCGACAGGTTGCTCAGCCCATCCACCAACTCCGCCTCAGAGCCTGAGCGCAAGATCAACTCCACATCCTCCCGCCCCAGCACCGGCCCCAGAAACCGCCGCTGAAAGTTCCGCGACAGGGTCGAAGCCGCGCCCACCCTCAGCGGTGGCATACGCGTACCCGCCTGTTTCAACACCGCCATCAGGTCGGCACCCGTGGCGAAAATCCGATCCGCATGGTCCAGCGCGATCCGCCCCACTTCGGTCAGCTCCAGCCGCCGCCCGACCCGCTCAAACAGCGCATGCCCCAGCCGCGCCTCCAATTGCTTGATCTGCGTCGACAGGGCCGATTGCGACACGTTCAGCTTCTCCGCCGTGCGCGTCAGGTTCCCCTCGTGTGCGACGTCCCGGAAGTATCGCAAATGGTGATAGTTCAACTGATCCATGTTCCACAAAATAGAACGTTATATGCGAAAAGATATATTTTTTATCTCACCCCTGCATCGCTATCTCCCCATCGAACCGCACACCAGGGGACACGCCCATGCTGATCGACATTGCCACAACCATCGTGGAGCAGATGCAGAAACCAACGCTCGCCTTCCTGATCGGCGGCATGGCGCTGGCGGCCTTCGGCTCCAAGCTTGAAATCCCCGAACCGGTCTACAAGTGGATCGTCTTCCTGCTGCTGATGAAAGTCGGCCTCGGTGCGGGCATTTCCGTGCGCGAAGCGGACCTCCTGCAACTTGCCGTCCCCGCCCTCTTCGCAGCCTTTGTCGGCATCGCCATTGTGCTTCTTGGTATCGGAACCCTCGCCCGCTTCAAGAAGGTCAACCCGATGGACGGCTGTGCCACGGCGGGCCTATTCGGCGCCGTCTCCGCCTCCACCCTCGCCGCCGCAATGGCCATGCTCGACAGCGAAGGCATCGCCTACGAAGGTTTCATCGGCGCGCTTTATCCCTTCATGGATATCGCCGCCCTTGTCACCGCCATCGTCCTCGCCCGGCTCAGCGCGGAACGCAAAGCCGCCGCCACGATCAACGCGGACGGCACCGCATCTGCGCCCCAAGGCCTGCCGCAAGGCATGGTGAAAGGCATCCTCGTCGACACCTTCCGCTCGGCGGCCATCTCCGCCCTGCTGCTCGGCCTCGCCCTCGGCATCCTCGCCCGGCCGGACTCCGTCTACGAAAGCTTCTACGACATCCTCTTCCGGGGCCTCCTGTCGATCCTGATGCTCATCATGGGGATGGAGGCCTGGTCGCGCCTGTCAGAGCTCAAGGGCGTGGCCCATGCATACATCGCCTATGGCCTCCTCGCGCCCCTCGTCCACGGCGCGCTTGGCTTCGGCGCAGGCCTGATCGTCCACCAATTCACCGGCTTTTCCGGCGGCGGCGTTGTCCTGCTGGCGGTCATGGCGGCGTCTTCCTCCGACATCTCCGGCCCGCCCACCCTGCGCGGGGCCTTGCCCGAGGCGAACCCCTCCTCCTACGTAGGCACATCCACCGGCCTCGGCACCCCCGTCGCGATCCTGTCGATCCCCCTCTGGATCGCCCTCGCAGACCTCACCATCGGCCTTTGACGCGGAGCAAGCCCATGTACGACGCAACCAAACTCGTGATCATCACCGAACGCAGCATCCTCGACGGCGTCGCCGCACTCATCATGGAGGGCGGCGCGACCGGCTACACCCATGTCGATGCGGGCGGACGCGGCAGCCGCGGCAAACGCTCGGCCAACCGCCCCGGCGTGGGCGGCGTCCTGTCCAACGTGAAGATCGAGGCGATTGTCAGCGACGCCGAAAAGGCCGAGGCCATCATCCAGACCATTGCTGACCGCTACTTCCAGCACTATTCCGGCATCGCCTATGTGGAGCCGGTGCATATCCTCAGGCCGCATAAGTTCGCGGTCTGACCCACCTAATTCGTGCCGCTCAGGCGTAGGGTCGCTCGATCCCAAGCGTTTCCTTCAAACGGGCCCACGTCACGGCCTCGAACCGTTCTGGCCACTCCATACCCAACCGCTCGGCCCGCTGACGGGCAAGCGGCAGATAGGCCGCCGCATAGGCAAGTTGCGCTTCGATCATCGCCTCCCTGTCCGGCAGAGCCGGTCGCATCGACATCAAAATCGCCTTCTGCTCTGCGGTTATGAGCCGATTGAGGTGCAAGATACCCCCACGGTTCGGGGCATTCGTTTCCTCGACCATCAAATCGACCAGCTTGTTGCGCAGCAATGAAACGGCAAGCGCCCCGTTGAGGTATTCCTCTCGCCCCACGGCCAGCGGGATCAGACCAAGGATGCGGATGAACTCCTCCACCTGATACCGAAACCGATTGGCATCCGGGGCCACTTCCGGCGGACGTGCGGCGAGCTGCTCGTAAAGGCCGTCGTGGTCGAAGAGCGGCTTCAGCGCGCTCTGTGTCTGACGGCCAAGCTGGTCGGGTTTCAGGATCACCACATCCGTGCGCGTCCAGTCCTCGGTGATCGCGTTGATCAGGACCGGGGCAGTGGTCCGGTCCCACCAAAGCACGATCTCGCCGGTCCGTTCGATTGCCGCGCGCCACTGGGCCGCCATCGCATCCGTTGCACCGTCTTCTGAGACAAGGAGAAAGTCGATATCGCTGTGTTCATCGGCAAGCCCGTTGCCGTAGCTTCCGCTCAGAAATAGCGCGCGGATACCGGCCGCACCGCGAAGGGATTCGGAAATGACGTCGATTACCTCATCATGTGTCATTCGGCTTCTCCCGCAGAGCTCCGACACCCTACCAGCCGCCTCTAACAAAGCCATGCCCCAAAAACAAAAGGGCCCCACCGGGGCCCCTTCTTTTCGCTGTCCGAACGTCCGTCTTAGCGACGAATGCCCAACCGCTTGATCAGGTCCTGGTAACGGGCCTCATCCTTGGCGCGGGTGTAGTCCAGAAGCTTCCGGCGCTGTGCGACCATCTTCAGAAGGCCACGGCGGCCGTGGTTGTCCTTCTTGTGGGTCTTGAAGTGCTCGGTCAGGGTCGTGATGCGGCTGGTGAGGATGGCCACCTGAACTTCAGGGGAACCGGTATCGCCTTCTTTCGTGGCGAATTCCTTCATCAGGCGCTGCTTTTCTTCAGCTGTAATCGACATCGGGGTCTCCTTTGGGTTTGTGTGGTATGGCGCAAGCCGGGATGTCGTCCAGCAGGGCCCGTGGAGGGTCCGCGCAATGGCGGATGCGGGGCCGTACACCGAATCCTTCCCTGTGAAAACCCCCTCCCTCCCCGCACCATTAACCAAAGGCAAAATTCGGCGGCGCCAATGGGTCAAATTTTCAGTATTATGGGGCTTGGTCTTTAGGGTTCGGCAAGACGTAAGGGGCTATCCCCGATTTGCCAAACCTGTGCCCGACGCGATCGCGCGGTGCGCCAAGAACCGGAACTCTGCCAGAAGGCCGGGTCAGGCCCCCTTGGGGTCGATGTCTCCTGAATCTGTTTCACCTAGCCCATCAATCTGAGGGAACCCAAATGCTCGTCGCCGGAAGTGTCCTTGCCCTATTGCTCGCGGGCCTCACCGTGGATGGCCTGTTCAACCCCGAAACGGAGGAGGAGGAAGAGGCAAACGGTGCTGCAGACGGGGGTGATGCCCCCGAAGATGTGCCCACAGGGATGACCACCCTCGATGACCTGCTCTTCTCCGAGGACGAGGCGGAAGATCCCTCCCTTCAAGCCCGCGCTGAAACGCTTGGCTACACGCCGCTCGACGATGTCGACATGGCCGATGACGATGCGGCTGAGGCCGACACCTTTGACGCCGCCCCAATGGCCGAGGCTGCCGCCGGGAACACCCTGCTGGAGGTGACGGAAACAACCCTGCTGGACGACGGGGCCGAGGTGCCCCTTGTCACCGATTTCTTGCCCGGCACGGACATGTTGGTCATGGATTTTGAGGGCGGCGAAAAAGACATGCCCGTCATTACCGTGGACGCTGACCCTGACACGGAAGACGCCATCATCAATGCCAACGGGCAACCTGTGACCATCGTGCAGGACGCCGCTGACATGTCCGAGAAGGATATTTTCGTCCAAATGAGTGAGGATGAGCAGGATGGCATCAGTCTGATCGATGGCTCCGGTCTGGTCCCGGACCTGCCACTTGATCTGCCCGAAGACCTTGGTGATGTGCCCCTGATCGACCCAATCGTCGACGTGGTCGAAACCATCAGCGATGGCATCCCCGGCGCGGCGGTGCTCGACGACATCATGGATAACCTGGGATCGAACCTGTCCGATCTGGGGGGCGCCGGCGACATGCTGGATGCGCGCGGTGATATCGATGCCGCCT
This sequence comes from uncultured Roseicyclus sp., assembly GCA_947489665.1. Taxonomy (GTDB): domain Bacteria; phylum Pseudomonadota; class Alphaproteobacteria; order Rhodobacterales; family Rhodobacteraceae; genus Gymnodinialimonas. The sequence continues at coordinate 221,250 of CANLEH010000001.1, read as the reverse complement.
TCGGAACCGGCGGTGTCGACGCGCTGACCGGCAGCTTCAACAACGATGTGCTGACCGGCGGCGACGGCCAGGATGCCCTGTTCGGCGACGACGGCAATGACCTCCTCTCCGGTGGCGGCGGCAATGATGAATTGCACGGCGATTTCGGGGATGACGACCTGCATGGCGGCGACGGCATCGACTTCCTGGATGGCGGCGAGGGCCATGACACGCTAGACGGCGGCGCGGGCCGCGACGCCTTGTTCGGGGGCGAGGGCAATGACGCGCTCTATGGCGGCAGCGAGGATGATGTCCTGCACGGCGGCGCAGGGGCAGATACCCTCAACGGTGGCTCCGGCAATGACACGCTCAACGGAACCTTCAGCCATGGCAGCGGGGATCAGGATGCAGGCGACCTGCTCCTCGGTGGCAGTGGCGATGACCAGATCATTCTGGGCAATAACGATGTCGCCCAAGGCGGGTCAGGGGCGGATACCTTTGTCAGCGGCGATCACATCACCGACGATGCGTCCGCTGGAACCGTGTCCGATTTCAACCCGTCGGAGGACCGGATTGAGGTGATCTACGATCCCGATGTCACCCCGAACCCCGTGATCGAAGTGCAGGATTTCGCCGACGGCTCCGGCGCCGATATCGTTCTGAACGGGCAAGTCATTCTCAGCGTCGCGGGCGCGCAAGGCCTCGACCCAAGTGTCATCGACCTGCGCACAAGCGCCTGACGAACAACAAAAAAGCCCGAGCAGTGCGCCCCCGCAGATCCAGGTATCTGTGGGGGCATTTCATCGCGACGCCGCCACCTAGCAGAAGTGGTCTAGGACCGCCGCCAATACCGCCTCCGGCACCTCTTCCATTGCGAAATGGCCCGAGCCTTCCAGCTCAACCCCCCGCAAATCCTCTGCCCAATCACGCCAAACGCCCAACGGATCGCCCGTCTTGGCCGGGAACCCGCCCGCGCCCCAGACAAACAACATCGGTGCGGCGATCTTTGCGCCCGCCGTCCGGCTTTCCGCATCAATGCGACGGTCAACCGTCGCGCCTGCGCGGTAGTCGTTGCACATCGCCGCAACCCGTACCGGGTCCGCCCCCTGCGCACGGTAGCTTTCCAAAGCCTCTGCCCCGAACACATCCAGCGACCGGCCATGGGTCCAGCTGGCCAGCGTCCAGTCGATATAGCCCGGCCCATCCGCCGCGATCATCCGCTCCGGCAAGGGTGCGGGCTGCGCGAGGAAGGTCCAATGATAGGCCGCCATGGCCAGCTCCGCGTCCCAAGCTGCCCAGAAATCCCCAGTCGGCACAATTTCGATGATCCCTAGCCGATCCACCCGCTCCGGCGCATCCAACGCCAGCCGATAGGACACCCGCGCGCCCCGGTCATGCCCCAGCACATGGGCGCGCTCCAATCCCAGCGCATCCATCAGCCCGACAATATCGCGCGCCATCTCTCGCTTGGCATAGGCCGCCACGCCATCGGGCACGTCGCTCTGCCCATATCCGCGCAGATCCGGGATGATCACATCGAACCGTTCGGCCAAAGCAGGTGCGATCTTCTCCCAGCACTGATGGTTCTGCGGAAATCCGTGCAGCAGGATCAACGGCGCGCCGGATCCCGCCCGGTGCACCGACAGGCGTACTGCGCCCACATCAACATAGCTCTGCGCAAATCCCTCAATCGGCATGCCACACCTCCGGTTGCACCTTGTAGCCAATGTAAAGCGGATGCTTCGGATGCCCTTCCTTCGATAGGCCCAGATGCATAAGGTCCACCCCTGCCTCGCGCAGCATGCGCTCCACCTCAGGGCCCCGGCCCCGATGCGCGCCATGGGTGCCCCAGGCACAAATCACCGCATCCGCCCAGTCCGGTGCCGACATGATCGCCGCATCATTGCCCGGCCCCACCGGGTCCTCTGCGGCCCGCATGTCGCGCGGATCGGTTGCGCGCCAGGCAAAGATGTTGAGTACCCGAAACGCCCCAAACCCCAAAGCCCGCGCCCGCCGCTCACAGCGCTCCACCGTCGGATCGTTCTGCACTTCGGTTGCGGTCGACGGGTTCAACATCACAAAGGCAACCTTCCGCCCGCCCTCGTCCCATACCCGGGTCAGGGAATAGCGATACAGCTCACAGGGCGAATATACCGCGACCGAGGCCGCATCCCCTTTCAGATGCTCCCGCTCGATCACATCACGCCCCTCTTTGTTCCAAAAATATGCAAATCCGCCCTCTCCTCCAGGGCCATCACCCGCAAACGAAGCACCGGGCCGTGGCGCAATGGGGTGGGTGGGCGGGCATTGCGCCACGGCCCGTCCCGCCGTCACAAATTGAACACCCGCTCCGGATGAAGCTCCCCGGCACGAAACCGCCCCACGGCCACCGGCACCCCGTCCAACGACGCCCAGGCCAGATCGCCATACTCAACCTCCCCCGGCAGAACCTGCCCGGGGTTCCCGTTCCGCATCCGCGCAGCCCCTGCCTCGGTCGCGCGCACCTCCGGCATGCCATCCAACGCAAGTCCCACCGGCTGCAACAAAGCGTCAATCTCCGGCGTCTTCGCCAGCGCTTCGACCCGGTCCAATCCAACCGCCTCTTCCAGATCGAACGGCCCGACCCAGACCCGCTTCAACCACAATACATGGCCCAGACAGCCCAAAGCCGCGCCCAGATCCCGCGCGATGGAGCGGACATACCCGCCCGAACCGCAGACAAAACGCAAATCCACATGGTCCGCATCCACGCGGCCAATCATCGACAGCTCGTCCACATACAAATCTCGCGCCGCCAGCTCCATCTCGCCGCCGCCACGCGCAATGTCATAGGCGCGCTCACCATCCACCTTCACGGCCGAGAATTGCGGCGGAACCTGCCGGATTTCTCCCACAAAGGCGGGCAATGCGGCCTCGATCTCGGCATCACTGGGGCGCTCGGAACGCTCCTCGATCACCGCGCCCTCGGCATCATCGGTTTTCGTGGAAACGCCCATCCGCATCCGAAACTCATAGGCCTTCAGCGCGTCGCCCAGATAGGCAATCGTTTTCGTGGCCTCGCCCAAAGCGACCGGCAAAAGCCCTGTCGCGTCCGGGTCCAGCGTGCCCGCATGGCCCGCTTTTTTGGCATCAAAGCACCAGCGCACCTTGTTGACCACGGCGGTGGAGGTCAGGCCCGCGGGCTTGTCCACCAACAGCCATCCCGAAACGTCCCGTCCCTTCCGCTTGCGCGCCATTCAACCGTCGCCCGCAGACGCGGCCTCGTCGCTGACGACAACGCCCAGGATCGGCCCGATCGGAAAGCCCAGATCAGACCGCCCGATATCCGGTGCATGCAGGCGTGAGACGCGGCCATCGAAATAAAGCGCGTTGGGCGTGCCCAGATGATCTCGGAAAAACCGCGCAAAGTGGTGGAAATTCACCGCCTGGTCCGAGATCACCATCCAGATCCGGTTGCCCGCCTCATCGACACCCACACCGTTGCGGATGTTCAGACTGTCACTGTCGCGGATGAAGCGCGGGTGCAAATCACCATCGATCACCAGCATCGGCCCCGATTGCGTGGCGTGCAGGCAGGCGGGCGGATCTTCGGCAAAGGCGCGGCTTTCAACCACCGCCGCCTCGCCCTCACCCAGGCACAACACGCCATTGGGCAGCAGCCCGAAATTCCCCGGCCCGTCAGAGGTGATGATGCGCATCTCCTGCTCACCATCCTCGACGTATAGGCCAACGGGCGAACGGTCCTCGTGGAACATGCCCGCATTCATCGCAATGCCCAGACGCCGCCCCTCAGGCAAGGCCTCTTCCACGCGGCCAAAGGTGCCGAAGACAGCCCCCTCGCCATCGCGCAGGAACAGGCGCACATCCGCCTCGCTCAGATCGACCGCACAGGCCGTGAACTCCGCCTCGTCGAACAGCACCGTCTCACATTGCGCGACGGACGCGGTCGGGGCCAACAGGGCCGTCAGAAGGGCAATCGCGCGGATCACGCATCATCCCCCTTTTCCACATCCCGGCGCACCTCCGCACGGGACAGCATCTCGCGCGTTTCATCCATCCGGTCGAACGTCTCGTCGATGATGAACCGCAGGTCTGGCGCATATTTCAGCGTCATGTCCTTCATCAGCGCACGCCGCAGCTCGCCCTTGTTGCGCTTCAGCGCCTGGATCGCTTCCTCCCGCGCCCCCCCGCCCAAGGGCATCACGTAAACCGTCGCAACCTTCAGATCGGGCGAGGTCCGCACTTCGCCGACCGTGATCGACATCCGGTTCAGTTCCGGGTCATGCACATCGCCCCGCGACAACACGCTGGATAGCGTGCGACGGATCAATTCGCCAACGCGCAGCTGCCGCTGCGAGGGGCCGGGGCCATCATGGTGGGTATTGCGTGCCATCGGGTCGTCCTTAAATCAGCCCCAGAGGTAGGCCATGCACGCGCGCCCCGCAAGCGACGCTTCCCTGTCAGGCAGGGTTCCGCTACGACGCTTTCCAACAAAAACCGGAGGCCGCAAGATGGACAGCACCGCAATCGCAATCATGGGCGCGTCAGGCCGCATGGGCCAGATGCTGATCGAGATCGTGAATGCCTCGGACAAAGCGCATCTGATCGCAGTGACAGAACGCCCCGGCCATGCTTGGGTCGGGCGCGATCTGGGCGAGGCGATGGGCGGGGCCGCCACGGGAGTTCCGGTCGTGGGCGACCCGCTCGACGCCATCGTCAAGGCGCAGGCCGTGATTGACTTCACGTCCCCCGCCGCCACGCTGGCTCACGCAAAGTTGACCGCGCAGGCGCGCTGCGTCCACGTTATTGGCACCACGGGAATGAGCGATGATGAAATCGCCCAGCTGGAGCCCTGCGCGCGACACGCCACGATCGTCCGTGCGGGCAATATGAGCCTTGGCGTGAACCTGCTCGTGAAACTCACGCAACAGGTCGCCGCCGCCCTGGATGAAGATTTCGATATCGAGGTCGTGGAATCGCACCACCGCCACAAAGTCGACGCCCCATCTGGCACCGCCCTGATGCTTGGCGAAGCAGCGGCAGAAGGGCGAAACGTGTCTCTGACGGACGTCTCCGACCGCGGCCGCGATGGCATCACCGGGGCCCGAAATCGCGGCAATATCGGCTTCACCTCCATTCGCGGCGGCGATGTCGTGGGCGAGCATGACGTGATCTTTGCCGCCGATGGCGAACGCATCGTTTTGCGCCATCTGGCGACGGATCGGGCCATCTTCGCACGCGGCGCGCTCAAGGCAGCGCTCTGGGGCCAAGGCAAGGGGCCGGGCCAGTTCGACATGATGGACGTGCTTGGCCTTTAGCCGAAACGATCTACCTCCCTCCGCATCCAATTCAGAGCGCGGAGGACCTAACATGACCCTCAAGACCCTCTTCACCGCCGCCGTGGCGACGCTTTGCCTTGCGGCGCCAGCCTTGGCTGACCTCACCCGCGTCAGCGACCGGGGCACTTTCCTGTCTTACGTGCAGGGGCGTGAACTCAGCCGCATTGGTGTTTCGCTGCAAGTCAGCCCAGATGGCTCCATCGCAGGCCGCGCACTTGGCCGCGACGTGACCGGCACGTGGAGTTGGGAGGGCGGCATGTTCTGCCGCACGCTCGATGCAGGGGACCGTCAGTTTGGGCGCAATTGCCAGGTCGTGTCCGTCGATGGCAACTCGATCCGCTTCCACGCCGATCAGGGCACCGGCGACATCGCGGATTTCCGCATCCGTTGAACCCGGCCAAATCCCGTTCAGGTGAGCAGTTTTTTTGCGCGCCGCGCGGGCGATGCAAACTCCGCTCATCTGAACGCACTTTTTCTGAAAACCCTGCTCAGATGCACGCATCTGCGTTCAGTTGAGCAGATATCGGCGATCAAAAATCGATCGCCAGACCCTTCTTCTCCCAATCACCGTAACGCACCGGTTCCGGCCCATCGCGCCCGCCAAGTTCCGTCGGCAGGTCCAGCGCTTTCGCCTTTTTCCGGCGCTCTTCCGCCTCGGCCAGCGCGCGCTGCGCTTCGGGCGGCAATTCGGTCTTTTCGGTCATTCGCTCAAGCCTCTGCTTGTCTCATCCGTCCCCCCTGATATACGCGGCGCTTGTTCCAGAACAAGGATTCCGAGCCAATGCAGGCCCGCCAAGCCGCCCTTCACCTTCTCGATGCTGTCCTGCGCGAAAAGCGCATGCTCGCCCATGTGAGGGTCCCGGCCGAGGGGCCTGAGGCCGCCCGCGCCAGCCGCCTTGCCACGCAGGTTTTGCGCCAGATCGGGGCCGTCGACGCCGTGCTGGAACCCTACGCGATGCGCAAGCCGCAGCTCGCCGTGCAGAACATCCTGCGCCTGGGGGTGGTGGAGCTTCTGGGCAACGGTGAAGACGCCCATGGCGTGACCCATGACCTTGTTTCCATTGCGAAAAAGCATCCCAAATCGGCAAAGGCATCGGGCATGGTCAATGCCGTTCTGCGCAAGGTCATTGCCGATGGGCCTGAGGCGTTGGCCGCCGCCCCTGCGCAGCGCGTACCGCCCTGGGTCGACAAGGCGCTGCGCAAGCGGATCGGCAAGGATGGCCTCGCCGCGATCCAGGCCGCCCATGCCAAGGCCCCACCGCTCGACATCACACCGAAAGACCCCGATTTCACCATCGACGGGGCGGAACGTCTGCCCACCGGCTCGCTGCGGTTTCATACTCATCCGCAAGTCACCGCGTTGCCGGGTTACGACGCAGGCGCCTTCTGGGTGCAAGACGCCGCTGCCGCGCTGCCCGTCCGACTTCTCGCTGATCTCAAAGGAAAATCTGTCCTCGACCTCTGCTGCGCGCCGGGCGGGAAGACGATGCAGCTTGCCGCTGCCGGGGCCGATGTGACCGCGCTTGATGTATCTGAGCCGCGCATGGAGCGTGTCGCCGAGAACCTCGCCCGCACCGGTCTGACCGCGAAACTCGTCACCGAAGATGCCTTTGATCACAAAGCAAAATATGACGCGATCCTGCTCGACGCCCCCTGCACCGCGACCGGCACGATCCGTCGTCATCCCGACCTGCCTTTCGTCAAGAATGGCCGCGAGGTCGAGCCGCTGACCAAGCTGCAAATGCAACTTCTCGACCACGCCCTGACGCTTCTGAACCCCGGCGGTACGCTGGTCTATTGCACCTGTTCGCTCTTGCCGGTCGAAGGCGAACACCAAATCACCGCCGCGCTGAAACGCCACGCCGATCTGCGTATCATCCCAGCTGATCCGATTGCGCTTGGTGGAGAGGCCGATTGGGCCAGCCCCGAAGGTGGCCTGCGCCTGTTCCCGTCCCACTGGGCGGAGAAGGGCGGCCTTGACGGCTTTTACATGGCGGCGCTGACCCGCGAGTGACTCTGCCCATCAAACCCCTTATATTCCTCGCCAAAACCAACGTCCGAGCAGCCATCAAACCATGTCCGAGCCGCTAAACCCCTCCCCCGGCAGGCCCCGCGCACGTGATGTGCGGCGTGGGCATCGTTGGGCTGTGTGGCGGGCGGGGTTCGGGCCGCAGATGCAAGGATTCTTGTGGCAGCCTGAACCGCGCTTTCCTGGCTCAGCCGCGCGCGGTCGACAGCTTTTGGCAGGCAATTTCCGCCTGGGGGGCGCGCTGGTTGAGGGCGCGGGCCAAAGCCCGTGGGACATCGACGCTCCGACCGATGCATTTGAGGCCGCCCTGCATGGCTTCGACTGGCTCGATGATCTGGCAGCGATCCCTGATGGCGGTGGGCGGGCCACGGCACAAGCCTGGCTTGGCGATTGGCTGGTGCGGTACGGCAAAGGCAAAGGCCCCGGTTGGAGCCCGGATCTGACTGGGCGGCGGCAAATTCGGTGGATCAGCCAGGCCCTTTTCCTGATGAATGGCCAAGATCCGGACGACAGCAAATCCTTCCATTCGGCTCTTTCTCGCCAGACGGCGTACCTTGCGAAAACCTGGCCCAAGACCACCAGCGGGTTGCCGAGATTCGAGGCTCTGACAGGCCTGATCTATTCCGCCTGCGCCCTGATCGGGATGGAGACGCAGCTTGATCCGGCCCTGAACGGCCTCGCCCGGGAATGTGCGCGCGAGATTGACAGCCAAGGCGGCATCGTCACCCGCAACCCCGAGGAATTGTTGGAGGTTTTCGTCCTTCTCACCTGGGCCGCGCAGATCATGCAAGAGACCGGGAAGCAGGCAGATCCGGCCATCGACACCGCCATTTTGCGCATTGCACCCACTTTGCGCGCTATCCGGCACGCCGACGGCAGCCTGGCGCGCGCCCATGGCGGCGGTCGCGGTGCGCCGGGGCGGTTGATTGGGGCGTTGATCCAATCGGGTGTGCGCCCTTCGCGGATGAAGGGCCTCGCCATGGGGTTCGCCCGCATGGCCGCAGGCCGCGTGACGGTGATCACGGATGCAGCACCGCCACAGATCGGCCCGACATCGACCAACGCCCATGCCGGCACTTTGGCGTTCGAGATGACCTCTGCCAACCACCCGCTGATCGTCAACGCAGGCTCGGGCGCCGCCTTTGGCCCCGATTGGCGGCGGGCGGGCCGCGCCACTGTCAGCCATTCCACCGTTTCGCTTCAGGGCTATTCGTCCTCCCGCTTCACCGAAAAAGCGCGCGACCAGCCGCCTGAACGCCTTGGCTTTGCCGAAGGGCCATCGGACGTGTCAGTGCAATGGGCAGAGATCGCCAATGGCGAAGGCGTGATCCTGTCCCATGACGGGTGGCGGCGCACCCATGGCCTGGTGCATCTGCGGTCTCTGACGCTGGAGGATCATGGCAATCTGTTGCGGGGCGAGGATGGTTTGGCGGCGCTTGACGCCAATGACCGCGAGCGCTTCCTTTCGATCAACCGAAACCTGCCCTCAGACGTGGGCCTGCGCTTTGCTGCGCGGTTCCATTTGCATCCGGATGTTGTGGTTGAGCTGGATATGGGCGGTGCCGCGATCTCTTTGACTCTGCCGAATGAAGAGGTCTGGGTCTTCCGCCATGGTGGCGAAGGGCAGGTTCAAATTCAGCCCTCCGTCTATTTCGACGCCGGTCGCCTGACGCCACGCGCGACAAAACAGATCGTTTTAACCAACCGCGTGAGGGGCTATGGGGCTGCCGTGTCCTGGTCCATTGCGCGCCCTGCCGCGCTTTTGCCCGCCCCTGATCTGCCGTTCTGAGAAGCGGCCACCGAATAGGATTGCCCATGCAAGATCCCGCCCCGCTGACCCGCGCTTTGCTGTCTGTGTCCGACAAGACCGGACTTCTGGAATTTGCAAAAGCGCTGGCGGATCGCGGGGTTGAATTGCTGTCCACCGGGGGCACGGCCAAGGCACTGCGCGAGGCGGGATTGGCGGTCAAGGACGTGTCCGAAGTGACAGGCTTCCCCGAGATGATGGACGGCCGCGTGAAGACGCTACACCCGATGATCCATGGCGGGCTTTTGGCGTTGCGCGACAATCCCGACCACATCGCAGCGATGAAGGAGCATGGGATTGGGCCGATCGACCTGCTGTGCGTGAACCTCTACCCGTTTGAGGCGACCGTCGCGGCGGGTGCGGATTACGAGACCTGCATCGAGAATATCGACATTGGCGGCCCTGCGATGATCCGCGCGGCGGCCAAGAACCATGGTGCTGTGACAGTGCTGACGACGCCGGGCCAATATGCTGACCTGCTGGCAGAGCTTGAGGCGCATGGCGGCACCAGATTCGCGTTCCGCCAGCGCATGGCGCAGGCGGCCTATGCACGCACGGCGGCCTACGACGCGGCAGTCTCAAGCTGGATGGCCGGTGCCGCAGGGATCGAAACACCGCCCCACCGCGCCTTTGCAGGCACGCTGGCGCAAGAGATGCGGTATGGCGAGAACCCGCATCAGAAGGCGAGCTTCTACTTGGATGGCTCCAACCGCCCTGGCGTGGCAACCGCGACGCAGCATCAGGGCAAGGCGCTCAGCTACAACAACATCAACGACACGGATGCTGCGTTCGAATTGGTGGCGGAGTTCCCGCCCGCAGAAGGCCCCGCCGTAGCGATCATCAAGCACGCCAACCCTTGCGGTGTAGCGAAGGGCGCGACGGTGCTGGAGGCCTACAAAGCCGCGTTCGATTGTGACCGGACCAGCGCATTCGGTGGGATCATCGCACTGAACCAGACACTGGATGGCGCGACAGCAGAAGAGATCGTGAAGATCTTCACCGAAGTCGTGATTGCGCCCGACGCGGATGACGACGCCAAGGCAGTCTTTGCGGCGAAGAAGAACCTACGGTTGCTGACGTCCGGTGGCTTGCCCGATCCGCGCACGCACGTGACGGCGTTCAAACAGGTCGCAGGCGGGCTGTTGGTGCAGGACAAAGACACGGGCCATGTGCCCGCCGACGCTTTGAAGGTGGTGACCAAGCGCGCGCCATCGGAACAGGAGATGGCCGATCTGCGCTTTGCCTGGACCGTGGCCAAGCACGTGAAATCAAACGCGATCATCTACACCAAAGGCAATGCCACAGTGGGCATCGGCGCGGGACAGATGAGCCGCGTGGACAGCTCCACCATCGCGGCACTGAAAGCTGCGCGGATGGGGGATGAACTGGGTCTGGCTGAGACACCGGCCAAAGGCTCCGTCGTGGCCTCTGACGCGTTCTTTCCGTTCGCCGACGGCCTTCTTGCTGCAGCAGAGGCGGGCGCGACAGCAGTGATCCAACCCGGCGGCTCGATGCGGGATGACGAGGTTATCGCGGCAGCGGATGAGGCGGGCCTTGCCATGGTCTTCACCGGCATGCGTCACTTCAGGCATTGATCCAGCCCCTCCTTCAGCCTGCGGCTGTCCTTGCAGCTGTTTTGGGGTATGGAGCGGAGCAACACGGATCACGGGGATCTTCATGCGGCTTGTCTTCTTCAGCGCTCTGATCTGGTTCGCCCTCGACCAGGGGTCGAAATACGGCGTGCTTTACGGCCTTAACCTGATCGAGCTGCGGCACCTTGAAGTGCTGCCGCCGCTGCTGAATTTCCATCTGGGTTGGAACACCGGCATCAACTTTGGCCTTTTCGGCGGCGGGCCGGAGGTGATGCGCTGGGTCTTGATTGGCGTGGCCGCTGTGATCGTCGGTTGGCTGCTTTATTGGGCAAAAACCGGGCTCACGCGCCCGATTGCCCTGCTGGCGGCGGGTGCCGTGATCGGCGGGGCGCTCGGCAATTCGCTGGACCGGGCCATCCATGGCGCCGTGATCGACTTTTTGAACATGTCGTGCTGCGGGATCGTGAACCCCTTTGCCTTCAACATTGCGGATGTCGGTATCTTTGCGGGCGCATTCGGGCTGATCTTCTTTGCAGATTCTCGCCAAGAGGCCACCTGATACCCCGTGACGCCCATGCGAAGATGCGTTAGACCGACCCTGCAAGGAGAGATTGGGATGCCAATGCGCGTTACGATTTTGGGTTTGACCGTGGCTGTGCTGACTCTTTCGGCATGCTCGGATGCTGTGCCGACGCTGATGAACCTGCGGAACACGGAATCCGGCCCGGATGAGTTCAGCGTTGTCCCGACACGTGAGCTTGAGATGCCCACATCGCGCGAATTGCCTGCGCCGACGCCCGGCGGCATCAACCGCGCAGACCCCACACCGGAAGCAGACGCCATTGCAGCACTGGGCGGCAACATCAATGCAGCACCCAGCGCGGGTGGCCTCGTCTCCTATGCGGGACGCTTCGGCGTGGCCAGCGATATCCGGGGAACCTTGGCCGCGGAAGATGAACAATTCCGCCGCGAAAACGATGGCCGCCTGCTGGAACGTCTGTTCCGCAACAATGTCTACTTCGACGCGTACGAGGACCAGTCGCTGGACCGTTACGCGGAGCTTGAGCGCCTGCGCCGCATGGGTGTGCAAACGCCCTCTGCCCCTCCGCCGGAATAAGCCCACGCACCGCCAGTGCGGGAAACCTCACCCGTTTTGCGCATAACGTCTGCGTCATGGCGGTTGATGCGCCCCGGCATTCCCATACATTCACCGGCAGACACATTATTGCCGGAGAACCTACATGTTCCGACGCCTCGGCCTGACGCTTGGCCTGGCCTTCACCCCATTTGCCGTTCAGGCCACGGGTGAGATCAGCGACTTTACCCTCGACAATGGCCTTCAGGTTGTTGTTGTCGAAGACCACCGCTCCCCCTCTGTGACGCACATGATCTGGTACCGCGCAGGTGCGGCTGATGAATTGCCGGGTCAGGGCGGGATCGCGCACCTGCTGGAGCATCTGATGTTCAACGGCACGGATGACATGGCACCGGGCGAGTTCTCGGAAACGGTTGAGGCCAATGGCGGGTCGGACAACGCGTTTACGTCATGGGACTACACGGCCTATCACCAGACCGTCGCCGCCGACCGCTTGGGTCTGATGATGCAGATGGAAGCCGACCGGATGCGCGATCTGGTTCTGGTGCCAGAGGAAGTGATCACCGAGATTTCCGTGGTACTGGAAGAGCGCGCGCAGCGCACCGACGGATCCCCCGGTGCTCTCTTCAACGAACAGATGTCGGCCGCGTATTTCCGCAACCATCCCTACGGTCAGCCCATCATTGGCTGGCGGCACGAGATCGACGATCTGACCATCGACATGCTGCAGGATTGGTATGACCTGCACTATCACCCCAACAACGCGATCGTGGTTGTCGCCGGTGACGTAACCCCGGAAGAGGTGCGCGCGCTGGCCGAAGAGCATTACGGCCCGATCCCCGCAAACCCTGACATTGCCTCGGAAGAGGCGCGGGTGCGCCCGACCGAGCCGCCGCAAAACGCTCTACGCCGCGTGATCTACGAAGACCCGCGCGTCGCAAACCCCTATGTGTCCATGCAATTCCCCGTAACCGATGCCATCGTGCATGACCTACGCTCTGCCGCAACGCTTGAACTCTTGCGCGCGGTTCTCAGCGACAGTGATTTCACCTCGGTCTTTGCGCGAGAATTGCAGATCGAGAACGAGGTCTCGCTGTTTGCAGCCGCCTATTACAGCTCCACCAGTCTCGATCACCGCCCGTTCACGCTCTTGAACATGCCGATCCCGGGCCGGTCGCTTGAAGAGGCAGAAGCAGACATTCTTGGCGTCGTCGATGATTTCCTGGAAGACGGTATCGACCAGGCCGCCTTTGACCGCATCCAGTTCCAGTGGCAGGCAAGCCAGATCTATGCACAAGACGATGCGGCCGGCCAGGCCCGCAGCCTCGGCACGGCGCTGACCACCGGCTATAGCGTCGAGGATTGGGAAAACTGGCTGGAGGTCACGGCCTCCGTCACCACCGATGAAGTGATGGAGATGGCGCGCGCCTTGTTCGCGCAAGATCCCGCCGTGATCGGCCATCTGACCCGCCCTGCCCCAGACGTTGAAGCCGAAGAAGAGGAGGTGTCGCAATGACCTTCACCCGTTTTGTCACCCCGCTTCTTGCCGCGACGCTGCTGACGACCCCGGTCATGCTCCATGCACAGGCGCAGCCCGCAACCGAGGAAATTGAGCCGGTCGAGGCAATCATCGACATCCAGCTTGTCACCTCCCCCGGTGGGATCGAGGCCTGGCTGGTGCAGGACAATTCCATCCCCTTCATGGCCATCGAAATGTGGTTTGACGGCGGAGGCTCGCTGGACCGTCCGGGCGCGCGCGGCGCAACCAACCTGATGATGGCCCTGCTGGAGGAAGGCACGGGCGATCTGGATTCGCAGGAATTTGCAGCCGCCCAAGAAGGGCTGGCCGCGAGCTTTGGCTTTGACACCTACCGTGATGAAGTTGCGGTCAGTGCGCAGGTGCTGACCCAGAACCGCAATGAAGCGCTGGCGCTGCTGCGCGGCGCGATAGTGGAGCCCTCTTTTGACGAGGGCGCACTGGAGCGGGTGCGTCAGCAGGTGATCTCTGGCATCGAATATGACCTGACCGACCCCGATACGATCTCCGGCCAGACGTTCAACGCTTTGGCCTATGGCGATCATCCCTATGCCACCAGCCTCGACGGCACCGTTGAGAGCGTGGCGGGCCTGACCCGGGATGATATCGTGGCTGCCCATCGCTCTGCCCTTGTGCGGGATCGTGTATCGGTCGGTGTGGCCGGTGACATCACGCCCGAGGAATTGGGTGTATTGCTGGATGACTTGCTCGGCGATCTACCGGAATCGGACCTCCCCTTGCCCGGCCCGGCTGAATTCCTCGCGCCCGGCGGGATCGAGGTCGTTGATTTCCCGGTCCCGCAATCCTCGGTCCTGTTCGGCAATGTGGGCATCACGCGCACGGATGACGACTTCTTCCCCTATTTCGTGATGAACCAGATCCTCGGCGCAGGCGGCTATCGCTCTCGCCTGAACCAGGAAGTGCGTGAAGAACGTGGCCTGACCTACGGCATCAGCACATGGACCGGTCTGTCCGACTACATCGCGATGCATCAGGGCGCGTTCAGTTCGTCCAACGATCTGGTGGCTGAAGCCATCGACGTGGTGCTGGCCGAGTGGGCGGACCTGTCTGAGAATGGCGTGACGGCGGAAGAGCTTGAAGCCGCGCAACGCTACATGACGGGGGCTTATCCGCTGCGGTTCTCAGGCAACAGCTCCATCGCCGGCACGCTGGCCGCCATGCAGGCCGACGACATGCCCATCGACTATATCAACACCCGGAACGAGCGTGTGATGGCCGTGACGCTGGAAGATATCCAGCGGGTGGCTGAGCGTGTGATCAACCCGGAAACCCTGCAATTCGTGGTGGTTGGCCGACCGGAGGGGCTGGAGCCCTCCAACTAAGGCGCGAATCGGTTCCAAGAGACTGGCGGTCATGCTATCCCTAGGGGCATGGCCGCCCCAAACCCCAACATAAGCGCAGATGCGCGCCCTGTGATCCGTCAGCTGGATGAAGCCGCGATCAACCGCATCGCGGCCGGTGAGGTTGTCGAACGGCCAGCCTCAGCCGTGAAAGAGCTGGTCGAGAATGCCATTGATGCCGAGGCGCGCCGGATCGTGATCGAAGTCGCCCATGGCGGCAAGACGCTGATCCGCGTGACCGATGATGGTGTGGGGATGGAGGCCGATGACCTGCCGATGGCGCTTAGCCGCCACGCGACGTCGAAGATCGACGGCAGCGATCTGTTGAACATCCATTCCTTCGGCTTTCGGGGCGAGGCTCTGCCCTCGCTTGGGTCGGTCGGGCGGCTGTCGATCACATCCCGCGCCTCAGACGCGGGTCATGTGATCCGCGTGAACGGTGGCACGCACGAGGCGGTCAAGCCCGCCGCGCTCAACCGGGGCACCGTGGTGGAACTGCGCGACTTGTTCTACGTCACGCCCGCGCGACTGAAATTTCTGCGTTCGGACCGGGCCGAGATGCAAGCGATCTCGGATGTCGTCAAACGCCTCGCCATGGCCGAGCCTGCAATCGGCTTCACCCTGAAAGACGTGACCGATGGTGAGCGCGTGACCTTCCGCGCCGACCCGGAAAGCGGTGATCTGCTCGACGCCTTGCGTGGGCGGCTGACGACCATTCTGGGCCGCGAGTTCACCGAAAACGCGCTGGCGATTGATGCGGAACGGGAAGGCATCCGCCTGACCGGATATGCCGGCCTGCCCACCTATTCCCGCGGCTCTGCGGTGGCACAATTCCTGTTCGTGAATGGCCGCCCGGTTCGCGACAAGCTGCTGATCGGGGCTTTGCGCGCGGCCTATATGGATGTGCTCAGCCGCGACCGCCATCCTGCGGCGGTCCTGTTCATTGATTGCCCGCCCGAGCGGGTGGATGTGAATGTGCACCCCGCGAAGTCCGAGGTACGGTTCCGCGAACCGGGCGTCGCGCGCGGGTTGATCGTGTCGGGCCTGCGCCATGCACTGGCCGAGGCAGGGCACCGCGCGTCTTCGACCGTGGCTGATGCGACCTTGCAGGCCTTCTCAGCCCCTCTCCGGGCACCGCTGGGTGAGGTCCCGCCCTCGCAGCCGACATTCTCCGGCGCACCGCGTGTCTACCAGATGGACAAGCCCGCGCAGGGGCGGATGACCGGCTTTGCCGAGGCGACGCCCGATTGGGGCAATGTGCCGTCCGCCCGTGTGGACGAGCCGGTGATCGAAAGCGACGGACCCTTGGGTGCAGCGCGCGCACAGGTACATGAGAATTACATTATCGCGCAGACGCCGAACGGTATTGTTCTGGTCGATCAGCACGCGGCGCACGAACGGCTGGTCTACGAGAAGCTCAAGGCGCAGATGGCCGAGCATGGTGTCGCGCGGCAGGCGCTGCTGATCCCCGAGATCATCACGCTTGGCGCGGATGCCGACCGCTTGCTAGATCACGCGGCAGAGCTTGAGCGGTTCGGCCTGCTGATCGAAGCCTTCGGCCCCGGCACCATCGCAGTACGTGAGACCCCCGCCATTTTGGGAGAGATCAACGCCGAGGCGATGTTGCGCGACGTGCTTGATGAGTTGGACGATCTGGGCGACAGCCAGACCTTGCAAGCCCGGGTCGAGGCGGTGCTGAGCCGCGTGGCCTGCCATGGCTCGATCCGGTCCGGTCGCCAAATGCGCGCGGATGAGATGAACGCGCTTCTGCGCGAGATGGAGGCGACGCCGATGTCGGGGCAATGCAACCATGGGCGGCCGACTTACGTGGAACTGAAGCTGTCCGACATTGAACGCCTCTTCGGGCGGACCTGAGCCATGGAAAACGCCCCCTTCTTTGCCTTACTCGATAGCGTCGCGACGCGTCTGCGGTCCGCCAGCCCCTTCGGGCCTGAGGTCGATCCATTGCCTGCCTATTTCCTGCTAGTTCTGTTGGCAGCCTTGCTCCTGTTTGGCGCATGGATCCTGCGTGGGGCGCGGTTGAGGCGGGCCAATCGAGATCTGTCGGGGCTGGAGGATATGCGTCGCGAAATGGCCGCGATGGAGGCGCGAACCGAACGTTTGCCGCAGCTTGAACAGGCGCTGACTGACGAGCGGGAGGAACGCGACCGGCTGCTTGGCGCGCTCAACCAGGCCGAGGCGCGGCTGGAGACCGAACACGCGACCCACAAGGCACGGTTGGAAGAATTGCACGGCCTGAACGAAGCGCTGAAATCGCAATTCAAGAACCTTGCGGGCGAGGTGCTGGAGGGCAATTCAAAGGCCTTTCTTGACCGTGTGACCGAACGCTTCGCCACCCATTCGGAGACCGCCAAGGCCGAGATGGACGCGCGCCAGAAAGCCATTGATGGCATGGTCAAACCGCTCAACGAAAAGCTCGGCGCGTTTGATACTGTCCTGCGGGATATGGAGCAGAAACGGACGGAGGCCTATTCGACCATCCGCACGCAGGTGGAGGAGTTGAAGCTGGGGCAATCGGCCCTGACCGGTGAGACGCGCAAGCTGGTGCAAGCCCTGCGTGCGCCCAAGACGCGTGGGCGTTGGGGTGAAATGCAGCTGCGGCAGGTCTGCGAACTGGCCGGCATGACCGAGCACGTGGATTTCAACACCGAGGTCAGCCACCAGACCGACACGGGCCTACAACGGCCCGATGCCATCGTGAACATGCCCGGCGGGCGGTCTCTGGTGGTGGATGCGAAGACCTCGCTTGACGGCTACCTCGATGCGCTTGAGGCGGAGACGCCCGAGGCGCGAGACATCGCCATTGCACGCCATGCGCGGCAAGTGGCCGACCATGTGCGCGCCCTGTCGTCCAAGCGCTACCATGATCTGTTGGAGAACACGCCCGATTTCGTTGTGATGTTCATCCCTGGTGACGTCTTCCTGTCGGCGGCGGTTGAGGCGGATCCGGGTCTGATCGAGCGTGCGCTGGAGGCCCGCGTGGTCATCGCAACGCCGTCCACCCTTGTGGCCCTGTTCCGCACAATTGCCTTCGGCTGGCAGCAGGAGGCGATTGCCGAGAACGCCATCACGATCCACAAAGAGGCCAAGGAGCTTTACGGACGTTTGGCGACTTTTGCGGCCAACCTGCAGAAGGTCGGCACCAACCTGAACCGGTCCGTCGACAGCTATAATAAGGCGATGGGCTCACTTGAGGCACGTGTCTTGCCGTCGGCCCGCAAGCTGGAAGCGATGCAGGTTGTTCAGGCTCCGGCGGACGAGCTGAAAGAGGCGCCGCGGGTCGAGGCTGTGCCGCGCTCCCTCTCGGCGCCCGAACTTACCGTGGTGAACGGCGACGACGACTAGCGCGCAAAGGTTGCGGTCAGGATCGCGTCAAGCGCGACAGAATCCTCTTCCGTGAAGGCGTCCGGCTGGTCGCTGTCGATATCGAGCACGGCGATGATCTCTCCACTGGCATTGCGGACAGGCAGGACAATCTCGGACCGGGTCGACGACGCGCAGGCGATATGGCCGGGGAATGCATCCACGTCCGGCACCAGCTGTACCTCACCCGTCCGCGCCGCAGCACCACAGACGCCGCGCTCGAACGGGATCACCAGGCAGCCATGGCCCCCTTGGTAAGGCCCGATCTTCAGCAATCCCGGCTCTGTCACACGGTAGAAGCCCGTCCAATCGAACCGATCGTCGGAATGGTGCAGCTCACAGGCCACCGTTGCCATAAGGGCGACCATGTCGGTTTCGCCCTCCGTCAGCGATGCGATGGTTTTAGCAAGCGTTGCGTAGTCGGCCATGGTGGGATTTTGCATTTTCATGGAACAAAGATGGGGTCAGTCGCGCTCAATCGCGATGGCCGTGCCTTCGCCACCGCCGATGCAGATGGCCGCAATCCCGCGTTTCAGCCCGCGCGCCTCCAGCGCGTTGAGCAAAGTCACCATGATCCGAGCGCCGGACGCGCCGATGGGATGGCCAAGGGCGCAGGCGCCGCCGTTCACATTCACCTTTTCGCGCGGAATGTTCATTTCGTGCATAAAGGCCATGGGGACAACGGCGAAGGCTTCATTCACCTCCCACAGGTCGACATCGTCGGTCGTCCAACCCAGCTTGGACAAGAGCTTCTGTGTCGCAGGGACGGGCGCAGTCGGGAAAAGCGCGGGCGCATGGGCGTGCGAGGCATGGCCCAGGATGCGGGCGCGAACCGGCAGACCCTGAGCCTCTGCAACCTCAGCGCGGGTCAGGACCAATGCCGCGGCACCGTCCGAGATCGACGAAGAATTCGCCGCTGTCACCGTTCCACCCTCGCGGAAGGCAGGTTTCAGCTGCGGGATCTTGTCAGGGCGCGCATTGCCGGGCTGCTCATCTGTTGCGACCTCAACTGCACCTTTGCGCGTCTTGACTGTGACGGGTGCAACCTCTGCCGCAAATGCCCCACTGTTGATTGCGGCGAGCGCGTTTTCGAGAGAGCCCAGGGCGTAGGCGTCTTGCGCCTCCCGCGTGAACTGGAAGGTCTCCGCGCAATCCTCGGCAAAAGTGCCCATCAGGCGGCCCTTGTCATAGGCGTCTTCCAAACCGTCGAGGAACATGTGGTCCAGCGTTTTCTGATGCCCAATACGGGCGCCGCCGCGCATCGACGGCATGAGGTAGGGTGCGTTCGTCATCGATTCCATGCCGCCGGCGACGATGACATCTGATTGCCCAAGGGAAAGCGTATCAAACGCCATCATCGCAGCCTTCATGCCAGACCCACACATCTTGTTGAGCGTCGTCGCTGGCACACTTTCATCAAGGCCCGCGTGGAACCCTGCCTGACGCGCAGGGGCCTGCCCCTGCCCCGCTGGCAAGACGCAGCCCATCAGCACTTCGTCGACTTGGCTTACGCCCGCACCGTCAAGCGCCGCGCGGATCGCGGCCCCGCCAAGTTCAGACGCCGTCAGGGGCGAAAGCCCCCCTTGGAAACCGCCCATTGGCGTGCGCGACGCCCCGGTAATGACAACTTGATCCATGTTTGCCTCCTGCAGACGAGGGGATGACAACGAATTTGTAAGACTTGGCATCTAGCGTTCCCACCAAATCGACTTGTTGGAGAACACGACATGCCTCTTTCGTCCAGTGATCATGACTATGCACAGGTTGTCCATGTGGATGACACCCGACTCGATGCCAGCATCGCCATTCAATTTAAGGAAGATTTCCGCAACCTGACCGCAGGCAGGGGCGACGTCATCCTTGAAATGTCGCAAGTGGAATTCCTCGATTCCAGCGGTCTTGGCTCAATCGTCGCCGTCTTCAAAGGCCTTGGGCCGAATCGTGCCATGGCGCTAGCCGGCCTGCAGCCGGCCGTTGCAAAGGTCATGACGTTGACGCGAATGAATACGGTCTTCGCGATTTTCCCAACACTGGACGATGCCCTTGCCGCCGCGGCAGCACCCCACGCGGCGGAGTGACCGCATCGCCTGTAAACCTCGCCGAACAAGGACCGAACAGATTGGCCCCACCTGACATTGTCACAACCGTGTTGTCGGATACCGAACATGTGCGCCGCGCCCTGGACGATGTTCGGGATAGCATGGACGCAGTGCCAGAATACCGGGCGATCGGTGACACGACCCAGATCATCCTCGCGGAAGTGCTGAACAATGTGGTGGAGCATGCCTACCGATATGAGGCCGGGCACCCGATCCATGTGAAGCTCTCGTTCGGCCCGGATGCACTCAACTGCTGCGTTGTTGATGAAGGCGTGGCCATGCCGGAAGGGAAGCCCCCTAATGGCGGCATGCCGGACCTCGACCCAAACGATCCCGACAGTTTGCCGGAAGGTGGCTTTGGATGGGCCATGATCAACATGATGACGACGGGCCTTACCTATACGCGCAACGGCGGGCGCAACGAGCTGGTCTTTTCGATTCCCAAGGACGGAACCTGACGCGGCCACGTCCTTCCCGCGGCGCGATTTCCCAATATCGAAGATCAATCAGGGAAATTTCAGTTTATTGTCGACGAGATTGAACCTTCCGACACGAGATTGCCCTATTTCGAGCAAATGCAAGCCGCGAATAACGTCGATACCGAACATGTAGCTGCAGAGGCTTCCCTCGACGTCGCGTGTCAAAGCCCCCACCCAGTGCGTGGCGTCGAGGTCCTCTGCGGCCACAAATCCCAATACTTTCAGCAACAGCACGGCTTGTCCGCAACGCAGGCGTTTCTGCCCTTGTCCTTTGTGCGCGACCGCCTAGGGTTCGCTTTCTGAAAGAAGGGGGATGTACCATGCGCGATTTTCACAAACCCGGCCGCTCGACGGCCTATGCAGATCAAGGCATGTGCGCCACCTCACATCCTTTGGCTGCGCAAACGGCGATTGCGTTGCTTCAGGCCGGTGGCAACGCCGTGGACGCCGCAATTGGTGCCGCCATCCTCTTGGGCCTGTGTGAGCCGCAAAGCACCGGGATCGGTGGCGACATGTTCGCGCTGGTGGCCCAACCCGATGGGAAGATTATCGGTCTAAACGCCTCGGGCCGCGCCCCGGCCGGGATTGATGCCGATGCCATTCGCGCGAACCATTCTGACATTCCGCTTTACGATGTTGCTGCCGTCACCGTGCCCGGCGCAGTTGATGGCTTTTGCCGACTGCATTCGGATCACGGGCAGCTGTCGCTCGACCGCGTTCTGGCCCCGTCGATCCACTATGCGGAAGCCGGCATTCCCGTCGCCCCGCGCGTCGCCTTCGATTATGAGCAGAGCGGCTCCGTCCTGTCGGGGCACGCCCGTAGCATATTCCTGCACAACGATGCGCCCCTTCCCGTTGGCGCGCGGTTCACGGCGCCGGGACAGGCCGAAATTCTGCGCCGCGTGGCTGCCCAAGGGCGTGCCGGGTTCTACGAAGGCGAAGTCGCAGAAGATATGGTCGCCTCCCTTCGTGCACTGGGCGGCAGCCACACGCTCGACGATTTCGCAGCGACCGAATGCAATTATGTCGAACCGCTGCGCTCCTCTTATCGCGACGCCGAATTGCTTGAACTTCCGCCCAATGGACAGGGTGCCACGGCCATGTTGATCCTCAACATGATTGAGACGATGGACCCGCAGACAGACCCGTTCGGCACCATGCGCGCACATCTTGAGGCCGAGGCCACCAAGCTCGGCTACGACGCCCGCGACCGCTTTATCGCCGATATGGACCATGTCACGCGGCTGGATCATATGCTGTCAAAGACGACTGCCAAGAACCTGGCCGGATTGATCGACCCCAACGCGGCCATGCCCGACGCGCGGGCCGCCTCCGACAATGTCCACAAAGACACGGTCTATATCACGGTGGTCGACAAGGATCGTCGCGCGGTCAGCCTGATTTATTCCATCTTCCATTCCTTTGGCTCCGGCTTCGCCTCTGACAAATTTGGCGTTCTCTTCCAGAACCGAGGCGGTGGCTTCACGCTGGAGGCGGGCCATCCGAACGAGGTCGGCCCCGGCAAGCGCCCGATGCACACGATCATTCCCGGCATGCTTAAACTGGGCGACGGCAGCCTGATGCCGTTCGGGGTCATGGGGGGCGCATATCAGTCCACCGGCCATGCGCGGTTTGTGTCGAACGTGGTGGATTACGGGCTTGACCCACAGGCCGCCATCGACGCCCCCCGCAGCTTTGCGGAGGCCGGGCACATCAAGGTTGAACGCGGCTATGCGCAGGACGTCAACGATGGGCTCGCCGCCAAGGGGCATGATGTTCAGATCCCAGCAACGGCGGTGGGCGGCGCGCAAGCGATCCGCATCCGGCCCGACGGCGTGCTTGAAGGGGGCAGTGACCCACGCAAGGACGGGATCGCCCTCGGCTACTAGCCCGCACCCGAGAACCGCGCGGTTTCTGCAAGGATTTCGCGCGAAATCCGCCTTGCCTAGTTGTTCCGCGGCCCGAAGATCTGGTTCAGCACATCGTTGATCGCGTTGCCTATGTTGCCCTGCCCTTGCGCGTTGCCAATCGGGATGCGTGTGCCGCGCGGGGTGACTGGCCCCACAAGCTGGCCCGTGCCATCCCGCACCAAACCTTCGGCGTTGAGGACCTGAGGTTGCTCCGGCGGCCGCGCCTCTGCAATCGGGTCGATCATCGGCAAGGGGCGCGGCGGAAGGTCTGCATGAATCTCTTCCATTGCCTGCCGCCAGATTTCGGCAGGCAAGCCGCCGCCGGTGACACCGGACAGAGGTCGGTTGTCGTCATACCCCATCCAAACCCCCGCGACGTAATCGGCGGTGAAGCCCACAAACCACGCATCCCGCGCGCTGTTGGTTGTCCCAGTCTTGCCCGCCGTCGGACGACCATCCAGCGCAGCGCGCGTCCCGGTGCCGGCAGCAGTCACCTGACTCATCATGTAAGTGAGTTGTTGCGCCGAAAACTCGGAGATGACCCGCTCGCGAATACCCGTGCTCTGTTCGAACATCGGGGCGTCTTCACCCATAAGTCGCAATTCGGTCAGGCCATAGGGTCGCACGGCTGAGCCGCCGTTCAGAATACCGGCATAGGCACCCGTCATCTCGATCAGCGTCGATTCCGACGCGCCAAGTGCCAACGCCGGGCCAGCCGCCAGATCGCTTTCGATCCCGAATTGCGAGGCGACCGTACGCACCAGATCGCGACCCACCTCCTCGGACAACCGCACCGCGGGCGTGTTCAATGAATGGCGCAAGGCATCGGTCAGAGTAACTTCGCCACGGAACTGTCCATCGTAGTTTTCAGGGCGATAGGGGCCAGAGCCCGGCACGTTGATCGTCAGCTCTGCATCCAGAACAAGATCGTCGAAGCGGAACCCAAGGTCCAACGCCGTCGCGTAGACGAACGGTTTGAATGCCGATCCCGTTTGCCGGAAGGCCTGCGTGGCTCGGTTGAACAGGCCTCCACCTGCCAGATCACGCCCGCCCACCATCGCACGGACCGCACCATCTGCACTCATCACGACGATCGCTGCCTCAGCGGTTGAACCCTCTCGCACCTGATTGGCGAAGACGTTGGCCACTGCCGCCTCAGCCGCCGCCTGTATCTCCGGGTCGAAGGTGGTGCGGATGATGACGTCTTCCGTTGTCTCGTTGGTCAAGAAGTCGGGCCCGGACTGCATGATCCAGTCCGCGAAGTACCCACCGGTGTCCTGGCGCGCAGCATCGGACAGCGTCGCCGGGTTCGCACGCGCACGATCTGCGGCCTCGGCGCTCAGATAGCCCTGCTGTTCCATCAGGCCTAGGACGAGGTTCGCGCGCTCTTGCGAGCGGGTCAGGTTATTGGTCGGCGCGTAGCGCGTGGGCGCCACCAGCAGACCCGCCAGCATCGCGGCCTGCTGCGGGTTCACCTCGGTCGAGGAAATGCCGAAATATCGCTGCGACGCGGCCTCGAACCCGCGGGCTCCCGCGCCAAGATAAGCACGGTTCAGATAGATCGAGAGGATTTCGGATTTGGTGTACCGAAGCTCCATCGCGAAAGAGAAGACCATCTCCTGCACCTTGCGCCACAGGGTCGTCCGCCGGCAGTCGGCCTCATATGCGGCCTCACTGTCCCAGATATCCTGATCGAATTCGCGACCCAGACACATCAATTTCGCAGTCTGCTGCGTGAGGGTCGAACCCCCATGTCCCTGCAACGGACCGCGGCCTTCCCGCATGTTGATCCGCATGGCGCTGGCAATGCCGCGCGGAGAGACGCCCAGATGCCACCAAAAGCGACGGTCTTCCGTCGCGACCACGGCGTTCACCAAATGGATGGACGTGTTGGTTGGGTCAATCGCGCCGCCAAACTGCTCGCCGCGCCACGCAAAGATCTCCCCGTGTCGATCCAGCATTGTGACCGAGCCACGCGCGCGGGCGTCCAGCAACTCGTCAACTTCGGGAAGCGTGCTGTAATAATAGGCGACACCCATCGCGACCAGAAGGGTGACGACAACCGCACCGCGCCACATCACGCTCCAGATCAGGCGAAAGACAAAACGGATAATGCGGGCGACGAAGCCAAGGATGCCGCCACGCTGTGGGGCTTTGCGCCGGGTCTGCCGCCGCCGCCCGCCGCCAGACCCACGCCCGCCGCCACTGCCGCCACTCGAAGTCGCACGCTTTTTCTTCGCGGGCTTTTTGGGGGCTTGGTTGCTGCGACGGTCGGCCACCAGCCGACGCCTGCCATTTCCTGATGGGCTCATATTCGTCTCTTGCCTCTGTCGGGGGCCCGATTGCGGCACATGCCGGGGCCAACCTCATTTGGACATGAAGATAGGCAAATTCGAGTCGCTTGCGAAGGGGGCAGCACGACACTGCCGATTATCGTGTCGCACAAAAATTATGCACACGCCCAGATTTGCGCAAAAATTTTGCAAATGCCTCTCTGGAAGGCTGCAAAAATCCAGCCGTTTCGTTGCCCTTCCCGCCCCTTAAGCCTGTTTTAACCCCCGTATCCGGCCCGTTCTCGGGTCGCACAAACAAGGCCCGGCCATGTGGCCGTGGGGACAGTCAACAACCGCAAGGGGTGACAAAACGTGAAACTCATCATTGCAGCAATCAAGCCGTTCAAGCTGGAGGAGGTCCGTGAAGCACTGACCGCCATCGGTGTGCGCGGCATGATGGTGACCGAGATCAAGGGCTTCGGCTCTCAGTCCGGCCACACCGAGATCTATCGCGGCGCCGAATATGCCGTGAATTTCGTGCCGAAGGTGAAACTGGAGATCGTCGTGGCAGCGTCCATGGCCGATCAGGTCGTCGAAACGATCCAGACCACCGCCAAGACCGACAAGATCGGTGACGGCAAGATTTTCGTCCTCGACGTGCAAAGCGCAGTGCGCGTCCGCACTGGCGAAACCAACGACGACGCGCTCTGAGCGGCGCCCTCGCTTCTGCAATTCAAAGGTAAGAGAGACAATGAAAACCAAGTATCTCCTTCCCGTCGCTGCCGTGGCCCTGGCCGCGCTTCCGACGATGGGTTTCGCGCAGGACGCCGCGCCGTCCTTCGATGAAATTGGCCCCTACATTATGACGACCCTGCTGTTCTGCATGGCAGGCTTTCTGGTGTTCTTCATGGCCGCGGGCTTTGCGATGCTCGAAGGCGGTCTGGTGCGTTCGAAGAACGTCACCATGCAGATGACCAAGAACATCGCGCTCTACTCGGTCGCAGCCATCATGTACTGGCTGATCGGTTTCAACCTGATGTATCCGGGCGATTTCAACGGCTATGTCGGCAGCTTCTTCCAGATCACCGTTCTTGATCCGGTGGGTGTCGCCGCGGCAGACGCGGCGCTGGATTATGCATCGGTTGGCTCGGACTTCTTCTTCCAGCTGGTGTTCGTTGCTGCCACCGCCTCGATCGTGTCGGGTGCGCTGGCCGAACGCATCAAACTCTGGCCCTTCCTGATCTTCGTCGTTCTGCTGACGGGTGTGATGTATCCGATCTCCGGTTCGTGGAAATGGGGCGGCGGCTGGCTTGACCAGATGGGCTTCCAGGACTTCGCCGGTTCGACTGTTGTGCACTCCGTGGGCGGTTGGGCCGCTCTGGCCGGTGCCATTGTGCTGGGTCCGCGCCTTGGCAAGTACAAAGACGGCAAAGTGAACCCGATGCCCGGTTCGAACCTTGCCCTCGCAACGCTGGGTACGTTCATCCTGTGGTTGGGTTGGTTCGGCTTCAATGGCGGCTCGCAGCTGGCCATGGGCACAGTGGGTGACGTCTCCGACGTGTCGCGCATCTTCGCCAACACCAACATGGCCGCTGCTGCTGGTGCCGTGACGGCGCTGATCCTGACGCAGGTCATGTACAAAAAGCCTGACCTCACCATGGTCCTGAACGGCGCTCTGGCGGGTCTGGTGTCGATCACGGCCGAACCGCTCGCCCCGTCGCTCTTCGGCGCGCTGTGGATCGGTGCCATCGGTGGTGTGATCGTCGTGCTGACCGTTCCGCTTCTGGACAAGTTCAAGATCGACGACGTCGTCGGCGCCATCCCGGTTCACCTCTTTGCAGGCATCTGGGGCACGATCGCCGTGGTCTTCTACAACGGTGACGCAAGCCTAGGCACACAGCTTCTGGCGATTGCCGCATACGGTGTCTTCACCTTCGTGGGGAGCTTGATCATCTGGTTCATCCTCAAAGCCGTCATCGGCATCCGTGTCGGCGAGGAAGAAGAGATCAACGGTCTCGACGTGGCAGAGCTGGGGATGGAAGCCTATCCTGAGTTCACCAAAGGCTGAACCACACAGAACCTCCGGGCCACTCCTCCCTGTGGCTCGGATCAAACTGAAAGGGCGCCCCTATCGGGCGCCCTTTTTTCTGTCTGTTAGGAGCGGG
Organism: uncultured Roseicyclus sp.; assembly: GCA_947489665.1. Classification (GTDB taxonomy): domain Bacteria; phylum Pseudomonadota; class Alphaproteobacteria; order Rhodobacterales; family Rhodobacteraceae; genus Gymnodinialimonas. The sequence goes on along the minus strand of CANLEH010000001.1, from coordinate 194,200 downwards.
AGTTCTGAAAAATCTGTTCCCGTTCAGCTTGCGGCATTCGCGAAACAGGCCGTGCGCGCGGCCATATCCGCGGGCGACGTGTCGCGCGTGAAGAACTCCACAAAGCCAATCTCGGGCAGCATAAGGTAGGTGAAAGCCGTGTGATCCACCAAGTAGTACGGATCCGTGCCATCGTCATGGCTTTGGTAGTAGACCCGGTAGAGATCCGCCGTCGCATCGGTCTGCTCTGGCGTTCCTGTCAGGCCAAGCATCCGTTCGTGGATATTGTCTGTAAACGCGGACAAGACCTCAGGCGTGTCGCGATTTGGGTCGAGCGTCACGAAGGTGGGCTGCACGCTAATCCCCTGGCCGTCCAAAATATCGACCGCTTCGGCATTGCGCACGGCATCAAGGGGACAGACATCGGGGCAGAAGGTATAGCCGAAATACATCAGCGTGGGCTCTGTGATGACATCAGCGTCCGTCACCGTCTCGCCCGTCTCACTGACGAGCGTGAAGGGGCCACCAATTGCGCCGGCACCGCCCGCGACAACGCCCTGGCGGCACTGCGCGAATTGATCACCGGAGGCAGGGGGCGAGAAATAGATGTAGGCACCGGTACCGATCAGAACCACACCGAGTGTGGAGACTGCCGCCTGCGCGTAAATCCATTTCTTCATTTCACCAAACCCCATGTCTAAAGCGTCGCTCCGTTGAATACCTAAGCACCGCGACCTATCAATTCACGAAGCCGTTGATGTGACAGGATGACCCGCATGGCCGTGACCGAACCCGTGAACGACCCGGCCTTGAAGCTGGTCCAACAGGAAAGCCGCGTGGATTGGGTCCGCCTGCGGACGCTTCTTGTGCTGCGGTGGCTGGCCATTCTGGGCCAGACGGTGGCCGTTGTGATTGCCGCGTTCTACCTCGGCCTCAGGGTCGAGCTGGGGCTGTGTTTCATGGCGATCGGCGCCTCTGTCGTGTCGAACCTGATCGCCATGTCGATCTTTCCCGAGAACCAGCGCCTCAGCGATCGGGATGCCATGCTGACCTTGCTGTTCGACCTGTCGCAACTGGCCTTCCTGCTGTTCCTGACCGGCGGCCTCAACAACCCCTTTGCCCTTCTGATCCTTGCACCGGTCACGATTTCGGCAACGGCGCTTACCTTGCGCTCGACTTTCATACTCGGCGTCTTGGCGATCTTCCTGATTTCATGCCTGGCTCTTTGGTATCTCCCGCTCACCACCGTTGCGGGGGAGGTCCTGCAACTGCCAAGTTTGTTCATCCTTGGCTTTTGGTCCTCCATCGTCATCGGCATCCTGTTCCTGTCTGCCTATGCCCGCCGCGTTGCGCTGGAAACGCACCGGATGAGCCAGGCCTTGCTGGCCACGCAAATGGCCCTCGCGCGGGAGCAGAAGTTGACGGATCTTGGCGGCGTGGTTGCGGCCGCGGCCCATGAGCTTGGGACACCGTTGGCAACGATCAAACTGGTATCGTCCGAGCTTCTTGATGAATTGGACGGGCAACCGGAGCTGGCGGAAGACGCGGCGTTAATCCGTGACCAAGCGGATCGATGCCGTGATATCCTGCGGTCGATGGGTCGGGCCGGCAAAGACGACCTGCATCTGCGCCGTGCCCCCTTTGGGGCTGTCATCAAGGAGGCCGCTGATCCCCATGCCGATCGTGGCATAGAATTGCACTACGATTTCCACCCAAGCGACCCAGACGACGCGGATGACCCCCAGCAGCAGCCGCACATTTGGCGCAAGCCCGAGGTGATCCATGGCGTTCGAAACCTGGTGCAAAACGCGGTCGATTTCGCCCAGGAACAGGTCTGGATTAGCGGTGAGTGGGACGAGACGTCCCTTCGGCTTCGCATCACGGATGATGGCAAAGGCTTTCCGCCGGACCTTTTGGGACGCCTCGGCGATCCTTTCCTGCGCCGCCGCAGCCCGGGCCCAAGCGATGGGCGCCCGGGATATGAGGGGATGGGCCTGGGGCTGTTCATCGCAAAAACCTTGCTCGAACGATCTGGCGCCAAGGTCCGCTTTCTGAATGCCGGGGACCCATTCCTGACGGATGGCGACGCCGCGGGCCTGACCGGAGCCATGGTCGAAGTCACTTGGCCAGACAATGCATTCCTGGCAGATCGCCCCGACGAACCCCTTGGCCAGAACATGCAAATCACCGATTGAGCCGCCCTGACTGTTTCCAAATGGGATACAATGAAGCCTCGATCGGCGGGGCCTTGTTAACCACCCATTAACCGTTTTTCCGCAATGTCCGTGTCGGGTAGAAAACGGTGCCGATCTTGGACAATGCGGCGACACTCATCTTTCTTGCGATTGTGCTGTGCACCGCTGCTTTGGCAGTCGGGCTGACCACACGCCTTTTGTTGCGGCGCGATCCAATGGCCCGCGCAACAGGCAGCACGAGTATCTCAACCGGTCTGTTCCACAGCTACAGGTTTCGCGAAGGCTATCTGCTGTCAGATATTTCGCCCGATGACGCCTTCCTGGATACCGACACGGACCGCTCCAACGCGTTCCGGGAGCTTCTAGGCGTCCTCACACCGTTAAGTCCTGAGATGACCGACCATATTGACGCGTTGCAACATCGGGGGCAAGCCTTCTTGCTGGATGCGCGCATCGGCTCCGATCTGGTCTCCATCGGTGGGCGTGAGGAAGACGGTGAACTTGTCCTGACAGTCGGCCCGGGTGGGGAGACGGCGGGGCGGCAAATCGTGGAAACCGCCACGCTGGAAACGTTGCAAGCTGAGCTGTCTGATCTGCGGGCCACATTGGACAGCAATTCGGCCCTAATCTGGCGCGAAGACAACCGCAGTCGGGTGATCTGGGGAAACGCGGCCTACGTGCACATGGCAGAACGCATGCGCGACGGAGAGACGTCGGGTTGGCCGATGCCCCACCTGTTCCCTGACCAACTGGACCCGGCCCCGACCGACGGCACCATGCGTCGATGTCAGCTGACCCTGCCGGATCGGGAGGAGCCCACCTGGTTCGAAGTCAGCCGGGAGGAGCTGCTGGGTGGCGCCGCGCTTTTCACGGCGCACCGGATCGACCGCCTCATCGCGGCGGAAACGTCGCTTCGCACCTTCTTGCAAACCTCCACCAAAACCTTCGCGGCTCTGCCCATCGGATTGGCCGTATTCGATAGGCGGCGCGAGTTGGTGACGTTCAATCCCGCGCTTTTGAACCTGTCGGACATCCCGTTTGATTTTCTGTCTACTCGGCCTGACCTCAGCAGCTTTCTGGACGCCCTGCGCGAACGTCAACGGATACCGGAGCCGCGCAACTACAAGGCGTGGCGCGATGAAATCACGCGCCTTGAAGAAGGCGCAGAAAACGGGACCTACCAGGAGTTATGGGAACTGCCCGACGGCAAATCCTTCCGCGTTCTGGGGCGCCCGCACCCCGACGGGGCCATCGCGTTCATGTTTGAGGATATCAGTGCCGAGGTTTCGCTGACGCGCCAGTTCCGGGCCGATTTGGCGATGTATCAGGCCGTTCTGGATACGCTTCCGGTCGGACTGGCCGTGTTCAAGGCCGACGGCACGATGCTTAGCGCCAATAGCGGCTATGCCCGGCTTTGGGGGCAAGATGTGACAACGCTCGAGCATATGCCGGGCCTCGGCGAATGCACGGCCCTATGGGCCGCCCATTGTGAGCCGTCGGGCGTTTGGGCCGACATACGCTCCTTCGTGGCCCATGAGATTGAGCGGGGGCCTTGGGTGGATGAAGTCTGCTCGCGCGACGGTGTCCGGCTTGCGGTGCGCATGGTTCCAGCCAAGGGGCGGGCTACCGTGGTGCAATTCATGCCGATGGACGACAGTTTGACGGATCCTTTGGCAGAGATCGACCAAGACAGCGCCACGCCGCTTCTTGATGCCGCGCGGGCCGTTGGAAAGGCGGAAGACACCGCTAAGACCGCCTGAGCGATCCGGAAACCCTGCGCCATACGGATCGCATGCCGCCTCCCGTTTTCTGATTCATGTTCCGCCAAAAGTGCTCTAATCTCCAACGGACCATGACCTCCGCCGACCCCGTATCCTTGCCCAGTGACGACGCGCCAATCCTGCCCGATTGGCCAGTGTCCACACAGATTGACCTCGCAGATGAGGCAGCATCCGACGCTTTGGCACACCGCCTTTCCGTGGTGCTGGAACCAGGCGACACACTGCTTCTGTCCGGTGCGCTTGGGGCTGGGAAAACCCACATCGCACGCGCTCTGATCCGAAGCTGGATGGGCAACCCGGATGAACCTGTTGCCAGCCCGACATTTACACTCGTGCAGACTTATGCGTCAGACCGGGGTGAAATCTGGCATGCGGACCTCTATCGCCTTTCCGATCCGCAGGAGTTGGTTGAATTGGGGCTGGATGACGCATTTGGCGCGTCCCTCTGCCTGATCGAATGGCCGGATCGGATCGCGCCCGATTGGCCAAGGGCCTGCCTTTTGCACCTGAAACGCCAGGATGATGATACCCGCCGCGCCACCTTGATGGTTGCGCCCGGCGTTAAGATGGCCCCGCGTCTGGCCAAGGCCTTCGCGGAATGATCGAGGCGTTTCTTGACCGGCACGGATGGGGCGAAGCGACACGCGCGCCACTTGCCGGCGATGCGTCAGCGCGGCGTTACACACGGCTTCAGATGGATGGCCGAACGGCGATCCTGATGGAAGATTCCGATGACGCCAATCTCGCCCGATTTCAGAGGATCGGCGCCCATCTTCATAGCCTTGGATTGTCCGCGCCATTAACCCTTGCGTCAGACACCGAACATGGCCTGCTTTTGTTGGAAGACCTTGGCGATCTGACCCTGTCCCACCTTTTGGTTAACGACCCAAATACCGCGGAACGGGCCTATGCAGAGGCCGCCGCGATGCTTCCACATCTGGCCGTTGATCCACCATCCGGACTGGATGCTCCGGACGCTGCGGGCATGGCTGCGATGACGGGCCTGACCTTTGATCTTCTGCCGGACAGTGATGCCCTTCGAAGCAGGCTGATGACTGCGCTGACCGAGGCATTGGAACGCCATGCACCCGGCCCGCCCACCCTCGCGCTGCGCGACGTGCATGCAGACAATCTGATCTGGTTGCCGGATCGCCTTGGTGTCGCGCGGATCGGTCTGTTGGACTACCAGGACGCGATGTTGTTGCCAGATGGCTATGATCTGGCCTCCCTGCTTGACGATCCGCGCCGGGATGTGCCCGGGATCTGGAAGACTTCACTTGTGGCCGACCGCGCGCGGTTCGACACCCTGTCGCTTCAACGCAATCTGCGGATTTTGGGCATCTTCCACCGGCTTGCCACGCAATATGGCAAACCGCAGTATCGCGCCTTCCTGCCGCGCACAGCGGCGCTTGTGGAACGGGCAGCGCAGGAATTGCCCGCGCTCCGTCAACCCGTGGCAGAGCTTTTGGATCGAACCGCACATTGGGCCGCGCCATGACCGCGCGTTGCTTGATCCTGGCCGCTGGTTTTGGAACGCGCATGGGGGCATTGACCGCATCGCGCCCCAAACCGCTGATCGAAGTCGGTGGGCAGAGCCTTTTGGATCACGCCTTGGGCATTGCGCGGGGCGCAGGATGCCGAAAGATCGCAGTTAACGCCCACTATTTGGCAGATCAGATCGTGGATCACTTGAAGCAGGACGACACGGTGCCCGTCCTGATCGAACAGCCCGACATTCTGGACTCCGGCGGTGCGGTTAAGAACGCAGCCGCGGTGCTGGGACACGACCCAATGCTGACCTTGAACGCCGATAATGTCTGGCATGGGCCAAACCCGTTGGCTGCCCTCAGCGCCGCTTTCGATCCGACGCGCATGGGTGCCTTGCTGCTTCTTCTGCCCTGCGAAAGGGTTATTGGCCGCAAGGATGGCGGCGATTTTTCGATCGACCAAGCGGGTCGTCTGACCCTCGACAAAACGCACGGCGCTTACGTCTATCTTGGAGCGCAAATCCTCGACCCCGCGCCTTGCATCGCCGAACCTCGCAACGCCTTCTCGCTCCGGGACATCTGGGCACAGCTGGAAGACCAAGGGCGGCTGTTCGGGCTGGTCTATGACGGGCAATGGGCCGATGTAGGCCACCCCGAAGGCATCGCCCTTGCCGAAGCCATGCTGGAGGCTGTCGATGTTTGACCCCAGCGAAACACCCCGCATCTTCGCGACTCCCTTGGGCGTCGATTTCTGCGCCGCCTTGATCGACGGGGTGGAGGCGCGCCTGGCGGGCCAGGGGCCAGAGGCGCTGGCCCGCGTTGAAATCTTCGTCGCGAACGCCCGAATGCAGCGCCGCCTTCAAGCACTCTACATGCAACGCGGCCCGGGCTTGTTGCCGCGCATCCGGCCGATCCTTTCGCTGTCCGAAACCGCCGACCTCGACGGTCTGCCACCCGTCAAATCCCCGCTTGAGGTACGGCTTGAGCTTGCGCAACTGATTGCACAGTTGATCGACGCGAACCCCGATCTCGCCCCCCGTGCAGCGCTTTACGATCTGGCCGACAGTCTTGCGGATTTCATGGGCGAGATGGTCGAAGAAGGTGTTGGCCCGGCCGATCTCATGGCGCTCGACATGGGGAAACATTCAGAACATTGGGACCGGGCACGGGAATTCCTCGGGATCGCCTCTGCCCTTCTGGCGCAGGATGACCGCCTGATCCCCGAGGCGCGACAGGCCATGGTGGTCGATCGGCTGGTGGCCCAATGGCGGCAAAACCCGCCGGACCATCCGATGATCGTTGCGGGATCCACCGGCTCTCGCCGCGCGACGTTCCGGTTGATGCAGGCGGTGGCAACCCTGCCGCAAGGGGCCGTGATCCTGCCGGGGTTGGACACCGATCTGCCGCGCGCGGTGTGGCGGCGCTTGCTTGAGGACCGCAAACGCGAATTGGCCGGCGAGGATCATCCGCAATACCGCCTTGCACGCGTGTTGGACGAGGCCGGGATTGACCCCGCCGACATCGCCCTTTGGGGGAAGCACACCCAAGTGCGGCCCGCTCGGAACGCCCTCGTTTCCCTGGCTCTGCGCCCGGCGCCCGTGACCAACCAATGGCGCACAGAAGGACCCAAGCTTGCGGACATTGCAGGCGCGGTGGCAGACGTCACCTTGCTGGAGGCTCCCACCCCGCAGGCCGAAGCGACGGCCATTGCCTTGCGCTTGCGTGCCGCGATTGAAGACGGCCAGCGCGCGGCCCTGGTGACGCCCGACAGGCGGTTGGCGCGAAAAGTGACGGCACAATTGGATCGGTGGCGTGTGAAGCCTGACGATTCCGCAGGGGACGTGCTGGCACAAACCGCGCCTGGCCGTTTCCTGCGCCAAGTGGCCGAAGCCCGGACAGAGCCGTTGACGGCGGAGACGCTTGTCGCGCTGCTCAAGCATCCACTTTGCCATACCGGCGCAGAGCGGGGCGACCATACCCGCCGCGTCAACGATTTTGAGCTGCAGAAGCTGCGCAAGGGCCTTGCTTTTCCAACGCCTGAGGCCCTGCTGGCGTGGGCACAGGAGCGCGAGAATGACGATGGCGCGGTCGCCTGGGCCGAGTGGCTAAGCCCTCTTCTTTCAATGGACATCCGCACCGGCCCGCGACCCATTGCGCGGCATCTTGAGGCGCATATGGCCTTGGCGCATCGCCTGGCCGGCGGACCGGGGACCGAGGAAAGCGGTGAGCTTTACGAACAGGAGGCAGGCCGCGAAGCGGCGCGGCTCATGGCGGACCTCGCCGCCGATGCGCCTTACGGCGGGTCCATGTCAGCCCGCGACTATGCGGATTTCTTCACCTCGCTTGCCCATGACCGCGAGGTTCGATTTGCGCTGCGCCCCCATGCCGATGTGTTGATCTGGGGCACGCAGGAAGCCCGTGTCCAGGGGGCGGATATCACCATTCTCGCAGGCCTGAATGAAGGCACATGGCCCGGTGCCGCGGAGGCCGATCCTTGGCTCAACAGACCCTTGCGGGCCGAGGCCGGTTTGCGCCTGCCTGATAGGGTAATCGGGCTAAGCGCGCATGACTTCCAACAGGGTATTGCGGGCGGCGAGGTCTGGCTGAGCCGATCCAAGCGCGATGATGAGACAGACACGGTCCCGGCACGCTGGGTCAATCGGCTTGTGAACCTGCTGGGTGGGGCCAGCCCTGCTTCAGCGCACGCGCTGAAGGAGATGCGCGCAAGGGGTGAGGCTTGGCTTGCGAAGGCGGCCAAGTTGACCCGGCCTGATGTGTGGGACCCTCCCGCGCCGCGACCTGCGCCTGCACCGCAGATAGGGACCCGCCTGACCCAGCTTTCGGTCACAGACATCGAACGGCTCATCCGCGACCCCTATGCAATCTATGCCCGCCGCATATTGAACCTGCGCCCCATTGATCCCCTGCGCGCCAGCCCCGATGCGCGGCTGAGGGGCAATGTCGTACACGCCATTCTTGAGGAGTTCGTGCGCGAGACGTCCGAGGGTTTGACCGACGATGCCCCTGCGCAGTTTTCAAACATTGCCGAACGTATTCTTCTAGAAGATGCGCCCTGGCCCGCAACGCGCCAATTCTGGCGCGCGCGCTTGCACCGCATCCTGCCCTGGTATCTCGAACAGGAGGCAGGCCTGCGGAACTTGGCCGAACCCTGGATGCTGGAGCAATCCAAGCATTGGGATATTCCCGTCCTGTCCTTGCGTCTGACCGGAAAGGGCGACCGCATTGATCTGCTGCCAGACGGACGCGTGGCCATCTACGATTACAAAACCGGAAACCTGCCGACCGACAAACAGGAAATCGCGTATAACAAGCAGCTGTTGATCGAGGGGCTGATGGCTCGCGGCGGGGCCTTTGCCGAGCGCCCGCTAGACGTCGCGAAGCTGGCCTATATCGGGTTGGGCTCAAAGCCGGAGATTCGGGAACAACCCGTCGATGCGGAGACCTTTGCGCAGGTTATGGATGGTCTGAAAACGCTCATTACCCATTACCGGCTGAAGCAGGTGGGCTTCCCCTCGCGCCGGTCCGTCAAAGACACGCGGTTTGAGGGGGATTACGATCATCTCGCGCGGCTCGGCGAATGGGACGAGACGCAAGAGGCCAAGGTGATCCCGGTCGGAGGGTCGCAGGATGGATGACGCAACCCGCGCTCAGACCCGTGCTGCGCAGCCCAATATCTCAACCTGGTTGGGGGCCAATGCAGGTTCCGGCAAAACCCGCGTTCTGACGGATCGCGTGGCGCGGCTGTTGCTGGCGGGTGTGCGACCCGAACGCATCCTATGCCTGACCTACACAAAAGCCGCCGCGATGGAGATGCAGAACCGCCTGTTCGAACGTCTCGGCGAATGGGCAATGAAAGACGATCCGACGCTGCGCCAGACCTTGGCCGACATCGGCGTCTTGGCCTTGGCGGACGATCACCTCGACACAGCGCGCACGCTTTTTGCGCGGGCAATTGAGGCGCCGGGCGGGTTGAAGATACAGACGATCCACTCTTTCTGTTCGTCCGTCCTGCGCCGCTTCCCGCTGGAGGCGCGGGTGAGCCCGGCCTTCACCGAGATTGATGAGCGGATGCAATCGCGGCTTTTGTCGGACCTGCTGGACCAGATGGCTGAAGACGACAGCGGGCGGACCGCCTTGGGGCTGATCGCCGAGCATCTGTCCGACGATGAAGGTGCGGTCACGCTGGCCCGCGCCGTTGCAGGCAGGGCGGAGGCGATGACACCTGCGGCAAAGTGGGCCGAGATTTGCGATTGGGTTGGGATTGATCCAGGGCTGACTGAGGCGCAGATCATCGCGGACGTTTTTCAGGGCGATGAGGCGGATATTGCCCATGTCATCTGCACGCACCTTGACCCGAGCACGAAAACACATGTGACGCTTGCAGAGAAGTTGAAAGCCATAGCCTGGGACAGGCCAACGCTTGAAACCATAGCGACGCTGGAAGCGATCTTCGTGTACCAATCCGGTGCGAAAATGGGTGAGCCGCGCATTGATGCGATTGCCAATGCAAAGGTGCGCAGCGCCATTGGCGATGCAATGGAGGCAGTAAATGCGCTCGCAAAACGGCTTGCAGAAGCCCGCCCCCTGCGCACCGGTCTTCTGACGGCAAAACGCACCCACGCCCTGCACCGGTTCGCCGACGCCTTTCTGCCGGCCTACGCGCAGGCAAAGCAGGCGCGTGGCTGGCTCGACTTTGACGACCTGATTGACAAGACCCGCGCCCTTTTGTCAGACAGCCGCGTCGCGCAGTGGGTTTTGTTCCGGCTCGACGGTGGGATCGACCACATTCTTGTAGATGAAGCGCAAGACACGTCGCCCCGGCAATGGGATATCGTCACGCGTCTGACCGAGGATTTCGCAGCCGGCGAAGGTGCACGCACCGACGTAGAGCGCACGATCTTTGTGGTGGGCGACAAGAAGCAATCCATCTACTCGTTCCAGGGCGCAGACCCGGACGAATTCGACCGTATGCGCGACTATTTCAGGGCGCGCCTGAAAGCCATCGAGGCTGCGTTTCAGGATGCCGCGTTGATCCATTCCTTCCGCTCGGCGCCGCCCATTCTGGCGCTGGTGGACCGTGTCGCAACACGCCTCGGCGCCCCGGGATTGGGGCAAAACGTTCAGCACGAGGCGTTTTTCGAGAAGCCGGGCCGGGTCGATCTTTGGCCGCATATCGCCCCGGCTGAGAAGGCCGAAAAGCCCAACTGGGACGACCCGCAGGATTTGGTGAGCGAGGATCATCACTCCTCAAGACTGGCGGAAAACGTGGCACTCCGCATCAAGGACATGATTGAAAATCCCGTCGAATATGCGCCGGGCAAAGCCGTGACGGCTGGCGACATCTTGATCCTTGTGCGCAGGCGCTCGCCGCTGTTTCACAAGATCATCGCTGAACTGAAAGCGCGCGAACTGCCCGTTGCGGGCGTGGACCGGTCGCAACTGACCTCGCCGCTCGCCGTCAAGGATCTGCTGGCGCTCTGCCGTTTCCTTGCGACGCCCGAGGATGACCTGTCGCTGGCTTGCGTGTTGCGCTCGCCCCTGATCGGGTTGAGCGAAGCGCAGCTCTACGATCTGGCCCATGGTCGCTCCGGGTATCTTTGGTCAGCCCTGCGCGACCGTAAGGAGGACTACCCCGAAGCCCATGGGATCCTGCGCGATCTGTTCAATCAGGCCGATTTTCTGCGCCCCTATGACCTTCTGGAACGCGCCCTGATCCGACATGACGGCCGTCGCCGCCTGATGGCGCGGCTGGGGCCTGAGGCCGAAGATGCCATCGACGCGATGTTGGCGCAGGCGCTGAGCTATGAGGCTAGCGAAGTGCCCTCGTTGACAGGTTTCGTCGGGTGGCTGGAATCCGGCGACGTGCAGGTGAAACGCGACCTCAGCCAGGCCGAAGGGCAGATCCGCGTAATGACTGTTCATGGGGCAAAGGGGTTGGAAGCCCCCGTCGTGATCCTGCCGGATTGCGCCGAGTACAGGGGCCAAGGTGGGCGGATCAGGCTGCTGTCACCCGAGGGCGGTCCGGTGGTTTGGTCGCCCAAATCCGGCGAGGAAAGCGACGGCGTGTTGGAGGCCAAAGAGGCCGCCAAGGCCCGGGAGGAGGAAGAGGCCAACCGCCTGCTCTACGTTGCACTGACCCGGGCGGAAAGCTGGCTGATCGTTGCGGCTGCGGGCAAGTTGGGCAGTGAAAAGAAGCCCGCCTCGTGCTGGTACAAGATCGTGGAAGACGCGATGCAAGACAGTGGCGCCCGCCCGTTGGAAGTGCCGGGACTGGACGGTCAAGGCCTGCGCATTGAGACGGGGAAATGGCCCACTGTGCGCAAACCAGATCAAGGGGATGACACGGGCACAGCTCTGCCGGATTGGGTCATGGAGCGAGTGAAGACGCCCGCCAAAGACAAGGAGGCTAGGACGCCATCTGATCTGGGAGGAGCAAAGGCGCTGCCCGGCGCTGGTGATGAAACCGCAATCGCGATGCGGCGGGGTTCGATCACGCACCTCTTGCTGGAACACTTACCGCGCTTGCCCGCGGCCGCATGGTCCGCTGCGGCCCCCGGCATTGCGGCCTTTCACGCCTCCGACGTGACCGATGCAGAGCTTCAGCCGATGCTGGACGAGGCGGCGCGCGTCCTGACCGATCCCGGTCTGAGCCATCTTTTCGCACCCGACACCTTGGCCGAGGTCGAAGTCACCGGGCATTCAGCGACGTTGGACGCCCCGATGCTTGGAATCATCGACCGCCTGATCGTGGAGCCGCACCGGGTAACAGCGGTGGATTTCAAGACAAATGCAACCGTCCCGGCAAAGGCAGAGGAGGTTCCCGACGGCCTGCTGCGCCAGATGGGCGCCTATGCGGAATTGCTGCAAGCCGTTTATCCGGATCGGGAAATTGCCACTGCGATCCTTTGGTCGAAGTCAGCGTTCTTGATGGAACTGCCACACGATCTCGTGTCCGAAGCGTTGAAAAGCGCTAGGGGTGCTTGACCCGGGCGACCCCCAACCATAGCTTCCGACTCCAATTCAAATGTGCCTGGAGGGCAAACCATGGCTACCACCGCCGTCACCGACGCCACCTTCGATGCCGAAGTGAAGCAGTCCGACATTCCTGTCGTCGTCGATTTCTGGGCCGAATGGTGTGGCCCCTGCAAGCAGATCGGCCCCGCGCTGGAAGAGCTTTCCACCGAATATGAAGGCCGCGTGAAGATCGTGAAGGTCAACGTCGATGAAAACCCGAATGCGCCGATGCAACTGGGCGTTCGTGGCATTCCGGCACTTTTCATGTTCAATGGCGGTGAGGTCGTGTCCAACAAGGTAGGCGCTGCACCCAAGGCCGCCCTCCAGAAGTGGATCGACGAAGCCGTCTGATCAGCTCGACCACCGAATTTTCAAGGGCGCCCAATGCGGCGCCCTTTTTCTGTTTGCGCCAACAGTCTTTTCACCTGCGACCGTTTGACCATTTTTCAGATATTCCTATAACTTAGAGGCAGGGATGAGAGGAGACGAACGCAATGGCCACGACCGACCGCAGCCTCCGGGACATCGGCCCAGACAAATCACTGCTTATCGTCGACGATGACGAACCGTTTCTGCGCCGCCTGGAGCGGGCGATGGAGAAGCGGGGTTTTGAGGTGGAAGCCGCTGGTTCCGTCGCGGCCGGGTCCGCCATCGCCACCGCGCGTCCGCCTGCTTATGCCGTTGTTGATCTGCGGCTTGAGGATGGCAATGGCCTCGACGTTGTCGAACGCTTGCGCGAAAAGCGGCCCGATGCACGCATTGTCGTGTTGACCGGTTACGGTGCAATCGCAACGGCCGTGGCCGCCGTAAAGATGGGCGCCACCGACTACCTGTCGAAACCCGCCGATGCCAATGACATCACCTTCGCCCTTCTGGCCGAAGAGGAAGAGATGCCACCGCCGCCGGAAAACCCGATGAGCGCGGATCGCGTGCGGTGGGAGCATATCCAGCGTGTCTATGAGCTGTGTGATCGCAACGTGTCAGAGACCGCTCGGCGATTGAATATGCACCGCCGGACCTTGCAGCGCATCCTCGCAAAACGCTCTCCTCGGTGAGGCTGGCTTACGCCATTCCTCTGCTTCTCGGCGCCTGTATCGGTGGCACTTCTCCGACGGTTTCCGACCGTCCCATCTTTCCGGTATCCTACGATGCGCAGGGCATTTCGGTGGATGGCTCTGGCCAAAGGATCGACTTTGGACGCGCGCAGGCAGGCGTGATTGAAACGATGACCCGGCTGCAAGGTCGTGCGCCGACGATCCTGCCGTGCGATCTTTCCACCCGCTCTGCCGCTCGTTGGCAGGACGGGCCTTTGCTGGTCTTTCGGAACGGAAATCTGGTGGGATGGAGCAATGAAGGGAATGGTGCCGGCGAAACCTGCACTCCCCTAGCGATCAATTAATCGCGTTTGCGTTTTTCGACCAGCAGGCCTTTGAGCGGCTGAGATACGCCACCAACGACAAACCCGAGCAGATTGCGGATCTTGTCGCCAATCGTGGCGTCTGTGCGCAGGGGTTCGGGCGGATCTTCCGGGTCTTCCATTAGGTCGCGCTGATCGTGCGGGATCACGGTGCCAGCTGCGACCGCGTTCAACAACGCAGCCGCCTCATCAGCCTTGTCGGCGGGGACGTGGATTTCCATCGGTCCGAAGGCAAGGCTGGCATGGGGCAGAGTATTCGACAGCTCCGTGCCCGGTGCGATGGCCATGATGTCTGCCCCTTCAAGGGCAGCCACCGCCATGCGGACCTCCATCAGGTCAAAGCTGGACGCGATTTTTACGAAGCCCTTGAATTTGGCCATGTCTGCTCCTGTTTGTTGCGCCCAGTCAGCCCGCTTTCGCGCCACGCTGCAAGTCCCGTTTCAGCCAGGTGACAAAGGTTTGCGCGCGTCGGCTGAGTGGCCCCGGCAGATGCAACAGGTGATAGGCATAGCGTTCGCCGACTTCTTCGGCGAGCACTTCTAACCGGCCTTCAGCGATATCGCCTTCGACGAGCGCATAGGGTTGCGCCGAAACACCGCCGCCGGATCGACAGACCGGCAGAAGAAGCATGTTCGATTCCAACTCTGTCGCCTTCAGGTTTTCGACATCCACGCCAAGGCTCTCAAGGCGATCGTTATATTCCTGGTTGGCGTCATTAAGCAGCCAGGGCAGCGTGTTCAGACGATCCCACGCCGCACGACCGCACAGTTTTTCAGGAACCGGGCCAAACTGGCCGGGCTTGCCGACGACAACCATCTTGGCCTCAGTCAGAACCGTCCCCTCCAAGCCTGGCCAGGGACCTTCGCCATGGCGGATGACCAGATCAACGCCATCGCGTCGCAGATCAACAAGGTCCTGGCTTGTCTGAACGCTCAGCGGCACGTCCGGATGGGCAGTCCAGAAAGCGGCAAGGCATGGCATTAACCAATTCTCCGCAAAGCTGGGAGTTGTGGAAAGGATCACCGGACGATCCTCGCGCCCTTGCCGTGCAGCGCGAACGCCGGCAGCAATCTCGGCAAAGCCAGCCCCGAGGTCGCGGGCCAGTTCAGCGCCTGCTTGCGTCGGCACCATGCCGCGACCCGCGCGGGTCAGCAGCGGCTGGCCGAACTCTGCCTCCAGCGTCCGCACATGGGCGGCGACGGCGGCGTGTGTCACATTCAGCGTGCGCGCGGCTTCGCTAAGCGAGCCAAGGCGCGCCGCTGCCTCGAACGCGCGCAGCGCCGAGAGGGAGGGGATGTCACGCCAATCCATATGTTATCTCATCTGACATATTGGAAGTATTGCGGATTCGGCCTTCGGCGCGCAAGAGGATATCAACATGGCAGTCATCTGAGAGGAACACGCCATGTTTGGAATTCTCGCTAACTCACTGAAAATAGCAACCCGGCAGGAGCGGAACTGGGATGCCCCCGACCATTGGTCGACCTATGATCATCGCACTTCGGCGCAACGCCACCGCGATGAAGCGGACCGCCGTCGGTGGCTGCGCCAGACCGGCATCCTGTGAAGCAGGGTATAAGTAGAGCGTCTCAAATGTGCGGGCCCAAATCCCTTTCCTGCACGATGCGCTTTAGAGATCGAAGCGCTTGAGGATCTTGTCGACACGTCTCCCGTCGGCCATCTGATAGCCTTCGATCTTGCCGTAATCCTCGAACCCGCGGGATTGGTAGTACGTCAGCCCGCTTTCATTGTCGGCGCGGATGTTGGCATTGATCCATTTATAGCCCTTGGCCTTGGCGGCAGCCTTCGTCGCCTCCATCAGCTTCGATCCAATCCCCAAGCCTTGCTGCCCGGGCTTGGCAAAGGTCGCGATCTCGGCGGCCTCGGACGGCAAATAACCTTCGCCTTTCGTGAACCACTGAAATCCCACAATCTCTCCGTTGGGCTTTTCAGCGACGATCCAGGATGACGTATCCGGGTCAGTTTTCATGCGGTCGAGGAAGTATTGCGCTTCAATCTCGCCTGTCAGCGCGGTCGTGCCCCCAATTCTGATGACCTCGTTCAGGATTGCCGCCATTTCGCGGGCGTCGAGGTCGTGGGCTTTGCGGACGGTTATCATAGGGCCTCCATCAATGCCGCGTGACGCACAGTGAAATCGGCCCGCACCTCGGATGGCGGGCGGAGGTGGAGGGTCAGGCCCTGGGTGATTGTTGGATCGGGCTTGCCGAAGAATTTGTCGGCTTCGACTTCGGTAAAGCCCGCCAGTTGCGTTGCCTCCAGCCATGCGGAAATCTTGTCGGCCTTTTTGATCGTGGCCTTGACTGTTTTCGGCAAAGCGGCAGGCAGACCAAAGCGTAGGTGGATGGCGGCCGCCAATCGATCATCGAGTGCGCCGTAGCCGGGGCCAACCGCGGCTTTTACGGGGCTGATCATATCGCCAATCACATATTCCGGGGCATCATGCAGCAAAGCAGCCAGTCGCCATTTGACCGGCGCGTCCGGGGCCAAGCGCGCATGGATATCCGTCACAAGGATCGAATGTTCCGCCACCGAATAGGCATAGTCGCCATGGGTTTGCCCGTTCCAACGCGCCACGAATGCAAGGCCATGGGCGATATCCTCGATCTCGATATCCATCGGGGTCGGGTCCAGCAGGTCAAGCCTGCGACCAGACAGCATGCGTTGCCATGCGCGGGGTGGGTGTTTGGGCAAGGTGAACGCTCCGAACCGTTTTTGCGGTTTTAGCAAACCTGCGCGGTAGGGATAGCCCTACCCAACGCGCCACGGAAAGTTCTAGGTGATCCGTCGATGATCAGGTTAGCCTCTACCCGCAACTTTAGATTGAACGGAGGATATTCCTTTATGAGCAAGACTGGAAAAGGCGACGGCGCAGGCCCCGGCCAAACCCCCACAACCACACCACCCCCCGGCGCTGGCGGCCCCAAGGGCCCCAACACGCAGGAAGGTCCCGCGAGCGACAAGTAAGCCGCACGGATGTGTTAAATCATACGAAAGGGCCACGCCGCTCCCATGCGGTGTGGCCCTTTTCCGTTCCTTTTTATGCGGTCATGTGCGCCGCATTGCTCAATATCCGCGGCGCTGTTATGGGGGCGGCAAGCAAGATTTTGGACGCGCCCGCAGGAGGCAGAAACATGACCGATTACGTCGTCAAAGACATCGCCCTGGCCGAGTTTGGCCGGAAAGAACTCGACATTGCAGAGACCGAAATGCCAGGCCTGATGGCCCTGCGTGAGGAATACGGCGCAGAAAAACCGCTGGCTGGTGCGCGGATCGTGGGCTCGCTCCACATGACGATCCAGACTGCGGTTCTGATTGAAACGCTGGTCGATCTCGGCGCGGATGTCCGGTGGGCCTCGTGCAACATCTTTTCCACGCAAGACCACGCGGCGGCAGCGATTGCCAAGGCGGGTATTCCGGTCTTCGCCGTGAAGGGCCAGACGCTGGAAGAGCATTGGGATTATCTGGACCAGTCCTTCATGTTTGAAGATGGCCCCAACCTGATCCTCGACGATGGGGGCGACGCGACGCTTTATATTCTGCTTGGTGCGCGCGCCGAGGCGGGAGAAGAGATCATCCCCGTGCCGCAGTCCGAAGAGGAAGAGGTGATCAAGAAGCAGATCGCCAAGCGTTTGGCGGCAAGCCCCGGCTGGTTCACCAAGATGCGCGATCAGATCAAAGGCGTGTCGGAAGAGACGACCACTGGTGTGCACCGTCTTTACGACCTGCAGAAGAACGGCCAGCTGCCGTTCCCCGCGATCAACGTGAATGACAGCGTCACCAAGTCGAAGTTCGACAACAAGTATGGCTGTAAGGAGTCGCTCGTCGACGGCATCCGTCGCGCCACGGATACGATGATGGCCGGCAAGGTCGCCGTCGTGATGGGATACGGCGATGTGGGTAAAGGCTCTGCCGCGTCGCTGCGCGGCGCTGGTGCCCGCGTGAAGGTGACGGAAGCCGACCCGATCTGCGCGCTGCAAGCTGCGATGGATGGTTTCGAAGTTGTGCTGCTGGAAGAAAACCTCGACGCCGACATCTTCATCACCACCACCGGAAACAAGGACGTGATCCGCATCGAGCACATGCGCGAGATGAAGGACATGGCGATTGTCGGCAACATCGGCCACTTCGACAACGAGATCCAGGTCGCGGCGCTGAAGAACCACAAGTGGACCAACATCAAAGAGCAGGTGGACATGATCGAGATGCCTTCGGGCAACCGTCTCATCCTGTTGTCCGAAGGCCGTCTTCTGAACCTCGGGAATGCCACCGGCCACCCGTCCTTCGTGATGTCCGCGTCCTTCACCAACCAGGTGCTGGCGCAGATGGAGCTGTGGCAGCGCGGAGATGAGTACCAGAACCAGGTCTACATCCTGCCCAAAAAGCTCGACGAGAAAGTCGCGCGTCTGCATCTGAAAAAGATCGGCGTGAAACTGACCGAGCTGGACAAAGAGCAAGCCGACTATATCGGCGTGCCGCAGGACGGGCCGTTCAAGCCAGAGCATTACCGGTACTAAGCACCAAAGATGGCGAACCCGATCACTCTGTGTTTCTTGCGCAAGCTAGAGCCACCTGAGTCGGGTTCGCATCTGATGCGGGTCCGGCAGCTTTCGTCGCTGATGGAAAAGCATGGGCCGGACGATGTTGATGTTATCGTGCGGCCGGTTGCCACCCACAATCGGGTGCTGCGCACTTTGACCATCGCTGCCTTGCCCAAAGATGTTGTCTTCATCGTGCCGAAACAAGTCATGTGGTATTGGCCTGCCGCATCCTTTCAGGCGTTGCGCAAGAAGGGCCGGGCCGTATTGGCCGATTATGTCGACAGCAATATTGACGTCATGCCGCCGGAATTTGTCGACGTGCATCTTTCGACATCGTTTGTTGGAACGGACGGCCTTGCGAGATGGATCGAGGCGACCGGCTCCAGGGGTGAGGCGCGCACGCTCTTGCACAACGTGGATGCCCGCTTGCGTCGTCAGCCGCCGAAGCAACCTGATGCCGCGCCGAACCTGATCTATGTGGGATCAGCGCGCTCAACCCATTTGCCAGATGACATCCGCCCGCAAGTGGACGTGATTGAGGGCGGCACACCTGCCGAATTCGATGCGGCGCAAACGGCCCTGGCAAACGCGGCGGCGCATTACTGTATCCGCCCCGATCCCGCGGATGCCCCAAACCGCAAATTCAAGCCTTTCACCAAGGGTTTTACCGCCGCGTGGTGTGGCGCCGCGATGGTCGTCAATCGCAGCGTCGATGACGCAGAGGCTTTTTTGGGCGAAGACTATCCGTTTATGTGTGATACGCCCGACGTGCCCGACATTCAAAATGCCATCGCGCGGCTGAAAGACAGTTGGAACGGCCCAGATTGGGCTGAGGCACAAGATCGAGGTCAGGCCATGGCCGAGCGCGTTCGCCCCGAACAGATCGCGCGTGACCTTGAAACCATTGTTCGTGAGGTGCTGAGCTGACATGCCATTGTTCAAACGCAAATCATCCCGCCGGAAAATGCTGCATGCACCGGGATTCCCTCAGATCTCCGGGGCGGGGTATCGCAGTGTGCTGGCCGGGCTTGAAACGCAGGTGGCGCCCGACTGGTATCTTGAGATCGGCTCCCGCACGGGATCGTCACTTAAGGACAGAAAGTGCAGCTTTGTCGCTGTTGATCCTGAATTCAAACTGGTGCCCGATGTGTTCAACGCCTCCCGCGCTCAGCTGTTTTTTCAGGAAGAGAGTGACACGTTTTTCGAAGGCGGCTTTCTGGCGCGCGCCGGGATCAGCCCGCAATTGGCCTTCATCGACGGGATGCATCTGATCGACTATGTGCTGCGCGATTTTCGCAATACCGAAGCTGCAATGGCGGCGGGTGGCGTGATCGCGCTGCATGACATCTTGCCATTCAATGCAGAGATGACGACGCGCGAGCTGAGCGCGCTGGACGAGATCGATGCCTGGACAGGTGATGTATGGAAGATCATTCCTATCCTGCAGAAATACCGCCCCGATCTGGTGCTGGAGGTTGTCGGTGCGCCGCGCACGGGCATTCTTGTTGTCCGAAACATAGACCCGAACAACCGCACCCTGTTCGACGCTGAGCACGAGATCTTTGCCGATTTCCTAGAATTGGACATGGCGGATTACGGGCCCGATGCGTTTTTCGGCGCGTTCGAGTTGCAGGATCCGGATCGCTACATCGCCTCGCTTTAGGATGGTTTGATCGGGCAACCGTCAAACAAGATGCGCGGCGCCGCGCAGGTGCGGCGGTTCGATCCCCGGTGCTAACGGGGCGGAATATGCGCGTCCGAGAAACCTGACCTAGGCCCAATTCGGGGGCTGTCTTCGGCCAGGTTTTCAAACCGTCGTCGAAGCGGTGCCGCCCTTATCGAGAAGCCCCGCAGTGATGCATCGACAGGCTTTGTCCTGTGGCGGGGTTTCAGAAACGTTAACGACATGAAGAAAATGCGACGTTTCACGGGTCGATTTTGTGACAGACGCCACAAAGCCGCAATGAAACCGTTCAGCGTAAGGGAGGGTTCGTCATGGCTGGACTCAATCACGCAGAAATCGCGCGATATCGTGCGGACGGTGTCCTTCACCCCGTCCCGGTCTTCACGGAACGCGAAGCCGCCGATCTGCGCGCCGAGGTTGAGGCCTTGGAAGCGGCACATGGCGACCGAGCGGGCGGTCACAGCCTAAGCCAGTTTTTCAGGGTAAATGGGCAATTGGTCATCCCGCTTCTGGCTGAGATCGCGCGTGCACCCGCAATTCTGGATGCCGTGGAAGGCGTTCTTGGCCCCGACCTTCTGGTCTGGTCGGTCGAGTTGTTCATCAAGGAACCCGGCGATGGCACCATTGTCAGTTGGCACCAGGACATCACCTATTGGGGCATGGGCGAGACCGACGAGGAAGTGACGGCATGGCTTGCGCTAAGTGACGTGTCGGTTGAGGCCGGGTGCATGCGGTTCATTCCCGGCAGTCATGTCGGTGGCATTGTCAGCCATGAAGACACGTTTGACGACGCGAACCTTCTGAGCCGCGGACAGCAAATTGCGGGTGTCGATGAGGCGCGCGCGGTGCCCGGCCCGTTGCGCCCGGGTGAGATGTCGCTGCATCACGGGCGCTGCTTCCATGCCTCGGCGCCCAACCGCTCGGGCGATCGGCGCATCGGTTGCGCGATCCGCTATGTCACGCCGGACGTGCGGCAAGGGTTGCATCGTGACTATGCGATGCTCGTGCGCGGGCAGGACAAGGCACAGGGTTGGATCAATCTTGCCGGGGCACGCGGTTTGTTCGACCCACGAGATCTGGCCCTCTACGAGGAGGTCTTGGCCGCCCAATCGGCTGCCTTGACGGCCGGGGCCGAAGCCGATGTGGCGATGTATGAAGGGGCCAAGCTGTGAGCGAAACCGTCAGTTTCACGCAGATGAAGGATGGCACGAAGGCCGATTACGAGATGCTCGAGCGGCTGGAAAAGCCGTTCCTAGCCCTGACGGCCGACCGCGTGCTTGAGGAGTTGCTGCGACAGGAGCACATCACCTTGGAAGGTTATCCGATCACTCGGCTGGACCATGGCCTGCAAAGCGCCACCAGAGCGGAACGGGATGGTGCGGACATCGACTGGATCGTCGGCGCGCTCCTGCATGATATCGGCGACGGGCTGGCCCCGCAAAACCACGATCGCCTGTCAGCCGAAGTGATCCGCCCATTCGTGCGTTGGGATGTGGCCTGGGTGGTGGAACATCATGGGCTTTTCCAGATGCTCTACTATGGGCACCATTATGGCTGGGATCGCAACGCGCGGGACCGCTACCGCGATCATCCCTGTTTCGAGAGCTGCGCGACCTTCTGCGAGCGCTGGGATCAGTCCAGTTTCGATCCGGACTATGACAGCGAGACGCTAAATCATTTTGAGCCGATGGTGCGTGAGGTCTTTGGCCGAAAGGCCTATGCGGCTGATGTTTTGCGCGAAGGCGAAGTCTCGCCGCTTGTTGCAGCATAAGCGCAGGGGACCGCCGGGACGTTTTTCCCTGCAACTTTTTCTTTCTTCGAAAGGGTGCGCGCGTTTAACCTCCGCGAGAGCCAGGCCGAAAGGTCCGGTGCGAGACATGAAAACACTAACGGGGGAGAAACCAACCCATGGGCAAACGTGACGATCTGATCGCGCAATATGCGGATGACCTGAAGAACAAGTGCGGCATGGAGCCGGACATGGCGCTGCTGACCAAAGTGACCATCGGCTGCGGCCCGTCGATCTACGACGCGGACGCATCGACTGTGGCGGCAACGCAGGCAGGCGAGCTGGAAACCGTGAAGAACAACTTCCTGATGAAGAAGCTGGGTTTGCCCGACAGCCCAGATCTGATGAACGCGATCAATTCAGTCATCGAGACCTATGGCCGATCCGAGCGCAACAAATACCGCGCCGTGGTCTACTACATGCTGACCAAGCATTTCGGCAAAGAGAGCGTTTACGGCTGAGACCGGGTGCGTTGACTGTGGAGGGCCTGCCCAATTCGGGTGGGCCTTTTTCGTTTGAGGAGTGGGTTATGCTTGAGCTGAGGCCAAACTGTGAATGGTGCGACAAGGATCTTCCGCCGGACGCGGCGGAGGCGCGCATTTGTTCTTATGAGTGCACTTATTGCGCGGACTGCGTGGAACAGGTTTTGCGGAATGTCTGCCCAACTTGCGGCGGAGGCTTTCAACCGCGGCCGATCCGCCCGCGCGGCGCGCATCGGGAGGGCAAGACATTGGGCTTGGGGCATCAACCCGCCAGCACCACGCGGGTGCATTCGCAATGGAGCGCGGCAGAGGTGGCCATTCTATCGGATCGCCTTGCCAATCTTCCGCCCGCCGAGCGCTAGAGCACTTTGCGATTGAATTGCATCGCAACCCGCCGCCTCGCGCCGATAGCGCGAACGCGGAATGCGAGCCTCAGATAAAACGCAAAGTGCACTAACATTTAGGTCAAATGCGAAATGCAATTCCTTTGCTGCAAGGCGGCATGGATGGCATAACACCGTCGTCTGGCCAGTAAGGCGGACCCGAATTTCAGTTACACGAGCGGAGCGAGGCCGCGCGTGGGTGGATGGGGGGTTCCAAGGGGTCGGAGCCCCCCATTTCTATTGGCGGCAATGCAGTGTTCACGCGGCTGTGCCGCGAACGTGATTTCGTGTTTGATGCGCGACGCGACTAGGTTTGCGGCATCCAATCTCGTGCCGGAGGACAAGCCATGCGCGTTTTCACCCTTTCCCTTGCCATGTGTGTCGGCCTTGCCGGACTTGGAGGCTTCACCGTACCGGCAGAGGCGCAAGCCACTGCGACCGCCGTGGCCTCCGGCCAGTTCCAGGACGCCGACGCGCGCCATCAGGGCGACGGCACGGCAACGATCGCCACAACAGCGGACGGCGACACAATCCTGCAATTGTCGGAATTCTCGGTCACGCCCGGCCCGGACCTTGAGGTCTGGCTGGTGGTCGATGGCTCGCCCGCAACAAGCGGCGCGGTTCTGGCGAGCCAGTGGGTATCGCTCGGGCGGCTGCAATCGCCGCAGGGCACGCAGACCTACAGCATCCCGGCGGATGTCGACGTAAGCGCCTATGGCTCGGTCGTGATCTGGTGCGAGGATTTCAGCGTTTTGTTCGCGACGGCCACGCTGAACTGAGTGTAGCCTAAAGCCCACCGAGGGTGCAGATCACCTTGAACTCATCCTCGGTCACGGGCTGCACGGACAGGCGGGAATTCTTGACCAGAACCATGTCCGCCAGCCGTTCGTCCGCCTTAATCTGATCCAATGTGACCGGCGATGGCACCGCCTCAACCGCCTTGATGTCGACGCACTCCCACCGCTCGTCGTCGGTGGTGCTGTCGGGATGAGACTCGGCACAAACCTCCACGATGCCCACAACCGCCTTCTCTTTCTGCGAATGGTAGAAAAAGCCGCGGTCGCCCAACGCCATCTCGCGCATGAAATTGCGCGCCTGGTAGTTACGCACTCCATCCCATTCTTCGCCCGCCTCGCCTTTGGCAACCTGTTGATCCCAGCTCCAGGTTGAGGGTTCGGATTTGAACAGCCAGTAGCGCATCAGCCGATCACCTTCTTCCACTTCTCGATCCGCACTTTCTCAAAGAGGCCCGCCTTGGCGTAGGGGTCGTTGTCGGCGAAATCGTATGCCTCCTGAATGGTGTCGACCTCGATCACCAGAAGGCTTCCGGACATCTGATCCTCGGCGTCCAGCATTGGTCCCGCCATCACCAGTTTGCCGCTGTCCTTGCCATAGGCGAGATGCGCATCACGGTTGTCGAGGCGGGTTTGCAGATGCCCCGGTTTGTCGGTGGCAATAATGGCAACAAGCATGGCTTACTCCGGTTTGAGGGGACGGTTGAGAAGGTGGTCGAGCGCGCCGGCTATGTCCAGCCTGCCATCTGCAAGGGCCGCAACCGTGTCCGCGATCGGCGTATCAGCGGCACTTTCGCTGAGTTGGCGGGCGGTGTGCAGGCCCTCGACGGTGGTGCCCTCAGGCAGAGCCTCGCCGCGCGCAAGGGCGAGGCCGAAACGGAAGTTGCGCGATTGCTCGGACCCGCAGGTCAGGATCAGATCGCCAAGGCCGGACAGGCCGGTGAGGGTTTCAGCTAGGGCGCCTTTTTCAGTCGCATAGCGGGTCATCTCGGCAAAGCCGCGCGCGATCAAGGCGGCCCGCGCCGACTCGCCCAGGCCAGCGCCAATGACGGCGCCCGCAGCGATGGCGATGACATTCTTGAGTGCCCCCCCAAGCTCCGCCCCGATCACATCCGTCGTGCGGTAGATGCGCAGGGCCTGCGTACTGAGTGCGGTTTGCAGATGCGCCCCAAGGGCATCGTCTGCGCAAGCCAGCGTCAGGGCCGTGGGCAGGCCCTTGGCGATGTCGGCGGCGAAGCTGGGGCCGGTGAGTTGCGCGACCTGCGGGATGTGGGCTGCGATAAGCGACGTTGGTCCGGCACCCGTCGCGCGGTCGATGCCCTTCGCGCAAGAGATGGCGGTTTGTGCACCAAAGCGATGTGCAGCCAAAAAGCCGCCCAGGGTTTGGGTAGGCAAGGCAAACACGGCGGTTTCGGCGGTACAGGTCGCCAGATCATCCGTCGCGCGAATATTCACAGGCAGTTTGTGGCCGGGCAGTCGATGGCTCTCGCCACCTGCGAAGGTTCCGATGTCGCGCGCCCAAAGGGTCACGTCGATCCCGCCCTCGGCAAATGCGATGGCAAGGCCCGTGCCGAAGGCCCCTGCCCCGATGACATCCAACCTCATGCCTTGGCCCCCTTCTTGCCCGATCCGATCATGGGCGCCGCTGTTTCATCCAACGGCCAACGCGGGCGCGCTTTGAGGGCCATATCGTCCGTTCGTCCGGCCTCAAATGCGAGCATGCCCGCATAGGCAATCATCGCGGCATTGTCGGTGCAAAGCGCAAGGGGTGGCGCAATGAACGGCAGGTCGGTCACATCCTCCAACCGCGCGCGCAGCGTCTTGTTGGCCGCGACACCACCCGCCACGGCAAAGGCGGTGACATCCGACATTGTCAGCGCGCGGCGCGATTTCTCGGCAAGCACATCTGCTACTGCCATCTGAAAACTGGCGCACAGATCGGATCGGTCCTGTTCCGTCATCCCGCCCTTCTCTGCCGCCAGATCGTCCCGCGCACGCAACACGGCGGTTTTAAGACCCGAGAAACTGAGGTCACATCCCGGGCGATCCAAAAGGGGGCGCGGCAGCTTGAAGCGCTTCGCATCGCCCGCTTGCGCGGCCAGCTCGACGGACGGACCACCGGGTTGTGGCAGCCCCAAAAGGCGGGCGACCTTGTCAAAGGCCTCGCCCGGCGCGTCGTCGATGGTTCCGCCGAGGCGGGTGAATGCGTCCGGCCCCTCCACACGCAGGAATTGGCAATGCCCACCTGAGACCAGCAGGAGTAAATAGGGAAAGCCGACCCCATCGGTCAAACGCGGGGTCAGGGCATGACCGGCCAGATGGTTCACACCGATCAAGGGTTTCCCAAGCCCCATCGCCAGGCCCTTTGCGGCCATGACGCCCGAGAGCACGCCTCCGATCAGACCCGGCCCGGCGGTGACGGCAATCGCGTCGACATCTGACAACGAGACTTCGGCCTGCGCCAACGCCTGTTCAACCATCAGATCAAGCACCTCGGCATGGGCGCGCGCGGCGATCTCAGGCACAACGCCCCCATAGGCTGCATGTAGATCCGTCTGATTTCGCACTGCGTTTGACAGGATCTGCGGCGCATCGCCCGAGCCACGCAAGATTGCGGCGGCGGTATCGTCACAAGAGCTTTCGATGCCGAGGATCGTCAGGGTCATGGGCGCGCGCTGCCGTTGTCTGCCAAGCCCATGCGGGGTAACACCGTGGTCCATGGCTGTCCACTCGCGCCCCACCCTGCTTTTGACCCGCCCGCGCGCAGCATCCGAGCGGTTCGCAGAAGGTTTGGACGGGTTCGATGTGTTCATTGCACCATTGATGGAGATTGTTCCGACGGGTGCGCCGGTTGTGCTGGATGGTATCTCGGCCCTGATCCTGACTTCTGAAAATGCAGTCCCGTTCCTACCGCAGGCCGCCCTGACCGCCTTTTGCGTGGGCCCGCGGACGACCCATGCGGCATCCCAAGCCGGGTTTGATGCCGTCGAATCCGGTCCGAATGCTGGGGCGCTGGTTGCGGACTTGGTGGCGCGTCGCCTGGCGGGCACGCTTTTGCATGTTCATGGTCGGCATACGCGTGGGGATGTGGTGGGGCATCTGCGCGATGCGGGCCTCAATGCGCGTGGGATTGCCGCCTATGATCAGGCCATCCTACCGCCCGACGCCACGTTTCACGCGGCGCTTGGGCAGCCGGAGGTGCTTGTGCCCCTCTTCTCGCCGCGCTCCGCCGCCTTGTTCGCGGACGCGGCGCCGGAACCTGCTGAAAATTCAGTTCTTTTTGCGATGAGCGATGCCGTGAAAGACGCACTCCCCGCAGCGCTCCAGACGCGTGTGAAGGTAATTTCAGAGCCCAATGGCGAAGAAATGCGCAAGGCATTGGAACCGTATGGAATGCGGCGGAATTCCCCCTAGAAGCCGCTGCTGCGTCGTGACAGTTTGAACCGGGCTGACTCGGAGCCCCTGTCAGGTTACGTTGACAGCTTGTGTATGACAGAGATGAGGGGCCTCAGCATATGGCGAAGCAAACGTCCTCCCGTTCGGGCAGCCGGAAATCGCGCAAGTCGGACGCAGAAGAAAGTGTTTCGCCAGACGCAGAGAGCGTGAGCACCGAGGCGCCTGAAGGCGAACTGGGCGGCGATACGGTTTTGCTGGGGGATGATACGTTGGGCGAGGATGCCGTGGCGGCCGAACCCAACCCCGGTGACCGCGTGACGATCGAGCCCGGCGATACGACGGCGGCCCAAGGCGCCGATGATGACCCCGCGCAAACCGAGATTGTGGAAGATACCGCCCCAGCTGAAGGCGCCGCCCCGGTGGACGAGGCGCCCGCTGCGCCCGTAACGGTGGAGCGTGTGGTGGAACGGACCGGCCCGGGGTTTGGTCCGCTCCTGATCGGGGGTGTAGTTGCAGCGGCCCTTGGCTATGGGGCCGCCCTGTTCGGATTGCGGCCCAGTGAGGCCCCCGAAGTTGACCCGACCCTGACGGCCGCCTTGGAACAGATCGAGACTCAGCAAGGCACGATTGCCGGATTGCAGGAACAGATCGCGGCGCTTGCCGCAGCTGAACCGCCCGCAATGCCCGAGGTCGATTTGTCCGGCGTCGAGAACGCAATCGCAGGCGTTGCGTCCGATGTTGCGGGCGTCGGTACAGCGGTTGAGGCATTAACCGGCCGCGTTGTGGCACTTGAAGAGCGACCGGTCTTCACAGGCGAAATCGATGAAGACAGTGCGGCGATGGCCGCCGCCGTTGAAGCGCTTGAAGGACGGCTGGCGGAAGAACGCAATGCCGCCGCCGAGGCAGTTGCCGCCGCTGAAGCCGCGCAGGCCGCTGCCGCCGCCGAATTGCAAGCAGCCTCCGACGCGGCACAGGCCGCAATTGCCGAGGCGCAGGCCGAAGCACAAGCCACTGCCGCCGCCACACAGGCGCAGGCCGCACTGAGCCGCGTGCAAATCGCCATGGCCGCCGGTGATCCCTTTGCCGAGGCACTATCGGGTATGGATGTCGAGGTGCCTGACGCTTTGCAGGCGGTGGCCGAAACTGGCGTGCCGACACTGGAAGACCTGCAAACCGCCTACCCCGCTGCAGCCCGGGCGGCACTTGCCGAGGCCAACCGAGAAACCGCCGAGGATGGCGTGATGGGCGGGCTTGGCGCGTTCCTGCAAAACCAGCTTGGCGGACGGTCCGTTGTGCCGCGCGAAGGCGATGACCCGGATGCCGTGCTCAGCCGTGTTGGCGCCGCCGTAGAGGCGGGCGATCTTACCTCAGCCCTCACCGAGATCGAGAGCCTGCCTGAAGGGGCGCGCAGCGTTTTGGCGGATTGGGTCGCACAAGTGCAAACCCGCGCCGACGCAGATGCAGCCCTGGCGGAGCTTGCCGCCACGCTCGACAATTAAGGAGAGCGGGACATGCTCTGGTCGCTACTGAAAATCATCCTGTTCATCCTGATCGTCGTCGGCCTCACCCTTGGCGTGACGGCGTTGTTCGAGATGGACAATCTTGGCACGCTGATCGTGTTGGGTACCGAGTACATCATCACGCCGGTGAAGGCCGTGATCGGTGCGCTTGTGCTGCTGCTGGCCGTTTGGATCCTGTTCAAGGTCGTGGGCCTTCTGGTCGCCACGTTGCGCTTCCTGAACGGGGATGAGACTGCGGTCAGCCGCTATTTCGACCGCCGCTCGGAACGCAAAGGCTTCGAGGCGCTGAGCGAGGGCATGATGGCGCTGGCCGCGGGCGAAGGCCGTCTGGCGATCCGCAAGGCGGAGCGGGCGGGCAAGTATCTGAACCGTCCCGAACTGACCAACCTCGTGAAAGCGCAGGGCGCGGAAATGGTAGGGGACCGGGCGCTGGCGACCGAGACCTTCAAGGCATTGGTCCAGGATGATCGCACCCGGTTTGTCGGCGTGCGCGGGCTGATGAAGCAGCGGCTTGAGGAGGGCGATACGGATACGGCCCTGAAACTTGGGGAAAAGGCTCTGGCGTTGCGCCCCAAGAATGCCGAGGTACAGACCACTCTTATCTCGCTGCAATCACGCCACGAAGATTGGCAGGGAGCGCGCGGCACGCTCGCGCAAGCGCTGAAATCAGGCAATGTGCCCCGCGATCTGCACCGTCGCCGTGATGCTGTTCTGGCGCTCGCCCATGCGCGTGAGGCGATGGCTGAGGGGCAGGTTGTGACCGCCACCCGCGATGTGGCCGAGGCGAGCCGCCTGGCCCCAGGCCTTGTGCCGGCCTCCGTCATGTCGGCGCGTCTGGCAACCGAGGCCGGGAACAAGCGACAGGCCGTGAAGACCATTCGCAAGGCGTGGGATCAGGCCCCGCACCCGGACCTGGCCGCCGCTTTCGCGGATATCGAACCCGATGAGACCCCTGCCTTGCGCCTGCGCCGATTCCGCCCCCTGCTTGCCAAGCATCGCGGGCATCCCGAGACCAAAATGCTGGAGGCCGAGCTGCAGATTGCGGCGGAGGATTTCCCGGCCGCGCGCCAAGCGCTCGGCGATCTGGCGGAAACCAGCCCCACCGCGCGCTCTTTGACATTGATGGCTGCTATTGAAAGGGGCGAAGGCGCGGAAGACCGCGTCGTTCGCGGCTGGTTGGCGCGCGCTGTCACGGCCTCTCGCGGGAACCAATGGGTCTGCGGAAATTGCGGACACGTCCATGAGGATTGGCGCCCGGTTTGCAGCAATTGCGATAGCTTTGACACGCTGGATTGGTCCGAAGTGCGCCAATCCGAGGCTGCCTTGGCCGGCCCGGCACAGATGCTGCCGTTGATCGTAGGCGCATTGGAAGACCACTCCGCACCGGCAGAAGATGCTGATATCGTGGAGGTCCCCGAAATCGCACTTTCGACAGACGACAGCGTGACAAGTGAAGACGCGACTTCCTCAGAGGTTGAGGACGCGGATGTCACGGTAGAAACGCGAAATTAGGTCTATTCAACCCGCGCGCGCCTTGCTAATAGCGCCGCGGTTACGCCGCTGTAGCTCAGATGGTAGAGCACGTCATTCGTAATGATGGGGTCGGGGGTTCGAGTCCCTTCAGCGGCACCACCTTCCAATCCAGACATGGTTAGAGACATCCGATAGGACCTTATATATAAGGGCTTTGCGATGTAGGATTGTCCAACTTGGTCTAATCACATCCAATGAAAAGCCCCCAATCTGGGGGCTTTTCTGGGGGCATCGCGTGAGACGCGAAAACAGGATGCCCCCAAATGCCCCTAAGTGATGCGAAGATTCGAACGCTGAAACCAAAGGGAAAGCCCTATAAAGTTGGTGACTTCGACGGGTTGTATCTAACCGTCACGCCAAGCGGATCGCGCCTTTGGCACCTGAAGTACCGAATTGACGGGCGCGAAAAGCGTTTGTCGTTTGGAGCCTATCCTGACGTTTCCTTGGCTGATGCCCGCAAACTGAAGGATCAAGCTAGGACAACCTTGGCGAAGGGTGATGATCCAGGCGCGGCCAAACAAGAACGCAAACGCGCAGAGCGCGAACGGCGCGGCATCACCTTCGCGTCCCAAGCCGACGCGTTCATCTACAAAGCACGCCGCGAGGGTAAGGCCGATGCGACCATGGCTAAGACCGAGTGGCTCTTGGACATGGCACGAGCAGACTTCGGAGATAAGCCGATCACGGACATTACCTCGCCCATGGTTCTCGCCTGCTTGCGAAAGGTTGAAGCCAAGGGCAATTATGAGACCGCCAAACGCCTCCGCGCCAAGATCGGCGGCGTGTTCCGCTATGCCGTCGCCAATGGCGTTACGGAGACAGACCCAACTTATGCTCTTCGCGATGCCTTGATCCGCCCCACCGTGACGCCGCGCGCGGCCATAACCGACCCCAAGGCGCTGGGCGGCTTGCTGCGCGCCATCGACACCTTCCACGGCCAAGTGACCACCCGCATTGCACTGCAACTGTTGGCATTGCTGGTGCAGCGCCCCGGCGAACTGCGTCACGCAAGATGGGACGAGTTCGACTTAGTTGCGAAAATCTGGATCATTCCAGAAGCCCGCATGAAAATGCGCCGCCCGCATCGCGTTCCCATACCCGATCAAGCCATCGACCTGATCCAAGAGTTGCAAGCTTTGCACAGCCAAAGCGCCTTCCTGTTCCCCAGCCTTCGGACGCTGCAACGCCCTATGAGTGAGAACACCTTAAACGCTGGCCTCCGTCGCATCGGTTACACGGGCGACGAAATGACCGCCCACGGGTTCCGTGCGACATTCTCAACACTGGCAAACGAGAGCGGCTTCTGGAACCCCGACGCCATCGAGCGCCAACTCGCCCATATCGAGGCTAACGCTGTACGCCGCGCCTATGCACGCGGTGAGCATTGGGAGGAGCGTGTGAGGATGATGGAATGGTGGGCCGGTTATCTTGCTGAGTTACGTGGCGACTAGCGAATCCCGAGGAGGCCTGCTTCTCTGGTGCCATGACCACATCAAGCCGAGATGAAAAAATCGAGACCATACTTCGTGCCGAGTTCTCGAAAGTATGGGATTGGACACGAGACAAGATAGACGAACCGTTTGGACCTGATGACATCGACTATGTTGATCAGTTTGAGGGGCGCTTGGGCGATTTCCGCGAACGCGCGCGCGCTGATCTCGCGCAACTGAGCGATCAGGCTTTGGCGGTCATTCGCGAGGAGCAAGCTGATGATGAAGCTACTCGTGATAATGCTTGGTGCGATCAACTGAGCGTCAATCCTAAAAATCTGATCAAAAATATCCCACCAACAATCGCTTACGGCTTCGGCCACCCGAGATTTGCGCCGGATTTCAAATATTGGTGCCAGATGCCACGTCTCGACCTTTATGAGGCGACTGCTTTGTCGGTCGGTGCCGACCCAAAGTCGATGACCGAAAAGCGTCTCTATGAGTTGAAAAAGACTGCCGAGAAAGGCCGCGACATGTGGTCTGCGTATACATTCCTACTCGAACGCTTCGAATTGATGACCAGATTTTTTCCATCAACCGGCTTCGGTTTTGCTCCTGTCCCTTTGAGCACCCTCGACAACTGGTTCCGAGACATCGATCTGCACATACATCCTGGTTTGCGTCGCGCCATAGACAATCGCCTGGGAGAAACATCGGCTCAGGTAGTGACCGTAACCAAGTCGCTCACAAGTCAGGAGCGGGCAACCCTTCTGAAATTATTCGCTGCGATGTCATGCGAGCAATATGGTTACGATCCCAAGAAACCTCGGAGCGAAGCCACCTCTCGCATCGCAGAGGATCTAGACAGGGTTGGAATTACAATGGACCCCAAGACAATTAGGAAATGGCTGAAGACCGCCTCTGAGGCGGTCGATGATGCCTATTGGGACAACTGAACGTAACGGGATTCCCTGAGGAAAGTTTGCCAATCCCACACCTTTTGGACAGAACCAAACAGGATCTGCCTAGATGAAACAGCATCAGGGTAGACCTAAATGCACACTCCCGATTTTCCCCGCACCGGCTTTGTTCGGCTTTCCCAAATTCTTGCACCCAAAGGCCCAATCCCCGTCAGCAAATCCACCTGGTGGCTGGGCGTTAAAGAAGGGCGCTTCCCGCAACCTATGAAGCTCGGCCCTCGCACGACCGTATGGCGCGTCGAGGATATCCGCGGCCTTTTCGAAGGTACGTGTGATGACGAAGCGTCCTGATCCGCGCCGAATACGTTCGGCTCTCACATACACGGTTTCGGAACTTGCCCGAGTGTGTGGCGTGACTGAAGGCACCGTCCGCATTTGGTTGGGTGAGGGACTCCCCGCTCTGACAACCAAGCGCCCAACGTTAATTACTGGAGAAGCGGCTAAGGCTTTCCTTGTAGCCCGTCGCCAAAAGAAACGGCAACCAACCCAAGCTGACGAGCTTCTGTGCATGACATGCAAAGTCCCGCGTAGGGTGTTTGAAGGAATGGTCGACCTAATCGAAGAGCCTGGCCGAACACCCCGCGTACAGGGCTTCTGCGAGGTCTGCGAAACCGTATGCAGCCAAATGGTTAAGCGCGCTGACATCCGCAATCTGCACCGGGTTTTTCGGATCAGCTCCAATTCTACCAAAGCAGCCTAATGGATACGTCCCGGCCCTACTGAAACCCGCACTTCAAAAGGATGCCCCATGGCCCGCAAAGTGAATGAAGAAAACGAACGGATCAAACGCGCTTACCTGATCTACTTTCGTGATGTGAACCGGCGCGATGAAGCTACCGTTCACAAAGTCGCAGATGCGATCCTGAGGTTCGAGGCGAGCACTGGCTACAAGAGCTTCAAGCGTTTCCATATTGAGCAACCGCGCGCGTTCAAAGCCAAGCTGGCTGAAGACCCAAGCAGCGCGACCGGGAAGCCCCTTTCCAAAGCAACTGTCAGTAGCATCCTCCGCGCAAACAAGGCGTTCTTTCAATGGCTGGCTGGGCAACCCGGTTTCAAGTCGCGGATCAGCTACTCCGACGCCGACTACTTCAACCAACCCGCCAAGGACGCTCGCGTTGCCCATGCCCAGCGCGAGGGGCGTTGCCCAACCCTGGCACAATGTCGTCACGCCTTCGATGCAATGCCGGAGGTGACGGAGATAGATCGCCGAAACAAAGCGCTATTTGCATTCCTGATGATCACCGCCGCACGAGGCAGTGCGATTGCCTCGTTCCGCCTCAAGCACATCGACCTTGTTGAAGGTTCGGTTTTCCAAGACGCCCGACAAGTCCGCACCAAAGGCGCGAAGACTTTCACGACGTATTTTCTGCCCATCGATCCGGTCTATCGCTCCTGTTTCGAGGCATGGGTCCACCACCTGCGAGACGACTTGCTGTTCGGCCATGACGACCCGTTGTTCCCGCCGCCTAAGATGGGACGTATCGATGGAGGCTTCGCGGTAATGGGCCTGGAACGCGAGCCATACAAAAACACCAACGCTCTTCGCGCCGTGATCAAGTCTGCTTTCGTCACAACCGGATTGCCCGCCTTCGGGCCGCATAGTTTCCGCAAGACCATCGTGAAATGGGCCGACGGTCACTACAAATCGCGCGAGGCATTCAAGGCGTTTTCTCAGAACATTGGCCACGATAGCGAAGTGACAACGGTGGGAGCCTACTTGATGGTCTCGCAGGACCGGCAAGCGGACTTGATCCGAAAACCAGATGCCGTTCAATGAACGGGAAAACCGGAGCGTCCGGCCCAAAGCTGCCGTTCAACCGCCTTCGCTTTTGCTGCGGCGCGGCCCGTCGAACCGGACATTCTCTGCGCTGGCAAACCTAACTGTGGACGGATGGCTGAACACGGGACATTGCCGCCATTTGCTTCTTGGCGGAATTGTGTATTGTCCTAAGGAACGTAGGTTGTCTTGCTTGACCCTTATCTAACCGGCATTTTGCTCGCCTACGGCGTTTTCATGATTGGTATGTTCACGCCTGGGCCAAACATCTTGGCGGTGATTGGCACATCAATGTCCATCGGTAGAACGGAAGGGAAAGCCCTTGCGCTTGGCGTGGCGACGGGAACGTTTTGCTGGTCAATGCTGACCGCTTTGGGCCTCACAGCACTCGTCTCGACCTATGCTTCAATCATGGTCCTTCTGAAGGTGGTCGGCGCAGCATAATTGCTCTGGTTGGCCTTCAAGGCGTTCAAGTCGGCTATGACTGTCAAAGAGTTAGAGGTGCGACCTGTTCATCTGAATGGTGGACCACTTGCGTTCTATCGGCGTGGGCTTGTGATCCAAATGACGAACGCCAAGGCCGCTTTGGTCTGGATCGCGATAATGTCCCTCGAGATGGACGGGCAAGCACCAATCTGGGTGGCTGCTCTGGTCGTTGTCGGCACCAGCATCATTTCCGCAGTCGGACATGTGACTTACGCAGTGGCGTTCTCCACATCGCCGGTGG
Organism: uncultured Roseicyclus sp.; assembly: GCA_947489665.1. Lineage (GTDB taxonomy): Bacteria > Pseudomonadota > Alphaproteobacteria > Rhodobacterales > Rhodobacteraceae > Gymnodinialimonas. The sequence continues at coordinate 159,252 of CANLEH010000001.1, read as the reverse complement.
TCGCGGTCTATGCGAAAGCCCGCCGATGGATCGAAGGAGTGCTTGGCGTCTACTTCTGCTTCGCCAGCTATAAACTCGTCACCTACCGCCCGTAGATCGCGCAGCAGGATTGGGCTCACTGCCGACCTCGGAGGCAGCGCAACAATCCCGTGATATCGTGCCTTGTCAACGTCGGGTTGTCGCTTGAGGAGGGTATGGCGGATCGGAGGATCAGTCATGGAAGCACCAAACTTACCGGCCATTCGCGCGCTTCGCCCAGCCTGGAACAAAGGACGTATCGTTGGCCAGAAACGACCGCTGAAGCCAAAGCACGTCTGGGCGATCCGAGTTCGGCTTGAACTGGCCGAGAACCATCGTGACCTGGCGCTCTTCAACCTGGCCATCGACAGCAAACTGCGTGGCTGCGATCTGGTCAAAATGAAGGTCGTCGATGTCATGGCATCTGGCCAGATCAAGGAACGTGCGTCGGTTCTGCAGAGCAAGACGCAGAAACCTGTCCGCTTCGAACTCTCGGAAGGCACCCGAGCCTCGCTCGAAAGGTGGATGCGGGACCCGCTGATGGTCGGATCCGAATACCTCTGGCCCGGCCGGTTCCACGAGCGGCTGCATATTTCGACCCGCCAATATGCGCGGATTGTCCGTGATTGGGTGACGTCGATCGGCCTGGAGGCGAGCGCATACGGCACGCACTCGATGCGGCGCACGAAGGTGACACAGATCTACAAAAAGACGGGCAACCTGCGTGCAGTCCAGCTGCTGTTGGGCCACACGAAGATGGACAGCACCGTCAGATACCTCGGCGTCGAGCTTGAGGATGCTCTTGCGATTGCAGAAGCCATTGAAATCTAATGACTTGTGCCGTCTTCAGAGACGGCCCTGAGCTGCCGTTCGGTTCATGGCTGCGCGCTGCAGTGCAGCTTCACCATACCGGCTATGCATTCATGGCGCGATGCATGCGGTCGGAACGATCTTGAGATCAAGATATGCCATGGCGAGGTCCCGAGTCTCACGGTGGCGTAGGGTGGGTCGGTGCGGACCAAGTCATGCAGGGGTTCGATAGCGATGCGTCGTTGCGTATGTGATTGTGATAAACACCACAGGCGAACCCTAGTAGGATCGACCGCCGGGACGGCGTCGACCTTGACCGATGCCTTCCGGCACTTCCGTGCGCCAGACCGAAGATCCTTTGCATCGGTTACATATTCTCTGGCCGAACCCTTCGCTCCAGAATGAGGCCTCGCACCGCAAGCAGGAACGCGCTTTCGGTGCGTCACCAAGGGCACGCCTGGGCCTATCCAATTCAATGTCATCACGTTTACCTTGCATGGCTTCTCCACATTCAATTGGGCACAAGATCTTTTCCATTGTTCCTTGGAGAGGAATGAAGGGAGGAGTGCGCTTGGCGACCCTTCGTTTGCGGCGCAATGGCGGCCCCGGCCGGGTCATTTGGATCTCATATCAACCTCAGAAACGGCTGAGGTCTGGTGTCTGTGCTCGTTCGCTTAATCGGCAGCCCGTGATGCACGACTTTTTCGACATCGGACGCGCTCATCGCCCTGATCAGGGCAGCATAGTTCATTCCAAACTTCATTTCAGAACCGACGGATACGCTGGTTTTGCCGGTGTCGACCACGGTGTGGTCGCTCGACGCTCCGGCAAACCCAAACCCCGATGGAAGAAATAGGCCGGTTGCATCCGTGTCTTGGCGCCCAACGGCAAGGACGGCGCGATGTCGTTGATCGCCATTCGAAATCAGAAAGGGCTTCCCGAACGTCGGCGCACTCGGTCTCATTGGCATTGAGCTTGGTTTGAGGTTTGCTTCGATGACTTCGGCAAAAAGAGCAAATGCATCTGTATGAAGACCGTCGATCGGCTGCCCCGAAACGGGGTCGATGCCCAAAAGGATCGCCTCGCCCAGGCGCAAATTGTTGACCCGACCGGTCGGCTCTTTGCCGAGCGCCCATGCCAAATTGGCCGAGCTGCCGCCAGATGCCACCGCCACGTAGGGCCCGCATTCGCCTTCGACCTTGTCGGCCAGTCGCGAGAATTTGGCCATGTCTTTGGCTGTCGGCGCCACGTTGCTCAAGCAGGCGAAATTCGCAGCAACCCCCTTGAGGGCGAGGCCCGGCGTGGCAACGACAAGTGAGGCAAGATCGTTAAGGTCCTCGGGCAAGATGCCATCGCGCATATCCCCCATTTCGACAGTCAGAATGACCTGATGCGTTTTCCCTTCTTGCCGTGCGGTAGCGCCGAGGTTCAGGATCGTGCTCTTCTCGGAATTGTGGCTTGTGTCACAGTACCTGATGACGTCTGCAACCTCTTGGACCATTGGCGCGCGTATCATCGAAATGGGGCAACGGATCCCCGCTTGCCGCATCCTCATGACACTTCTGATACGCGAGTCTGCAAGGCCGACGACACCTCCGGTCAACATTGCTTCAGCGACGCCAGGATGGCCGCAAACGGCCTTGGTCACACCAGTGACGGAGATACCCCGCGGGCCAAGCCTACCTGTGAGGCATCGGGCGTTTTGAGTGATTTTTTCAAGATCGATCTCGACACGCGGTGTGATCATTCTGCAGCCACGAGCGGTATTGAACGCAGTTGCGGAAAGGCCGATAGGACCATGTCGGCTAGTTGAACTTCCGGTCGGGTCAACGCGTCTGTCACTGGGATACAGAGATCGCGCGACAGCGTTTTGATTGCCAGATCCACCTCCGACTCCGTCATAGCCTCGTGATTGATCGTCAAACCGATGACCTGTGTGTCGGAAAAGGCTTCGATGAGGACAATTTCGTCTTTCGGGTCCGGCATTGGAAAGGCTGGAAAATCGCATCGATGAGCACGCTTTGGCGCGTGCTGAAGAATGACACCCTGGGGTTGGCTGCCACGCAGGATGAACGCAGACGTACAAAAGGCCGGATGGCTGAGCGCACCTTGTCCTTCCACCAAGATGACATCCGGCGTTTCGCCACCGGATGCCGCGACGATCACGCGTTCAAGCTCCCCACAGCAGAATTGTGGCGGCACGGCGTCCATGGCGACGCCGTATTTTGCGCCCTGCATCAGGCCGGTCTGGCCTGTGCCCACAAGGATCGTCTTGATGCCACGGACGTTCAATGCTCGTGCGAGGACGGTCGCCGTCGTGCGCTTGCCGATTGCGCAATCGGTTCCCAGCACCGCGATGCGGATCGCCCCGACATTTGCGACACTGCCGTCAAACAAGCGCATATCCTTGCTCGGCCGAGGTTTGCGAATGTCGCGGATGGTCACGTTTGCGGCCTGCGCAGCCGCCGAAATCTCGAGATCATCACCGAGGTATTCGTGCAGGCCGCTGACGATGTTCATACCGAGCGCGATCGCATTGAGTACGACTTCGCGATCTGACAGCGACAGCTTTCCATTTGATGGGGCCATGCCATAGATGAGCGTATCGGGGATGCTTGTTGCGCCGTCCAGGGCGACCGCGATGTCCTCAAGTATAGGCACTCTGTTGCTGACATTATCGAGCACCTGTCCGCTGTCGCGCCCTGCGAGCGTGCTGTCGATCACAGAAAGAATGCGGTAGGCTTGGCTGTGGCGAACAAGCCCGTTTGCCGTCTTGCCGTCGATCTGTCCGAAGTTCCCTTCGCAATAAACGACCGCTGTTGGCACCTTTTCGGTGACCGTGATGCTACCATCCGGTGAGCCAATCATTGTTGGGCTGGGCGGGGCTTGCGGCCCCATGCTCGAAAGCCTTGCGGTTGGTGTTTGTGTATCTATTGGTTTCATAGCGCGTTCCTTTTCTCAGCGCCGCATGACCGCCAATGCGTCGACACGCGACATGATTGTGAAAGTCGGACATTGTTTGGTGTTAAGTGAGCGCCCGCTACTCGTTCAGGGCACAGCGTCCGCTTGCGCGGTGGAAATTCCGGTTGCATTCCCAACCGTTTCCAGAGCGGTTGAGATGCGCATTGGCCGGCACCTCGATCAAAGTGCACGCGTTGTCGGACGCCGCGAATCCACGCTCACATCTCCAACCCGGGCCATATCTCGCATCGTCGAAATACGCGTTCTCGGGGACGGCAATCTCCACGCATGTGTCGCGCTGCGCCACGTAGCCGCGTTCGCAATCCCAAGGGCGGCCATGATTTGAGCCGTTCAAATACCCGTTTTCGGGCACAGCAATTGCTGCGCAAAGCTCGCTGATGCGCTCAAAACCACGATCGCAGGTCCATTCTGCCCCGAAGGAATTGCCGGTAAGATATCCGTTGGCTGGCAGAACAATCGCCTGGCAGGTATCGTCGACCTCCCGAAATCCACGCACGCATGTCCAACTCAATCCTGACGGATCAAGATAGGCACCTTGGGGGACATGCACTGCGGCGCAGGTCGCATCCGCTGTTTCCCGATACCCATGCGAACACTCCCACCCGTTGCCATAGGTTCGGTTCGTCGGAAATGCGTTTTCGGGCACGACAACGGGCAAACAGGCCCCGCCGTCCCTTCGAAAGGTGCTCAAGCATTCCCATCCACCTCCAAAACTTCTGGGTTGGGCGTTTTCCGGGATCGTGTCGTCATCGACCTGTGCGTAGGCCGGGGCCGCTCCTGCTAGCGCAGCAATAAGGGCAAACAGCAGGGGTTTTGCCAACGCCGCAATATCACGACTCATCAAGCTCAAGCCCCTCGACGCAAGCCAAAGCAAGATCCCGATTGGGCGCATCCGCGCCCGGCACCGTGGCCCACCCCGCCTCGATCAACGCGTCCCGGCGCCGAAAACCCGAGGCAGCCTGGATCGTTTCGATCAGGGCAACCCTGTCCGGGTCGGCGTTCGAGATATCCAGACAAACCGGGACAAGCGCTGCTACCACCCTTTCCTGGGCAAGGTCGTCGGCCAACTCGTTGGCACCGGCACTGGTCATCCAGCCACCCCAGGAAAATCCCGCGATCGCAACAAGTGCAGCGCCGGCTATTGCACCGTAGAGACCGGGCTTCAGCCATTCAGGTGTCTTCATTTTGTATCCTCCAGCGGGGAAAGCGCCGCTTCGCCAGTTTTTTGTAAGTTCGAAACAGGGCAGGACCGCATGGAACTGCGTGCAGCGCGCCCCCAACTCTTTTTGTGCGTCATCGGTTTTGGGTGCCGTTGGCAGGACATTGGGTCGTCGGCCAAGTCATGGCGCATCGGTGTGAGCAGATAAGACGCTCCGCAATTCGGCGCGATTGAGCGCACATTAACCGATCATTGGGGCCGCGACGCTGATCGAGGTTAGCTCTCGCGTGGTGAATGGCTGCGAGAGTAGGTCCGAAAATAGATTTGGGCACTGCGCGTTACCGTGTCAGCCGCCGACAGAAAGGAATTCAATGTCTGTCTCTGATGTTCTCCACCCGGATGGCTCGGACTATGATGCCTTCCTGCACGCAGAAGTGGGCGAAGACCGAACCGGAGCGGTCGTAACAGTCCTGTCCGCCCTTGCGCGTCTTGGTCTCGAACCCTGGAGCGAAGCCAAAGCGCTTGCACGGCTGGGAAAAGAGGATGCCGAGCTACGCCTGAACGCACATTTCGAGACCATCAAGGACATACCAGCGCTTGCGCTGGCAAGCCAGAGCAGGGCAACCAGGCTGGTATCCTTGCTGCCTAGACGGTCACCGCCCATTTTCGCCAAAGAACCTCAATCGGGCCGCCATTCGTTCCCGCAAATCCCAGTAATTTGGGTTATGCTGGCGATCATTGGCTGCGCGATGATTGCGCAAATCCTGTATCTGGCGCAGCCTGGCTAACTTGCGTCAGTCCACGTCTTCCATGCATGGCCTAAGCCCGACCTGACCACCGCAATTCGTGGTGGCGCTTTTTCTGAGTATCTCAGAGGCGCGGAAGGCACGCAGTGCATCGACTGTAATGCGCGGCTTTTGCGCCTCTCGTTGTCGGACTGTCCAGGAAAGGACAATTCCATGAACGAAGAAAATCAAAGCCAGGAAAATCAGACCGTGAAGCACATGGCTTCGGTCAAATCGGCTTGGGACAAGGCCCCTGAAGGACCCAAGAAGGAGACCGCGCTGAAGCATTATCAGGCCGCTGAAAAGGCACATGATGCGGACAACGATGAAGAGGCACATCGCGAACTCAAGGAAGCCAGCCGCGCCTTGGCATGATGCTGACCAAATCATCCTGTTGATCCCGGGCCGCCCGAAGCCGAATTTTGGGCGACTGCTTCAGGGCAATAACGGCCGCGCATGATCCAGATAGGCCGGGTCGAAATTGGCCAAATCCACCAAACCCTCATAATCATCGAACACAACGACGCCGTCCCTAAACGTGACAAGCCCGCCTTCCCGGAGTTTGCGCAAGACGCGGTTGACGTGAATCGCACTCAGTCCCAGCGCATCAGCCAGATGATACTGCGTGAGCGGGCACGCATAGCCTTCTCTACTTCCCATCCCGACAAGGGATAACCTTACGCCAAGTTCCAGCAGGAAATGCGCCATGCGGGCATCTGCGTCGCGACGCCCCAACCCGACCAGATGTTCGACAACCATCGCCTCGTCGCGCGACACGGCCCACATGATCGCAGTTGCAAGCCGTGGCGTCTCGGCGAAGGCCTGCAGAAGATCGCCCACCATGACCTCAGCGGCCTCTATTTCGACAATCGGTTCGATCCCATGATCGGAGGTGTGCAGAAGCACGCTGCGCAACCCAAGAAAATCCCCCGGTATTTGGAAATCAACGATCTGGCGCGATCCGTCAGGTTGGATCTTGTACGAAACGACCCAACCCGCTGCCAGAATATACGCCGCCTGTTCGGACTGACCTTGATGCACAAGATCGCGTCCTGGTGAGAACGACTTCCGTCGCTCATGCAACCGCTCCAGAACGCCAAGTTCCGGCGCCGAAAGCTGGACGAAGGCGGAGAGCTTCCGCGTCAGCGGACTGGTTTCAATTGCCATTTCCGGGCCCTCTCGATCTGCAGAATGGCTGTCTGGATTTCTTCATCGACACTGCTTTCAATCAGTACAAACGACAAAATCCTGCCTGACAGTATTCAGGGGCATCAAAACCTCGCGCCTGCGTACCGTGACGAAAAAACCAAAGGGATATCGCGATGTCAGACCAACCAGACCCGGCGGGGTTGGCCGCCCTCTCGATTTGCGAGGCCCTGCTGCTGGCTCTGCAAGATCGCAAGTTGCTTCCCGACAGCGAGATCATCGGCATTCTCAGCGATGCTGCGGAGACGCTAGGAAACGCTGACTGTCCGAAGCCCGAGCGGAAATCGCATGCGAAAGCCGCTGATCTGATCCACGAGATCATTGAAGGCGGAACTCTTGCGCACCGCCCCTAAGAGCGGTGCGAAGAACGATACATCCTTCGAAGTGAGTCAGGTCTTTTTCGGGTCGCCGGACTCGGCCTCCGGAGCGGAGCTCTTGTCAGTCTTGTTTTGTTGTTTCGGGTCTTTTTCTTGCGAGGCCTTTTGGTCGGCGGCCTCTTTCTTCGCCAGGTCGTTGAACGACATTTTGGCTTTCCTTTTCGCGCCACCAGGGTGCCCGGTAGCTGTGCACTCATAGTAGATCGATACCCCATTGGCAAAGGAAAGATCGGCCTCCGGTCGGCGCGCCACTTGTAATCCTGTCGGATGGTAACCACGTCACATGTGCTACTGACCTCCATTCGACTTCCTGTTTTCCGTTGCCGGCTCACAGCGCTCGACATTGTCGTAAGAAGCCGGGCTGCCGCATGTCGCGGGCAGCGATCAACAAGGAAAATTCACATGGCCAATGGCACAGTGAAATGGTTCAACTCCACCAAAGGCTTCGGCTTTATCGCTCCAGAATCCGGTGGAAAGGATGTGTTCGTGCACATCTCCGCGCTTGAACAGGCGGGCATGACGAGCTTGAACGACGACCAAAAAGTGACGTTCGAGATCGAGCCTGGCCGGGACGGCCGCGAAAGTGCAACGAATATCGCACTCGCCTGAGAATTGCGGATGGGTGCCTCAGCGGGGCACCCATTCCAGCCAAGAATGGCTTCCTCTGACGCGGTCGAGGCCTTCAGCCTGGACGTCAACATCCCAAGTCGCACATCCGTGCAGCGACTGTGGATCCGTTCGGCATGCAGCGTCGCGGCACCCAGGCAGCCGCAATGCCTTGCGCGTCAACCGATCCGTTTAAATCATAGTCCGAAAGGGGATGCCCAGTGGCGAGTTCAAGCTTGGGAAGCCGATCCGTTAAGGGTCAGGCCGTGTTCAAAGACATGACGAAGTCAAAGAAAGCCAAGGTCGACAAGAAGAAAGCGCAATCTCCGGTCCACCTCAGCGAACATGGCAGATATCAGATCAAGTCCGGACTTCTCGCAGGAGAGTTCGTCGCGCGCGCCTTCGCCAAACCGCCAACAAAGACACGTGGATTGATTGCCGAAGCGAGCGGTAAAACCGAAGATATCGCGATCGCCGCCTTGCAAGACATCATCGACGCAAGAGAAGCGCGCCGAATGGAAGTCCGCAGGAAGGATACGGCCACGGACATGGCGGTGCCGAGCGTCGAGGAATATGCCGAAGCACTTGATCACGTCGCTCTGACCCGCCCGCAGCGGGCGATGCTGTTTGCATTGTCATTGGCAGGCGATGACGGGCTGACAGACGCGATGCTGGCGAACAGCGTCGGGTATACTTCACAGGCCTCCGCGACCAGATCCCTTGCGAACGCAGGCCGCCTGATCGCCGGTTATCTGTCCTCCGAGACGGGCCCGGATGTCCAGTCGACCGCTTTGGACGGCGACACGATCCTTGCATCTCGTGGATCGGCAAAAACCGATGCGCATCGCGGAAACTGGATACTGCATCCTGAATTGCGCGATGCTGTAAGGGGGTCCTTGTGAGCAGATTGGAATGATGCAGGTGTCCGCCATGGATACAATTGATCCGACCATCCTTTAGTCAACCGAAAGACGGTAGCGATTTGCGATCCGCTGACGCGGCCCCTTAACTTGGTGCAGATGTCCATGCGTCCTGCAAAGGGTCGGGGCATTGGCCATTTCCATAGCGAGGAGCCGCGCGCCACCGCCAAGGGTTAAATGATAAGGCAAGACGTCAACCTGCCTGCGGGTGAACAAGTGGTATCTGAACGATCCCGCTAGCAGGAGGCCAACCTCCGCACTAAAGCGCCCAGCTTAACACTCGGTCGCATGCATCGATCCTGAAGCAACAACCAGAAGCAGCTGTCGGCGGATCGCGTATTACCCCCGATGGAGCCGGCACCCGACGTGGATTTTCCCAACCATGTTGCCAGATGGACAAGCCTACTTTCGCACAGTCCTGAACAGCGCGCTTAAATAGCGGAGGTCGGCTTTGCCAAGATATCTGCGCCTTAAGGCATCTCACCAGGAGTCTTCGCGTTGGTATTTGCATCCAGAAGGTCTGCTTGCTTTCGTTAAAAAACAACCAATGCAATCGCAGCGAAAGTCCGCTTTCCGCCCAAACCACCCATCATTCGATTTGACGCATCTCACGAATAACCGTTCATCTTCTTACTCATTCGGTGCTTTGGGGGCATTCTTGGGGGCATTTCGATTTGAATGGATATTTTATCGCTTTTTTATCAAGTGTTTAACTTCTTAATCACAGTCCCTTCAGCGCACCACTTTCCGAACCAAGCATGGTTAAAGACGTTCGAACCTCCCCAAGAATTGGACGGAGCGGCATCTATTAGTTCGACCATGCCCGAACCGTCCCACGAAAACCGAATCTTCTCCTTCATCAGCCCGCCATCGCCGGTGGGAGCGTCATGCAAACAGACAGCCCAACGGGAAGCGATTTCAGGGACAGCGTCCCGCAAGCCCCTTCCACAATGGCTTGGACAATCGGCAGCCCCAGACCCGTTCCCGGCGCTTGGGACACTTGTGCGAACCGAGAAAGGGCGGCGTGAAAGTCCTTTTCGTCCAATCCGCGCCCGTCGTCGGAAACGGTGATCGCGATGCCCCCCTGATCCACTTCAAGGGCAATATCGATGCGGGTGAGGGTGGGGCCAGCATGCGTTAAGGCGTTCGTGACCAGGTTGGTCACCGCTTGCTCGAAGAGTGTTCTGTCAATTTGGCAATGGGCACTGCCCGCGGCAATATCCGTTTCAAGAACGACGCCTGCGGCCGCACATGTTCCCTTCAGGTCGGATGCAATGCCACGCAGGGCGGACGACAAGTCTACTGGCTCGGCCGTTGCATTGGGTCGCATCGATTTTGCGCGTTCCAATGCAAGCAAATCCTCCGTCAGTTTTGCGGCCCCTCGGGACGCTTCGAGCAAATCCCTGCTTCGCTCCTGACTTTCCTCGATGGTCTTGGCCGCACTGACAGCTTCCGACAAGGCGAGCACACCGGCAATCGGATTGCGCAGCTGGTGGGCCGCGTTGGAGATAAAGTCGTCCTTTGTCCGCATCGTCGCCGACAGCTCTTGCAAGAGCGTGTTCAACCGACCGACGATGCCGCGCACCTCGACGGGGATCTGGCGCTGGATGGGGCTCAGATCCTCAGACGATCGCTGCGCAATCGCGTCCTCCAAATCCAACAACGGGGCCAGACCCAGACGCACGCCGAACCAAACGATGAATGCGACGGCCAAAACCAATGTCAGCATGACCACATAGGTTCGTTGCGACAGGCTTCGCACAAAGCCGTCTCGCAGAGTCAGGTCTTGCCAAACAGTGAAAGTGAATTCGCCCGATAGCCCATCAATCGTCATCAAATCGGAGAAGCGGACAGCCCGCACGGACTGGCCTTGGTAGGTCGCGTCAAAATAGGCAAACGCACCGCCTGCGGCCTCGTCCATGGGCGGAACAGGCGGCGTGGCATAGCCGGTCACAAAGACCCCATCCGGGGCATAGACGTGATAAAAAACCGGACCGCCGGACGTATCGCTGAGCAAGTCGCGGGTTTCGCGGCTCAAGGCATCGCCGCCGGTAAAGGCCGTATCCCGCGAAATGCCGAGGGCTGTGACCAGAAGCGAGCGGTCAAACCGGTCCGCTGCGCGTTGTTGCGCGTCCCGCGACGCCCAGATCGCCAGCGCCAGAACGGTCAGCAAAAGGGGCACCAGGATTATCGCGGTCAGCCGCGCGCGCAGGGAAAAGCGACGCATTACGACGCGGCCACAGACAAAGCATATCCCAAGCTGCGCTGCACCGTGATCTCCACGCCAAAGGGCTTGAGTCGTTTGCGCAAGCGCGAGACGTAGACCTCGACCACGGATTCATCGACATCGCTACCGGTGCCATAAAGGTGATCCAACAGCCCCTGTTTTGAGACGGTGCGCCCATTGGCAAGCAGGAGTGTCTCGAACAACGACACCTCTCGCCGCGGGACGGTCAAAGGCCCGTCGGGGCCCAGAATCATGCGGGCATTGGCATCAAACCGCAGCGGTCCAATTGATTGCTCTGCGCGATTTGCGGTGGTGTTTCGGCGCCCCAACGCCCGGACGCGGGCGCTCAATTCAGCCATCTCAAAGGGTTTCACAAGGTAATCGTCGGCGCCTGCATCCAGCCCCGCAATCCGGTCTGGGGTATCGGACTGCGCTGTCAGCATCAAAACCGGTCGATGATCGCCGCGGGCGCGCAGGCTGCTGAGCACCTCCAACCCACTGAGCCCGGGCAGTTTTATGTCGAGGATGATCAAATCGGCAGTGTCATCGCGCAAGAACTCAAGCGCCTGCCCGCCGTCGTGGAGCAGGTCGACCGCATGACCTTCGTCACGCAGGCGGTAGGCCACGCCTTTCGCAACCGCGATGTTGTCCTCGACCATGACGATCCGCACGAAAAGTCCCCAAATCTTCGCAAGTGCAAGGTTCATGCAAGATTGGCACTCAATCATAGGCAGCATCAAGACGGCGAATTTCGCCTTTTTGGGAGGAAAGCCGCATCCAACGTGACGCGGCACTTGGGAGGAAGACATGATCAAGACACTCGCAAAGCGCTCAACCGCGCTTCTCTTTGGCGTATCGGTTGCCGCACTCGGCAGCGCAGCCTATGCAGATGGTCACGCGCTGGACCTGTCCGGCGAGACCGTTGAATGGATTATTCCGTTCTCGGAAACCGGCGGCTCGGCCCGCTGGGCCAACTTCTATGCACCGCTGCTCAGCGAAGCGTTGCCCGGCAACCCCACCGTTGTGGTGACGTTCATGCCCGGCGCAGGCTCCACCCGTGGGGCAAACCATTTCCAGGAGCTTGAATATGAAGATGGCACGACGATCTTTGGCTCGTCCGGCTCGACACAGTTCCCCTACCTGCTGAACGACCCGCGCGTGCGGTATGAGTACAACGACTGGAACGTCGTTCTGGCCTCCGGCACCGGCGGCGTCGCGTACTTGCCCGCCGACCTGGGCGCGGCTTTGGCTGACGGCGGCATTGAAGCTATCGCGGGCGAGAACTTCATCTACGGGTCCCAAGGCGCGACGCGTCTGGACCTCGTGCCGCTTCTGGCGTGGGAAATGCTGGGTCTGAACGTCGAGCCTGTGTTCGGTATCGAAGGCCGTGGCGATGGCCGCCTGATGTTCGAGCGGGGCGAAGCCAATATCGATTATCAGACCTCGTCGTCGTACCTCTCGGGCGTAACGCCCCTGGTTGAAGCAGGCACCGCCGTGCCGTGGTTCTCCTTTGGCGCGCTGGATGCAGATGGCAACATCGTGCGCGACCCCACCTTCCCCGACATGCCCACCTTCGCTGAAGTCTGCGAAGCGGCAGCGTCGTGCGAAACCTCCGGCCCCGCATGGGACGCCTGGGTCGCCTTCTTCACCGCCGGTTTCCCGGCGCAGAAGATGGTGTTCTTGCCAGCAGGCGCACCGCAAGCGGCCATCGACACCTACACGCAGGCCTTCCAGGCCATCACCGAGCGCGACGACTTCGCCGAAATCTCGGCCGCGCGTCTGGGTGTCTATCCGCAGATGACCGGTGACGCTGCTGTCACCGCCATGGCGTCTGCCACGGAAGTGCCCGAAGAGGCACAGACCTTCGTGATCGAGTGGCTTGCGGATCGCTACGGCGTCGTCCTCGAGTAATCGATCCAACGTCCCTCGCGCGCCGCGCGGGGGGCATCCCTTTCCCTGACCCGAAGCGGAGGCCGTCATGGATCTCTTAGCAACGGCGCTGCCTGCGCTGTCTGAAGCCTTTGGCATGATCCTGCAGCCAGCCGTGCTGGGATACCTGATCCTTGGCGTCTGCATGGGTCTGTGCATTGGGGTGTTTCCGGGTCTGGGTGGCATCGCGGGCCTGTCCCTGCTGCTGCCGTTCATGTTCGGGATGGAGCCGCTTTACGGCCTCGCCTTGATGGTCGGCATGGTGGCCGTCGTCCCAACATCCGACACCTTCGCCAGTGTGCTCATGGGGATACCCGGCTCATCGGCATCTCAAGCCACCGTGCTGGATGGCTTTCCCCTAGCCAAAAAGGGCCAGGCGGCGCGGGCGCTTTCTGCGGCCTTTGCCTCATCCCTTTTCGGTGGCCTTCTGGGCGCGACGTTCTTGACATTCTTCATCCTCGCCGCCCGCCCCATCGTGTTGGCGTTCCAAACGCCTGAGCTGTTGATGGTCACGATCTTCGGCCTCTCGATGGTCGGCATCCTCGCGGGTCGCGTGGCGATCAAAGGCATCGTCGCCGCCTGCCTGGGTCTTCTGATCGGCACGATTGGTGAGGGCGCGGCCTCGGGTGAGCTGCGCATGGCCTCCTACGATCTTCCATATCTGGTGGACGGGTTCAAACTGGTGATCGTGGGCCTCGCGATCTTCGCCATCCCCGAAATCATCGCGCTCCTTCGGCAGGACAAGGCGATCTCGGATCGGCAGCTTCTCGGCGGGGGCTGGATGACTGGCGTGAAAGATTGGTGGGCGAACAAATGGCTGTCCGTCCGCTGTTCGCTGATTGGCGTCGCGGTCGGTGTGATCCCCGGCCTTGGCGGATCCGTCGTGGATTGGATCGCCTATGGCCATGCGGTCCAGACGTCCAAGGACAAATCGCAATTCGGCTCGGGCGATATCCGGGGCGTTGTGGGGCCTGAGAGTTCCAATAACGCCAAAGAAGGCGGCGGGCTGGTCCCAACGCTTCTGTTCGGCATCCCCGGCTCTGGCTCCATGGCGATTTTCATCTCGGGCATTGCCCTTCTGGGCACCGGCCAGATCGAGGTTGGCCCCTCGATGATCAACAACAACCTGAACTTCACCTATGCCATCGTCTGGCTGCTGGCCCTCGCCAATGTCGTGGGCACGCTGATCTGTATTGGCGCCGCCGGCGGCATTGCGCGGCTGACAAGCATACGCTTTGCCCTGCTGGCGCCTTTCCTCTTCATGATCATCGCTTTCGCCGCCTTCCAATCTCGCCAGTCGATCTGGGATCTTGTGGCGCTCTTTGGCATCGGTCTTCTGGGCATCCTCATGCGCCGGTTCGACTGGTCGCGGCCCGCCTTTCTGATCGGCTTCGTGCTCTCGGCTCCGGCGGAGCGGTACACAAACCAGGCCTATCAGATCGCAAGCTCCCGCTTCCGCCGCAGCTTTGAGGAGGGCTTGGACTACATCTTCAGCCCCATCGTCATCGTGCTGATTATCATCACGCTGGTCTCGGTCGTCGTGGGCCTGCGGCAGGCCAAGAACATACAAGCCGAGGGCGCCGTCGTCTCAGGCGGCAAACGCGCGCCGCTGATTTTCCTGCTGGCCGTGACAGCTTATATCGGCATTGCCTACTACGACGCCGCAACGATCCCCGACTATGCCCGCACGGATCGCGTCTTCCCGGTCTTCGTGGCCACCATCGGCCTGATCGGCGGCGCAATCCTGCTGCTACAGATGCGCATCAAGCCGGAAACCGACGCGCTCTTTGCAGATCGGGAAGTGCAGGATCGGAGCAGCAATGCCTTCGGGCTCTGGCCCACCCTTGGCTGGTTCGCGGGCCTGCTGATCCTGACGTCGCTTGTTGGGTTCATCCTGGCGCTGGCCGTGTTCCTGCTGCTGTTCATCCGGTTCCGCGCCGGGAAGGGTTGGGGCTTTGCCGCCCTCTACACCGCAGCTGGCATCGCCTTCATCTGCGCCATGGCGGCGCTTCTGAACCGCGATTTCCCACCCGGCCTGCTGCAAAGCTACTTTGATCTGCCATGGCCGCTGACATGACCCAAACCGCCATCCCGTTCTGGTTCCTGCGCGGCGGCACGTCCCGCGGACCCTATTTCAAACGCTCCGACCTGCCCGAGGATCGGGAGGCCCTGGCCGAGGTTCTTGTCGCCGCCATCGGCTCCGGCCATCCGCTCAATATCGACGGCATCGGCGGCGGCAACGCCGTCACCACCAAAGTCGCCATGCTGAGCGCGTCGGAGGATGATTGGGCCGATATCGACTATTTCTTTGCGCAGGTCAGCGTGGAAGACCGATCGGTCGATTTCAAACCAACCTGCGGCAATATCCTGACAGGTGTGGGTCCCGCCGCGATCGAGATGGGCCTGGTGCGCGCAACAGACCCTCAAACGCAAATCAACATACGGGCCGTGAATACAGGCGCGCGGGTGGTGGCAACGGTGCAAACGCCGGGGTGTGCCGTGGACTACGCAGGCGATGCAGCCATTGACGGCGTGCCGGGAACAGCCGCGCCCATTTCCTTGCAGTTTATGGACACCATTGGCGGCGCAACCGGCGCGCTCTTTCCCTCTGGGCACAGGCAAGACATGATCGACGGGATCGCCGTCACCTGCATGGACGTCGCGATGCCCATGGTCATCGCCCGGGCCGAGGCGTTTGGCCTGACCGGCTATGAAAGCGCAGAGGCGCTGAACGAAAACACTGATTTCTTCGCCCGGATGGAGGCTGTACGCATCAAGGCGGGCGAAGCGATGGGCATTGCGGATGTGGCCCAGTCCGTCACGCCAAAGTTCGGCCTTCTGGCCCCTGCCAAAGACGGCGGCACCGTCGCCACGCGCTACTTCATGCCCTGGAAAACGCACCCGACAATGGCCGTGACTGGCGCGCAATGCCTTGCGGCCTGCGTGCTGACCCCGGGGTCGGTTGCAGACGGCATGACGGCAACCGACATGGCGGCCCCCGCCCGGATCATTCTCGAACATGCCAGCGGGCAAATCGAAGTCAGTGTCGACTTCTCCCGGTCCGACGGGGACATCACCCTCAAATCCGCCGGCCTCGTCCGAACCGCTCGCCTTCTGGCCCGGGGCGAGGTCATGGTGCCCCAATCCATCTGGAGGCCAGCTTGATCATTTCCGTTTTGTATACTATGGTATACAATTATGAATCGGAGCTTAAAATGCCGGATGAATACACCGAATGCCTCACCCTCGCGCACGCAGAACTGCAGATGGCCGAACGTCTGATAACCGACGAGATCCGCAGCTATCCCACACCTATCTCCGGGTGCGATGCCGTGTTCAACGGCCTGCTGGATGACCGCGCGCGGATCCGTCACGCACTGGACGCCCTGCGCACGGCAGTGTTCGTGCCCACCCCCCGCACACCAACACCCAATGCAGGTGTAGAAAGCCGATGAAGGTTCACATCCTCGACGATTGGTTTGACACGCTTCAAGGGCTGCCCTGCTTCGCAAAGCTCAGCGGCCATGACGTGACCGTTTGGACGGATCACGAACCTGACCCGGCGCGTCTTGCCGACCGCGTGGCTGACGCCGAAGCCCTCGTTCTATTTCGGGAACGGACGCGCATTGGCGCTGATCTGCTGACGCGATTGCCGAACCTCCGGCTCATCTCACAACGCAGCGTCTACCCGCATGTTGATGTGGAAGCCTGCACTGCCAATGGCGTGATGTTGTGCTCCAACATGCACAACGATACCCCATCTTACGCAGCCGCCGAAATGACCCTGGCCCTGATCCTCTCCAGCTATCGCCAGATCCCCCAGCAGGTCGCCTCCATCCGCGCTGGCCAGTGGCAGGCAGGCGTTGGCCGAACCCTGCGCGGGCGGATGTTGGGGCTCTATGGCTACGGGCGCATTGCCAAAGCAGTCGCAACCTACGCCGAGGCATTGGGCCTGCTAGTGCAATGGTGGTCGTCCGAGGCAGGCCGCGCCCGTGCCCATGCCGACGGCGTCCGCGTGGCCGAAAGCCGCGCGGCGTTCTTCGCAACCTCCGACATTGTCAGCCTGCATGTACGCCTAAAGCCTGAGACACGCGGGATCATCACGGCCGCCGACCTTGCGGCGATGGCCCCGCGCAGCCTTCTAGTGAACACCTCGCGGTCCGGGCTAATCGCCAAAGGCGCGTTAGAGGCCGAGATTTCTAGAAACCGCATCCACGCAGCCGTGGACGTCTTCGATACCGAGCCTTTGACAGACACCGACCATCCCCTGCTGACGCATCCAAACGTCCTGCCGACACCCCATATCGGCTATGTGACCGAGGATGAGTTTGATCTGCAATTCAGCGACATTTTCGATCAGGTGAATGCCTACGCCGATGGCACCCCCATCCATGTCATCAATCCAGAAGTTCGACGGTAGCAAGGCATGAAACCCACTCCCGATATCGTGGTGATCGGTGGCGGCAATGCCGCCCTTTGCGCGGCGATCACCGCGGCTGAGGCCGGGGCGCAGGTTCTGATTCTTGAAGCTGCGCCAAAGCCCTATCGGGGCGGCAATTCCCGCCACACACGCAACTTTCGATGCATGCATGACGGCCCACTCGGCCCATTGGTCGAAAGCTATAGCGAGGATGAATACTTCGCCGATCTGATGAAGGTCACCGGCGGAAAAACGCATGAGGCGCTGGCGAGGCTGGCCATTCGCACGTCCGAGGAATGCCTTCCCTGGATGGAAGCCCATGGTGTCCGGTTTCAGCCCTCGCTCTCTGGTACCTTGTCACTGGCCCGCACAAACGCCTTCTTTCTGGGCGGCGGCAAAGGGTTGGTGAACGCCTATTACCGCACGGCAGCCAAGCTTGGCGTGGCTGTGGAATACGAAGCAAAGGTCACGCATCTGGAAGTTGAGGATGGCCGCGTCGTCTATCTCGATTACACGCAAAACGACATAACGCATCGGCTCGAACCCAAATCCGTTGTGGTTGCCTCGGGCGGCTTTCAGGCCGATACCGATTGGCTCGCCCGCGCTTGGGGACCTGCGGCAAAGAACTTCCTGATCCGCGGCACGCCATACAATCGCGGCGTGGTATTGGCTGACCTTCTCGACCAGGGCGTCGAACAAGTGGGCGACCCCACACAATGCCACTCGGTCGCTATCGATGGGCGCGCGCCGAAATATGACGGCGGGATCGTAACCCGCCTCGACTGCGTGCCGTTCTCCATCGTCGTGAACAAGCACGCCGAGCGGTTCTATGATGAAGGGGAAGATGTCTGGCCCAAACGCTATGCGATCTGGGGGCGGCTCGTGGCCGCGCAACCTGATCAGGTGGGCTATGCGATCATCGATGCTCAATCCCTCGATCTTTTCATGCCCTCGGTGTTCCCGCCCATCAAAGCCGACACGTTGGAGGAATTGGCCCGCATGATGGGTTTGCCCGAAGACAAATTACGCGCAACGGTGGACGCCTTTAACGCAAGTTGCGGGGATACGCGCGGCTTCAAACCGACCGAGTTGGACGGCGTGTCGACCAAGGGGCTGACGCCTCCGAAAACGAATTGGGCCCGCTCGATCACGCAGGCACCGTTCTACGGCTACTCGCTGCGCACCGGGGTCACCTTCACGTATCTGGGCCTCAAGGTGGATGAGACTGCGCAGTGCAGCATTGGCAATCGCCCGGTCAGCAATCTTTGGGCGGCGGGTGAAACGATGGCGGGTTCTATCTTGGGTCAGGGCTATCTGGCCGGGTTCGGTATGACCATCGGCACGGTCTTCGGCCGCATCGCAGGGGCGGAGGCCGCAAAACATGCAAGCTGATCTTATACAAGAGGCTCGACGTCAGGCTGAAATCTGCAATGCCTGCCGGTATTGCGAAGGCTATTGTTCAGTCTTTCCCGCCCTTCACGCCAATCGCGCCTTCTCGGATGGCGACATCACGCAGCTGGCAAACCTCTGCCATAACTGCCGTGGGTGCTACTACGCCTGCCAATACACAGCGCCCCATGAATTCGACCTGAACCTGCCCGCCGCCTTGGCCGACGTGCGCCAGGACAGTTGGGAGGAGTTTGCCTTTCCACGGGTCGTCGCACGCGCCTTTCAACGAAACGGCATGGCAATCACCATTGCCGTCACGCTTTGCTTCGCGCTCCTCTTTACGTTGGCGAAATGGGTTGGACCAAGCGACGGCGAGGGGTTTTACGCCGTCCTGTCCCACAACCTGATGGTCGCCATCTTCGCGCCCGCTTTCCTGGCGCCCTTGGCCAGCATTGCGATCAGCTTGCGGCGCTATTGGGTCGCCACGGGCGGCGGGCCCGTCCGCTTCGCACATGTGCGCGCGGCCTTTCAAAGTGCCGCAACGCTGCGAAATCTGGCAGGCGGCCATGGCGAGGGCTGCAATTTTGAGGATGAAGACCGCTTCACTCAAGCCCGCCGCCTTGCACATCAAGCCGTGCTCTACGGGTTCGCCCTATGCTTCGCCAGCACCGCGTCCGGCACGGTTCTGCACTACGCCTTCGATATGTCCGCCCCCTACGGATTGCTGTCCCTGCCCAAGCTCTTGGGCATCCCCGGGGGCATCATGATGACGTTCGGCGCGGTCTGGCTGCTTGACCTCAAGCGCAAGGCCGATCCGCATCTGGGTGCGGCCCAGGCCCGAAGCGGCGAAGTCGCCTTCATCGCACTTCTGGGCTTTGTCGCGCTTAGCGGCTTGGTGCTCTACGCAATGGGACAGACCGCGCTTATGCCAACGCTCCTGGCGCTCCACCTCGGGTCGGTGCTGGGGTTCTTCTTGCTGATGCCGTACACGAAAATGGCCCACGGCTTCTATCGCCTGGCCGCCCTGATCCGCGACGCCCAAAGGCACTGACCCTCAGCCGCTCAATGCCAACTGTCGCACCGGCTTGGCCGCTTCGACAGGGGCGGGCCACCTGACCAGCAAGATCGCGCAACCGTCCACCTGCTCCGCCTGCAACCGCCCCGGCAAGTCCTGCAAGGTTGCCGTCAACATGTGCTCGCCCGCCTTGGACACATTCACGCATACATCGATCTGTGCCGTAGCCGGAAACCCCCGCTCGGCCAGCGCCGCGCAAATCCGATCCACCTGCCGGACGCCCATGTAGATCGCAACCGTCGTTCCCGGCACGGCATGGCGCACGCAATCGGGCAAGGGCGCATCCGCGCGCCCGGTGCCCGTGGCCAGCACCAACGTATCTGTCTCACCGCGCATCGTCAGGCTTTGACCCAAAGATGCCGCTGCTGCGGACGCAGCCGTGACACCCGGCACGATCTCCACCGTGACACCCGCGGCCTTCGCGGCCTCCACCTCTTCCCCCGCGCGACCAAAAATGCCGGGATCGCCCGATTTCAACCGCACGACACGCCGCCCCTTCAGGGCCTCGGCCACAATCACCTGAGAGATCTTGTCCTGCGGCCAGGCATGCGCGCCCACATGCTTGCCCACAAAAACACGTTCCGCATCGCGCCGGGCGAGTTCCAGCACCTCCGGGTCCACCAACCGATCATAATAGATGACATCGGCCTCTTGCAGCCGCTCCACCGCGCGCAAGGTCAGCAGATCCCGCGCCCCCGGCCCTGCACCAACCAAAGCAATCGACCCCACGTCCTCGGCATCCGGCGCACCCCGATCCGCAATCGCCTGCTTGATCTGCCGCGCAGCCTCCCGCTCTGCGCCGCGTGTCCACGCCTCGCGGGGGGTGGATTTGAACACCCAGGCCCAAAAGGCGCGCCGCTTGGCGCGAGGGACCGCGTCCGCCACCGCTGGACGCAACCGGCCTGCCAAAGCAGCCAACCCACCCAGATTGGCAGGCAACATCTGCTCAATACGGGTCTTCAGATCACGCCCCAGAACCGGGGCCGTCCCCTCTGTGCCGATGGCAATCACAACCGGATCGCGATCCACAATGGACGGCGTGGTGATGTCACATAAGTCCGGGCGGTCGACGACGTTGACCGGGCAATGCGCGGCCTGCGCCAATCCGTGAAGCGCCGCATCCCAGCCAGGGCAGCCCGTGGCGATGAAAGCCATGGCCGCGCCCTCGAAGTCGCCGGGCGTCAGGGGCGCGTCATGGTGAATGGCCCGCCCCTCCGCCACCAAGGCTGCCAATTCCGGCTCAAGCGTTCGCGCGGCAAGCACGATCTGGGCATCGGTTTTCAGGATCAGTCGCGCCTTCTGCGCCGCCTGCTCGCCCCCGCCAGCGATGACAATGCGCCGCCCTCTCGTGCGGAAAAACATTGGGAAACTCTTCATGCGGCCACCTCCGAAATCGAACTGAGGCGGGCGCGCCAAAGGTCCTGCGCCAAAGCCTCCGCCTTTGTCTCCCCCAGGGTCCCCAAGGCCAAAGCCGCCGTGCCGACTACGATGGCCTCGGCAAAGTCATCCGTCGCCCTACCGCTCCAAAGCGCGTCCAGATCAACGCCCTCAGCCACCTCCGCCAGGCGGCGTGTATCGCCACAAAGAGCCTCAAACGAGGCCTCCCAAGCCGCGCCATTGCGCAGCCCGAATCCGGCAATCGTCTTGCCCGGGTGACGCTCAAACTCGCCACCGCCACCCTTGATGACGCTCAGCGCCTGCCACCCCAGACGCGCTGCGGCATCGGACTGCACCAACCGGTAGGAGGGATGGAATACCCCTTGCACGCTGGCCTTCGCACGACACGGGTTCAGCATCCGGGCGACCGTGTTGATGCACGATCTGAGGCCAAGGACCGGGCGCAATGCCAGTAGGTGAAACAGCGCCGGGTGGAGGTCGTCCAACGGCAGATAGACAATTCGCTTCGCGTCCAGCGCCCGGGCGATCTCCTCAGATGTGCGCGCAATCGGGATACCTGCCGCACCCAGATGGGCGCGCACAGCATCATCGCGGCCATTCCATCCGTGCAGCACCACTCGGCGCCCCGCCATGGCCACCAACCGTGCCGACAAAAGGAACCAGGGCAGGCCGCGTGTCCGGCCCGCTGCGTAAGATGGCCAATCGAGGTCAGCCTGCGGCAGGTCCGGGCAAGCGGACTGTGCGGCCTTGGCAAACCCCGCAATCTCATCCGCGGTCTCACCCTTCATCCGCATCAGCATCAGGATTGCCCCAACTGCTTCGGGCGCCGCGCGGCCAGACAGCATGATGTCCATCGCCTGCGCGGCTTCGCTTTGCGTCAGCGACCGCGCGCGGCCCGGGCCACGGCCCAGCGTGGCGACAAAAGGCGCAAGGCTCATTCCGCGGCCTCCTTGTGCTGGCTGCGCATGATCAGGCTCGCCAATTCGGGCCGGCAGGAACCGCAATTGGTCCCCGCCTGCAGCGCTTCGCCAATGGCCTCCACACTCATCAGGCCATCTGCTTCGATGGCCGTCACGATGGTGTTGATCCCGACACCAAAGCAGGCACACAGGATTGCACCCGCATCGACGACATCAGCGGGGGGGCGGCCTGTCAGGTTGGCGGGGGCGGCAGTTCCGGGCAGGCCGGCGATATAGTCACGCATGATCGCAATGGGCGTCGACCCGACGAACAGGGCAGCTTTGATATGCCCATCCTGTTCAAACGCGATGCGGGCCGTGCCGCGCGCAGGATCACTGACCGAGATTGCAGCAGCATCGGATATTCCAAACAAAGCGCGCGCGGTGGCGTCCCAATCTTCCGGGGCCTTGTAGCCCGCCAGTTCCATGCGAAACCCGGCGCTGGTCGACGCGACAGCCCAATAATCACAATCGGGGTTCATCTTTTCCGTTGCGACCGCAAAGCCATACCAAGCCGCCTCCATCCGTTTGATCGACACGAGGGAGGCCTTGCTTTCCGGCTGGCCCGAGACGGGGTCTGTTACAGGCGCGACCAGCGCGTCGACCCGGCCCGTTGGGGCCGTTTCCGCCGTCCAGTGCATCGGCGCAAAAGGCTGGCCGGGTTGAACGGCATCGCTCAGCCGCGCCCGCAAGATGGCACGGCCATAGGGGCTGGTGACTTCGACCAGGTCGGCATGTGTCACCTGCAGGGCTGCCGCGTCCTGGGGATGCAGATCAAGATAGGGCTCCGCCAGATGGCCGGACAGCCGCGGGCTCAGGCCCGTGCGCGTCATCGTGTGCCATTGGTCCCGCACCCGCCCGGTGTTGAGGCGATAGGGGAACTCCGGTGTCGGCATCGCTGCGGGTGGGCGCGTGGTGACAGGCAGAAGCCGCGCCTTGCCGTTCGGATGGAAAAAGCGACCATCCGCAAAGAAGCGATCACCCTTGCCGCTGCTGGTGACGGGCCAACGTGTCGGAGACAGGGCGTCATAGGCGGCATCGCTCAGATCGGCGAGGCCCGATATATCGAAATCCCGCCCGAAACGGCCTCCCGCGATGCCCGACAGGGCGGCATGTTCGCGGAAAATCTCGGCCGGGGTCTCATAGTCGAAGGCGGTGCCGAACCCCATCCGGCGCCCAACCTCCGCCAGAATATCCCAGTCGGGCCGCGCATGGCCCGGTGCAGGCAGAACAGCGCGCTGGCGGCTGATCGTCCGGTCGGAGTTCGTGACGGTCCCCTCCTTCTCGGCCCAAGCGGTGGCAGGCAGCAGAACATCGGCCAGACGCGCGGTATCCGTGGCACCGGTGACGTCGCTGACAACCACGAACTCGCACCCTTTGATTGCATCCCTTACTGCATCCGCGTCGGGCATCGACACGGCCGGGTTGGTGTGGATGATCCACAACGCCTTGATGCGTCCATCCCCCACCGCCCGAAACATGTCGACGGCCTTCAGGCCTGGCGCCTCCGGCAAAGGGCCCGCATTCCAGAACCCCCGCACCGCTGCACGGTGATCTGCGTTCTCAAGATCCAGATGGCAGGCCAGCATATTGGCCAACCCCCCAACCTCGCGCCCCCCCATCGCATTGGGCTGCCCGGTCACGCTGAATGGCCCCATCCCCGGCTTCCCGATCCGGCCCGTCGCAAGGTGACAGTTGAGGATCGCGTTGACCTTGTCGGACCCGCTGGTCGACTGGTTCACCCCCTGGCTGAAGATCGTGACCACCTTCTCCGTCCCGATCCACAGATCGTGAAAGACGCGCTCTTCCTCCGGACTCAGGCCCGTCTTCGCAGTGTCCGCGCGCGCAGCCGCAAGGGCATCATCCAGACCCTCGACATGCGCCGCATACCCCGCATCCACCGCGCCAGCCTCAGCAATCGCGCGCAGCAGGCCGTTGAACACGGCCACATCCGCGCCCGGCTCTATCGCCAGATGCAGCGCGGCGCCATCGCATGACGCCGTCCGCCGTGGATCAATCACCACGATCTTCGCGCCCGAGGCCCGCACCCGCTGAAACAGCACCGGATGACACCACGCCAGGTTCGAGCCGACGAGCACCACCAATTCCGCCTGATCCAGATCTTCATAGGTCCCCGGCACCGTATCGGTGCCAAATGCCCGCTTGTGCCCTACCACCGTGGACGCCATGCAAAGCCTGGAATTCGTATCGATATTGGCCGAGCCGATGAATCCCTTCATCAACTTGTTGGCGACATAGTAATCCTCGGTCAGCAATTGCCCCGACACATAAAACGCCGTCGCATCCGGGCCATGCTCGGCCACAACCTGCGAAAATCGATCCGCCACATGTTGCAGGGCCTCATCCCAGCTGGCCTCCGCCCCATCCACCACCGGCGCGTGCAAGCGGTGCCCCAGCCCCACGGTCTCGCCCAAAGCCGTGCCCTTCGAACACAGCCGCCCATGGTTCGCCGGATGCTCCGGGTCGCCCCGCACCGCCAGCCCCCCGGCCCCGTCCGGGCGCAACAGCACCCCGCAACCAACGCCGCAATAGGGACAGGTCGAGCGCACTTCACCTACTGGCGCGCTGCCGTCCATCACGCCGCACTCCGCGCGCTCAACGCCGTGCCGTCAATAAGGATGCGTCCCGCCTCGACCCGCACCGGATAGGTCGAAATCTGCCCATCCTCGCCCTTCGCTTGGCCGGTGTTCAGATCAAAGACCCAGTTGTGCAACGGGCAGGTCACCGACTGCCCATGCACGATCCCCTCGACCAGTGGCCCGCCCTTGTGGGGGCAGGTGTTCGATGCGGCAAACACCTCCGCATCGTCGGTCCGAAACACCGCGACGCAGCCCAGTGCGGTCTTCAGCTTGCGCGCGCCGCGCACGGGCACATCGTCCAGCGCCCCGATATCAACCCACGCCATCGGCCCGCCCCTTCCTTGTTTCAAAAATACCTCGGGGAGCGCGAGGGGCTGGCCCCTCGCATTGGTCGGCGCCGAAGGCGGCGAAAAACCGGCTCATTCCGCCGCCTCCAGCGTCAGGTCGGCCAGCGGCTGATAGCGCTCCGCTTTCTCCGCGGCATGCTCGGCCCAAGGGTCCTTGCGATAAATGCTTTGCGAAAGCTCGAACGCCTCGATCAGTCGCGCGCGCTCATCCAGATCCTCGATCCGCTCCTTCACCCAATCGAGACCGACCTTCGCGACCCACTTGTAGGGCCGATCCAGATACTTCGCGTTTTCACGGTAAAGCTGCACAAACGCGACCGTAACGTCGATCGCCTCGGCCTCGGTCGCCACATCGATCAGACGCTCGGTTTCTTTCACGTCCATGCCAGCGGCACCCGCAACGCCCACCTGATAGCCGCTATCGACACAGATGATGCCCACATCCTTGCAGGTCGCCTCCGCGCAATTGCGCGGGCAGCCCGAGACACCCAGCTTTACCTTGTGCGGTGTCCACGACCCCCAGAGCGCCTGCTCCAGCTTGATACCCAAACCTGTGGAGTCCTGTGTCCCAAACCGGCAATGATCCGTGCCCACGCAGGTCTTCACCGTGCGCAAACCCTTCGAATAGGCATGGCCCGAGACCAGCCCCGCCTTGTTCAAATCGGACCAGATCGCAGGCAGGTCTTCCCCCTTCACACCCAGCAGGTCGATCCGCTGCCCGCCCGTCACCTTCACGGTCGGCACGTTGTATTTGTCCGCCGCATCTGCAATCGCGCGCAATTCGCGGGGGTTGGTGATCCCGCCCCACATGCGCGGCACGACGGAAAACGTGCCGTCCTTCTGGATATTCGCGTGCTTGCGTTCGTTGATGAACCGCGATTGTGGGTCG
This sequence comes from uncultured Roseicyclus sp., assembly GCA_947489665.1. Classification (GTDB taxonomy): domain Bacteria; phylum Pseudomonadota; class Alphaproteobacteria; order Rhodobacterales; family Rhodobacteraceae; genus Gymnodinialimonas. The sequence continues at coordinate 133,156 of CANLEH010000001.1, read as the reverse complement.
TCCTGATAGTCCAGTGGCCAATCAGCCAGCAGGTAGAAGTTGATCGCCGGGCGGCAGACATGGCAGCCGTTCCGGGTATTCCACCCCAATTCCTGCCAGACGGCCTCCTGCGATTTCAACGGCATCGTCTTGATCAGTCGCCGCACGTCTTCGTGGGTGTGGTCGGTGCATCCACACACCGGCTGCGCGGCGGGCATCTCGAACGCATCGCCCAGTGTCACCTGCAACAGCTGTTCGACCAGCCCCGTGCAGGTCCCGCAGGATGCGCTGGCCTTGGTGCTTGCCCGCACCGAACCCAGATCCCCCGCGCCGCCTTCGATCGCCTCAACGATGGTGCCTTTGCAAACGCCGTTACAGCCACAGATCTCCGCATCAAGCGGCAAGGCTGCAACGGCTGAGAGAGGGTCCGCAGTGTCGCCCCCCTGATAGGCAGGCCCGAAGATCAGCGTCTCCCGCATCTCCTCGATGTCCGTGCCGTCACGGATCAGGCCAAAGAACCAGCTGCCATCGGCTGTGTCACCATACATGACAGCGCCGACCAGCTTGTTATCTTCTATAACAAGTCGCTTGTAGACGCCCCGCGACGGGTCGCGAAAAACGACATCTTCCCGCCCTTCGCCATCTGCAAAATCACCCGCGCTGAACAGGTCGCAGCCCGTCACCTTCAGCTTGGTCGAAAGTGATTTTTGCACAAAGGCAGCCTCTTCCCCCAACAGGGTTTGGGCGAGCACCTTGGCTTGGTCGTAGAGCGGAGCGACAAGGCCAAAGATCGCACCCAGATGCTCCACACATTCGCCAACCGCGAAGATTTCTTCGTCAGACGTGCAGAGCTGGTCATCCACGTGGATGCCCTTGCCCACCGCCAGTCCGGCGGCTTGTGCCAACGCGACATTGGGCCGAATGCCCACTGCCATGACCAACAGGTCACAGGGCAGTTCAGTGCCATCGTCCAGCATCAACGCGCGCACCTTGCCGTTTTCTCCGACAATCTCCTTCGAGTTCGCCTGCAGCTTGATCGTGATGCCTTTGTCTTCCAGCGACTTGCGCAGCAGATAGCCCGCCGCCTCGTCCAACTGCCGCTCCATCAGGTGGCCCATGATGTGCACGACCGTTACAGCGACACCCCGCGCGGCCATGCCTGCGGCAGCTTCAAGGCCCAACAACCCGCCACCAATCACAACGCATTTCTGACCGGCAGTCAGGCCCATCATCCGCTCGGTGTCTTCCAGGTCCCGGTAGGCTATGACACCCTCCAGATCATGGCCCGGCAGCGGGATCATGAACGGGTTCGATCCCGTGCCAAAGATCAGCTTGTCGTACGGAACGTGGCCGTTTTCGCCCACGACAACCTTTGCCTCGCGGTCAATCTCCAGAACCTTTTCGCCAAACCGCGTGGCAATGCCACGCTCGGCGTACCAAGCCTCGTCATGGGTGACGATGTCGGCGTAGGTTTGATCCCCCGCCAGAACCGGCGACAGCATGATGCGGTTATAGTTCCCGCGCGGCTCCGCGTTGAACAGGGTGATGTCAAAGGCGTCCGGCGCGGCGTCCGTCAGATGCTCCAGCACCCGACCCGAGGCCATCCCGGCGCCAATCACAACGAGTTTCTGTTTGCTCATGTCAGCTACTCCGCCGCAATCGCCGGGGCAGGCGTTTTGGGTTTCGGCTTCGCGCCGTGCTCATATTCTTCAAGAAAATCGAGCACATCCTGCCGGTAGGTGTAGTAATCCGGATGCTCCAACAGCGCCTTTCGCGTGCGCGGCCTCGGCAGGTCCACCTCGGTGATCTTGCCGATGGTCGCCTGCGGCCCGTTGGTCATCATCACCACCCGGTCGGCCAGCAAGATCGCCTCGTCCACGTCATGCGTCACGCAGATCGCCGTCACCTTCGTGCGGCTCCACACCTCCATCAGCACTTCTTGGAGTTCCCACCGCGTGAGGCTATCCAACATCCCGAACGGCTCATCCAGCAGCAGCAGCTTCGGCGACAACGCAAATGCCCGCGCGATCCCCACCCGCTGCTTCATCCCGTTCGACAGATCGGCCGCCGCCTTGTCCATCGCATCGGCCAGACCCACACGCTCAAGGTAGTATTCCACCACATCCTGGCGCTCGGCCCGCGACGCCTTCGGATAGACCTTGTCCACACCAATCGCGCAGTTCTCCCGTGCCGTCAGCCACGGGAACAGCGACGGCGACTGGAACACCACCGCGCGCTCCGGATCCGCGCCTTCCACGCCGACGCCATCCAGCTTGATCGCGCCTTTGCTGATCTCGTTCAAACCAGCAACCATCGTCAGGGCCGTCGATTTCCCGCACCCCGAATGCCCGATCAGCGAGATGAACTCGCCCTTCCGCAGCTTCAGATCGAAATCCTCCACCACCGTCAACGGACCTTTTGGCGTCGGGTACACCTTGAGCACCTTGGAGAACTCCAGATACCGGTCCTCCAACGCCGATTGCGCGGCGTTCTTCACCGCCACCGGCACACCATGGATCGGCGTCACCTCGGGCAACACTCGAGAGCCCTCGACCTTCGCCTCGATCCCAACATCCATCAGATAGGTCGTCACCTCGGCACGCAGCCGCTTGAACTCCGCATCGTTGTTCATCGCAGATCGATCCCGCGGCCGCGCAATCCCCACCTCAATCGGGTCCGCCAGCGTCCCGTCGGGGTTTAGCGGAATGATCCGATCCGCCAGCAAGATCGCCTCGTCCACATCATTGGTGATCAGCACACAGGTCTTTTTGTCTGCCTCCCAGATCCGCTCGATCTCTTCGGCCAGATTGCCCCGCGTCAACGCATCCAAGGCGCTCAACGGCTCATCCAGAAGAAGCATCTCGGGGTCCATGGCCAGTGCACGCGCGACGTTAACGCGCTGACGCATGCCCCCCGAGAGCTCTGCGGGACGCCGCGCAGCCGCGTGCCCCAAACCGACCATCTCAACATATTTCGAAACCTTCGCGGCCTTCTCAGCCTTGCTGAGATCCGGGAACATCGTATCAACCGCCAGGCTCACATTGCCGTTCACCGTCAGCCACGGCATCAGCGAGTAGTTCTGAAAGATCACGCCGCGTTCCGGCCCCGGCTCCGTCACGGGGGCGCCCTTGAACAGGACCTCCCCCTTTGTGGACATCTCAAGGCCGGCCATCAGGTTGATCAGCGTGGTCTTGCCGGTGCCCGAGAAGCCCAGCAGCACCAGAAACTCTCCTTCCGCGACCTCAAGGTTGATGTCCTTCAGAACCGGCGTTTCGCCAAAGCTCTTGGACACATTCTTCAGTTCAAGAAATGCCATCTGCCCGACCTCAGCGGTTGTTGGTGAAGGTGAAAAGCGACTGGATCGTGTACATCAGGCGATCCAGCAGGAAGCCGATGATCCCGATGGTCAGAACCGCCACCATGATCTTCGCCAGCGACTGGCTCGACCCATTCTGGAACTCGTCCCAGACAAATTTGCCAAGGCCCGGGTTCTGCGCCAGCATCTCCGCCGCGATCAGAACCATCCAGCCGACACCGAGGCTCAGTCGAAGACCCGTGAAGATCAGCGGCAAGGCCGAGGGCAGAACAAGCTTCTGAATCTTCGTCCAGGTGCCCATCTTCAGAACCTTCGACACGTTCACCAGATCCTTGTCGATGCTTGCCACACCCAGCGCCGTGTTGATCAACGTGGGCCAAAGCGAACAGAGCGTCACGGTAATGGCCGACACGATGAACGACTTTTCGAACAACCCATCATCGGCGGCTAAAGCGGATACCACGATGGACACGATCGGAAGCCAGGCCAGCGGGCTGACCGGTTTGAAGACCTGGATGATCGGGTTCAGCGCGGCATTTGCTGTGGCCGAAAGACCGGCCGCAATGCCCAGCGGGACGGCGACGATGGTGGCGATCAGGAAGCCGAAGAAGACTGTCTTAATGGAGGTCCAAATCTGCTGATAGTAGGTCGGCGCGCCGGTGAAATCGCGGATCGGGCGCGGCTCTTCTCCGGCGGCGATCCTATCGGCGTTCCGCTGCTCCTGCCGCTCATAGAAATCGGCGGCCCGTTCACGGGTGCGCTGCGCGTCTTCGTTCAGGTTGCCCACCTGTTCCCAGACTTGCGCCGGGCCGGGGATCGCGCCGAGCGAGGTTTGAACCTGCGGCGCCAAAGTCGCCCACAGCAAAAGGAACCCGGCAATGGCCAGCAACGGCACCCCCAGCAAACGCCAGATCTCGCCGCCTTGCGCTTTGGGGTTATCGCCCGCCGCAATCCGCAGCATCGGCGTGATCCAGGCCAGCCCCAGAACCTTGAACCAGGTGTCGGCCTTGTTGATCCGGGTGAAGGTCCGCTCGCGGCGCGCCTCGCGGCCCGGATCAGAGGATTTGTCGAAATTCGGGTCTACCGTCGTCATGTCTCTCGCGTCCTTTTCTGCATCGCAGCGTGGGCAGCTGGAAAAGGCGGCGAAGGGGCGTGTAACTACAATTGTAGTTACAAAAAAACTACAGATTCACTACAGCTTCATTACGCCGATTTCGCCGCCTGTTTTTTGGGCATTGCCACGGGCGCTGTGTGTTCGCGCCCGCAGCGTAGGGTGGGCAAAACCCACCGATTGGCTGAGATCAGCCGCCTGTCACGGCACCGTCGACCACCACCTCATCGCCGGTCAGGCCAATCGGGAAGGCGTCGATATAGGCGTTGGGGAAGCGACCGTCGTAGGTGATGCCGTCAATCATCTCGGATACCGGCTCCCGGAAGCCATCGGTGTCCCAGGGGAAGTCGGCTTCAAGCGCCAGACCGTCATCCACCAGCGACCGCGCGGCCTCCAGATAGATGTCCGGGCGATACACCTGTGCCGCGACCTCATGATACCACTCGTCCGTCTGCGGCTCGGCAATCTGGCCCCAGCGACGCATCTGCGTCAGGTACCACACGGCGTCCGAGTAATACGGATAGGTCGCGTAATAGCGGAAGAACACGTTGAAGTCGGGGATCTCGCGCACATCGCCGGGCTCGAACTCAAACGTGCCGGTCATCGACGCCGCGATCACCTCGGCATCCGCACCCACATATTCGGGCCAGGACAGCATCTCCACCGCTTCTTCGCGGTTGGCGTTGTCGTTCTCGTCAAGCCACATACCGGCCCGGATCAGGGCGCGGACGATGGCGCGTGTAGTGTTTGGGTTCTCTTCCGCGAATTCTTCGGTGATGCCGAAGACTTTCTCGGGGTTGTTGGGCCAAAGCTGGTAATCGGTGATAACCGGAACGCCGATGCCGCGCTGCACGGCCTGCTGGTTCCACGGCTCACCCACGGCGTAACCGAAGATCGTGCCGGCCTCCAAAGTGGCGGGCATCTGCGGCGGAGGTGTCACCGACAGGAAGACGTCCGCATCGATGGTTCCTGTAATGTCTTCAGGGCTGTAGAAGCCCGGGTTCAGCCCGCCAGCAGCCAGCCAGAAGCGGATTTCGTAGTTGTGCGTGGAGACCGGGAAAACCATGCCCATGTCAAACCGCGTGCCCTCATCGCGGTATTGCTCGACCACCGGAACCAGCGCTTCGGCGCTGATCGGGTGCTGCGGGCGTCCATCATCCATCGACGGGATATGCGGGCGCATCAGATCCCAAACTTCGTTGGATACGGTGATGCCGTTGCCGTTCAAATCCATCGAGAATGGCGTGATGATGTTGGCCTGTGTTCCGTAGCCGATAGTGGCCGCGATGGGCTGACCGGCCAGCATGTGCGCGCCGTCGAGCGTGCCATCGATGACACCGTCGAGAAGGACGCGCCAATTGGCCTGCGCTTCAAGGGTGACGAAAAGACCCTCGTCCTCGAAGTAGCCCAGTTCGTAGGCCACAGCGAGCGGCGCCATGTCGGTCAGTTTGATGAAGCCGAAGGTCAGCTCGTCAATCTCCAGCTCCTGCGCCGCCAACGGCGCGCTAAGAGCGGTGGTCGTAGCGAGCGCTGCAAAAAGGCGTTTCATGGATGGTCTCCTACCTGATGCCCGACGCACGTTTTTTGGGAGGAGGCGCGAAGGGCTAAAAATGACAAAAGCCGCTGACACACGCTGCGCAGATCGCAGCGGCATCGAGCGGCTTTGCTCAGACATCCCGGTCGGTGGGAAGAAAGGGTGTGTGAAGACGCCATTGCCTTCGACACGCCTAGGATTGCGAGTGCTGTGTGTGCACGCAAGCCCGTTTGCGTTTTGGTCAGTTGTAAATGCTGCACTGCCGCAACTTTCAGGCGAGTTTGCCCAAAAGTTGGGCATCACACCTCGAACGGATCAAAAATGCGTCCGTCAAAAAAAGCATCCGGCCCCAAAACAATCTCCCCCCGAGTCGACCCCACCGCCATGGGGCTAGAGAGAGAGCCTTCTACTTTTTCAGAGGCGCCTGGCATGTCTGCGCCAGTTCCATCCAGCGCAAAACGGTATTGATCACTTCGGAAGACATCCGCTGCGCGGATCATTGCAGCAGGCACATCCAATCCGGATCGTAGCGCCAGGCGATGTGCGATCCACTTGCCCTGGCTTCGCCAAGGGAAGGTCGCGGCGCTGTTGTGGAACTCGAGGAACGCGGGCACGTCCCGAAGCTCTCCGCCCGGTGAAATCGCCAGCTTTCCCGTCAAGGCCCGGTCGACGATTTCGGAAGGGACATCCAGCCATTGCGGACGACCCAAGAGCTCTGCCGCCGCGGTTCGGCTTGCCGGATCGGCCAGCCATCGGCTTGCGCGCCAGACGGAGCGGATCAGACGGCCCAACAGATGCGGTTCGGTTTCCGCCCATTCGGCGCGTGTGGCCAAGACCTTCTCGGGGGCGAAATTCCAAATCGCGCGGCCCGGCAAAAGGAGCGCGCCGACATGGCCTTCCACTGCCATTGATCCCCATGGCTCCCCAACGCAGAATGCATCGATCTCGCCTTCGGCCAAGGCCTGCGCCATCATGGGCGGCGGAACAGTTCGGATCTTCAACGGTATGCCACGCAACGGGGTCGCTTCGCGCCAAATCTCGATCAATTCGATGTGCATCGAGAAAGGAAACGGCACGCCAATGGTCAGCCCCTGCGGGGCTACCGTTGCGAGGGCGGCCCCGGCGCCATGAGCGTCCTCGAAATCGAAGAGATACCCGATGTCTCGTAAGTTGGCCTCTAACGCTCGGCTAACCCCGATGGCGTTTCCGTTGACCGACAGAACCGAGACGGCGGAGAGGGCCGTACTGACCCCACCCAAGCCCAAAGCCATAGCGACCGGAACCACCGACAACAGATGCGCCACATCAACGCGCCCGAAGGCCAGCATATCGCGTACCGAAGACCATGACGGGGCCGGGATTAAATCGAGGGCGAGGCCCTCGGCCTCTGCAAACCCCATTTCCTGAGCAACGATTAACGGAGCGGCGTCAACCAGCGGCATATACGCAACGGAGACCGAGACCGACTTCATCGGAGCAGTCCTGCCGTTGTGACCAATGACTGCGCAACCTCGGCCACCCGCATTCCCTGATCCATGGCTGCTCTGCGAAGGATGGCATAGGCCTCTTCCTCGTCGACTTGCCTTGCCTTCATCACAAGGCCCTTGGCACGATCGATCACCTTGCGTTCTTCGAGGGCGCGACGGGTTTCATCCAGTTCGGTCCTCATCTGGCGCATGATCTGAAACCGAGCGATGGCCGCGTCAATGACCGGTTTGAGGCGATCAGGGTGCAACCCATCCACGACGTAAGCTGTTACGCCCGCCTCAACCGCAGCTCTTGCAAGGCCCCCTGCCGCACCTGACACGAACATGGCAACCGGTCGTTCCAGCGGGCCCGACGCGAGGGTCAATTCCTCGATGACGTCGCGGGTCGGGTGATCAATGTCTATCAGGACGATGTCGGGGCTATAGGCGGCGATCCGGCGCGCCAAGCCTGTCATATTTCCAATGACATGCACATCATTCTCGCCCTCATCTTTGAGGGCATCGACAATTGCAATCGCGCGATCACGATCTTCTTCGACGACAACAATTGTGAGAGCAGTGCGCATGATGACGCCGTGGATTGGCGCAACGGGCGGGAACTTCAATTGGTTTCCAGCACCCGCCCTGCGCCGGGGCGAACCCTGCCTAAAAGTTAGGCTTAACGTGCTGCTATGGGTTCAAATTCGATCACCCGAACGATGTGAAAGGGCCTCCCTAGACGGAGGCCCATGCGTGTTAGAACGGCGCGAAGCCGTCGTTTTTTGCGTCGGGTATCGACCAGCGTTCCTTGGCACTTGCGGCCTTCACTGGCCCACCCGATGGCGGAATTTGCCCGTGGTCGCCGAAAAGCCACAGCACGAAATTGAAGCGCTCGCCCTTGGTAATCGGCTATAACGCCTTGGGGAGGATGTATTTTCTTCCTTTAGGCCAATACAGAAGCCCCGATCGAATTCAGAATTCGGTTGCGGATAAAAGTGCCTCCTCGGCTTTCCTTCAGTCGCGATCCGCTTCATTGGATCATTGCATGCTGGACGACACAGAAGATGGTGGCTTACTGAGCCCGAGCCCGAGCCCGAGCCTGAGCCGTACGAAAATCGAATTGCCCGTGAGCCCCAAGCCATGATCACAAAAGTAGAAACCGCAGCCGAAGGTCTGGCGTTCGAGCATGGGCTGTTTGTGTCAGGCGGGCAGCAAGTAGGGCTTTGGTCAGCGGCATCCCGTGCCGTTGTCTGCCCAAGACGCTTTGAGAAGAAGGCGGGCTTCGACGCGGCGGCGCTGGCCTTGAAGGGGCTTGGATACCCTGTTCATCTGCGTCCCACGGGCGGCGGCGCCGTGCCGCAAGGGCCTGGGAGCGTAAACATTGCTCTCGCGTTTGACGCGCCGAATGGTTTTACGATCGAAGCGGGCTATCGGCTGCTGACGCAGATCATCACCGATGGGCTTGGCCCTCATGGTTCCCGACTGAAAACCGGCGACACCCCGGGCAGCTTTTGCGACGGTGCCTGGAATCTATCGGTCGACGGGCGAAAAATCGTTGGCACCGCCCAACGGCTTCGCCCCATTGGCGGGGGCCGGCAGCGCGTTCTGGCCCACGCCCTGATCCTTGCCGATGAAAGCTACATGCCGGGCGCAGATGCGGTTGCCACCTTTCATGAATGCCTTGGTCTTAATCCCATTGAGAAGAGCGTGCATACCAGTTTGTCTGCCGCATTCGGGCTTGGCGACTTTCCTGCGACCCCTCTTCTGGACACCGCGCAACACGCATTGCGTAGGTTGGATGCTTAGCACACGAGGATGCGTTCGATGGCTCGTTTGGCAGTCTGCGTGTTTGATGCCATATGCGGCAGGCCCCGGTGACTTCTTTCAAGGCTGACCTGACAGCCGCCACCTGATCCGGGTCGCTCGCCGCCCCGTGGGGTGCTTTCAAAACACCGGCATTTGATCAGAATTGCCCCTGTCATGTTCTGATCCTTTGGCCCCGCGTGTCGGGGAGTGGAGCCGTCCGCGCTATGGTCACTGTGCACGTTTTTGGCCGGCTTCCGATCGGTCGCTCGTCCTTCAGCACCACTACCTTTGAGAGATCACGCTACGAGTGGAGGCTCGTTGTTTGATAGCAGCCTCAAGCGAGACGGGCTGCGCAGGCTGGCCGGATTTTATCCAATCGACAATTGCATCGCCCGCGGCATCACCCATCGCCTCCGCCGGCAAATGAATACTCGTGATGCCGGGCTGGCTGACCGCAGACCATTCGAGATCATCAAAGCCCATGAGCGAGATCTGATCAGGCACAGGAATCTCCAATCGCTGCAACTCAAACAGCGCACCCAAAGCCTGAACATCGGAAAGGCATAGCAACGCCGACGGTTTGACGGTGGCACCCGCCATTTGGCGCACCGCGTCCGCACCGCCAGCCACGTTCATCGACACCGAAAGAAACTCCGCTTCCATGTCGCGTGTGTGGCGCCGTATCGCCTCCACCCGCGCGACAATCCGGTCGTTGGTGTCCACCGGGCCGTGGGCCACAAAGACATGGCGATGTCCAAGTGCCTTTAGGAATTCAATGGCTTTCATAGCGATTGCACCGTTGTCGTAGCCAACGGTCGGATAGCGTGCATCAGGGTCGTAGTACGACGTAATCAGCGTTGGCACATGAAAGCGGTCGACCAGCGCATCAAAACCTTGCGTATGGGTCTTTCCCGATACGATCAGCCCATCGACCCCCATGTCGATCAAGCCCATGGCCTTGCGCTCTTCGACCTCTGGTTGGCCGCCGGTGACCGCAACAACGAGGGCGTATCCCCGTTCAGACAACCGGTTTTCAAGGGAGTCGAGATAGCGGGCAAAGATCGAGTGGTCCAATGTCGGCACAAGCGCACCCACGGTGCGGGACCGGCCGGAATTCAGCGTCCGCGCCGCTGCACTTGGCACAAACCCAAGCAGTTCGATTGCTTGGGTCACGCGGGTGCGCGTGTCTTCCGTGACCAGGGTTGATCCGTTCAAGACACGGGACACCGTTGCCACTGAAACGCCGGCATTTCTGGCGACATCGCGCAAGGTCGCACGCTTGGGAGGGAAGGACGAGTTCACGATTAATCTGTCTCAGATCGGCTACGATAAAGCAAACTGTTGACTCAGCGGCATGCCAACTCTACCCAATTGTAACCGGTTACAATGCAAGAGTGGACGCTATGGATGCGCTGCCCATCCACTTGATCGAAAACCGAGTGCCTGCCTCGAGCGGACGGCACTTTCCCGGTCTTGCTGCGCCGATGTCGGGGCAAGAAGGCTATGTCCATCCACGGCAAGCGGTTCGTTTCGAGCTTTGTGCAGATGACGTCATATGCATCGAAGGCCTGACGGATACGCATGCTGCGTTTGTTTCCGCCTTTGACGCGAACGGTCGGTTTGCAATTGATGCGCTTGGGCTTGATGCCCGCACGGGCCCGTTGCCAGATGGATTTGATCGGGCCGAGATCGCGGGTTGGCTTATGGCTCGGGGCCTCAACCCTGATGATGACATGCCCGTCGCACCTCTGCGTGGCGGCGACGAAGCGCTAATCCTGAAAGCCCGCTCGTCTGTCACACTCTGGGTCTTGAATTGCCTGGACCGCACCCTGTTGACGGACGGGCTTTTGCCGGATGCGCTCCGATTTTCCGTCCGCTCCATTTCACGCAACAGCCCGCTTCTTCCACCTCCGTTGGGTGAGGTCCGAGACGAGTTCACCATCCTCCGCGGCACGGCAAAAGCGTATGAATTGCAGCCCGGTGAGTACCTGCAGGTCATCGATGTTGAAGGTCAGCAATGCTCCGACTTCATGGCCTTTTCTGCAGAGGCGTTGCAGGCCGGGCAGGAACGTTTGATCGACAGCACTGCCACAAGATCGATGCTGCGGCGGGCCTATCCGGGGCCTGGATTGTTCGACAAATTCTATGATGCCGATATGGCACCGCTTTTGAATGTGGTGCAGGACACCTGTGGGCGACATGACACCTTCGGAATGGCTTGCACGGCGCGCGGCTATGAAGAGGCCGGCTATCCGGGGCATGTGAATTGCTCGGACAATATTTCGAATGCTGTTGAACCCTTTGGTGTGGCGCGACGTACGGCTTGGCCCGCCATAAATTTTTTCTGGAACACTTGGATCGATGCTGGAACGCATCGGATTCAAACCGAAGAAAGCTGGTCCCGGCCAGGCGACTACGTGACCTTGCGCGCGATCCAGCCCCTGGTTTGTGTCAGCACGGCCTGCCCGGACGAAATAGATCCGATAAATGGCTGGAACCCCACTGACATTCACGTCCGTATCTATCGTTCCGACGCCCCGATCCGACGGGCCGTTGCATATCGAGAGAAAGAGAACGCGCCTGTGACCTTAAGCCAGGAATCGGCCTTTCATCCGGCAACCAGCAAGCTCACCCGTGACTTCCAGCCTGCTCGGAATTTGTGGGTCCCCAACTCGTTCTCGACGGTTGGGACCATTGCAGAATACTGGGCGTGTCGCACCGCCGCCACGCTGCAGGATATGAGCGGTTTGCGGAAATATGAGGTCGTAGGCCCAGATGCCGAACGGCTGCTGCAAAGAGCCATGACCCGCGATGTGGCCAAGCTGGCCGTGTGGCGCGGCACTTACGCGTTGATGTGTGACACACAAGGCGAAGTCATCGACGACGGCACCCTGTTTCGGATCGCAGAGCAGCGGTTCCGCTGGTGCTGCGGCTCAGAGGAAAGCGGGCGGCACCTGTCGGCTTTGGCGACTGAATACGGGCTGCAGGTTCGCATCAATGCCTCGAGCGACGTGTTGCCGAACCTCGCACTTCAAGGGCCGAAGTCCCGCGACATTCTACGCGAGATCGTTTTTACGCAGCCGCATGTTCCCGCGCTGGATGAGTTGAAATGGTTCGGCGTCACGATGGCACGTGTCCGGGATCGTGAGGGGCTTCCGTTCATGTTGGCGCGCTCTGGCTATACCGGCGAGCTTGGGTACGAACTGTTCTGCGCGACCAGTGATGCCCCCGAGCTTTGGGACATTGTCATGAAGGCCGGTGAGGACCACGGCCTGAAACCCATGGGCGGAGCCGCATTGGAAATCATTCGCATCGAAGCCGGGCTCGCCGCGCAGGGCGCTGAGTTTGCGCCGGGCGTTGATGCATTGGAGGCCGGGCTTGGCTTTGCCGTGGATTTCAAGAAAGCAGACTTTGTGGGCAAAGACGCGCTGGAACGGAATGCCGGCGCGCCTCGGCGCGTGTTGAAGGGTTTGCTGATGGACAGTGATGACCTCGTCCATCACGGCGCACAGGTCTTTGCCGGTGAGCGACCTGTTGGCATCGTCACGTCTGCAACCCACTCACCTTCGCTTGAGCGCGGCATTGCCATGGCACGCCTCGCCGTTGAGCACTCAGAGCCCGGAACGAGGCTGGAAATCGGAATGCTTGATGGTCGCATGAAACGTGTCGACGCGTGTGTCACGAACATTCCATTCATCGACCCGAGCCGATCCAGAGCTCGGGCTTAATCGGATCCAACAGGAGGAAGATCTAATGAAAAAACTGACACTTGGCGCTGCTGCGCTTGGCATGGCGATCACCGCCGGTGCCGCAACCGCGCAGGAGACCGTGATGATCGGCGAGCCATCCTGGCCCGGCGCACGTATCATGGCAAACCTGATTGGTCAGGTCATCGAGACACGCCTCGGCGGCGAAGTGGGTTACGCGCCCGGCGCCAACGCAGTGATCTTTGCCGCCATGGATGGCGGCCGTGGCGACATTGACGTGCACCCCGATGTGTGGCTTCCGAACCAGCAGAGCTTCGTTGATGAATACACCGAAACCGTATCGCTTTCGGAAGGGTCCTATGAAGGAAGCTCGGGTCTATGCGTGCCGACTTACATGGCCGAAGAACACAACATTCGCACCATCTACGACCTTGCAACGCCCGCCGCGCAGGAGCTGTTCGACAGCGATGGAGACGGCATGGGTGAAGTTTGGGTTGGTGCATCCGGTTGGGCGTCGACCAACACCTTCAGCGTTCGCGTGCGGGACTACGGCATCAGCACGTTTCTGACACCCACCACCGAGGACGAGACGGTATTCTACAGCCGCCTTCGTGATCTGATCGAGGCGCAGGAAGGCGCAGTGTTCTACTGCTATGCCCCGCACTACGTGCATGCGCTTTATGACGTGACCATGCTGGAAGAGCCGCCCTATGACGAGTCCATGTACACCATGGTTGCAGCGGACCAGTCTGCAAACTGGTTCGAAGAGAGCTCGATCATGACGGGCGAGCCGGTCAAGACAATCCGCGTGGCATATTCCAACTCGCTTCTGGAGCGGAACCCTGCCGCCGCAGCGTTCCTGAGCGCGATCGACATGGAAGCATCCGAGCTGTCGGAGCTGACCTTCCAGGTCGTGGAGAATGGTGTTGAGATCGATGAAGCCGTTGCCACCTGGATGGAAGCCAATTCCGACATGATCGACGGCTGGCTTGGGCTGAACTGATCCCTGTTTGGTAAGCCCGACCCCGGCAGGCATTGTCTTGCCGTGGTCAAATTTTTTTCTGCAAATCGAGATACGGGGGGCGATGCCTTGTCCAAGGAAATCGCAATTGACGCGCGCGGTGTCTGGAAGGTCTTCGGCGACCGCTCCAAGGAAGCTTTGGCCGCGATTCACGCCGAAGGGCTTGGAAAGGCCGAAGTCCTTAGTCGGTTTGGATGTGTCGTTGGCGTTGCCGATGCGAGCTTCGAGATCGAAGAAGGGGAGCTGTTTTGCATCATGGGCCTGTCGGGTTCGGGCAAGTCCACGCTGGTGCGCCATGTGAACCGGCTTCTTGAGCCGACTGCGGGCGAGATCCGCATCGACGGACGCGACGTGATGGGCTTGAACGACGCCGAGTTGCGCGAATTGCGCAACCATAAGGTTGCGATGGTTTTCCAGAACTTCGGGCTGATGCCGCACCGTACTGTGCGCGACAATGTTGCGATGCCATTGGAAATCCGCGGGGCTGGCAAAGCGCGGCGGTGGGCAGAGGCCGACCGCGTGCTGGACCTGGTGGAATTGACCGGATGGGAAGACAAGTACGCCCACGAGCTTTCGGGCGGCATGCAACAGCGCGTGGGCCTGGCCCGCGCCATCGCTTCGGACCCGCACATTCTTCTGATGGATGAGCCCTTCTCAGCATTGGACCCGCTGATCCGCAAGCAATTGCAGGATCAGTTCATGGCTTTGTCCAAGGAGCTCAAAAAGACCACGATGTTCATCACGCATGACCTTGATGAGGCGATCCGCATCGGCAATCGCATCGCGATCATGAAAGACGGGCGCATCGTGCAGATCGGTACGCCGGAGGAGATCATCCTCAATCCTGCAGACGAGTACGTCAGCGACTTTGTTGCAGGGATATCCAAACTCAACATGATCTTTGCGCATTCGGTTATGACGCCGGTGGACCGGTTCAAATCCGAACACGGTGACGTCCCAAAAGACGCCAAGGAAGCCGCACCCGACATGGACCTCAGCGCACTGATGGATTTGTGCATGGATGGCTCGGGCATCGTGAAAGTTGTGGCAGACGACAAAACCGTCGGCGTCATCAATCGCTCGGGTCTGATCCGGGCGATCAAGGAAAATCAGGGGTAAGGTTATGAACACAAAAAACGACATCACCCGCCTTGAGCCACTGATTGACGAATTTGTTGGCCAGTCGCAGCCCTACTACCGGCGTGTTTTCGGCAGCATCCTTCAAGCGCCCGGCTACAAATTCACGCTCAATTGGGTTGCGGCCATCCTCGGCCCAATCTGGTTCGGCGCACGGGGCTTGTGGAACTGGTTCCTGGGCTTCCTGATCCTTGAAACTGCGGCCTTTATCCAGATCGGCATGGGCTTGTTCGGTGATCTGGGCTCGGACCAGCGGACGCGGGCCGAAAGCATCCAGGCCACGCTGGATCTGCGCTACCAGCAGATTGAAGCGGCGGAGAGTTCTGGAAACACCTCAACCGTTGAAAGCCTCAGAAACGCAGCTGAAGCCTTGGAAGGGGCCTTGGCCGATGCCGAAGCGGCGGCGACGGCAGCGGATGCAACCGGTCTTTGGTTCATCGGCGGTGGCTTGGTAGCCCTTGGCATCGTCAAATTCATCCAAGCTGCGCTGGCGAATTCGACCTTGGAACATCAGTTTGCGAAGTGGCGCTCAGACCGGTCGCTCGCATCGGGTTGGTCCATCCCGCGCATGGCCCTTGCAACCATCATGTTTGTGGCCACCGTGATTTTGTCAGCTATGCAATTTGCGCAGCCAACAGCGTTTGCCCTGCTTGCAGAGTTCCCTACGGATGGGAACTGGCGCTTGGCTGTGGGTGACTGGATTCAGGACGGGTTCGATTGGCTCCGCCGCGCAGGGCGAGGTGTCTTTGACACCATCACCGCCGGTATGCGCAATCTGCTTGATGCGATCGAAGTCATACTTGTGGACACACCTTGGCCCGTCGTGGCCTTCGTAATCCTGATGCTCGCGTATCTCAGCGCGGGTCCGCGTCTGGCGATCTTCACCGGTGTCGCTCTTGCCTATTTGGGCCTCTTGGACTTCTGGGAAAAGGCGATGACAACCGTCGCGCTTCTGGGCGCAGCTGCTCTGATCTCGATCACGCTTGGCATCCCCTTTGGCATTTACTGCGCGCGGCGGCCACGGGCGTATTCAATTGTCCGCCCGATCCTCGACTTCATGCAGTCGATGCCGTCATTCGTCTATCTGATCCCGGTCGTGGCCTTTATCGGCTCTGGCAAGCCTGCGGGCGTGGTCGCGACGATGATCTTCGGCTCGCCACCCGTGATCAGATTCACGGTTCTGGGCCTGCAACAGGTGCCCGAGACGGTGCGTGAAGCCGCCTTAGCGTTCGGGGCAACGCCCCGGTATTTGCTGTGGCGGGTTGAGTTGCCGCTGGCTGCCAAAACCATCATGGCTGGTGTGAACCAGACGATCCTCATGTCACTGGCGATGGTTGTCGTTGCCTCCCTGATCGGGGCGCAAGGCCTCGGCGAAGATGTCCTGGAAGCGCTGCAATTTGCTGCCGCCGGCCAAGGGCTTCTGGCGGGCTTGGCCATCCTCTTCTGCGCTATGATCCTCGACCGGATCGTTGCAGGCCGAGGGAGCTAGAGCCTTTTCTCGGCCAAAAAAACGGAAACTTGGCCGTTTCAGCAAAGCGAGATTTGAGGGCGCCCAAGGTTATGGGCGCCCATTCATTTGGGCGGATCAAACCCAAAGAACTTGTGCGGCCCAGGCCTGCTCGCTCCACAATGCATGCGCTTCCGCTCGGCGTGTCATGCGGCACGGGCTTGACACTCAACGCATTTTCGCTGATTTATTTTTGTGAAAAAAATAATTAGCCATAACGGGCGCGTTGGGAGGAATATGTATCTCGGTCTGGATCTTGGAACGTCGGGTCTGCGCGCCTTGCTCACAGATGATGCCGGTCGAACTGTGGATTCTGCATCGGCTTCATTCACTGTTCAGAACCCACATCAGGGTTGGAGTGAACAAGACCCCGAAGACTGGATCAATGGCCTGCGGTCTTGTCTGTCGGCTTTGCGGGCCCAGAACCCCACGGCGTTTGCCCGTGTGCGTGCGATCGGGCTTTCCGGCCAAATGCACGGCGCAGTCGCTCTTGATGGGTCAGACAAAGTGCTTCGCCCGTGTATTCTGTGGAATGATACGCGTTCAGCAAACGAAGCCGCTGCGCTGGATTCCGATCCACAGTTTCGCAGAATTTCGGGGAATATTGTGTTTCCCGGATTCACTGCGCCCAAGCTTGCTTGGATGGCCGCGCAGGAAGCGGACCTGTTTGACCGGGTCGTTAAGGTCATTCTGCCAAAGGATTACTTGCGGCTCTACCTTACGGGTCAGCACGCAACGGATTTGTCAGACGCGGCTGGCACATCATGGTGTGACGTTGCGGGACGCAATTGGTCAGAGGTTCTTCTAGCAAAAGGTGGGATGCGCCTAGGGCAGATGCCGCATCTTGTGGAGGGATCAGAGATTTCCGGCACGTTGCGTGCATCCGTCGCTGAAGAGTTTGGTATCCCTCACTCCGCAATAGTTGTCGGTGGCGCGGCTGACAATGCGGCCGCTGCCTGCGGATCCGGTTGCGTGGAGGAGGGGCAGGCCTTCGTGTCGCTTGGAACATCCGGTGTCATCCTCGCGGCACGCGACACTTGCAGCCCGGACCCGGACACTGCGGTCCACACTTTCTGCCACGCGCTTCCTGATCGGTGGTATCAGATGGGGGTCATTCTCGCGGCAACGGACGCCCTGAATTGGCTTGGGCGCCTTGTTGGTGAAGAGCCTGCCAAGCTGGCCAGCCGATTGCCGGATTGCCCGACAGCGCCGAGCGCCACACATTTCCTGCCGTACCTTTCCGGTGAACGCACGCCGCACAACGACGCGGAAATACGCGGCGGGTTCATAGGATTGGACATCGCCCAGGATCGAAGCGACCTGACAGCAGCGGTCATGCAGGGCGTAGGCTTTGCGCTACGGGACTCGCTCGGGGCCCTCAGGTCAACGGGCGCACAGGTCGACCAGTTAATCGCGGTGGGTGGCGGCACGAAGTCAAGCTACTGGCTCCACGCCCTTGCCACGATCCTCGACGTTCCGCTGGCCCGCCCTGCTGACGGTGAGTTCGGAGCCGCGTTGGGCGCGGTGCGGCTTGCGATGGTGGGTGACGGGCACAGCATCACCGACACAATGGTCCAACCCGAAATTGACCATATCATTGAACCTGATCGCTCTTTGAGCGCGGCGTACGAAGCCTCTTACGCTCAATATCAGGCCCTCTATCCCAACATAAAGGCAGCCCTCTCATGAGCTCACGTTTTTTTGCCGGCATCGACTCCATTCCATTCGAAGGGCCCGAAAGCACCTCGGCGCTCGCGTTCCGGCACTACAATCCTGATGAGGTTGTTATGGGCAAGCGTATGGAGGAGCACCTGCGCGTCGCAGTCTGTTATTGGCACAATTTCGTATGGCCCGGCACGGACCCGTTTGGCGGCCAGACGTTTGATCGCCCCTGGTTCCCCGGCGACACGATGGATTTGTGCCGCATGAAAGCAGATGCCGCGTTCGACATGTTCCAACTATTGAAAGCGCCGTACTTCTGCTTCCATGATTACGACGTGCGGCCTGAACACGACAGTCACGCCGACAACCTTCGCGATCTGCAGGTGATGACTGAATATTTCGCCGGCAAGATGGAGGAAACGGGCACAAAGCTGCTGTGGGGCACGGCCAATATGACGTCAAATCGCCGTTTCATGGGCGGTGCCTCCACGAACCCTGACCCCGAAGTCTTCGCCTTCGCAGCGGCCACCGTGAAAGCGTGCATGGATGCCACGCATGCTTTGAACGGAGAGAACTACGTGCTTTGGGGCGGCCGCGAAGGGTATGAGACGCTTCTGAACACGGATCTTGGCCGCGAAGATGCGCAGATGGGTCGGTTCATGAATTTGGTGGTCGAGCACAAGCACAGGATCGGGTTTAAGGGCACCATCCTGATCGAACCCAAGCCACAAGAACCGTCGAAGCATCAATACGATTTCGACGTTGCGACGGTATATGGCTTTCTGAAGCGCCATGGGCTTGAGAATGAAATCAAAGTGAACATCGAGCAAGGCCATGCGATCCTGGCGGGACACACGTTCGAGCATGAGATTGCAATGGCTCAGGCGCTTGGAATTTTTGGGTCCATCGACATGAACCGGAACGACTACCAGTCCGGTTGGGATACGGATCAGTTCCCGAACTCAGTTCCTGAAGTCGCACTTGCCTATTACCACATCCTGCAAGGCGGTGGCTTCACCAGTGGCGGTACCAATTTTGATGCCAAGCTCCGCCGCCAATCGATCGAACCGGAAGATCTTTTGATAGCGCACATTGGTGGGATGGACGTGTGCGCCCGTGCTGTGAAAGCGGCGGCGGCGATGATTGAAGATGGCGCTTTGTCTGCCCCCTTGGACGCGCGATATGCCGGTTGGGACACGCCCGAAGCGCAAGACATGCTGGCAGGCAAACGGTCCTTTGAAGAGATTGAGGCCGAGGTTCTGGCGAAGGATATCCAACCTGTCGCCAAATCCGGTCGGCAGGAGTTGCTGGAGAACATCGTCAACGGGTACGTTTGACCCATGCCTTCTGGGTCAAGGAAGCAGCTCATCACACGCGGTTTGGGCATCGCCGTGCTGGCATTGCCTTTCCCCCTGCTCGCTGACCCGGCCGACCTTCTGCGCTTTGAGATGGCCGAATTTGGCGAATTCGCACCTGAGCGCGTGGAGCTAGGGCAGCTCCTGTTCTTTGACCCGATCCTGTCGGGCAACGAAAGCGTGGCTTGCGCGACATGCCACCACCCGCGTTTCGCAACATCTGACGGGCTATCATTGGGGCTTGGCGATGGAGCCTTCGGCTTAGGGCCGGAGCGGCGAGTCGATCCGGACAATCTTCCGGAACAACGCATCCCAAGGCACTCCCCTGCCCTGTTCAATCTGGGCGCCGAGGAATTCAGCGTAATGTTTCACGATGGGCGATTGGAAGCCGATCCGACACGTCCAAACGGTATTCGTACGCCCCTGGGCGATGCGATGACCGACGGGTTTGCGTCTGTTCTTTCGGCACAGGCCATGTTTCCGGTTTTGTCCGCCGACGAGATGGCCGGGCACTATTCCGAGAACCCGATCGCCCAATCCGTGCGTTTGGGACACCTTTCGCTTGAAGGAGGTGCATGGGACCAAATCTCTGCCCGCGTTGGGGCCGTGCCGGATTACCAAGCCCGTATCGAAGCGATCTACGGTGAAGGTCATCAGATCGGCTTCACAGATATCTCTGATCTTTTGGCAGAGTTCATCGCCGTGGAATGGCGGGCGGATGACAGCCCGTTCGATCGGTATCTGCGTGGCGAGGGTTCTTTGAGCGCAGCCGCAATGGGTGGCATGGATCTGTTCTATGGCGCCGCAGGGTGCGCGGCGTGCCATTCCGGGCAATTCCAGACTGATCACGATTTCCATCCCATAGCGATGCCGCAACTTGGGCCCGGAAAGGCAGCCCGGTTTGAGGACCATGCTCTCGACATTGGGCGAATGCGCGTGACGGGTAATCCTGAGGATGCCTATGCGTTCCGCACGCCATCCTTACGCAATGTGGCCGAGACTGCACCTTATGGTCATTCCGGCGCGTACGCGACGCTAGAGGCCGTGATCCGCCATCATCTTGATCCGGTTGCCTCACTGTACGCATATGATCGCACGCAAGCCATTCTTCCGAACCTTCCGGGCTCGGACGATTGGCGGGTACTGGACGATCCGGAAGCAATGGCTGAAATCGCTGCGGCAAACGAGCTTGCGCCTCAAACGCTCAGTGAGGTTGAGATTTCCGACTTGATCGCCTTTCTACAGGCCCTGACGGACGAAACCTCTTTGATTGGACGGTATGGCGTACCCAACAACGTTCCCAGCGGGTTAGACGTGCCGCGCTAGGGGCGCTCTAACGTGACGCGCAGATTGGCCATTACGTCGGGATGCTCGCTTGTTGATCCGTCCGGCCAAAACACTGTCACGTCGACAAGTTCAGACGAACCCAATCCGAAATGCAGCGGTCCTGCACTACCCCCAGCATGGCCGCCACCGACGGTTAGTTCTTGGGTCCACAAACGCTCCCCCGCCCGAAGTTCAACATAAGCGCCCACAGCTCTCGCATTGGCGCCGGTTTGCCGAAGGTCAATCGAAAGCCATGCTCCCACATTTTCGGTGACGTTTTGGTAGAGTTCCATCGGCGCACCACGATTGACGACAGCAATGTCAAGCAACCCATCGCTGTTCAGATCAGTCAGCACCGCACCGCGCGAGCGCTCCATCGTGGCAATTCCAGCCTGAAGCCCCACCTCAACAAAGGAACCATCTGGCAGTCCACGCAGCAGGTTGTTGGGGTCGTCCATTGCGCTGCCAGGCATTTGTTCCACGTTCCCTTTGGTGACAAACAGATCGACCAAGCCGTCGTTGTCGACGTCCCCAAAGGCAGGGTGCCAGCCGGTGGACGGGCGTCCATCGCCGCCCGTAAAGGGACGATGCGCGGTCGCGCCTCGGTCAAAGGGCGCATCCGTGTAGGTTGGCGTAGCGACTTCGGGGTCGCGCAGTTGCAAGCGCTGATCGCCCATGGAGGTCAGATAGACCTCGGACCATCCGTCGCCATCAATGTCATGCGAAGCAATGCCCATGCCCCAAAGCTGATGGCGCATCCAGCCGTCATCTTCGGAGTAGAGGCGCGGTTCAGCCTCCATCGCCCACAGTTGCTCAGCCCCATCACGCACGTAATAGTGCCGATCGTTTGAAACACGTAGGTCTGAATGACCCTGGCGTGCCCAATCTGAAAACAACATGGACAAGGCGCAGAACCCTGGCTCCAAAAACACTGGAGCGAAATAGGTATCTCCGTCGGGGCGATAGAGCTGATTGGGGGCGCAGGTGCCAAACGGGCCACTTGGATCGGATCTATCTACGTAGTTTCCAAAGGCGAGTGTGGGCAAGGAATTATCGCGTTCCCAAGTCGCGGAGAATGCAGTCGTCCAGCTGTCGTCGTCCGGCAAGGGAACCCGATCCCAAAGTTCGAATTCACATGCGCCGACACCACGAAAGATCTGGTTCTGCCCAACACGCAGGATCACGAGGTCCATGTGTCCATCACTGTCGATGTCGAGCGGATAGGTTCCGATCACTTGCGTAACAGACAGGGCGCTGTCGATGGCTTCGAAACGCAAATCCTCGTCGCTTTGGTTCAAGAAAAGCTGTGCTGGGTTTTCGCCCCCTGCCGCCAAGAGTTCGGGCAAGGCGTCACCGTTGCAGTCAAAACTTGAAAGCCCGCCACCGACAAAGAATTCCCAGCCGCCCGTGTAGATATGCGGCGCAATTTCTCGCGGCTCAAAAATCGGTTCGGCCGATACCGGCAGCGCGATGCAAAGACCGATTGCCGCAATCTTAGGCCGCATCACGCGACAGCCCCTTTATTTTCTGCCGGGTCACGGCTTCAATCGCATAGGCAGCTGCACCTTTGGCCCACATAAGGTCGCCCCAACGGTGCACGCGGATTTCGGGCAGGGGGGCATCGACCTGGACTACACTGGATTTTACCCACTCCAGCAAGCGATCGCCGTCAAAGAAATCCAGCGAGGCTTGCTCACCCGACAAAATAACCAATTTGGGATCGAAGATGTTGATCACGTTGACCAATCCCATTCCAAGCATACGACCGGCGCGCTCAAAGATGCTCAGCGCAGTCGCATCACCGGCCTTCGCATGGGCGTATAGGGCTGCGACACTATCGTGCGGGATGCCTTGCCCGTGTACCGAGGCCTCTCGTAGCAGGGCATAGTCACCAACATAGGCTTCCAAACATCCGCGCTGACCACAGCGGCACATCGCCCCTTCAAGCTGGACTTTGGTGTGTCCCAGCTCCGCGCCGCAGCCCCGCTCCCCGCGGTAGATTTCGTTGCCGATCACGATGCCCATTCCGACACCTTGTTCGATCGTAATGACGATGAAATCGGTCTCACCCTGCCCTTCACCGAAATGCTGTTCGGCCTTGGCGACAAGGTTCGCGTCATTATCAAGAAAGACCGGCATTGGCAGAACGTTGGACAACGCTTCGCCAAACTCAACGTTGCGCGCCTTCAGGCTCGGGGACCAATAGACGAAATTTCGCGCAGCATCGATCAGACCAGCCATGCCGAGGCCAAGGCCGGTAACATCCTCAAGACGTCTTCCGCATTCGTTGCAAGCAGCGTGGAGAACGTCGTGAATAACCGTCGCGAACTCATCCGCACCCATCTGACCATTCGGAATGGGTTGCGAGTATTCGCCAATCGTCTCGCCGACGAAATCGAGCAACACAACGGAAGCATGCCGATCTGCAATCTTCATACCGGCAATGAGAAAAGCATCGCCCCGCACGGACAAAGCGACACGCGGGCGTCCACGCTTTGCGACCCCGGGAACTGGATCAGAATGCAACTCAGTGATCAGACCGGCTGACAGGAGCTCCGACGTGATCGCCGTGACCGTGGCGGGACTGATCGAGGTGGCCTTTGCGATATCAATCCTGGCGATTTGGTTGGCGTTCCGAATCGCTTCGAACACCTGCTGGCGACCGCTTTCTCGTTGATCTTGCATCGATTGCGGACCCTCCCCTTCTCATTCCCTAGCCTTCTCGAAATACACACTTTTTATGCGGAAGTCCCTGAGATTTCACGAGTGCCTTACACAAGGTAGCATATTTAATTTGTGTCATGAAAAAAATATGCTAGAAGTTTTGCGAGCGCAAAGCCCGTCGTGGCAAATGCCGAAAAGGCCTGCGCGGAAACCATGGGAGGACATCATGAATATCAAATCACTTCTGGCCGCCGGGGCCATGTCGATTATGGCTACAACCGCCGTCTTCGCGCAGGACATCACCGTTGGTGTGAGCTGGTCGAATTTCCAGGAAGAGCGTTGGCAGACCGACGAAGCGGCGATTGTTGCGGCGCTGGAAGCTGCTGGTGCGGGTTATCTTTCGGCGGACGCCCAATCCTCATCTTCACGTCAGCTTTCTGACGTTGAAAGCCTGATCGCACAGGGCGTTGATGCCCTGATTATCCTAGCCCAAGACGCCGCAGCCATCGGACCAGCCGTTCAACTGGCCGCTGACGAGGGCATTCCGGTTGTTGCCTATGACCGACTGATTGAGGATGACCGCGCCTTCTATCTGACTTTTGACAATGTCGAGGTTGGCCGGATGCAGGCACGCGAGGTTTTCGCGGCACAACCTGAAGGCAACTACGTCATGATCATGGGCTCGCCCACCGACCCGAACGCAGACTTCCTGCGGGGCGGCCAGGATGAAATCCTTGCCGATGCCGTTGCGTCCGGCGCGATCACCATTGTTGGCGAGGCCTATACGGATGGTTGGCTACCTGCGAACGCACAGCGCAATATGGAACAGATCCTGACGGCTGTGGACAACGAGGTTGATGCGGTTGTCGCCTCAAACGACGGCACCGCTGGCGGCGTTGTCGCAGCCCTTGCCGCACAGGGCATGGACGGCATCCCTGTCTCGGGTCAGGACGGTGACCATGCCGCACTGAACCGGGTGGCTCTTGGCACGCAGACCGTTTCGGTTTGGAAAGATGCCCGTGATTTGGGCCGCGCGGCGGCCGAAATCGCCGT
Organism: uncultured Roseicyclus sp.; assembly: GCA_947489665.1. GTDB lineage: Bacteria > Pseudomonadota > Alphaproteobacteria > Rhodobacterales > Rhodobacteraceae > Gymnodinialimonas. The sequence continues at coordinate 108,512 of CANLEH010000001.1, read as the reverse complement.
GGCATTGGCCGGCGGCGCTGCGATGGGCGACATCGAGGGTGCACAGGAATGGACCTCGCCAGGTGGCGTTACCATGACCTCGATGTTCCTGACGCCTGTCCCGATCACGGCGGAAAACCTGTCGGTCGTCGTGGATGCGGGCTGGATCGAGCTTGATGCACTCTGCCAAGGTGTCACGGACGGCCCCGCGCCCTGTAACTGATCACATTGATTGGTGCTAAGTGATTTAGACGCCCCATCTCAAAGGGGGATGGGGCGTCTATTATTGTCAAACGTACAACGCGCCGGAGCTGGCCATGACTGACACCGCCGACTTGTCCCCGCCCCCTGCGGAGACATCGCTCTTCAAGAAGCTCGGATTGGATACCCGCCTTCTTGGAATGATTGCCGCCTTCTTGGTGCTGTGCATCCTCTTCAACGTGATCACCGAGGGTCGTTTCTTGACGCCCCGCAACATATTCAACCTGACGATCCAGACAGTTTCGGTCGCGATCATGGCTTGTGGCATGGTGTTTGTGATTGTTAACCGACACATCGATCTGTCCGTCGGCGCGCTGCTGGCAACCTGCTCGGCCATCATGGCGATGACGCAGACGGACATTCTGCCTCAGTTGCTTGGCTTCGGGCTTAACCATCCCGCAACGTGGATCATAACAATCCTTGTGGGTCTTTTGGCCGGCGCGGTGATCGGCGCATTTCAGGGCTATTTGATTGGATACCTCGCAATTCCGGCCTTCATCGTGACGCTTGGGGGGTTCCTTGTGTGGCGCAACGTCGCCTGGTTCCTGACCAACGGCGCAACGATTGGTCCGCTCGATTCGACCTTCCTGGTGTTTGGCGGAACCAATGGCACCCTCGGCCCAAGCCTGTCTTGGGCCGTGGGGGTCATCCTGGCCACGGCCGCCGTTGCCGCGATGTGGGCTGGTCGACGCGCGAAACTGCGACATGGCTTTGAAGTTAAGCCTGTCTGGGCCGAAGTAGTCATGTCCACTTTGGCAGCGGCCTCGATCCTCGGATTCATCGCAATCCTGAATGCCTACCAGATCCCAAGCCGCCGGCTTGAGCGCATGTTCGAGGCAAACGGAGAAGTGATGCCAGAGGGCTTCACGCAAGGATACGGTTTGCCGATCTCCGTTTTCATTCTGATCGCCGTGGCCATCATCATGACTGTGATCGCGCGCAAAACCCGCTTGGGGCGTTACATCTTTGCGACCGGCGGCAACCCGGATGCAGCTGAGCTGTCGGGTATCAATACACGCCTTCTGACCGTCAAGATTTTCACGATAATGGGTGTGCTATGCGCTCTGTCTGCGGTCGTTGCCTCGGCGCGTCTGGCGAACCACACCAACGACATTGGCACGTTGGACGAATTGCGCGTCATCGCCGCCGCTGTCATCGGCGGCACCGCTTTGGCAGGCGGCGCAGGTACGATCTATGGTGCGATCCTTGGCGCGCTGATCATGCAAAGCCTGCAATCCGGCATGGCAATGGTCGGTATGCCGACGCCCTATCAGAATATCGTCGTTGGTGTCGTCTTGGTGCTGGCTGTCCTGATCGACACAATCTACCGCAAACGTCTGGGAGCGCGCTGAGATGACACCCCCCCTTGTAGAAATGCGAAATATGTCGATTTCATTCGGCGGTGTTCGCGCTGTGGATGATGTCAGTGTAGATCTCCATCCAGGTGAAGTTGTGGGCCTGCTTGGCCACAACGGTGCAGGTAAATCGACGCTCATAAAGATGCTTTCCGGGGCCTACACGCCCGACAGTGGCGAAATCTATATCGACGGGAAAAAGGCCACGATCACCAACCCGCGGGAAGCACGATCCTACAACGTCGAGACAATCTACCAGACACTGGCTTTGGCCGATAACCTCGATGCGTCTGCTAACTTGTTTCTGGGTCGCGAGCTAACGACCAAACTCGGCCTCGTCGACGACGATGCGATGGAAGCGGAAACGCGCAAAATCATGGGCCGCCTGAACCCGAATTTCCAGAAGTTCAGTGCACCCGTCTCAGCGCTTTCCGGCGGCCAGCGCCAATCCGTGGCAATCGCGCGTGCCGTGTACTTCAATGCGCGCATCTTGATCATGGACGAACCGACAGCCGCGCTTGGCCCTCAGGAAACCCAGATGGTGGCTGAGTTGATCGAACAACTGAAGGCCGAGGGCATCGGCATCTTTCTGATCGACCACGATGTGCACCAAGTTCTGAAGCTCTGCGATCGGGCGAGCGTAATGAAAAACGGCAAATTGGTCGGAACGGTAAATACTTCGGACGTCACGGATGACGACCTGCTTGGCATGATCATTCTTGGAAAATCACCGAATAAGCGAAATTCGGTGAGTGAGCCGGCTTAAGCCGGAGCCCGCGAAGTCGTTGCAGACCGAGACGACCAGAGTACGACGATCCGTGCGAACCGTCGCATTTGTTTGATGGCTTTTTGAGCGCACTGTGAGCTTTTGCCTAAAAAGTCGGCGGATCAAGGACGGGCGCGCCGAATATGGCAAAATTAGTAGCCATCCCTGAGCGACTCGATGAAGTTGGGCGCGGAAGAATTCGTGAGGCCTGCGTATCACCCAGCCGAAAAATATCAGCGCAGCTGCTGCGACACCCGTGCAGCCGCGGGCCATTGGCGACGTATTTCTGGGTGTGAAATCAAGGCGCAATCGATCCGAGATTGAGGACCTTCGCCAATCCGGTTCTCTGAAATGCCTCTTCCCCCGTCGCACGGGCAAGCACCTGGATGCGGTACTTGTGAACACCGCAGGCGGTGTGACAGGCGGTGATGCCTACTCGTGCACTGCAGAAATCGCCTCCGATTGTACATTGACGACCCAGGCGGCTGAGCGCGCCTATCGCGCAATCGGATCGGAACCCGGGCGCGTCGTAAACAGGATCAACGTCGGCCCATCGGCGCGCCTGAATTGGCTTCCACAGGAAACCATCCTGTTCGACGGCTGCGCATTGACCCGTCGCACGTACATAAGCCTTCAAGGCGATGCAAAGCTGCTGTTTTGCGAGCCTGTCGTTTTTGGCCGTACTGCGATGAAAGAGACAATCCGCAGCGGGGTGTTCTCCGACCGCGTCGAGATACATCGCAACGGAGTGCCCGTTTACCTGGACGCCACCCGTATGGAAGGCGACATCCAGCAACAGTTGGACCGCCCGTTCGTTGCCAATTCGGCCCGCGCAATGGCCTCTTTGGTTTACGTCGCTGCTGATGCGGAAAGCCAGCTTGATCCGGTCCGTGCCCTCCTTCCGGTGACTGCCGGAGCTTCGCTTCTTTTGCCGGATGTACTTGTGTTGCGCCTGTTGGCCCCTGACGGATTTGAACTGCGCAAGAGCCTTATTCCCGTATTGAACCAACTCTATCAACCCGACTTACCCCGATGCTGGATGCTGTAAGATGAATCTGACCCCCCGAGAAAAAGACAAATTGTTGGTGGCCATGGCCGCCGAGGTGGCCCGCAAACGTCTGGCCCGCGGCGTGAAGCTAAACCATCCTGAGGCGATTGCGCTGATCACCGATGCGGTGGTCGAAGGCGCGCGCGACGGGCGGTCGGTCGCGGACATGATGCAGGCGGGTGCGCAGGTGATCACGCGCGAGCAATGCATGGATGGCGTGCCCGAGATGATCCACGAAGTGCAGGTCGAGGCGACTTTTCCCGACGGAACAAAACTGGTGACCGTCCATCAACCGATCCGATAGTGGAGGCCCCGCAATGATCCCAGGAGAAATCATCCCCGCCGAGGGCGAGATTACCCTCAACGACAGCCGCCAAGCGATCATGCTTATGGTTGCCAACACAGGTGACAGGCCCGTTCAGGTTGGCAGCCACTACCATTTTGCCGAAGCCAACACGGCGCTGGAGTTTGACCGTGAGGCCGCCCGTGGGCACCGTTTGGATATTGCCGCTGGAACTGCCGTGCGGTTCGAGCCCGGTCAACGGCGCGAGGTCGCCCTGATCCAGATCGCCGGCGCCCGCCGGATCTTTGGCTTCAATCAAAAGATCATGGGAGATCTGTAGGCCATGGCAACTTCAATCAAACGCGCCGACTACGCAGCTATGTTCGGGCCCACCGTGGGCGACAAGGTGCGGCTGGCCGATACGGATCTTATCATTGAAGTGGAACGCGATCTGACGGCCGAGGCCGTAGGCCAAGCCGTGACCGGCGGTTCAGGCCAAAATGCGTTGAGCTATGGCGAAGAGGTCAAGTTTGGCGGCGGAAAGGTGATCCGCGATGGTATGGGGCAGGCTCAGACGTCGCGCGCCGATGGTGCGGTGGATACGGTCATCACAAACGCGCTGATCGTGGATCATACCGGCATCATCAAGGCAGATATCGGTTTGAAGGATGGGCGCATCGCGGCCATCGGCAAGGCAGGCAATCCCGACACGCAGCCCGGCGTGAACATCATTGTAGGGCCTGGGACAGAGGCTATTGCCGGGGAAGGCCGTATTCTGACCGCCGGCGGGTTTGATAGCCATATTCACTTCATCTGTCCGCAACAGATTGAGGACGCTCTTCATTCAGGCCTAACGACCATGCTCGGTGGCGGAACTGGCCCCGCCCATGGTACGCTCGCAACCACCTGCACACCCGGTCCTTGGCATATCGGGCGGATGCTGCAGGCTGCTGATGCATTCCCGATGAACCTTGCATTTGCCGGCAAGGGCAACGCCTCGCTCCCCGGCGCATTGGAAGAGCAGGTCAAAGCCGGGGCGTGCGCCATGAAGTTGCATGAGGATTGGGGAACCACCCCGGGCGCCATTGATTGCTGCTTGTCGGTTGCGGACGATATGGACGTGCAAGTGATGATCCATACCGACACGCTCAACGAGTCCGGTTTTGTGGAGAATACGATCGCGGCAATCAAGGGTCGCACGATTCATGCGTTCCACACCGAAGGTGCCGGCGGTGGCCATGCCCCAGATATCATCAAGATTTGTGGCGATGCGAACGTGCTGCCCTCATCCACGAACCCAACGCGCCCATTCACTGTGAATACGGTGGAGGAACATCTGGATATGCTGATGGTGTGCCACCACCTCGACAAATCCATTCCCGAGGATGTGGCTTTCGCGGAAAGTCGCATCCGGCGCGAAACCATCGCCGCCGAGGATATCCTGCATGACATGGGCGCGTTCTCCATAATCGCGTCCGACAGCCAGGCCATGGGTCGTGTAGGTGAAGTCATCATCCGCACATGGCAGACCGCTGATAAGATGAAGAAGCAGCGCGGGCGCCTGCCTGAGGAAAAGGGAGAAAACGACAATATGCGTGTGCGGCGCTATGTGGCGAAGTACACAATCAATCCAGCGATTGCCCACGGCATCGCACACGAGATCGGAAGTATCGAGGTGGGTAAACGGGCAGATCTTTGCCTTTGGAACCCTGCCTTTTTTGGCGTGAAGCCCGAGATGGTTTTACTGGGTGGGTCTATCGCTTGCGCGCAAATGGGCGACCCGAATGCATCTATCCCCACGCCACAGCCGGTCTATTCCCGGCCAATGTTCGCGGCATATGGACGGAACGTCGAACATTCCGCCGTAACCTTTGTCAGCGCGGCCGCACACTCACTTGGGATCAGCGACACGCTTGGCTTGGCCAAGCAAACATTGGCCGTCGCAAACACACGTGGGATCGGCAAGAAGGATCTCATCCTCAACGACGCCCTGCCCGAGATTGAGGTGAACCCTGAAACCTACGAAGTACGTGCTGATGGGGAATTGCTGACGTGCCAGCCTGCGGAAAGCCTACCTATGGCGCAGCGATATTTCCTGTTTTGAAAGAGACCTCCCATATCCATGATCAAAAGTCATAGCATCACTCATTCGCATGGCGGTTCGGGCCGCGTCACCCTCGACTACGACGCGCGTTTTCTCCGCAGGAAGGTTCTGACTTCAGACGAGGGGGAACGCTTTCTTGTCGATCTGGCGCAAACCACAAGCCTGAACCATGGCGACGCATTCAAGCTCGAAGATGGGCGATTGATCGAAGTGGTCGCGGCACCAGAGGATCTGCTTGAAGTGACCGGCGACATGACGCGGCTGGCCTGGCATATCGGCAATCGCCATATGCCATGTCAGATCGAAGAGGACCGGCTATTGATCCGACCCGACCATGTGATCCGGGACATGTTGGAAAAGCTTGGTGCATGCCTACGCGACGTGCACGAACCGTTCACACCGGAAGGTGGTGCCTACGGGCATGGAAGAACGCACAGCCATGACCACTGAAAACCAAATTCTGACAATGGCCCAATGGCTTTCGCCCGCTTATCCGGTCGGTGCCTTTGCCTATAGCCATGGCTTGGAGTCGTTGGTTGAGGATGGCAATGTCCGGGATGCCAACACACTGCGCGCATGGCTGGAGGATATATTGCGGTTTGGAGCCGGGGCAAGCGATGCACGTTTCATCGCTGCGGCATGGCACGCAGAAACCAGCGATGACGTGGCCAAGGTCGATGCTAAAGTTCGCGCTTTTGCAGCTTCAAAAGAACGTGCGCTGGAAACGGTTCAGATTGGGGCCGCGTTTGGGTTGGTGACCGATAAGATTTGGAAGCAAGAGCCTGCATCGCTAACCTATCCAGTTGCGCTGGGGCGCGCCGCCAAGCTGCAGGGATTGCCCCTGGACCTCACACTCCGCATGGCAACCCAGGCGACGCTGTCGAATCTGATATCTTGCGCACAACGGCTTGCCCCGATCGGCCAGACCGAGGCGCAAAAAATACTTCGCGACCTGACCAAGTTATGTTGTGAGATTGCTCAGGAAACCTCTGACGGAGATCTTTCTGTCCTGACCTCATCCGCATTCATTGGCGACATCGCATCGATGCGGCATGAATCCCAATACTCAAGGATATTCAGAACATGACCAGCCCGAATGGCCCGTTGCGTGTGGGGATAGGCGGCCCCGTGGGCGCAGGTAAAACAACGCTGACAGCAGCTCTGTGTGAGGCGTTCAAGGACACGCATTCGATCGCTGCCATCACAAATGATATCTACACACAGGAAGATGCGGAGGCTCTCATGCGGATGCAGATCCTCCCTTCGGATCGGATCCTCGGCGTGGAGACCGGTGGATGCCCGCACACCGCAATTCGCGAAGACGCATCCATCAATCTTGCCGCGGTTGCCGAGATGTCCGAACGCCACCCGGACCTTGACCTGGTTCTTATCGAAAGCGGCGGTGACAATTTGTCAGCCACGTTCAGTCCCGAACTAGCGGACTTCACAATTTATGTAATTGACGTGGCCGCAGGCGAAGAAATCCCGCGAAAAGGTGGGCCAGCGATCACAAGGTCGGACGTCTTGGTGATTAACAAGACGGACCTTGCACCCCATGTCGGGGCTGATTTGTCGGTCATGGATCGAGATTCCAAAAGAATGCGTCCGGACCGGGCCACTGTCTTTGCGTCTCTCAAATCGCGGCAGGGCGTTGAGGACGTCAAAGCCCTGATTTGTGAAATGGGTGGAGTTTAGGGCCCTGCCCGCCACCCCGGAGCGCGCGGCGGGCAGGGAACGTCCGGCTTAGCGCCAGACGAAACTTGTATTGCCAAATAAAGGATCGCTGCGACCGTTCTTGTGACAGCCGCGACTGGATTGCGGCATCATTTTTGAGGGTCCACGATAGTCAGTTTGGCTTGATGTGGTCGGGCTCAGCGCCCGGTACACCATACCTATCTGCAATTGGATATGCGTCGTATGGGGAGGACTCCCCATATGATCCACTTGCAGCGAAGGATAGGTCTGATGGGTGAAATTCAGGAGCCGTTCTTTGCCCCTACATCAAACCATGTTGCTCGATCAGGCCGTCCTGCAAGGCTTTGGCCATCAGCTCGGACAGGCTCCGAACATCCAGCTTCGCCATCATGCTGGCACGGTGTTTCTCGGCAGTTTTGGGGCTGATCCCCATCATCTCAGCAACTTCGGCATTGGTTCGCCCCGCAAGGACCATGTTGAGTGTCTGACGTTCGCGTGCCGTCAAAACCGCGGGTTCCGGCGCCTCGCGAACAATATCGAGGATCGAGGGGTCAACTTTGGACCCGCCTCGCAAAATCAGCGGCAAGGCATCAAGCATCAAAGACGCATCAGAGCCTTTTGCAAACAACCCGTGAACACCCGCCTCAATCAAATGTGCCAACAACCCGGGCGACGTCACCGCAGAGTAGACAACGATCTTTGTGTCAGGGCTCCAACGCTGAATATCCACAACAATCTCGGCCCCAGAGGCCACCGGCATAGACACATCAAGGATCAACAGGTCAGGACGGTGCGCCTTAACGGCTTCTATGGCTTGGAGACCATCCTCGGCTTCAGCCACAATATCGATCGGCGTATCGTGAACTATCTCACCATGTTCGATCGCGGCCCTGAGCCCCATTCGAACAATCCTGTGATCATCCGCAAGCATTGCAGTATAGCGTTTCATCGTAGTTCGGCCCTGTTGCAAACGGATCGTGCGAATTTGTCAAAATCGTATAGGACGGGAGTCCTATGACAAAGCTGAATAAAATCTCAGGCGCAGCAATTTTAGCATGCGCGGTTTCAGTCGCACCACCGGTAGGCCCTGTGACCTTCGACATGCCGCCACAGACTCTGACTGAGGCGGCACAGGGCGCGGTTTCTGCGGCTGCCTTCTTTCTGGGAAACCTATCCGCTTTGGGAGTCCTGATCGCAATCGCGGTCTCACTCAGACAGTGGATCTGGTCGGCATACACAGTTCTTGTTCTGCTTGGATTGATCTACATTGCTTTGTTCGAGCAAAACATCACAGGCATCGCCTGGTCCGGCATTGAGGTCTCTTCTGCAGAATTGATCCTTGGCGGTTATGCGATGCTATCTGTCAATTTTCTGGTGGCTGCCCAAACCATTCCGCGAGATCACAAATGGGCCAATTTAAGAATGCCGTACCGGGTCTGCGCTGTTGGAATTTGGGCACTATGGCTTTTGGGACGGGAAGCGGCCCAAGATCTTCAGTACCTGTTGTTCAGCTTGTCGGGGTGTTCAGTGGCCGTGGCGCACTTCGTGCCCGTTTCTACCTTCTCGAAATTGCGAGGGGGGTACGACACGATCATCCGAAATTTGATTTGGGTGCTTTTGACATGCGTGTTGATCGGTGGATCATTCATGATCGCAGGCGGGTTTGATGGCGTGGAGCTGACAGTCGCGATCAACCGTTTTCTGATTGCGGCGATCACGGTTGGATTTGGGGCGCTTTTCATACGGAACATCTTCATCCTCAAATCTGACCGGGAGCTTGTCGTGCAAGAAGCGCTCGAACGAGCTGAAGAGAAGGCGCGCATTAACGAGGAGCTGTTGATCGCTCAGGAAAACCACCGAGCCGCAGTTGAGGTGGCACATATCAGGAATATGCGTTTGGCCACGGCGTCCCATGACATTCGCCAGCCGCTATCTTCGCTCAGAACTTCGTTCGCGTCACTGTCACGAGACATGCCAAGCGAAACAAAAGACCATTTGCAGCACTCGTTGGACTACCTCGACGAGTTGGCCTCAAGCTACATTGAGGAGGCGGCGAGTGATGCGCGACCCCTGGCCAGACAAGAACGGATCACTGCGGAGGGCCACGAAGAGGTCCAGGCCGAGCAGATTGGCGAAACATTGAAGCGCATGTTCGAAGGTGATGCGGAGAAGCGCGATCTTCGCCTTGCAATGGCAATTGCCCCATCGGCGTTGACAACCCAGCCGCTCGCGCTGATGCGCATTCTTTGCAATGTGATGTCCAATGCAATCGCTCATGGGACACCGGGCGAGGTTACGGTGAATGGGATTTCAATGTCGGACGGGTACGTTTTCACAATTGGCAACCCCGGCGGCGCGGATCTTTCGCACAAGGAATGGCAAAAGGGCGAAGCCTCAAAGGGGAGCGGATTGGGCCTCGCGATCGTCGAAGAGCAGGCAAAGCGAGCCGGCCTTCAGGTTAGCACGCCAGATTGCGGGCCAGACGTGACTTGCGTGGCAATCACGGTTCCATCTGCCGCGCCTATGGGCGCAATATGAACCGCCTCTGTCTGTCATTGTTGCTGCTATTGCTCCAGCTGCAGGCCGCCTTCGCGCAAACTGCATCGCCGCCACATTCCTTGGACGGTCTTTGGCAAACCGGGGCGCGTGATGGATCCTGGGGGTTTGTAAGCTTTGCCCCCTGCGGCACGCATTATTGCGGCACACTCGTCGATGGTGGCGGAGAAAACGTCGACCCTCAATTCTTCGGAACCGTTCTGATCCAAGACATGCTTTGGGATGGTGCACAATATGCAGGAGGAACACTGCTCGACGTTGAAACTGGCCGCATCTATCACTCTCGAATGCGATTTCGTGGTGCGGATCAACTAAGGGTGTCAGGTTGTGTCCTGGGTGGTGTCATATGTGGCGGCCAGACGTGGAACAGGGTGGAATGATGGCCGCAGCGTCGGATGTGTCTTTCTTGGCTAGGTTTTCGAGCCGTGCGAATGTGTCGGAAAAGAGTATCCCGTGAAGCTCAGCGCCTTCCACATTGCCAAGCCTGAGCGGCGAGGGGCGGCAACACTGCTGTTCGTGGCTCTATCGCTTTGCGTCGCTGTTGGTGTTTGGGTTGGGACTTACCGATATTTCACAGCACAAGAGCTTCAGCGTGCAGAAGCAAGGATGTCGCTGTATCACAGTACGGTCCTATCGGAAGTCGAGCGCTTTGAGCATCTCACACAAGTGCTCGCCGTTGATCCGTTCGTCATTTCAGGGCTCCAGGGCGACGGTCTAGCAACCTTGAATGCGCGTCTTGCCGTTTTTGCGAGCGCGGCCGGTCTGGACGCCATATACTTGATGGAACCTGACGGCCTCACAATCGCGGCTTCTAACGTAGAAGATGCCGGCGGCTTTGTGGGTCAGTCCTACGCGTTTCGGCCCTATTTCCAGACAGCACTCAACGGAGAGACCGGAACGTTCTATGGCATTGGTGCCACAACCGGCCTTCCGGGCTACTTCATCGCAGATCCTGTTCGAAACGACGCCGGAGAGGTCATAGGCGTTGTCGCATTGAAGCTTAGCCTGGCTCCGTTTGAACAGGCTTGGCGAGACGCGGGAGAGCAGGTCTTTCTGACAGACCGGCATGACGTTGTCTTGTTGGCGTCGGATCCGATGTGGCGCTATCGCGCGCTAGACCCGCTTTCGCAGGATGAGCGTTCGCGGATCGAAACGGCGCGGCAATTCCCCGGGCAAGCCCTGGAGGCGCTAAACTGGAGCGCGGACGAGGACGCGCGATGGGCCGAAATCAATGGTTCATGGCGACTTCATGTTGTGAGCGCTGGCCTTCCGCATAGCTGGCGACTTCACTACCTGCGTCGCAACGACAGTGCGGTATTGCGCGCATGGCTCGCTACAGGCGCTTTTCTTGCGATCTCCGGATTGGGTCTTTTTCTGGCACAATTTCAACGGAGCCAACGGTTGGGTCAGGCACTGAAACGTTCAGAGGAAGAGGAAGCACAGCTAAGACGCGCCAACGCTGCGTTGGCGCAGGAAATCGAAGAGCGTCGCCGCGCCGAACAACGGCTTGAAGAGACACGGGGCGAGCTGGAGCGTGCAAGCCGATTGGCCGCTCTTGGGCAATTGTCGGCCTCGGTCACTCATGAACTGGGCCAACCCATAGCAGCAATGCGCAATCAACTCGCGGCCCACGAAATCAAGCACAGTTCCGGCAAGCTGACACAAACAATTGGTGGGCTGGTTGATCGGATGGAAGGGATCACGCGGCAGTTGAAGTTCTTTGCGAGACCGCGCGTCGAGCCATTTGAAGACATTGACCTGAGGGACTGTGTAGATGCAGCACTTGAGTTGATGGTGCCAAGCCTAGACGCGTTAAAAGTCGCTGTTGTGCACGATAAGCCCGGTCATCCAATCATCGTCCGCGGCGCACGTCTGCGCCTTGAGCAGGTTCTGATCAACATTTTGCGGAATGCAGTTGACGCGATGGAAGAGGCTGAAACGCCAACACTTCTGGTCAGCTACGGGGTCGGTGATGGCAAGGTTTGGGTTGAAGTATCAGACACGGGCAGCGGCTTGGGAGAAGCGACCTTGGCCGAGCTTCGCGAACCGTTTGTCACAACTCGGGCCAGCGGTCAGGGCATGGGCTTGGGCTTGGCGATTTCATCGGGCATCATGGACGACCACGGTGGAAAGCTTGAAGCACGCAACCGCCAAGGAAACCCTGGCGCTGTGTTCCGAATGGTGCTTGCGGAACGAACGATCAAGGAAGTTGCGGCCCAATGACGTCTGACACTCCGCTCCGGGCACTGGTGGTCGAGGATGATCGGGCGATGCGCCAATCTGTTGTGGATTTGCTTGAAGCGGATGGGTGGCGTGTCAGGGATGTGCCCCGAGCAGATCTCGCCTTGCAAGCCCTGGATGAGTTCAATGCAGACGTTGTGCTAACCGATGTCCGTATGCCGGGAATGTCCGGCCTGGATTTGCTAGCCGCTGTGGAAGCGCAGCGCACCATCACTGTTGTGCTGGTGACGGCGCATGGCGATATTCCCATGGCTGTGGAAGCTATGCAAAACGGCGCGTATTCTTTCGTCGAAAAGCCCTACGAACCCCGCCGCTTACTTAATATTCTGCGTCATGCCGCAGAACGGACACGGATGCGCAACAGCAACAGTCGGCTGCGCCAACGACTTGTGCAAATGTCCGGTTTGGATCGCATTCTCGTGGGGAATTCTCCCGCGCTCCGCGCGTTGCGGGCCGACATCGCAGATATGGCGGACACCGCGGCACCCGTTTTGATTACAGGCGAAACGGGTACGGGCAAGGATGTGGTGGCACGCGCCTTGCACGATCTTGGTCCGTCGCCCGACAGACCATTTGTCGCCATCAATTGCGCGCTGCTTTCGGCCGATACGTTTGTGGCCGAGATGTTCGGCGCTGACGGGCACTCGAACGGGCGCATTCTGCAAGCAGATGGGGGCACGCTATTTCTTGATGAGGTTTGTGCATGCCCACCGGATGTTCAGGCGCAGTTTCTGCGTGTTCTGGAGGACGGTGCCGTCACGCCGGAAGGCACGAGCGCGCCTGTCCCCGTCAACCTCAGAGTGATTTCCGCGACCAACGAGGACGTTGCGGATGCCGTTGCGAGTGGGCGGTTTCGCGGCGACCTACTTTATCGTCTAAATACTTTTGCGCTTGAAATTCCGCCGCTGCGCCTTCGGCAGGAGGATCTCCGGCCATTGCTTACTCATTTTATCGATCAGCTGTCTCTTGTGTATGATGTAGCGACACCTGAATTGACACCCGACGATCTTGCCGCAGCCCTTGCGCATGACTGGCCCGGCAATGTTCGAGAACTTCGTGCGGTTGCGGAACGCAGGGTTCTGGCAGCGCGTAGAGGCACAGGAAGCCTGGCGCTTGCGATTGAACCCGGGCTTGATGGGAAACCCAAGCAAGAGTCGCTGCGTACGGCTGTTGCGGAACTGGAGCGCGAGATGATCGCAAAATCTATAACCGCACATGCCGGGCGAATGGATGAGGTGGCCGAGGCGCTTGGCATTGGTCGTAGGACCCTGAACGAAAAAATCGTGAAACTTGGCCTCGACAAGGACGCTCTGCTATAGCTTTGCGGAAATCCGCAGGGCACAACGCCGACGCGGCGCGGATTTCTTCATAAACAGAGCCTGAAACAGGCCGCATACTTCGCGTCACAACTTGATCGCATGACATCTAGGGAGGACATCATGCAAAAGCTTCTGAGCCGCACGGCTCTCGCAACCCTTGCCATCACTATTGGTTCCGAGGCCTTCGCCGTTGAATGGAACGTATCCCTGTGGGGTCAGCGCCGCGCCTTCACGGAGCATGTCGAGCGTTTGGCCGAGCTGCTGGATGAACGCACGGGTGGTGAATTCACGCTGAACATTTCGTATGGTGGTCTGAGTTCGAACCGCGAAAACCTTGATGGCATTTCCATCGGTGCGTTCGAAATGGCGCAGTTCTGCGCGGGCTACCACGCCGACAAGAACCGGGCGATTACTGTTCTGGAACTGCCGTTTCTCGGCGTGAACACGCTTGAGGAAGAAGTTGCCGTCGCAACCGCGGTCTACAACCACCCCGCCGTGGCCGAGGAAATGGCGCAGTGGAACGCGATGCTTTTGATGACTTCGCCCATGCCGCAATACAACCTCGTCGGCACGGGTGAGCCGCCTGCAACGCTTGCAGATTTTGACGGTATGCGTGTGCGCGCGACTGGCGGTCTTGGTCGTGCATTTGAGGCCGTAGGCGGTGTGCCCACCTCCGTGACCGCAACCGAAGCCTACCAGGCAATGCAGGGCGGCGTTGTCGACACTGTGGCCTTCGCACAGCACGCGCACCTGTCCTTCGGCACGATCAACGAAGCCGATTGGTGGACTGCCAACCTCAACCCAGGCACCGTGAATTGCCCCGTCGTCGTAAACATTGACGCCTATGAGGACCTGTCCGACGAACACCGCGCCGCACTGGACGGTGCCGTGGGCGAAGCGCTTGACCATTACCTCGCCAACTACGCCGAACTGATCGAGCGCTGGGATGGTGTCTTGGAAGAGAACGAGGTTGCACGGGTCGAGATGCCGCAAGCTGAGCTGGATGCCTTCCGCGAAGCTGCCACACCGCTTCACGCCGCGTGGATCGAGGAAATGGATGCTCAGGGGCTACCAGCCCAGGAACTCTACGATCTGGTTCTGTCCACCCTCGCCGAAGCACAGGGCAACTAAGCCCCAAGACGGCCCCGACCCTCACCGTCGGGGCCGTCCCAATTTCGGGATACAATTACCATGGCCAGTGCCTCCTCGGTACTCACGGATGACAGTCTCGTCAGCCGTTTGGACCGCATGCTCCTTCCCGTTGAGACGGCGATGATCGTCGTAAGCGGGCTATTCACCTTCGGTTTGATGTTTCTCGCCGTTTTCTCCGTCGGAGGGCGCGAATTTTTCGGCTCTCCCCTACGCGGCTACGTTGACTGGATCGAGATGGCGATGCCGTTCATCGCCATCTTCGGCATTTCCTACGTTCAACGTTCCGGCGCCCACATTCGCATGGATATCGTGATCGGGTTCTTCAAAGGACGCGCGCTTTGGGCAGTCGAGCTAGTCATGACGATCATGATCTTCCTGCTGATCGCGCTTCTGCTTTGGGGCGCATGGGCGCATTTTGACCGCTCGTTTGATTTCTCCCGCCCCAACTGGTCGCGCGATAGTTCCATAGACATCAATCTGCCGATCTGGCCCGCGAAACTCGCAGTCGTGGTCGCTTTTGCAGTGTTGGTCCTGCGCGCCGCCTTGCAAGTCTGGGCGTATGGACGCGCCTTGTTCTTGGGGCTCGACCGACCGGCTGCCGTGCCGTTCACGCCAACCATCGAAGAACAAGCTGCCGCCGAAGCTGAGCAAGTGACGGGGCGAGACTGATGGACAGCACAACAATCGGTCTTTGGGTCACCGGCGGGATGCTGGTAATGGTCTTCCTTGGCATGCGCGTGGCCTATGCCACGGCCATCGCCGGTCTGGTGGGCTTGTTTCTGATCAACTGGGCACGGCGCGATTTCGGCGGCGACGACATCTGGTGGGCGCTTGAGGTGGCCGTGAAGACTGCCGGGCAAGTGCCCCATGCCAAGGTCGCCAATCAAGCGCTCAGCCTTATACCCACCTTCATTCTGATCGGCTTTCTGGCCTATCACGCGGGGCTGACCCGTGCGCTGTTCGAGGCCGCGAAACGTTGGATCGCTTGGGTTCCAGGGGGGCTTGCCGTCTCGACCGTTTTCTCGACTGCTGGCTTTGCGGCGGTGTCCGGCGCGTCCGTAGCGACGGCGGCAGTGTTTGCGCGCATCGCGATCCCCGAAATGTTGAAGGTCGGATATGACAAACGTTTTGCGGCGGGTGTCGTTGCAGCCGGTGGAACGCTCGCCTCGCTGATCCCGCCCTCCGCGATCCTGGTGATCTACGCGATCATTGTAGAACAGGATGTTGGCATGTTGCTGCTGGCCGGGTTCATTCCCGGCATCTTCTCGGCGTTCGTCTATGCGCTTTTGATTATTGGCATGGCGCTAACTATCAAGGGCTTTGGCCCGCCAGTTACCGGCTTCACATGGGGGCAACGCTTCGCATCACTTCCCCCGGCCCTGCCGATCGTTGCCGTCGTCGTGATCATCATCTTCTTCGTCTACAACCCTTTCGGCGACGCGTGGGGTACACCCACCGAAGGGGGCGCGATAGGAGCATTTATTGTCTTCTGCATGGCTCTTTACAAAGGCATGCGCTGGCCGGAGCTCAAGAGCGCCCTGATCGAAACAGCGAAACTATCCGTGATGATTTTCTCGATCATTTGGGGCGTGCTGATTTACGTGCGCTTCCTAGGGTTCGCTGATCTTCCAGGCGTGTTCTCAGATTGGATCACAAGCCTTGAGATGGCGCCTATGCTGATCCTCGTTTGCATTCTCTTGGCCTATGCGGTGTTGGGCATGTTCATGGATGCGATTGGGATGCTGTTGCTGACACTACCGGTTGTCTTCCCGGCGGTCATGGCGTTGAACGGCGGCTTGGACGTGTCCGCAGCCGACAGCACTTTCGGCATGTCGGGGACGATGTGCGCTGTGTGGTTCGGGATCCTCGTGGTGAAAATGGCGGAGTTCTGTCTGATCACACCACCGATTGGCCTAAACTGCTTTGTTGTGGCTGGTGTACGCGATGATCTCAGCGTTCAGGACGTGTTTCGCGGTGTAACGCCATTCTTTATTGCCGATGCGATCACAATCGCATTGCTCGTTGCCTTCCCCGGGATTGTGCTTTGGCTGCCGAGCCAAGCCTAAATGCCCAAAACGATAAATGTGATCAGCCGTTAGCCGCATACAGGTGGACGGCTGATCCCGTGGCATGCACGATGCAGTTGGAACAACGGGATGTTCCACAGAAAAATCGCCGAGGGATATGGTATGAAGAAAGCAGTCGTCGCGCAGTTGGGCACTTTGCCTGACCGGGACCCGCAATATGCGCTGGTCGCAGAAGTCGATTTGGTTGTGGTGCGTTTTGACGACGATATTTCCGTATTCTACGGGCGCTGCCTTCATCGAGGCGCGCTCATGTCCGACGGCTTCGTTCGCGGAAAGAACCTGATCTGTGGGGTACATGATTGGGATTATCGACTAGACACCGGTGTCTCCGAATACGCCAATGAAGAGAAATTACCGAAGTTCACGTCCTGGATCGAGGGCGATGCCGTCGTTGTCGATGAAGAGGAGATCGCCGCGTGGGCCGACGACAACCCGCAACCCTTCAACCGGGATGCCTATCTAGGTCTTTATGCGGACACGTCCCACGGCACGGCAGAAGAACCCCACAACGCACTCATCCAACGCTACGCACGCGATGGGCTGTCCAAGACGGGCCATCATGGCGTTATGGACTCGATGGGGGTGCCGCGAGATGAGCTTCCCAGTTGGGACGATATTCAGCTTCTGACCGCCCAACTTCACAAACCACCCCTTCTTGAAGACGACGCAGTCGGCACGGATGTTGTGGTTGGCCCGAACGCACAAAAACCGCTGCGACTGAAGATACCGCTCTTTGTGTCCGACATGTCATTTGGCGCGCTTTCCGAACCTGCGAAGATTGCGTTGGCTCAGGGGGCCGAGATGGCAGGCACCGGAATTTGCTCAGGCGAGGGCGGAATGCTGCCCGAAGAACAAGCGGCGAATTCACGTTTCTTCTATGAGCTTGCGTCAGCCCGGTTTGGCTTCGATTGGGACAAACTTGACCACGTTCAGGCCTTTCATTTCAAAGGAGGACAGGGGGCGAAAACCGGCACGGGCGGGCATCTTCCCGGTGCCAAGAACAAAGGCAAGATTGCCGAAGTTCGTGGCATCAAAGAGGGCGAAGACGCCATTTCTCCGGCACGGTTTCCGGAATGGACGGAACCCGCGCAAATCAAGAACTTCGCTGATGAAGTCCGGGATCGCACAGGCGGAATTCCAATCGGTTACAAATTGAGCGCGCAGCACATCGAAAAGGACATCGACGCGGCTTTAGAGGTAGGCGTCGACTATATCATCCTCGATGGACGTGGCGGCGGAACCGGCGCGGCACCAATCCTATTTCGCGACAATATCAGTGTGCCCACAATCCCGGCATTGGCGCGGGCACGGCGGCATTTGGATCGATTAGAGCGCAGGGACGTGACGCTCGTCATTACAGGTGGCCTGCGCAAACCAGCTGACTTTATCAAGGCAATGGCCCTGGGTGCAGATGCAATTGCTGTATCAAACTCTGCAATGCAAGCCATTGGCTGCCTGGCTATGCGTGCTTGCCACACAAACAATTGCCCCGTGGGCATCGCCACGCAAAAACCCAACCTGGTCAGCCGCATTGTCGTGGAAAAATCCGCGCAGCAGCTTGCGAATTTCTTCAGCGCGTCAGTCGAATTGATGCAAGTTATGGCGCGGGCATGCGGGCATTCGCATCTGTCGGACTTCAATTCCAACGACTTGACCACTTGGAAAAGAGACATGGCTGACTTGTCCGGCGTCAACTATGGCGGGATGGCATGACAATTGCGGCCACACTTATCTGGCTGGCGCAAGGGTATTGCATGATCGGCGCGCTCGTCGCGCTGGGATTTCTGACAGTTGGCATGGACCGCATCGACGAAGACGCGCGTGGCGCCTATGCCTTCAGACCTTTGCTGGTCCCTGCAATCCTTCTGATCTGGCCGATTGTGGTGTGGCGTTGGCTGCGCGAGGAAACCGACCGCGCCAATCATGCAGCGCGATATGCACCGCCCCGTGCAGCGCATGGTGTAGCGGCCGCATTCATGGCTGTGTTGATTGTCTTAACGCTTCTGATCGCGTTCAGCATACGGCAGACGTGGCCCGCTGAATTGCATCCAACTCTGCTCTCAGCGCCTGAGGTGAGCGAATGAGCGTCAAGTATACGCCCGTACAATGGAACACGTCGAAATGGGTCTATGATGCCGTGATGTTGGCCGGGATCGCGGTGTTCCTGTGGGTGTTTATCTCCGCGGCACCTGGTGCGCTAAACCATGAATTTCCAGTGAACCCGCCTATCGCGAACGCGCGCGCTTTCGGAGCTTGTGCGTTTGTGATGCTAACCGTGATCCTGTGCATCGGGCCACTCGCCCGCCTCGACCGACGCTTTTTGCCGTTGCTTTACAACCGGCGCCATTTTGGTGTGATGACTTCCGCCATTGCATTGACCCATGCCTATTTTGTCCTTGGCTGGTACTTCGCGTTCTTCAACGGAGCGGAACGGTGGGAGACCGTGCTTTTTGCCAATACCAGCTACGCTCAGGCATTAGGATTTCCTTTTGAGGCGTTAGGCATCTTCGCCTTGTTGTGCCTTTTGATCCTTGCCGCAACCAGCCATGATTTCTGGCTGAAATTTCTGACGCCACCCGTCTGGAAGGCCATCCATTTTCTGATCTACCCCGCCTATGCCGCGGTCGTCGGCCATCTTGCGCTCGGCGCGTTCCAATCGCGTGGCAACGAAACACTGGCTGTTGTCGCTAGCGCTGGGGCGCTCTTGGTTGCAGGATTGCACATCACCGCCGCATGGAGAGAACGGCGGATCGATGCGCGCGCCATGGGGGGGGGCTGGGTCAAGGTTGGACAAGCCTCAGAAATTGCCGAAGGACGCGCAATTGTGGCACGTTTGCCCGACGGTAAGCGCGTTGCAGTTTTCCGGCACGAAGGCCAGTTGAGTGCGATCTCGAATGCCTGCGCACACCAAAATGGCCCATTGGGCGAGGGACGGATTATCGACTGTCTTGTTACCTGCCCCTGGCACGGGTTCCAGTATGACGTCCGAACGGGGCGTTCACCTGCGCCGTTCACCGAGAAAGTGCCGACCTATCGGCTTCGTTTGGAGGGCGATGACGTGTTCGTTGACCCGGTGGCACATGAACCCGGCACTCCGGTTGATCCGGTTGCAGCTCCGCAAGAGGTGATGCCATGAGCAATCGCAAAGGGCCCTTTTTCGTGGGATATCTGCCGTGCCCACCCGAGTTGAGGCTTTTTCTCCTGGCGGCTTGCCTCGTCCTTTTTGCGGGTGCGGGAGTGTTGGGTTATGCCATCGCCTCGACCCAGGATGATCCCGGTGAAGGGCGGTTGCGGTTCGACTTTGGACCGCAAACAGTGATCGGTGTTTTGGAGATGACACCTTCGCCGGTGCTTCATGTGACGCAAGGCACCGACGCCATCCCCGAAGGTCATACACTGATGTTGTCCGGCCAGGGCAAAAACGGCGCGGTTGACCGTGCCCTCGCCTTGGAAGGGCAGTTGGTGCAAGCAACCGGAATTCTTCTGCAACGCGGTGATCTGGATATGTTGCAGCTGAATGGTGGCAACAACTTCCGCGCCGCCGACGATCAAAGTGTTGTGCCGGACATTCCGGCGCCTGAGCCCCTGGGGCGCTGGGAAATCACGGGCGAGATCTGCGACGGCAAGTGCGAGGCGGGTGCCATGCGGCCTGGTCGTGGGATCGCCCATCGCGCTTGCGCAAACCTGTGTCTGCTGGGTGGCGTACCGCCGGTTTTCGTATCCACGCAGCCTATTGCGGGTCAGGATTTTCTTCTGATTGCAGGCGAAGGTGAGGAGACAACTCCACCTGCCCTTTTGGATTATGTTGGGCTCTATGTGACGCTTGAAGGCGATGTGTCACGCCATGGCGATCTTCTTGTTCTGACCGTGGATACTGACACTGTGACGGTGGTCGAATGATCCGCCGCGTTCTGTTTCTTGGCCTAAGCGCTGCGCTTGGTGTGTGGTTCTACTATATCTCGCGGTTCTGGGATCTTCGCCTTTGGGACCGCGAAGGCCTGTTCGGGATTGAGGCTTTGCGCCCACAAGGCGGTTTGCTCGCCCGATGGCTGCGCGGCACCGACCTTGCCCCCTATGAGCTGCTGATTTGGGTCGTCGCGTTCTTCCTTTCACTCACGATCTTGCAGAAAATCTTCGATTTTTTCACACCGACCGAGGAGCCTCACGATGACGGATGAAACACTGGACTGGATCTCGGTTGGTCACGTTGAGGATTTGCCTGAAGGACGTGTGAAAACCGTTACTGCACGCACCACTTCCTTGTGTCTTTCGCATTTCGACGGCCAATGGGCCGCAATGGACAATCGCTGCCCGCACCAAGGTGGCCCATTGGGTGAGGGTACGATCGAAAAGGGCGTAGAAGGCCAATGTTGGATCCGTTGCCCCTGGCACGGCTGGGACTTCGATCCGCTGACGGGTGCCCCTCCGGGTGGACACGAGGACACGGGGCAGAAGACCTATCCTGTTGAAGTGCGGGACGGCGAGGTTTTTGTCGGGCTTGAGGCAGAGCCACCCCATGAGCGTACCGTGACCGACGCAATGGCCGAAACCATGGTAAATTGGGGCCTCAAGCGCGTCTTCGGGATGGTGGGCCATTCCAACCTTGGATTGGCAGATGCAATCCGGCGACGCGTTGCGGATGGCGAAATGGCCTATGTCGGCATTCGCCACGAAGGGGCGGCCGCCTTTGCAGCATCGGCCTATGGAAAGTTGACCGGCAAGCCTGCCGCCTGCCTTGCGATTGCGGGGCCGGGTGCCACGAACCTGCTGACTGGGTTGTGGGACGCAAAGGTCGACCGTGCCCCAGTTCTGGCGTTGACAGGCCAGGTGCAAACGCAGGTGTTTGGCCCGGGCGCCTTTCAGGACATCGACCTGAAATCAGCCTTTGAGGCGGTCAGCCGCTTTTCGCAACCGGTGCTACATTCGTCGAACCACACAGAGCTTGTTTCGCTCGCCATGAAAACAGCGCTTGTTGAACGCGACGTGGCAAATTTGATCTTTCCTGACGACGTACAGACCATCCCATCCGATGCCGAGGCCGCAACTCCAGAAGGTCGCATCAGCGGGCCGGTGGTGAAACCTTCGGATGCGGACCTGGACGCCGCGCTGGACCTGATCTCAAACTCGAAACGTCCAATGATCATCATCGGCCATGGCGCCTGGGATGCACGGGACCAGATCATTGCAATGGCCGAAGCGCTTGGCGCACCGGTTGTCACAACTTTCAAGGGCAAGGGCTTGATCCCCGACAACCACCCAAACGCGGCGGGTGTCCTGGGACGCTCGGGTACTCCGATTGCAAGTTGGTTCATGAACGAATGCGACCTTCAGATCGTGCTGGGGGCGTCATTCTCGAACCATACCGGTATCGAAAAGAAGAAACCGACCATACAAGTCGATTTCGAGCGGATGCAGTTGGGCAAGTTCCACCCGGTCACGCTGCCTGTTTGGGGCGAAATCGGCGCGTTCTGCGATGCCATCTTACCGCGTTTGGCGCGACCGGCAGACGCCGAAGATCAGATCAGTGATCTGGCCGAACGTTGGCAGATGTGGCGTGACGAAAAGACGAACCGTTTGAAAGAAGAAGGCTCCAAGGGCATCCATTCGGTCGCCATCTTTGACGCGCTTACCAAGCTTGTTCCGGAAGATGCGCTTATCGCGGTAGATGTGGGCAACAACACCTATTCCTTTGGGCGATATTTTGAAACCAAGGGTCAGCGGGTCATGATGTCAGGTTATCTCGGCTCCATCGGATTTTCGCTTCCTGCCGCGATGGGGGCTTGGGCTGCCACGCAGGATTTCGAGGCGTTCCGAGGACGTAAAGTGATTTCGATTTCCGGAGACGGCGGCTTTGGGCAGTACGCAATGGAGCTGACGACTGCCGTGAAGTATGGAATGGATATCACTCATATCCTTTTGCACAACGACGAGCTTGGGAAGATTTCCAAGGAACAGCGCGCAGGCGAGTGGCCGGTGTGGGAGACTTCTTTGGTGAACCCGTCGTTCGCGGCATTCGCGCGACTTTGCGGGGCTCATGGGACAAAGGTCACCGAACGAGGTGATCTGGAAAGTGCAATTGCTGAGGCATTGGCCGTAGATGGGCCTGCATTGGTCGAAGTGATGTCGGACGCAGAGTTGGTCTAGGATCGGCCCGTTTTCGCCGACCCAAAACATACAAACTGCGCGCGAGGCAAACCGTGATAGGCTCTTGAGTCTGGCGTTGGGGATCGCCAGCCACGCTTTCTCTGGCTGACATTCGAACGTCATCGAAACCGGTTAAATCCGGTGAACGATCAACACGGGAGACTGTCATGCCATTGCTACTAGATCGCCGCGCCTTTCTGGCCTCAACCGCGGGTTTCATCGCCCTTCACCCTTTCTCGGCCCGGGCGCAGGCTGGACAAGCACATTTGCGTATCATGGAGACCACGGACCTCCATGTGCACATTTTCCCATACGATTATTACGGCGACCGGGAGGTTGATACCGTCGGCCTTGCCCGCACTGCATCGTTAATCAACGATGTCCGCGCTGAATCCACAAACTCGCTTCTGCTCGACAATGGTGACTTCCTCCAAGGCAA
Organism: uncultured Roseicyclus sp.; assembly: GCA_947489665.1. Taxonomy (GTDB): domain Bacteria; phylum Pseudomonadota; class Alphaproteobacteria; order Rhodobacterales; family Rhodobacteraceae; genus Gymnodinialimonas. Next base: position 85,083 of record CANLEH010000001.1, on the reverse strand, counting down.
TCCAATGGGCGACTATATGGCCTATGAGCGGGGCATGTCTGAGGGAGACGCGCATCCCATCGTCACCGCAATGAACGCGGTCGGTTTCGACGGCGCGACCATTGGCAACCACGAGTTCAACTACGGCCTCGATTTCCTCATGAATTCCATGCAGGGCGCGGATTTCCCTGTTGTGCTGGCCAATGTTGTCCGTGAATTGGGCAGCAGCCCCACCGAAGACAGCCTGCTCTTCGATCCCTATGTGATCCTCGACCGCGAGATCACGGATGGCGCCGGTGAGACCCATCCAATTCGCATTGGCCTGATCGGCTTTGTTCCCCCTCAGATCATGGTCTGGGATCGCCGCCACCTGGAAGGCAATGTGCAAACCCGAGACATCGTTGAGGCGGCTGAGGCATGGATCCCTCAGATGCGCGAAGGGGGTGCTGATATAATCATCGCGTTGAGCCATTCCGGCATCGGTGGTGCAGAGGCTGTGGACTTGATGGAAAACGCGTCCATCCCGTTGGCCGCTATCGAAGGCGTTGACGCGATCCTGACCGGTCACCATCACCGTGTCTTCCCCGGACCAGACTATGCCGACACGCCCGGCGTCGATGTCGAAGCGGGCACCATTATGGGCACGCCCGCTGCCATGGGCGGCTATTGGGGCAGCCACATGGGATTGATCGACCTGATGCTGGAACGTGATGGATCGGGTTGGCGCGTTATGACCCATGCTTCGGAAGCGCGACCTATTTCACGTCGTGAAGAAGATCGCTCTGTCACGGCGCTTGTGGAAAGCGACGAGACTATTCTTGCGGCTGTGCAAGAAGAACACGACGCGACCCTAGCTTATGTGCGCCGCGCAGTTGGCAGTACGGATGCCCCACTGCATTCCTATTTCGCGCTGGTGGCTGACGACCCCTCGGTACAGATCGTTTCGAATGCACAGATTTGGTACATCGAGCAGATGATGGAAGGGACCGAACATGAAGGGCTGCCAATTCTTTCCGCAGCAGCACCTTTCAAGGCCGGAGGGCGTGGTGGGCCAGAATATTACACCGATGTTCCTGCAGGCGACGTCGCGATCCGCAATGTGGCCGACCTTTACCTCTATCCTAATACGGTGCGCGCTGTGCGGATCGCCGGTGCCGAGGTGAGGGAATGGCTGGAGCGCAGTGCCGGCATGTTCAATCAGATTGAACCGGGCGTCGAAGACCAAGTTCTCTTGAACCCAGACTTTCCCTCCTACAATTTCGATGTGATTGACGGGGTGACCTACCGCATCGATTTGAGCCAGCCGTCGCGCTACAACAACGACGGCGAAGTCGTATCTGACACGCATCGGATCGTTGATCTGGCTTATGACGGCGCGCCGATCGAGGACGCGCAAGAATTCATCGTGGCCACCAACAATTATCGAGCTGGCGGCGGCGGTAACTTTCCTGGCGCTTCTCCTGAAACGATCATCTTCGAGGGTCCCGACACCAATCGTGATGTGATTGTCCGATATATCGTTGAACAGGGCACTGTTAGCCCCTCGGCCGACGCAAACTGGACCTTCGCACCCATGGAAGGGACCACCGTTCTGTTCGACACGGGGCCCGCTGGCGTAACCTATGCTGAAGATGTGCCGGGCGTAGTGATCGAGCCCGCGGGCGATGGTCCTGACGGATTTGCACGGTTCAGGATCTCGCTCTGAAGCCAACATGTTCCAATTACAGCGCCGCCCGGAACGGGCGGCGTTTGTCTGTTGATAAACAATCGGTTAGAGCTGAATAGAAAAAGGGAACCAGGCATGCCGGTAAAACGACTTTTGACAGAATTTGGTATGGGGTCGTCCTTGCGCCGGCAGGACTATACCGAAGCCGCCACACGCGCTGTAAAAGACGCGCTGTGGCATAACTCCATTAACCTGGCTGAACTTTACGGCAAGGATAAGACTGAGATGCAGATCACGGTCGAAGTTGGCGTCCAAGCGCCGGAGGCCCTTGATGCGGACAAGATCGCCTCAATCTTCCCTTACGGCCAAATCACCGTCGTTCCGCGGAAGGGCGGATTGGATGTCCCGCGTGAGGATGGTGGCAATCCGACCGTTATCGCCAATGTTGCAATTTCGGTCGCACTTGATCTGGAAAGCGAAGCATGACCGATCAACGTTTTATCATCGAAATGGGCATGGGTAATGACCAATATGGTCAGGACTACACCAAGGCCGCAGCGCGCGCGATTGAGGATGCGATCCGGCATTCCGCCATCCCACTGTTCGAGGCCACAGGCGTTTCGCATGATCAAATGCGCGTTCAAGTCACGATTGGCGTTCAGGCCCCGAGCGAGGTGGATTGCGCAAGGCTAAAAGCGAACCTTCCGCGCGGGCGGGCCGAGGTTAAGGCCGTCTTCGGAGGGCTGGACGTAACCAACCCAGACACTGGGAAAACCCTGGTTATCGCATCCGCCGCTGTAGAGGCTTTCCTGCCCAAGCAGGCCTGACGCGACCCCAAATTCTGTTGCCGTTTCAAGGTGACTCGCTATCGTCCCGTGAAGGGAGACTAGACGTGCGCACCCAAGTCGCAATCATTGGCGGCGGCCCATCCGGCCTGCTTCTTGCCCAGCTTTTGCATGGCCAGGGCATATCTTCCATCGTGCTTGAGCGTCAGACACGCGATCACGTACTTAGCCGCATTCGCGCAGGCGTTCTGGAACAGGGATTGGTTGGGTTACTGGAAGAAGTAGGCTGCGGTGACCGATTGCACACCGAAGGATTTACCCATGACGGAACCCTAATCTCCTTCGGTGATGAGATGTTCCGCGTCGACTTTACGGAACATGTGGGCAAGCCAGTTGTTGTCTACGGCCAAACAGAGGTGACACGCGATCTTTATGCCGCCCGAGACGCCAGCGGAGGTCAAACAATCCACTCTGTCGAGAACGTGGTCATTAAGGGTGCAAATACCGCCTCCCCCACCGTTGTATTTGAAGTGGACGGCGAGGCCAGCATCATCGAATGCGATTTCGTCGCTGGTTGCGACGGCTTTCACGGCGTCAGCCGCAAAACAATCCCTGAGACGGTACGGCGGGACTACGAGAAAGTGTATCCGTTTGGCTGGCTCGGGATATTGTCAGAAACTCCGCCGGTAAATCATGAATTGATTTACGCCAATTCTTCGCGGGGTTTCGCCCTTTGCTCGATGCGCAACGCCAATCTCAGTCGGTACTATATTCAGTGTGATCTGGACGACTCGCCGGATAATTGGAGCGACGAGGCTTTCTGGAATGAACTGAGACGCCGCATCCCTCCTGATCAGGCATCGGCGCTTGTCACTGGACCATCGGTTGAAAAATCCATTGCGCCGTTGCGATCTTTCGTGACGGAACCCATGCGATGGGGCCGTCTTTTCCTGTGTGGTGACGCGGCCCATATCGTGCCACCGACCGGTGCCAAGGGGCTGAATACAGCCGCCTCAGACGTGAACTACCTGTATCGCGCCTTGGCGGAATTCTACAAGACCGGGTCGGAAAGCGGGCTTGATGAATATTCTGCCAAGGCACTTGCGCGCGTCTGGAAAGCCGAACGCTTTTCATGGTGGTTCACCACCTTGATGCACCGCTTTCCAGGACAATCCGAGTTTGATCTGAAGATGCAAATCGCCGATTTGGAATTTCTGCGCTCAAGCGCGAGCGCGCAAAAGGCCATGGCGGAAAATTACGTCGGCTTGCCTTATTAGGAGGGACGGGAAGATGTCTGAAAAGTTCACGAAAGGCATGGAAGTCCGCCGAGCAGTTCTTGGTGAAGCGCATGTAGATCAAGCCGAAGCGACGAAAACGGCCTTTGACGAACCGTTCCAAACGCTGATCACCGAAGGCGCCTGGGGCACAGTTTGGGCCGATGATACAATTTCGCAAAGGGACCGTTCGCTTTTGACCTTGGCTATTCTTGCCGCGTGCGGAAACTTCGATGAGATCCCAATGCATATCCGTGCTACGGCGCAAACGGGTGCGACGCGGGATGAGATCATGCAAGCCTTTTTACATGTGGCCATCTATGCGGGTGTGCCAAAGGCGAACCACGCCATCAAACTGGCGAAGGCCACGTTTTCCGAAATGGACGGCCTGTCCTAGACACAAGCCTTCCAGGTGGTGCTGTCGCAAGTTTCAAAAGCCATTTTGGTCGCTTGGAACTGCGGTCACCTTAAACGGCTCAAAGGGCTATGCGCGCCTGCCCACAAAGGCCGTTCGCCAAACAACGAACTTGCACGAATCGGACACTTATTGCCCATTTACGGGTACTTAAGGCGGGGGCAAGAAATGACGGCGCTGGAAGCTGCGGTTCTTTGTTTGGTGGCCGTGATTGGCCATTTGATGGCGTTGTTCTGGCTGTGTGTTGAAGAATATGAGGTCGACCTGTCACGGGATCAGATCTACGATCTCCAGATCAAAGATCCACAGGTTCGAAGGGAGCTCAAAAACTCGCTGCACACGCCAATGCACGCCATCCTCTTGTTGGCTGCATTGATGATTGGGCTATTCGAAGAGCGCAGCATGGGCGCTTTCCTGTATACTTTCGTATTCACGGCACTTTGGGCTGAGGTTTGGCACTACGCGTCACATCGCGCGTTCCACCTTCAATCACTGCATTGGATCCATGCAGAGCACCACAAAAGCCGCCTCTCCAGCCCGTTCACGGCGCTTTCGTTTTCGTTCACCGAAAAGCTAGTGTTCGACATTGGAATGATCGGCGGCATGGCAATCGTTGGGTTGTTTCTGCCGCTAAATTGGTTCGGCGTGGCCGCCTGGTTCGCGGCCTATCTGATCGTCAATTCTTTCGGCCACGCGAACTACGAAATCCGCGGCGAGACCTTCATGAAATTGAAGGGCACGGTCCTGACATCGACAGTTTACCATGCTCTTCATCACAGCCGCTATACCGGGAACTATGGGTTGGGCACTCGTGTCCTCGACCGGATACTTGGAACAGAATGGCCCGATGTCGAAGCAGTGTACGACCGTGTCGTCTCCGACAAACAGCCACTAGCGGCACTCAGGGATCGAGTTGAGCCAACGGGAGACAGTTGATGGATGCTGCGTTGATGGATGCGTTGGCCAAGGTCGCCAGGCCCGCTGCGTTCGAAGACGGCGAAGCGCTGCGAATGAAGGGGGTTTTCGCCTCCGATATTCTTCTGATCACCGAAGGTGTTGTTGCGTGCATTTTGTCTGAAGACAGCGAAACGCACATCACGGTTGGCGCCGGCGACATTGTAGGAGAGATCGGGTTTCTCACCGGGAAGGGAGCCAATGCGACCCTGAGGGCGATAGGCGCAGTCTCAGCATTATCGATCGACGGTTCTGCATTGGGGCAACTGCAGCGCAATGATCCAAAAAATGCGGCCGAGGTGCTGAGGCATCTCGCCCTTCTGATGCGGGATCGCATCGAAGAAAATGAAGACCTGCTCCCAGTGTCAGACCCAAGCGATTCAGGTGCGTTTGATATCCTTCGCTGTTCAACTCTAGACCAACTTCGGACCGCTCAAAAAATTCGGTACGATGTCTACTGTCTTGAATTCGGACGCTCGTCTCCGTACGCCGATGCAGACGAAGGCACAATTATCGATGATCTTGATAAGGCTGGGACCAGCTTTCTTGCTATCCACGATGGCGTCGCAATAGGCACTGTTCGGATCAACCTGGGGCGCGAAAGCGATTTCGGGCCGATGGCCGAGATCTATGGGATCGCCGACAGCCAATTTGATCTTGAAGACGCGTCGATCGTGACAAAGTTTGCGATCCGCGAAGCCTTCCGCGGTGGGAGCGCCTATATGCGGCTTTTCGCGGCTATCGCAGGTTTCGTCCACACAACCGGCGCAAAGTCGATTTTCATCGACTGCAATCCAAAACTTGCGCGCTTCTACGCAACCATGGGGTTTGTGCGCTCAGCACCTGATTTCCTGCATTATGAAAACGGCCTCTCCATTCCAATGGTTCTGGATTTGCAAGACTATTTCGATCGGATGCCCCTTGAGGACCGCGTTCGCCGAAACCGTTGGCGTTGATTAAACCTCTGTTCACGGCTTTTGGCTAAAACAACCCGCGACTTTCAGGAGTGTCGGGATGGCCGGAAACGAACTGCGCCCTCTAATCATCAAACGCAAGAAGGTATCCGGCGGTGGCGGGCACCATGGCGGCGCATGGAAAGTTGCCTACGCCGACTTTGTTACGGCGATGATGGCCTTTTTCATGTTGATGTGGCTGCTGAACGCGACAACTGAGAACCAGCGCAAGGGATTGGCTGACTACTTCAGCCCAAGCGTCCCGGTGGCTCGTGTATCCGGCGGGGGGGATGGCGCGTTCGGCGGCGAAAGCCCGTTCTCTGAGGAAGTTCTCACTCAAAATGGCACCGGCGCCTCAGCCGCGCAGCCCACCGAAGGACGACAAGCGCTTGGCCTTCAAGGAACAGATCACGACGCAGAGCGTGAAGCCGCGGAACTGGCCGAAATCGAAAGCTCCCTGACTGGCGAAGGCGGTGACAGCTTGGTGAGCGACCTGGCCCGTCAACATATCGAAACACGTCTGACGGATGAGGGGCTTCTGATCGAGATTTTCTCGCGCCCAGGACGACCGCTATTTGATCCTGAGACCGGGTCGCCTCAGCCTTGGCTGACCGATCTAGCGGTCACGATGGCCGACCTTTTCGGAACTGTGAACAACGGTGTTGCTGTTGAGGCGCATATAGCCGCTGAACCGTTGGTACGCGCAAGCGTCAGTGGATGGCAGCGCACGACTGAGCGGGCGCAAACCATGCGAACGCTGCTGGAAGCGGGTGGCCTCAATGCCTTGAGGGTCGCGCGGGTCACTGGCCATTCCGACCGTGAGCCTGTCGTTGAGCCGGCAATTGCACCGCGCAATGACCGGCTTGAGATCATCTTGCTGCGCAACTCCTACTGAAAACGCGTCGCATTTTATCTGTTAGGACGGCCTTAAGCGTTCATCGTCCACCTTGGGGCAAATCCCAGATGCAGCAGAAAGGTGCATGTGATGACGATTTCTTCTTCGCTTAACGCGGGTGTTGCTGGCCTATCGGTCAATGCGAGCCGCTTGGCTACCATTGCAGACAACATCGCGAACTCAGGCACCAACGGTTACAAACGTGCGGTCGCCGATTTCCACTCCATGGTCATCGAATCCGGTAGCGGTATTTACTCCGCTGGCGGCGTCCGGGTGACTACACAACGGCTTATCGATCAGCCCGGCGCCCTTGCGACTACCAACAATCCCACAGATCTCGCCGTACGAGGGCGAGGATTTTTGCCTGTGACAACAGGCTCTGCGGTGGGCGTAGAAGGCGCGGGAGACCTCCCGCTGTTTCTTGCAACTACCGGATCTTTTCGTACCGACGCCGAAGGTTATCTTCGTACGTCCACTGGCGTGACCCTAATGGGATGGCCCGCCAATGCAGACGGCACAATCCCATCCTTCCCGCGCGATACCGGCGCGGGTCTGGAGCCTGTTCAGGTCAACGTGAACCAATTCACGTCTGAGCCGACCACGCGCATCTCGATGGGTGTGAACCTGCCGGGGACAGATACAACATCCGGATCTGCGGGCGACACGCGTCAGCTTTCGATTGAATACTTTGACAATCTCGGCACGTCCCAATCCATAGATGTAGCCTTCACACCGACGGTTCCGCCATCTGGCGATCCGGCCTCGAATACTTGGACGATGGTGCTGAGGGATTCGGCACAAAACGGAGCTATCGTTGGCGAGTACACGGTCGAGTTTGACGATAGTCGTACAGGTGGCGGTACAATTCAAAACGTGACCCAAGGCGTGCCACCAGTTGGTGGCGGTTGGAGCTCCACAACAGGCGCTTTCACAGTTGATGTGCTCGGCGGACCAATCGAAATCGACATTGGCGCGCAGGGGACCGGATCTGGTCTGACCCAATTGTCCGACAACTTCGCACCAACAGCCATCTCGAAAGATGGTTCTCCCGTCGGTAATCTCGTTTCAGTCGAAGTTGACGCGAACGGCTTTGTGCACGCGAACTTCGATGTTGGGATCACACGCACCGTCTACCAAATCCCATTGATTGACCTTCCAAACCCCAACGGATTGATGGCGCACGACAACCAACTCTATTCCACTTCGGCGGAAAGTGGGTCGTTCTTCCTTTGGGACGCGGGTGATGGCCCGACCGGCGACGTTGTATCTTATGCACTCGAAGAATCCGCGACGGATGTGGCGGCCGAGCTTACCCAACTGATCCAAACCCAACGTGCCTATTCCTCAAACGCAAAGATCATCCAAACTGTGGATGAGATGCTGCAGGAAACAACCAATATCATTCGATGATTGAAGGCAGAATGCCCAAACCCAGGCCATTGGCATGAGTATCTCCTCGGCCCTTTCCAGTGCGTTGAGCGGGTTGACCACGTCAGCTCGCCGCGCCGACATCGTGTCCTCAAACATCGCAAACGCGATGACGGAAGGCTATGGGACCCGCCGGCTTGAAACGACAAGCCGTGTCGTCGGGAACGATGGATCTGGCGTCAGAGTTGTCGGGATCACGCGGCAAGAAGACGCAATTTTGATCGGGCAGCGTCGTCTGGCCGACGCTCAATTGGGTGCCAGCCAAGTGGCGGTGGATTTTGGGGAACGGTTAGAGGCTCTGATCGGCACTCCCGACCAACCTGGCAGCCTGTCCGGGCGAATGGCCGATCTTGAGGCGAAGCTGATCTCCGCTTCCAATGATCCGGCAAACACCACCTATTTGGTAAACGCAGTGGACGCCGCACAAAACCTAGCCACAAATATCAATCAGATCAGTTCAGGCATCCAAGCCGAGCGGCAAAGGGCAGACGCCGCAATTGGAACTGCGGTTGATCGGATCAACACAGCCCTCGAAGGCTTGTCGGATCTCAACAAACGCATTTTATCGGCTCAGGCAAATGGCGGGGAAATCGCATCACTCTACGATGCTCAGGCGCAGCTAGTCGACGAAATCGCGCCATACATCCCACTTCAATCACGCAGGGAAACAAACGGAACGCTTCAACTCTACAGCAATGACGGGCACATGTTGTTGAGCCATCGAGCGATGGAGTTAGGGTTTGATCCATCGCCAGGAATGGACCCGTTCCTTTCGCTTGCGAACGGAAATATCTCTGGCCTCACATTGGATGGACGACCATTGCGGCTTGAAGGTTCGAGTCCAGCCTTCAGCGGCGGTGAATTGAGCGCGCTGTTTCAAGTGCGGGATCAACTCGCTCCAGAGGCACAGGCACGGATTGATGCAGTCGCGCGCGACATTGCAGAACGCTTCGACCAGCCTGGGTTGGATCCAACCGTCGCGCCCGGCGATCCGGGCCTTTTCACCGACGCAGGCAACCTGGTTGACCCAATCAACGAAGTTGGGCTGGCGGGACGATTGAAAATCAATGACCTTGTCCTACCGAGTATGGGCGGCACCGTTTGGCGGCTTCGTGACGGATTGGGTGCAATCACTGAGGGACCATCTGGAAACGCATCCATCCTGTCTGGGCAGGTCAACGCTCTGACTGAGGCCCGCACAACACCTTCCGGCGGTTTTTCATCGACAAATCGAACCATGTCGGAGCTTGCGGCCGAAACGCTCTCGTTGGCCAGCATATCGCGGATCAACGCGGAAACCTCTCTCAGCCATACAGCGAACCTGCATACCGTGTTGAAAACCTCAGAATTGGCAGATGGCGTCGATACCGACGATGAACTGCAGCGCCTACTGAAGATTGAACAACACTACTCAGCCAATGCACGCGTGATCAACGTCGCGGAAGAAATGATGGACGAACTGTTGAGGATCGCACAATGAGCCTGACAACTTTCGGCGACATGGCGCAATTTCAATCCCTTCGAAAACAGGGGTCCGAACTCCGCTCTGACATCGCGCGCCTGACCGCAGAACTGTCGTCCGGGCAAGTCATGGACAAAGCGAAAGCCTTGGGCGGCGATTTCTCGGCACTTGCGGACTTAACACGGGGGCTGCGGCTGAATGAATCGTTCAAGACGTCCATCGCAAAAGCAGAGATCTCCGCCGATGGCCGCCAAACGGCACTTGGTCAAGTCGCCACCGAACTAGAGGGATTCGGGGCGTCTTTGCTGTCCCTCGCAGGCACCGGACAGACAGAAGGTCGAGAGCTGGAATTGTTGAATGCGCCCAACAGGTTTGAGGCAGCGGTTGCCGCCCTCAACACCCAATTCGCTGGACAAAGCCTCTTTGCAGCAGACGCTCCGGAAAACGTTCCCTTAATCCCCGCAGAAGACATTTTGGCCGAGCTCAGGACGGTGACCTCCGGTGAAACCGATGCGGCCGGCGTTGAAACAGCAGTTCTTGCCTGGTTCAACGATCTTGGTGGGGCCTATGAAGTTTTCGCCTGGCAGGGTGGTGATGGAACACCGCCCGATACACTTCTTGCAGAAGGCCAATCTGCCTCTGCTGGTGTTTCTGCTTTGGAACCCGCTATCCGCGAAACACTAGCTGGCTTAGCTATGGCCGTTCTCGCCACTGACGAGCCCACTCCTTTGCCTCCCGAAGAGCGCGGTGAATTGATTTCCCGAGCGGGCCGGCAGGTCCTGAGCAGCGAATCCGACCTGATTGGCCTCCGCGCAAGGCTCGGCGCCGAGCAGGCGCGCATAGAAGAAGCGCGCGTTTCCGCCGAAACGACCCGTAGCGCGCTAGAAATGGAATATGGGCGCCTTGTGGAGGCTGACCCTTACCGTACGGCCACGGAGCTAGAGGCCACAAATCTCCAGTTGGAGAGCCTTTATATTCTGACCGCGCGAATGTCGCGCCTTAGTCTGACGGAGTTCCTCAGGTGATCCGATTTTTTCTCACGCTTCTCGCCGTTTCTTTGTTCGCGACGGTCTGTTCGGCGACGCCCATTCGGATCAAGGACTTGGTCGAATTTGACGGCGTGCGGGGCAATGATCTTGTCGGCTATGGGCTTGTCGTTGGCCTAAACGGTACCGGTGATGGATTGAGAAACGCCCCATTCACCGAGGAGATCATGGTGAACATTTTGGAACGCCTCGGCGTGAATGTGACCGGCGAACAATTTCGCCCCCAAAACGTCGCCGCTGTGATTGTTACTGCAAGTCTGCCCGCCTTCGCGCGGCAAGGCGGGCAGATCGATGTAACTGTCTCGGCTATCGGTGATGCAGATAGTCTTCTTGGCGGTACTTTGGTGATGACCCCTTTGACGGCAGCGGACGGTGAGATCTACGCCGTCGCGCAAGGGGCCGTGATTGCAGGCGGGGCCGTGGTTGAAGGGGACGGTGCGCAAGTCACCCAAGGCGTACCGACAGCCGGCGTCATCCCGACCGGGGCGCGGGTCGAACGCGAAGTTGACTTCGATTTTACATCTTTGGGTCAGATCAGGCTGGCACTCAGGACCCCCGACTTTACAACTGCCGCCCGGATTGAAGCCGCGATCAATGTTGAGTTTGGTCGCGGGGTCGCTGCGATGCTCGACGCGGGAACCGTGCTGCTGGACATCGATCGTACGCAAGCGCCTTCTCCCGCTCATGCGATCACACGGGTGGAGAACATCCTCGTTGAACCAGAAACACGCGCCCGCGTGGTCGTGGACCAAAGGTCCGGAACCATCGTCATGGGAGAAGACGTACGCATCAGCCGCGTTGCCGTGGCTCAAGGGAATCTAACGCTGCGAATTGAAGAACAGCCGATTGCTGTTCAACCAAACCCATTCTCTGAAGGGGAGACTCTGATCCTTCCAAGGACCGACGCCGAGTTGATCGAGGAGCCTGGACTAGGGCTTGCTGAGGTTTCAGGCGGCACGTCTTTGTCTGAGGTCGTAGGCGCGCTTAACGCATTGGGCGTATCTCCCCGAGACATGATCGACATCCTATCCAGCATAGAGGCGGCCGGCGCCTTGCACGCGGAATTCATCGTGCGCTGATCGGGCGCGAGCTGGGGCTGCCTAAGGACGTGATCGGCAGATATCGCGATTGGGAGGCCGTGATACTGTTCGTGACACTAACTGTGCCGATAGCTGAACTGCCGGGGAGGGCCACACAACCGCAGCTCCGATTATGCACTCAATGCACCGAAGTATCCGTCACGACCATTTTTGGCCAAGAAAACTCACATGGCCCGACCATCCGTTGAACCGTTTGAGGCAAACGCTGTTCACTACGACAAATCAGTGACATTGATCTACGCAGTCCAAAGTGTTACCGCGCGTTTTTTCTGGACCGTTGCTGGCTCAGTTCCTAGCGGATCCGTTTGATCACCGAGCGTGCCAGCGGCCCCGGCAAGGCTCTCAGGGCCTCCACTCGTTCGGCCCGCTGCAAACCAGACACAATCCGCGCGATGACTGCAGGATGTTCGTGCGCGAGTGAGGTTGGATCGGATAAAGCGACAACCTTATCATCTAATTTGCCTTGCTTTTTTCCTCGAAGCAGCGCGGCCCCTTCTTGGTCCGATGGCAGTTGCGCTGGCCCAACGGCAGACTGGTCAGAGGCGTTGCTCGCCCGAAACCGTGCCAACAGTCGATTCCTGTGCCATTTCACTCGTTCCGGGTCCAGTTCCGGTGAAGCGCTTTCTCGAACGGACTTTGTGCCACTCTGTCCGGTGTCCAGCTTGGCCATAGCGTCTGGCCCCAGAATTGTCGCCAGAATACTCAGCTTTTCTTGTTTGGAAGATGTCCGACTAGCGGCCGATTTTCTTGGGGCGGTCATGAGAAAATTCCTATGTGCAGGGGTTGCCTAGAAATAGCTGCGGACGAGCGCACCAGTGATAAGTGCCCATCCATCAGCGACCACAAAGAATGCCAGCTTGAATGGAAGCGACACGATGGCCGGCGGCACCATCATCATGCCCATCGACATAAGAATCGCCGCAACCACGAGATCGATCACCAGAAAGGGGAGGAAGATCAGGAAACCGATCTGAAAAGCGCGTTCCACTTCGCTGAGCATAAACGCCGGGATCAAAACCGAGGCTTCGGGATCGCCAAGTTCAGTCCCCGGTCGCAGTTCCGCCAGGCTTGCCAATGTGGAAGCATCGACCCGATTCATCATGAAACCTCGAAACGGCTCGTAGATGAGTGGCATTGCATTTTCAACGGAAAGCTCGCCTGCAATCAAAGGCGCAATACCCACCTGATAGGCCTCGTCAAACACTGGCGCCATGACGAAGTACGTCAAAAAAAGTGCCAGGCTGACGATCAGCATATTCGGGGGCGATTGCTGCAGTCCGATCGCTTGGCGCAAAATGGAAAGCACAGTCACCACGAACGGGAAACAGGTCACCATGATCGCCAGGCCGGGCGCGAGGCTTAGCAAGGTAATCAACGCAATAAGTTGGAACGTTCGGGCCGTTAGGCTGCCGCTGTCGCCAAGATCAAGCGTGATTTCCTGCGCACCCGCTACGCTAGGCAGAAGCGCAAACGTACAAAATAATCCGGCAACGAAGAGAGGATTAGGTCGTGGCATCACTACGATCCACGAGCTCGGTCACCCGTACGGCCAACTGACCTTCTCGCTCTCCTTCCAGTTCGATGAGCTCACCCTCCGCAATCAGCTTATCGCCAACCCAAAGACCAACTCTGTCCTCGATGCGGGAGTCGAGCGGAAGGACGGTTTCAGGATCCATCGCGAGCATGTCGGACAGCTTTGGACGGGCCTTCCCAACACAGACCCGGATTTCAATCGGTACGGAATGAAGGGCCGATGCGCGGCCGGTCGCGGAAGTTTCCGTCACTAGGCAGCTCCTTTTGAAAGAGAGGGTTGATCGATCTGGTTTTGAAACGCTCGAAGCGCGGTCGCGATCTTTTCTGTCACTTCAGAAAGCTCGATTTCTCTGCGTTCGGACCCGACCTGCAGAGAAATCTGGCTTTCGGAAAAGGCCGGTTCGGCGCGCACATGCGCATTTTGAAAGCCCTGCGCATCCAGCAAGTGTTGAAGCTGTTCGCACGCGCTAGGTGCTGCGCAGATCTCGATTTCAGAAACGGTTTCTTGCTCAATAAGTTTGCTTAACTCGTCGACAGCAATTGGTGCCAACGCCTCTGCGGCAAGGCGCGGAAGCAGTGTTTCAACCAACTCTTCGAAGAAGGGCGCGAGCGACCCAAGAATGTCGCTGCGCGCCGAGTCGTACGTCAGCTCCGCGTCGCGCAATTTCTGCGCGAGATGAGCGCCGATTGATTTCCGTTCTTCGGCCTCCGCAGCCGCGCAATCGGCCCATCCGTTTTTATATCCCGCTTCATATGCGTCCAATGATGCAGTTTCGTCCTGTGCGCCCACCGGCGGGAGCGGCTGAGCATCATCCGCGCCTCTTGTGGAATTCACAGAAAAATCATCCAGAATCAGAGACTTGATCATTACGTGGCCTCGTCATCTTCATTCATCCAATTGCGCAAGATTTCTACTGTTTCTTCTTCCCTCTCTTGAATGAGGAGACGTAAACGTTCGACAGGGTCCATTTGATTTAGGTGCTGTGCGGTTTCCTCTGACACTGCCCCAGCCATCATCATTGGAAGCGCCCGATCAAACGCGTCGCCGATGTTTTCAGGTGCGCCGAAGTTACTGCCGCCGCCGGTCACCGGTCCATCCGACGCGTCAGCATCGCTCTCTGCAAAGGCAGGGTCGACGGACATGGAGATTGCTTCGGGATCGAATGGCTCACTTGAAGAAAGCGCCGGTAGTCCCTGGGTCGGTTCAAGAGGTGGCAGTTCCAAATCAGCGTCGTTCGCACTTCGTGGGGAAGCAAGCAATGGGCGCAATAATCCGAAGACGATGGCAAGCGCGACCAGCGACAATAGCCCAGTCTGTACGATCCGCCCAATGTCGACATTGAACCGATCTACGAAGTTTTCTTCGCTCAGATCGACGACTGCGGCTTCATCGAATGCCATTGATTGGATGGTGACAAGGTCACCACGCGCTTCGTCATAGCCAACGGCAGACCGCACTAATTCCGTAAGCGCGGCGATCTCTTCGTCTGTTCTCGGGACGGTTTCAACAATCCCGTCTGGGCCAGTCTCGTCCACACCGTTCAAAAGAACGGCAACGGTTATTCGGCGCACTGCGCCTGGTTCGCGTTCGACCTCACGCTGAAGTTCGGACAAATCGAACGTCACACGCTCGCGCGACTCCGTAGTTTGTGCGGACGACCCCTCCCCCGCGGCACCCTCACCATCGGGCAAGTTCGACGCCACGGTGACGCCGGCATTTGCACCGTCACGCGTAGCGTTGTCGAGCTCCTCGGTTTCGGTTGAGACGATCACACGGCTGTCCGGATCAATGACCCGTTCCATCACTGTTTCACGCGCCATCTCCAACTCAACGGAGACCTGAACCACAGCATTTCCAGGGCCAACACGGGCCGCCAGAAGACGTTCAACATTGGCCCTTAGTTGCTCAGCGCGGGCGGCAGCATCAGCCGCTGGCGTCATTTGTTCCTGCCCCCCAAGGACCTGTCCGGAATCAGCATCGATGACCGTTACGTTTTCAGGGCTCAAGCCCGGCACCGACGACGCAACAAGATAACGCAGGGCTTGCGCATGGCCCGGAGCCAGGCCGCCCGCAGCAGGCCGAATGGCAACAGAGGCCGTTACTTCCTGAGTCGGTTGAAAAGGATCAGCGGAAGGATTGGCGATGTGCACGCGGGCCGCACGGATCGCAGGCGAAGCAACGATAGTTCTCGAAAGTTCGCCTTCTTTTGCGCGCCAATAGGCCGCGTCAAACATCTGGGACGTGGTTCCGAAGCCGGAGAGCGAGTCCAAAAGTTCGTACCCTTGCGGGCCGTTCGCAGGCAGACCCTCACTAGCAAGCGCCAAACGAAGTGCGTCGCGCTCCGTACTGTCGACAAAAATAGAATCACCTTCGACACGGTGGGCAACTCCGCGTGCAGAAATGGCTTCCACAACTTCGCCCGCCGCAGCTGGGTCCAGCCCGCTGTAAAGCAATGCCAATGACGGCTGCGCCGCGATACGTGTCAGGATTATCAGGGCAATTGCCAACGCTGCGATACCGCCCACCAAGAAACCTCGGCGACGTCCGTCCAGTTCATTCCAAAGCTCAAGCAGCCTGTTCACCGCAGCACCATTTTCATCGACCCATTCTGGCCCGTTGGCAGCGGTCTTAGCCTCCACAGGCTTAACAATCAGTTAGTGCCTTGCCGCTAAAACGAGGGAGAACGAAACAAGATCGTGAGAATCATGGCTGAAGTCGACAAAACGGAAGAACCCAAGAAGAAGAAGGGGTTATTGATGCCGCTCCTCATTGGCGTTCTTTTGGCTGCCTTGGGCGGTGGTGGGGGATTCTGGGCAGTGACCCAAGGGCCACTCAGCAGCGCTTCAAATGAAGATGGCGAATATGCAGTAGCAGATGACGGCTATGGCGATGAGGGTCATGGGCCCGCGACAGTCGACGTCGCATTCGTGGAACTTGAAACGCTCGTTGTTTCGCTTGGCGCGGAAGAGTCTGGGCGTAACCTAATCTTTACGGCGGCACTTGAGGTGGATCCAAACCACCTCGAAGAAATCACCCAACTCAGCCCACGTGTCATGGATGTGCTGAATTCTTACCTCCGCGTAATCTCCGTCTCGGAACTCAGTGAACCGGCAAGCTTGGCCCGTTTGCGCGCACAAATGCTGCGGCGCATCCAAGTGGTCACGGGGTCGGGCCGAGTCAGAGACTTACTAGTCACACAATTTCTGGTGAACTGAATGGCTATTTTCCTAACCTACGGTGCTGACATCCTCGTAATTCTCGCAAGCTTGGGGGCGATGGGCTATTGCATCGTTCTTTCGCGACGCCTCAACCGATTGACAAGTTTCGACAAGGGCCTTGGCGGCGCAATTGCCGTCATGTCCAGCCAAGTCGATGAAATGAAAGCTGCACTGCGCGAGGCGAAAGCAGGTTCCGACGGAGCAGGCCAACAGCTGTATGAGTTAGTAAATCAGGCTCGCGACATTTCGACAGAGCTAGAGATGATGATTGCCGCGTGCCACGATTTTGCTGAAGAGGCTATCGTCGCGCAGGGTCTTCCGCCCGTGACTTCGGCGACGGCGGCGGAAGGTGACCCAGAGCCAGGCACTGAAAACCTTGCTGCCGACTCTGAAGAACGGCCGGATGTAACGCCAATTTTTGGAACCAGACGCGCGCCGACCTTGGCCGATAAGGGGTCTGAACCGGCCGCACCAACGCTGTTTCGCCACCGTAAATCACTGGCGAGTTAACCATGAGCATTCGGAAAAAAATGAAGCGGCTCAAACGTGGTGGCGTTCTTGTCACGCTTGGAGCGGTATTCGCGATCTCGATTGGCTTGCGCCTTAGTACGATGGATTTTGAGCTCGTATCGGCTGCCTCTGCATCAGATCCAGTGCCCGAATCTACAGTCGTCGGACCAACCTCGCCCATACGGTCAGCGATGGATGAGATCACAATGCTGCGTGATCGCTTGCTCGCTCGCGAAGAAGAGTTGGCAGATCGTGAGCGCGCGGTCGAAGCCGCACAAATTCTGGTAGAAGAACGGCTCGCGGAACTGGAGGCCACCGAGATCCGCCTGGAAGCACTCATCCAGGTCTCGGATACTGCTGCAGAGAGCGATCTCCAAAGGCTGACAGAAGTCTATGAAACGATGGGACCAGATCAAACAGCAGCTCTATTCTCCCAAATGGATCCGAACTTTGCAGCCGGTTTCCTGACAAGGATGTCGCCCGCAGCGAGTGCTGCGATCATGGCCGAACTTGACCCAGCCTATGCCTATTCCGTTTCAGTGGTGATCGCGACTCGCAACGCCACCGCACCTACGCTCGATCAGCCTGAAACCGACACCGAATCTTAAGGGTTTGCTGTCACTTCAACTAAAACTGCAGGAGAATCCGCAATGCTTGGGATCGTTGGTATCCTCGTCGTTTTTGGAATGGTGTTCGGCGGCTACAAGCTGGCCGGGGGCAAATTCGGCATCATCATCAAAGCTCTGCCATTCGAAATGATGATGATCATGGGCGCAGCGCTTGGTGCGTTCCTGATCTCAAACGACAAAGGCACCATCAAAGCGACGTTGAGTGGGCTGAAAAAGGTCTTCAAGGGTCCCACCTGGAAAGATGAAGACTACCATCAGCTTCTCTGCCTTCTCTTCGAATTGATCCGTTTGCAGCGTCAGAACGCTGTTGCGGTGGAAGAACATATCGAGAACCCGAACGAGTCAGAGATTTTTTCGCGTTACCCCAAGATCCTTGGGGACCACGAGGCGGTTGAATTGATTTGTGACACGCTGCGCGCTGCTGCGATGAACTACAACGATCCCCATCAAGTGGAGGAAGTGCTCGACAAACGGCTTGAGCAAAACATCCATCACCAGATGCACGGCAGCCATGCAATGCAAACTGTTGCCGATGGCCTTCCGGCCTTGGGTATCGTGGCCGCGGTGCTTGGCGTGATCAAAACGATGGCGTCAATTGACCAACCGCCGGAAGTGCTCGGTGGTCTGATCGGGGGCGCTTTGGTCGGGACCTTTTTGGGAGTCTTTCTGGCATACGGGTTCGTCGGACCGTTCGCCGCAAAAATGAAAGGTGCCATCGAAGAAGACCACCAGTTCTATTTGATGATCCGGGAAGTGCTGATCGCGAACCTCCACAATCACGCAACCAACATCTGTATCGAAGTCGGCCGCCAAAACGCGCCGCACCATGTCCGACCAGGCTTCAACGTTCTGGAGGAGGCATTGCGTGGCCTCAAGCAAGCCGCATGAGGAGGTTCTTTCTGGCAATTGGCGTCTTTGCGTTGGCACAATCAGCCAATGCACAAACGCTCCGAGTCCAATCGGGTGACCATGCTGGATTCACCAGGCTGGTCATCCCAATCGGTGCGGATCGTTCTTGGAATATTGTTGAACGTAACAGCCGCACTTGGGACATTGAAATTGATCCCGCCGTAGATGGGTTTGACACCGGTAGCGCGTTCGACCTGATCCAAAGGACGAGATTGGCATCGCTGGACGGGGACACCAACCTGACCCTTCTGCTGTCGTGCGACTGCCCGATCAGCAGTTTTCGGCATCAAGGGCAATATCTCGTCGTCGACATATCGGACCCCCCCGAACTCCCAGACCCGCAAATCCCAGAAGCCGAGACAGCGGACGTGGCCCGGCAAGAAGAACGAACACGTGCGGCTGACGCCTTGCCAAACCTCGCATCCCTTTTGAGTGGGTCCAATCAGCTACCTATTCTGAATACGTCGCCCGAGGCACCAGCTCTATTGGAGGCAGCCGGCGCCGTTGAAGTCACTGAGGACCGGCCAAACCCGCAATTGGAGGAAGCGGCGCAAATCATGGCTGAACAGTTGGCCCGGGCAGCGGCCTCAGGCCTGTTGGATGCGGCGTTGGATCAGCCGCAAACATTTGCGGACCCGATCGAGGCCTCCGAGCCCACGGTGCAGGAGCCCGACGATATCGAAACACCGGAAGCGGAACCAAGCGCCATAGCCGCCGATCAAGAAATCGACCAAGGTACTGGACCTGACAACTACCCGATCAGAACGCAAACAGCTCTTGATCCGCGTATCCAACTCGACAGACCGCTTTCACCGGCGATGATGGAAGAATCCTGCTCTGCCGATGCATTTGATGCACGCGATTGGGCCGAGGCCACGAGCTTTGAGCAGGGTTTGGGTGAACTTCGCCTCGGCCTTTACGATGATCGCGACACACTGGTTGAAGAAGGCGTTGAGGCGTTAGCGCTTTACTACCTCTACTATGGATTTGGCGCCGAAGCGCATCATTGGTTAATGCAACTTGAAGAACCGTCCGATGATTTGTTGCATATAGCCGCTCTCGTCGATGGGTCAGAAGAAACCAGTTTTCCGGAAGTGGATTCGCCCGCGGATTGCTCCGACGGCGAATTGCTGTGGCGCTACATCGACGGCGCGGTCGCAGTCGATCTTACATCGGAAGATCTGGCTGCAATTCAAAGGGCCTACGCACAGCTACCTGTCCACCTTAGAGATCTTTTGGGCCCGCGACTGGCGCGCGCGCTGCATCGTGATCGCCACGGGCCTGCTGCGCGCAACGTCCGGGATATTCTCCATCGTGGTGGCCGCGTCCCTGTAGGCGAGTTACGCATTCTCGATCTTGACCTCGGGATTTCGGTGCCGGAGTCAGTTAACGGCACCCGAGACGCATTGGCTGAGATGTTGATGGGAAACGCCTCGGATGCCATCGCCACGATGGCACAAGCCCTCGCCTTCGACAGAAGCGTCGGAGTCAGACCTCCACCAGAACGCTTAACGGCGGCCGAGGCCTTGCTTCGGGAAAACGGGTCGGGGCCAGAAACGAACGTGCTTTGGAGAGAGGTGCTTCTGGGCCACGCCGCCTTGGGCTCGATCGACACCGCACTTGCCATGCTTAGCAACTCCAACCGTGACGACGAGGTTTTTGAGGACGCGCTGACTGCGTTGATCGCCGATAGGGTCACAGTCGAGGACACGGCAACTCTCTTGGTTCTTGCACATTCCTTCGGGGCCAGGTGGCGGCCGGAAGGTTCAGATGCTGGTCGTGCCCAGATCGCCGCAATCGCATTGTTGCGGGAGGAAGGTTTGTACGAAGCTGCCCAAATCCTGCGCGATGTGCGGCGGCCGCTTATCCTTCCAGCACGAAACGACGATGGAGCCATCGAAACCGATCCGGTTCAGGAGGCTTGGGATTCCGGAAATTGGGAAGACCTCTCCGAAATTGCTTCAGGTGCACATAACGCAATCGCCGCACGAATGGTCGCGCAAGCTAACCCAGCCGAGCAGACCGACGGCGCGCTGGAGCCTCTGGACGCAGTCGTCGCCACGCTGGCTGACAGCCAAACGTTAAGGGAAGTGGTTGGGGCTTTATTGGCGCGACCACGCCCTGAATGACAGACCTCAACGAGAAGCGCAGAATGCCGTTCGCCGTGCCGTTCTCAGCTACGTTTGACTTTAGCCTGACCCATATTCGAAGGGGGCTTTCCTAATGTCCGCACGGTCTCTCTTTCAGCCGACCATTCTGTTTGCGCTAGCGCTTATGGCCGTGATCGTGATGATGATCCTGCCTGTGCCATCCTTCATTCTCGATCTGGGGCTGGCCGCGTCATTTGGACTGGCCATCCTGATTTTCACGGTGACGCTCTTTATTCAGCGACCGCTGGATTTCTCGGCGTTCCCAACCGTGCTTTTGGCATCTTTGATGCTTCGTTTGTCGCTGAATGTATCGTCGACAAAATTGATAATCGGACAGGGACATACGGGGACCGATGCCGCCGGTGGCGTCATCGAAGGTTTCGCAATGTTCGTTATCGGCGGCTCCGTGGTCATGGGTTTGGTGATCTTCTGTGTCCTTCTGATCGTCAATTTTATCGTGATAAACAAAGGCGCGGCCCGCATGGCGGAGGTCGGTGCACGATTTGCGCTGGACGGAATGCCTGGCAAACAATTGGCCATCGACAGCGATATGGCCGCCGGCGCAATCGACCATACCGAAGCCAAGGAGAGGCGCGAACGCGAGCAAGCTGAAACGACATTCTTCGGCTCCCTGGACGGTGCGTCAAAGTTCGTGAAGGGAGACGCGATTGCAGGGCTCTTGATCACACTCCTTAACCTTGTTGTTGGGTTGATCATCGGCACGACGATGCACGGTATGCCGCTCGGGCAAGCATTCGAGACTTATACGATCCTGACTGTTGGTGATGGATTGGTCAGCCAAATCCCGGCCGTAATCATTGCCATTGCCTCAGCGCTACTTCTGGCGCGCGGGGGCGCCACAGGCGCAACCGACACCGCGCTGCTCACACAGTTGGGCAAATACCCCTCCGCGCTGGCTACAGTGGGCGTGCTCATGGGGATTTTTGCTCTCGTCCCCGGGCTTCCGATCGCACCATTCCTTTTGGGCGCTGTAGCCCTTGGAACCGCTGCTTGGTGGCGCCAAAAGACCCTGGATGCAGAGAATGTCCCGGATGCGGCGCCAGTTTTGGCCGAAGAAGACCAAACGAATTCGACAGGTGATCTTCTTGACGTGGACGACATCCACATTGAATTCGCGCCCGACCTCGTCAGCTTGGCGTTGGACCCGGCAACCGGTTTGGACGCACGCATAAAAAGCATGCGCGAACACGTGGCGCGCGCATTTGGAGTCCTGCTTCCGGAGATGCGGTTGACCGATCGCGGCGATCTGCCACCAGGTACATATTCTATCCGCCTTCTCGGGGTTGAGCATGCCACGACGACGCTCAGGCCAGCCCAGGTTCTAATGCTTACGCAGGATGGTGCCATCGATCTTCCTGATGGTCAGGACACGTCCGAGCCTGTTTATGGCGCCCCCGCTCGCTGGATTAACCCCGCTGACCGCGAGCGTGCAGCACTTGCCGGCATGACTGTGGTGTCCCCGTCAGAGGTGCTGGCCACGCATCTACTGGAAGTCCTCAAGCGGAATTTGTCGCGGCTCATGACGTTCAAGACGCTACAACGCCAACTCGATGCATTCGTGACCTTGTCGGATGGAACACGCTCGGAAGAGAACCGGCGCCTTTTGAACGAGTTGGTGCCAGACAAGGTGCCACTCGACCTTCTGCACACCATTCTCAGGCTGCTATTGGCCGAACAGGTTTCGATCCGCAATCTGCCGTTGATACTTGAGGCGATCGCCGAGTCGCGTGGATCGTCCGCGCAACCGGAAATGATCTGCGAGCATGTGCGCCAACGCCTCGGCTTCCAACTGATAGCCGAGATGAAACGAAGCGATGGCACGCTGCCGCTCGTCCAACTCGCCAACGAGTGGGAAGACATCTTCTTGCGGTATCAAATCGGCGGCGAGGCCGGGTTGCCGGAGGTCGCATTGCCCCCCGACGAATTCAACGCTCTGGCAAAGTCCGTGAGTGAGAAAGTTGCGACCGCAAGCGCGAAGGGGACATACCCGGCGATCGTAACCTCTGCGATCAGGCGGCGATTCTTGCGCACCGTCTTGATCGCGCGCGGCATTCCCAACCCCGTTCTCTCGTTCGAAGAAATCGGTTTGGAAGCCAAACCATCACTTGTGGGCTTGGCCGCTCCATGACGGACCTTCTTGCGGATATCCTGTCTATTTCGCAAACTTGGCTGGCCACCGCTGTTGCGATCTTTCTGAGAGTAGGCGCGTGCTTTCTCGTCTTGCCCGGCTTCGGCGAACAAATGATCCCGGTCCGGGTTCGCCTGGGCGCGGCGTTGGCAATCACGCTCTTTCTGGCACCGGCGTTACATGGCGTATTGGTGCTAGATGGCATCGTGCCACCGGCCACAGCTTTCCTCTCCGAGGCGATTGCGGGGCTCCTCTTGGGGCTAGCGTTGCGACTCCTTGTTCATGCCCTTCAAATTGCCGGCACCATCGCCGCGCAATCCACGTCACTCAGTCAGATCATGGGCGGGGCCACACCCGATCCCCTTCCCGCGATGGGCGCAATTCTCATGCTCGGCGGCATCACATTGGCCGTGCTTTCAGGTTTTCATATCCATCTGGTTGAAACCTTCATCCAATCGTACGAGATCCTCCCGTTCGGCAACCTTCCGGGCCCGCGTGATGTTGCTGGCTGGGGTGTGGACCAAGTGCGCAACAGTTTTTCCTTGGCCATGTCGCTCGCCGCGCCGTTTTTGATCGCATCCCTACTCTACAACGTTGCTCTGGGTGTGATTAACAAAGCGATGCCGCAATTGATGGTCGCGTTTGTCGGTGCGCCGGCGATTACCTGGGGCGGGTTGGTCCTGCTCATGGTCACTACCCCCTTCATTCTTCCGGTTTGGCTCGCTGCATTCGAGGGCGCCGTTGCCGCTCCGCTTGGAGCGCGCTGATGGACGAAAATCAGAGTGCATCCGATAAGCCCTTTGACCCGACACCTCGAAAACTAGAGGAAGCGCGCAAAAAGGGTGAAATCGTCAGATCGGCCGATTTGAACACCGCAATCGTCTACGGTGGCTTCCTGCTGGCCGGTGTATTGATCGCGCCTTGGATGATGGAAGAAATCGGCGCGATGACCCAGACCAGCCTTGGCCGCGCAGACACGCTCGCGCCCAGTCTATTGAGCCCTGGTGCGTCCTTGCAGGCCGCTGGACTTCTCAGTGGTTCGCTGATTTCCGCCGCGGCTCTAACCTTGGTTCCGGCAGTTCTTCTGCTGGCATCGCTTCTCGGGCAGAGAGCACTTTTGTTCACACCCTCAAAATTGGCCCCAAAAGCCAACCGAATTTCCATCCTGGAAAACGCAAAGCAAAAATTCGGCCGACAGGGCCTTTTTCAGTTCGCCAAGTCTGCAACAAAGCTGTTCCTGGTCTCAGTCTTTCTGGCAATCTACCTTTGGGCAAGGGCCGAGACGATCTTGGTCGCCATCTACGCCTCGCCCGGCCAAATCCTTGAAATGCTGGGGCAATTGTCGTTGGACTTTCTGGCTGTGGTTGCCGGCATGACGGCCGTATTCGGCGTCGCCGATTGGGGATGGGAGTGGAGCCAGCTGCAACTGCGAAACCGCATGTCCCGGCAGGAGCTCATGGATGAAACGAAAAGCTCGGAAGGCGATCCGCATTTCAAACAAGAACGGCGGCAACGCGGGCAATCCATCGCGATGAACCAGATGATCTCGGATGTCCCCAATGCTGATGTGATCGTTGTGAACCCGACCCACTATGCAGTGGCGTTGAAGTGGGACCGCAGCGATGGCGGCGTGCCTATATGTGTCGCCAAGGGCACCGATGAAATCGCGCGGCGTATTCGGGAAGCCGCATCAGAAGCTGGCGTTCCGATCTATTCAGATCCCCCCACAGCACGCGCCTTACATGCCAGTATCGACATCGGCGGGCCCATCTTGCCTGACCAGTACCGCGCAGTCGCAGCAGCGATCCGGTTCGCCGACCTGATACGCCAAAAAGCGAAAGCAACGCGATGAGCGACCAGAGAAAAAGACTGAAACGGTTGAAAGCCATTACGGCTTTGCTTGCGGAAAGGGCCTTGGCGCCCGTCAAATTGGCGGGGGCCAAGGTTCATGAGTTGGAGAATAAAGCCGCAAGCCTGGCTGAACACCGCACTCAGTTGATGCGATCAACAGCAGACCCTGCAATTTCCGCCACAATGCAGCGACAGGCGGAGCGGTTGCGGGTCCAGCAAGCCGCCCAGTTGCGCAAACTTGCCTCGGCCAGGGCGGTCTATCAACGAGAAAAGTCCACCGCAGCACGTGCGGTCGGGCGCGACTTGGTATTGGAAAAGTTGATTGAAAACGAGGAAGCGGCGGCCAAGGCAGAGCTCGACCGCCGAAATCGTCGCTAAGGCACCGCCTATGCGTCCTGACGCGTTATGTCGGTGATGAGGACATCAAAGGCGTTTTCCCGCCCAAGGATCCCTTGCGCTGCTTCCCGAAGGCCTTCCCGCAATGGTTCCATCGCCTCAGCTTCCGTAAAGACTCCGTCAAACCCTCCTGCATTTGCGTGGGCAAATAATACCCGCAGGAAACTGTCGCGCAGACGGGGTTCTTGGTCAAAAACCAAGTTGTTTTGGCCGGTCGTCACTTCGATCGTGAGCCCCAGAACGACCAATGATCGAACGGCGCCATTGCGCACAATTGGGACGACAAATTGGTTGTTCAGGCGAACATATTCCGTCCCTTCCCCAGTCTGCTCGACCCGCGGAGGTTCAGGTGCCTCCTGATCTTCTTCACCTTCCTGCTCTTCGTCAGAGCCTTCATCGCCTTCACCCTCATGGGCTGCTTCGTCGGTTTCTTCGGTGTGCTCTTCGGCAGAGGTAACCTCTTCGCCTCCCCCCACGACCAGCCCGGCACCAACTCCGCCACCCGCACCAAGCAGCAGCAAAAGAATTGGAAGTAATTTGCGCATCATGCTGCTTCTCCGGCGTTAGAAAGGAAGAATCGTATCGACGACTTCTTGGCCGTAACGCGGTCTTTGAGCCTCGGTGATAAGGCCCCGCCCTCCATAGGAAATACGGGCAGCTGCGATGCGGTCATATTCGATGGAATTCTGACGCGAGATGTCCTCGGGTCGGACATAGCCCGACACGAGAAGTTCCCGAATTTCATTGTTCACGCGAACTTCCTGGCTTCCTTCAATCCGCAAAACACCATTTTGTAGGACCTCCGTCACAGTCGCCGCCACCCGAAGCGTCAATTCTTCATTCCGGCGTACCGACCCTTCGCCGGCGGAACGGCTACTGCTGTCGAACTCTACCGCTTCTCCGAGAGAGCCGCCCTGCGTCAGCAAACCATCCAAGCGTTGCGGCAAACCAAAAAGATTGGGAATTCCGAGCTCTTCGGAACCAGTGCGTTCACGCTCAGACGAATTCTGGAATTCGGCGCTGTCGTTGATCTCGATGACCACCGTCAAGATATCACCGCGACGCCCCGCACGACGATCACCCAAAAGGGACGCGCGCCCGGACGTCCAAAGGGACGCCCCTTCGGCCCTGTCGGGAACATCCGCAGAATCGGGAATGGGCGCGACATTCATTGCAAACACCTCGTTTCCGTTTGCCGGTGAGGTAAATTGGGGCTCTTGCCCAATCTGCCCCAAACGTGCGCATCCGCTGATGGCCAGGCTAGCGCATCCGATAAGAAGCAGTTTTGAATATCCAAATTTCATTGTCTTGGTCCAACGGTTACAAGGCCGGGCGCAGAAGCGACGGCTGTGACAGTCTGACGAGAGGCCAGATTGATAACGCGCAGGCTTTCACCCTCCGCGGCTCGATCCAAGGCACGTCCGTCGGTGATGATAAGAAGGCCGCCGTGATTGTATCGCAGCGACACGATTTCGTTCCGTTCAACGATGGCCGGCGGACGCAGATCGCCGGGCCGGATCGGTCGCCCCGGATATAGGTTAATCCGCGCCTCCATCCCGACCGCTTCAGCCATATCGGACAGGGCTCCTGGCGTCGCGCCTTCGACTGTCGCAACATCAGAGGGCCCGATCAGCGTGGCCCCTCGGATGGTGCCAGCGGCAATGACGGTTTCGTCTGCGCTCACCGGGCCTGCGAGGGCCAATAGGATTGATAGCCATCGCATCAACGCACCTGCGTGGTTGCGCCGAGCATCTGGTCCGCCGCAGTCAGCACTTTGGCATTCAACTCATAGCCGCGTTGCGCCTCGATAAGGTCCGTAATCTCACGGACTGAATCGACTGAGGATTGTTCCACGTAACCCTGCCGCAGGGTGCCTAGACCATCCTCGCCCGGCTGTCCGACCAAGGGCGGGCCAGAGGCACCCGTTTCGAGAAACAAATTTGATCCGATGGCTTCGAGTCCGCTATCGTTGGAAAACCCGACGAGGTTCAGTTGCCCCAAAAGCTGCGGTTCAACTTCGCCCAAGAAACTCGCGTACACCTCACCAGATGCGTTGATTTCGATGGCCCGCGCGTCTGCAGGAATCGTGATTCCGGGATTAACCTCGAACCCATCTGCCGTAACGATCAGGCCATCGCCGGTTCTTTGGAGTGCCCCGTCTCGCGTGTAGGCGCTTTCCCCACTTGGAAGCGTCACTTCCAGATATCCGCGTCCCTCAATGGCAACGTCAAGGTCCCCACCGGTGGCGGCGACGGTACCCTGCTGCCATGTCACCGTAACCGCCGTGGGACGCACCCCCAGCCCAACTTGAACCCCTGCCGGAACCACTGTTCCATCTGCAGCATTGATCGCGCCGGCACGGGTCATCTGCTGATAGTGCAGATCCGCAAAGTCCGCGCGACGAGCGGAATATCCGGTCGTCGACATATTGGCGATATTGTTTGAGATGACGTCAACGCGCAGTTGCTGCGCACTCATGCCAGTGGCGGCGATATCAAGAGCTCTCATTTAATAATCCTTTCTGGATTAGCCACGTTGACCAGCGGTGCGAAGGAAATCACGGATGCGGCTATCTTCGGATTCCATGAAGCTCTGGCCGAGTTCATAGGCACGCTGCACCTCGATCATGCGTGAGATCTGGGCGACCGCGTTCACATTCGATCGTTCAAGAAAGCCTTGCACAACCCGCGCGTTTTCAGCGGGCACATACCCACTTTCGGCTGTGAAGGCCGTGCCGGATTGTCGTGACAATTCAAGCGGATCGATGGGCATGTAGAGTCCGACCACCGTCAACGGCTGACCATCTGCAGAAATCGTACCGTCCGGCGCCAACGCAACACCGCCCGCATCGGGTGGCACGAATATCGGTGCGCCCCCTGCGTCGAGCAATCGGGCGCCTTCGGGTGTAACCAGCTCTCCAAAGTCGTTTCGAATAAATGCACCGGCACGGGTCAATGCCTGCCCCGCTGCATTTTCCACCATGAAGAACCCTTCGCCTTCGACGGCAAAGTCAAAGGTTCCGCCAGTTTGCTCCAGGGCGCCCTGTTGTGCCGAGATGGATCGACCAATCGCGGTGCCCATGCTGAGCGATGGTTCGTTCCGACCGGTTGCCGCAATATGTTCCGCGAAGATCAAGCCCTCAGAACGAAAGCCGGTGGTCGAGATATTGGCGATATTGTTGGCCACAACCGCCATCTCACGGGCAAGGCCGGACAGCCGGGTTAGCGACGAATATCCAGGATTATCCATTGCCTACATCCCCGCAATAATCGGAATGAGTGTGTCGGCGAAATAGGTGGTGAGCGATTGGGTCATGAACCCCATCGACACCCAA
The DNA here is from genome assembly GCA_947489665.1 of uncultured Roseicyclus sp. Taxonomy (GTDB): domain Bacteria; phylum Pseudomonadota; class Alphaproteobacteria; order Rhodobacterales; family Rhodobacteraceae; genus Gymnodinialimonas. The sequence goes on along the minus strand of CANLEH010000001.1, from coordinate 56,446 downwards.
AACACGACCACGATGGCTGCAAGTTTCGGCACAAACGTCAGCGTCATTTCCTGAACGCTTGTGAGAGCCTGGAAAAGGCCAACCAAAATGCCCGAAACCAACGCCGCAGCGAGGATCGGGGTCGAGATTGCAACCGAAACCCAAAGGCCTTGGCGCATCGTGTCGAAGAAAATCATTTCATCCATGCGGTTACACCGGCATCCGCAGGATTTCCTGGTAGGCTTCGACCACCCGATCCCGGATGGTGACGGCCGTTTCAACGGCAAGCTCGGTTTGCGCCAGTGCCGTGACCAGAGAGTGCGGATCAGCACCTGTCGTCATCGCGGCGTGGGCCTGTGCCTCACCTTGGGCGACTGTCTCAGCAAAACCCGAGACGGCTTGCGTAAACGCGTTGCCGTTGGGGACTTCAGGGGTTTGGGCTGTCTGGCGCAAGGGCTGGTAGGCCTGCGCGGCAAGGGATTGGCGAATATCCATCCGGGATTCTCCTCAGATGTTGGGGGGTTAACGTCGGAGCAATTCGTTTAGGGAAGACGACATCTGGCGGATCTGGTCGAAGATCCGCAGATTGGCCTCATATGACCGCTGCGCTTCGCGCGCATCGGCAAGTTCGATGACAAGATCGACATTCGACCCTTCATAACTTCCGGTCTCGTCCGCCATCGGATGTGTTGGGTCAAAAATGACGGGGAGTGCGGTCTGATCCAGTCTTACGGGACCAGGGCGCACAGCGCCTTCGGTGGCGCCCATCGCACGCTCTGCCTCAAAGCTGGTGACCTTTCTGCGATATCCTGGTGTATCGGCATTTGCGATGTTTTCAGACACGTGGGTCAGGCGTTGCGCCTGTGCCCTCATGCCAGACGCGGCGACCGATAGTGCATTGGAAAAATCCGTCATGGCTGCGCCTATCGTCCAATACTTGTGCGGAGGATCGACAGGGCCGATCCGTAAACGCGCAATGCGCGGTCGTGCGCGCGCTGTGCCTCGATCCCGCGAAGCATTTCGAATTCAAGAGAAACTGTATTTCCGTTCGGCGACGCCGGCGTTCCGGCGTCAAGCACGCGCATCGGCATTTCACCGCGACCCAGGCGATTTTCGGCAGTCATGTTCTGCCAGGTCTCGGAAAAATCCGCGACGTCCCTTGCGCGGTATCCGGGCGTATCGGCATTCGCGATATTCTGGGCAACCACGGCCTGACGCGCTGCGGAATGGCGGGCCAAGCCACCCGCGAGTTGAAAAATCTCAAGCCTATCGAACATCCGGGTTTCTCCCATCTCGGCTACACGAAGGCTTAAGACTGATTCCTTTACATTCCGTAATTGAGGCGTCGCTTTGCGCCACCTGACCGGAGAAACCGTCATGCAAGACACCGACGCCATCAGCCTTTTACGCGCGCAATTGAAAGGTATTTCCGTGTCTCAAGCCGTTGGTCAGGTCACGGCCCTGGGGCGATCAAGTGTCTCGGTAACTGGTCTAAACAGAGTTGCCGCGCTCGGTGATCGGGTGCGTTTCGGAGCAAATCTGACAGGTGAGATTCTTGCGATGGAAGGGGATCGCGCCCGGATTATGCCTGAAGGGCCAACAGATGGGCTCCGACTTGGCGCACGGGTTTCGCATATCGGGCCACAAGTCATCTCCCCCGATTCCAGCTGGCTTGGACGCATCATTGATCCCGACGGGCAACCATTGGACGGCCGGGCACTGCACCACGGGCTAAGCCGCTATCCACTGATATGCGCGCCCCCTTCACCGACAGGGCGCCGCGGCCTCGGCCAGCGGCTCGAGACGGGACATGCCGTCTTTGACACCCTTTTGCCGATCGTGGAAGGCCAGCGCGTCGGCCTGTTCGCCGGATCAGGTGTTGGCAAATCCAGACTGATCGCCGCACTTGCAGAGCAGATGCAATCAGACGTTGTGGTTATCGGCTTGATCGGCGAACGCGGGCGCGAGGTTCGTGATTTTGTGACGGACACTCTCGGACCTGAAGGCCTATCACGCGCCGTCGTGGTGGCAGCAACGTCCGATCGGCCCGCACCGACACGCGCCCGCGCAGCCTATACAATGATGGCCGTGGCCGAATACTTCCGTGATCAGGGTCGCAACGTTTTGCTCTTGGCGGATTCGATCACGCGCTTTGCTGAAGCGCAGCGAGACGTTGCAGCGGCGGCGGGCGAACCGTTCGGACCATCCGGTTTTCCGGCTTCAATGGCGCAGTCTGTCATGGGCCTTGCGGAACGTGCCGGGCCCGGCCTAGGCGCGCAGGGGAATATTACAGCAATATTCTCGGTACTCGTTGCAGGATCAGACATGGAGGGGCCCGTTGCGGATGTGACACGTGGCGTGCTCGATGGTCATATTGTGCTGTCTCGGGACATCGCAGAACGTGGGCGTTTTCCCGCAATTGATGTTTTGCGATCCGTGAGCCGATCTTTGCCGGGGGCCGCTACGGAAGGCGAAAACAAATCCATTCAACGAGCTCGCCAACTGATTGCAGCTTACGACAAAGCAGAGATGATGGTTCAAGCCGGGCTCTACACGACTGGTGCTGACCCGACGACAGATGCTGCGGTAAAAATCTGGCCGGATCTGGACGCATTCGTCGCAGAACGAACGACGGACGGCATTGAGCAGAGTTTTGCGCAGCTCGAAAATATCCTGTCGATGGCCGCTCCGACGAGGCCGTCCAGCTAAGACCTCAGTTATGGGCTTTTCACGCGAGGTTTTGCAGCAAAGTGATCGCCGTAGCGCCCGGCGTGGTGAACGAGATGCCTGCGTTGACCTGTGCCCGGATCGTAAAGGCTTTCAAAAGATCATCGAGCACCTCAGGCTCTGCGAATTGAGAGAAATCAGCAGAGCCTAAAGTCCGCTCCGCACCTTCGCGGAAGGCCTCAATCTGCTTGTCGATGTCAATCGTAGCAATGGCTGATGGCAGCCCAAACGCAGTCTCGAAGACTTGCCTCAAAGGTGGATTGCCCATCACAGTCAACCACGCGGTCGCGTCACTTCCACCCGCCGCGACGATTTCGGGTACTTCCCGTGACGCGGTTAGTGCCAACCGCATATCGCTATCGACTGCGCCAACGGCAACTTCAAAGGATTGCCTGTCAAATCGCGACAAGACTCGATCCGCGAATGTTGCACTTTGCGTGCTTGGCGGCAGGGTGCCACCAAACCCGAAGGCCTCTGAAAATGCGCGATATCGCTTGTCGGCCAACCGATTTGAAAGGGCGTCATCCGCACTTACTCCGTCGGACAAGACCTTCTCGATAAAGGCGCGGTTCGGAAGATCGTCTTGCAAGCCATAAGCGCCAAGGGCAACCCGCAACAATCTGTAGTCTGACACCAGTTCTTCAGCTGAAGTCACCTTCCCAATATTTTCGCGGAAGTAGTCTCGATCCCGATCCTGCACCGGCGATTGGGCAAATTGTGCTTGTTGGCTTTCAAGGTTCGATTGAAGGAATCTCCACCCGGAATAGCCGCCAAACGGAAGAACAGGTTGAAAGGTCATGATCGGCCGGCGGCCAGGAGGCGCTCCTCGCGCGCAAGCAAACCGCGTAACGACTTCAAAACCTGGTACACCTGATCCTCAACCAGATGCTGCGTTGCACGTGACAAAAGCGCCCGACTGTCGGCGTCTGTGAAGACTTGGCTCAATTGCTCGATGCCACGCAACAGCTGTGTTTTTGCTTCCGAAATGTCCGCGTCGCCGGATAAAACGAGTTGGGCGATGTAACAGACACGACGGACGGGTGTATTGGCTTCCTCAGGGTGAATGGCATCACGCAAACGCAGGATATTCGCGCCCGGGGTCATGATCGCCAGACGCGTCCGACGGTCACCGTTTTCGATGACGGCGCCATTAACAAGCACTCTTTCTTTCGGGCCGAGTTTAAGAACAAGACCACTCATGTCGCGGCCTCCTGGCCTGCCAAACCGCGCATGACGGAGGTGTTAATGTCCACCAGCGCCTTTAGCGCTTCAGCATCATCCAAGGCCTTCCGCGATTGGAGAAGAGAGAATTCAGCAAGATAGAACAACTGTGCACGCAAGGTCTGCGGCAATGCGTTGCCATCATCGGCAAGATCTGATGCCAGAATGGTCCACAGTTTTCGATTTTCGTGCAAAGCCGCCGCACGTTCTGCCATTGGGGCGTCAGGCTGCGTGGCTTGGTTCAATTTGGTGGTGACGGATTGAAAGGCCGCATATTCGGTGCCGCGATCCGAGCGCACCGGAGCAGAGCTTGCGGCGTAGGCGGATTGGGCGAGCGAGGTGGAAATCACAGGACATGCTCCTTAAGGCGTGTCGGAACGGCTCCATTGGTCTGCGTGTATTGGGCCGCTTGGGGATCAATTGTTTGGATTTGGGTCGGGACGCAAAAACGTTCGCCCCGACCCGAGTGCTGTTACCGGAACAACGACAGAATGTTCTGCGGCGCCTGGTTGGCAATCGACAGCGACTGAGTCGCAAGCTGCTGCTGAACCTGAAGGGCCTGCAGTCGAGCCGAGGCTTCTTCCATGTCAGCATCCACAAGCGTGCCGATCCCGGACTTCAGCGAGTCGACCAGTGAGCCAACAAAGGTAGATTGCGTTTCAATCCGCCCTTGGGCCGAACCAAACGACGCTGCAGCATCGATCGAGTTCTGGATCAGCGTCTCGATGTTATCGAGTGCCGAATCTGCACCTTCGTTCGTTGTCACGTCGATGGCATCCAAACCGAACAATCCGCCAGACGCTTCGCCGCCATCTGCGGCAGCAGTTGCGAAGGCCAAGCTAGCTGCAGACGAGTTATCGACCTTCAGGCTGACTTCGCCGGTGCTGTCATTGATCGCAACTTGCGTGGTCACGCCTTCAACTCCGGCAGCATCGATGGCCGTCTTCAGGCCTCGTGCAACATCCTCCATCGTTTCACCGGCGCTTGCCGTATAGAAATAGGCAGTGCCACCGATGGAAGCCTGATAGGAATTGCCTTCCGAAGGCGCTGTCGCCGTGGTGAAGAACACTTCTTCCGCGCGCTGCTCGATCGTGCCCGACTCGGTCGTGGTGTTACCCGTGGGTGTCCCGTTGATGGACTGAATGAAGCTGTTGCCATCCCCGCCCGAGACTGTGTCAGTCATGGACAGATCAACGCCCTCGAACGAACGCGTCGATGTCACGGTGATCTGGTTGGTGCTGGTAGAGGCAAACGTGATGCCTTCGAGGTCCAGGGCCTGGAGGCTGGACAGCAACGCGTCGCGTGCGTTGGTCTCGGTCTGATCATCCGCGGCCGCAGTATAGGTCACGGTCTGACCAGCAATCGTGATCGAAGTCGCGTCTCCCGTGTCCCAACCTGTCGTCTGAGCAAACTGAATGACCGCTGAATTGCCGGTATTCGTTAGCGTGGAGCCGCCAAATGCGCTCGACCCACCGGACGCATCAACGATCTGCGCCGACAAGTCATTGCCGGTGCCCACACCGTTTACGCCCGCAGTCGAGGTCAGATCCTGGCGATCGACGCGGATGTTCGATGCCGACACGTCACCAGATCCGCTACGGTCCAGAGACGACAGGATGTTAACTTGCTCCGTCCCCTGCACCAGATTCAGGCCGTTGAACTGCGCCGCGCCTACAACGGCACCGATCTGATCACGCAAGGCATTGATATCGGTCTGGATCTTCTCACGATCGACGTTCTCTTCCTGCGCGGCAACGATCTTGCCTTTGATGTCGGTCAAAAGGTCCGTCACGGTCTCGGACGCGTTGCGCGCCACGGCGACGGTCGACTCGCCCAAGCTCAGGCTCTCCTGAATACCCTTGAAGCCTTTGACATCGGATTCCATGACCTTGGAAATCGCCCAAACAGCCGAATTGTCCTTCGCCGATGCCACGGACTTGCCCGTCGAGATCTCGGACTGGGTCTGCTGAAGGTTCGAGTTTACGGATTTGAGGGTTTGAAGCGCGACCATCGCGCTCGAGTTCGTCAGAATGCTGGACATAGTGTCCCTTTCCTAGAAGTTCCGGGGCGTGCTTTTCACGCCGGATTACAGGCAGCGCCGGGTTCCGTGCGCTGGATGAACCGTCTTTCTGACGTCTGCGGGCTGGGGTGTGTCAGCCTACGCCACCGATTTGGTGCGATGCTGGTTTGCCTGCAAACATGTGAACAAGGTCCTAATCAGGGCCATTTCAATCGGTTGGATTTGAACGAAAACTGAGCCTCAACGCCGGGCAAGCAACCTCGACGAAGCATCGGACGTCGATCGGCTGTTTCCTTGCGCGTCATAGACGGTCAGACCAGACGACATCTGGTTGCTAACCCGCAGGCGGGCCGTTGCGAGCCCGGATTGTGCAGCTTTCAAAAGCACCGCATTGCGCCGTGCCGCTTCCCTGATACGCAACATCACCGGGTCAGAAATCGTCTGCCTTTTCAACCGTTCAAATGCCAGCCCCAGAGGTGCTTCAAGTTTGGTGAGCGCCGCTATGTCGCCAGACAGCAACGCTGCTTTTTGCGCATCCAGCAATTCCGTCAATACATCGGAGGCAGGCCGGCTTAGTCCCCTCATTGCCCGGCCTCAGCCTGACGCACCAGTGACTGGAAGATCGTTTCTGCCAACCCAATTCCGCCCTGTGCTGCCAACGCATTCGCGTGTTCGGCCCGCAGGAGCGAAGTCATCTGTTCTTCTCCAACACCGCCGCCAAAACTGTCGCGCGTCTCTCCGAAGCCCGCATGCTTCAGCATCTCAGCCAGAAAGGCGGCCTCCAGATCCTGCGCAACTTCGCGCAGGGCGTCGTGTTGTGGCGTAGCGCGTGTAGTTGCGGGCGCGCCCGCAGTCACGATCATGGTGTCCGTCGTCATGAAATTCTCTCACATTCGATGGATTTTTTTCGAGCTTGCCAGAGGGGTGTAAAGAATTCGTAAGGGTCGCTGTCTTAGGCATGGCGCAACCGAAATCAGACGGACAACCAGAATGGATGATCTGTTTCAAAGCCTCATGACCGCCAATCGTGGTTCGTCTAACGCCTCACGCGTGACCAGTGCGGACGCGCTTCCTTCGGATGTCCCCTTCATTGCGATTTTCGGAGAGGGTGAATTCGCAAGCAGCGTCGAAAACGCGGCCACTGCAGCAATTTCCCTCCCGATTGGAATCCAAGACAGCGCCGGCTCGCGAATGGCAGTGACTGTCTCACAAGCACCATCGGAAGAAGTTCCAAAACAGACAATCCGATTGGCCGATGAGCAGACGCACACACCGCAAATCGTGCAAGCTCAGACCTCAGCCGAACCGGCGGTGTCGGCGGATCATCCGACACCCGCTCGGAATTCCTCAGGCACTGGAAATGTTCTGCACCCTGAGGCTTTCCCAGTCGCCGCAGGGGAGCTTGAGACACTGCCAAAACAAGTCTTCTCCGTAGCCACGGCAAGGCCCGCCTCGGGGTCGGCCCCTTTGGGCGTTCTGGCACCTCCAATGCCGCGTACTAGTGTGGCGGAGACGCTCTCAGAAGCGCGGCTTGTTGCAGAACTTCCAGTGGCACCCAATGCGCTCAAGACGACTGCTAACGCGCCCTCAACCACGAGACCCGGCATGGGCAACCTTGCTTCCGCGGGCCCTGTTCCGATCGCTGCGGACACCGCGCCGACGGTAATTAGGCCTGATGGCGCAAAGCCACCGCACCGCGAAAAAGAACGCCCGCAGCCATCAATCAGAGTGCCGCTCGGGCCAGATTCGACGCGTCCGATGGTCGAAGGCAATGGTGCGCCAGTCACCACGCGTCAGCCCGCAGAACAGCTGATCCGCACTCAAGATCAACGCACGGCGCAAGTCGTGCCTCCCGCAGACCAAGCCCAGATTCCACAGCAATTCACCAAGTCGGATGTGCCTAGGCCAGTGCCGCCCAGCAGAGATCTGACTGCAACAGCTCGGCTTTTGTCGCCCGTGCAAAACCCAACGCCAGTTCGGCCAACGCCGGCAGCCCTCCCGCTGACGGTTTTGCAAACTGTGGAACCGGAAATCCCGGTGGCCGCGCTCCCGATTTTAGCCGGCCCTCCGGACGTACAAAAACCCTTCCCCACTTCCTCATCGATCGCCCCGAGAGGTGCTGAGGGAATTACCACTTCTCCTCCTCAGGCTCGCATGCCGGTCCCGCCCATGACCTGGACGGTTGTATCGTCTTCGGCGCAGACGGCTATGCCCCAGAGCGCATTGGAACAGGAACTCGCACTCGCTCTGGACGCGCAGATGATGGGCGCGAACGCACCCGCAACCTCAAGCTTTTCTGCATCCGCCGTCCCGCTTTCGCCGAATGGCACAAACCATACGCCGATGCTGGTGGCGCAACAGATTGCTGCGGCCCTAAGCGATAGAAACGCAGAACCAGGTCAACCGTTGGAACTGGCCCTCGATCCACCCGAATTGGGTCGGGTGCGGATGCAGTTGGTTGAGCTTGCGGGGGTCCTCACCCTGACGATCCATGCCGAGCGGCCAGAGACGGCCGAACTGATGCGTCGCCATCTTGATCTCCTGAACCAGGAGTTTTCGGAGGCCGGCATTGATGCGCCTTCCGTCAGCATCTCTCAAGATCGCTCAAACGGCCGATCTGGCGGAGATGATCCTGAACGCCCAGGCGAACAGGCATCCGAAACACCGGCAGCCCATTCTCCCGAAACGCCACAATCGCAATCGGTGACACCAACCGGTGCCATGGATTTGAGACTCTAGGAAAATCACAATGGAAATTCTTTCATCACTCCCCGCAAATGCAACGTCTGGCGCAAACGCAGCTGCCGCGGAAACGGCATCCGCCATCACGTCTGACTTCGACATGTTCCTGCAATTGCTTACCACCCAGATGCGCAACCAGGACCCGTTGAACCCCGCCGACTCAACCGAATACACGGCACAACTCGCGACATTTTCGGGCGTGGAACAACAGGTTCAGACGAACGACCTCTTGCGTGAACTTCAGGGGGCATTCACCGCCATGAACATGGGGCAACTGTCTGGATGGATCGGGATGGAAGCGCGGGCCGAGATGCCCGTGAATTTCGCCGGTCAATCGACGACGGTCCAACTCTCGCCCTCGCCTCTGGCAGACCGGGTGGAACTGATTGTGCGGGACCAAACCAGCGCCGTCGTTGCAAACACGCCTGCCGTCCTCGGCCAAGATCCCTTTGAATGGACCGGCCTCGACAACAATGGCCAACCTTTGCCCAACGGCACCTACACGCTGTCAGCGCAGAGTTGGCGCGGTGAAGAGGTGCTGGAAGAACGCTACGCTTTCATTTTCGCCGAAATCACCGAGGCGCAGACGCTGAACGGTGAGGTTTGGGTGACCATGTCCAACGGCGTCAGCATTCCATCGGAAACCGTGCAAGGCCTGCGCAGTCCAGATTGATCAGAACGCCGCCCAAATCAGGGCGGCGGCCAACCCGAGGGCCAGACCCGCAGAGCCGATCAAAACCCGCTCTGGCCAACGGTTCTTTCGTTTCGGGCGCTCGGGATGAGCCTGCGCGATCAAGGCCGCCTCCGCCAGTTGCGGAAGTCTTGGGCCAAAGCGCGACAGGACAAGCGCCGTGCGCCACAGATCGCGCGCCACGGCCTGCGGCCCGATGTTGCGCGCAATATATTCCTCGACCACCGGACGCGCGGCGGCCCAGATATTCAGATCGGGGTCAAGCGACCGTCCGACACCTTCGACAACCACCATGGTCCGCTGCAAAAGGATCAGCTCGGTCCGCGTCTCCATGCCGAACCGTTCCGTTACTTCAAACAGAAACGCCAAAAGCCGCCCCATAGAGATCTTGCTGGCCTCCATGCCAAAGATCGGCTCCCCTACTGACCGCAGCGCTTGCGCAAATTCCGCAACATCCCGATCCGCAGGCACATAGCCCGCTTCAAAATGGACCTCCGCCACACGCCGGTAGTCCTTACGGATGAACCCCATCAGGATTTCCGCGTAGACCCGGCGCGTATATTCATCCAGCCGACCCATGATGCCGAAATCCAGCGCCACCAGATCGCCGTTTGGCGCAACCTTCAGATTGCCCTGATGCATATCAGCGTGAAAATACCCGTCGCGCAGCGCATGTCGCAGGAACATCTGCAATGCAGTACTGGCCAGCCCGGCTTTGTCATGCCCCGCGGCGTTAATCGCGTCCAGATCACTCAGCGGCAGGCCTTCTGCCCATCCCAACACCATCATCCGCCGGGAAGACATGCCCCATTCGACCTTCGGAACAACGAAGCCTTCATCGGCTTCGGTATTGGCATAGAACTCGCCGGCGGCAGAGGCCTCAATTCGCAGATCCAGCTCCTGCAGGACAACGCCTTCGAAATGATCAATCACATCCCTTGGCCGCAGCCGCCGCGATGACGGCGAAAGCGTTTCGATCAGCGTAGCCATCAGGTGAAAGGCGTCCACGTCTTTGCGAAACGCACGGTCAATTCCCGGCCGCAGGATCTTCACTGCGACATCACGGCCGGAGTCCCTCAGCGTTGCGCGGTGAACCTGCGCGATGGACGCCGCAGCAACGGGTTCGGAGAAATCGCTAAACACCTCTTCCAGCGGCTGCCCCAACTCCGCGGCGACAACGCGCCGTGCGTCGGCGGTGGGAAAGGGCGGCAACTTGTCTTGCAGAACCTGTAGTTCCAAGGCCATTTCAGGGCCGACTACATCGGGTCGGGTCGAAAGGATTTGTCCGAACTTGATGTAGGCAGGCCCCAGCGCCTGAAGTGCGCGGGGCACCGGTGGCATAGACGGATCGCCACGCAAACCAAACCATTTCAAAGGCCAACCCAGCACCCGGGCCGCAATCCGGATTGCACGCGGGGCTTCCATCGCCTCCAGCACGGCACCCATGGCGCCTGTGCGTTCAAATGTGGCGCCCGTACGCGCCAGCCGCCAAATGTTGTGAGGGCCGCGCACCTAGAGCTTCCACCCCGAATGCAGTGCCGCGATTCCCATCGACAGGTTGCGATATTTGACCTGTTCGAACCCGGCATCGCCGATCATTCCGGCAAACGTCTCCTGATCAGGGAACTTCCGGATCGATTCGACCAGGTATTGGTAACTGTCCCGATCCCCGGCGATCACCTGCCCCATGCGCGGGATCACGTTGAAGGAGTACAGATCATAAAGCTTCTGCATCCCGTCATTGGGCAGTTGCGAGAACTCAAGGACCATCAATCGCCCGCCGGGCTTCAGCACGCGATAGGCCTCGGCCAGTGCTGCATTGATCCGCACCACATTCCGGATGCCAAAGCTGATCGTGTAGACGTCAAAGCTGTTGTCCGCGAAGGGAAGCGCCATCGCGTCTCCGCACACCCAATCCAGCTTGTCGGCCATCGCCTCGGCCTCGGCCCGCTTTTCACCCTCGTCCAGCATGCTCTGCGTCATATCGAAGACCGTGGCATGGGCGTTCGGCGCGCGCTTCAGGAACCGGAACGAGATGTCGCCAGTGCCGCCCGCCACATCCAGCAGCTTCTGCCCATCGCGCGGGGCCAGCCAATCCATCATCGCATCCTTCCAGATGCGGTGGATGCCAACGCTCATCACGTCATTCATCACATCGTATTTTGAGGCCACATTGGTGAAGACCCCATGGACCATTCCGGCCTTCTGATCTTCGGCAACATCCTGAAAGCCAAAGTGGGTCCGATTGTCATCCGCCATGGGTCTTGTCCTTTTGCCTCAGCACCCCTTCTTATAGAGGCCAGCCGGGGGGCTGCAACGCACCCTGATGCCACACAAGGAAAGCCCGATTTGCCCGAACTTCCAGAGGTAGAGACAGTCCGTCGCGGCCTTCTGCCCGCGCTCGAAGGCGCCCGCATCACGAAAGCAGCTGTAAATCGCCCCGATCTTCGTTGGCCTTTCCCTGACCGCATGGCCGAACGGTTGACCGGCGCGACCGTCAAATCCCTCCGTCGCAGATCGAAATACATCCTTGCCGACCTCGATACCGGCGAGACGCTTTTGATTCATTTGGGTATGTCGGGTCGGATGACAGTATCGGATGATCCGCTAGGACAATTTCATCATCAGCACCCGACGCCTGAGAAACACGATCATGTCGTGCTCGACACCGAAGCGGGTGCGCGTATCACCTTCAACGATGCCCGCCGATTTGGCGCAATGGATCTGATGGAAACGGCTCAGCAGGACAGTCATTGGCTGATCCGTGATCTGGGGCCGGAGCCCCTTGGAAACGCATTTAACGAAGCGCACCTTATTGCGGCGTTTGACGGAAAGCGGTCGCCAGTGAAGTCCGTTCTGCTCGATCAGCGCATCGTCGCAGGATTGGGCAATATCTATGTGTGCGAAGCCCTCTATCGCGCGGGAATTTCGCCGCTTCGGCACGCCGGTCGCATCTCAGCCGCCCGAGTCGTCCAATTGGTCCCAATCATCCGCGATGTATTGGCGGAAGCTATCGAAGCAGGTGGATCTTCCTTGCGCGACCACCGGCAAGCAAATGGCGAACTGGGATATTTTCAACACACCTTTTCCGTCTATGGGCGTGAAGGTGAACCCTGCCAAACCCCGGATTGCCAAGAGAAAATCAAACGCAAGGTGCAATCGGGGCGGTCCAGTTTCTATTGCGCCGCCTGTCAAAGGTAGTTGAACCCACCGCCACTGGTGCTAAGCCTCAAGGCTCGTTTCAACAGCGCCCGAGCACCAATCCATGGCCTATGAGACCCTGATCGTCGACGTCGAAGATCATATCTGCCTCATCAAATTGAATCGCCCCGATGCCCTCAATGCGCTGAACACGCAATTGCTGGACGAATTGGGCAAAGCGCTCGCAAAAGCTGACGCTAACGACAAAGTGCGTTGCATCGTCATCACCGGCTCGGACAAGGCGTTCGCCGCCGGGGCCGACATTACCGAGATGGCCGAGAAGTCCTACACGGATGTGGTGTACGAGAACCTCTTTGCCGAGGCCGCCAACAATATTGAACGTATCCGCAAGCCAGTCATTGCGGCGGTCGCGGGCTATGCCCTGGGTGGTGGCTGCGAACTAGCCATGGCCTGCGATTTCATCATTGCAGCGGAAACGGCGAAGTTCGGGCAGCCTGAAATCAACCTTGGCGTCATTGCCGGAATGGGGGGCACGCAGCGCCTGACCCGGTTGGTAGGCAAATCCAAATCCATGGACATGCACCTCACCGGCCGCTTCATGGCTGCCGAAGAGGCCGAGCGTTCCGGGCTCGTCAGCCGCGTTGTACCCGCCAAAAAGCTGATGGAAGAGGCGATGGGTGCCGCCACCAAGATCGCCGAAAAATCCATGATCGCGACCATGTCCGCGAAAGAAGCCGTCAACCGCGCCGAAGAACTCAGCCTTTCCGAAGGCCTGCTGTTCGAACGCCGCATGTTTCATTCGCTCTTCGCGACGGAAGACCAATCTGAGGGCATGTCCGCCTTCATCGAAAAGCGCGAACCGCAATTCCGCGACAAGTAAGGGCTTGGCAGCCCGCGCCGTTTCCCTTAAACGCCGCGCCAGACATGCGTGTGAGGCCCGCTTCGGCCAGATTCGCCCGGTAGTGAACCCGGGGTCGGGACTCTCCCGCGCGTAAACCGTTGCAACCGTTCCGACGAAGGATCAAATACCATGGCAAATTCGCCCCAGGCAAAGAAACGCGCCCGCCAGAACGAGCGTCGTTTTGCCGTAAATAAAGCCCGCCGTTCGCGCATCCGCACCCACCTCCGCAAGGTTGAAGAATCTATCGCATCCGGCGATCAGGCTGCGGCCGCCGAAGCGCTGAAATCCGCCCAGCCCGAACTGATGCGCGGTGTGACCAAAGGTGTGTTGCACAAGAACACCGCCGCACGGAAAATGTCGCGTCTTGCGTCCCGTGTGAAGGCAATGGGCGCGTAATCGCCCACATATGACCCTTATTTTGAAGGCGCTCCGTCACCGGGGCGCCTTTTTTCTTTTGGAAAATCGTAACGCAGACAAGGGTCTAATACGGCCCGGGAGATTCGATTTTCGAAAGGGGCAGAGTCAAGCATTAAGAGATGTTGCGAGGCGCGCGCGACTCCCGATACCTTCTCCTAGCGAGTCAGACGCCTTGGGGGGCGGATGAGGGGCGCAATGCCCCGGTTCAAAGCAAAGACGGTATGGATGACGGACAGCATTCAAACGTCCCGGCAGGACAGGGCCGGCGCTTTGGAAAGGGAGTGTAGGGAAACACGTCATCACCCGTCAGGGGAAATGCTCGTGCAATCCAGTCGCGTCCTAAACATCCTCCCACGTGCACGTACAGCGCGAACGACACCTTTAACCGTTGGAAATCCAGCGGCGGGCGGTGCTGTTTGCACACGTGGCGGACGGCTTGCAGGCGGATTGTGGATATGCACCGGGCGCAGCGAGACGCCCGGGCGAGACAAAAAGGACTGGACGAGGGAATGACAAACGAAACATGGGGCCAAGTTCGTCAGGAATTGCTGCAAGTCGTTGGGAAGAACAACTTCTCAGCATGGATTGAGCCGATTTCCTTCGACCGTGTGGACGAGCGCACAGCGCACTTTAACGTGCCGACCAGCTTTATTGGCTCCTGGGTGTCCAACAACTTCGGCGATCTGATCCTGCGCCACCTCGCGTCCCATGGTGTAAGCGCGGATCGTGTTGAATTCGCAGTTGGCGCACGCAAGCCGGTTACAGCCGCAGCCAATACACCAGCTCCACAGCCCGTCGCCCCTGCCCCGGAATTGGAGTTGGCCTCTGCAACCGCAGCCGTAGCAGCACCCGCTCCCGCCGCCGTGCGAGCACCTCAGCCCGCACCAGCGCCACGCCCGCAGGGCGCAACTACCCGGTCCACTGATCTGCCTGGAACGAAGCTCAACCCGGCGCTGACTTTCTCCAATTTCGTGGTCGGCAAACCGAACGAGCTGGCCCACGCTGCGGCCCGCCGCGTGGCTGAAACGCTCGACGTAACGTTCAACCCGCTCTTCCTCTATGGCGGGGTTGGCCTTGGTAAGACGCACCTGATGCACGCCATCGCGTGGGATTTGCAGGAACGCTTCCCCGATGCGCAGGTTCTCTACCTCTCGGCTGAACAGTTCATGCACTTGTTCGTTCGCGCCTTGCGCGAGCAGAACACTTTCGACTTCAAGGAAACTTTCCGCAACGTTGATGTGCTGATGGTGGATGATGTCCAGTTCATCGCTGGCAAGACATCGACCCAGCAGGAATTCTTCCACACGTTCAATGCGCTGGTGGAAATGGGCAAACAGATCGTTATCTCCGGCGACCGTGCGCCCGTTGATATGGAAGAACTCGACAGCCGCATCGCCTCCCGCCTGCAAAGCGGGCTGGTGGTCGACATCCACCCAACGGACTACGAACTGCGCCTGAGCGTTCTGCAACACAAGGCGGCCATCCTCAGCCAGAAGTACCCGCATGTTGAATTTGCCGACGGCGTGCTGGAATTTCTCGCCCGCAAGATCGCATCCAATATCCGCGAACTCGAGGGCGCCTTGAACCGTCTCTACGCCACGGGTGATCTCGTGCGCCGCGAAGTGACCGAGGATTTTGCCCGCGACAACCTCGCCGACATCCTCCGCGCCTCCGACCGCAAGGTCACAATGGACGAGATTCTCAAGAAGACCTGCGACTACTACAAGATCCGCCAGGTCGACATCATCAGCCAGAACCGCCAGCGTGCCATCGCCCGCCCACGCCAGATGGCCATGTATCTCTGCAAGAAGCTCACGACGCGCTCTTTGCCCGAAATCGGGAAGAAGTTCGGTGGACGCGACCACACCACGATCCTCTACGGCGTGCGCAAGATCGAAGAGCTGATGCAAATCGACAGCCAGATTGCCGAAGATGCGGAACTTCTGCGCCGCATGTTGGAAGCCTGACGCGAAGCGGGGTTGACCCCGCCCGCTTGCAAGGCGAATTCTGCATAAACAACTTGCCATAGAACGGGGTCCGGGTCAGTCTCGCGGCCCCGCCATCTGTCGGAGCCAGGGACATGAAGCTTTCCATCGAACGCGCCACCCTTTTGCGCGCGGTCTCTCAGGCGCAATCCGTTGTGGAGCGTCGGAATACCATTCCGATCCTCGCCAATGTGCTGATCGAGGCCGAGGGTGACAATGTCAGCTTCCGCGCCACGGACCTGGATATCGAAGTAGTCGACAAGGCCCCCGCCCAAGTCGAACGCGCCGGCGCAACGACGGTTTCGGCGGTCACCTTCCACGAAATCGTCCGCAAACTGCCAGACGGCGCATTGGTGAGCCTGTCTGAGGACAGCGCCGCAGGTCGTCTGACCATTGAAGCAGGCCGTTCCTCGTTCCAGCTGGCGACGCTACCCCGCGAAGATTTTCCGGTCATGGCATCGACCGAATACGCCGCGAACTTCTCGTCCACCGCACCCGTATTGCGCCGCCTTTTCGACAAGTCGAAATTCGCAATTTCGACGGAAGAGACTCGCTATTACCTCAACGGCGTGTATTTCCACATCGCAGATGGCGACAACGGCAAAGCCTTACGCGCCGTGGCAACCGACGGCCATCGCCTCGCACGCATCGACAGCGATCTGCCGGACGGCGCGGAAAGCATGCCGGGCGTCATTGTTCCCCGCAAAACCGTGGGTGAGCTGCGCAAGCTTCTCGACGATGACGACACGCAAATCGCCGTCTCGGTGTCCGAGACCAAGATCCGCTTCGCCACACCCGACATTACCCTGACCTCCAAGGTCATCGACGGCACCTTCCCCGACTACACGCGCGTGATCCCCATGGGGAACACCCGCCGGATGGAAGTCGACGCGGGCGATTTCGCCAAGGCTGTGGACCGTGTGGCGACCGTTTCCTCCGAACGCTCCCGCGCGGTGAAGATGGCGCTGGACGAAGACCGTCTGGTTCTGTCCGTCAATGCGCCCGACGCTGGCAATGCAGAGGAAGAGTTGGCCGTGGCCTACGGCGACGAAAAGCTGGAGATCGGCTTCAACGCGAAATACCTGCTGGAAATCGCCAGCCAGGTGGACCGCGAGAATGCGGTTTTCATGTTCTCCTCCCCGGCTGAGCCCACGCTGATGCGCGAAGGCAATGACGAAAGCGCGATCTACGTCGTCATGCCGATGCGCGTTTGACTTTTTGCCCCTTCGCTTTGGTCCAAAACGCGGCTCAATCATCCGGGTGGATTTTGGGCGCGCATTTATAGCCCCCGAGATGGTAAAGCCGCGTCCTTGTGTGGTGCTTGCTAAGCCAATGAAATCCAGGCCCGGGCTTGCCACTGTTGTACCATTGAGCACGACCGATCCAGCGCCTGCTATGAAGTATCACCACCGTCTACACATTCCGTTTGCGATGCCGGTCGGCATGGTGAACGACGTTTGGGTGAAGGCAGATATGGTTTACTCCGTAAGTCTCAAGCGTTGTGATCTTTACCGCATAGGGAAGGACACTCACGGACGGAGAATTTACCAAACCGATACACTTCCAGACGATGATATTCGAGCGATCCAACGCTGCGTCCTATATGGGTTGAGCCTTGGAGAATTGACAAAAAAGCTATGAGTGACCATTTAGGTCACGTAGCGGCTCTGTTTTCATCCGCCTCAAGACCTCGAAAGAGGCCATCGGGCCCTCCGGCGACGTCAAGCTGTGGTCCGGTGCAGTACACGCAAGATAAGGGGCTTGAGCGGAGATGAGCCGTGTGTTCGTCGCATCCCTCGCCCTGTCGCACTTCCGCTCCCATCGCAGGGCGCGCCTGGAATTGGACGGGCGGCCTGTAGCCCTATTCGGCCCCAATGGCGCGGGCAAAACCAATCTGATGGAAGCGGTATCGCTGCTGTCCCCCGGGCGCGGTCTGCGTCGCGCCTCTGCCGACGACATCATCCGGCGGCCAGAGGCGATCGGCTGGAAGATCAGCGCCGAAACCGAAGGGGCAGGCATAGGGCACGAGATCGCGCTGACCGCCGAACCCTCCCAAGCGCGGGTCACTCAGATCGACGGCAAGAGCGCGCCGCAGGTGGCGCTGGCAAAGCTGCTGCGCATCGTTTGGCTGGTGCCATCACAAGATCGGCTCTGGATGGAGGGGGCCGATGGGCGGCGACGGTTTCTTGACCGCATCACGCTCAGCTTTCTGCCTGACCATGCCGAGGCTGTGCTGACCTACGAAAAGGCGATGCGCGAACGAAACCGCTTGCTCAAGGACGATATCCGCGACCCGGCCTGGTACCGCGCGCTGGAAGCTCAGATGGCCGAAACCGGCATTCGGATTGTCGAAGGCCGTGAACTCGCCCTGAACCGCATCGCGGCCGCGCAGAACGACGCCGCAACCGCCTTTCCAGCCGCAGACCTCAATATCGAGGTCGAAACACCCTGCCGCAGCGTGGCGGATTTTGAGGCCGCCTTCGCCGACTCCCGCCCCCGCGACATTGCCGCCGGGCGCACCCTTGTCGGCCCTCACCGCGCGGATATGGCCGCCATCTATCGCGACAAGGGTGTCGCTGCCAAGCAATGCTCAACGGGTGAGCAGAAGGCGCTGCTGATCTCGCTCATCCTTGCCAATGCCCGCGCCCTCAAGGCCGAGACCGGAACGGCGCCTTTGGTTCTGCTGGACGAGGTCGCGGCGCATCTGGACGCAGATCGTCGCGCCGCGCTGTTTGATGAGATCTGCGCGCTCGAGGCACAGGCATGGATGACCGGGACTGGCCAAGAACTATTTACCGAGCTTGGGCCGCGTGCGCAGACCTTTTCGGTTTACGACGGGGTCGACGGCAGTGCCGTGGATGAAGTCAGCTTGACGTGAAACAACCCAAGGCCAGGTTTCAACTCGCCTGCGCCAATACGAAGGGCGCGCGCGGGGTCGTTGGCTGCTCCATCGGCCGGTCCTTTACTGCGTCGACACCTTGCAGCAACTCCTCGACGAGGAAGGCAATCAATTGCTGGCGGTTGGCAAAGCCCGACTTGCGGTAGATCGCATTCATCTGGCTTTTCACCGTGGCGGCTGACGTCCCGCGCAACGCGCCAATCTCGGCGTTCGAAAAGCCCTTCATGGCGTAAATCGCAATCTCGGATTCCGATGTGGACAGGTCCCAATCCCGGAACAGCGCTTCCACCTGAAGCTGGTAGTTTCCGGAAACCGCGCCAATTTGCTGGTCGAGCCGCTCGATCACCGCTTGGTTGCGTCGGATGAACAGCACCGTGATCGCGGGTCCCAAGGTCAGGCTAATGCTGGCCAGGATCATGACGCTCTCCTCAACCACAAATGGCAAGTGCTGCGCGCCAGAGGTCAGCGATCCACGGAGAAGGCTGGCAAGGAAGATTGCCGAACAGGCCAATTGAAACCCGAGAATCGCGAACATGAACAACCGATGTGCAGCTGCATTCATGGGGTCAGACTCCTCGACCGCTGGGTGTATTCGCGGCCATTGCGCCGCAAAATGTCGTGCTCAAACGTCATTCCACTCATCGATTCTTTCGGGCACCGGAGATCTGCAGGATCTCTGCATAGACGGCACATTTCCTTAATCTTCCGCTAAACAATCGCATCCTAATTGGGCGGAGATATGGCGGATCTGTGTTGACCCTAAAACGCATGGGAAAGCACGATTTTCACCATAAAAATAAGGGCCTTCTACCCTAGGGTGGACCGTGTAGATGCAGGCTCGGAAAAGGGCGCAATATGGCAGAACTTGGGCGCCAAGGCCGATCTCGACACTCCGTTCGGGCCGCTTACCAACCCAGGGTGTAAACCGCTCTTTTCGACCATGGGGGCAATACCCCACCCGGCCTTCAACAGCGAAAGTGGCCTCAATCTGCAGCTGCCCCGTCTGCACGGCATAGTACCAACGAAGGTCCCAACATGTTCGATCTTGCTTTCGACCGCCAAGAATGGTCACCGAGCGCAATCGCCGATGACCGCAAATCCTCGGTCACCCAGTCTGAGCTCAAATCCATGTTCCAGGATGTGCTTCAGAAAGCACCCAGCCTCGACGATTTCTGCATCCCCGCAGTGACCGCGTCCCCGACGGAGCGCCTCGCAAGGATTGCGCGGCGCCGTCGCCTCGAGGCGCTTGCAGCCCATTACAACGCCAAACTTGAAGCCGTGCGCCGCGAAGACGCCGAGATGCTGGCCAAGGCGCAGGCCTTCTTCGAACAACCGGCGCTGACCGAAACAGCACACTGATGTCAGAACTCCAGTAGGCTTTCCGGCTACATGGCAGCCAGCGCGGAAGGCGGAAAAAACGGGGCACGATGTGCCCCGTTTTTTTGTGTCCGCAAGGGGCCGGTTCCCCATTGCACTGGACCTGCTGCACTTCCCCCAAATCTTGTGCCAATCGCGTGACATCCTGCCCCGAAATGCGTATATATTGCGCAACAAAACGGGACAAAAATCACATGGCAGAGCAAACCCCGACACCGGAAGATTACGGCGCCGATTCCATCAAGGTTCTCAAAGGCTTGGAGGCGGTTCGAAAGCGCCCCGGCATGTATATCGGCGACACCGACGATGGCTCGGGCCTGCACCACATGGTCTATGAGGTCGTGGACAACGGTATTGATGAGGCTTTGGCCGGCCACGCCGACGCCGTAACCGTCACTATCCACGCCGATAGCAGCGTATCCGTCAGCGACAATGGCCGCGGTATTCCCGTGGGCATTCACGAGGAAGAAGGCGTCTCCGCCGCCGAGGTCATCATGACCCAGCTGCACGCGGGCGGGAAATTCGACAGCAATTCCTACAAAGTCTCCGGCGGACTGCACGGCGTGGGCGTTTCGGTCGTCAACGCGCTTTCCGATTGGCTGGAACTGCGCATCTGGCGCGACGGCAAGGAACACATCGCCCGCTTTGAGCGTGGCGATACCGTCAAGCATCTGGAGGTTGTCGGTGACGCGGGCGGCAAAACTGGCACCGAAGTGCGCTTCATGGCCTCCACATCAACCTTCTCGAACCTCGACTATGTCTTCAAGACGCTCGAAAACCGTCTGCGTGAGCTGGCCTTCCTGAATTCCGGCGTCCGCATCATCTTGCGCGATGAACGACCCGCGGACGCTTTGGAAAGCGATCTCTTCTACGAAGGCGGCGTGCGCGAATTCGTCCGCTACCTCGACCGTTCCAAAACCTCCGCCATGGAAGAGCCGATTTTCATTACCGGTGAAAAGGACGAAATCGGCGTCGAAGTCGCCATGTGGTGGAACGACAGCTACCACGAGACCGTGCTGCCCTTCACCAACAACATCCCGCAGCGCGATGGCGGCACCCACCTGGCAGGCTTTCGCGGCGCGCTGACCCGCACGATCAACCTCTACGCGCAATCCTCTGGCATCGCGAAGAAAGAGAAGGTGAATTTCACCGGCGACGACGCGCGCGAGGGGCTGACTTGCGTGTTGTCCGTGAAAGTGCCCGACCCGAAATTCAGCTCCCAGACCAAAGACAAGCTGGTGTCGTCCGAGGTTCGCCCCGCAGTCGAAGGTCTCGTAAACGAGAAGCTTCAGGAATGGTTTGAAGAGCACCCGCAAGAGGCGCGCGTGATCGTCACCAAGATCATCGAGGCCGCCGTCGCCCGCGAAGCCGCCCGCAAGGCGCGCGAACTCACCCGGCGCAAGACGGCGATGGATGTCGCCTCGCTGCCCGGCAAACTGGCCGATTGTCAGGAGAAAGACCCGGCCAAATCCGAAATCTTCCTGGTGGAGGGTGACAGCGCCGGCGGCTCCGCCAAACAGGGCCGCTCGCGCCACAATCAGGCTGTCCTGCCTCTGCGCGGCAAGATCCTGAACGTCGAACGCGCCCGCTTTGATCGGATGCTTGGATCGCAGGAAATCGGCACGCTCATTACCGCGCTCGGCACCGGCATCGGCCGGGATGAGTTCAATATCGAGAAGCTGCGTTACCACAAGATCGTCATCATGACGGATGCCGATGTCGACGGCGCACATATCCGCACGCTGCTGCTGACGTTCTTCTTCCGCCAAATGCCCCAGATCATCGAGGCCGGGAATCTCTACATCGCGCAACCGCCGCTCTACAAAGTCAGCCGCGGCAAGTCCGAGGTCTACCTCAAGGACCAGGCCGCGCTAGAGGATTACCTCGTCGCCCAAGGCATCGAAGGCGCGTCCCTGCGCCTGCCCTCCGGCGAGGAGATTGCAGGCCAAGACCTCGCCCGCGTCGTCGAGGGCGCACGCAACTTCAAGCGCATCCTCGATGCGTTCCCAACCCACTACCCCCGCCACATCGTCGAACAGGCCGCGATCGCGGGCGCCTTCGACCCCGGCAAGGCCGACAGCGACTTGCAGGGCGTGGCCGATGACGTGGCCAAACGGCTCGATCTGGTGGCCGTCGAATATGAACGCGGCTGGCAGGGGCGCATCACACAGGATCACGGCATCCGCCTTTCCCGCGTTCTGCGCGGCGTGGAAGAAATCCGCACCCTCGATGGGGCTGTCCTCCGCTCCGGCGAGGCGCGTAAACTCAGCGAAGTCTCCCAAGACACGCGCAGCGTTTATCGCGAGCCCTCAACCCTCGCCCGCAAAGACCGCGAGCAACTGATCCACGGCCCCACGGAACTCCTGCAAGCCATCCTCGACGAGGGCGCCAAGGGCCAGCAAATGCAGCGCTACAAAGGTCTGGGTGAGATGAACCCCGACCAACTTTGGGAAACCACCCTAGATCCGGAGGCACGCACCCTCCTGCAAGTGAAGATCGAGGATCTCGCCGAGGCGGACGACATCTTCACCAAGTTGATGGGCGACGTGGTGGAACCCCGGCGGGAGTTCATTCAGGCGAATGCGCTGAGTGTGGAGAACCTCGACTTCTAGCCATCACCGCGCGGCGCCTCCCACAATGGCCATCATGACCGAACCGTAGGGCGGGACTTGTCTCGCCACACGCGTTACCCTCCCCCAAAACGGAGGCCCCCATATGTCTGACGGTTTCGCCGAGATGATCACCCGCGCCAACGGGTTCTTCACCGACCTGCGCGCAAACAACACCCGCGACTTCTATGAGGCCCACAAAGCCACCTACACTGCGGAGATCAAGAAGCCCGCCGAACTTCTCGCAGACCTCTTCGCCGAAGACCTCGCCAAGCACACCGGCCGCGCCCACAAGCCCAAAGTCTTCCGTATCCACCGTGACGTGCGCTTCTCCAAGGACAAGACGCCGTACAACACGCACCTGCATCTGCTCTGGTCCCAGCCCAGCCAAGCCCCCACGCCCGCGTGGTTCTTCGGTGCCTCGCCCGACTACCTAATCCTCGGTATGGGCGTCATGCACCTCGAAAAAGACGGCCTCACCGCCTACCGCAATATGGTTGACCGTCATGGCGACAACCTGACTGACGCGATGGACGCATCCGGTGCAACGCTCTCCGACTGGGGGCCGGACCCGCTCAAGCGCGTGCCTAAACCGTTCGACCCGGACCATCCCCATGCGGAGCTGCTCAAGCGCAAGGCCTTCGCCCTGTCCGCCGATCTGCCGGGCGGCTGGCAAGAAGCCGGCCTTCTCAAAACGCTCAATGCGATGATTCCACCGCTTCTGCCCGCCTGGAGGATTCTCCACGAGACCTTTCCGGGCTAAGCCGAAAATCCAAGTCGATTCGAATCATTCGTCAGAGGTAAGGTCAGCCTTACCTTAAGGGTCCCTTTATCCGAATCTTTCCCCTTACATGGTCGGCCAAGAACTGCGGGGAAACCTTACCTGCACCGATGACACCCGATAACATCGCCATTTCATGGCCCTGTCAGAGTGCTATTGGGTAATTTTTCGACGTTACGTCAGTCACGTCGTGGTGTATTTTTAGTCGTTATTTTTCAGATACTTATTTCAATGACATCCGATAACATACCCCTGTTATGACCTTTCTTTTCACTGAAATTGTCTGACGGGGCGGTTGGGGGCCATGTTCTGGTCATCGGCTCAACGGGGCACACCCCCAACCGGGCCAATAACACCTGAACCTGAAACACACACCTGAACCAAAACTTTATTTAAGGACTTCGACCCATGAAATTCGCACTCATCAAAACCGCCGCCGTTTCCGCCACTCTGATGGTTATCGCCGCTTCTTCCGCTTCCGCATGCAGCAACGCTGCTCTGACCCAGTTTGGTTGGGTTAACGGCGCAGGCATCACGCAGCTTGGCGCTTGCAACAACACCAGCGTTTACCAGGACGGCATTGGCAACGAAGCCATCGCCTTCACCGACGGCTTCGGCAACCAGACCGCTATCGGCCAGCAGGGCGTCGGCAACGGCTCCTACACCGAGCAGTATGGCTCCGGTAACGCAGTCGGCACGGCCCAGTTTGGCTTCAACAACACGGCAGACGCCGTTCAGGCCGGCAACGGCAACGCTCTGGGCATCATCCAGGTTGGCAACGGCAACAACGCCTCGGCCACTCAGATCGGCAACGGCAACGTCGGCGTGATCATCCAGAACTAAGCCGACACCCTCCGGGGGCGGGATCCCCTTCTCCCCTTCACCCCGCCCCCGGATCCTCATTCCAAGACCAACCAGATTTTTTGAAAAGGACAGGCCAATGACCAAGTTTTCGAAATCCCGCACCGCTCTGGGCCTCGCCGCAATCAGCTCGGCCGTCCTGGGCTGCACCGCGATCTCGGCAGAACCCGCCGACCTGACCCGCGACGCCCACGCCCAAGCCACAGCACCGGTCGCATGTGTGATCACCGCCGAAGCCCAGGGCTCCATGCTCACGCTGGCCCCCGTCGTTCAGGCATCCGAGGCCGTCTCCGGCATCTACAGCCTGCGCGTCGAAGGCCCCGGCACCCGCCTCAATCAGGGTGGACCCTTCTCGGCCCGCGCCGGTGAGACCGTAACGCTGGGTCGCATGATGACCTCCGGTTCGGCCTCCAGCCTCAATGCGGAACTGACCCTCACCATCGACGGGCGTGAATATCGCTGCCCCGCCGACCTCTAAACTCAACTTCTTTTCCAACCCCTTCAATTTTCAAACACCACATTTTTCAAAGGAACCAAGGCCATGTTTAAGAAAGTCATTATCGCCGCCACCCTCGCCGCCACCACCGCCGTTGCAGCTCTGCCTGCCGCCGCCCAAGGCCAGATCAGCTTCGGCATCTCGGCCCAGACCCAGGAAGAGCGTGACCTGATCGCGCTGGGTCTGATCGGATACCAGATCGCCAATGGCGGAGACGCGGTTGAGATTCTCACCAACGCAGCCTCGGGTGGTGACATCGGTGTCGTCCATCAGGAAGGCAACGGCCACAACGGCTCCCTCGTACAGGGTGGTGGCGGCAATGCCGGCGGTCTCTTCCAGTTCGGCAACAACACCAACGGCGCCATCGCCCAGAACGGCAACGACGGCGACCTCGTCTTCACCTTCGGCTGGTAAAGCGAGCGATTTTCCCTCGCACCCAGCCCCCAGTTCGGCCCCACGGGAACACTCCTTGGGGGCCGGAACCCCGGACGCCCAATCGACCCTAGCCCCCGTTTCCCCTGCAGGTTGGGCGTCCGGACCACAAAGTTTCAAGAATAGAGAGCGCCAAATCCTCCTCCCCTCCCTCTCTCTCCTCCCTTGGCGCTCTCTCCCCTCCTTCCCGAAAGGGAAGACTCTGTCCCTCAGACGTGTCCCAAACTCCCCCGGCCCCAGTGGTCGGGGGCTTTTTCTTGTCCCCACACGAAAGCAGGCGCACAGATAGGGCATGAGCCCTGCCCGCCGCCTCGCCCCGTTCCTTTTGCTGCTCTTCACGAGCACGCTCTGCAATTCCGCGATCGTGCCGTTCATGCCGTTCTTCATGGTCGAAGGATTGGGCCAACCACCCTGGATGCTCAGCGTTTATGCCGCCCTCGCCGTCTCCCTCACCGTTGCCCTCAATCGCCTCTTCGCAAAACGCATCGACGGAGGGGCGCGCGTCTTCCCGATCATCGGCATCGCCGTCGCGGGCTATGCTCTGGCCAGCCTCTCCATGGCGTTCTCCCCAACGCTGCCAATCATGCTCACCCTCGGCGTTTTCGGCTTCGGCCTCAGCGCCACTTCAATCTCTGGCATGTTCACCACCGGTGGCCACATGGCCGAGCGTCATGGCATCCCCCGCCAAACCTTCAACGCCTGGATGCGCGCCACCACCTCCGCCGCATGGATGATCGGCCCAGCCGCTGGTTTCACGCTCGCAGGCAGCATCGGCCCGCACGCGGTCTTTCAACTGGCCAGTGCGCTCGCGGTCGCATGGGCGTTGGTTTGGTGGGTGGGCCTGCCCCAAGACATCACGGCACCGGCGCCGCCCAAACCTCAGGCCGACCTCAGCACCGCGTCAACGGGCCTCTGGCTCGCCGCCGCATTCATCTTCTGCCTCTCGATTGCCCATGGGCTTACCTTCACGGCACTTCCGCTTTTCTTCGTGCAAGAGGTCGGCCTGCCTGATTTCGCGCCTGGAATGGCGTTCAGCGTGAAAACGCTGGTGGAGATTCTGGCGATATTCTCAACATCTTTCCTGATCGCCCGCTTCGGCCTGACCACACCATTGATGGGGTGCGCACTTCTCGCCGTGGTCGCGATCCTGGTCCTATCCGCCGTGCAAACTCTGCCGCAAATGGTCGTCGGCGCAGCGCTTGAAGGGCTCTACTATGGCCTCTTCGCCAGCCTCGGGATCAGCTATATCCAAAGCTTCGCCAAAGACAGGCCCGCGCAGGCCACAGCCGTCTACTGGAACACCTTGATGATCAGCGGCCTGCTCGCCGCGCCGGCCGTTGGTCTCATCGCCGAACTCACAAGCTTCGGAACCGTTGTCCTGCTGTCGTCCGCTGTCGCCGCGTGTGCAATTCCGGTTCTGCTCGTCGGCACATGGCAAAGCAAACGCACATAATTTAAGCTGTTTGCCGGCCGTATTGTTAACCAACTTGGGCGGTTTACCGCCCGGCCCGGCGATCTTCGGCAATCCTCTGCCGCTCCCACACGTGCAGCACGCGCCACATTATTCCCCGGGATGGATGCCCCTTACCTTCGCTACAGGTGGGGGCATGACACAGGGGTAATGCGACCATGCCTGTCTTCTTGAATTTGAACGCTGGAAACATCTTCGATCCGTCCTTTTGGGCGGCCCAGGATGTGTCTGCAGAAAGCACGATCAACGCCGTAGATGTGCCCGACACCGTCCAGATCATCATGGACGGCACATCGATTACCTTCATCGACACCGTCACCAACACCGTGACGCCGTTCAGCGACAGCAACCTTGCGGGGGGCTCTTTCAGCAATTTCGTCGCCTTCCGCGGCAATGACGCCGACAATATCATCGGCGGCTCCGTCGGTCTGGACAGCTTCGGATATGTCGGTGGATCGGGCGACGACACTTTCACCGATGACGGCAGCGATGGCGGCCAAATCGACGGCGGGGGCGGCAACGACACTCTCATCGGCGGCATCGGCAACAACAACATCACTGGCGGCGAAGGCGATGACATCCTGCGGGGCGGGCAAGGCAACAACAATCTGTCCGGCGGGGCGGGGGCCGATACCCTGTTCGGCGAGGACGGCTCCGGCAATCTCGACGGGGGCGAAGGCGACGACTTGATCGTCACATCCGTCAACACAACGTTCGTGCAAGGCGGGTCGGGCGTGAACTCCATGATCATCCCCGAGGGCGCGACCATCTCGCCGTTCTCGCCCACGGGCGGACAAGTCATTGTCACCTTGCCCGATGGCTCCACCCGCCAATTCACCTACCTCAACATCCCGACCGAGAATATTTCGGTCATCTGCCTCGCCGCCGGAACGCGCGTGGCAACAGATCGTGGGCCAGTCGCTGTTGAACATCTCAAACCCGGCGACACTGTCCTGACCATGACAGATGGGGCCCAGACCCTGCGCTGGGTCGGCCACAAAACCGTGCGGGGCGACGGCCCGCTCGCCCCCATCCGCTTCGCGCCCGGTGCCCTCGACAATGACCGCGCGCTCTACGTCTCGCCGCGCCACCGCATGCTGCTGCAAGACCCGAATTGCGAGATGCTGTTTGAAACCAACGCCGTCCTCTGTGCCGCGGTGCACCTGTGCGACGGCGGCAAGATCCGCCGCTCTCCCCGCCCGCTGGTGACCTATTTCCACCTGATGTTCGATCGTCATCAGATCATCTTTGCCGAGGGCACGCCGTGCGAAAGTCTGTTCGTGGGCGACTACCACATGACCAAGGACAAAGCGCTCTATGACGAGCTGCTCACCCTCTTTCCCGAACTGGCCGATCCCGGCCATCCCGCGCGCGAACTGTCACATCGGGAGCTTCGCCCGTTCGAGATGGCCGCCCTGCGCGACTTTGAAGACGCCTGATCTTCTTTGTTCCATGAAAATGCATGTCCGCCCCGTCCGCACGGAACCGCGGTCAGCCGGTTATAGCCCCACGGGATGGCGGGAGGGGCGACGCTGCAAGCGAGCGTCTTCCGTCATCCCCCCAGATGCGTCTCTCCGCGTGCCTTCGCCAATTCGATCTGCCGCTGCCGCTCCCGGAACCGCGCGCGGTCTGCCTCGGAATGCTCAGCCAGGCAATGGTGACAAGACACCCCTTCCTCGAACTCTGCCCGCGCGCGATCCTCGGGCACCAAAGCCCGCCGACACGCCCGGCACAGAAAATGCTCCGTCTCTTCCAGCCCGTGCCCCACGGCCACACGCTCATCGAACACGAAACACCCGCCCTGCCACAGGCTCTCATCCTCCGGTACATCTTCCAGGTACTTGAGAATTCCGCCTTTCAGGTGGAACACATCCTCCACCCCCTGCGCCTTCAGAAACGCCGTCGATTTCTCGCACCGAATGCCGCCCGTGCAGAACATCGCGATCCGCTTGTTTCCGAAGCGATCCTTGTTCTCGTCCCACCATTTCGGAAATTCGCGGAAGCTCGCCGTCTCCGGGTCAATCGCCCCTTCAAACGTCCCAATCGCCACCTCGTAATCGTTCCGCGTATCGATCACCGCCACATCCGGCGCGCTGATCAACGCGTTCCAATCGGCAGGGTCGACATGCGTGCCGACCGAGGCCGGATCCAGCCCCGGCGCGCCCATCGTCACGATCTCTTTCTTGAGCCGCACCTTCAATTTGTTGAAGGGCGGAGCCTCCGCATCGCTCTCCTTCCACTCCAACCCGGCAAACCCCGGCAGCGCCCGAATATGCGCCAAAACCGCATCAATCCCCGCGCGCGTCCCCGCAATCGTCCCGTTAATCCCCTCTGGCGCAATCAGAAGCGAGCCCTTCACACCCGCCTTACACGCAACCTCCACCAACGGCCTCTTCACGGCTGAGGGGTCCGGCACTTTGGCGAAATGATAAAGGGCAGCAACTGTGAACATGGAGCGCGGCTTAATCCAGCTTCCGCCCCGTCGCAATCTCGACGCGACGGATGATTTCGCTCTGCAACCATTCAACGTTCTCACGATCAGGCAACCAAGTGGATAACACCCGCACCCGCTTTCGTGAGCCACGAATCCTCAAGATCTTCTTGCCCCAGTGTCTCTGGATGCGGGCGGAAGCAATATCAGAGAAACTGACCCTTCTTGCAGGGCCGATGAACTCCCTTGGAACAGTTATGCCTTCGGTGTCCAAAACAACGAAACGAGAAACTATGGCATCGCGGGAAATGCAAAAGAGCGCGTAAAAACAAATTGCAGCAGCGCAGATCAAGCCAAAAAGAGGGTCGCGACCACTCCTACTTTCGCCATCAATCCAGATTCCGTAAAGGTAAAGCCCGCCCAAACCAAATACTACAATTCCCAATATAGCATTGCCCGGGTCGAGCCTGTATCTGATCAGCAATCGCTCTTTGTTCCCGTCCTCGTTCAAATAGCTTGCATCCTTAGAAACGCGCGGGGAAAACTGGTTCGACTTAGGCACATGCCGCAAAGAAATGTGTAGCTACACTCCTACCGGCAACAACCCCATCGCCCGCGCCTTCGGATGCGCCAACCGCTCCGCACCATACCCGGCCTGCCGCACAGCCTCCATCGTCAAATCCGCATTCTCCGCCACAAACGTCTCGCTATCCTCGTCTCCCATCCGCTCTGCGACCAACGACAGGAACGCCAGCGTCAGCGTCGCGTTAAACTTCTCCGGCGCGCCCGCCGCCGTGGCCGACGCCCTGATCCCATCCGCGAACCGATGCGCCGCCTCAAAAAACTCCCACCGCCGCAAGGCCGCATGGGCGGTGCCCAAATGATCCGCATGGCTGAACCCGGTGCACGGTATCTCGCCCGACAGGATCGTATCCAGCATATGGTCGTAATTCACTGAAACTCCTCCTCCAGCCCATGGGCGTCAGCCGAGGTCAGCTCCAACCCATAGACCTCTCGCAACGCCTCGATCTTCCCGCGCGTCTCCTCGCCGAACACCAGCTTTCCGTCGAACGCGTGCAGCGCCATGCACTCCACCAACTCGCTCATGGAAATATCCAGATATTCCGCCGTGCCCTTCAGCACCTTCACCATGCGCTTTTCCAACCGCAGGCCCGTCTGCATTCGTTCGATCTTTTTCATGGTGCCATGGTAAGATGATTCGTGTCGTGACAACAAGACAACAGATTGCGCCCACTCATCCAAAGCGTAAATTGCCGGTCAAAGGAGCAACCCCATGACCCAAGCCCTCCTCGTCATCGACGTGCAAAATGATTTCTGCCCCGGCGGCGCGCTGGCCGTCCCCGAGGGCGACGTGATCGTCCCCGGCATCAACGCCCTCATGGCCGATTTCCCCGCCGTCATCCTGACGCAGGATTGGCACCCGGCGGGGCATTCCTCCTTCGCCTCCACCCACAATGCCGAACCCATGAGCATGACCGAAATGCCCTACGGCCCCCAGGTCCTCTGGCCCGACCACTGCATCCAGGGTTCCATCGGCGCGCAGTTCCACCCTGACCTCACCACCGACCGCGCCGACCTCATCATCCGCAAGGGCTACAACCCCGCGATCGACAGCTATTCCGCGTTTTTTGAGAACGACCACAAAACGCCCACCGGCCTCGAAGGCTACCTGCGGACGCGCGGCATTACCGACCTGACGCTTGTTGGCCTCGCCACCGATTTCTGCGTGAACTTCTCCGCCGTCGATGCCGCAAAGCTCGGCTTCACCGTCACCGTCCGCACGGATCTTTGCCGTGCCATCGACTTCGATGGTTCCCTCGCGGCGGCGCAGGCTGGGATGGAAGCAGAGGGCGTGAACCTTGAAGCATAAGGCAATCGCAGGTCTGATCGCCGCTTGCATGGCAACGCCGCTGTCCGCGACCACCTTTACCTGCCAGCCGCAAGACGTCATCTCGTTCCGCGGCGATCCAGAATTCGTGAACAGTCGGATGGAGATGATCTACCTCCTCACCCCAAATGGGCAGGCCTTGGGTGTCACCGTCGATGTACAGGGCGACGACAGATGGCAGTTCGAGGAAGACTACATTCTCCTCCGCGAAACTGAAGAGGGGGAGGCCCATTGGATCCGCACCAATGCAGCCAATAACGGCCAACTTGCCCTGCCAACAAACGCCACGCTTATGGCAATGCCCGAGGGTGAAACCTTCAATGCAACCGTGCTGATGCAAGGCACGGATTTCGTGAACGCAACGCTCTATTCCTGCATGCATTCAGGGGCCTAAAGCGCCTCGCCCCAATCCATCGATCAAAGTGGTGTCGTGGCGCAAAATCCTGTGCTAGCAAATCTGCGGATTTCCGGCGATGGCGTCGTCGGTACGGGCCGTCCCAATCCTTTCACCCTCCTGCACGCCGGGACATCTGATCGGGAGATTGGACAGGTCCCTCTCCCCCTGTACGCGAAGGAGAGCTCCATGGCTTGGTCGCCCGACACTACAATCGTCAACAGCTGGAACGAATGGGATCCTTTGCGCCACGTCATCGTGGGACGGGCTGATGATTGCCACATCCCGCCCGAAGAACCTGCGCTCGACGCCAAGGTCCCCGAAGACAGCGACATGCGCGGCCAATGGGGCCGTCGCCCACAGGAAACCATCGACCGCGCGAATGAGCTTCTGGACGCCTTCGCCAAACAGCTCACCGATCGCGGCATTCGCGTTGATCGGCCGACCTCCATCGACCATTCGAAACCAGCTACAACGCCCGATTTCCACACCGACAGTCAGTTCGGCTGCATGCCGCCCCGCGACGTGCTCCTGACTGTCGGTTCAGAAATTCTTGAAGCGACGATGTCCTATCGCTGCCGCTGGTTCGAATACCTCAACTACCGTCCTCTCATGCAGAAATACTGGGACGAGGATCCCAACTTCCGGCACGAGGCCGCGCCCAAGCCCCGCTTGACTGACGCCGATTACCACCCTGATTACCTCAGCGACAAAATCGGCGTCGAAAAGCGCCTGCAATGGGCGGCTGAGAAGTTCTTTGTGACCACCGAGGAAGAGCCGCTATTCGACGCCGCTGACGTCCTGCGGTTCGGCCGCGACCTCGTCGTGCAACACGGCTTCACCACCAACCTCAAGGGCATCGAATGGCTCGCCCGCCACTTCCCCGATCACCGCGTGCATACGGTCAATTTCCCCGGCGACCCCTACCCGATCCACATCGACGCGACCTTCACGCCGCTCCGCCCCGGCCTGATCCTGAACAACCCGCAGCGCCGCCTCCCCGAAGATCAGCGCAAGCTGTTCAACGACAACGATTGGGAAATTGTCGACGCCGCGCAACCCGCCCACAATGCCCCCCCGCCGCTCTGCTATTCCTCCACCTGGCTTTCCATGAACGTCCTCGTCCTCGACCCAAAAACCGTCTGCGTCGAGGCGTCCGAGGTCTATCAGATGGAACAGATGGACAAGCTCGGGATGGAGGTCGTCCCCGTCGACCTCCGCGACGCCTATGCCTTCGGCGGCGGCCTGCATTGCTGCACCGCGGATGTGTATCGTGAGGGCACGTGCGAGGATTATTTCCCAAAACAATAGAAACCGCGCACCTATACCGGGCAACGGGGCCTCTGCTACGCTTCACGCAATTCAGACGATCCATTGCCCGCGAAAGGTCTTTTTGATGCGTGCGTTTTTATTCAGCCTCGCCCTGCTGGCGACCTTGCTTCTCCCCGTGCTCGCCGACGCGCAGCAAACCGAAAGCTATACGGGCGGCGCTCACAACGTGACTGTCGGCGTGCGGTCTGCGCTCACCCTCGATCTGACCCGCAACGGCGACGGCACATACGGCCTCACCATCACGTTCGACCATGTGAACCTGTTTGGGGATGTCGTCGCGCGCGGCGCACCACCCTTGACGGACGACAATTATATCGCCTGCGCCGAGGGGCACGAATGCATCCTCTTTGCGGGCACAATCGCGCTCGATAGCCGCTCGGGTTTTGATGACGGCACAACCACGTCTTTCACCATGTCCCTAGACCTCGACGGCAACAGCGGCACCGCGATGGGCGTCTACCATATTGGCCCGCTTCCGGGCTTCACGTTCGAGCAATACGGCACCATCACACTCGCCACACCGGTCAGCTAAAGGGCGATCACCCCATGTCGATGCGCAGCCCAAGGCTCCCCAAATCGCGCTGGAATCGCCCGGTTAAGCGCAGCCCGGACGCAACACCGCGCACCGCACGGAATTGGATGAAAGAACTTGGGCCACTCGACACCGGCGCCATCGGCGATCTCAATTGGGCCTACCGGTATCACCCAAATGCCGAGGCCACCTATTGCGCCGCATGGCTGTCGCGCGAACGCGCCGACAATTTCGCCGCGTTCTTCGACCGGACACTTGCCGTGGAAGACCTTGAAGGCAACGTCACACTCCCACCAGATCTGCAGCCCAAAAACCTCGCCACAAATGATATGGCCAAGTTTTACCTGCCAAGTCTCAAAGACGCCCTTAACCTGACCTTCGCGCGTCCCAAACATGCCGTCATCGTTGAGGAGGATTGGAACGTCTTCGACATCCTGTTCGTCGACGAAACCCATTGGTGGCGCCTCCTCTGGGCAACCGCCGCCTGAACCGGCGCGTAAGGAAAACCTAACCTTTACGTCAACGTCAACTCTGACTTTGCTGTAGAGGCAAATTCCTTACCAAGGTCGCAACCGTGACCCGAACGACCCTTCCCCTCGCCGCCATCGCTGGCATTCCCCTGATCGCCCTTGTTCTCGCCTTTTGGGGCCAGCCCTGGATCTGCACCTGTGGTGAGATCCGGCTTTGGATCGGCTCCATCTGGGACAGCGGCAATTCCCAGCATATCGCGGATTGGTACACACTCTCCCACATCCTGCACGGCGTCTTGATCGCGCTCATCGGGCGCCTGGCCTTCCCGCGCCTTGGCTTCAACGTGCTCTTCGCCACCGCCATCATCACCGGCATCGGGTGGGAGGTGATCGAACATACCGATTGGGTTCTCGGCCAGTTCCGCGCCACGACCGTCAACCAGGGCTATACCGGCGACAGCATCCTGAACGCGGTGGCCGACTATGTCTGGATGATGGGCGGATTCTTTGCCGCGTGGCATTTGCGCGTGCCCGTGACCCTCGCTCTAGTGGCCCTGCTCGAACTAACCGCCGCCCTCATCGGTCGCGACAGCCTCGCCCTGACCACATTGCAACTGGTCTACCCAGTCGAATCCATTGCCAACTGGCAACAGGAACTGAACCCAAACGCCCCCTAAAGCTGCGCGTGGTAGAGGTTCACCTTCGTCCCCGAATGATCCACCGGCCCATAGGCCTCCAACGTGAGCCCCGTCGCCTTCGCCAAGCCGCCATCGCTCGTCACGATCCCTACGCGCCAGCCGGCAAACCGCTCCGCCAGAACACCACCCAGCGCACCATAAAGCCCGAACAGAAGCTTCCGGTCCCCGATCCGCCCTCCATAGGGCGGGTTCACCATCACCAGACCTGACGCCAGGCTTTCGGGCGGGACCAGATCACTCACCGCCGCGCGTTCAAACGCAACCATACCGGCAACCCCCGCCCGCTCCGCATTTCCGCGCGCGCCGCGAATGGCGCCATCATTGCGATCGTACCCAAAGAACCGCACGCCCCCGGATGCGCCATCCTGCCCATCTTTGTTCTTCAAATATGCAAAATCCGCACCCTCAACCCGCGCCATTTGCTCGAAGGCAAAGCTGCGACTGCGCCCCGGAACCAGCCCCATGGCGATCTCGGCGGCCTCCAGCACAAACGTCCCCGACCCGCACATCGGGTCCACCACGGCCTGCGTTCCGTCAAATCCCATGACCCGCAGAAATCCTGCCGCCATCGTCTCCCGCAGCGGGGCCTTGCCGACGAATTCCTTGTGCCCGCGTCGGTGCAGAGCCTCGCCGGTCGTATCCAGACTGATCGTGCACAGATCATCGTTGATCCGCACCTTCACCACGATCTCGGCCTCCTTTGAAATCGCAATCCCCGCCGCTTTCAGCCCGCCCTCCACGCGCTGTACCGCCGCCTTGTTCACGTAGATCTTCGACTTCCGGCAGGTCGCCTCCACCTTCACCGGCACATCATCCCGCAGCCAATCCCGCCAGGCGACCTTCTTCGACCGCTTGTCCAACTGCGCCAGATGCATCGCCCGAAACTCTGCCACCCGCGCCAGCACCCGCACGGCACAGCGCATCTCAACATTCGCGCGCGCGGCTTCGGCCAGCCCGCCATCCACCTCCACGCCGCCGGCCACGCGCCGCACACCATCAAAGCCAAGCGCCAGCGCTTCCTCTTCCAACGGGCCTTCCAGCCCCGGCACCGCAACCAGAAACAATCCGCTCATGACGTCCTCTCGCCCACACCGTCCCCACCAACGCGCTCACGCCGCCCTTGGCAAGGGCTCTCTCGCGGCGCACCCTAATGCAGAACCCACAATCAGCGGCGCAAACCAAGTGATCGAACGCCAACACCCCATCACCTATGCGGTCTGGAGCCTCCTGCTCCTCGTCGCCTCTTGGGGTGTGTTCGAAGCGCAATGGAGCCTCGTCTTCATCGCCCTCATCACCGTGACCCTTACCCTGATCCCCATCCTCA
Organism: uncultured Roseicyclus sp.; assembly: GCA_947489665.1. GTDB lineage: Bacteria > Pseudomonadota > Alphaproteobacteria > Rhodobacterales > Rhodobacteraceae > Gymnodinialimonas. The sequence continues at coordinate 20,585 of CANLEH010000001.1, read as the reverse complement.
GCAGCCGTTGGACAGGCGTGCGCTTGCCTGCGGGCTTCATTGCCGCCGTCACGATCTTCATCACCGCCACCGTCTTTCTGGGAGAGGCCTTCGACTTCTACGAACGGCTCTGGTGGTGGGATCTTGCCGCCCATTCCGGCTCGGCGGTGGGCTTCGGCATGGTCGGGACCGTGCTGGTCGTCGTGTTGGTGCGGGGCGACAAACTCGCGCTCTCTCCCGCGCTCGGCGCCCTTTTCGCCTTTTCCTTCGCACTCGCGATCGGCGCGCTGTGGGAAATGTTTGAATATGGCATGGACCAGATCTTCGGCCTCAACATGCAAAAATCCGGCCTCGACGACACGATGGGCGATCTGATGGTGGACGCCGCCGGTGCCGCCGTGGGGGCAACAGCGGGCTACTACTACCTGCGCGGCTGGACCGATGGCCGTCTCTCACGCGCCGTCGCCCAGTTGGTCGAGGCCGTCACGCGCAAACCGCCCAATTCGGGGCGCTAGGCGGTTGCATCTCGGCACCGGTCTCGCAAAAGTCCCGCCATGACTGATGAGACCTTCCCAGCCCTGGACGAGGCGCAATTCAACGCGCTCGATCCGGCCAAGCTCTTCCCCGAATACGACCCGGCCACACCTCCGCGCTTCCTGATCCTCTACGGGTCCTTGCGCGACGTCTCGTATTCCAAAGCGCTGGCCCACGAATGCGACAGGCTTCTCCGGCGCCTGGGCGCGGAGACGCGGATTTACGACCCCGATGGCCTGCCGCAGCCCGACGGCGCGCCCATGGACCACCCCAAAGTGACGGAACTTCGCGGCAATGCGGAATGGTGCGACGGTTTCGTCTGGGTCTCCCCCGAACGCCATGGGGCAATGACCGGCATCATGAAAAGCCAGATCGACTGGATTCCCCTGTCGATGGGCGGTGTGCGGCCCACACAAGGCAAGACGCTGGCGGTCCTGCAAGTCAACGGCGGCAGCCAAAGCTTCAACACCGTCAACCAACTCCGCATCCTCGGCCGCTGGATGCGCCTTGTGACCATTCCGAACCAAAGCTCCGTCCCAATGGCATGGGACCAGTTCAAGGATGGGCGCATGAAGCCCTCGCCGCTCTACAATCGCGTCGTCGACGTGATGGAGGAGTTGGTGAAATTCACCCACCTCACCCGCGCCAACCGCGACTACCTTCTGGATCGCTATCCCGAGCGGGTGGAAAGCCACGAAAAACTCAGCAAGCGGGTCAATACACCCAAAGCGGGCTAGATCACGGAGCGTTCGCCCAACATGGCGAGCACAGCGCGCGCGCTGCGATCCAGATCGTCCGCTGGCACCTGAGCGCGCGCCAAAATGCGCAGCCCGACATATTGCGTCTGCAAGACACGCGCCATCGGTTCGCATTGCGCCGGTGACATGAAACGGCCCAGCGCCACCTCAAAGGCTTTGCGCATCTCGTCCAACAATCCGTCCACCACTTCGGCAATCTCCGGATCATCGAACGACGGACCAGCCGCAGCTGAACACAACAAGCACCCGCGCCGATCCCCATTGCGCACCGCATCCGCGACGCTCTCGAAGACGCACGCGATGCGTTTGCGTCCATCCGGTTCCGCCGCGTCCCGCAACATCGCAATTGCCGGGGTCACCTGCGCTGCCTCGTAGCGGGCCATCGCCGTCAGGAAGAGGGATCTCTTGTCGCTAAAGGCTTTGTAGAGGCTGCCCTTCGTCATCCCCATGCCGTCCAGCAAACGCGCGATGGATGCACCGTCATAACCGTGTTCCCAGAACACGTGCATTGCGGCCTCGGTGGCCTGCAATTCATCAAACTCTCTGGGGCGCGCCATTTCTGTCTCCTTCAACGCCCGCACATAATATGGAACCGATCAGTCCACAATCACTCTTTTGTGTTTTGTACCAGACGGTTCCTAACTCTAATCATTCTTTTAGACCGAGCGACTCACCGCCCGGCCCGCACCACGAAACAAACACTTCGCTCAATCGGAAACAGAAAGAATAACCCATGAAACAGCTCATCTTCGCAGGCTTCGCCCTTGGCATTGCCGCAGCAACCCTTGCCACATCCGCCTCAGCCGATGGCATCACGGCCACCGGCTCCTTCTCGGGCCTCAGCGATCACATCACCACCGGTGGCGTCTCGATCGTTGAAACCGCAGGCGGCGGCACCGTTGTCATTCTGGATGCAGATTTCAGCCTCGATGGCGCCCCCGATCCCAGCGTCGGCTTCGGCATCGACGGCGAATACGTCGCCGCCTCCGATCTGGGTGAGCTGACCAGCATCAATGGCCTGCAAGCCTATCTCGTGCCCGAAGGACTGAACCTCGCCGATTTCAATGAGGTCTACATCTGGTGCGATGAATTCTCCGTCCCTCTCGGCGTCGCCGCGCTGTCGAACTCCTGACCCTCCACACAAAGGAACGCTCCCATGCGGTTCATCACCAAATCCCTGCACGCCTATCTCGACTACCGCGTCGCCCTTGGCTTGATCATCATGCCCTTCATCTTGGGCATCGGCTCCATCAACCCCGTGGCCCTCTACCTCTCCGTCACCACGGGCGCCGCCGCCTTCATCCTGACGCTTCTGACAGATCACCAATTCGGCCTGATCCGCGTGCTGCCCTACAAGCTGCACCTTGCCGTCGACGGCGCCGTGGGCCTTGTCTTCGTCGCAGCCCCGTTCGTCTTCGGCTTCACGGGTATTGAGGCCGCCTACTACTGGGTTCTTGGCGCAACCGTTCTGCTGGTGGTCGGCCTGCACAAGCCCGACGACGCAAACGTCACGGCCTAAGCGCGTAATGGGACGGGCTGGCAAAGGCTGGCCCGTCCCAAAACCTTACTGCCGCACGCAAGGCAGCAACGCGATGCCCGGCGGGGTGGGAAGCGCCAACGCCTCTCCCAATCCCAGATACTCAGTAAACCGCACTTGGCCTGTATAGTTGCCGCGCCCACCGGCCGCCTCAACCGCCCAAGGGTTTCGCACGGGGAAGTAGTCGCCCTGCGGGTCTCGGGCCGGGGTGGCACCGCGAAAGGTCGGCAACCGCAGCCCCTCACGCGGCAAGGCCGCCCTTGGGATCAGGACCTCGTCAGACCCGACCTCCGCACCGATCCCATCCATCGCGCCGACGGCCACGCGCCCCCCGGCCAGCCCCTCATGCAGCCGCCATCCTGCCGGGCACGCCTCCAACGCAAACATCGAAACCTGCCCCGCAGGCACCGCCGCCTCGACGCGCGCGGCATAATCCGCCGAAATCCGCGCCTCCATCTCCGCCACCAGATCGCGCGCGACATAGCTGTAGGGCACTTCCCGCGACGGCCCATTGGGCGAGGTAAAGCGGAACGTGCCGCCCGCCGCCGTCTGACCACCAGGCAATTCACAGGTGATGGACCGCTCGCCGCTGAACTCGATGGTGTTCTCCCGGCTGATCGGATCCGTGTCCGAGGCATCGCCAAAGCAGGCAATCGGATCGCCCGACATGCCCGAAAGCGTCACCGTGCGCGGCCCGGAACTACCCGCCTCATACCGGAACTGCACCGTGAAGCGTTCAAGCACGCCGGTCTCGCTCAACTCGCCGGTCAGGAACGTCTGGCCCGCGCTGACCAGGGTGGCCACACATTCATTGTACTGCTGCGTCACCCCCGCGCCGGAGGAGATAAACGTATCAGTTTCCAGAAAATCCGAAAACGCGCTGGAGCCCTGATCGCAGACATTGCGAAACCATTCCTCCGTTGTGCCGCTTGTGTTGTCATAGCTTAACCCGCCTGAGCCCGAATTCCGCCCCCGCTGCATCGCGCCCTGAAACCCGAAACTCGTGCTTTCAAACGCCACACTCAACGATCCCTCCTGCGAACAGAAACTGCTGAATTCGTTCATGATCGTCTGGCGCGTCTCACTGACCGAGGATCGGTCGATCAACTCCGCGTCCAAAAGGCCGGTGCAGCGGTCAATCGCCGTCTGCCCAAAGGCCGCAGTCGTAGTCATGGAAAGGAGGGCGATCAGGTAAACGGGGCGCATGGGAAAGGGTCCTTCAACAAGCTTGCAGTGCGTTCTGCCTAGCTTTGCACGAACGCCAAGTCTTTGGGGCAATATCCCCATGTGAACGATGATTTTTTCCCGCTCGCCGCAAACCGAAAAAGGCCGCAGGGTCCCCCGCGGCCTCTCCCAATCCCAGATCAGCTCGCCTTAGTGCGTGAACTTCTTGATCTCTCCCGACCGCAGCCGCGCGCTGTAAGACGTCAACTCCGCCTTCACGACCTTCATCAGGAAGTAGAGGCAGAAGATATTGACCACAGCCATCGCAAAGATCGCAGCGTCCGAGAAGTCGATGACAGGCCCAAGGCTCGCCGCCGCACCAATCACGATGAAGACGCAGAAGATCAGCTTGAAGATCAGCTCCGTCGTCTTGCCTTCGCCGAACAGATAGGTCCACGCCTTCAGCCCGTAATAGGACCATGAGATCATGGTCGAGAAGGCGAACAACACCACCGCCAGAACCAGCACATAGGGGAACCACGAAATCGCGGACCCAAACGCCGCCGAGGTCAGCGCAACGCCGCTATTGCCGTCGACCGTAGCCACCGCGGTGCCCGCTTCGTTCAGCATGTAAAGGCCGGTGGCTTCATCGATCAGCAGCTGCTGGCTGATGATGATCACCAACGCGGTCATGGTGCAGATCACGACGGTGTCGATCAGCGGCTCCAACAGCGAAACAAAGCCCTCGGTGATGGGTTCGTTCGTCTTTACCGCCGAGTGTGCAATCGCCGCCGAACCCACGCCCGCCTCGTTCGAGAACGCCGCGCGCCGAAAGCCCTGGATCAGCGCGCCGATCAAGCCACCGGCAACGCCAAGGCCCGTGAAGGCGCCGACGAAGATCTGGCCGAAGGCCCAACCGATCATGTCGTAGTTGACGATGATCACGACCAGTGCGGCGCCGACATAAAGGATGCCCATGAACGGCACGACCTTCTCTGTCACCTTGGCGATGGATTTGATCCCGCCCACGATGACCGCAAAGACAATGGCCGCGAAGACAAGGCCGGTGATCCAGCCGGGATAATCGCCCGTGATCTGGGTGATCTGCGCATGGGCCTGATTGGCCTGGAACATGTTGCCGCCGCCCAGCGCCCCGAGGATACAGAAGATCGAAAACAGCACCGCTAGGATCTTACCACCCGGAAGCCCCAACTCCTTGAACCCTTTCGAGATGTAGTACATCGGCCCACCCGAAACGGTTCCGTCCGGGTATTCGTTGCGGTATTTCACGCCCAACGTGCATTCGGTGAATTTGGACGCCATGCCAAGAAGACCCGCCAGGATCATCCAGAACGTGGCCCCCGGCCCACCAATGCCCACGGCAACGGCAACGCCCGCGATGTTGCCCAGGCCAACCGTGCCCGACAGCGCGGTCGCCAGCGCCTGGAAGTGGCTGACCTCACCTGCATTGTTCGGGTCGCTGTAATCGCCTTTGACCAAAGCAATCGCATGGCCGAAGAAGCGGAATTGCACGGCGGCAAAGTAGATCGTGAACACGGTCGCCCCCACGACCAGCCACAGCACGATCCAGCTGAAATTGGTGCCCGGAATGGGCGCAAAGATGAAACTCACGAACCAGCCGGTCGCATTTGCAAAGGCCGCGTTCACACGCTCATCAAGCGTGGTTGCTGCCTCTTGCGCGAAAGACGGCAGGGCGACGGCCAGATAGGCCACGATCGCCAGTAGAACAGAAGATATCTTTCTCATGGTCCCGGCTCCTTACGCGACGACGGTGACGGGAACGCGCGCGTTCATCACCAGATTGGCAGTTGAGCTTCCAAAGATGCGCGAGGAAAAGCCCCCGGCACTGGAGCGCGCAACGATGATTTGCGTCGCCCCTTCGCTATGGGCGACCGCGTCAATCGTGTCGGCCACATCCCCGTGGCGCACGATGGCACGCGCGTCATGCCCCGCCGCTTTCAACGACGCGACCGCAGGCTCCACCACCCGCTCCATCGCAATCGCAATCTCTTCCTCACGCCGCTTATGCCGCTGCTCATTCTCTTCCGCCGTCTGGAACGAGAAGGGCGACCATTCGATCACGTAAACGACGATCAGCTCGCATGCCTCGCTGGCCTTTGCGATACTCTTGGCAAAGTCGAGGGCTTTCTCCCCCGAGCTTTGGCCATCAAGTCCGATGACTAATTTCATGATGCTGTCCCTTGTGTCTGTGTCGTGACACCGGGCTTGGCGAGCGCGTGCCTCTGCCACGGGCCACATGCATCAACGCTAGTCACGGCTCGAAAACCGATCCATTCATTTCTCGCGAAACCGAAAATTTGGGCAAAAACCCCGAAAAACCGGCAGCAAATGGCCCATTCGCAACGCCGTTGCGTGCAAAACAGGCGGCTTGCCCAAGTCACCTGCAATGGCTCTTGGGCTTTTGAACCACCGAAAGCCCGAATTTGGCCCGGGTCAAAGCGGGCGCCGACAAATCAAAGACGACATCGCCCCATGGTCGCTAAAGCGCTTCAATCTGACTGTTCTTCCACGACCCAGAACTCCGCGCCTTTCCGACTATGTCCGTGACGGAGCCATCTGCAGCGGCCAGGCCGGAACGTGGGCGGCCTTGGCCCGCCCACAAGTTTCGCCCGGCCGCCCAGCTAAATCATCTACCCCTGTGTGGTGTTGTAGATCACAGGCATCTGCCCCTTCCAGATTTGCCAAATGGCCTGATCGCGGATCAATTTCGACATAAACGCTGCCACGTTGATCCGACTGGTCTGGCCCCCGGCGAAAATCGCGCTGGCAGTCGGCGACGGATGAAGCGCGTAGCCAGTGACCTCTGCTTGATCGATTAGGTTGTCCGGCCGGACGGCCGTCCATTCGATCATCGCGTCATCCTGCCCGACCTGAGTTCTCAAGTAATCCGCCGCCCGTTCGTTATCGACATGGGGCGGCAGGAACATCCGCAGCAACCCAATCACTATCGCATCGGGGATTGAGATCTTTTCTTTCAAATCGCGGTTCTGATTGCCGGTTGTGTTCATCAACACAACCTTGACCTTTTGGTCCGGGGCTGTCGCGCGGATCGCTTCACAAATCCGGCGCGTTGCTTCACTCACCAACATGCGAGGATGACCAAACAGACCTTTGAACGTCATGTTGTGGCCAAGGCAAAACGCAACCGCATCGCAGCCCCGGACCAGGTCCGCTAGCTCTCCATCGCTTAGCGCAAGAATGCTGGCCTTGGTGACCGTCACCCGGTCGTGGCCCATCACTCTTGCGGGCAGGCTATCCATGCTGCGCACTACGATGCGGATTTCTTCACCCTGGGCCAAGAGCTGGTTGACCAGCAGACGCCCTGTCGCGCCGGTTGCTCCGATAACTAGTGTCGTCATTTCATCTTCCTTTCCTCAAATGTGTTGATGTGCCCTGACGTATCCGGTGCGGAACTCCATGCGAATTGACCAAATTTTGTAATTTGATATGCATATTCGTATGGATTGGCGCTCAGTGAAATTCGATTGGAACAAGGCCCGTGCATTTCTCGTGACTGCGGAAGAAGGCTCCCTCTCGGCCGCTGCCCGCGCCCTTGGGATGGCGCAACCCACGCTTGGTCGGCAGGTCGATGGGCTGGAGCAGGAATTGGGGATCGTGCTATTCGAACGGGTCGGCCGCGGCCTGACCCTCACCCCCAGCGGGCTCGAGCTGCTCGAACATGTGCGGAAAATGGGCGAAGCTGCGGGCCAGGTCTCCCTTGTGGCCCTTGGTCAATCTCAGGCCGTTGAAGGGACAATCAGCATCTCCGCCAGCGAAACCTACGCCAGCGTCCTGCTCCCCCCGATCATCGCAAAACTCCGACTGCAGCAGCCCGGCATCCAAGTCGAAATTGTCGTTACCAATCAAGCCAGCGACCTCAGGCGGCGTGAGGCCGATATCGCCATCCGCAATTTCCGGCCCGTCGAACCGGACTTGATCGCCAGGAAAATCGCCACCGCCGACGCCGTGCTTTACGCTACGCCCGACTACATCACCCGCATCGGCAACCCCACTCAACCAAGTGACCTTGCCCGGGCCGATTTCATCGCGCTCGACCACGGCGGAATGATGCTAAAGGCGCTCAATGCGCTTGGCCTTGGATTGACCGAAGCCAATTTCCCTCTCACGACCGAAAGTTACATCGTGATGTGGGAGCTGGTCCGCCAAGGGGCCGCCATCGGTGTCCTCGATGCCCAAATCGGCGACGCAGATTCCCATGTTAGCCGCGTCCTTCCCGACATGCCCCCTCTTACCTTCCCCATTTGGCTCGTCGCCCACCGCGAACTCTCAACCAGTCGTCGCATCCGCCTCGTCTACGATTTTCTTGCGGCCGAGTTGCGGCGCGATTAACCAAAGCGGTAACGTCTTATCGGTTTGGCCATCGCCTCCGAACACCCAAAGGTTTGCACATGGTCGACATCGCCACCCGCGTCTGGAACCACAAATGGAAGATCGACCCGATCGTCCGGTCCCTCATCGATACCGATTTCTACAAACTCCTGATGTGCCAGTCGGTCTTCCGCAACAAACCCGACACCACGGTCACCTTCTCCCTCATCAACCGCACCAAACACATCCCCCTCGCCGACCTGATCGACGAAGGCGAGTTGCGCGAACAACTCGACCACATCCGCACCCTCCGCCTCACCCGCGGCGAGTCCACCTGGATGCGCGGCAACACCTTCTACGGCCAACGCCAGATGTTCTCGCCCGAATTCATGGACTGGTTCGAGGCCCTGCAACTCCCCCCCTACCACCTCGAACGCGTCGGCGATCAATACGAACTCACCTTCGAAGGGTCCTGGCCTGAAGTCATGCTCTGGGAAATCCCCGCCCTCTCCGTCCTCATGGAACTCCGTGGCCGCGCCGTCCTCAACCGCATGGGCAAGTTCGAACTGCAAGTCCTCTACGCCCGCGCCATGACCAAGCTCTGGGAAAAGATCGAACGCCTGCAACAGACCCCCGACCTGCGCATCGCCGATTTCGGCACAAGACGCCGCCACTCCTTCCTCTGGCAGGATTGGGCCGTCCAAGCCATGCGCGAGGGCCTCGGCGACAGCTTCGCGGGCACCTCCAACTGCCTCATCGCCAAGAACCGCGATCTTGAGGCCATTGGCACCAACGCCCACGAACTCCCCATGGTCTACGCCGCCCTCGCCCCCGACGACGCCGCACTCGCCAACGCCCCCTATGACGTGCTCTCCGACTGGCACGAGGAACACGACGGCAACCTCCGCATCATCCTGCCCGACACCTACGGCACGGATGGCTTCTTGAGAGACGCCCCCGACTGGCTCGCCGGCTGGACCGGCATCCGCATCGACAGCGGCGACCCCGCCACCGGCGCCGAGACCGCGATTGACTGGTGGAAAGGCCGCGGCGAAGACCCCCGCGAGAAACTGGTGATCTTCTCCGACGGGTTGGACGTCGACAAGATCGAGACCCTCCACAAACAATTCGCAGGCCGCGTCCGCGTCAGCTTCGGCTGGGGCACGCTTTTGACGAACGATTTCCGTGGGCTGGTGGACAACGACGCCCTGGCCCCGTTCTCACTGGTCTGCAAAGCCGTGGCGGCGAACGGGAAGGCGACCGTCAAACTGAGCGACAACCCCGAGAAGGCCATGGGTCCGGGGGAAGAGATCGAGCGCTACAAGCGGGTGTTTGGGGTTGGCGAGCAGGAACGGTTGGAGGTGGTGGTTTAAGTTCTTCGGCAGGGGGCAGCCCTGCCGAAGAACCAGCTATTCTTATTTCGCATGACGACTCGGGAGGCCCGTTTGAAAGCGGATCATATCTCCGATAATCGGGAAAATATCATTGTGCTTTGCCCCAAATCGCATGAAGCCATTCTGGAAGGCACCGATGTCTCGGTTTGCGTTGGAATCCAGATCAGGCAGCCATCTGAAAAAGTCCTCTAGCCCATTTGATCTTAATTCTCCTTCGTTCAATTCGAAGTATCGCCAAATCGGGTTGGAATGAGAGAAGTCGATGGACGGAATTGCTTCCAGAAGCTTTTCATAAAGGTCAGCTCCATCATCCGGGCGTCTATTGCTGAAGTTTAGATCGTAAGCCAGTTTGGCCAATGCCTTTAGAACTACCGGTTGCGCCGCAACACTGTTCTCCTTGGCCTTTACTTCTCCAAATCCTTCGATCTCACGGATCTGAGACCACAACCTATGCACAGTGGTTTGCCTAGGCTCGATCACCGCCGGCGTGGCACCTGACGCGTTAGATTTGTTCAAAAATGCTAGTGAACTTATGGCCACGACATCCTTCATTGGCATTTCGCCTGTGTCAGTTGCCCAGTCCTTATTTTCACGATCGCTTACCTGTACAAGCCCATCGGCCACCAGGCTGGATTTAATGAATTGTGTGATCGGGTTGGAGCTGTCGAACTCAAGTGCCAAGCTACTGGAAACTCGTTTCCCCAATTTATTGAGGTCATGAAACAATTGCCGCTCTTGCGCAATATCCAAACCCAAATGGACTTCTACAGTGAGGGTCGAGTAAGAACGAGTTGCATCATAGGCCTCATTCCAGACATCCATAATATGACCGCTAACTTCTTGCCCCTTCGCAGGATGAAGGACCGGCGCTTTGGCCGGATACTTACCGGAACTCCTTACGAAGTTGAGGAACTCCAAGACCATAGCTGCTGCAGCTCGTCGATGTTGACCATCAACAACCCATAGGACATGCCGTTCTGCTAGGAAAACCTTGAATGCTGCCGTCTCTCCACTCGTTGTCTCTAGTCTCACACCACGGATGCCGCCCTGACCATTCCCCCCGAAAGGCACCTCTCGGATGTTACAAACGATTGGCTGCAACGAAAAATATGGTTGATCTCCAAGTTCATTCAGAACTTCATCGAAACCGGAATGCGCCTCCTTTCCAACGATTTCGCGTCGGATTGCGGCTGCAGAGACCAAACCACGTAGCATGTATTTTGCCAGGTTTCTTGCGTGCGTCGCATCTAGAGGGCGCTGGGCGACTGCGCCCACCTCACGGTCATTGGCAACATCCGACAGACTATAGAAGTCGCGGAACGGTACGGACATGGAAAACACTCGCCGACCAAGATTGTGGCCAATGAACACCTTCATGGGCGTTTCATTGACGTCTCCGTCAGTACTGAGCGCGTCCAAGTCGTTCAGACTTTGGTGCGCAAGTGGTTGGGGCAGGCCATTTGTTGAGGGATGCATAGTAGTCTCCGAGAAGTTGAATGACGCGTATTTATCACCAACCTGGCGATAGTCAATAACATTCCTGGCTTATATTTTTCACAGTAATCAATCACCCTGGATTATTTATTAGCGACAAGAGAAGACCCGAACGCGTTGTAGGCAAGCGCATGATGGGTCCAAACCACCAATCCCACATCCGCTACCACCCCAACTGCGGGTTTCACCCCTCACTCCTCCCCCACAGACCCGCGCAGCGCCTTCACCTCCCCGCGCCGTTTCTTCGCCTCCACCCGCTTCCGCTTCTGGTTCAGCGACACCCGCGTCGGCCGCCGCTTCTTCGGCGCCACCAGCGCCCGCCGCACAAGCTCCGCCAGCCGCTCCCGCGCGATCTCCCTATTCCGCGCCTGGGACCGCTCCTCCGAGACCTGCAAAATCACCGCGCCGTCCTTCGTCCACCGCCGCCCCGCAATCCGCCTCAGCCGCCCCTTTACCGCATCGCTCAACGCCGGTGACCGCGCCGCCTCGAACCGCAGCTCGACCGCCGTATTTACCTTGTTCACATTCTGCCCGCCGGGGCCGCTCGCGCGCACGAAATGCTCCGTGATCTCCCAATCCTCGATTGTGATCGTATCCGTCACGCGCAGGGGCATCGCATCCTCATCAAACTCTGCTCAGGTGAGCGCATCTTGGCCCGTTCATCTGAACGCATTGATATCTGCTCAGATGAACGCATTTTTCGCGAAAACTCTGCTCAAGTGAACGCATCTCCGTTCAGTTGAACGCATATTCCATCGAAAAAGGGCTGCCCGATACGAGCAGCCCTTTCGAAAGTTCAGGAGGTGGGATCGGTTAGGATATACCACCTTGGGATGGGCGCTGCGCCCAAGGGTTTGCCCTAGAGGCGCGCCTCCCAAGTTGTCCCGTCACACGTCTCCAATACCTTTCTAGACACTGGATCACCTCCTTTCGATTGGTTGCTGTTATCCACAGCCTGCCACAGATTTCGTGGTTGTCAAAAGAAATTACGCAACCTGTGCCACAAAACGCTTCGTGATGAGGCGGAAGGGGATCAAGGCGATTAATGCGAGGGCAAGTTTGACACCCCAATCCGCGATGGCGAGAGAGACCCAAAGAGAGGCTTCAGGGCCAACGCCAAGGATCGGCAAAACCTCATTCGCCCAGGCCACGTCGCCCGGCAGAACGGAGGTCAAAGCGCCCGAGAACGCGATGAAGAAGAACAGGGCCGTGTCGACGGAAGACCCAATTATGCTTGAAATAACAGGAGCTTGCCACCATCCGCCGTTCCGCAACCGGTCGAAAATGGCAACGTCCAGCAACTGCGCCGTCAGGAACGCAATCCCGCTTCCCAGCGCAATGCGCAGCGTCACCAGCGGCCCAAACTCACCCATGATCTGCGTCCCGATCAGCGAGCAGACGACACCGACCAAAAAGCCAACAAAAACAACGCGTCGGGCCATGGAAGCCCCATAAACGCGGTTCATGATGTCGGTCACAAGGAAAGCGAGCGGATAGGTGAAAGCACCCCAGGTCAGCCATTGGCCGAAGAGGAACTGCACAAGGATATTCGACGCGACCACAATGGCCGCCATGGCAAGGATGCCGGGCAGAAGCTTAGTCATTGAATTTCTTCCGTTTTTACAAGGTAGTCGGACACTTGGCGCATCAGCGCAGGCGCGCCGGATACGCTGGATTTACAGGGCTGTAAAGCCCCTCAGCCCATCACCGCTGCCATTGCACGCGCGACGTGGGGAATGGCCTCGGCCCGCAGCCCCGCGACGTTCATCCGCCCATCACCCACCACATAGACCGCGTGATCGTCGCGCAGCGCCGCGACCTCCTCTGGCGTCGCCCCGATCAACGAGAACATCCCTCGATGCGCCGCCAGGGCGCCAAATCGGTCCGATCCCGTCTCGGCCCGCAGGGCGTCGGCCAATGCGCGTCGATTGCTTTGGATCGTTTCGCGCATCGTGGTCAGCTCTGCCTCCCACAAACTACGCAAATCAGCGTCGTGCAGGATCACATCCACAATCCGCGCCCCATGATCCGGCGGAAAGGAATAGACGTTGCGGTTCGTGACCACGAGATGCCCCTGCGTGGCGTCGCGGGTCTGCCCCTCACGCGTCACCACAAAGGCCGCCCCGGCCCGATCGCGATACAGCCCGAAGCTTTTCGAGCAGCTGGCCGCGATCATTACATGCGGCAAACGCTCAGCCAGCAGGCGCGCGCCGGCCATATCCTCGACCAACCCATCGCCGAACCCCTGATAGGCAACATCGACCAGCGGAATGGCCCCGGTCTTGGCACAAATCGCGACGACCTCTTCCCAATCGGCGAGGCTCAAGTCAGCCCCAGTCGGGTTGTGGCAACATCCATGGAGCACGATCACATCGCCTGCCTGTGCGCGGCGTAGATCTTCCAGCATCCCGTCCCGATCAAGTCCGTTGGTCGCCCGATCCAGATAGCGATAGGTGCGGCTTTCGAACCCCATGGACGTGGTCATCGCTTCATGGATCGGCCAGCTTGGGTCCGAAACCCACACGCGCGCGCCAGGCGCGTGGGTTCGAACCATCTCGAACAATTGCCGAAGCGCGCTTGTACCACCGACCGTTGCAATCCCGGCAACGCGCCCCTCCGGCACCGCATCGCCCAACAAGAGCTTCCGCATTCCGTCCAAAAAACCCGGGTCGCCCCCAAAGCCCAAATAAGCTTTCGTTGTCTGTGTCTCGATGATCTGACGCTCGGCTCGCGCGACAGCCTCCATCACCGGAGTTTGCCCCTGTGCATCGCGATATAGGCCTACGAGAAGGTCCACCTTTTCGGGCCTTGGATCCGCCGCAAAGGCGCCGGTCAGGCGAAAGATCTTATCCTGCTCGGGCGCATTCAAGGTTTCGAACATAGTCGCTCACCCTTTCCAGTCATAAACAAGGACACGCGTCCGTTCTTCCCGTTCCACCGGCATGAACCCCATCTTCTGGTAGAGCGGCAGAGCCGAAGGATGGTCGAGCGTACAGGTGTTGACTGTCATTTTCTCGACACCGTCACGTTCCCAGCCCATGGCAATCGCCGTTTGCAGCAAGGGCCGTCCTAGGCCTGTGCCAACGGCCTGTGGGACAAGGCCGAAATAGGCGAGGTCGCATACTCCGGCCTCGCGCCAATCGAGCATGAAGAATCCGGCGGGCCAGCCACCTCGGATGGCCGTCCAGATCACCACGTCGGGGTCTCGCACAAAGGCCTGCAAAGCTGCCGGGTCTTCTTCGGCCTGATCGAAGCGATCCTGCCATTCGTATTCCCGCCCAACCGCGTCGTAGAGCGACAGGAAATACCACACCGGAGGATCAATCGCGCGTTCCAGACGGATATCGCCGTCAAGCTGCGGGACGGCGATATCGGGGCGCGTCGTCATTTCAAGATAGGTGATCGTGAAGGGCACCTCCGTGCCCGCTGGGATCACGCTCATCCGGTTTCGACCGCCAGCTGTTCGAACTGACCCCATTCCGCCCAGGAGCCATCGTAGAGCGACACGTCGAGGTTGCCGAGACGGGTCAGGCCAAGCATCAGGATCGCCGCCGTCACACCGGAGCCACAAGTGGTGATAATGCGTTTGTCTACATCCACGCCTGCGGCCTCAAACGCAGCGCGCAGGGCGTCACCTTCCTTCATCGTGCCATCGGAGTTGAAAAGGGTCGCGTAGTGGACGTTCTTGGAATTCGGAATGTGACCAGAGCGGAGGCCGTCGCGCGCCTCAGGCTCTTCACCCTTGAAGCGGCCGGGACCCCGCGCATCGACGATCTGCCAATCACCCAATTTGCTGGCCGAGGCCACCTGTGTGACGTCCTTCACCAGATGCGCCTGACGCTGCACCGTCATGTGGCGGTCGCGCACGACGGGCGGCATATCCTCAACCGGATGCCCTTCGGCCTGCCACTTTGGAAAGCCACCATCCAGAACGGCAACATCGGTTTTCCCCATCAGGCGGAAGTTCCACCAGACACGGGCGGCAGAGAACAGGCCCGCACCGTCATAGATCACGACCTGATGACCATCGCCCACGCCCATGGCGCGCATCCGCGACATGAACTTCTCGACCGGGGCGACCATGTGCGGCAGCGCGGAACGAGCATCAGAGATTTCATCGATGTCAAAGAAACGCGCGCCGGGGATGTGGGCGGCGTCATATTCCGCTTTCGCGTCGCGGCCCATGTCTGGCAGGTAATAGGACGCGTCGATGACCCGCAGATCGGGATCATTGAGGTGTGCGGCCAACCATTCGGTTGAGACTAAGGTCTTCGGATCGTCACCCATGATAACGCCAGCCATGATGCATCCCCGTCTTCGTTTTGGACAGGATACGCCTACGCCTGCGGGGCCAGCCGTGCAAGTGTTGCCCCAAGGCCTGCGCCTTGGGGCGTGGGGCTATCAGCGCCCGATCATGTTGCGGATGACGCTGACAATCGCGAGGCCTGCACCGCCACCAACGCCACCACCGGCGACCTGCGCCACGATTGCGCCGATATCCATGCCACCGCCAGCGGCCGCCTCTGCCACGCCGCCAAGGCCCACGGCCGAAAGGATGGTACCACCCAAGCCGCCGCCGACGATACCGGCGATAGAGTTGATGATCGTGCCCTGGTTGATCCGAGGTGCCACAGCGCCAGCAGCGTTACCGCCAACCGCGCCTGCGATCAGTGAGATGATGAGTTCCATGAGTGCTTCCCTTCCTGGTGGGGCCGAGGGTGGCCCCATGGAAGGTGCAGTAACTTGCATAAGAAATGATCGGCAGGGGGAAAGGCTGCCTGTTTTCCCAGCAACGCTAGCCGTTCTGTTTCAGCAAACGCTGCTTCTGCCGGTTCCAATCGCGCTTGGCGGACGTCTCGCGCTTGTCCTGGTTCTTCTTACCCTTCGCCACGCCGATCTTCATTTTCACGAAGCCCTTGTGGTTGAAGTACATGACCAGCGGCACCAGCGTCATGCCTTCGCGTTGCGTGGCATTCCAAAGCCGGGAAAGTTCCCGCTTGGAGGCCAGCAGTTTGCGCCGCCGCTTTTCCTCATGCTGGAAGGTCTTGGCCTGCTTGTAGGGCGCGATGTAGGAGTTCACGAGCCACAGCTCGCCGTCCTTCACCTCCGCATAGCTCTCTGCGATGTTGGACCCACCCGCGCGCAGGCTTTTGACCTCCGAACCTTCCAGGATCATCCCAACCTCAAGATCGCTTTCGATTGCGTAATCGAAGCGGGCACGCCGGTTTTCGGCGATCACCTTGTAGTTTTCATTGTCAGGTTTCTTGGCCATGCGCTCGCATATAGGCGCTTGCGGCTACGGCTGCCAGCCCGGTGGGACATCGACCGTTGCGATCCATGGCTTGATGTCGAGGACGGGCGTGCCATCCCATGCATCTATGGCGTCGATGCCGATGGTGTGGCCATCGAGCAAGGTAATGACAACGGTCGCCAACGCAATGGGATTTGGGCGGACCGGGCTGCGAAGACTAAAGGTGCCGCGCGGGCCGTCTGCGTGTTTGGGGGATTGGGTGGCAAGGTCCCTCTCACCGCGATCCACCCAATAAAGCAATTGGACGGCCTGGCCGACGTCAAGCCCAGTCAAAGCTGCGCCATAGCCTTCGAGCAGCTCGACGCGGGCACCCTGACTTGTCTCCCGTGCCTGCCGGACGTTCTTGGGGGCCGTGCCCGGCCCCCAGTCGCTTCGGATATGACCAATGAAGGTGAGGCTGGCATCCGCCCGATCTGCAGGATCGAATGGGAGCCGTGTTTCGCCCTCACGCAGTGCCATGTCAGTTGATCAGGCCCGCGTGGCGCATCCCTGCTTCGATCTGCGCCTTCGTCTCTGCCGTCACATCGGTCAGCGGCAAGCGCACCTCGTCACTGCAATGCCCCAGAACGGACAGGCCGTACTTTGCCCCGGCAAGGCCGGGTTCAGCGAAGATGGCAGCATGCAGGGGCATAAGACGGTCCTGATACTCCAGCGCCGTTTCGTAGTCGCCGGACAGCGTGGCCGTCTGCATCTCAGCGCACAGCTTTGGCGCGACATTGGCCGTGACGCTGATGCAGCCATGCCCGCCCTGGGCGTTAAAGCCAACAGCGGTTGGGTCCTCACCCGACAGTTGGACGAAGTCCGTTCCGCAGGTCAGGCGTGTCTTTGGCACCCGGCTCAGATCTGCCGTTGCGTCCTTCACGCCGACGATATTGTCGAGCTTCGCCAACTCCCCCATCGTCTCGGGCGTCATGTCGATGACAGAGCGCGGTGGAATGTTGTAGATATAGATCGGGATACCGACCTCATTCAGCGCGCTGAAATGGGCGATGAGCCCGCGCTGCGTGGGCTTATTGTAGTAGGGCGTCACCACAAGTGCGGCGTCTGCGCCTACCTCTTTGGCGAATTCGACGAACCGCAGGGCTTCAACCGTGTTGTTCGACCCTGCCCCGGCCATCACGGGAATACGCCCACCAGCCGTTTCCACCACGCAGCGGATGACGGCCTCATGCTCCTCATGGGTCAGGGTGGGGCTTTCACCGGTCGTGCCCACGGGCACAAGGCCGTGCGTGCCTTCCGCCACGTGCCACTCCACCAGACGTTTGAGCGCATCAAAATCCACTGCACCATTTGCCATCGGAGTGACCAGAGCAACCTGAGAGCCTCGGAACATCACGCGCGTCCTTTGTTTCCATGTGGATTTCATTGCGAAGTGTCGCCCCAATACGCCGCCCACGCGGAATTGCCAAGTTCGTGAGTTGCGTCTGTGGATAACTGCCCTATCCTCTCTGCCTGGGGGATTTGACGAAACTGGAGACGCCGCCACCATGCGACGCCTGATATCCCTGTGCCTGATTGCCGTTCTCGGAACCGCACCCACGACCCTTTCTGCGCAAACCGACCCCGAGGCTTTGGCCGCCGCGCTGGAGGCCTACAATCGTGGTGATCTGGCCGGTGGCTCCGAAGCGGCACAGAACATCGAAGACCCGATCGCGCTCGATTTGCTGGCCTGGACGCGACTGCGCCGCGGCGAAGGGGATTTCGGGGAATACATATCCTTTGTGGAGCGAAACCCGGATTGGCCGGGTCTGCCCTACCTGCGCCGCCAGGGAGAACCGTCCATCCCAGAGGGAGGCGATCCACAGAACGTGCTGGATTTCTTTGCGGATGAATTGCCGCAAACGGGCGCCGGCGCGCTCGCCTATGCCCGCGCGTTGGAAGAGACCGGCAATCGCGCCGCTGCCGAGGCAGAGGTTATTCGCGCCTGGACCTCACTTGTGATGACAGGGCCGCACGCACAGGCGCTGAACCGCGCGTATGGCTCCATCCTGACACAAGACCATCATATCGCGCGCCTTGATCATCTGCTTTGGGAAAATGCAGAGGATCGCGCCCGCGCCATGTTCTCGCTGGTGCCGGAAGGTTGGGTTGCGATGGCCGAGGCCCGCCTTGCGCTGCGCGACCGACGCGCAGGTGTGAACGAGCTAATCGACCGCGTCCCCGCCTCGCTGCAAAGCCATCCGGGCCTGTCCTATGAACGCTTCCTCTGGCGCATGGCCGAAGGGTATTGGGACACGGCAGCCGAGTTGATGATGGAGCATTCCGCAAGCGCCGATGGATTGGGGCGCCCCGAGGCTTGGGGCCGGCGCAGGTCTGATCTGGCACGGGATGTCATGCGGGAAGGCAACCACGAAGCCTGTTATCGCTTTGCCTCCTCCCACCGCATTGACGCGTCTGTCGATTATCGTCGTTTCTCCGATCTGGAATGGATCGCAGGGTATTGCGCGTTCCAGCTTGGCAATTATGACCGCGCCATCGCGCATTTTGGCGATTTCCGGGAAGTTGTGTTCTCTCCGATCTCGGTCGGCCGGGCAGGTTATTGGCTTGGGCGTGCTCATGAGGCCGCCGGGAACGCGGAAGCGGCGGCTGAGGCCTATGCCCTTGGGGCGCAGTACCAGTCCAGCTTCTATGGCCAGCTGGCGCAGGAGCGTGGTGGTTACCCTGTGAACCCCGAATTCCTGGGCGACCGCGACTACGGGAATTGGGCAACGGCCGAGTTCACAAACCTGCCCGTCTTCCATGCCGCAATGCTGCTTTACACCGCTGATCAGCGCACGCTGGCCGAGCGGTTCTTTACCCACATCACCGAACGTCTGGACGAGCGCGAGGCGGGTATGATGGGCGATCTGATGCTGGATCTGGGAGAGCCGCATTTCGCCCTCGTCGTGGCCAAACGCGCCGCGCAATCAGGGCATGAGATCTTCCGGGCCTATTATCCGCTGGCCGATCTTGAGGACGTAACGCTGCCCATCCCGCGTGCCTTTGCCTTGTCCATCGCGCGCCGCGAAAGTGAGTTTGACCCGGTTGTTGAATCCGGGGCCGGGGCCCTGGGGCTGATGCAGGTGATGCCTGCCACTGGCCAGGATTCGGCGGGCGAGCTTGGTATCGACTTTTCGCTTTCCCGTCTGCGCAACGATCCCGCCTATAACGTGCTGCTTGGATCGAACTACATTGCCGGACTGCTGGAAGCCTACGATGAAAACCCGATCCTTGTATCGGTCGGCTATAACGCAGGCCCTGGTCGCGTGCGGTCCTGGGTGGAACGGTTCGGGGATCCACGTGACGCCGAAGACATCATCGATTGGATCGAAGATGTCCCCTTCTCGGAAACACGCAATTACATCATGCGTGTGATCGAAAGCCTACCCATCTACGAGGCACAATTGACCGGCGAACTGCCCACCCTCGGGCTGAGTGAACGCCTGCGGCAGTAAGGCTGGGTGGACGTTCCAGCGGTTTGCGATAGGTAAGCCCTATGGATTGGTCTGTGTTCCTCTTGTTTCTTGGCGCCTGCTGCGCTGCTGCCGCGACCGGGTCGATGTTTCCGCCCGGGCCATGGTACCGCGCATTATCGAAGCCAAGCTGGACCCCGCCCGATTGGTTGTTTCCCGTCGCCTGGACGATCCTTTACATCGCCTCAGCCGTTGCAGCCACGCGCGTTGCGGTGTTGGATGGTAACGCCCACGCCATGGGGTTCTGGGCCATGCAGATTGCCCTGAACACCTTGTGGACGCCCGTGTTCTTCGGGTTGGAGCGGATCAGGGCCGGCATGGTCGTGTTGGTCTTGCTTTGGCTGGCGGTATGCGGCGCCATGACAAGCTTTTTTGCGCTTGATGCTTTGGCGGGCTGGTTGATGGCACCCTACCTCCTGTGGGTTACGGTTGCCGGAGCGCTGAACCTTGCTGTTTGGCGGCTTAATCCTCGGCAGGCATCCGGCGAGTCGGCCTGAGCCGCGCCGAGTCTTCCAAATATTTCAAACCCCACGCCCGTTTCTCACGCCCCCGCGACTGGCGCTCACGCGGGCGTGGGGTTCGTGCAGGGCC